>CAKRNE010000005.1 GCA_934365945.1 uncultured Agathobacter sp. | reverse complement strand
CATATAAAATTCTTTATATTCCTTCTTGTAGTCAAAAGCCATATCCTTTACACCCCCTCTAAGTCCTTCTCTTCATAAATTTTTAATATTTTCTCTGCATTCCTGCGAATAATGTCCCGCACTTCTTCCGGCTCAAGCACCTCTACTTTTGCTCCAAATGTCATAAGCCATGTCACAAGGTTTTCCATATCCGTATAGTCTGCTGAAAAGAGCAGCCTTTCATCATCCGTTTCTGTAAAGCAGTTCGGTCCAAATTCTTCAACCAGCCGCCACTTCATATTCGGTGTAAAAAGAGCTTTAACCTTTATCCCATCCGTAAATATCTTCCCCTTTGATAAATCCGGTATTGGTACATCTCTGCGCAGAAATCCTCGGTCTGCTTCAACAACACAATCCATGCGGTTCAATTTGAAAAGTCTGTAATCTTCACGTTCTAAACACCACCCCCATACATACCAGCTCGACCATTTAAAAACCAGATAATATGGTTCTACCCTTCGGTTGCTCTCTCCTGACGGAGCGAAATACTTAAATTGTATGATGCGCCTATTTTCTATTGCGCTCTGGATTACCTCAATCTTTGGAGCCAGAGAATCCTTATACCATGAAGATAAGTCAATCAGCATAGAATCTCTTCCACTGATGAACTCTGATGATCCGGTCTGGATTTTCTCCATTAGCTGACTATAGTACCTGCTCCCACTCACACTGTCAAGACTACGCAAACCCGCAAGAATCATCTGCATATCTTTGGAACTCAAAATAGTCCTGTCCATACGATATCCATCCATAATACTAATACCACCGCCGGTCCCCTGTGAAGTCCTTATGGGAATCCCTGCTTTGCAAAGGTCTTCAATATCCCGATTTATTGTCCTTCGAGATACCTCAAATCTTTCTGCCAGTTCAGGAGCCGTTGTCTTTTCTTCCTGCAGTAAAATTGATAATATTCCGATAAGTCTATCTATTTTCATAGTTTCTTACACTCCATACATATCATACCTAATTCAACATGACAGCTATATGTCATGTTTATTATATACGCGATAATTTTTTCTGTAAACAAAAAGCCTACAAACATCAGGTTTTATTCCCAATGTCCGAAGGCTTAATAACATTAGCTTCTAAATTTATTCATTTGTCAATTCCCGCATTGAACAATTTTATCAACGTCAGTAAAATGGTTTATTCCTCTTTTTTCTTCATTTTGTCATAATATGCTTTATATCTATAAATCGTCCGCTCACTGACATTGTTTCGCTTCGCAATTTCTACCATCGTCATACCACTCTCATATCCAATGACAAAATCATTATAAATTGCCATCCACTTGGCGTTATGTTTCTGACGACCGCTTAATTTACGATTTCTGTAATATTCCAATTCCTCCCGAAGGGCTGCATTCTCTTTTTCCAACTCCTCAATTCTTTTTAGTGCATCTTCAAATGTTATAGATTTCTCCATTACCTTGTTCTCCATTCATGCCATTCTCGTTTTGTCTATATTATAAACATATGTATCTCTTTTATCAATTCGATTATGTCATATTTCATTTAATATTTTTTCCGCAGCAAAAGTCTGGTTCCACTACATGAGTTTCATTGCGTTCACTTCCGTCTAGTGTGGTAAAATCAAAGTTGAATTTTTCAACAGCGTTGCAATCACCGGAGTATATTTAGATACTCCATAGTCTTCAACAATACTGGTTATTCTAGCTCCTGCATCCTTTGATGAAGCCCCACATAAGAAAACCCTTTCATCAGCAGTTCCATAATCCAACACTATAAATCGATCATGAAATATACCTCCGGTCTTTTTCATTGATATTTTTACGGATGGATATTCTTTGCAAAAATCTGTAAATTCTATGTTGTGAAGTTTATTATTTCCAACATTATCACTGAATAAAATAATATCCACTCCGGTCGGAGAATTCTTAAGGTGTACCAGCGTTCTTAATCCAATATAATTGTCAACAACATATATTGACGACTTTGCCTGTTTATAAATGGACTCATATACCTCATCTGCACTACTGAATTTTGCATTAAACATGAGCCATTTTTCATCATCATCTGAAACAAAGCTGTTCATCATATCAGCCAGCTCAGATTTTGTCACAACATCCTTCAATCCTTCTGCAACATCTGAAATCTGTTTTTCAAGAGAAATCATATCTGAGTTGATTTTGTTAATTTCTATTTTGTTGTTAGCAGTTTCCATGCTTAACTGAAGTATTTCCCGCTGACCTATTAAATCACGATTTTCTAATATGTAATCTTTCATTCTTTTGAAGGTTCTCACCAATGCAATGCTTTGTCTTACCGCAAGTTCCCCTTTTAGTACAGTCATTAACATGTATACACCTTGTTCCGTAAAAACGTAAGGATTGCTGCGGGATTTGCTACTTATATTTGCGGTCACAAATTGTGACCGCAAATATTCAACTTCATTATCAGATAATTGAAACATCATATCATTCTGAAATCTTTCTATATTTCTTTTTACCTGCTGATTAAAAGCCTTAAGTTCATATCCATATACTTCAGCTAGATCTGCATCTAATAATACTTTACATCCCCCGAAATTCATATAATTTTTGTTTCATAAATTCTTCATTGATCTCAATTACTGCAATTTCATCTTTCTTTTTATCTTCTGCCATAGAACTCCTCCATTCATGTCATTCTCGCTTTGTCTATATTATAAACATAGGTATCTCTTTTGTCAATTCGATTATGTCATATTCTATTTTTACAATAGCTATCATACAATTGAAATACCGCTTATACCGTTTACAGGCTATACTTCTCCCAAAGCAGGCTGCCTTTATCAAGTTTTTATCAAAACTAAAAAAAGCCCATTTTTCGTCCTTGGGAACATATCCTAAAAACGAAATTGGGCTGTTTCTTTTAAACCAGTTCAGTTGCTCACCCGCTCGAGGAGGCAAATACTTTCTACATGCGTCGTATGAGAAAACTGATCAAATGCCTGCCACTTCATGAGCTCATACTTCTCCTCACAGAGTATCTTCAAATCCCTTGCCAATGTTGCCGAATCGCAGCTCACATATACAATCCTCTCCGGTGACATCGCAAGCATTGTGTCAAGGCACTTCTCATCGCAACCCTTTCTTGGCGGGTCAACGACTATCACATCCGGGCGAAGCATATCTGTACGTTCGGCGGTTTTTGTATCATCAGTGATTTTCTCAGTTTTCTTTGCATTCTCATAAAATTGTGGCAGCACCTCCTCAGCCTTTCCTACGAAAAACTGTGCATTTGTGATGCCATTGAGCTTTGCATTGTTTTTGGCATCCTCGATTGCCTGAGGCACTATTTCCACTCCGTACACCTGCTTTGCCTTCTGTGATAAAAAGAGCGATATGGTACCGATACCGCAGTAGAGATCCCAGACATTTTCATTTCCTGTGAGCCCTGCAAATGCAAGTGCCGTGCTGTAGAGCTTTTCTGTCTGCTTCGGGTTTACCTGATAGAACGACTGGGGCGAAATCTGATATGTGATGCCAGTCCCCTGTGGTGTGAAATCTGGGTAAGAAAGCAGATGTATGGTGTCCTCAATATATGGTCTGCCCCATATGCAGACCGTCTTTTTGCCGAGGATGACATTTGTGTTTTCCTTGTTGATATTGTAGGAAATGGATGTCATTCCATCAATTCCAGAGAGTTTTTCACACAATGAATCTGCTATATTACGCTTGCTATCACTTACCTTGCTTCCATATTCCTTGCTGCCACATTCCTTGTTATCACTTGTTTTATCACGATTACGCTTGTCAGCAAATTTTCTATATTCTGCACCTGTAATATCCGCTGCTCTACGTTCAGGATCCAGCTCATCTGCATTTATCACAAGACACACCATAATCTGCTTAGATGTAAATCCATAACGGATAAGCACATGGCGCACGAGCCCCTTGTGGGTGTTCTCGTCATACGGCGTAATGCCGCACTCATTCATCCATTCCTTTATGATGTCGAGTATCTCTTTGTTTTGCGGCACCCCAAGCCTGCAGTCCTCAACCGGGATGATATTGTGGCTGCGCGATGCATAAAAGCCCGTCACTATATTGCCATCCCTGTCATATCCCACAGGGAACTGTGCTTTGTTGCGGTAGCGGTACGGATTGTCTGCGCCAACAGGCGACTGCATCTTACTGTCCAGCTCCTCCTTGGAAAATCCACCTATACGCATGAGATTGTTGCGCACCTTATTATTTTTAAATTCAAGCTGCTTTTCATAGGAGAGCGCCTGTATCTGGCAGCCTCCACACCTCTTGTGCAGCTCGCATTCCGGCTCAACGCGAAAAGTGGAAGGGGTCTTAATCTCTTCCACTCTTGCGTAGCCATAGTTCTTCTTTAATTTTGTTGCGCGGGCTGTTATGACGTCACCAATCAGTGCATCCTTTACGAAAAAGGTCATGCCATCGTAGTGTCCTATGCCCTCGCCGTCTGTTCCCATATCTGTTATTTCAAGTTCAAATATGTCATTTTTTTTCATGCTTTTCTCTTCTTTATTTTATGTATAATGATATGAGGGTCAAAAGGTATTTTGCCCCTCATTTACACGCTTGTTCTGCGGAAATTTGTTTCCATAAATCTGTTGTAGCCCTGCCACTTTGTATCATTTTCAGGCACATTTACAAGCAGCTCCCTGAATGTCTCCATCTTGGCATCTATGTTGTCTGCAAAGCTAAGTGCAAGTGCCTCTACAAGTGCAGGCTTTTTAGGAGAGCCAAACTCAAGCTCGCCGTGGTGGGCGAGTATACAGTGCTTCAGCTCGTTTGCAAGCACTACCGGGAAGCCGTCGATGCTCTTAATCGCATCGCCTACCCACTCTGCACCAATCATGATATGTCCGAGGAGCTGGCCTGCGTCTGTATAGTCATTCTCCGGGAAGGTAGAGAGCTCCTTTAATTTTCCGATATCATGGAAAATAGCTGCTGTAAGAAGCAGGTCACGGTTTAAAACCGGATACATTTTTGCAAAATAATCACAGTTCTTCGTCACACCGAGTGTATGCTCCAAAAGACCTCCTACAAAGCCGTGATGCACGCTCTTTGCGGCTGAATGGAACTTGAAACGGCGCTCAAACTCCTTATTGTCAAAAAAGCTGTGTAAAAGCTGTGACAGATACTGATTCTTTACAGAACCGATAAAGCCCATGAGCTCCTTATACATGACCTCGACATCCTTATCGCTGACCGGCAGATAATCGGCAGGGTCATATTCTCCCTCGTTTACCTTTCTCGCACGCTTTATGGAGCACTGCAAATTGCCCTGAAAGCTTGTGATATCACCGGTTATGGCTATGTAATCCATTGCGTCAAATTCCTCAATGCCTACTGAGCCGACATCCCATATCTTGGCATCCAGCGTGCCTGTCTTGTCCTGCAGGATGACATTGTCATAAGGCTTTCCACTTTTTGTCATGGCTGTCTGTTTGCTCTTGCATAAAAAAATCTCATTGATTCTCTCTCCCTCGCGGAGAGTTGAAATATACTTCATATATCCTCCTAATTTCGGCTAATTCATCACTCCGATTTTCACCTGACAGGTAATCTCCGTGTAGCCGTTGCTTCCTTTTCTCTTTACTTTCAGATTGCAGGTGTCCTCCGGTTTTTGCAGCATAAGCTGTGTGTTGTACGCGGACACATTCGACACATCTGTATTGTTTACCGCCACTATCACATCACCGCTTTGAAGTCCTGAGACAAATGCCGGTGAATCCATGGTAACCTGCTTTATATAAACACCCTTTGGGATGTTATATCTGTTTGCTATTTTTTCCGTAACTGTAGTACATGTGATACCTATGTATGGCACATCTGCGCCGCCCTCGAGCTTTTCAATGACCGGTGACAGGTCGCTTATGCTGACGGCCGTGAGCGTATTGTTTTCCTCCGCCGGATTGAAATCCTGCAGTGAAAGCCCTATGACCTGACCATCCGTATTGATGAGTATACCACTCTGTGACCTGTTGCTTGCGATATCTGTGGTGAGCACCGAGTAGTTGTTGTCTTGCGCTGACAGCTCGTTGGTTGTTGATGTTACAAGACCTGTGAGAATGGCATAGTTTGCTTCAAGTGCAATGACAGATGCTCCTCTTGAAACAATATTTGAATTGCCAAGCTCCGCAACCGCTATAGCCGCTGTTGTGGCATCATCCAGAAGTGATTTATCCACGGAAATAATCGCTATGCCTGTATTGCTGTCGTACTTGACCAGCGCAGCATCAGCTACCGTGTCATTTACAAAGGTCACACTAAGCTTATCGGCCTTATCCACCACCTTTTTCTCTGTCAGAATGATTAGCTGCTTTCCATTGTCCTTCAGTATCACTCCCACTCCCTGACCCTCGGTCTCATAGGAATTGTTGAAAATGTCAGTGGCATCTGTCACACCCGTGACTCCTACTACAAATTTCGTAGCTGTGGCGCCCACTCTGTAGAGCTGGTTCTGCACTGCCTGATAATCCGCAAGTGTAGGCTGATAGGTCTGCGAAGACGGCTCCGAAGAAGTGCCGGACTGCGTGCCTTGTGTACCATTTTCACTATATGCATCACTGCTGTCATCTATGCCTGACTGCTGCGTGGCTGTCTGCACATCATTATTATTTTTCCCATCTGAAGCTTTTTTTGATTGTCTGTTGATAACCGGCAGAAATATAGCGAAAACAATGCTTGCAGCCACTGCAAATGCTACTCCGCAGAGTGCTGCTGTGCCTGCTTTTTTTGCAAGTCTTTTTTTATTCAGCGGTTTATCCTTTATCTTTTCCCTGATAAATTGCTCCATATTGTCACCCTGATTAGATGTCTTTAGTTACTATCTTACATTATATTCTGAATTATATTGCGTTGCAACCATATTTTTTCGAGTACGGGCTTGTGGCATGTATCCGCCGGACTACTGTACTGCTAGCACCGGTGCTACGCTGCGTGACTAAGATTCTGTATGGATTATGCATTTACTTTTTCTATACATGACGAAACCGTCGCTACTCGCCTTCCCTGGCTCGATAGCTCCTTGCCCCGGCATCCGTGCCGTGGCATTTCTGTGTTGTGAGCATAATCCTACAGTATCTAAACCACTGCGCTATTCGCGCCGTTGGTAGTAGTGCAGTAGTCCGGCGGGTACATGCCGCAAGCCCTTACTTTTAGGCTCGTTTAACTGAATATGCTCCAATATATCATAAATTTCTTTTCATACAAAAAGTGTCCTTTAATGACACTTTTATAAGGCAGTAATTTTTAATGATTACATTGTAGCACAACCAATAATATCCCATTACATTTACATTACATTTAGATATAATTTAATGTGGTTTTTTAAACAATTTTCAGCTATAATATGTTAATATGAGTTTAAGCTTCAACTACCTATTAAAGATATTTTCAATGAATATCTGATACAGAAATATAAGGATATAGAAATGAATAAAAAAGTCTACAAAACATTGGAATATAACAAAATCCTCACCATGCTAAGCAGCTACGCAGCATGTGATGAGACGAAAAAGCGGTGTCTTTCGCTCGAGCCGATAACCGATTTATACGAAATCAGACATCTGCAGACCACCACTGCCGATGCACTAAGCCGCCTGTACAAGGACAGCGGAGTGTCCTTCGTGGGCATACACAATGTGCACGCTTCTCTAAAGAGACTCGATATCGGTGGTGCGCTGAATACGACTGAGCTTCTTCGCATCTGCAGTCTGTTGGAGGTTGCTAAGCGCGTGAAGGCTTATGGCAGAGGCGGCATGGACAATGAGAAGCAGGATTCACTCTCTGGTCTGTTTGCAGGAATTGAACCGGTTTCTGCGCTCTGCGATGAGATTAAGAGATGCATTTTATCTGAGGAAGAGATTGCCGATGATGCGAGTCCTGAGCTTTTTAAGGTAAGAAAGGGCATACGTGGCATGAACGACAGAATCCATGCGCAGCTCACCAAGCTCATGAACAACAGCACTACGAGGACATATCTGCAGGATGCGGTTGTGACCATGCGCGACGGCAGATATTGTCTGCCTGTAAAGGCTGAGGCAAAGGGCAATGTTCCCGGCATGATGCACGACCAGTCCTCTACCGGCTCCACTCTTTTTATCGAGCCAATGGCTGTCGTCAATTTGAATAACGAGCTCAAGGAGCTTTTCATAAAGGAGCAGGAGGAAATTGAGAAAATTCTTGCGGCACTCAGCGACAAGGTTGCCATGAATGCGGCTGCTTTGGAGCAGGACTATGAGATTCTTTCAGAGCTTGACTTCATTTTTGCAAAGGCAAATCTGGCTAAATCATATAATGGTGTGGCTCCGGAGTTCAATACCGAGGGGCATATCAATATCAGAAAGGGTCGTCATCCGCTTTTGGATGCTAAAAAGGTGGTTCCTATAGATGTGCGGCTTGGCGAGGACTATAAGCAGCTCATCATCACCGGTCCAAACACAGGCGGTAAAACGGTTTCACTAAAGACTGTCGGACTTTTGACTCTCATGGGTCAGGCAGGTCTTCACATTCCTGCGGCTGACAGGTCAAAGCTCGCCATCTTTGAGGATGTCTTTGCGGATATAGGCGATGAGCAGAGTATTGAGCAAAGTCTCAGTACCTTCTCGTCTCACATGACCAATATCGTAAGGATTCTTGAAAAAGCCGACGACAGAAGCCTCTGCCTGTTCGATGAGCTCTGCTCGGGAACCGACCCGACAGAGGGTGCGGCGCTTGCCATCTCAATACTTAACAGGCTGCACCAGTATGGCGCCATCACCATGGCCACCACACACTACAGTGAGCTGAAGGTGTATGCTCTTTCCACAGACGGTGTGGAAAATGCCTGCTGCGAGTTCAACGTGGAGACCCTAAGCCCTACCTACCGCCTGTTAATCGGTATTCCGGGAAAGAGTAACGCATTTGCAATCTCATCAAAGCTTGGTCTGGATGAAAACATCATCGAGGATGCAAAAAGCAGGATTAATGATAACGACCTCGATTTCGAGGATCTGATTGCAAGCCTCGAGTCACAGCGACAGACTATCGAAAAGGAACAGCTTGAAATCAACAGCTACAAGGCCGAGATTGAAAAGCTCAAGAGACAGCTCGAGGAGAAAAACGAGCGCATAGATAAGAGCAAGGACAAGATTTTACGCGAAGCAAACGAGGAAGCCTACAAGATACTGCAGGATGCCAAGGAGCTCGCCGACAAAACCATCCGCAATTTCAACAAATACGGACAGGGACAGGCTCCTATGAGCCAGATGGAAAAGGAACGCTCTGCCCTTCGTGACAAGATGAATGACAAGGAAAAGAAGCTGTCAGACATCAAGAAAAATACTGCCAAGGAAAATCACAAGGCGCCTAAGAAGCTGCGCATCGGTGATTCTGTGCTTGTGCTCTCCCTCAATCTGAAGGGAACCGTCCACACTCTGCCAAACGCCAAGGGCGATTTGTATGTGCAGATGGGTATACTGCGCTCGCTCGTTAATATTAATGACCTCGTACTCTTAAACGACGATGTCTCACCTGCCAAAAAGTACGGTGGCAGCGGAAGCAAGATAAAGATGAGCAAGTCAATGTCAGTTTCATCAGAAATCAACCTGATTGGAAAGACTACGGACGAGGCACTTGCTCTCTTGGATAAATACTTAGACGATGCATATATCGCCCATCTTTCATCTGTGCGCATTGTCCACGGAAAAGGCACCGGCGCACTGAGAAAGGCTGTGCACGGACTTCTGAAAAGGACAAAAACTATTGCAGAATACCATCTCGGTGAGTTTGGTGAGGGCGATGCCGGAGTGACCATCGCAACCTTTAAATAACGACAATGTAATTTTACGGAATATATATAATTTTTAAGAAGGAGATTAGAAATGGCTGTTAAACAGAAAATACTGATAGTAGACGACGACAACAATATAGCAGAGCTTATATCTCTATATCTGACAAAGGAATGCTATGACACCAAAATCGTAAATGACGGTGAGCAGGCGCTTATCGCATTTGAGCACTACAAGCCAAACATGCTTCTTTTGGACCTCATGCTTCCGGGCATAGACGGCTATCAGGTATGCCGTGAGATACGTGCAAAGTCCGATGTGCCGATTATCATGCTCTCCGCAAAGGGCGAGGTATTTGACAAGGTTTTAGGTCTTGAGCTTGGCGCCGACGACTATATACTAAAGCCCTTTGACTCAAAGGAGCTTGTGGCAAGAGTCAAGGCCGTGCTCAGACGCTTCCAGCCTGCAAAGCCGGAGGCCTATGCTTCCGTAGATATCAAGTGTGTGGAGTATCCGGGGCTTATTGTAAATCTATCCAACTACTCTGTCACCTATGACGGACAGCAGATCGATATGCCGCCAAAGGAGCTTGAGCTTTTATATTTCCTGGCATCATCTCCAAATCAGGTGTTTACAAGGGAGCAGCTTTTGGACAATATATGGGGCTATGAATATGTCGGTGACACCCGCACTGTCGATGTACACGTGAAGCGTCTCCGCGAGAAAATCAAGGACAAGCCAACCTGGCGCATAGCAACTGTCTGGGGCATCGGATACAAGTTTGAGGTAAAATAATGAAGCACACCATCTACACTAAGCTGTTAATCAGCTATCTGATTTACGGTGTCATCGCTTTTTTAATCATATGCACCTTTACACAGCATCTCACCACAGACTATATCGAAAAACAGGAGGCTTCCAATCTCTACAGGGAAGCCTCCATCATTGCAGGTGATTACGCCGCCGAATACTTTGGCTCATCCATGTCGCTTAGCGATTTCCAGAATCACATGAAAATCGTAGCCGACTATATGGATGCCGAGGTCTGGGTGGTCAGCCCTGACGGTGAGCTGCTCATGGATTCAGATGATCCTTCAATAGGCATCGATATCCAAAATGACAGCTCAGATTCTGTCGTGATAAATGGCTTTGATGCCACCGATTTTGGCAGCAGCAATTATATGATTGGCGATTTTTACGGTTCCTTCAAGCACAAGATGCTGTCCGTATTCTCCCCTGTAAATGTCTCCTACCAGAATATCGGCTACATAGTCATTCACAAGAGAATGAGCCATATCACAGAAGGCGTAAACGGATTTATGAATATCTCCTTTTACACTGTAGCGCTCATTTTTGCGGTAGCATTTGTTCTGCTTGTCATGCTGAGCCGCTCCATTTACCGTCCTATCACCAAAATCACAAAGACCGCAAAGAAATACGCAAAGGGTGATTTCACTGCCCAGATTGATGTACATTCCAATGACGAAATCGGCTATCTGGCAAACACACTCAACTACATGGCGACAGAGCTCGATACTCTTGAGGAGGATCAGCGCAAGTTTGTTTCCAACGTATCACACGACTTCCGCTCTCCTCTTACCTCGATAAAGGGCTATGTGGAGGCCATGCTGGACGGGACCATTCCTGTTGAGATGCAGGATAAATATTTAAATATCATACTTTTTGAGACCGAGAGACTTAATAAGCTCACCAAGAGTCTTATCGATTTGAACCAGTTCGGTCATCATGGCATCCATCTGGATATTGCAGATTTTGACATCAATACAATGATCCGCACGACAATCCTCACCTTCGAGGGCAAATGCAGTGAAAAGGGCTTAAGCTTTGACCTGGTGCTCACCGGAAAAGAGCTTTTCGTGCGCGGTGATATGGTCAAAATCCAGCAGATTCTTTACAACCTGATTGACAACGCTGTGAAGTTTTCAAATAATGATTCGAGTATCAAGATTGAGACGAGTATCAGAAATGAAAAGGTGTTTATATCCGTAAAGGACCACGGCATCGGTATACCGAAGGACAGCCTTTCAAAGATCTGGGAGCGCTTCTATAAGAGTGATTTGTCCCGTGGAAAGGATAAGCGCGGTACAGGACTTGGCCTGTCCATAGTTAAAGAAATCGTGCAGGCGCACGGTGAGAATATAAATGTGATAAGTACTGAGGGTGTGGGAACGGAGTTTATATTTACGCTGCCGCTCAGCAAAAAAGAAGGGTGAGCACAGCTCATCATATGATAGGTGTGGTGGGCGCCTCGCTTTTTAGGTTGTGAGGTTGCCGGCATAGCACACAGTATATTCCTCAGAAAAATGTGAAGTCAGCCGCGGTTCTTTGTCCGGACAGGTTACGGTTTTATTTACGTTTTCTTTCTTCTTTACTTTATGGAACTCCGCGGCAGTTTACATTTTTCTTCGGAACACACTGTGTACTCTCCGGCTAATTCAGCTTTACGAGCGAGGCGCTTTGCTACCTTGCATTCTGGCAGTGTCGGACTTATTTCACTGGCGTGAAATTTTGTCCGGCACTTTTTACTTTTTAAATTTAAAGCTCATTTCACTGATGCGAAATGAGCTTATTTAATAGCTATATATTTTTTATAAATAATTACGCTTATATCATATTTTTATGGCTCGTATTTACTGCCGGCTGGGTCGGTTACTGTGTAGTCTCCGCCGGATATGTCGGCTGTGGTTTCAAAGTCTGTGATGTCCTGATTTACAGTACCCTCAAACAGGTCATATGTGAAGGTGTAGCCCTGTGCCGATACCGCTTTGACATATATTTTGATATTGCTTGCGGCTGTTACCGGTATTAAGTCTTCGATTTTTACTGTGCCATCGAGACTGTGGAGCTTACCGTCGTCCTCTTTTGAGGCATCTGAGGTATCATTTTCCGTATCCTTCTTTGAGCCATCTTTTTTGGTGTCATCCTTACGGCTTAAGGCGGATGTGACAGAGTCTGTGTCTGCACCTTCTGTGCCGTTTTCTGCCAACAGCTGTCGGATATCGTAGGTCTTTAGCTCTGTGTCTGAGCTTGCGACCACGAGCTGCACACTGCTAAAGTCAAAATAATCATTTCCCATGACTGCCACATCTACATCTGTGCCAAGCTTTATGCTGCCATTGTCAAAGGTTGGTTTATCGGCAAGTATACCGGATGCTACATTTTTGAACACTGATGTCACACCCTCAAACTCATCGAGCACCTCTGTGCTTCTCTTATTTCCGTCAACAAACAGAAATGTCACATTGCCCGCATAGTCCTCAGACAGAGGAAGTGTGGCCTCTCCTGTATACTTTATGCCGTTTAGCTCGAGCGGTATCTCGTTTGTACCGAAAAATACACTGGTTTTTGTATCTTCTGTGTACTCCTTTGGCACTACCGAGATAGAGACTGTGTAGGTCATATCGGTGAAGTCTGCACTTTTTAAGGAAATGTCCCAGTCCGTTATGAGGCTGGCCTCCTCCTCAAGAGTGGACTTGATATCATCCTGCATGGTCTGCACATCGGAAAGTATCACTGATGTGTTGTCTGATGTGTATGCCATCTGTGTCTCGAGCTTTTTTATTCTGTTATTAAGCAATACTGCCCCCGCAATAAGTGCGGCGAGCAGTATTATGGTAATCGCATTGAAAATATTCTTTTTCAAATTCATATTATAATGTTATTCCTCATCTTCCTCTGCAGCTATAGCTATTCCAAGCTCCTCAAGCTGCTTTGGATCTACAGTTCCGGGTGCCTCTGACATGAGGTCCGAAGCGTCCTTTACCTTAGGGAATGCAATAACCTCCTTGATATTGTCTGTATGTAACATATGCATGCAGATACGGTCAACACCAAAGGCAAGTCCAGCGTGTGGCGGTACACCATATGAGAATGCGTCAAGCAGGAATCCAAACTGCTCATGCGCACGCTCCTTTGTGAAGCCAAGCACCTCAAACATCTTCTCCTGGATGTCATCCTGATGGATACGCACTGAGCCTCCACCGAGCTCTGTACCATTGAGTACGATATCATATGCCTTTGCACGAACTGCGCCAGGATCTGAATCTATCTTGTCCCAATCCTCCTCCATAGGCATGGTGAATGGATGATGCATTGCCATAAATCTGTTTTCCTCATCAGACCACTCAAGGAGTGGGAACTCTGTTACCCAGAGGAAATTGTACTTGTTCTCATCAATCAGGCCAAGCTCAGCTCCGAGCATGAGACGAAGCGCTCCGAGTACATTCCATACGATTTTATTCTTGTCAGCTGCGAAAAGGAGTAAATCTCCCGGCTTTCCGTTCATCTTTGCAACAAGTGCATCAAGCTCAGCCTCTGTCATAAACTTGGCAAATGACGACTTGTATGTGCCATCCTCATTGATGCACAGATAAGCAAGTCCCTTTGCTCCACAGCCCTTTGCATGCTCTACAAGCTTGTCAATCTTCTTACGAGGCATCTTTGCCTGTCCCTCTACATTGATACCGCGGACAGAGCCACCGTTTTCAAGAGCTCCGGTGAATACTCCAAAGCCACAATCCTTTACCACATCCGAAACGTCGCAAAGCTCCATACCAAAGCGTGTATCAGGCTTGTCAGAACCAAATCTGTCCATAGCCTCCTGCCAAGGCATACGCTTAAACGGAATCTCAACATCCACATTGATAACCTCTTTGAAAAGGTGCTTTAACAGTCTCTCATTTACCTCGATTACATCATCGATATCTACAAATGAAAGCTCCATATCGGCCTGTGTAAACTCAGGCTGTCTGTCTGCGCGCAGATCCTCATCACGGAAGCATCGTGCAATCTGGAAATATCTGTCATAGCCTGAAGCCATCAGAAGCTGCTTAAAGAGCTGTGGTGACTGAGGAAGCGCATAAAAATGTCCGTGGTGTATACGGCTTGGCACGAGGTAATCCCTGGCTCCCTCCGGTGTAGACTTGCAAAGGATTGGTGTCTCTATCTCTAAAAAGCCCTCGTTTGCCATGAAATCACGCATCACGCGAAGCACATTGCTTCTGAGCATAAGGTTTCTCTGGATATCAGGGCGGCGAAGATCCAGATAACGGTATTTAAGTCTGATGTCCTCGCTTGTCTTTGAATTCTCCTCGATCTGGAATGGAGGTGTCTGTGCCTCTGAAAGCACTCTGATTGATGTAGCGATAACCTCGATATCACCTGTCTTTAAGTTCTCATTGACAGCGGCTGTTCTCTTCTGGACAGTTCCCTCAACTGCGATAACGAACTCACTTCTTAAGGTGCCTGCCTTTTCAAAGCCCTCAGCACCTACATTCTCCTCACCGAACACTATCTGAAGTATTCCGCTTCTGTCTCTTAAATCTACGAAAATGAGACTTCCTAAATTTCTTCTCTTCTGTACCCAGCCCATCACGGTGACCTTCTCACCGATATTGGCATTTGATACCTCTGTACATCTATGGCTTCTATGTAAGCCCTGCATTGATTCTGCCATTTTATGCTCCTTATATTTCTACTTTTATATATTTATTCGTAACTATTAAAAATTACCCCATGCACATTCGCAAAACCGCACGATACCCGTGCTTTGTCTACACTCCGTTCCTGTCCACGCAACAAAGCTAATCTGCTCACATGTGCAGGGAAGCTCAATTCAAACGACCTTGAAAACAAGACTACCTGTTGAAGAACTCTACAAACTCCTCATAGCCCTCTTTCATGAGCTGCTCCTTCTGGAATTTCTTGTTCTTGTTCATGCGCACAACAAGCACCTGCTGTCCGTTTGCTCTTGCATCTTTTGCCTGATTCATGACATCAACAAGCTTGTCTGCCGGATATTTCTTCTCAACCAGATAAGCTACCTTCTTTGGACTCTCAGGAATCTTGAAACCGCTCTCCATGAGAAGCAGGATAATTCTCTCAAAACCGATTGAAAAACCACAGGCCGGTACATCATTTCCGGTGAACTTTCCAATCATCTTATCATATCGTCCGCCGCCACCACAGGCTGCGCCAAGCTCCGGCATTGATATCTCAAAAATAGTTCCTGTATAGTAGCTCATTCCACGAACGAGTGTAGGGTCAAATACGAGCTCAAACTTTGCTCCCTTTGTGGCATTGACAGCCGTAGCTATCTCTGTCATATTTGTAACCACTTCTTCGTCTAAATATTCACCGAGCTTTTCTGAAAGTATTTTTACACCCTCAGTGACATCCCTTGTCTGCTCCAAAAGCTTGAACAAATCAAGATATTTGTCAATATTTTCCTGTGGATAGCCGTCCTGTGCAAGCTCACTTGCTACGCCCTCCACACCTATCTTGTCCATCTTATCGAGTGTGATAAATACGCTGTCGTAGTCATCCTCAGCGAAACCACTGTAGGCTGCCATTGCCTTTAGGATTCTTCTCTCGTTGATTCTTATCTCAAAGTTCTCAAAGCCGAGTCTGCCGATTGTGGTAGTGGTTGCTGTAATCAGCTCTATCTCTGCCAGATTGCTTGGCTCTCCGAGTATATCTATATCACACTGTGTAAACTGTCTGTAGCGTCCTCTCTGAGGTCTGTCTGCTCTCCACACACTGCCCATCTGGAGTGCCTTAAACGGCGATGGCAGGTTGTTGGCATTGTTTGAATAATATCTTGAAAGCGGCACTGTAAGGTCATAGCGCATTCCAAAGTCTACTACATCCGACTCTTCCTTTGCTGTCTCCAGATTCAGCTTCTCGCCTCTCTTCATTACCTTGAAGATCAGCTTTTCATTTTCTCCGCCCTGCTTACTTGTGAGATTTGCTATATTCTCCATGCATGGTGTCTCTATCGGTGTAAATCCGAAGCTTCTGTATGTATCCTTGATCACGCTTGTCACATAATCACGGATTTCCATCTCTGCAGGTAGTATATCCTTCATGCCGTTGACCGGCTTTTTGCTCAGTGCCATTTGGTTTCCTCCATCTATATTAAAATATTGAATTCATTAGCTATTCTATTATACTTTTCGGTTTTGCAATCGTCAAGGGTTACAGGGGATTTTGCTGTATGTGCTATAGGACGGGTTGCAAGCCACGGCACCGCTAGGGCGCACGCATATGCTGTGCTTTCGCTACGCTTTGCTGCTAAGATTCTGTACGGATTATGCTTTTTTATGCTTCTATGCCTGACGAAACCGTCGAAACGCGCCTTCCATGGCGCGATTCTCCTTGACTTGCCTTCCATGGCAAGTCATTTCTGCGCTTCATGTGCATAATCCTACAGTATCTAAGCTGCTTCGCTATTCGCTCAATCAAAGCATATGCGTGCGCCCTAGCGGTGCCGTGGCTTGCAGCCCTTACTCTGTGACAATATTTTCATTTGCACGGTTTCTTCCTAGTTTCTTCAATAAACTTGGTTGTACTGCAAAGATAACGAGCATCTGCCGTGAAAGGTTACAAATGCAAATGTTCATCTACTGTGGTGGATTTCAGATGCTAATGCACATCTACTGCGGTGAATTGCAAATGCTAATGCACATCTACTGCGGCGGATTGCAGATGCCACACGGTGACAAGCCCATGGATTTTGCTTCATCAAGCGTTACCTCTGTGTCACTCTTTTTTAAGGTTCGACACCCCGCACGGTGATATTTCTTGCCTGTTGCAGTGATATGAACCATCGTCTCGCTGTTAGAGGAATCCGAAACGCTATTTTCTGCTGCTGAACTGTCTGAGCCTGATGATGCACTTCCTGTTGTACTGCTTGAAGAGCCGGATTCTCCCGCCAAAGCTCCTGCCATGCTTCCATCGCTGCTCTGCGAGCCTTCATTCTGCGGTGTATCCGTCTGAGCGCTCTGCTGCTGTGGGGTGGTACCATCCAGCCAGCTGTCACCATTCTCATAGTTTATTCCGACTCCTGGCTGCACATTATAGCAATAGACATTAAAAAGTATGCCGCCACCGTTATCCTCAACCGACTTTGCCTCTATGAGAACACCGTTTGCAACAAGATTGCTGTCCGAGAACATCGGAGTCACCCTGTAGAGCACATGATTCCCTGTATTGTTTACATAATCCGCTACCAGATTCTCAAACGGAAGCATCCCCTCCACATTCAGGTATCTTGTACCGGTAATAAGGTTCTTTGGGTTGGCATTCTCTCCGGCAAGCTGATATCCAATAAGATGACAGCGATTGTATAAATACCTGTCCTTTATCACATCATACTTCACTGTATGCCAGCCCGATGGCTTTATCATACCTATCTTGCCACGCTTCTCAGTCGGCATGATTTCCTTACAGATATTGGCATAAGCCACACCACATCTGCCAAGTGAATCTAAATCGCTGTAGTTTTCAAAAGCAGTGGTAGTCATATCACTATCCGTAAAAAAAGGTTCATTATTGTTGACGGCCACGTATGCCTTGCCATCATATGCCGGAATCGCATCGAGAGAAACATAGGAATTGTTGTTTACAAGCTCATCCTGCGGCTTCCCTGATGACTGCCCGGCTTCACCTGCATCAGCCTGTCCTGTACCGTTAGCACCTGAATCAGCTTCCGACGTGGCACTTCCGCTCTGTGCACCATCTGCATTGTCCTTGCTACCTAAAGCCCCAGACGAATCCTCACCTGCCACAACAGCTCCTGCGACATGCCCGGCACCTTCAGTGCCTGATAAATCAGTGGAGGCACAGCCTGTAAAAATTGTAGCAATTGCAAGTAATTCACATAGTGTAATTGCAGCTGTTTTCCTTAACTTTAGCCATATGTTCATATAAAATCACTCTTTCTATCAATCGATTGATATTGGATTTTCCCTAATCACAATAAATTAAATGAATACTTAAATTACTAAACCTAATATACTTTTATTTCCTCGCTTCATTTATTATAGCAAACGTTTGTTTGTTTTTCAACCCTTGCTGTAAAGCTATATATTTCCCACTATTTGGACAGTTACTGTTCACACCTAACAGTATGACCAGAGACGCACTCCTAGGTGGATTACCACCACAGCGTAAGGGCCGTAAGCCCCGCCCGGCGGGGTGCACACGTACTCTCGTGAGAGCGCATAGCGAAGCTGTTTAGATACTGTAGGATTATGCCCATGAAGCACAGAAATCCACAGCCATGGACGGCTGGGGAAGGCGTTATGCGCCACGGACGGCGCATAAAAGCCGGTTTCGTCGAGCATTGAAAACCCAAAAGCATAATCCGTACAGTATCTTAACAGCGCAGCGTAGCGAAAACGAGAGTCCGTGTGCACCACGACCGGGCGGAGCTTACGGCCCGAACCAACTAAAAAAGCCACCCCAGGCATAACACCCGGTGTGGCTTTTAATCATGTATTATGAAATTATGTGAATCACCTAATGTGAATCAACACTGCTATATTGCAGAACAAATCTACTCGCAAAGCTTAGAAAACTCATCCGCAACAAACTGAACCTTGGTTCCGATAATAACCTGAACAGAATTCTTGCCAGGCTTCATAACGCCTGCAACACCTGCAGATTTAATCTTCTTGTCATCAACCTGAGTGATATCCTTAACCTCAAGTCTGAGTCTTGTGATACAGTTGTCAATGCTTGCAATATTGTCTTTGCCACCGCAGCCCTCAAGAATAGTCTTTGCAACTGCTGTGTAATCATTGTTAGAAAGAACTGCCTTCTTCTCTGCCTCAACATCATCGTCCTCTCTACCAGGGGTCTTAAGATCCCATTTCTTGATAGCGAAATAGAATACAATGTAGAATACGATAAAAGCTGCGATTCCAAGAGGAATGATGAGCCATGTCTTTGCTGCAGCCGGAAGTGAAGATGAGAATAATAAATCCATCGCGCCGGCTGAGAATGAGAAGCCTGCTCTAAATCCAAGAGCTACTGTAATCATTGTGAAAATACCATAAAGTAAAGCATAAATCACATAGAGAACAGGAGCAAGGAACATAAATGCAAACTCGAAAGGCTCTGTAACACCACAGATGAATGCACAGATAGCTGCAGAAGCAAGGATACCGATGGCAGCCTTTTTCTTAGCAGTCTTTGCACACTTAACCATGGCAAGTGCAGCACCAGGAATACCAAACATCATACATGGGAAGAAACCTGACATGTACATTCCGAGGCTCCATGAAACATCCTTTGATGTCTCGCCATTCCAGAAATGAGAGAGGTCTCCAAGTCCGATAGTATCGAACCAGAATACGTTGTTTAATGCGTGGTGTAATCCTGTAGGGATTAACAGACGGTTCAGGAATGCATAGATACCTGCGCCGACTACATCAAGACCAACGATTGCTTTACCGATAGCTACAAGAGCACCGAAAAGTAATGGCCATACGAACAGTAATACTACAGATACAAGGATTGAAACAACACCTGCAATAATTGCTACGCAACGCTTGCCACTGAAGAATGACAGCCAGTCAGGAAGCTTTGTATCCTTAAATCTGTTGTAACACAAAGAACCAATAACACCGGCTAAGATACCGATAAATGGGTTTGCAATCTTGTCGAATGCAAGTGTCTTTGTAGCGCTGTCAGCGATAGATGGCATGATTTTTGTAACAAAGTCTGTAGACAGGAGTGTTGTCATCATCAGCCATGAAGCTAAAGCTGCAATACCGCCGGTACCGTCGTTCTTTTCCGACATACCGACACCAACGCCGATTACAAAAAGGATGGCCATGTTTTCAATCAAAGCGCCCCCTGCTTTAACTAAAAACAGACCTATTAAATTACGCACTCCCTCGATGTCACCACCCTGCATGGTTGCAGGACATAAATAATATCCAATACCCATGAGGATACCACAGATAGGAAGTACTGCTACGGGAAGCATTAAAGCTTTACCCAGTTTTTGAAGAAATTTCATAGATTTCCCCTCCTTTACATTATATATACTAAACTGGAGATACTCCAATAAAGTTCATTATATTTCTTATGAAAGACTGAGCACTTCATCCCCAGTCTCAGTTTCACCCTCTTTAATCAGTGTTATTTTATTGTATTTCTCAGTATTGCCGATCAAAATAGGTGTAATCGGATTGAAACCGGCAGCCTTTATCTTTTCTATGTCTGCTTCCATCATCAAATCACCCTTTTTCACCTGACTTCCGGCCGAGATATGTGCTGTAAAAGGTTCTCCCTTTAAAATCACCGTATCCAGTCCGATATGAATCAGAATCTCGGTTCCTTTATCCGTCGTCATTGTGATCGCATGCAGTGTATCGAAAACTGCCGTAATCTCACCATCTGCCGGTGCATAAATTTTGCCATCAGACGGAATCACTGCGAATCCATCTCCCAGTATCTTTTCTGAAAATGTAGGATCCGGAACCTCTGTGATTGGCACCACTTTTCCTTTGCAAGGAGAATAAATAATTATCTCCTTTGATTTGTTCTTAAAAAATCCTAACATGTTGTCTCCTTTCCATCGATATACACACCTATAATATCCAATGCATCATTCAAAAGCACAAAATCGGCTTTTTTACCGACAGAAATACTTCCTGTTTCATCAAATATATTAACCTCTTTTGCCGGATTAGCTGTCGCACACATAATTGCATCCTCCAGTGGAATGCCTGCCTGCTTTACCGCAAAACGCATACAGTCCATCAGGTTTGTTGCAGAACCTGCAATCGTACCGTCATGAAGTGTGGCAAGATTGCCCCTTACTGTCACCGGCTGCCCTCCAAGTGTGTATTCACCATCCTCAAGACCTGTGGCCCTCATACTGTCACTGATTAAAATCATGCGTTCTGCACCAAACATGGCAAACGTTGCCCTGATAACCGACGGATGAATATGTACTCCGTCACATATAAGCTCCGCATGACATTTCTGTGAATCCCTCACAGCTCCGATGACTCCCGGATTTCTATGATGAAGAGGCGGCATGGCATTGTACAGATGTGTAGCATGGCTTGCACCGTGCTCTATAGCTTTCTTTGCGGTATCATAATCTGCTGCCGTATGTGCTATTGATATAACAACCTCATCCTTTGCCTTATTTATAAATTCAAATGCTCCCGGCTCCTCCGGAGCTATATCAACAAGCTTAATCAGACCACTTGCTGCATCCTGAAGCTGACGAAAATATTCATAATCACATTGCATAATATTTTCTGCTGCCTGTGCGCCCTTTTTTGATGGACTGATAAACGGTCCCTCCATGTTGATTCCCACCAGATGAGCGCCACCATGATATGTATAATCACCTGCATTTTTCATAACACATAAGAGCTCGTCCTGCGGTATAGTCATCGTTGCCGGACATACACTCGTCACTCCGACAGAAGCCTCATATGCTGTAATCACATCAAGAGCCTCCGTAGTGCCGTCACACATATCTGCTCCCCTACAGCCGTGAAAATGAATATCTACAAGTCCCGGAATCAGGATAAGTCCTGAGGCATTCAGGATTTTTTCATCTGAGTTTCCTTCATTATTTTTCACGCTGCTTTCTTCCGGTGCTTTGCCCCGCGTACATTTATTACCATCTTTACAATTATCTGCCGCCTGTGGTACTTCCGTGAAACGGCCGTCCTCCACAGCCACATCACCGTATACAAAACAGTTATCCTCTGTAAAGACCCTTGCATTTTTAATTATCATCTATATTCACCTTCTCAACTGAATATCATCTATTAATTGTTGATTTCACCGGATATCCTGCTGAGTGCCGCTTCATCTGCCACAAGCGTCACATCGTTGTGAAGCTGAAGCACCGAAGCCGGAACCTGCGGTGTAATTGGTCCGAAAAATGCTCTCTGCACTATATCAGCCTTATCCTCACCACTTGCCACTATAAGAATCTTCTTAGCCTGCATAATGGTCTTGATTCCCATCGTGTATGCCTGCTTTGGAACATCATCAGCCGATGCAAAAAATCTCTTATTGGCCTCTATAGTTGACTTTGTCAGATTCACACAATGAACCTGCTTGTCAAAAGACTCTCCCGGCTCATTAAATCCTATATGACCATTGTGTCCTATACCTAAAAGCTGTAAATCGACACCCCCCAGTGCCTGAATCAGCTCAGTATAGCGTTTACACTCCCTGTCCGGATCCGGTTCCATGCCATTTGGCAGATGTGTATTCTCAATCGGAATATTCACATGATCAAACAGATGCTGATGCATAAAATAATAGTAACTCTGATCATTCTCGCGGCTTAATCCCTTGTACTCATCAAGATTCACCGTCATAACCTCAGAGAAATCCAAATCTCCCTTATTGAACCACTCAACAAGCTGCTTGTACAATCCGACAGGTGTGGAGCCCGTAGCCAGTCCCAATACACAATTAGGCTTCATAATCACCTGTGCCGATACAATATTTGCAGCTTTCCTGCTCATATCAGCATAATCCTTACCTTTGTAAATTCTCATGGTAAAATCCCCCCATTCACAAAATATGTAATTTGCAATCCCCATTGTAAAAGCTACAGAAGCTACATTACTATAAAAAAAAGACCTCTACCTACAAGAGCCATAAGTCATAATAACCAAATAATAATCAGGTCTATACTATCCGACCATCTTCCACATGAAGAACCCTGTCAGGAAATGAATTCCTTGTACGCAAAAGTCATACTGTAATGATGCACAATATATAAATTCGTGTCTCAACTGTATATATGCATTTTAACGCATATAGTACGATTTGTCTAGTATTTTTTGTTATATTTTTCACATTTCATAAAATTTATGTAAAATTTCAGCACATTAAAGTGGTAAATTTGCACAATTTGTGTGTGAGTACAACGCATTATTTTTCCATATTCCCTCTGAACTATAATCATTTGCAAAACTATATAAAATCTTTTTTATGCAATTTTATCATCATCAAACCGCCACAGAACGCACCAAGTGTATTAAAAACCAGATCATTGATATCCGCCCAGCCTCTTTTCGTGATAAACTGCAATAGCTCACACAAAAAAGAAAATACACAGCCCGATATAACCGTCACTCTTAGACTATTTTTTAATTTTTGCATACTCCATCCAAACGGAATATATAAAATCACATTAAGCAGATTGCCTGCCATTGTCGAGGCATCACCTATAATTTCCAGATTCATACGGACAATTCTTTGTTCTCCAGGTGCTCTCCTCAACAAAGTGATATATACTATTAGAAAAATACTATACCAAATGCAGACGTGCCTTCGCTCTTTAAAACGTATAAATACAAATGCTCCTATCCCAATAAGTATTAAGGCTTCAAAAAACGAGCCATTCAATGCTATTGAGCTGTAAAGCTGATTAAAAATATTCATTAAATCAATACCATTTAATATGTTGACAACTATAACTATTTTTTAGTCAATCGGAATAATCGGAAGCTCTATCGCCCCATTATCTTCTTTGCTACTGCTATCCGGCTTCTTATCATTTCCCGGTTGGTTGTCATTCGACGAATTATTGTCTGAATTGCCATTTCCTGAATTGCCATTTCCGGGATTGTCATTTCCTGGATTTACCTGTCCATCTTTTCCTGATGCACCATCATCTTCATCAGTTTCTGATTCATCATTCTTCATGATATCTGTCTCATAAGCATCCTTTGAACCGGATTTGCCTACGTCTCCTGAAATGTCAGTTGAAGTAACAGCATTATCTGAGCTATTGCTATCGCTATTACTGTTATTCTGTTCTGATGCCTCTGTAACTGCTTTTTGCGTATCCGGAATCTTCTTTGCACTGTTCACAAGCTCTGTATCAGATACGTTCTCAGTATCAGCCACACTCTCTGTCACCGATTTAGTTGTCTTACTTTCCTTTTTTTCCGTACTAATGTTTTTTGCTGATAATGCTGATGCCGTTATAAGCGCTGTAAATGCTAAAACAACTACTACATTTCCTGTTTTTTTATTAAAACCCACCTTTTTTGCCTTTCTTTTCAAATTTATAAAGCGTTGCTATCTTTTAAAACAACAACGCTCTAACTCACTGATAGTTTATAGTTCTATATTACTATTTTGCTATCAATTTTGCAATAATTTTATTTATAACTATTTAGTTTTGGAGTAAACCACAGCCTCATTATTATAAAAATACATCGCATTACACAGCTTCTTCAGATTTTCACCGCCAACACCCATGGCTTTCTTCATATAGACAGAAGGTGAAACTGTACCTTTTGCCGTGCTGCCGCCTCCTACAAGCTCCACCGTATAATAAGAACCAAGTTGTACCGGTAAAATATTATTTATCTTTATCGTAAACTCTTTGCCATCAGCCTTAAGCTCATACTGAGTAGCGGCCAGCTTTTTGCCATTGCCGTCATATATATTGATACTGTATTTGGCCTTAATCTGATTCAGAGTCAGACTGTTTTTATTTTCAAAATACAATTTCAAACCTGTCCGGCTCTTGCAGAGCAATGACATGTATTCATACGCAAGGTCTGTATTTTGAAGTTTTCCGGATGTTTTATTCTGGATTTTTTCCGAAAGAACACTACTGTCTGTTGTCTGTGCTTTGTTATCGGTCAGAAGCTTTCCTGTGCTCTGGTCTTTATTGGCCGGCTTATCGGTATTTATGCCAAAATATGTCTGCGCTGCTGCACCATAATCCAGCATGGCTTTCACCAGATTAAGTCCGCTTTTATATGTGTCATCATAATTTGAACGCTTGATATAATCTTTTGCATAATCATAGACAGATGATGTAAAGCTGCCTTTTACTTTTCCATCAGAGCCTGTAATTTTCATTGTAACTGTACCTGTAATGTATGCCGGCACGACATCTGCACTTATCAAAAAAGTATTGACCCCATTATAAGTCACCGTCTTGCATTTCGACAAAAGGATGTCTTTGCCTGTTCCATCCGGAAGTGTCAGATTAACCTTTGCACCGGCATCTTTTCTGATATTGTTCGATACATATGTATACATTTTCAGGTCTATTTTGTCACTGAGTGAAACTGAGTATCCTATTACGTTGCAGTCCTTTAAAACTATCTTCTGTGTATTCTTATCAAATGCATTCTTTCCAATGCTTTTCACATTGTCAGGGATTACTACTTTATCCAGCTTATCGCAATATGTAAATGTATAATCATAAATTGAACTTATGCCTTTTCCGATACTTACATTTAACAGCTCCTCACAATCGCAAAATGCACCGGCGCCTACATTTGTAATACTATCCTTTATATCGACTGATTTGATTCCACTGCTGCAAAATGCATATTCGCCAATGCTTTGAAAACCATCATTAAATTTCACCTCTGTTAATGCAGCACAAAAACCAAAGGCATTTTTATCTATATTCCTTAAGCTTTTTGGAAATGTAATTTTCTCAAGCTTCTTATCCATCCAGAAACAGGCTTCTCCTATTGTCTTAAGCTTACTCTCCGAATAAATATAAACATTTTTCAGATTTTCACAGGATGCAAATGCCTGTTTTTGTATAACTGTTACACTTTCAGGAATTACCACTGTTTCGAGGGTCTTATTCTCACAAAACGCATTTTCCCCGATTACACCGATTGTTCTTCCAGATATATTATCAGGGAGAACTACCTGCGCGTCAGTTCCATTATAGCTTGTTATCTCAACCGAATTATCAGGCAGATATATGTACTCATAATCTCCCTCGCATTCTGCAGCCATGACTCGCATTTGAGATACACTGACAGGTGAAAGAACAGCTACGACATAAACCATTAAAACCATTGTAAACGTTAATAAACGCTTTTTTGCTTTTGTAATCATCTCACTGTTCCTCCTTTTTACTCCTCAAACAGCCTCTGCTTCCTCTCTATCATCTCATCAATCCTTGCGATATACTGCCCTACATCCTTGACATTCTCGCATCTGTCGATACGATGAGTGCCATCCGGATTCGGTACCGGCCAGACACGCTTGGTGCTTGCTCCGGCTCCGCAGGCTACGATAGTCTGCTTTTCCTCCATTATCAATATGTTGTATACTCCGGCCTTGCCCTTTGCTGCATAGCCCACGTTCTCCATATTGCCTGCCATGCCCTTCTGCCTGTAGAGGTAGTATGGCTCAAGCCCCATCTGTTTACAGTAGGCTGCGCAGAGGTCCATATGCTCCTGGGTGTTGACCATCTGCATATCCTGATAGCGGTCCTTGAAGATTGTAAGTCTTGCAGCGCGCTTTACTGCGAGTGAATGGATGGTGACGTTGTCAGGCGCCAGCTCCTTTACGAGCTCCATTGTACGCCTTACATCATCGAGTGTCTCCTCGGGAAGTCCCATGATGAGGTCCATATTTATGTTGTCGAAGCCCAGCTCACGCGCAAGCTTGAAGCTTTGTATTGTATCGTCTACTGTGTGATGTCTTCCTATTATATCGAGTGTCTGCTGCTTCATGGTCTGCGGATTGACCGATATACGGCTGATGCCGTTTTTCTTTAGTGCCATAAGCTTTTCTCTCGTGATAGAATCCGGTCTGCCCGCTTCCACAGTAAATTCCAGGCAGTCCTTTAAATCAAAGCTGCATTTAATTTTTCTGATAAGCCTGTCAAGCTGTGCAGGGCTTAAGGTGGTCGGTGTGCCGCCTCCTATATAGATGGAGTTTAGCTTTTTGTGGTAGAACTTCTGTGCTGTGTAGTCTATCTCCTTCTCGAGTGCATCGAGGTAATCGTCCACGCGGTTTTTCCACACGCCGAGCGGGTATGATGTAAACGAGCAGTATGCACAGGTGCTCGGGCAGAATGGTATGCCTATGTACAGGCTGTAGCCGTTGTCATAGTCCACCTTATCGAGCAGTGCCTTCTCGCGCTTTGCTATGCCTATTGAAAGGTCGATTTTCTCATCGCTTGCAAGATAGTTTTCCTTCAGATAGTCGTAGGTTTCTTTATCGCTCATGCCGTCCTCTATGCATTTCATAGCTATCTTCGTCGGTCTGATGCCTGAGAGTGTGCCCCACGGAAGGCTCTTTCCTGTGCCCTTTTCTATCATGGAATAGAGGGCGAGCTTTAAGCGGTTCTTGGTTTCCTTGCGGTCTGCGCCGGTCACGGATATTTTAATATCATCTGTCATGGAATTATTTCCGCCGGCTCTATTTACAGTCCACTCCACCGCAATCTCTTCACCCACATAGTCTATCTTAAATACCTGTGAGGCATCCGCAAATTCCTTTACGCCATCATCTGTCATCTCGTGATGTGTGCAGGCCAAGTTTTTCCCCTCCACCTCATCAGGTGAGCAGCTATAGTACATCTGCACGTCCTCCTGTGGAAAGAACTCCTTGAGCAGTGAGTGCACATCATATTCAAAATCCGGTTTATTAAATACTACTACTATCATAAGTAAGGGTTATACATCCTCTCGTTTTCTATGGTTGTTGTGTCATTGTGTCCCGGGTACACCTCTGTATGCTCAGGCAGTGTCATGATCTTTTCCTTCACTGTGCGCACGAGGTCTGACATGCTGCCGCCCTTGAAATCCGTACGTCCGATTGAACCGCAAAACAGCGAATCTCCTGTAAATATCACATCCTCATACGGGAAATAATAGCAGCAACCGCCCGGTGTATGGCCCGGTGTGTGAAGCACTACTATGTGAAAGCCTGCGATGTCAAGCTCCTGCTTATCCTTCAAAAATACATCCGCATAGAAGGTCTTTGACTGTCCCATCATGTAGCTGACATTGAGCTGCGGGTCGTCGAGTGTCGCCCTGTCTGCCTCATGGATATATATTTTGATGCCGTAGCGGTCTGCGAGTGGCTTTGCATCCGTGGCATGGTCAAAGTGTCCGTGTGTGAGCAGTATTGCCACAGGCTTTGCGCCTGATTCGTCCACCTTTTTGGCGAGCTGTTCTGCACACGCGCCCGGGTCTATTATTATCATTTCCTTTGTCTTTATATTGGTGACAAAGTAGCAGTTGGTCTGCACCGGTCCCACTACGAAGTGGTCTATCTTCATATTTACCATATGGGTATACTCCTTATATTTATATTTACATACTATTTACGCAATAATTCCTTCTTCATCGCCATTGCGTCTCACAGTGAGATATGAACTATAATCTCACTTCACGCAAGAACCACCGGGATTTAGCCGGTGGTCCTCTCTACGTCTATTACACTTTCTATCTGTCTGAGCTTCTCCACGAGAACCTTTATCTGGTCCCTGCCTCTGATATTGAAAAATACCTCGATTGTAGCAATGCCCTGCTTGCTGGTCTTGGACTGGATACCACTGATATTGATTTCCTTCTCGGTAAATATCTTGGTGATATCTACGAGCAGTCCCGGTCTGTCATGACAGAATATCTTTAGGTCTGCCTGATACTCGGCGCCGTTGTCCATGAGGGCTGTATCCTGCCACTCTGCTTCTATGAGCCTGTCCTTTTCTATCTTGGACAGGTTGATGATATTCACGCAGTCTGTCCTGTGGATGGAGATGCCACGGCCTCTTGTGACAAAGCCCACGATCTCATCTCCCGGAACCGGATTGCAGCACTTCGAGAAATGCACTGCCACGTCATAGAGCCCGTGTACCACAATACCACTCTTTGACTTGTGCTCCTGCTGTGTGCCTGTCGCTGCCGCCTGCTGCTTTTCTGCAATGCTGCCAAGCACATCTGCATCTGTCACAGGCACCACATGGTCCTTCTTGTACTCGTCGTACATCCTGTTGACTATCTGGCTTTCCTTGAGACCACCGTGGCCGACAGTTGCAAGGCATGAGTTCCAGTCGTGGAAGCCGTATTTGCGGCGTATTTTCTCCTGATACTCAGGCTTGTTTACCTCTGCAAAGTTGATGCCCTTTGCCTTGGCATAGGCTGCTATCAGATCCTTGCCGTGCTGTATATTTTCCTCCTTGAGCTCACTTCTGAACCACTGGTTGATCTTGTTCTTGGCCTGTGTGCTCTTTACGACCTTGAGCCAGTCACGGCTTGGTCCCTTGGAATTCTGCGAGGTGATTATCTCTATCTGGTCACCGTTTTTGATGACATAGTCTATCGGCACGAGCTTGCCGTTTACCTTGGCACCGACCATCTTGTTGCCGACCGCAGAGTGTATGCTGTAGGCAAAGTCTATAGGTGTGGAGCCCTTTGGCAGGTTCTTTACATCGCCGGATGGCGTGAATGCAAATACATTGTCGGAGAATAAATTTAAATCACTCTTTAATAAAGTCATAAACTCCTTATTATCCGACATATCCTGCTGCCACTCGAGTATCTGGCGAAGCCAGCTGAGCTTCTCCTCCTCGGTGACAGTGGTGGTGGTGGCATTGCCGTTGTTTGTTTCCTTGTACTTCCAATGTGCCGCGATACCGTACTCAGCAGTACGATGCATCTCGTAGGTACGAATCTGTATCTCAAACGGCTGTCCACTCGGACCTATGAGCGTCGTGTGAAGCGACTGGTACATGTTCTGCTTCGGCATGGCGATATAGTCCTTAAAGCGGCCCGGTATAGGCTTGTACTTCTCATGTATGATACCAAGCACTGCGTAGCAGTCCGGTATGGTGTCCACCAGAATCCTGATGGCAAAGAGGTCATATATCTGGTCTATCGTCTTGTCCTGATTGACCATCTTCTTATATATACTGAAGAAATGCTTTGCCCTGCCGTATATCTCAGCCTTGATACCGGCATCTGAAACGTACTTCTTGACATCGTTTACCAGACCCTGGATGTAGGTATCGCGCTCTGTCTTTCTGAGGGCTACCTTCTCTACCAGATCATAGTAGGCATCCGGATAGAGGTACTTCATACAAAGGTCCTCCAGCTCTATCTTTATCTTGCTGATACCAAGTCGCTGTGCGATAGGGCAGTAGATATCCTGTGTCTCCCTGGCGATACGCTGCTGTGCTTCCTTGGACTGGTACTTGAGTGTACGCATATTGTGCAGTCTGTCTGCCAGCTTTATGAGGATGACCCTGATATCCTTAGCCATGGCGAGAAACATCTTGCGCAGGTTCTCTGCCTGCATCTCAAGCCTGTCCGCATTCTTATCCTTCGGATCCTTGGTGCTGTCTGTCAGATGCAGGTGCTTTAACTTCGTGACGCCATCCACCAGATGTGCGACATCGTCTCCAAACTCCGCGCGCATCTCATCCATGGTCATGATGGTATCCTCCAGCACATCATGGAGCAGACCTGCTGCAATGGTTTCCTTATCCAGCTCGAGCTCGGCGAGTATTATGGCAACACAGAGCGGATGTATGATATAAGGCTCTCCTGACTTACGTGCCTGCCCCTTATGAGCATCATAAGCTACCCTGTAGGCTTTGTCCACAAGGCTTGTGTCATCCGACGGATGATACTTTTTGATTTCCTTCTTAAGCTCGTCATATAGCTCCTCGGGGCTGGTAAAATCCTTTGTTCCCCTTATGCCGCTTGTGTCTGAGCGAAATTTGTCCGCTATTTTTTCTAATTCTTCTGTTGAGTAATCTGCCAATAGTCTCACCTCGATCGTAGTGTATCTTTAGTAGCCATTATATTTTATTTCTTTAAAAATTGCAATCTTATGTTGTTAGCCGATAACCATCTTTACTCCGCCATACATGCCGGCTGAGTTGCCGAGTGTAGCGAGCTTGATTTCTGTCTCACGGCTTGCATGGAAGGCATACTCTTTATAGTACTTTGCTGCAGTATCGATGATGATGCTGCCTGCCTTTGAGAGGCCTCCGCCGACAACAAATACCTCAGGGTCCATGACGCATGCTACTGCTGCCATTGCCTTGCCGAGAAGCTTCATTGACTGCTCTACTGCTGCAATGCCCGCTGCATCTCCTGCCTTTGCCGCATCGCATACATCCTTTGCTGTGAAGCCTGCATTTAAATCAAGCTCTGTTGCCACATCCCTGTGTGCTGCAATGTATCTCTCTGCCACTCTTACGAGTCCGTTTGCTGATGCATACTGCTCTAGGCAGCCCTTCTTGCCGCAGCCACAGCACTCTGACTCATCATCTACCATAGGCATATGTCCTATCTCTCCGCCTGCTCCGTTTATTCCGGCTATGATTTTGCCCTCGCGGATGATTCCTCCGCCTACGCCTGTGCCGAGTGTGATCATGACTACATCCTGGTGGCCCTTTCCTCCGCCCTGCCACATCTCACCGAGTGCAGCTACGTTGGCATCGTTTCCGGCCTTTACCTTGATACCGCCGCACAGTACTGAGAGTGACTGTGCCACGTTGAACACACCCCATCCAAGGTTTACACACTTTAATACAGTTCCGTCATCCTTTATCGGTCCCGGCACTCCCATGCCTATTCCCTCGATGTCACCCATCTCGATGCCGTGCTTCTCGTTATTCTCCTTGATGGATGCTGCGATATCAGGCAGGATGAGCTCTCCTGAATTCTCAGTGCGTGTAGGAATCTCCCATGTATCGACAAGCTTTCCTGTGGTCTCGAAAAAACCTATCTTTACAGTTGTTCCACCTATATCTACTCCGTATGCATATTTCTTCATTTTGTCGTCCTCCAACTCGTTAAACTATGTTTATATTTTATTGCCTAATTGCATATTTTTCAATGTTTTTTGTTATTTTTTTGAAATCCGTAATTTTGCCTTGAAAGCCTCATAAAAAGCGGCTTCATCGAAAAGATAAAGCTTCTGCGGCTGAAATTATAGTTTATGACCATGAGCACATCATCATCATCGACCAGTACATTTCCATCCAGATCCATCACATATGTGGAAAGACTGAGGTCATCCTGCCTGAAAATACTCTCGCAGATAGTGATTGTGGCATCCGGCTGAAACTGTGAAGTATCAGGTGTTTCATCGTTATCCTGCAAATCAGCTATACATACCCTCTTATCCGGCCACATTGCTTTTATTTTTTCTTTAAGCGCATCTGCATATAAGGGAAACTCACCTGCTATTATAGCTATATCCGACTTACCGCCAATCGCCCTCTCAAGCCCGTCATAAGTCAATTCCAGATTAAATATCCTGTCCTCCTTTGCTTTTCCCATAACTTTGTGAAGTGCATCATCCAATGCCGCCATAACTGTCTTTGAGCGGTTTTCTTCCCCGCGATAGAGACCTGTGTAGTTTATTTCAAATATGGAGCCAAGAAATGTCTCTGCCATATCTGAAAGTCTCTCCTCCTCGATATGGTCTAAAAAGAACTTAATCCAGTTTCTCCATGCATAGTAGGTTGGAAATGTATTCACGTCCTCCCTTTTTGCCCCCATCGCGTGACTTGCTGCTGCCGCACCTACAGATGCGACCTCGTAGCCTGCTTCCCTGCAACGGACACACCACTCGGTATCATCCCAATAGAGGAAATTCTCCTCAGGCATGACGCCAATCTGTTCTACGACTGTGCGTCTTATCATGAGCGCACACGCCGGGACTGCGTCAGAATATACCACATCAGGCATTGAACCATCCTCTATATGATTTAAATACGTCGAGTTCACACTGTAATTATCATAATCTATGAATGAGCCGTACTGCTGCACATAATTTTCCTGCCCGGTATGATAAATCTTTGCCGCCGCTATACCCACATTCTCATGTGAATCAAGAAAATCCGAAAGTGTTCCTATGCAGTTTTCATCTAGCAATGCGTCATTGTCCACGCACATCAGGTACGTGTGTCCCTCAGCCATTGCCGCGCGAAGTCCTGTGTTAAAGCCACCCGAGCCTCCGAGATTTTCACAGTTTTCGATAAGCGTGAGCCTGTCGCAGCTTCCGTAGTGCTCTCTTATCAACATCACCGACTCATCTGTCGATGCATTATCCACAACATAGATGTGATAATCCTCATATTTTGACTCAAGAACTGACTGTATGCAGTCAATAACATCATTTTGTTTATTATAGTTACATATAACAATTCCTATTTTCGCCATATTTATGCACATTCCTTTCTCTCAGGCTGCTATTCATATCTTCTATACTGAATGAATCCTGCCAAGCTACTCCTGCTACAAATATAAAATATATAATGAACCATCAGATAGAAAGGACATACCTATCTAATCCACCGGTATTTCTCTCATTCCCGATTTGTCCGTTTTTTACAAATCCAAGCTTTTTTGCAAGACGTACCGATGCCACATTTCTCTCATCTATCCGGCAGTAAAGCTCCTCAAAGTCTGTGTTTTCGCGCGCATAGTCTATGATGAAGCGGCACACCTCCGTGGCATAACCCATGTTCCAAAATTCAGGTGCTATCATATAGCCCATTTCATTATGCTCAAGCCCTGCCCTGCCTATCAGCTTTCCTGTTTCCTTTGAAAACACAAGCCACATGCCATACTCGTAAAAACCATACATGTTCTCTATGTACGCCTTCTGGTATTCAAGCTCTGTCTCGTAGTCATAAAGCGGCTCCACATAGTCTGTCATGCCGGGCTTGTCATAGAGCTCATAGAGCGCAGGAAGGTCTGACAGGGATAGCTCGCGTATCAGGCACCTTTCTGTCTCACCGATGTCCCACGGGATATGATTATACCGCCTGCGCACCCGCTCCAGATACTCAATATCAAGCTCTGCAAGGCTTTCCACTGCATAGCGCGTGCCGCACTGTGGTTCTCCTACTGATGCTATGCCAAGTGAATCGGCTATTTGCTTCTGCTGCCTGCTTGATACTATCCAGATGCAGTCGGTTACTGTTTCCGGGATTTTTAGATTTCCGGTACTGGTTCTCACTACGTTATCTGCATATTCTGTATATCCTTTGGTTATTGTTTTTGGGGAGCCTTTAATCGATTCATCAGCCGGTAGCGCAACATACAGCTTTTCCCACAGCTCATCAGGTAGTTTTTCTTGCAGTTTTTCCTGAAGTTCATCATAAAGCTCCTGTGATGCAGATGTCATCTCTACTGCACGCTTCCACTTTGGCTTGAAGCTATCGTCATGATAGTAAAAAGAGGCAAGTTTTGCGCTTGCCTCATCGATAATTATTATCATTAAACTGTCTCCGGCTCCAGATAGTCCACTCCGAAGGTCTCAACTGTAACTGTCTTCATGACCTGAGCCTCAAGTGGTTTGTCCATGTAGTCTGTGCGCACCTCTGCGATTTTGTTTACCACATCCATGCCCTCGATTACCTTGCCGAATGCCGCATACTCGCCGTCGAGATGTGGTGCATCCTGATGCATGATGAAGAACTGGCTGCCTGCTGAGTCAGGTATCATGGTACGTGCCATTGAAAGTACACCGGCTGTGTGCTTTAAGTCATTTTTGAAGCCGTTGTGTGTGAACTCTCCCTTGATCTCATAGCCCGGGCCGCCTGTGCCGTTTCCGTCCGGATCTCCGCCCTGGAGCATAAAGCCCTTGATTACGCGGTGAAAGCATACTCCGTCATAGAAATTGTGATTGATTAAGCTGATAAAGTTGTTTACTGTGTTTGGTGCGATTTCAGGATAAAGCTCTGCCTTGATTACATCGCCGTTTTCCATTGTGATTGTTACGATTGGATTCTGTGCCATTGTTTTTCTCTCTTTCTTTTATAATATTATGAGGTTTAGAAAATATCCATTCCTCACAAATAATTAAATACCGAATTAATTTCTACTCGATTAATTTTCACCTTATTTTACTTGCTCAGCGCCTCGACTACCTTCGGAAACTCCATGAAGTGTGATGCCTTCACCAATATGGTGTCGCCCTCCTTCACATATGAAAGGAGCTCCTGTGTCATGGTCTCTCTATCCTTAAAGTAGTGGATGTCTACATCGGATGATTTCTCCGCGGCTCCGGCTGCATATTCCTTTGCCAGCTCTCCTGCTGCAAAAAGTGTGTGGATATGGTTCTCTCCAACTGCCTCGCCTACCTCATGGTGCAGCTTTTTCTCATCGCTTCCCAGCTCTCCCATGTCTCCAAGCACTGCTATTGTCCTGCCCTTTGCATGCGAAAGCACCTCGATAGAGGATTTCATGGATACAGGGTTTGCATTGTAGCAGTCATCTATCACTGTCATGCCGTGCGTTTTGATGAAATTGGTACGGCCTGCGATTGTCTCTGCTTTCTCTATTCCTGACTTTATCTCAGCTATTGTGAGACCAAGCTGCAATCCGACAACCGCTGCCGCCATGGCATTGTATACATTGTGCTCTCCCGGGATGTGGATGTGTGCATCAAACTCACCCTCCGGGGTGACAAAATGAGCCTTCATGCCGTCGAAGCCCAGGTTTTCAATATTTGTGGTATATACTGATTTGCGAACGTCTGAAGCTGATTCCTTACCATAGTATATGACAGGCTTTCCATTTACATTCTGCACTGTGGCCAGCTTATCGTCATCTGCATTGAGCACTGCGACTGCGTCCGGCATCATATGCTCAAAACACTCTGTCTTGGCTTTAAGTACACCATCCCTGTCGCCCAAAAACTCCAGATGGCAGTAGCCGATATTGGTGATGACCATGACATCTGGGCACGACATGGTAGAAAGCCTGTGCATCTCGCCAAAATCAGATATTCCCATCTCAAGCACTGCTACCTGATGGCTTTCCCTGATTCCGAAAATGGTGAGTGGCAGACCTATCTCGTTGTTGAAATTGCCTGCAGTCTTGTGAACGCTGTATTTCTGCTCAAGGACGGATGATATCATCTCCTTGGTGCTGGTCTTGCCGACACTTCCGGTGATACCCACTACCTTGATATCAAGACTTTTTCGGTAAAATGCCGCGAGCTTTTTCATGGCATCGGTGGTTGACTCAACCAGCACATATGGGCCTGCCGGATCCGTAAGCTCATGCTCAGAAAGCACGATTGCCGCTCCCTGCTCAAACACAGCATTGATGAATTTGTGTCCGTCCACCCTTTCTCCCTTTATCGGAATAAAAAGATAGCCCTCCTTCGCCTGTCTGCTGTCTATGACTGCTCCTGTGATTGTCGTATCAAGCAGTGTCTCATCGCCTATGTATCTGCCCTCGCAGGCCTTTGCGATATTTTCAAATGTAAGATTTTTCATGTACTTATCAGACATGCTACACCTCATATTTTTTCAAAGATATGTCAATCAGATGCTCACAGAGCTGATTAAAGCTCATACCGATAACCGCTGCCTCCTGTGGCAGAAGACTGGTCGGAGTCATGCCCGGCAGTGTGTTTGCCTCAAGACAGAACATCTCATTTTTGTCGTTGAGCAAAAAGTCTGAGCGGGAATATGTGTCAAGCCCGATAACGCGCGCAACCTCCTCGGCGTAGTGCTGCATATCCTTTGTCACCTGCTCAGGAAGCTCAGCCGGACATGTCTCAACTGTGCTGCCCGCCTTGTATTTATTCTTGTAATCGTAGAAGCCCTCCTTCGGTGCAATCTCTATAATAGGAAGAGCCTTGCCCTCGATAACGCCGACAGAGAACTCCCTGCCCTGTACAAATTCCTCGATAACCAGCTCATTTTCCCACTTGAACGCATCGTCAAGTGCCGCCTTAAACTCTGCCGCATCCCTGACGATAGTGACACCGATGCTTGAACCGCCGCAGCATGGCTTTACTACACATGGAAGTGTCAGGTCAAGCTTTGTGATATCATCCTGTCTGGTCTCCCTGGTCATGGAAATGCCCTTTGGAGTAGGGATACCATTTGCAAGGAAGAACTGCTTTGATGTCTCCTTGTTCATGGCGATGGCTGAGCTTAAATAATCGCTGCCTGTGTATTTGACTCCGAAGAGGTCAAATGCTGCCTGAATCTTTCCGTTCTCTCCGTTTTCTCCGTGGAGTGCCATGAAAACAATGTCAGCCATCTGACACATTTTGATGACATTTGGTCCGAAAAAGCAAGGTGACTGGTCCTTTCTGGAAGCCTTTACCTTTGCGAGGTCAGGTGCCTCTGTCGGAATATCGCTGACCTGCACACTTATCTCGTCCGCGCGGTCAAATATGCCTGTCAGATCCTCCTCCCTGTCACTATATCCCATAAATACATCCAATAATATAACTTTGTGGCCGTTTTCTTTGAGTGCCTTAGCCACCATGCTTCCTGTCTTGAAGGAAACATCTCTCTCTGTGCTGAGCCCTCCGGCAAGTACTACGATGTTCATTTTTGTCCTCTTTTCACATTAACTATATTTCTGATAACACTCCTAAATCCAATTAAAAATATCGACTCCGGCAAGTTATCAATTTCTAAAATTATAACACCATTTATATAAAAAAGAAAGACCGGTTAAACCGGTCAAAAAAGAAATTCCCTTATTTTCATATAACTTATATAACGTCTCGGCTATCCAACAGCATAACCATTCTTACAAAAAGCTTTCGACCCTGTAAATCTTTCTGGTTCAACGTCTCCCCATACTTGAAAACCAATTGCCTGCACTGCCATACTGTAAGGTCAGGATTTCCAAACAATAAAATCTTAAGTGCCTCGTTTTCAAGATATTTTTGTACGTTTGATACCTCAGCTAAAATATCCATGATATCTTCGTAATTAATTAGTCCCCTCTGCTCTCGAAATACCGTACTATACAAATATTCATAACCCTCCTTGTACTTATTATTTTGATATTACAATTCTCGAGAACTTCTTTTTTATGCTTTCTTTCCCCTATTGCAAGACTCTTTTTTATTGCAATATTATTTTTCCATATTTTTCGTAAAATTTCTAGGTGCGTTTCGCGCCTGTTGATTCTATTATGTTAATTTCTGTAATATTTTTGCAACTTTTTGGTAATTATCGACATAATTCGACATAAAAATATGTGTGTATCAGCTTTTTTATGTTTGAATCTGCAGGTTTTACTTACGAAATTTTGGAATGATAATTTCGTACTATATTTCTCTTTTTAATCACTATTCTACTCATAAAAATTAGTAAATCCCGGAATGTCAGTCTTGTCGTATTCATATTCCCAAGAAGTACTATCTTCATTACGACCTATGCCAATATACATAAGCTGCGTATATTCAGAATCCATTTCACTAATATTTTTAATCAAAGGAATTTCTTTAAAATTACCTATAACAAGAGTATCTATGTCATTATATTTTTCATTCCACTGATTTACTACAGTCGGCATAACATCCTTTGCTGTGTCCAAATAATCAATTTCCTCCATGTATTTATCACCATAGCTATTAGAATTGAGAACATCTGTAACTCCGTTATTATCGATTTTCCAGGCATATGCAACTGCATTTTTATATCCGCCCTCATACCATGTGTATGTATACATGTCTGTGGAATAAATATAGAATCCATCATCCTTTACCTGATATGCAAACTGCACTGTGTCGTTGCACCATCCAAAAGGATATGATTTTATTTTTCCATCTGTGACCTCTTCGACTGTACCGCTCATTTCATCATAATCATATATCAAAATCTGTGCAGTCATTGTTGTATCATCATTGTATATTATATTACCAACAAGCATTTCTACAGTGTCATCGCCATCTACATCTATCATTTTTTTACCGGCTAACCCCTGATTGCCTGTTGTATCAATATAATCCTTCGACATATCTTCGCCATCGTCACCCTCATTAAACGAGTAATTTCTGACAAATGTTCTATCAGCAGTACCAAACTGTGGTACAAGTGTGCTGTCATAATACTCTAATAAAGCCTCTTTTGCATCACTTTTGGTCTCAGACTCCGTCTCTGTTTGTGTTTCTGAAAGAATTTCTGTCACAGCAACCGGGTTCTTTTCTTCCGTACGTTTCTCTGAATTGTTCGCATTAGCCAGTGCAAACGCTCCTCCTGCAATCGCCCCTGCACCAACAACACACGCTGTCACAATTGCTACTGCTTTGTGACTTATAACTGCGGTTTTAGCTCCTGCACTTTTTACAGCTGATGATTTCGATATATTATTTTTGCCTGCAGGCTTTTTCATATCTTCTATTTCCTTACCTACACGCTGTGTAACTTCATTTTTCATGCTTGCTGATACAGAAATCTGCTTTGAACAAAGCATGTATATAAAAAGCAAAAATGGAACAATTCCCATAGAATGAAGGCGCACACCCTCTTTTTTCTCCACCTCGTATATAGAAGCCTCAAGCTTATTCAATGCCCTGTAAAATTTTGTCTTAACAGTATTCTCTGACACTCCAAGAACATCTGCAATATCCTTAAACGTCATATCACTAAAACAGTGCATCATAACTACCTGCTTTTGGTCTTCTTTAAGAGAATTTACCACTCCCAAAAGCATCTGCTGTTTTTCCTTATTTACAAATATATCCTCCGGCACCTTTATACTTATCTGTCCGGACTGATTATCATGCGACTTATTATAAATCTGCTCTGCCTCTCCCATGTCATCATCATCTGATGTGATATAGGTTTCATTTTCAAAACGCTTTGCATTTTTTCTGAAATAATCAACAATTTTGTTATTTGCAAGACTCATTATCCACTTATATGTGCTCTGTGGATCCTTTATAGTTGATATGTATTTATAAACACTTATCATAGTTTCCTGTGCCACATCAACTGCATCTTCTCCAGATATTCCCCTTGTCTGAATAATGGCATTAACATGCGGAAACATCATATTGTATATATCATTATATGCATTTTCATCTCCAGCCTGCATTTTGCCGGTTGCTTCTGCCAATGCACTATACAGTGCAAGCTGTTCCTGTGTGTACGACTCCATCAAAATCTCCTTTTATCCAACATATTTTCTATTTAATTATACCCTTATCAGAAGATCTGACAAGGGTATTATTGAATGGGTATTATTTAATATTTAATATTTATTATGTAGCAAAAATTTACTAGGGTTAATTTGTTATATTATTCTTTTTTTCATAATTTTTAATTTTGACAGGATAATATATAAGCGCAATAGGTCCTACTATCCAGCCAAATCCAACAACAATACATGCTTTTAATACAATTCCCATAAATCCCCAAGCATAAAACGGAAGCATTGACCAAGCCTGTATATATCCTGAACATACAACTACATATAAGATAACCAATCCTATCTTTGCAAAGATATTATCTGTAAACGACCCAATGTAAAGTCCAACTACTACACCAAGAATCGCTCCAACTATTAGCTTCTTCTTTACCTTTTCCCATTTTTCCTTATACTCGTAATATTTGTTCTCATCCATCTTTTTGTTCTCCTTTTTCTTTTTTGTTATTAATTTACATTTAATGACATTCAGTGAATGTCATATTGTACTAAATTTTATCATAACCTAGCTTTAATAGTATAATTACTAATTCACGAGGTTAATCATGTACAAAAATAAATTTGATTCACGAAACAATATAGCCGGCATAAACATCCGAAAGCTTCGTCTTTCTTATAAAGAGCACCTTTCCCAGCGTGCACTTGCATCCAAGATGCAGCTACATGGAATTGATATTGATAAAAATGCTATCCAACGCATTGAGTCAGGCGCCCGCTTTATCACAGATATTGAGTTAAAGCAATTTGCTGATTTTTTTGATACTACTGTTGATGAGTTACTTAAGCTGTAATTTTAAAAAGTTTTTTGGCTTGAAATATTATCGGTTGAAATCCATTGATCTTCCAACATTGCATCTACAGAATCATAAAAATCATATGTATAAACTATACTTGCATTGATGTACCCCATATTTGTCTTTTGCGGCATATCCACTTGGGCCATCGTATACTGCCCGCTATCTGATGTTGCATTATATACAACATACAATGTGTATTCATCATCGCTGAAAGCTCGTGGTTTCATAAACATCTCATACATTGAGCCAATTGTATAAGTTTGTCCTGACTTATCTTCATCTATTACTTTCCTTATATCCTCATCAAGTTTTTTCAACATATCATCGGAAATCTGGTTAACGTCAGTAATATATTCTCCTGTTTTACTTAAATCCCATGTGTATGCCATTCCCTTGCTGTTATCATATGATATCACCTTTCCGCTATTTGAATCGACAGTAAAGTCAAATGTATACCCACACATTACATCATAGTCAGTCCACTTAGCCTCTTTTATTGCTCCGTCACTTAATTGATAACTCACAACTATGCAATCCTTATCACCGACTTTTGTTGTATTTTCCTTGTAATCATTTACCAGATTTTGGAAATCGGATGACTTCATATTTTTGACATCATCATATTTTAATTTCAAGATATCGTCATAACTTCTTCCGTCTATAAATCTCGAATATGGTTTTGCATCATCCGAAACATTTACTCCAACAATAACTGCATCCGCAAGCTTTCCTGTTTCCTTCTTAAGATTTAATGCATATACATCAAAACTCTCTACTGTATCCTTGGCACTGGCAAAAATTGAAATTTCTGCATCCTGTCCACCTTCAACAAGCTTATCCGCATTGTAATCATATTTCCATTTTATGTTTGACTTTTTTAATTTTTCATCCAATTGAGCTACTGTCATACCTGGATAAACAACTGTATCTCCCACCTGAATAGCTCTTGAATCTGCTCCCAGCTTTTTCCAATCCTTTGACTCTTTATAAGTCTTTTTTAGTGAAAAAATATCTTCGGTTGCTTCCGTATCAGAACTATCCTCATACCCATCATCCAGATTGGCAAGTGCCTGTTCAAGTTCCTCGGTTGTAATGTCTTCAATTGACTTTTTCTTTTCCTTTCCACATCCTGTCAGCATTGATGTTGCAAGTACAGCCACCATAAGTGTTGCAATAATTCGTTTCTTCATAAAGTTCTCCTTTCGATTTGACATTCAGTGAATGTCATATATATATTATAGTACTTTTTATACATTTGTCTATAGTTTTATTTTACTTTCCCAAAATTAGGTCGTTTTTTGTAAAAAAAGTTTCATTTTCGAAACCCAGTTTGTCTAATTTAATATTTCGCCATCTTCCTTTTACTTTAAAGAAAATGCGATTTCCTATAAGCAAACAATCAAACTCACCTCTTTCTCCCAAATATAATCTACAAGGAATAACAATTAGTGTTCTTTGAATATCTCTCTTATTCAACTGCATCAGATAATGTTCTCATACATATCCACTCCTTATCTTGCTTTATTTCTTTTGTTTACACGGTATAGGTCGGGGAATTTCTAAGGATAGTTTCACTTTTTCAAAAAAAGTTTGAAAAAATATTTGAAAATAATTTTGACATGAATTAGAAATGAATGTTAAAATATAGATAATAAAAAGGTGCTACCTATAACAACGGTTCGCCTGATCATTTACTTAGTTAAAATAACCGTTCAGTTCCAGGCTGAGGCGGTTATTTTTTTGTGGTCTTACTGCCATTGGAACCAATCGCATATATAAAAACCAGCAGCCACAGGCTGCCGGTTTTCAATGAAAGAAAGGTTAAATTATGATAAAAAACAAGAGTTCTAACATTCCGGTTCGATAAGTCCGTATGTATGTCCTTTTCTCTTGTAGACTACATTTACTTCGTCATTCTCTGCATTTCTGAATACGAAGAAGTCGTGTCCTGAGAGCTCCATCTGGATGCATGCATCCTCAGGATACATAGGCTTCATACCAAATCTCTTGGTACGGACTATCTTGATTTCCTCGTCCTCTGCATCGTCTGCCTCCACGAACTCATCCTGGAATATTGCCGGTGCATATTTCTTTGCGGAAATCTTGGTTCTGTATTTGCGAAGCTGTCTCTCGATTACTTCCTCTACGAGGTCAATTGATACGTACATATCGTTGCTGACCTGCTCTGAACGGATAACATGTCCCTTTGCCGGGATAGTAACCTCGATTTTCTGTCTATCCTTTTCTACGCTGAGCGTAACATATACGTCTGTGTCCGGTTTAAAAAACTTCTCCAGCTTTGACAGTTTCTCCTCTACTGCCTGCTTAAGCCCCTCTGTTAATTCGATGTTTCTTCCTGAAATTGTTATTCTCATGATGTCCAACCCCTTTGTCGTTTATTTGATACGTTGTCTGTATCATGTAAATATTATACCATAAATTTCATTTTCATCAATCATTTTTATGCAATTTATATAAAAAATCAAGAGTTTATTTATGATTTGTCGCGATATCGCTTGATTTCGCTATGATTAGGGATTTAAATACAACAAAAAACATCAAGTCGGATGATTTTTTATACACTATCGCAACATCTCTCAACTACAACAGCACATCTAAGCTATGACAACGTCTCTAAGCTATCACAACGTTTCTAAGTTACCACAGCGCATCTAACCTATCCCAGTGCCTCAAGCTGAGAGGAAAGCTCCTCCCACGCTTCCATATCAATAAGGATTTCTTCCTCGAGAGCGTCTATCTCGTTCTGGATTTCCGTGAGCTTTGAGTAGCTTGACTGATACTCCGGCTTCATGAGCTCGGCCTTGAGCTCATCGAGCTTTGCTTCCTTGACTGCCAGGTCCTCCTCGGCCTTTTTGACCTTTTTCTGTATCTTTGAGCGCTCCTTGCCCGGGTTGTAGTATGCCTTGCCGGTTGATGAGACAGCCATGCCGCCTGCCGCGCTGTTTGCATTGGTGCCTTCGTCCGGATTTCCTGCTGCGGTGGTTTGTGACGTACCTTGGTTTGCCGCATTGCCTGTCTGGCTGCCGCTGGTCTGACTGCTGCCGTTCTGGCTTATCGCGCCGCCAAATATCGCATTGCCTCTGTATACGTTTTTGCTCTCCGAAGCCTCCCTGTCGAGCTTTTCCTGATACTGCTCATAGCCAAACTGATAGAGATTTGTCGTGCCATCCTCAAACACCAGAAGCTGTGTAGCTACCTTTTTCACAAAATATCTGTCGTGTGATACAAAAATCAGCGTGCCCTTGTAGTCCTTCAGCATGCTCTCAAGTGTTTCCTTGCCTACGATATCCATATGGTTGGTAGGCTCATCGAGCACGAGCACGTTCGGTCTGGTCTTTAAAATCTTACAAAGCGCCAGTCTGACCTTTTCTCCTCCGGAGAGCATATTTACGTTCTTGAACACGTCCTCCCCTGAAAAAAGGAAGGCTCCGAGTGCATTTCTGGCCTCAGTTTCCGTGAGATTCGGATACTCGTCCCAGAAATCATCGAGCACGGTCTTGTTGCTTGTATACATGGCCATCTGCTGGTCGAAATACCCTATCTGCACGTTGGTTCCGAAGCGGTAGTCGCCCGAAAGTGCCGGGATTTTGCCCACGATGGTCTTTAAAAATGTCGATTTTCCAAGTCCGTTTCCGCCGAGTATGCCAAGCTTTTCGCCTCTTTTCAAATCAAGCGACACTACAGAGAGCGGATGGTCATAGCCGATTGCAAGCTCTGATGTATAAAGCACATCGTTTCCTGTCTCCTTTTCGGGCTGGAAATTGGCATGGAAGGTCTTGTTGTCGTACTTGTCCGGCGCCTCGATAATCACCATGCGCTCAATTGCCTTCTGCTTTGACTGCGCCATGGCTGTCTTGGTCGGCTTGCCCTTGAAGCGCGTAACCATACGCTGCAAGCGCTCTATCTCCTTCTGCTGGGCGATGTGATCCTTCATCTGCTTGTCGTAGTTTTCCTTTTTGCGGGCGATAAAATTGGTATAGTTGCCCGGATAGCGCCTTGCTGTGCCGTACTCTATCTCGTAGACCACATCAACCACATTGTCGAGAAACATACGGTCATGGGATACGACAACCACAGCCTTCGGGTACGACTTCAGATAGCCCTCAAGCCACTCGATAGTCGTGACATCGAGGTGGTTTGTCGGCTCGTCCAAAAGCAGTATGTCAGGCTTTGACAAAAGCAGCTTTATGAATGCTATCTTGGTCTGCTGTCCTCCGGAAAAGTCACGGATTGGCTTTTTGCGCTCATCGTCAGAGAAGCCGAACTTGCGGATCATGACCTCATATTCCTTCTCATAATAGTAGCCGCCATCGTCCTTGAAGGCCTCCTCCATCGCGGTATATCTGGCTACCTTTTCATCGGAATAATCATGCTCGAGCTCTGCCGCCGCGCGCGCAAGCTCTGCCTTTCGCTCGTCCATTTTCACGAAGCATTTGCGCACCTCCTGCTCGAGCGTCACATCCGGATCATCAAACGCGATCTGCTTCAAATAGCCTATCTCCGGATTTCCTGCCTTTGCGATAAAGGCGCTCTCATCGCTGTCGAGCTTTTCCATCTCAACCTCGCCTGAAATGAGCTTTAAAAGTGTTGTCTTGCCACAGCCGTTTCTGCCGACTATCGCTATCTTTTCTGTGTTTCTGATTTCAAAATCTATACTATGCAAAATGACGTCGTCGCCAAATGCGACAGCGCCATTACTTATCTGGTAGAGCATATACTATCCTTTCATGCTTATGCCTGCTGCTTAATTGTTAGCCATAATGTAGTTGACAAACTGTGTTGCAGTACGTCCCGAAATGCCACCGTGGCTGAGCTCCCACTTGTTTGCCTCCCTGCACAGCTCCTCGTCTGAAAGTGTGCAGCCGCTCTTTCTCGCAAGCTCTGTTACGATGTTGAAGAACTCCTTCTGCGATGGCTTTGAGTAGCTGATCGTCACACCAAAACGGTTTACAAGTGACAGCTTCTCCTCAACTGTATCTGAGTGGTGCTTGTCATTACTGTTGTCCTGGTCATTGCGGTCATTCCAGGTCTCCTTTATCAGGTGACGGCGGTTAGAGGTTGCATAAATCAGTATATTGTCAGGCTTTGTCTCCACGCCACCCTCGATGACTGCCTTTAGGAACTTGTACTCAATCTCATGCTCCTCGAAGGAGAGATCGTCCATATATATGATAAATCTGTAGTTTCTGTTTTTGATTGCCGCAATAATCTTTGACAGGTATTTGAACTGATGCTTGTATATCTCAATCATGCGCAGTCCGTCATCATAATACTGATTGACGATTGCCTTGATGCTTGTTGATTTTCCGGTTCCGCTGTCTCCGAAAAGCAGTACATTGTTGGCCTTTTTTCCCTGTACAAATGCCTCTGTATTGTCTGTGAGCTTTTTCTTCTGGATTTCATAGCCGATCAGGTCATCGAGCATGACTGCATCCATATTGTTGATTGGCATGAACGAAAAGCCACCGTCCAGATGCTCCTCAATCCTGAAGGCCTTGTTGAGACCAAACATGCCGACACCGTATGCCTTGTAAAAGCCTGTCACCACATCAAAGAACTCCTGCTCGTCCTTAGCTGCCTCAAGCTTCTTGCTCAGTGCCCTTACCTTCTCGCTGACATTATGATTGTACATAAGGTCTTTTTTCACAATGGCCCTATAATTGCTGATCTGTGTGAAGCAGTCGATTCCGAGCGCTGACTCGATTGGCTTGAAATCATAATCGAAAAGCTTCTTAAAAATCCTGAAATCGTTTGCCACAAGCCCGTTTACACTGCCATCGCTGGCTCCGACCTTCTCACAGGTGATGGAAAACGGATTCTCACTCATCATAAGGAAGAAAGTGAGATAGTTGTGCCACAGATTGTCGTCAAAGCCATAGTCTGTCGCTACCTTTAGGATTCTCTTGACCTGTGTATTGATGTCGCGCACAAGCTCTGTCTTGTTGTACTCGCCCACCTCAAACTGCTCAAAGAGCTGACCTAATTTATAAAGTATCTCGTCCTGAGATAAATCTCCGTACATAAGTAATTTTGATATTTCCTGATACATGGCTGTTCCTCCTGGTTTTGCCTTGTTTTCGCTGCTAACAAATTATTATAAACACTGCGCCACGATTTTGCAAGAGCTTGTATGCTTGGTTTTCTTACTACTACGGAATGAAATATGCGGGTACCCGGCATAACACATGAGACATAAAAAGGCGGAGCTAAAACTCCACCTTTATCGTTGTGCCACGCCCTACCTCACTGTCGAGCGTAAGCCCTGCATCATGCAGCTCCACTATATGCTTTACTATCGCAAGCCCAAGGCCTGTGCCGCCGGTCTCCTTTGAGCGGCTCTTGTCCACTCTGTAGAAGCGCTCAAAGACGCGCTCCTGCTGGTCCTTTGGGATGCCGATGCCGTTGTCCTCGACCGTGAGGACTGTCTTGCCGCCGAGCTTATGTACCGTCACATTTACTGTGCCGCCCTCGTTGTTGTAGCGGATAGCATTCTGGCAGAGATTCTCGACAAGCTCCGTGAGAAGCTGCCTGTTGCCGCGCACCATACAGTCAGTACCGTCAAAATTGAGTGCTACGTTTCTCTGCTCGGCATTCACCTGTAGATTTTCCATGCAGTCCTTAACCAGACCGTACAGGTTAAGCTGCTCAAAGCCCTGCTGTGCCTCGCTTGAATCAAGCTCCGAGAGCTTTATGATATCATTGATTAAGGAAAGCAGACGCTGCGCATTTCTTCTGATTTCAGCGGCAAAATGAATCTGCTGCTCCTTTTCGACCATGCCGTTTTCTATGAGCTCCGCGTAGCCGGAAATGGCTGTGAGCGGAGTCTTTAGCTCATGTGACACATTTGCTGTAAAGTCCTGTCTGCTCTTTGCCGCAGCAAGCACGCCCTCATGCTGTATCCTGATCGCGTTCATGAAAGGAACAAGCTCCTTGTACTCGGTCTTTTTCTGGATGACAGAGGCCTGCTCCAGATTGCCTGCGAGTGTCTCGATTGGCTTCATGAGCTTTCTGGTCAGGCTCTTGGCAAGTATCACACATATTCCGACTATGATAACCGTCACTATAAGCATGGCAGGTATACTGCTTGCAAACATGTTCCAGATACTTCTCGCCGCAATAGAGACACGCAGTACTGTTCCATCGTCGAGCCTTATGGCATGATAGAAGGTATTGCTGTTCATGGTGGCTGAGGTTCTCACGCTGTCGCCCGCGCCTTTATCAAATGCTGATTCAACTTCCGGTCTGTCACCATGATTTCCGAGGTTTTTTACATTATTCTGATTGTCATACAGCACTGTGCCGTCCTTGTCAATCCAGGTGACACGAATACCCTCCACGTCAATCTGCGGGATTTCATCTATATCCTGTTTTAGTATTCCGGTGCTTTCTATTGTCTCTGCCATGACCTGTAAATCTTCCTTTACCTGCTTCTGGAAGAGGTAATAGTTGATTACTGTCATGGAAATCATGGTGGCAATAGCTACAAAAAGTGCTGTAGCTGCCAGATAGTAATTAATCTTCTTTTTCATGCTGTACGCTCCGCTTATGTGTATCAGAAATCATAATATAATAAACAGCTGCTATTCTATAACATAGCCCACATTTCTGACTGTCTTTATCCTGCTGCCATAATCACCCAGCTTGTGGCGGAGTGTCTTTATGTGCATGTCCACTGTACGTGTCTCGCCCTCAAAGTCCGTATCCCAGACGCTTCTCATGATGACCTCTCTGGTCATGACTATGCCCTGACTGCCCATCAGAAGCCTTAAAAGCTCATACTCCTTGTAGGTCAAATCAACCGGCTCATTGTTCACTGTAACCACATGGCGCTCATGGTCAATAACCAGATCATCAAGCTTTAAGAGCTTCGGCTCATCCTTCGCTGTTCTCCTGAGCAGTGCCTTCACCCTCGTGATAAGTTCCATGATTGAGAAAGGCTTTTTGATGTAATCATCTGCTCCTCCGTCGAGCCCCTTTATCATATCCATCTCTGTTGTCTTGGCTGTGACCATTATAATAGGAATATCCTGTGTGGCCGGACGTTTTCTGAGCTTTCTCACGATATCGTAGCCGCTCTCATCCGGAAGCATCACATCAAGCAGTATGAGGTCCGGTACGAGCTCATCCAGCTTCTTGTAAAATTCCTTTGCATTTTCAAATGCACTGACGATGTAATTACTGTTTTTCAGAGCAATAGTCTCTATCTCACGTATGCTCTCATCGTCCTCTACAATATAAATAAGTGCCATAGCTTTCTCCATTTCAAAATCTTATGTAAAATTTTTACCTGTTCTTTACTTTCGATTATACATTACTAATGTAAAACAGACGATGGTTTTATGTAAAATTTATGTAAAATCCATCGTCTGTTTTAATTTCATCTTTGTATGATTATGATTTAATTTTTTGGTATGATAATTAAATCATGACTTACGAACCTTATCATCAAGTGCAAATTCAACCCACTCGGCAATATTTGTTGCATGGTCTCCGATACGCTCAAAGTATTTTGCAACCATGAGAAGGTCCTCTGCCTGCTCACCATCCTCAGGATGCTCCCTGATGAAATCTATAAGCTCTGCCTTTACCTTATCAAAAAGCTCATCCACCACATCATCCTGCTTCATAACTACGAGAGCCTTGTCATTGTTCTTCTCAACATATGCCTCAATTGCCCTGATAAGCATAAGCATTGTCTCTGAAGCCATGCTCTTGACATGCTCTATATTGACCCTGTATGGCTTGTCACTGCTCATCAAAATGGTCATCTCGCTGATATCGGCTGCGTGGTCTCCTATACGCTCCATATCAGTAACCATCTTCATCGCTGCTGAAATTGTTCTAAGGTCTCTTGCTACAGGCTGCTGCTGCATGAGCAGATTAAAGCACAGGCTTTCTATCTTTTTCTGCTCTCTGTCTATCTCTGAATCGCCCTCCATGATTGCCTTGGCGCTATCGGCATCCTGATGTATAAATGCCTCGATTGCCTTCTGGATTGACTCCTCAATCATACTTCCCATGTGCATCATTTCTTCATTCAGATTCTTAAGCTGCTCGTCGAATTTCGATCTCATTAACCAAACCTCCCTGTGATGTAATCCTCTGTTCTCTTGTCCTGTGGATATGAGAAAATCGTCTTTGTGTCGCCAAACTCAACCATATCTCCTACAAGGAAGAAGGCTGTATCGTCCGACACACGCACTGCCTGCTGCATGTTATGTGTTACAACTACAACTGTGTACTTTTTCTTTAAATCCTCCATGAGCTCCTCTATCTTTGAAGTAGAGATAGGGTCGAGCGCTGAGGTTGGCTCGTCCATCAAAAGCACCTCAGGCTGTACGGCAAGCGCTCTTGCAATACAAAGTCTCTGCTGCTGTCCACCTGAAAGTCCCATGGCAGATTTCTTTAATCTATCTTTAACTTCGTCAAAAATCGCTGCACCCTGAAGGCTTTCCTCAACTATCTGGTCAAGTGTCTTTTTATCCTTGATGCCATGCACTCTCGGGCCATATGCAATATTATCATATATGCTCATCGGGAACGGATTCGGCTGCTGGAAAACCATTCCGACCTTTTTTCGAAGGACTGTTGTATCGACTGATGATGCATATATATTCTCACCATCTATCTCGATGCTTCCCTCGATTCTGACGTTGTCAACCAGATCATTCATTCTGTTGATACACTTTAAAAATGTAGACTTACCACATCCTGACGGTCCGATCAGCGCTGTCACGCTGTTTTCTTTTATGTCCATATTGACACCATGCAGTGCATGATTCTGGCCATAATACAGATTCAGGTCGCGAACCTGAATTTTGATTTTTTTCTCCATTTGTATCTCCTGCAACATGTAATAAATTTCTTGTCTTCGAGAATACATTATATGGATGCTTTGTAAAATGCTCTATCAGATGTATGTAAAATCTGTGTCAAATTTTTTATAGTCGGCTTTATTAAAGTATTGTCTGATTAAAGTATTGTATCTTTAATAATTAGTAGCTTGTCCATTATCCTGTCTGCATCAATATTGGAGTAATTGATAATAAACTGATGCCGGTCCTCCTTTGGCTTACTCAGATTGAAATGGGTAATCGCCTGAAGCTTTATACCTTTTTTTAAAAGCTGCTTTTCAACTGTTTTGTCCGGAAGGTTCGTGTCAAACTGTATGATAAAATGCAGTCCGGAGTCATTTTCTATTACACTGCATTCCTTTTCGGGGAAACAGCTTTTTATGGATGAAAGCACGCTCTGGCGCTTTCTGCCGTAGTGCAGTCTCATCCTGTTTATATGCTTTTCAAAATAGCCCTCGCTGATAAAGCGTGCCAGCGTGTACTGCTCGAAGGTGGATACCGTACATGAGTAAAATGACAGCCTCCTGTAAAATTCATTTGCCAGATGCTCCGGCAGCACCATGTAGCTGATTCGGATGGTGGATGTGAGAGATTTTGAAAATGTATTTATATAGATAACCTTTTCGCACGCATCTATCGAGAGGATGGGCGGTATCGGGTGCCCGTTCATGCGAAACTCACTGTCGTAATCATCCTCTATGATGTATCTGTCGCTGCTCTCGTTGGCCCATGCCAAAAGCTCATAGCGTCGGTTCACAGGCATCGTGATTCCTGTCGGGAAATGATGTGTCGGACTGATATGTGCTATCTGCGCATTCGCTTTCTTTATGAGCTCCACGCTGATGCCCTGCTCATCCATCTGCACCGGCAGGCATTTTGCATTGTTGCACTCATATATCTGGCTGATTTTTTTATAGCCCGGATCCTCCACGCAGTATACCTTGTCCTTGCCCAAAAGCTTCACAAGCAGTCCGTACAAATACTCTGTTCCCGCTCCGACTATTATCTGATCCGGGTCCACATTCATGCCGCGAAACGATGACAGATGGCTCGCTATTGCTTCCCGAAGCTCCCTCACTCCACCACACGGTGACACCGACAAAAGCTCCTTTTCCCTAAGGGATATCGTCTCTCGCATGAGCTTTGCCCATATTGAAAACGGAAAGTTGCCTGAGTCTGTCCTGTTTGACGAAAAATCAAATATGCTTTCGTCCTGTTCCGGCGGCAGCTTTATGCTAAGCTCCTTCTGCACCGGTGCCTTGATTACCCTGATATCTGACACATCAGCTATGAAATAGCCCCTCTTTGGTCTTGCAAACATATAGCCCTCGCCTATCAACTGGTCATATGCATTTTCAACCGTAATGGTACTAACTCCCAGATTCTTGGCGAGAGTACGCTTTGATGGCATTTTCTCTCCGGAGCTTAATTTTCCCTGTGATATATCGTTTTTAATGCACTCATACAGGCATTTGTAGAGTGGGCCGTCTGTTTTTGTGAGGTCGTAGGTCAGCATTTGATTCACCGCTTTCTGGCATTTTTATTTTCCCTATTTTGAATATTTTAATATTACCAGATGTGGCGTAATATTGCAACCATGATATGTGGCTGGTGTGAGCAAATGCAGCTCGGTGGCGCAGGTGGCGAGTACACTCTCGTGGGAGCGCATAGCAAAGCTGCTTAGATACTGTTGAATTATGCCCAAGAAAACCAGAAATGCACCGGCATGAAAGCCGGGGCAAGGAGCTATCGAGCCATGGATGGCGAGTAGCGACGGTTTCGTCTGCCATAGAAAACCTGTAAAGCATAATTCTTACAGTATCTTGGCTGCAAAGCGTAGCGAACACGAGAGTGTAATCGCCACCTGCGCCACCGGGATGCATTTGCTCATGCCAGGCTGCTTAAGTCATATAAATTGACATAAAAGCAATACAAAAAATAAAAGGAGATTTAACAAATGGAAAGCAATAAGAATACTCAATACGAACTCAATAAAGGACTTGCACAGATGCTAAAGGGTGGTGTCATCATGGATGTCACTACTCCGGAGCAGGCTAGGATTGCTGAGGCGGCAGGTGCATGTGCTGTTATGGCGCTTGAAAGAATCCCTGCTGATATCAGAGCCGCAGGCGGTGTATCAAGAATGAGCGACCCTAAGATGATCAAGGGTATTCAGGAGGCTGTCAGCATCCCTGTCATGGCAAAGTGCCGTATCGGTCACTTCGTGGAGGCACAGATACTTGAGGCTATCGAGATTGACTACATTGACGAGTCTGAGGTGCTTTCACCTGCTGATGATGTGTACCATATCAACAAGAGAGATTTCAAGGTTCCTTTCGTATGCGGTGCAAGAGATCTCGGTGAGGCACTCCGCCGTATCAACGAGGGAGCTTCCATGATTCGTACAAAGGGTGAGCCGGGTACAGGTGATATCGTGCAGGCTGTCAGACATATGAGAAAGATGAATTCTGAGATTGCTAAGCTTACTTCCATGCGTGAGGATGAGCTTTTCGAGGCTGCCAAAAATCTTCAGGTGCCTTTCGAGCTGGTTAAATTCGTTCATGACAACGGCAAGCTTCCTGTTGTAAACTTTGCGGCAGGCGGTGTGGCTACTCCTGCCGATGCAGCTCTTATGATGCAGCTCGGTGCCGAGGGTGTGTTCGTCGGCTCAGGTATCTTCAAGTCAGGCGATCCTGCCAAGAGAGCTGCCGCTATCGTAAAGGCTGTGACAAACTTTACAGATGCAAAGCTTATCGCAGAGCTTTCTGAGGATCTCGGTGAGGCTATGGTCGGAATCAACGAGAGCGAGATTAAAATCATCATGGAAGAAAGAGGCAAATAAAATGAAATCAGGACTTAAGATTGGTGTTTTAGCTGTTCAGGGAGCGTTCATCGAGCACAAGCGAATGCTTGAATCTTTAGGCTGTGAATGTATCGAGCTGCGCCAAAAATCAGATATCTGTGATATAGACGGACTCGTGCTGCCGGGCGGTGAGAGCACTGTGCAGGGCAAGCTGCTACGTGAGCTTGATATGTTTGACGTGCTTAAGGAAAGGATTGCAAACGGACTTCCGGTGCTTGCAACCTGCGCCGGTCTTATCCTTTTAGCTTCACATATCAGCAACGATGACAACGTATATTTCGGCACTTTGCCCGTCACTGTAAAGAGAAATGCCTACGGCAGGCAGCTCGGAAGCTTTGAGGCCACAGCAAGGTTTGACAATAGCTTTGACTTTACCATGACATTTATCAGGGCACCATATGTGGAAGCTATTGATGCTTCAGCAAAGAATGATGTGCGTGTACTCGCAGAATATGACGGCAAAATCGTCGGTGTGCAGTACAAGAACCAGATTGGGCTGGCTTTCCATCCGGAGCTTGATGATGATACACGGATCCATGAGAGGTTTTTGGAGATGATTTATGGAAATTAAATCAGGCCTATATTATTGAATGGCTATATGTGATATTACACATCTAATATGAAACATGTGATATAGAGCATAGATGGAAAACATAATAATATTACGCTTACACAATTGAAATGTTTGCGTGTAAAAGCCGGGGCAGATGTCCCGGTTTTTTATACTGACTTTTTGTGTTAAAATATAAAATGCATTTTTTTTAATATATGGTATAATAAAAACATAAAGCGAAAGGAGAACAACAGTATGGGTATATATTTCAATCCAAGCAACGACAGCTTCAGAAAAGACCGAAATTATAAGATATATGTTGATAAAACAGAGCTGCTTAATTACACAAATGAATGGCTTGGTACACCCAGAAACTGCATTGCTGTCAGTCATGCCCGCAGATTTGGCAAATCACACGCGGCAGGAATGATAGATGCATATTATAGTCTGGGATGTGATTCTACTGATATATTTGCCGGTACCAGGATTGAGACATATTCCGATTATAAAAAACATATGAATAAATATAATGTTATTCATGTTGATGTTTCTACCTTTTGGGATTCATATAAAGATACTTTAATAGAAAAAATACAGGAATATATTTATAAAGATTTCAGGCGTGAATTTGGAAATAAACTAAATTATGATGATAGTCTGAGCTATAATCTGATGGTCATTTATAAAGAAACAGGGATTCCTTTTGTGATAATAGTTGATGAATGGGATTGTGTTATCCGTAACAGCAAGGAAGAATATCTTGTTCACAAATATCTACAGTTTTTACATTCATTATTCAAGTCGGAGGAGTCAAAATCATTTTTGGCACTAGCTTATATTACCGGAATTTTGCCGATTAAAAAGATAAAGGATGAGTCTGCCCTGAATAATTTTACCGAATTCACCATGATTGATTCATATCCTATCACACAATTTTTTGGATTTACGGAAGATGAAGTGAAAGAACTATGCGAGCAGTTTCAACTGAATATGGATAATACGAGGGCTTGGTACAATGGTTATTTGATTAACGGACTTCATATGTACAATCCGAATTCTGTTTCTATGGCAATAGAGCGGCACAGATTTGATTCATATTGGAAAAATACATCTTCATTTGCCTCCATAAATACATTTATTACAATGAATTATGATGGCTTAAAGGATGATATCATGACAATGTTATCAGATGGCAGGGTTTACGTGAATACAGATACCTTTCAGAATGATTTTGTATCCATTTCATCTAAGGATGAAGCCCTCACAGCTTTAATTCATTTGGGATATTTAGGATATGACATAGATGAAAAAAATGCGTTTGTTCCAAATTTTGAGGTAAAAAAAGCATATCAGGCTGCACTTTGTACAAGTGGATGGAGTAAAGTAGCGGATTCGATTGCAAGATGTGATGAGCTTTTACAGGCAACAATAAACTGTAACAGTGAAAAAGTAGCCGAGCTCATTGAAAAAGCACATGAAGCCTACACATCTGTGCTTAAATATAATGACGAAAATTCACTGAGCTGCGTGTTATCTATGGCATATTTTACAGCACCTGCATATTATAACGTTGTTAGGGAAATGCCATCAGGCAAAGGCTTTGCTGATTTTGTTTTTATACCGAGACTAAATGCAGGAGAAAGACCTGCAATGATTATTGAGCTTAAGTATAATCAGTCGGCAGATAGTGCAATAAGACAGATAAAGGAAAAACGTTATCATGGAGCCTTAAAGGAATATTCCGGTAAGGTACTTCTTGTCGGAATAAACTATGCTACGGATGGCGAGAACAAGAAGCATCACAGTTGCCTTATTGAGCAACTAGTCTGAAAATAGTAGTGTAAAGGCCGGGGCATCTGCCCCGGCCTTTATTGTTTCTTATGTCTTATAAGTTCAATATATAATATGATTAGACGGTCAATAGGTATCATAATATTGTTTTAAAAAGCTTAAAACTCCAAAGTCACCTTAAAAAGATCACCGTCCACAGTCAGCTCCAAAGTACCTTTCATGAGCTTCATGAGACTTTCTGCAATGGAAAGCCCCAGTCCGCTGCCCTCGGTATTTCGTGAGCTGTCTCCTCTGACAAAACGCTCCTTGAGCTCATCGCTTGAAATATTAAGCGGTGTAGCTGATACATTCTTGAAGGTTATGATAGCTCCGCCATCCTTTGGTATGATATCAATATACACTCTCGTGCCCGGCTGGGCGTATTTGTTGATGTTGTTCATCAGGTTATCAAACACTCTCCACAGATGTCGTCCGTCTGCCTGAATCATGACAGGTGTAACGTCATTTTTAATAATTAAATCAAGATTATTTTTCTTGAATTTTTCTTCATATTCCCCGGCTACCTGTGACAGCATAACTGCCGCATCCAGTTCCTCCAGCTCTACATTTATGCTGCCCGTCGACGCCTTTGAGGCTTCGAGTAAATCCTGAATTAATTTTTTCAGACGTGATGACTGTCTGTCGAGAACGTCAAGATATTCGCGTACCTTCTCATTATCTATGTCCTCCTTCTGCAACAGGTCCACATAATTGATAATCGAGGTGAGCGGTGTCTTGATGTCATGTGACACATTTGTGATGAGCTCCGTCCTGAAGCGCTCGCTCTTCATTTTTTCAGAGACCGCAGCCTCTATTCCATTGCTCACATTGTTCAGATTCTCACCATGCTTTCTGAAAAACAGCATAAGCCTTGATGTATCAACCGGCTGTGAAAAATCACCGTTTGCTATAGCCTTTGCGGCGCATCTTATCCTGTCATACTGCATGATAAATGTGATAAGCAGTGCAAGCTCTATAAGCTTTATAATGAATAAAAAGCCTATACTCTCCATGCCAAAGCCTATAAGCTCAAGCAGGCATAAAAAGCCGAATGCCAGTATACTGATCAGAAACAGCGGTACATTTTTTTCTATCCATGAAAAACCGTATCTGATTGGTCCAAACACTACCCTGCATAGCTTTTTGACAGGCTTTAATAAAAATCTCACGACATAGTAGCACAGTGTATGCTTCCAGAACTCATGCGCCCTGATTCTTACATATGTTGTAAGGATTGCTTCAAGCGAAACCATGGTTGCAGCCAGACAAATCAGTGCTACCACCGGAAGCTGCTTTATAAGTAAAAAGCCTGCCGGAAATACCATAAAGTCTGCTAGCATTGTCACACCGAGCATCACCTCATACGGCAGCCTGTCATATAATCGTAATTTAATTTCTTCCGAATCCTCGCGTTTTCCGGCAACTACCAGCAGATATCCTGCTGTAATCACAAAACCAAGTATAAATACGACAAACAATACACTCAAATGAGCCTCTGTAAATTCCATGACGTCAAGTAAGCTGTCTGCCTGATTGAAGTAATCGCCCTTTTCCTGAAGCTGCTGCGGGAGCTTTGCATACACATAATAGTACTCAGGCTTATCTTCCGTTTGGGTGTATGGATAGTACACAATTCCGTTGTCTGATATATTAAAGGTATCCGGTAGAAGCTCATAGCTCTCATTCACCTGCTCCACCACTTTTATGATTTCGTAACGGTCATAATAGATATCCTCATTATAATCGTAGTAAGAGCCGTCACTTTCAAAGCCTGATTCGCCGTCATCACTCAGATTCATGCCACACTTTATGTGATTTCCTTTTTCATCGTAGCACTTTACATTTTTCCACTCGGCAAAGCCTGTAATATCGAGTGACTGGCCTGAAAACAGTTCCTCGTAGGCAAAGTATTTGTTTCCATTCTCATCGGTTTTCTCAACTGCCTTATATAAGCCAAGCGAGCTGTTATCGTTAGAGCCTGTCATCACCCTCACCTTTGGAATGACATAAGCTGTGCCATCATTCAGGCACAGATAAAAGAGCCCATTTGTCTTGGAATACATGATTGAGCTGAGTCTCTCACTGTTCATATCGTTTGATGCATCGTCTGCCTCCTCATAGCTGCCGCTCATTGCATCCCAGACATTTGATAATCTGTTCCACTTTAAGTTCTTTGCCTTGTAGCTAAAAATATAATCCGGATTTGATATTTCATCTACACTTGAATATACCTTTGCAGCATCAGATTTTACATCTACCTTGTCCTCTGATGTTTCATTGCTCTTTACCACTGCAGCCTGCAGGTTGGTATCGTCCATCATCTGCGAAAATGCATTGTCATCACCGGATTCATAATTGTACACCATCTGTCTGCTATAGGCTCCTGCAATATTCGCATGAATTTCATCCCTTAGCTGTGCTGTGCTTTCATAATTGTTTGTGTACACTGCAACTATCGTTGTCACAACAAGCCCTGCCGCCATGACCGAGCAGACTATAAATGCCGCAAACTTAAGCCACAGATTCCTTGATATTTTTTTCATATCATTCACCTTTCATTTTATAGTGCTTCACCTGACAAAACTGTATCAAGCACGCACCTATTCAGCGTCAATTTTGTATCCGCGGCCCCAGATGACCTTTAGGTATCTTGGCTCAGCCGGATTTATCTCCACTTTTTCTCTGAGATGACGGATATGTACCGCCACCGTGTTTTCTGTCCCGTATGGCTCATCCTTCCAGACCTTTGCATATATCTGATTCGGCGAATACACCTCGCCCGGATGCTCCATGAGAAGCTTCAAAATATCGTACTCTGTACGTGTGAGGTTTGCTGCCTCGCCATCAACTGTCACTGTCTTTGATTTGTCATCCAGCTCGATGCCGCCGATTACCAGCTTTCCTACGCTTGTATTGCCTGCGCCGAGAAGCATGTATCTCCTGATCTGCGACTTTACCCTCGCCTGCAGCTCTACCGGGTTAAACGGCTTCGTCACATAGTCATCTGCTCCGACCGTGAGCCCGAGTACCTTGTCAGTGTCCTCACTTTTGGCAGTGAGCAGTATGACCGGCACATTAGAGATTTTTCTGATTTCCACCATCGCCTCTATGCCGTCCATGACAGGCATCATGATGTCCATCAGGACAAGCTGCACGTCATTGTGCTTTACTATGTCGAGCGCCTCCATGCCGTTTCGCGCCGGAATTACCTCGTAGCCATCGCTGGTCAAATAAATACTGATTGCCGATACAATGTCTTTTTCATCATCACATACTAATACTTTATACATAATTGCCTCCGGAAGTTTTATGTTGGTCTTATTGTATCAATTGTAACATTAAAATCCAATTATGTAACATATTAAGATTTGATTAAGAAATGTAACTTTAACTTGGGATTTACTTCTATCCGGGTTACTGATATATTTATATTATGATTAAAGGGTATATCTGATTAATCATGAGGGGCAAAATACATTTTGACCCTCATATCATTAAGAAAAGGAGTTTTCACTATGAATACTTATGGAAATGCGTCCGAAGGACTGCGAAAAATGTTTATTGCACAGGTCTGCCTTTATCATATGCAGCGTGCTGTCTCTACAATGGTGCAGATCATTGTACAGCTTTTCTATGCGACATTCCTAAGCAGGAGTTCTACGGCTCTTTCTAAGTAAGCCTACAATTAATATTTGGAATATGCTTCGCGTCAAAACAGCGTATGTTAAAAATGGAGAAAATGTTATGAAAAGAATAAGTATCTGCAACTTCGGCAGGATAATGCTCAAGATATTCTGCTGGTCAACTGTGCTCTTATCGATATGGCTACTGCTCGGATTTTTCGGCTGTTATGAGAAATGGTTTGGCGGTCCGACAGGGATAGTAACCGAAACTGCCTACTGGCTGATACGCCTCGGACTTGTCATACTGATAGAAAGCGTTATCTTCTGGATAGGAATCATAACCGTATATCTTACCTCAGAGCAGCTCGGTATCAGGTGGCGCGTACTCGGCATCGTGTGCGGCTGGATACCGATAGCTCATCTTATCATGCTGCATATCATCATAAAAACTGTCGGGACTGAGATAAAAACAGAAAAGCTTCGACAGAAACGGGATGAAATACGCACCGAACAGGCGATATGCCACACCAGATATCCTATCCTTATGGTGCATGGTGTCTTTTTCAGGGATTTTGAACATCTAAACTATTGGGGCAGAATTCCGGAAGAGCTTGAGAAAAACGGAGCAGTCATCTACTATGGCAATCACAATAGTGCTGCTGCCGTGCGCGACAGTGCAAAAGAGCTTGCCGCACGTATCCATCAGATTGTAAATGAGACCGGCTGCGGCAAGGTCAATGTGATCGCACATTCCAAGGGCGGTCTTGACACAAGAGCCGCTATCGCCCTGACAGATATAGCACCGTATGTGGCATCGCTTACCACGATAAACACACCGCACCGCGGATGCCAGTTTGCCGACTATCTGCTGACAAAGATACCCGAAAAGCAACAGCATATGGTTGAACGAGCCTACAATGCCAGTGCAGCAAAACTCGGTGATGTAAATCCCGATTTTCTGTCGGCCGTGTATGACCTTACCTTTGAAAATTGCCGCAAATTCAACGAAGAGGTGAAGGATGATCCAAGAATATATTACCAGTCGATAGGATCAAAGCTCAACCGACCAACCTCCGGCAGATTTCCACTCAACTTCACATATCCTCTGGTAAAATATTTCGATGGTGCGAATGATGGACTCGTAGGGGAGGAATCATTTCCATGGGGACAGAATTATCAGTTTCTGACTGTAAATGGAAAAAGGGGAATATCACACGGTGATATGATAGATCTGAATAGGGAAAATATACCGGGGTTTGATGTGCGCGAGTTTTATGTACAGCTTGTGGCTGATCTTAAAAATCGGGGATTTTGATATGCTTATAATAAAAGAGTGCAGAACATTTTTACTTGTTCTACACTCTTTCTATAATCAATGGGATGACCATCCTACTGTGCATTTATCTCTTCAAGTGTCGGCATTACCGCAAGCGCACCTTTTCGTGTGGTGATGATAGACGCTGCCTTGTTTGCAAATGTCAGCATTTCTTTGAGATTTTCTTCCGTCCAGTCCACGTCATTTATATCAGTTCCCTCAGGGCAATGCTCGAGTACATAATGCAGACAGCAGCCTCCGAAAGTATCTCCTGCACCTGTTGTCTCAACTGTATCCTCACGGACAAATGCAGGTACTTCTGCCTTTACATCCGTGACATTATTCTTAAGATATGCGCGGCTTCCTACTTTTCCAAGTGAGAGCAGGATAAGAGGAATATTGTACTCATCCTGTATCTTTTTGATACCGGCATCAAAGTCCTGCTCACCTGTAAACCACTGAATCTCATTGTCAGAGATCTTTAATATATCACAAACTGAAAGTCCGAATGCAGTCTGCTCCTTCGCATCCTCCATGTCATCCCACAGTGGTTCTCTGATATTCGGATCAAATGATATCATAGCCTGTACGCTCTGCGCCACTGCTACAGCTTTACAGGTTGCACTTCTTACAGGTTCATGTGTCATGGAAAGCGTTCCCATATGGAATATCCTTGCACCTCTGATAACGTCCTCATTCACATCATCCGGATTTAACATCATATCAGCTCCCGGATTTCTGTAAAATGAGAAGTCTCTGTCACCATCTACAAATGTTTCCACAAATGCCAGTGTTGTGCGCACATCATCATCTGTCACAAGTCCTGTTGTATCTATGCCTACATTCCCAACTGCCGTTTTAAGCTGTCTCCCGAATATGTCATTTCCCACTTTTCCGATAAATGCCACGTTATGTCCGAGCTTTTTTAACATGGAAAGTACGTTACACGGTGCTCCGCCCGGATTGGCCTCGTATATCGGATTTCCCTGTCCGCTTGTTCCGTTTTCCGTAAAATCAATAAGAAGCTCCCCAAGAGCTGCCACATCATATTTGTAATCTGCCATAGTTTCCTCCTGTATTCCTGTATTTGTGGGTTACATACTATATAGCAGTTTTTTAATGCGGAGGTTACATTTTACTTTAAAATATATGTAATTCTCCTTATACAAACCGTTTGTCAGATCACTTAGATATTCATATTTTGAATACTGGACTACAATTAAAGCAATTATTATCCCAAATATCAGACTGCTTGCCACTGTGAGTGTATTTATTTTCTTTTTACTCATATATCTACTCCTCATTTATTATAAATTGTTAATTATAACCATTTTCACATTTGAAACCGCCCACAGCCATATCCATCGTTTTCTTTGCTGCTTCTGTATCCCCATCCTCATTTATAACATTAATGGCATATGTTACATGTCCCTTTGAAAAATATGTTTCTACATTTGATCCAGACATAATAATTGGTATAAGCGTCCCATCCTTCAATGTTTTGTCCTCAATTTTATAATCTGCTTTACCATTCACAACAGTTTCAAATATACTGTCACTATCTTCTTTTTCAGAAAAAATGTAATACCAGAGCTGCACATTATCTCCATTTATTGTATAGTCAGTCTCTACCCGGATACTTAAAATATCTCCGTTTTTATCACATTGTACATTCAATGTTGCTGGGGTAGTATTCTCAATAACATAATATTCCTCGTTTAAACCAATGTATTTCATACACTCCTCTATTGAGTCAAAATACTTCATATACTGGCATGGATCTTCGTCCGAAAAACTCTTATGATTCTGTATCTGCTTTTTTACAGCATCCTCTATTTCACTGATCTGCCCATTCAAATCATTCATATTAATCCTATCTGTATCTATTTTTATCTGATATCCAGACTCTTCCTTCTGTGAAAAAACACTAAGAAACGAAAAGTGACTCATTGCTGCCTCTATTCCTGTCGCAGTACCAACTATTATCAGCATTATGATTGCTGCTACCCAACCATTTTTTATTCTTTTATGCGTAAATTTTTTGTCACGAACTCTTTTTTCCAGATCTGTTGCCGGATTTATTTCATCAAAAGTATCTTTATAAATTTCCTTGTACTCTTTCATCATTTCCAACCTTCTTTCTCCAACTCGGTTTTTAACTTCATTCTTGCTCTATATAGCCGCGTTTGTATTGCCGATTCTGACATATGCATAATATCTGCTATTTCACTGACCTTATAATCCTCATAATAATATAGATGAAGAATTTCCCTCTCTTTCTGTGTAAGATTGTCTAATGCATAATAGAGATCCGATTTTTCCGGTGTGGAAAATGACAGTTTTTCCAATTCGCTCTCTGCCGCCCGCTTCTTCATCCATGGAGTTCTGAATAAAGAATTACATTCATTTATAGATACTCGTATGAGCCATTTTTTCATATGTTCAAAATCTGTAAATGTTTTGTTACATTTCCACAATTTTTCATATGTAGTTTGTACTATATCCTCTGCATCTGCTGTATTTCTGCATGCGTTCAATGCCACTTTATATATGCTTGACATATAAAGGGTTACAGCTTTTTCGTATTCTATGTTGTTCACTATGATCCCCTGTTATTTCCGCTTCAAATTTTTCTGTTCTAATATATAAACGCTTTACATATACCAATTATCACATAAAATACAAATTTTCTAAATATTTTTTATGTATAACAAAAAGAAGCCCCGACCGATATCGAAGCTTCAAAATTCATTAACTATTTCGCCTGGAATTTCTTTGCCAGCACCTTTGTCAGGATGTTGATTAAGAATACGATTACGAGAAGCACAACCGCAATTCCAAATGCCTGGTCGAATTTTCCTTCACTTGTCGCTGCAAGGTAGAGCTTGATGGTAAGTGTTCCACCTGACTGCATTATCTTTGAGAAATATCCGCTGGCAACCTTTGGAAGCATTCCTGCACTTCCTGCTGTAAAGAGGAGTGCTGCTGACTCACCGACTATTCGGCCGATTGCAAGAATAACACCTGTGATGATTCCCGGCATGGCAGATGGCAGCAGGATTGTGCGGATGGTGTGCCATTTTCCGGCTCCGAGTCCGACTGCTCCGTGTCTGTAGCTGTCCGGTACAGTTTTCAGCGCCTCCTGTGTATTTCTGGTGATGAGAGGCAGCACCATGAGTGTCAGTGTCAGTGAACCTGTCAGTATACTGTAGCCAAAGCCAATTGTCTGTCCGAAAAACATCATTCCGAAGAGACCGAAGATGATTGACGGTATTCCCGCAAGTGTTTCTGTAGCAAACTCGATTGTGGATACGAGCTTACCGGGCTTTGCATACTCATTCAGGTACACGGCTGCTCCCACTCCGACAGGAGTTGCTATGAGCATGGTGATTATTATGATGTAAAGTGTATTGAGCAGGTTGCCCGCTATTCCGACAGTGCCTCTTAAGACAGATGTCTCGCTTGTCAGAAACTGCCAGTTTACCTGGCCTATTCCCCTGACAAATACATATATGATGATTCCCGCAAGCAGCACTACCGATAATGCTGCACACAGATATATGAAAAAGTATACTACATCATCGCCTATTCTGCGGCGTTTTCCATTTATACTAGTCATTTTCCACAGCTCCTTTCTTTTTGAGTTTCATAAGGGTGAGGTTGATTATCATGATAAACACAAAAAGCACAAGGCCTACTGAGAAAAGCACCTGTCTGTGAAGTCCGCTGGCGTATCCCATCTCGCTGACGAGCTGTGTGGTAAGGAAACGCACTGAGTTGAATGGCAGCGGGAAGCTGACTGTTCCACCGGCTACCATGTTGATTGCCATGGCTTCTCCGAGTGCACGACCTATTCCGAGCACGATTCCTGTCATGATTCCTGACTTTGCTGCCGGAACTGTCACTTTAAATATTGTCTGTATCTTTGTTGCTCCAAGGGCGAGTGATGCCGCTCTCATCTGCTGCGGTACCGCCTGTATTGATGATACACTCATGTTGATTACCGTAGGAAGAATCATGATTGCAAGCACTATGATTGCTGCAAGCAGGTTTGATCCGCCGGTAAACTGATGTGTTGCTGAGTTTGCAAAAACATGCTTCTCGAGCTTGTATAATACCGGATTAAGTATCATAAGTCCCAAAAGTCCATAGATTACTGATGGAATGGCTGCAAGCAGCTCTACTGCCGGCTGCACTACTGCTGAGAGTTTTTTATTCGACACCTCAGTGAGAAATACTGCCGTAAGAAGAGCAATTGGTACTCCTATAAGGATAGATACTGCTGTTCCTATGATGGATGTGAGGATTATGTACAATATTCCGTAGCTTGGGTCTGCCGCTGTCGGTGCCCATTTTGTTCCAAATAAAAGGTTTAACACTCCGACCTTGAAAAATGCTGGTGCGCCTTTGAGGAACATATAAATTGTTATTGATAATACTGCGAATATTGCCACAACCGCACATACCGTGAATATTATTTTGGCAACATTCTCTACTATGGATTTCTGTTTCATTTGATACTCCTTGTTTCAAAAAGTTCCCCAGGAAACCTGCATTTCCTGAGGAAACCCTTGTATCTTATCAATATGTATTAATACTAATGTATAATATCGACATCTGTATTTTGTATTATTTTTATACTTATACTTACTAACGATGTCTCGTATCGACGTCTGTATTTTGTATTATTTTTATACTTACCAGCAATGTTTCGTATCGACGTCTGTATTTCGTATCATTACTATGACCGATAATTTCTACTGAGGAAGGATAAGGCCTACCTTCTTGATTACTGCCTGTCCCTCATCTGAGTTTACATAGTCAAACCAAGCCTTAACAATATCGTTCTGCTCGTCAATCTTGCCCTTTGTAGCCATTACGAATGGACGAGAAAGGAGATATTTGCCTGCTACGATGTTTTCCTCTGTTGCCTCTACTCCGTCAATCTTCATTGCTGTTACTGTGTCATCAAGTACGTCAAGTGAAACATATCCGATTGCTCCCGGTGTTGAGCCTACCTTTGCAAGTACTGCTCCTGTTGAGTCAAGCTCCTGTGCATATTTGCACTGATCCTTTACATCAAGAAGCTCCTCGAAGGCTCCTCTTGTTCCTGAAGCTGCCTCACGGCCGATTGCTACGATTGCCTCGTCTTTTCCGCCAAGGTCTTTCCAGTTTGAAATCTCGCCTGTGTAGATTTTCTTTAAGTCATCTGATGTAAGCTCTGTTACTGAGTTGTCCTTGTCTGTGATAACTGCGATTCCGTCGATTGCTACGATGTTTTCCTCAATGCCGTTTGCTTTCTCATCATCTGTAAGTGCTCTTGATGAATCTCCGATATCTACGCTTCCTGCTGTCACTGACTCGATTCCTGAACCTGAGCCTGTATACTCAACTGTTACTGTTACACCAGGATTCTGCTCCATGAATGACTCCTTGAGCGCCTCACAAAGCTTCTCCATTGAAGTACTTCCTGCAAGTGAAAGTGAACCGCTTAAGTTCTCATTTGATGTGCCTTCATCTGCGCTCTTATTTGCGCTTGTATCTGCATTGTTGTCTGCTCCGTCTGAGCTTGAGCCACATCCTGTAAATGCTGCTGTCATCATTGTTGCAGCAGCTGCTAAAACTAAAAGTTTTTTCATACGATTTTTCATTTTAATTTCCTCTTTCATTTCTTTCTTGAATTTATTTCTTTGTTTGTTACAACTGATATAGTAACGGGGAAATGTAAAATGCAAAATCATTAGTGTGTAAAATGCATGTAAAAAATTTTTCTTTGCATTTGCATTATCTAAACGGATAAATGCTGCTTAAAATGTTGCTTCTTATGTTGCGCATAATATTGCTGTATAATTGCGCCTAATGCAGTTCCTTATATTGCTGCATAATTGTGCCTAATGCTACTCCTTATATTGCTACATATAATTTACAATACGATTGTAAATTTGATAGACTGGCCATCTTTACTTTCTGCAGTGATTTTTCCTTTGTGTGCCTTTACTATGGCATAGGCTGCCGATAGACCTATTCCGAAGCCTCCTGTTTTTGAGTTGCGAGAGGCATCAGTGCGGTAGAATCGCTCAAACAGCATGTCCTGTCTGCCTTTTTTTATGTTTGCAGTATCATCTACAGTGTTCCAAACGGTAATTATACGGTTTTTACCGGATGGTCTCATGGTCAGTTCTATTTCCGGTGCCATATCTCCGGCGGTGACACAATTGTTTTGTGTTTGGATTGTCTCATTTAGATTTGTCTTATTAAGATTCTTTTTATTGATATTACCATTTTCGCAGCTTACACTGCTGCATCCGGAATACTTAATAGCATTATCAAGTAAAATTGATACAAGCTGTCTGATAGTTTTCTCATCACCTGTATACAGTATTCCATCTATCACATCAATTGTGAGCTTTTTCCCTTTTGTCCCGGCTACCGCTTTGAACGGCTCTGCAGTATCAAGTATCGCATCCGATAATGAGAATTCCAGCATCTCAAGCTTTGTTGCTTCCTCATCCATTCTCGACAAAAATACAAGCTTTTCCGTGAGTGATGTCAGGCGCGCTATCTGTTTTCTGGTACTGCTTGTCCATTCATTCTCCCCCTCCATCATCTCGATTACCTCTGTATTTGCATCTATTATGGTAAGCGGAGTTTTGATTTCATGGCTGGCATCAGTTATGAACCGCTTTTGCTTTTCATAGCTTTCCGATACAGGCTTAAGTATTCTTCCCGAGAAGAAGAATATCATAACAAATACCACGACAAGTCCGAAAACACTGATTCCAACGCTGGCCAATATATATGTTTTTATTGTTGAAAGCTCACGCTGACAGCTCAGAAAAATATACATTGTAGAGCCATCCTCGTCCACAGTCAGATACTTGCAATTTTCTGCGAAGCCACTTTTTCCATCGCCTTTTTTGCCTGATTTCCAAAGTTTTTTCGCGTATCCGGCTGCATTTTCCGACGAGACGGATGCTATTTTACTTGTGTCAATATTTTCCACCTCGCCCTTACTGTTTATCGTGACAGTAAAATATCTGGTATCAAACTGACTCTCCGGTGAGATACCATGGCGTTTTAGGTCATTTTCCTTAAAATCATTCTCATTTAAGTCATTTTCTTTTAAGTCATTTACCTTTAGGTCATTTTCCTTTAAATTATCATCCTTTAAATCAGCCTGCCTCATATCCTCCGGAGGCTGCACATCTGTCTTGCCAGATGGAGGCTCTTTGCGTGTGGAAGTTCCTTTATTTGTACTTTCATCTGCTGTTCTGCCGGATGTGTCTGTATTTGTGCTTTCTGTGTTGGTGTTTGCATTTTCTATGTTGGTATTTGTGTTTTCTGTGCCGGTATTTGTGCTTTCTGTATCGCTGTTTGTCTCTTCATCATTTTTTTTATTGTTTTCAGCATTTATACTGTCTGTTTTATTACCTTCCTCTCCCCTACTTCCGCGCTCTAAAAGATCCGGAAACGTGCCTCCGTTTCCGGCAATCAGCTTAAGACGCGCATCCAGCGCTTCATTTGTACTTATATAATTCGCAACGTTTATCGTGCCAACAATTGCAATGAGAACGATTGAAACCGACAGCATTGCTATGGCTATAAATTTTCTTCGTAATTTTTTAAGCATTTTATCACCTGCACATTTTTCTTATTTCATGTTCTACATCCATTGGGTCCAATGGACTTTCTGATGTTTCATATGTCAATATAAGATTTTTCCCTTGATAATATCCATTTTCGTTATATTTCAATATCTTTCGATAAGCTTTGTTTCGATAATCAGGATTATCTATCAATCCGAAATGCTCCCATATAATTATATCACCTTTTTTCTTCTCAACCGTAAAATCAGGATAATAAATAACATCTGAGATTTTAATCGGCTTTTCGTACTCAAACTTTATATTATTATCATACAAGGCCGTCGCAATAATTACTTCTGATTTGGAGCGCACAAGAATTCCCATTTTTGTGTAGAACTTTAGATTCTCCGGATTAGGAGCATGCCTATTTTCATTTTCTTTTTTTTCATCAGCTAAAAGTATATTACTATAATGCCTTTGTTGAAGCATGTTCTGAGCATAATCGGTTCTATACTTTTCCTGTGCTTTTCTGTTTGTCTCAAGTAGTTTGAGTTCATTTATTGTATCCTTCAAATGAAGCTCCAGATATTTTTTATTGACAAGATTTCTGATTTCTTTATCGTTTTTCTTTGATAAATACTCTCTTCTACCATTTTTCCAAACATACCATTTAACATTTCCATCCTTTTGTGTTAGATAGATTGTTCCTTCTTCCGCTATAGCTTCAAGACTTTTTTGTGTACAAGTTATTTCTCTTTCCAACCAGTTAATTCTATTATCTAGTGAGCTTATTTTATTTTCCTCCTTAATCTTTACATCATATGATGCTATATGTAGTTTTACCAGTAATTCTATTGTATTTTGTGGGGAATATGATAAACGAAAATCTGTCATTTATCTTCAAAAGTGGAGAATATAATCTCCATTCGTTTGATAGCACTATATAAATATAGAAACAGGCTGTAATTTTGAGCTGTTTTATGATTTTTAGGGATTTCAGCTACTTTTTTATTGGGATTTCCGGCTGTTCGGCTGAGTTTTGGGTGCTGTTTTAGGGATTTTAGTGGTTTCAGCTACTTTTTTAGGAATTTTTCCGGCTATTTGGCTGAGTTTAGGGTGCTGTTTTGAGGATTTCAGCGGTTTCAGCTACTTTTTTAGGAATTTTTCCGGCTATTTGGCTGGGTTTAGGGTGCTGTTTTAGGGATTTCAGCGGTTTCAGCTACTTTTTTATGGATTTTTCCGGCTGTTTCGCTGGGTTTAGGGTGCTGTTTTAGGGATTTCAGCGGTTTCAGCTACTTTTTGGGGAATTTTTCCGGCTGTTTCGCTGGGTTTAGGGTGCTGTTTTAGAGATTTCAGCGGTTTCAGCTACTTTTTTAGGAATTTTTCCGGCTGTTTCGCTGGGTTTAGGGTGCTGTTTTAGAAGTTTTAGGGATTTCAGCTACCCAAGGCCCGCCTGTTATGCTATCAACCTATGGCTATTGTACATTATGCTAATTTAAAAATCCAGCATTTTCTAAATAAAAAGGTAAAAAGGTGATTTATTCATTAATTATCGAATATCCCACACCGCGTGTTGCCTTTATCTGTGCTGTAGAGCCCACTGATGCCAGCTTTTTCCGCAGATAGGATATGTAAACCCACACGACATTCTGTTCTGCTTCCGAATCATAGCCCCATATCCTGTCCATAAACTGGTCTACGGATATAATCTGTCCCGGATTTGTCATAAGCATCTCCAGCATCTGGTATTCCTTGTTTGCAAGTCTGATTCCATCACTTTGAGTTCCTGTGCTTTGACAGCTCACCTTACCATTATTCGCATTATTTGTGTCTGTGCATACGTCACATTTTTCAGTGCTGTCTGCATTCTTAATGCTTGCAGGTCCAGTCAGCATATAGGTTGATCTGTCCAGCGTGATATCGCCAAATGTCAGCACTGAGTCTGTTGTATCAGCCTTGCGCCTTGTCATGGCGCGGATTCGTGCCATGAGCTCCTTCATGGAAAACGGCTTCGTCAGATAGTCATCGGCGCCACTATCGAGTCCTTCCACGCGGTCGTCTATCTCAGCCTTTGCGGTAAGCATTAACACCGGAACAGAATTGCCATGACTTCTGATAGTTTTGAGCACAGTGATTCCATCCATTTTAGGCATCATGATATCCAGTATTACTCCGTCATAGTTATCTGAGTTTTCTATATAATCGAGCGCCTCTGCTCCGTCATAGACAGCATCAACTGAATAGTTGTTGTGTTTTAACACCGCTACAAGTGCGCGGCTTAAGTCCTCTTCGTCCTCTGCCAGTAATAATCTCATGATGGCCTCCTTCTTACTTTCACTCATTATATTATATGCTTACGCATATGATAGGCCTGCGGCTGATACCTATGCGCATTCGCGCGTGATATAATTCGCTACGCTCATTATATCATATTATGTACCTATTCAGAACCACCCTACACATATTGTTCGCAAAATCACATGACATTCTGTTACTGGTCACACTGTTAAATGTGAACATTAACGATACTTATGCTTTATCTTTGCTCCGTTTTGACGCCAGCCTGACATCACACTGTCAGGCTATGCGCCATGGTATATAATATTGCCGGATTAAAGAGATACCTCCGATTCACTTCCTGATGCTGAAAGTGTATAGGTCTGACCTGCCTTCAAATCTGCTGTACTGATTATCACACAGTCATACTTCTTCTGGGCTGTGTATGAAATAATCTCATTTCCGTCAGCATCTTTTAAAATCACATCACCAGCATCGACCTGTGAATCAAGCTTTACAAAGGCTACCTGCTGCTTTGATTCACTGCTTACATCCTCTGCCATACCGCTGCTTCCCACAGCAACAACAGTTCCACCATTGATATAAAAAGCTGATTTTTCTCCATAATCTATGGCACTGTTTCCGTTATCTGATGGACCATCTACATAAACTTCACCACCATTTATTGTCAGGTCTCCGTTTGAATCAAGACCATCGCCACCTGCCAGCACGTGTACGTAGCCGCCGTTGATGACCATCCACATCTCATCCTCTGATGCAGCATCTGTATCCTGCGCTGTGTCTGATGCGCTGTCCGATTTCTGTACTGCGACTGTTATGTTGCCGGTTGTCTGTGCTGTGTCTGATGTGCTGTCCGATTTCTGTGTTGCAACTGTTATGTTGCCGGTTGTCTGTGCTGTGTCTGATGTGTCGTCCGACTTCTGTGTGTTATCTGATTTGCTATCAGATGTACTGTCCGACTTCTGTGCTGCATCCGGAGCGCTGTTTAGTGCCTGCATACCCTTGAAGCCATCGCCACCCATGCCGCCAAAACCACTCTGATCATTTCCGCCAGCTGCATTCATGCCGTCGTCACTTGCAGTGATATCAATCTTGCCATCATTTATTGTGATATTGAGTCCCTCTAAGCCTTCATAGCTCTCTGTGACTGTAATGGTTCCACCATTGACAAGCAGTGCACTGTCTGCGTGCATTCCGTCATCTCCTGAGCTGATGGTATAGGTTCCGTCATTTATTGTGACGTCAGAGTTGCTGTGGAATGAATCATCCGCAGAGTTGATGGTAAAGGTACCTCCATTTACATAGAGTGCACCATCTGACTTGATACCCTTGGTGCTTGTTGAGTCTGTATCGGATGATGTGCCTGATGCAGTTGTGCTGTCTGCCGTATTGTTACTTTGTGAATTCTTATCAGACTGCTGCCCATCTGCTGTATCTTTACCTGACTTATCCGGTGGCGTCTGTGAAGTCTGGCTGCCTGCATTGTCCGAAGCTTTTTCATCTGGACGGCTTCCATCGAAGCTGTCTCCGTCCGGCTTATCCGGTGGTGTCTGCCCGGTCTGTTTACCTGAATCGCTGCCCGAAGGATCTCCATTAGAACCACTTTCACTCGATGTATCTCCATTTGATGCTTCCCCGCTCGGTTTATCTCCACTTGGTGCTTCCCCACTTGGTGCTTCTCCGCTCGGTTTATCTCCACCCGGTGCGCCACCTCCCATATCGCCACCCGGGCCGCCGCCCGGCATGTCATTGTGTGTCTTTGTGGCATTTTCAGCACCACCGCCTGCGGTTATCTCAAAGTCTCCATCATCAATTTGTACCATATATGATGCATCTATGCCGTCACCTGTACTCTCAATTGTAAAATCACCGGATGCTATGTATACAAAGCCTTTTTCGTCATCATCCGCATTTTCTGAGTGAATTCCATCCTTGCCGGAGGTCAGATTGTACGTACCTGCTGCAATTCGCACGCTGTCTTTTCCTGAAAGCGCATGGTTTTTTGCCGTAATATTGCAGGTTCCACTTACAAGCTTTAAATCATCCTTTGATACAATTCCGTGTCCATACTCTGAATTTATGGTGAGCGTTCCTTTTCCATTCAGTGTCAGGTCATCCTTTGAAAAAATCACAGCATCTATATTGTTGTCATCAATTGCCTCATACTCTGCCGTATTCATGAGAATGTTCTCTGAGCCCTCTGCCAGCGTAATGAACGTCTTATCTGCATTCTTTACATATATTGCTGCGCTTGACGCGCAGGTGATGTCTGCATTGTCAAGCACAAGCTGTACCTTGGCTGAGTCTGCATCTACGACAATCTGTCCCTCTGATAAGGCTCCGGAAAGCACATATGTGCCTTCCTCAGATATAGTGATGATATTTCCTGAAATACTCACACTGCTCGACGCTGCCTTAGTCTCATCCGTTTCTGACTTATCTGCTTTAGTTCCATCTGTTTCTGACTCGTCTGCTTTAGTTCCATCTGTTTCTGACTCGTCTGCTTGGGTTTCGTCTGCCTTGGTCTCATCTGTTTCTGACACATCAGCCTCCGTGTCATCCCCTACGGTTACTGTGGTCGAATCATCTGCCAGATTGATTTTTACAGCACTGCTCTCGTCATAGCCCACATCAAGATCTCTCTCTGTAAACATATCATCATATGAATAGATTCCATTGACTGAAGTCCCATCCGCTAAACCTGCAGAGGTCTGGGTAGCTGATATCTCTGTGCCTGAATTTTTGACTGTCGAACAGGCTGTTACGGACATTGCCATGATTACAGCCGCACCGATTATCCCGTATAGCTTGATATTTTGAAAATATTTAGTAATTTTTCTATAGCTCATTCGTATTTACCTCCTGTTGCATAATTGCGATTTCAAGGTTGCCATTACGGCAGCGAAGCTCATCTATAAAGCTCTTTTCCATCGCCAAATCCTTAAGTGTTATGTGATAGGTAAGCTTGTAAAGGCTTCCCATATTTGTTGTCTTTACAGAAACAATCTCACAGGCTGTGAGATATTTCTCAAATAAATCATCAAAGGCTGAGCCGTAATTTAAATCCTCAGGAATTGTAATCCTAAGTGTTCTGTCGCTTGTAGCTCTTGTGTGTGTACCAAAGCCTGATATGTTGAGCACGAGCATCACCATGCCCATGATTAATGCAAAAAGCACTGCAAATGCCAGATAGCCCATTCCTGCGATAAGTCCTGCTGCCATAGCAAGGAAAATCGTGCCTATCTCCTTTGCCGTTCCCGGTACCGAACGGAAACGCACCAGTGAAAAGGCTCCCGCTACAGCTACTCCTGCACCGACGTTACCGTTTACCATCATGATGACTATGCACACCACTGCCGGAAGCATCGCAAGCGTTATCGCAAAGCTTGCTGTATAGCGGCTTTTGTATGTATAGACCCATGTAATAAAGGCTCCGATTATAAGTGAAACCACTATACAAATTATGAAATCCGGCACCGAAATGACCGTTGTAGCCGTTGTATCAAATAATCCTGTAAAAATGTTGCTAAGCATATGTAATCCTCCGTAATATCTGTTTTTATAATATTTCTCTTATAATATTGCTTTTATAATTTTACTTTTATAATATTGCTCTTATAATTTTACTTTTATAATTTCTAATCTCTGGTTTTTATCTTTATTTTGCAATTCTCTACTCAATTCCTTGCCACAGCAATAGGCTCATCACCATATACATCAATTCCCTGCCACAGCTACAGCCCATCACCATATACATCAATTTCTTGCCACAGCTATAGTCTCATCACCGTATACATCACTTCCAGCCACAGCTGCAGCCCCATCACCATATACATCAATTCCCTGCCACAGCTACAAGCTCATCACCATATAGCTCGTCGCAACCATGAACCTGCTTAGTGCTTTTTTGATTTGCACGGTCATATATCGCACGGTATGCTGTACCGTATTTTGAAAACGATGTCTTGTAAAGCTTATTTGCCGTGAGGAAATCAACCATCCATCCCGGTATGGCTCCATCTGTCTTTACCTCCATCAGCACCTTCTGATCCGCAAGTATAGGTGTGCCGTAGATGCCCTTGTCAAGTGACAGGTCATAGTCCCTCCAAAGGATATTTCTGTCAAAGGTCACTCTGAACTCGTGATTGTTTCTTGCATAAAAGGCTTCTCTTTCATATGATAAAAGCACCGCCGGTGCGAGGTTTTCATATATTTTGAGTGCATAATTTATCTCGTTTGCAATCTGCGAGTCAGCTACCTGTGAATCAGCTACCTGTGAACCAGCTATCTTTGAGCCAGCTATCTTTGAGTCAGCTACCTGTGAGCCAGCTATCTGCCCATTTCCCGCCAGATATGAAAGTGCCTTATCATATGTCATCGCAATTCTTCGCTTGTATACAACAGAGCAGAATTTCTTTTTCAGCTCCACAAACACCGTGTCAGACGACTCTGCCACTCCGTAGCTTCTAAGTCTTAGCTTTTCCTTATATACCGGATGCTCCAACGATCTGCGGATAAGAAGATGCTTTGGCGTGTCATAGTATAAGCTGCAGACTGTGCTTCGTCCGTGCTCATCTGCTATCATATATCCATCCATCACTTGCATCAGCTTTTCAAAAACCGCTTCATCTATCATGTATTTAATTTCAAATCTCTTGAAAATCATTTGGTCTGCCATGTTTTATGTCTCCCTTCGTTTTGATGGTGTCATACTAACATGGCTACCTTAAATGAACTTAAAAAATCCGACGCAATTTAAAAGCGTCGGATTTTAATCCATATTATAACCTATTCAATTATTTTATTTGCCTATGCATTATTGCATTCTATGAATGAAATTAACTATGTATCATTGCTTTATATCAATAAAATAAACTATGTATCATTGCTTTATATCAATAAAATAAACTATGCATTATTGCTTTGTATGAATGAAATAAACTCAGCCGCATTTCTCGGTTTTGAGAAATAATAGCCCTGGATGTAATCTATTCCAAGCTCATCCAGCTTTGCAAACTGCTCCTTCTCCTCAATTCCCTCAGAAACAATCTCAAGCTTCAGCTTTTGTATCATCCCCATTGCGGCATCCATAACAGGCTTGCCCTTTCCGTTGTCGAAATATGCATTTGTCATGCCTCTGTCAAACTTCACAATGTCAATCGGCATATCAACGATATAGCTTAAGTTTGACTGACCTGTGCCGAAATCATCCAGCGCAAACCTCACTCCCACCTTGCGAAGGGCATTCATATTATCAAGCAGTATCTTTTTTTCAGTGATAGATGCAGACTCTGTAATCTCAAGCACAATATCATTTGCATCCACATGATATTTCTCCATAATTGCAATGAAATCCTGCGCTAAATGGTCATAAGCACACTGCACCACTGACAGATTGCATTCAATATACTCAAGCCCCATCGCATGTATGTCATGCTGTACAATAAATCTACACACCATCTCAAACACACGCTCTCCAAGCCGTAGAATAAGTCCCCGCTTCTCAGCCACAGAAATAAATCTGCCCGGAGGTATGATATTTCCCTCGCGCGATCTTATCCTGACAAGCGCCTCCGCAGAGGTGAATTTATGCGTTTTAGTGTTATAAATAGGCTGGTAAAATACCTCAACACGATTATCGCGCAACGCCCCTATTATCTCATTCTCAATAGAATTTTCATCATATATGTGCTCGATAACCTCATTATTTATGAGCATCACGCCACGCCCTGTAAACTCAGCTCTGTTACGCTTGGCATATTGAAAAAGCCCCAATATATCCGATGGTCTCCGCACAAGCTCAGTAGACCTTAGATAATATATTTCTCCAAACAACATCGTCATATTGTCACCGCCCCATGGCTTGTCAAACCTGCGTTCCAATATTCCGATTGCTTTTTGGGAACTATCAATATTTTCAAAAACAAGCAGATACTCATTTGCCGAGCTTCTAAAAACATAATTATCAGGTATATTTTTTATAAATGAAACAACCTCAAAAAAAATACTTTTTTCCATCTTGCTGGAAAAAACCTCGTTTCCGTTGCTGCCGTAACGAACACATACTATCGATACGTCCTTTCCCTGTCCATATGCCTCCTTCATATATTCAAAAAAAGCATTGAGGTTGAAAAAGCCTGTATCTCTGTCAATATTTGCCATCGGATTCTCAAGCATAATAAAAATGATAAGCACACCTACCATACTCGCAAAGCCGACAATCAATATTTTATTATTTATAAACTGGATAACCGCCGCCGAGAACATAAGCGCCACCCAGACCTGCATACTCTTTCTTCTTCTCGGATTTATAACCTGACCGTATTTTTTTGTCAGCATTAAAATAAGCCCCAGCAAAGTAACAGTTACTGTATATGTTATAACAACTGCCGGACCATATGTATAGACTATATTATTGGAATCATAAATTTTAATCGGCACAGCCATTATCAGAATTTCCGTTATAATTCCAAATATAAACAGCCGCTTTCTCCACTTGCACTCAAGCTCTTTTTTTCTGAAAATATCCACACATATATACCAGAATGCCACCATGGCAACCCATGTAACCGTCCAGAGATATAATTTGCAAATAACATTTATAGCTGTGAGAGGATATCCGGCTCTTTTTTCAATTGCAACAAGTGAAAAAATATCGAAAAAAAGTGACAGCATGCCTGCAATCCATACCTCAACAAATGCCCGCGATGTGTGTAATATAATCTTTTTCTGTGTAACATAGAAATACATTATAACAAGCATCACCGCTATGGCACACATTTGTGAAACAATATTCATATCCCCTATTTCCTGTCCCTTTCTTAAAGCGAAACCATTACGTTAGTACTATATTACCACCATTTTATCAATAACGCAATATATTACTTTGATTTCCAAAGGACTAAAATAAAAAAACACGCTATGCGCGTGTTCTAAAATGAAATAGCCGATAACTATTCAGATAGATATTCATAAGTAAATCGGCGTGACAAGATTCGAACTTGCGACCTCTACGTCCCGAACGTAGCGCTCTACCAAACTGAGCCACACGCCGTCTGCAATTTGTTTTGCAACTACTAAATAATATCACAATGTAATAATTTTGTCTACCCCATAATATATATTTATGGTATGATTTATGCAGTAATATGTTAATGATTAAAGGTTCAAAAATATCATCTATGCACGCTTGCATGTGATTCGATATACACCTTAATTATCAGCACCACACCGAGAAAGCAGCAATTTACTATGTGAAGCCGATATATTAGTGGGTTTCTGGGTGTGGCCAGTTTGGTGTCCTAAAATTGATAAGGAGAATGTCATGACAAATCAGACAAATCACATAAACAAAACTGCTATAATAACCGGAGCTTCCCGCGGTATAGGTGCTGCGATTGCCAAAAAGTTTGCTTCCTGCGGATATAACCTCTCGCTTTGCTGCCGCAATTCATCCGACAGGCTTAAGGCGTTTGCTGAGGAGCTTCACTGTGCATACGGAATCGAGGTGCTATGCCACACCGGAAATGTGGGAGACTTTTACTTTGCCCAGGATATGGTTACAAAAACCATTTCCCATTTCGGCCATATAGATGTACTCGTCAACAATGCAGGCATATCGCATATCGGGCTGCTCAGTGATATGACCCCTGATGAATGGAACAATATCGTGTCTGTAAATCTGACCGGTGTTTTCAACTTTACAAAGCTCACCATCCCTCACATGGTCGCAGAAAAAAACGGCCGCATACTACAGATTTCCTCTGTCTGGGGCAATGTCGGAGCCTCCTGCGAGGTGGCTTACTCTGCCTGCAAGGGCGGTATAAATGCATTCACAAAGGCTCTCGGCAAGGAACTTGCGCCATCGCACATTCCGGTAAATGCCATAGCCTGTGGTGTCATAGATACAGACATGAACCGATGCTTTGACGAGGCCGAAAGAGCTGAGCTTGCCGATGAAATTCCTGCCGGTCGCTTTGCCACAGCCGATGAGGTCGCAGATATGGCTTACTCTGTCGTCACTGCACCGGATTATCTGACAGGACAGATAATCACCTTCGATGGTGGATGGATTTAGATTTCATCGCCGGAATATATAGAATCTTATCATATATTTCGCAGTATTATCTTATTCTAAAAGAACTATAACGCGTTTCGCGCTTTTTAGGTGCTATACGCACTTCATGGGCTACAATCAGCTCATGAGAGAATTACATAAACCATTAACCAAAAAAGAATTATTAAAAATCCATGAAACTCTTCCGGAAAGACTTGACTATCTGATGAGACTTCACGCTTTGACCAATAAGGCTCTTGCCGAAATCCTATGCTGCTCTGAATCAGCCATATCAGGCTACAGAACCGGCAGGCGGACCCCGGATTATCTGATTATATGCAATTTGTGCACAGTTTTAGGGGTCACTCCCGATTATCTTCTCGGATTCACCGACAAAATTGGTCTGACTCACAACTGATTATGTGATATATACAAGGCCCTCCGGTATCACTTCGCAAAATCACCGGCTGCCGCAACTGTCACATAAAATATATTGAAAAATGAAAGGGGGAAATGTTACTGTCTAAGCCAAAACAGTAACGAAAAACAGCCCGGCACACTTATCGCTATGTGATATGTGTACCGGGCTATTTTTTATTAAAACGATATCAATTCCTAATCGCTGAGATCAAAACGCTGATACGTCCTGTCTGTATGCAGGCAGCGGATTTTATTATTATTCTGCCACAAGTATTATCGTGGTTCTCGCAGGAACTCTTATGGTGTTGACACCCAAAAGCTCTGTCTTTGCGGTGAAGTCCTCTCCGTCAAAATACTCTGCATTGGTATTGGTGTCCACATGCCAGTGTTTTCCGTTCGGAAGCACCGGAAGCTGCATCACAAGCGGCTCCCAATATGCATTCATACAATAGAATACAATATCGTCCTCCGTGTCCTCCTCATTTCTTCCGGCATACATGATACCGATGAGCTTTGTCTTGTAATCCGTTGAGGCATTGAACGGTGTACCGTTGTGCACACTGATTTCCGGGAACTGACAGGATGAAGGCTTTGTCATCTTTCTGAGTATAGGGTGCTCCTTCCTGAACTGAATCATATGACGCACGAAATCATGGATTTCCTTGAATTCCTCAAGCCTGCTCCAGTCGAGCCATGAAATGATATTGTCCTGACAATACGCGTTGTTGTTTCCAAACTGGGTGTTACAGAACTCATCTCCCGCAAAAAACATTGCCGGACCACGGCTGCACAAAAGCGCTGCAAATGCATTCTTTATAAGGCGTCTTCTCAGTCCGTTTACATTTGGGTCGTCTGTCTCACCCTCTGCGCCACAGTTCCAGCTATGGCCGTTGTTGTCTCCGTCTGTGTTGTTCCAGCCGTTTTTCTCATTGTGCTTGTCATTATATGAGTAAAGGTCATACAGTGTAAAGCCATCATGACAGGTCAGGAAATTGACCGATGCCTTGTGTCCTCTGCTCTCCGGGCTGTAAAGGTCGCGTGAGCCGGTGATACGTGTGATGGCATTTCCCGCCATACCGTCATCGCCCTTTAAAAAGCTTCTCATGTCATCTCTGTATCTGCCGTTCCACTCTGCCCATCTGTTCCATGACGGGAAGCTTCCCACCTGATAAAGTCCGCCTGCATCCCATGCCTCTGCGATGAGCTTCATCTTGCCAAGCACCGGGTCGAATGCCAGCGACTCAAGAATCGGCGGATTGGCCATAGGTGCACCGTTTTGGTCTCTTCCGAGAATGGAAGCCAGGTCAAATCTGAAGCCATCCACTCTGTACTCAATGGCCCAGTGTCTCAGACAGTCTATTATAAAGCTGCGCACAACAGGATGATTACAGTTCATAACGTTTCCACAGCCACTGAAATTGTAGTAGTGTGCATCCGGTGTGAGCATATAGTACACGTTATTGTCTATTCCCTTGAAGGAGAAGCACGGTCCCATCTCATTTCCCTCAGCGGTATGGTTGAACACCACATCGAGAATGACCTCTATGCCATTTTCCTTTAAAGCCTTTATCAGCGATTTCAGCTCGTCTCCCTCGTGGTTGTGCTCCTCGTTGAAGGCATAGCTCGTATTCGGTGCAAAAAACGATACTGTGTTGTAGCCCCAGTAATTATAGAGTTGCACATCATCGACCACTCTCGCGCTCTCCATCTCATCGAACTCAAAAATCGGCATGAGCTCCACTGCATTTATTCCAAGGTCCTTCAGATACGGAATCTTATCCTTCAAACCTGCAAATGTGCCCGGTGCGCTGACACCTGAGGACTTATCCTTTGTATAGCCCCTCACATGTGTCTCATAAATCACAAGGTCCTCAAAGGGCTGCTCAAGCTGCTTTATGTTGCCCCAGTCAAAGCTGCTTTTTACAACTCTGGCTCTGTACTCAAAATCCTTACCGCCCTCCGGCTTTTCTCCCCATTTTCGCTGTCCCGTGACCGCTCTGGAATATGGGTCTAAAAGGACATTTTCCTCGTTAAACAGAAGTCCCTTTGCCGGCTCATAAGGTCCGTCAAACGAAAATGCATACTCAAATTCATCCGGCTTTATATCAAAAACAAGCATGGAGTAGGTATCTCCTATCCTGTAGGAATCAGGAAACGGAATCCTCGCATACGGCTTTGGTGCCTGTGGCTTGAACAATAAAAGAGTACACCTTGTTGCCCCATGGGAATTGATGGTAAAGCTCACTCCGTTCGATGCCACGCACGCTCCGTACATTCTGAAAAAACCCGGACGTATCTTAAATCCCTCTACCACATCAAGCGGCTGCAGGCCTGTATTTACTACATCCTCATGCTTTTCTTCTTTATTGCGCTCTCTCCACATATACATATTGCTCTTTACTCCCTTACTATATTTGTATGATAGTTCATGCCCTTTGTTGCATGACTGCTTTTTATCTTAATTTGTTAAAAATATGATATTGTAACTATTCAGCCCTTCTTTTTCTCAGTGGCTCTGAATAGTTACCTACTGTTAATTTACATGCAGGTTTCCAAGCTCATCAATTTCTATTTTACTATAATTTTGTGAATAAGTGTTCATTAAATTGCATATCTCCTGCGCTTTTTCTCCGGAAGCCACTGTCGGTCTGAAATCATTGTATGAGCTTGCGCTGCTTAAGGTGCATGGAATAATCCGAGCATCTATGCCCGGCTGCAATTCACCATTTATCAGAGTAAATGCCTGCTGATAAATCGCCGTGTTCTTGTCTGATGGGTTTTTATTGCCTCCGAAGCAGAAATTCCCAAGACTGTAGCATATCATTTTGCCGTTATAGACCTCCATTCCCTGCAACACATGAGGGTGGTTTCCAACTACCAGGTCTGCTCCCCAGTCAATGATGCGGTGTGCTGCCGCCTGCTGATAATCATTCGGATAATGGTCTCCCTCTATGCCCCAGTGACAGCAGGCTATAACAATTGCCGCTCCTTGCTCGCGAAGTTTAGCTATACCGTTTTGGATATATGCCTCGCGGTCGCCGTTTTGTGATAAAAGGCTGGCTGATACTATTCCAATCCTTGTCCCATCAGCTGTCTCGTAAATGCCTGTCTGATCATTAAAGCCATACACTATCCCGGCATTTTCAAGCACACTTCTCGTATCGTCAAGTCCCTGCTGTCCATAGTCGTATGTGTGATTGTTTCCAAGACTGCAGGCCTCAATGGAGCTTCCCGTCATAATGCCAATGTAGCCCGGCTTTCCCTTAAGGTTCCAGCGCTTTTCGACGCGCTCCGTCGCATCCGATAGCACACACTCCAGATTGATGAGTGTCATATCGTCAGCCTCAAAAATATCTCTCACGCCGCCGAAAAAATAGTCCTGTCCCTTTGAGTCATAATAAGAATTAAAGCTGCCGTCATAGCTTTGCTCCTGATTGTTGCCGAGTGTACAGTCTCCTGTAGCCGTAATCACTATAGTTGACATCTGTGGCTGCTGTGTATCCGCTTGCGCATTCTCAGCTTCGGCTGCTGCATCAGACTGTGTACTCTCTGTGCCTTGTGCCGTACTGTCAACGGCATTCTCATCTTCTTTTCCGGTGTCAGATGTATCCTTCACTACATCCACACCATTCTGGTTAGCGGCTTCCTTTATATTATCTCCAATATATTCTTTTCCTATGAGTGCTCCCGCCATAATAATGCATAAAACCAAAAGAGCACATAATAGTATTTTTAATCCCTTGTTTTTCATAATTCTCCTCATATGTTATATTATACTTTTATGTTGTTATTCAGGCATAAGCCGTCATAATAACAGACTTTATTCAAAACTACTACACCCTTAAAATATCAACCGTGTGCGCACTTGCTCCCATCAAGTCTGCTCTCTCACATGTGGAAAGATGATACTGTACAAACATATCAAACTCCTCCTCGTCAAGAGCATTCAGAAACGGTCTGATATAATTTGCCGCGCCATCGGCTGCGATTATCTTTTCGCGAGTAAGCGCTGCCTGTGCATTTAATGCCTCTATATCTTCTAATCGGACAAAACTGTACAAATCATTAGCTTTTTCTGTACAATGGAAGCTCTCATCGAGCATTCCGCCCTCTATTCCCTCTTTTATATGCTTCTCCTTTATGGCATAGGTTATCACGCTGTACTCATTCATAATGTATGCCACAAGTATATAACCACCCGGTTTTGTCACCCTTTTTGCCTCATTCAATGCGGCAAGCTTTTCCTCTGCCGACTTCAGATGATACATAGGTCCGAATACAAGTGTGAGGTCAAATTCATCGTTTCCAAATTTTTTAAGCCTTGTGGCATTGCCCTGGTATGCCTTTACTTTATCGCTCTTTTGCTTCAGTCTGCCGAGGTTATGCTTAACTAACTCAAGTGCCGTCACATCATAGCCCTCCTCGGCAAGAGGCACTGAATATCTGCCAGTGCCCGCACCGACATCCAGGATTTTGATTTGTGAGCGAAACTCAAGCTGCTTCTCATTCATCAAGCTGCCAAGACAATCGTGTATATACTTCATGGAGGTGATGAACTCTACCCTGCCGTGACGGCTGTTTAGGCGCTTTTCCTCGTTGAATTTGTTATAGTATTCTTCTAATTCTGTCACGTATATTCCTCCCTGTATTATTCCTCGATATGCTCGCGTCCCTGCGCAATGATTGTGCGCACATGTCCGTCGGCAAGCGAATAAAACACTGATTTGCCCTCACGTCTGCTGTTTACGAGCTTGTTTGCCTTTAGTATCCTAAGCTGATGTGATATGGCGGACTGTGTCATGTTGAGCACCTTTGCAAGGTCGCAGACACATACCTCCGCTTCAAACAACACAAAGAGGATTCTGATTCTGGTGGAGTCGCCAAATACCTTAAAAAGCTCTGCAAGGTCGTAGAGTTCGGTTTCCTCAGGCATTGTATCATTTACTATTTTCAGAAGGTCTTCGTGGATTTCATTGCAGTCGCAGCATTCTATCTGTTCATTTATGTTTTCGCTCATGTTGTTATCCTTTCTGCGTTATTTTTACTTTATTGGCTATGGGGCGGGTGCTCCGCATAAATTGTATGTGCCCTCGCTCAGTATTTCGATATTAAGACTCTGTAGGAATTATGATTTAGGTTTTTGGCTATAGGACGCAACCGGCTTTTAGCGCCGTCCGTGGCGCTAACGCCTTGTCCGTGCGTCCATGCACGGACATTGCTGTGTTGTGACATAATTCCAACAGACTCTAAATATCTCCATATTCGCGATGTCACATGCAATTTCTGCAAGCACCCTTTGGTTTTGGCTCATTGAAGGGTGTGGACGCGTCGTATTAGCGGTAGCGTAACTGCTCAGTGCCTTCGCAGTTACGGGGCTGGTCCGGATGCGTGTAAGGGCACTGCAGGAATTTACTTAGCTTTTGTTTATTAGCTATTGCCGTTTAATTGTCTTTTGTTACTGTCACACTTTCGTGTGAACAGTAACTTCTTTTATTATACGCGAAAGACAGAGTGCACCTCTTGGGTGCATTCTGTCTGGTATTTTTTATATAGTAGTTTCATCATGCTTTGATATCTGCTCTTTGGGCTCTATGCATTTAGAGCTTGTGTACGAATAATGCGCGGATTGCATTTAGCACTGCTATCACCATTACTCCTACGTCTGCAAATATTGCGAGCCACATATTTGCTATTCCGACTGCTCCGAGCACGAGGCAGATCAGCTTGATGCCTATTGCGAAGTATGTGTTTTCATATACTATTCGCAGGCATTTGCGCGATATTTTTATTGCTTTTGCTATCTTTAGCGGGTCATCATCCATTAGGACGATATCTGCGGCTTCGATTGCGGCATCTGAGCCCATGGCGCCCATGGCGATTCCGATATCTGCTCTTGAGAGCACCGGTGCATCGTTGATTCCGTCTCCGACGAAGGCGAGCTTTTCTTTGCTGCCTTTTTTCGCAAGCAGCTCCTCTACCTTTGCCACCTTATCGCCCGGTAAAAGCTCACTGTATACCTCATCGATTCCCAGCTCTGCCGCTACTGAATCGGCTACTGTCCTTGAATCGCCTGTAAGCATTATTGTACCTTTTATTCCGGCTTTTTTCAATGCCTTTATTGCTGCCGCTGAGGTTGGTTTTATCTTATCTGAAATAAGGATATAGCCCTCATAGCTGCCGTCTATTGCTATATGAACTATGGTTCCGACCTTGTCTGTTTCACTGTAGCTTAAGCCCAGCTTTTTCATGAGCTTGTAGTTTCCTGCCGCTACAGATACGCCATCTACCTTTGCGGTGATTCCGTGGCCACTGATTTCCTCAACGTCTGTAACGCGGCTTCTGTCGATTTCCTTTCCATATGCCTTCTGTAAGCTCTTGCTGATTGGGTGCGATGAGCTGCTCTCTGCGAGTGCTGCGTACTCAAGAACCTTTTTTCTATCGAGCGTATTGTCGTAGACTCCTGCTACCTCGAAAACGCCCTCTGTCATGGTGCCGGTCTTGTCAAATACAACGTATCTGGTCTGCGATAAGGTCTCAAGATAGTTGGAGCCCTTTACAAGAACGCCCTCGCGGCTGGCTCCGCCGATCCCTGCAAAAAAGCTGAGCGGAATACTGATGACCAGTGCGCACGGACAGCTTATTACGAGGAAGGTAAGTGCTCTGTATATCCAACTGCCCCACTGTGGTGCGGCTGACATGAAAAGTATTCTGACAAGCGGTGGCAGTATCGCAAGTGCAAGTGCACTGTAGCAGACTGCCGGAGTGTAATACTTGGCAAATTTTGATATGAAATTTTCTGATTTTGATTTCTTTGAGCTTGAATTTTCAACGAGGTCAAGTATCTTTGAAACCGTTGATTCTCCAAACTCTTTGGTGGTTTTAATCTTTAAAACACCGGACATATTGATGCATCCGCTGATTATCTCATCACCGCATTTTGCATCCCTCGGCACGCTCTCACCTGTAAGCGCGCTGGTGTTTAATGTAGATGAGCCCTCAACTATCACACCGTCAATAGGAACCTTTTCTCCCGGCTGTACCACTATTACTGAGCCGATAGCAACCTCATCAGGGTCAACCTGTGTGAGCTTTCCGTCCACCTCAATATTGGCATAATCGGGTCTGATGTCCATGAGCTCGCTGATATTCTTACGGCTCTTTCCGACTGCATAGCTCTGAAACAGCTCTCCTATCTGGTAGAAAAGCATAACGGCTATGGCCTCTGTGTAGTCACCATTCTCATAGAGTGCAACCGCTATCGCACCTACAGTGGCAACCGCCATCAGGAAGTTTTCATCAAATACCTGCTTGTTTTTGATTCCCTTAAATGCTTTTTTCAGGATATCGTATCCTATAACCAGATAAGGCACCATATAAAGCAGGAACCTGATAATTCCCTTAACCGGTATGAAATGTAATATAATCATGAGTACTGCTGCGATTATGATACGCGTAAGTACTTTTTTCTGCTTTTTATTCATACGCCAAAGCTCCATTCGTTATAATCTCTTGATAATCACTCTCGATAATCACCCTTACTATAGCGCAGGCATTGAAATAATATCATTTGTCATTCCTGCGCCCCGGTAATTTATAAGAAAATCTCGCAGTCGTCCTCTACCTTTTTACAGTTCTTAAGAACCTCCTGCATAACCGCCTTTGCATCCTGTCCTTCCTCAAACTCAACGCTCATCTTGAGTGTCATGAAATTGACTGTGGCATCCTTTACACCTGCTGTATTTTTTGCGGCATCCTCCATCTTGTTGGCGCAGTTAGCGCAATCTACATCGATTTTGTAAGTCTTCTTCATAGTAGTGTTCTCCTTATTTTCATGAATTATTTGTTTTATTGTACGTTTTGCATTGAACATATGAATGATTGTTCATATGTTAATTTTATTATAGCACCTTTTACACTGTTGTCAATACACAATGTGCATCTAGACACAAAATCTATTCACATACTCTAATCACATAATTTAATCACATAGTTTATGATTCAGACTTCATTTTAAATATTTTCATTCCAAATGCTTCCCTCTTCTATCCCGTTTGCCGTAAGCCATTCATCCTCAACCTCTACATGACGCTGTCTGCCGTCTTCTCCCTCTAGATAAACAATGCATTTTGCTTTTGCGCCGTCCGCTCTTTCCTCACAGCCGAAATCTGCCTCATATATGTGTGTTACTTTATACACCACTACTCTCAACCTTCTTTCATATATTTTGCATGACATAAATATATAGAAACTTCCCACATGTACAGGTGGATGATTCCACTCTTAAATATCATGTGGGAAGCTATTTAAAACTATATTTATTAATTGCCGAATAAATAATTATCCGGTTAATTATAATGCCGCTTTAATCGCTGCAAGCAGCTCATCATATGTCTCATACGCAGGAAGCTCAGGGTAGTCCTTCTTGATGGCATCTGTGCTTCTGAAAAGGAAGCCTGCCTTGCTGGCCTGTATCATGCCTAAATCGTTGTGGCTGTCACCGCTTGCGATGGTATCGTATCCGATAGACTGCAGTGCCTTTACAGTTGTAAGCTTTGACTGCTCACATCTCATTCTAAAGCCTGTAATCTCGCCATCTTCAGCAACCTCAAGCTCGTTACAAAAGATTGTTGGCCAACCGAGCTTCTTCATGAGTGGGCCTGCAAACTGTGAAAATGTGTCACTGATAATGATTACCTGTGTGATTGAGCGAAGCTCATCCAAAAACTCCTTTGCACCCGGCATTGGATCTATTTTTGCGATTGTCTCCTGGATTTCTTTTAATCCGAGTCCGTGCTCCTTTAAAATATTTATTCTATAGTTCATGAGCTTATCATAATCCGGCTCATCTCTTGTTGTCTTTTCAAGCTCAGGAATGCCTGTCTCCTTTGCAAATGCAATCCAGATTTCAGGTACCAATACTCCCTCAAGGTCTAAGCATACAATATTCATTTTGATTCCTCCGTATTTTATGTTCTATGGATTTCGATGAACCTGAATATAATTTTTTCTCTGCAATTCATCGGTTTAACACAGTAAAGTATATCATAACAAGTGTCCGTATTCAATACAAATAATGCAGTGCAAAATCTGCTCTTATTTATCAGAGTCCGTAAAGAAGACACCCTCATCATCTATGATATTTCCATTCTCAACGTTCTTCTTCAGTATATTGTTCAATGCATAAGCCCATATCTGCTGTGACCCCTGTGCTGTGCGCTCGTTACGCTTCAATATCTGTGAAAGCTTTACTCCATGCTCTCTCCATGACAGTCCTTCCGATGCATCATTTAGCAGCATCGGCTGGATATTATCCATGGTATGTGCAAATTTGGCTTCCGGTGTCTGCTGCGCCTCAAATTCCTCCCACAGCTCTAAAAGCGGCTCGCCCTGTTCCTTTGGCAAGAGTCCGTATATACGCTCCGCCGCCTTCTGCTCACGCTCATGCTGTGTGGCCTTGCCTGCCTCATCATAGGCATATGTATCTCCTGCGTCAATCTCTACTATGTCGTGTATCAAAAGCATTCCTACTGTCTTTAGCACGTCTATCTTCTCATTGGCATACTCACTCAAGAGCATGGTCATGATAGCCATATGCCAGGCATGCTCCGCATCATTTTCCTTGCGGCTTGCATCAGCCAAATAAGTCTGGCGGAATATCTCCTTTTCCTTGTCGATTTCTCTGATGAAATCAAGCTGTTTTTCTAATCTGTCGTTTTGCTGCATTATTTTATCTGTTCCTTCTTCCTGTTCTATCCGATTTTTAAATATGGTCTCAAGTGTTTAATCAATTCATGTACTTTTGTGCCGGGAGCTGAACTTGCAGGAGTTTTTCCTTCATTCATTGCAGCCAAGCGTTCAGCATTTGTTATTGCAAAATCCATGAAGGGTCTCAAAATTTGGAACATATCTGCCCTACCCTTTGAATATTCTCCCTGTCCAATATTCTTTAACCATTCTGATAGTTTTGGCCAGTAATCACTTCTATGAATATCTGACTGGACAAAACTGAAATGAAGTAAAAACCAAAGTTCAATACACTGATTTGACCAGATAGCATGATATTGTGTTTCCTCTGTAGATAAATTAATGCATAATTCATTCGTTTTATTAATGCGTTTTGCCGGGAAATCATCAGTATCATAGACTATCCAGACATGCTTATATCCATTCGGATTATTCATGACCAGGTTCATTGCCTTATCCAAAAGACTAAGAGTATTGTCTCCTGCACCATGAATGTCAAGTTGAATTTTATCTCGATACTGACTATTTATGATTGTCCTGATTGCATCGAAATACTGTGGTTCTGTTTCAGTTCCTTCTGTTACTATCAAATGGTACTCTGGGCATATCAAGATATTCTTATCTCGGCGTGGTTTCATCCAGCTCTTTCCTAAATCACTTTTCTTGGGAGGTTTTAAACTCATTGCCAATCTCCTCCTGCCAGCATATTTGTAAGATATGGATCTGCACCATAACGCCCTTCCAGATATTGTTTATCATAGGCTGCAGTACTATTTACTCGTTCATTGTTTTCTCTTCTGATTTCATACAGGGAATATATTTCACTTTCGTGCCTTTCGTTTTCTGCCGCAAACCAAATTTCATCCCGTCTGAAAACTGTATTTTTCATTGTTGTCATATCATGAGAGGTAAAGAGTAACTGCGCTCCCTTTTTATTTACATTCTTATTTTTAAACAATGAAATTACATATCGAAGCAGCTTAGGATGCAATTTTGCATCCAATTCATCAATAATTACCAGCCGGCCTTCCTGCAGTGCTAACAAAATCACAGGTAATGCTGCGATCATTTTCTTTGTTCCATCTGATTCATCATTGAAACTTAATTCATAAATCTTTCCTTCTATCATACGCTGCGTATATAGTTCATGATTTTCTTCATCATACCGATAACCTGATACATCAATATCAACATCATTTAGTGCACGAACAATTTTCTTTCGATATGATTCATCATCAGAAAACATGATTTGCCTGTCTGCAATCGGATTCGCATAATTTTTGACAATGCATGACTCAAACCACTTCTGAACTTCTACAATTACCGGTATATTATAGTTGATTGCCAAAAAAGATAAATATGGCATCTTGGGATTTACCGAACGGTTAATACTTGCTTTATTGATGCTTGCACCCAATGTAATTTCAGCACCTTCCCTATCAAAAACCATACCCGTTCTTTTTCCACTAATCGACTTCCAATACAGAGATTCTTCAACAATGTCATCCCCGCATATTGATAAGTTGTACCTGTATTCATTTTTTCCCTGTCGGAAATACACTTCAAATTCTGTCGGCATTTTCCTAGATATTTCATTAAAATAGAATGGTGCCGCACTTATCTTCTGCTGAATAATAATCTTTTCTCTTGCCTTCTCCAATTCATATATTGGCTTAACTACTGTAGAAATCAAACATGAAAGAGCTAGTAACAGATTGGTTTTTCCCCCACCATTCGGACCATATATAACCCCTACAGGAAGAAGTGCATCTGCTTTATCGCTTTTTAACAACGATTCTGAAAACTCCGGAATAGATGTTGCCTGAAAATCGAATGTTGTTGTTTCTTTATATGATTTAAAGTTTTTAAAAGAAAATTGACACAGCATTCTGGTATTCCTCCCTCTGAACTACCTTATTTGCACTTATTATATAATTAATATATCCGTTTTTCAAGTTTTATATGTTGATTTCATAAATTTTATTTTTGAAATATAGGCATAAAAGTCATATTTCTGATTTTATAATATTATCTGGGAATAATATTATCTATAAGTTTCCTTAGAAAATCTCCTTTACATACATAAAAATACAATGACTCTACAGCGCATCCTTCATTGATTTAACATACTCACCGACATGCTTTGGTGAAGCCTCACCATACTCATCGATAATCTTGATGATAGCGGAGCCCACAATGGCACCATCAGAGATGTCTGCCATCTTCTTTGCCTGCTCAGGTGTGGAAATACCAAAACCGATAGCACATGGCACATCAGTGTTTTCTCTGATGACCTTGACGATGGAAGCCAGATCTGTCTTAATCTCGCTTCTTGTACCTGTGACTCCAAGGCTTGAAATCACATAGATGAAGCCGGTTGCCTCCTTTGCAATCATCGCGATGCGATCCTTTGATGTAGGTGCGATAAATGAAATGAGGTCCACAGCATATTTCTCACAGAGTGGTAAAAACTCTTCCTTTTCCTCATATGGGATATCAGGCAGGATAAGTCCGTCAATTCCTATTTCCTTACATGTACTGATAAACTTTTCTGCGCCGTAGGAGTAAACCACGTTTGCATATGTCATGAAAACCATAGGGATTGTGACATCTTTTCTCAAATCTCTCACAAGGTCAAAAACCTTGTCTGTTGTGACTCCGGCTGCGAGTGCCTTTATGTTGGCGCCCTGAATTACCGGTCCCTCTGCTGTAGGATCAGAGAACGGAATACCAAGCTCTATAAGGTCTGCTCCGTTTGCAACAGCTTCTCTTACGATTTTTGCAGTTGTCTCTAAATTTGGATCACCGCAGGTGATAAATGGTATAAATGCCTTGCCGTTTTCAAACGCACTTCTTATCTTACTCATAAATATTCTCCCCTCTGTATCTTGCTATTGCCGCGCAGTCCTTGTCGCCTCTGCCTGAAACAGTAACAACGATTATCTTGTCCTTGTCCATTGTAGGAGCCAGCTTCATGGCATATGCCACTGCATGTGAGGACTCGATTGCAGGGATGATTCCCTCTGTCTTTGCAAGGTATTCAAACGCATTTACCGCCTCATCATCTGTTACCGGTACATATTTTGCTCTGCCGATATCGTACAGATATGCGTGCTCCGGTCCGACTCCCGGATAGTCAAGTCCTGCAGAAATAGAATAAACCGGAGCAATCTGTCCGTATTTATCCTGACAGAAGTATGACTTCATGCCGTGGAAAATACCAAGACGGCCTGTATTTACTGTGGCTGCAGTCTCAAAGGTATCGATTCCTCTTCCTGCTGCCTCGCAGCCGATAAGCTCAACTCCCTCATCCTCTATGAAGTTGTAAAAGCTTCCGATGGCATTTGAGCCGCCGCCCACACATGCGATGACTGCATCAGGCAGTCTGTGCTCCTTTTCAAGCATCTGCTCCTTGATTTCCTTTGAGATGACCGCCTGGAAATCTCTTACGATGGTAGGGAACGGATGTGGTCCCATAACTGAGCCCAGGCAGTAATGTGTGTCCGAAATTCTCTTGGTCCACTCTCTCATTGCCTCCGATACGGCATCCTTTAATGTGGCTGTACCTGATGTAACCGGGATAACCTCTGCTCCGAGCAGACGCATGCGGTATACATTGAGCGCCTGACGCTTTGTGTCCTCCTCGCCCATGAATACAACACATTCCATACCCATAAGGGCTGCGGCCGTTGCTGTTGCCACGCCGTGCTGACCGGCTCCGGTCTCAGCTATCAGGCGGGTTTTGCCCATTTTCTTTGCAAGAAGTGCCTGACCTAATACGTTGTTGATCTTGTGGGCTCCTGTATGGTTTAAATCCTCTCTCTTAAGGTATATTTTTGCTCCACCGAGATCCTTTGTCATCTTTTCTGCGTAGTACAGTCTCGATGGTCTTCCTGCATAATCGTTGAGAAGCTCTGTGAGCTCTCTGTTAAATTCAGGATCGTTTTTGTAATAATTGTATGCTTCTTCTAATTCTTTAACGGCATTCATGAGGGTTTCAGGAATGTACTGTCCTCCGTGAATACCAAATCTTCCGTTTGGATTTGTCATGATGTTTTCCCTTCTGATGTATATTTGTAAATATTTTGTTTTCTGTACTAAATAGTTACAGATATTCTTAAAACCATGAAGATACTTATATATCTCTATTAGCTTAATCGCAATTCATCAAGCTTAGCCTTTTTGTCGTCCGCTCTCATCAGCGTCTCTCCGATAAGCACTGCGTCAGCTCCGATTTCACGTATTGCCCTGATATCGTCTGTGCTCTTTACCCCGCTTTCCGATACAAATATGATGTCATCGGGAATCAGGTCGCGCAGCTTTTTGCTGTTAGCTGTATCAACTGTAAAATCCTTCAGATTTCGGTTGTTGACACCTATTATTCTGGCACCGGCTCTTACCGCCATCCCTGCCTCTTTTTCATTGTGTATCTCCACAAGGGCACTTATGCCAAGGCTGTCACAGATTTTTATGTATTTACTGAGCTGCTCCTCTGACAGTATGGAGCAGATTAAAAGCACCGCAGCGGCACCGAGTGTCTTTGCCTGATATATCTGATATTCATCAACCGTAAAATCCTTTCGGATGCACGGAATCGAAACTGTTTTTGAAATCTCCTTAAGATACTCATCCGAGCCTAAAAACCACTTTGGCTCTGTCAGTACCGAGATGCAATCCGCACCTGCCTTCTCGTATTCCCTTGCGATTTCAAGATATCTGAAGTCCGGCTCTATAAGTCCCTTTGACGGCGAAGCCTTTTTGCACTCGCATATGAAGCTCAAATCATCCTTTTTAAGTGCTTTTTCAAATGCAAAATCACAAAGCTTTTCGTTTTTCGTCTGAATCGCAATATTTTTCATTTCCTCAAGGCTTATTTTTTTCTTGTCCTCTGCCACTCGAAGCCTTGAATATTCGGCAAGCTGGTCTAAAATATTCATCGGCTTACCTCGATAAGCTTATCGAGTGTCTCAAGTGCTTTTCCTGAATCAATGATTTCTGCGGCAAGCTCGATACCTGCTTTCATGCTGTCAGCCTTTCCACCGATATAAAGTGATGCGCCTGCGTTCATGAGTACTGCATTTCTCTTGTGCCCCTTCTGTCCGCCTAAGATATCACGCACGATTTTCGCATTTTCCTCAGGTGTACCGCCTTTTAAATCCTCCTTTGTACAGCGCTCAAAGCCGAAATCCTCCGGTGTGATTACTGTGGTTCTGAACCATCCGTCCTTTATCTCGCATACCTTGGTCGGTGCGCTCATGGAAATCTCATCGAGCTTATCCATGCCGTAGACTACCATTCCGCGCTTTACTCCGAGGCTTACAAGCACCTGCGCAAGCGGCTCTACGAGGTACTCATCATACACTCCGAGAAGCTGCATGGCCGGTGAACCAGGGTTTGTGAGTGGTCCTAAAATATTGAATACTGTTCTAAAGCCAAGCTCTTTTCTGATCGGTCCGACATATTTCATTGATGTGTGATATTTCTGTGCAAAGAAGAAGCACATGCCGACTTTATTTAAAAGCTCCACACATTTCTCAGGGCTTTGGTCTATGTTGACACCTAGTGCCTCAAGACAGTCTGCTGTGCCACATAATGAAGAGGCTGCCCTGTTTCCGTGCTTTGCCACCTTCATGCCGCCTGCTGCAGCAACAAGTGCTGAGGTTGTTGAAATGTTGAAGCTCTGTGCATTGTCTCCGCCTGTTCCCACGATTTCGAACACATCCATACCTGTTTTCACCTGTACCGCATGCTCTCTCATGGCTGCCGCACAGCCTGCGATTTCGTCTGTTGTCTCTGCCTTTGCACTCTTTGTGGAAAGAGCTGCAAGAAAAGCTGCATTCTGGGTTGGTGTTGTCTCACCGCCCATGATTTCATTCATCACTGCATATGCCTCGTCATATGTGAGGTCTTCTTTGTTTACGATTTTTACTATGGCTTCTTTTATCATGATTATGTCCTCCTGTTTCCCGATGATATTTCGTTTATGATTTTGTTCTGCAATTTGTTTTCAATTCAACAACCAATATATAAATTTTATGCTTTGATAAAATTACTAAGCATCTGCTTTCCGTCCGGTGTCATGATTGACTCCGGGTGAAACTGCACTCCGTAAATCGGATACTCCTTATGCTGCACTGCCATAATCTCACCATCATCTGTAGTGGCTGTAATCTTTAGGCAATCCGGCATCGTATCTGCATCTGCCGCAAGCGAATGATATCTGGCAACCTTTGCATGCTCCGGACAGTCCTTAAATAAAAGGCTTTTTGTGTCAAACGATACATCCGACTGCTTTCCGTGCATGAGCTGCTTTGCATATGTGACTGTTGCACCGTATGCTGCGCATATCGCCTGATGACCGAGGCACACACCAAGGATTGGGATTTCCTTTCCAAGCTCCTTTGCCACAGCTATTATCACGCCCGCATCCTCAGGCCTTCCCGGTCCCGGTGATAAAATGATGCGGTCAGGCTTTAAAGCCTTAATCTCTTCAACTGTCATCTCATCATTTCTGATTACTCTGATATCAGGCTCTATCTCGCCGATTAGCTGATACAGATTGTAAGAAAAGCTGTCGTAGTTATCAATCAGTAAAATCATTCTTCCACCTCCTGTGAGACTTCCAGTGCCTTAAGAGAAGCCTTTGCCTTGTTTATGCACTCCTGAAATTCCTTCTCAGGGTCTGAATCCGCAACGATTCCCGCTCCGCTTCTCACGAAAACCTTGCCGTTTTTCTTGTAGGCAATACGGATTGCGATACATGTATCCATGTTTCCTGTAAAATCTATATATCCGATCGCCCCTCCGTAAATGCCTCGCTTGTTGTCCTCAAGCTCTCCGATAAGCTGGCACGCTCTGATCTTTGGTGCTCCTGAAAGTGTTCCTGCCGGAAGCACTGCCTCTATGGCATCTAGTGCGTCATATTCATCCCTGATCTCGCCTCTTACTGTCGAACCGATATGCATTACATGTGAATATCTCTCGATGGAATGAAGCTTTTCAACTTTTACAGTTCCGAATTTACTTACCTTTCCGAGGTCATTTCTTCCGAGATCGACAAGCATGTTGTGCTCTGCGAGCTCCTTTTCGTCTGCAAGAAGTCCTGCCTCAAGCTCTTTATCCTCTTCCTCTGTCGCGCCTCTTGGCCTCGTGCCTGCCAGCGGGAATGTGTGAAGCACTCCGTTTTCAAGCTTTACAAGAGTCTCAGGTGATGCTCCCGCAACCTCCACATCGGTTCCCGAAAAATAAAACATGTATGGCGAAGGATTTATCGTACGAAGCACGCGGTAGGTATCAAAAAGGCTTCCCTCAAACGGTGCACTCAATCTGTTTGATAAAACTATCTGGAAAATATCGCCCTCCTTGATATGATGCTTTGCCTTCTCGACCATCTCACAATACTGCTCCTTGTCAAAAAGCGGTGTGACCTCGCCCAGCAGCTTTCCACCCATATTCTGCTTTTTCTCTCCGTGCATCAGAAGCTCCCTAAGCTGCTTTAGCTCAACAATCGCCTTGTTGTAGCCTGTTTCCGGAGCATCAAGCGGCATATTTGCAATTAATATTATCTTCTGGCACAGATTGTCAAAGGCGATGACCTTGTCAAAAAGCATCAGATCTACATCCTTGAAATCCTCTGTGTCCCTTGCCTTTCCTCTGATGCTTTTCTCCTTGTAGCCCAGATAATCATACGAAAAATAACCTACAAGACCACCTGTAAAAGATGGCAGATAATCGAATTTCGGACTCTTATACTCTGAAAGAATCTGTCTGATGTACTCAGAAGGATTGTCCGTCTCCACCGAAAGCTTTCCAAGCTTCATATGACCATCTATGCAGTTAATCTCAAGCTTTGGATCATATCCCAAAAATGTATATCTTCCCCAGGCTTCATTGGCCTGTGCTGATTCAAGCAGATAACAATGTGTTGAAACATTCTGCAGAATCCTCATAGCCTCTATAGGTGTGATAAAGTCTGATAATATCTCACAGCTTACAGGGAGAATGTCATACTTCCCGGTTTTTGCTATTTCTTTAACTTCGGTCAGTGTAGGGAAAAATTTCATATGCTTACCTCCAAATTTTGTGTTTGTGTGAACAAATGCCCAACATGCAGCTCGAATTCGCCTCTTCGAGGCTTCTCCGCAGCTTGCGCTGCTACAATTCTCGCTTTATGTTGTGCAGTCCAATGTTCGTTCGCAAGCTTGCATGCGAGCATGCAGACTCGCGAACTCCATTGTACCTCTTTGTTCACTAAAAAAACGTCCTTGACAGAATATTACTTCTGTCAAGGACGAATAATTTTAACTATCCGCGGTGCCACCTTGAATTCACGATAAAGCTCGTGCGCTTGGCAGGATACCAACATATCCCGGGCAAATGACGTATGCCCACACGTCGCAGAATACTCTGGATGAATGATAAATCCATTTGACTGCGCCCTCAGCGGTCCATTTGACAACTTGTTTCACACCTGATTCTCAGCACCACAGGCTCTCTGTAAAGGCATCATTGCCGTTATCTCCGCTTCAACGGTTTACAATTTATTAAATTGTCGAAACTGTTTGAAATGTTTTAATTTCTTTAACGATTTAATACTTTATCTCGCTAAATTTGTTTAAAGTTTATCACTCCTTTTTGTGTTTGTCAACATACATTTAAAAATAAATTGTATCAATTCTTCTGCGCATCCAGAATAGCCGATAAATATTCTTCCTTATTTCTGGAGCCTTTGTACAGCTCATAGGAGATTTTACCATTTTTTAAAAAGAAAATATGATTACAATAGACAACCGAAAAAGGATCATGTGTGACCATTAAAATTGTTGCCTTTAATTTTTCATTTACATCTGCAAGCATTTCCATCAGTTTTTCTGAATTGCGGGCATCGAGAGCCCCTGTCGGTTCATCGGCCAAAATCAGACGGCTGTTATTAACCAGAGCTCTTGCACATGCACATCTTTGCTGCTGTCCTCCGGAAACCTGATGTGGATACTTATCTGCTATTTCTTTTATATTGAGAATTTCCATAATCTTTTCCGTTTTTTTCATAACATCCGTTCCCTGATTTTTGGTTAGAAGTAATGGAATATAAATATTCTCCTGTATGGTCAGCATATCCAGCAAATTGAAATGCTGAAATATAAATCCAAGATTTTGTTTTCTGAAATCTGCTCTTTCATCTTCGCTCATTTTACAAATATCTTTTCCTTCAAAAAACACATGCCCTGACGTAGCTGTGTCCACGGTTCCAAGTATATTAAGCAACGATGTCTTCCCTGAGCCTGATTCGCCCATGATTCCGACAAATTCCCCCTCATTAATTTCAAAGCTAATTCTATCTATAGCTTTCGTAATATTTTCAGCACTTCCATAATATTTTTCCAGATTATCTACCTTCAAAAATGCACTCATATTAATTCCACCTCTGCAATTTAAACCTATTCTTTAATTACTATTTTTTCATCACAAATATTCAGTACTCTCTTATCATGAGATACTATGATAAATATATGTTCTTTTTTCTCTTTTTCCAGTAACCGAACCAATCTCTTTACTGTCTCAGAATCTAATCCATTTGTTGGCTCATCCATTATTTTCACTATGCAGCTTTTTTGAAAATTTCTGATTAATTCGAGCTTTTGCATTTCTCCGCCGGAACAATGAACAATATTATCTTCCTGCTCTAAATTTGAGTCATCAGTTAATCCAAAATAATCACACAGTTTTCTTTCGCTAACAATATCATAATTTTCAATTCCAAAATGTAAATATTCCTTCGGTGATATATTAATCCTTTCAACCTGTTGGCTTAGAAAAGCAATTTGTTTTTTTCTTATCTCATCACATTTCAGATTTTTAATATTACAATTATCATAATATATATTACCTTTATATTTATCGGGATATAAACCTACAATAACATCCAATAACGTCGATTTTCCTGCACCGTTTTCTCCAATTATTCCATAAATTTTTCCTTTTTCAAATTTTGCTGAAAAATTATCAAATAATATTTTATCTCCATATGAAAATGACAGCTTTTCCAAATTTATGCTTTCAATGCAAATCTTATCATCTATCAAAGATTCCGATTGTTCAATAGAATTGTAACACTCAGATAAAACCTTATTCATTCGGTCAACAGCTACTTTGACTTTTGGATAATCTCCGGAAAACTCTATAACATCTGCGGTGGATGATAAAATCATATTTACATAGCTTGTTATAATAGTAAAATAACCTATAGATATTTTTCCATTTATGACATTATATCCACCTATTGCAAGCACCAATAGATAGCAAAACACCATTATAAGTCGATTAATATTCGAAAAAAGATATTGTGTTTTCACCTGACCAATTGCCCCTTGAAGCATGTTTTTAAATGCCATGGCAAATCTTTCTTCCATTTCCCTCGAAACACTATTTTCTTTAACAAAACGCGCACATCTGATTTGTTCCATTCCTTTTGCTGTATACTCATTGCCAGCCATTTTATACTCTTGCTCGTTTTCATACATGTTATTTTCCAGTCTTTTATATACAACAAAATATATTGGTACAGTAACTATAATTATTAATCCCAACAATACATCTGCTTTTATAACAAACAACGCGCTTATTGAAAGTAGTATTACATTATACACAAAATCCGGAAAGCTATTTAATAAAAAACCACAAATTGTAGCCCCATCTCCGGTAATCTGATCTGTTAAAAATGCTGAATCCTTGTCCTCAAAGAATGTCAAAGAGCTCTCATATATAGTTTGAAATATTTTATTGCATATCCTATACAAAAAAGTATTATTTAACTTTGTCATAACATATGTCATACCATATTCTGTCAGGATTGAAAATAAATTCAAACCTGCAATCGCCACTACGAACAACATAATTGCAGAATGCTTATCGACCAAGGAATCAATGTACATTCCACTTACATATGGTACTATTAACTGCAGAATCATTGTAGCAATAGTAATGCCTATGTATGCGAAAATGCTCTTCTTTAAATTCAAAATTTCATTTTTTAAAAGAACCCTAATACTCATGTATCGTAATTTTACATAAAGCATTTAATTATCATACCAACAAATTTTTTTCCTATGTTTTTTATGTTTCTTTTTAACAAACTTCTTAATAAATGTTTCGATTCCTTTAAAGCCCATATTAAAAATCGGGCATGTATAATTGCACGAATCCGAACTACATTTCTTAGCTGCAGGTTGTACCAGAATTTGCATAGTCTTCACCCCTTTCCTCTTTTAATACAGCATCAGCATATGCCTGCATAAACTCACCGACATTATAGCGATACTGCTCACACAACTGATTATTTTCTATTCTACTATGAGGACATCCCCCAAAACATATTGGCATAAATTTACATTTACTACATACCGGATCTTCTGTTGGATCATACAACATATATTTTTCAAACACGCTTTGTGACTGTACTTCATTAATTGTTGATTTTTTATTTGTCTCATTCCAATCATGCGCAGTCCCTATACGCTGTTCCATGACTCCAACATCACTCCAGCATTTATATATATTTCCTTGTGCATCTAAAACATAACCTTGCGCATAATCTGCACCACAATAATTTCCCATTGGTTTCGGATATAAAGATTCCAATGGCATATTATTTTTCAGCCAGAAATCCAAATTAAATTCTGAATACCTCTCAGATGACATGCACGTACAATTTGAACATGTTCCATTTGTTGATGTAACTAATCCGAGATAACAAAATACATCTTCATATATTCCCCTTTTTTTAAGTTCATCAACAACAGATTGCACATCTTTCTCGTTTTCCCTGTCAACATTAATACGAATTGCTATACCAATTTTCCCTTGAATTTTTTCTAAATTATTGATGATTGTGTCATATGTATTTCCACCATTAGCTAAAGGACGTCTTGAATTATGAATTTTAGCATTTCCGTCCAATGTTATCTGCGCATCTGTTATATCCAACTCCAATAACCTGTCACATATGCTCTCAGTTAATAAATAACCATTCGTAATAATACTTGCTGAATATTCAATATTAAACTGTTTACATATTTCCTTGAATTTATATGTCAATTCTTCTATAGGCTCAATGGCTAACAATGGTTCTCCACCATACCACGTAATAACCAGCTTTTCCAAATGAGCTGCTTCCTGCTCAACCATTTTACAAATATCATCCTCAGTTTCTTCTGACATACGCCCACTACTGTAATGACCACTTTCAAAACAATATACACATCTGAAATTACATGCCATTGTCGGTGTTATCGTTAAGGATAAAACAGATGTGTCATATCTGGAGCTTAACATCCGGATTTTTATATCCTTTTTTTCATCGAAATCATCCTCAATTAGGAAACCACAATATTTTAAATCTTCCCAAAACTGTTTATCTGATATTTTTGTTCCAGATTCTACAAATTGTAAAAATTCTGTATGATTTTTTTCTTTCACATGTGCCAGACTGCCGGTTCTCATGTTATAATACAGAGCATCACCGTTTCCATTTTTATTTTCAATAATATAATTGTAATATGATGGTTTCATAATTTTTATCTTTCCCTTCCATAATGTATGTTTCTTCTGAAAAATACGTCTGTCATTATAAAGTAAACAATATATACTGTAAGTATCCATAAAAGAGACAACAGAATATAGCGCACATATGACGTATGCAGTCCCGTATCAAGTATAAACTGTGTACTCATTTTAATTGATAAAATCCATCCCGGAATAAGTGACATTACCAGAGGAATCAGGTAATTTATCGCCAATTGCCTGTGAATGATCATATCAATTTCTTTTTTAGTCATTCCCATTTTTCTCAGCAGATCATAGCGTTTTTTATTTGTTTTTGTCGTGCTCATCAGATGTGCTGCAAGAAGTGAAATTGCAACACATAAGAAAATGAGACTCACATAAGCAAATGGAAAAAGTACCGCTGTAACTGTAGATTTTAATGATATCTCTACTTCCTTTTTTGCCAGCACAGGACTGGTGTATAAAATACTGTGATTGCTGCCGTAACGGAAATTTCCGCTATCATCGTCAAATCTGTCCGTAATATCCTCGGTTACCGGTTCCCTTGTCATTGCAGTCAGAACAGAATAGTATGGAGTCATATTTTGAGCTGCTTCATCAGTAATTACGAAAACATAATCTGCCCCATTGTGTCCGTTCTGTTCAAAATCAACTGTGCTTATATTTTTACAGTGTAATTTTTCGTTTCCACAGGTAATCTCTCTGTTACGGATGGTATCTGACAATTCCGGCTCAAGCCTTTGTTTGATTTGAAGCACGTATTCATCTTTTTTCAGCGAAATCTGCTTTTTACCAAGCATTTTCAGGAGAGCATTATAATCACTCAGCTTCATATATGTGTCGTATGTATAATAAACATCATAATCATCTTCTTTTTCCAGTTTACTTTCATCAAATTCTCCGTTTTTGTCCTTTAACCTGTCTCCAAAAAAATTCAGATTGCAGTACAGCCAGTTATTCATATAGCTGCTTTGATTTTGGTAAATGTTGTACTCAAGACTCTGCTTAATTCCTGATGAGCTGTCCAATATTTCTTTTTCTTTATTGAAATTTAAATCCGGATTTTCATGATATACCATAACATCATACGGATATTCTGCATCAATCTGATTATTCTCATAGTCTGTGTACATCATGGCAACAGAGCTTCCTACTATCGAAATCATCAAAAGGAATGACACAAAAAATATGATTTTCTTTATTGATTTTATCTCTGACTCCACCGACCTCCAGATAAACAACCGGTTACCGGACAACAGCCATTTTCGGGTTTTAATGGCTTTTGAAGCTTTGTTTTTTTCATTAGTTCTTTCCAGTTGACTGAGTTCATTAATGGTTAACCTCAAAAATTTTTTTCTGATTTTGGCCAATGCCGCTATATAACAGAAAAAATATATCAGTGCTGTCAATATGATAGCCTGATAATAGAAGTTCATTTCAATAACATAGTCCAATCGGAACATGCGGTAAAAAATGGCCATCACAAAGTGTTTCAGCACCTCTCCGGCTGCTGCTCCGATAGCAAATGCAAGTGTTGCCATCAACATTGTTTCTTTCGCATAATTTCTGTATGTTTCCTTCTGCTTAAGTCCAAACAGCATGTAAAGAGATATTTCTTTACTTCGATACTTAAACGACTGACGCATCATGTAATAGATTAACCATACCATTACAGCAATAATAAAAATCGTTACAAACCCAATCAAAACATCCATGATAAAGCCTTCCTGACAAATTTCCTGGACATCCTTTGAAAAAAGCATTGAATTGAATGCTAACATAAGCATTTCTATGAGTATCATAGTAAAAAAATACACAGGTTCTCTTGCTATATTTTCCTTAACATTGCGGTATGTCAATCCATTCAAACTTAACATATTTTCCTCTGTTATCTCCTTCTTTGATGATGTCACTATTATATCAGCCACTAATTCAAAGACATATTGATTTTCCTTACCTGAATCTTACAATTTTGTCACTTTATAAAACATCTTTAGCAAACATTTTTTAATGAAAAACTAATCTCTGTAAATTCTCCATAGACAGAGTCTGCTTTGATATCAATTTCAAGCTTTTCACATAATTTATGAACGAGATACAAGCCCATTCCGGTAGACTTTTCATTGTCTCTTCCATTACTTCCAGTAAAGCCTTTATCAAAAATTCTTGGAAGCTCTTCCTTCTTTATTCCTTTGCCATTATCAATTATATTCAAAACTATCTTTTTATTATCTCTTTTTGCTCTCATGACTACTTTGGCATCAGCCTCAGCTTTATATTTAATCGCATTTAGTAATACCTGTGTAAGCATAAAGACAAGCCATTTTTCATCACCATATGCGTATAAAGCTTCATCGCAATCTAAATCTATCGCCACTGAGCTGTTCATTATGACAGTACGATTTTTATTCACCACCTTAAGGAGCACCTTTCGGACATTTAACTTTTGTATCAGATAATCTCTGTATATCTGCTCAGACCTCGCATAATATAACGCAAGCTCCACATCATTTTCCAGCCTGCTAAGCTCCACATTCAAATCCTTTTTCAACCCCGGATTTTCCGAAATTCTATTTTCCAGCATCAAATGTATCGAGGTAATTGGTGTCTTTACCTCATGAATCCATTGCTCTATATAATCCTCATATTCCTTCTGCTCATCCTCTATTTTATGTATTTCCTCAATCGCACTGCTGCCCACTTTTCTCAATAATTCCTGATATATCTCGTCCTCTATCGTATAAGAAACGGGCAAAAGCTCTGCAATCAACCAAGGTTCCTTCAGATCTTTTACCCGTTCTGTAATTATTTCAAAGTATTTCTTTTTTCTATACCAGTCCATTAAATATTTCGTCATTATTAGTATGGCAATGACCATCCCTATCATAAATACAACACTGAATGTATTTCCTATGATATATAAAAACTCAAGCATTAAAAAAAGCACAAAAAATGTACCCATTATCTCCGTTATCTTATTGAGAAAATAATCCTTAAATTTCATCATCCGCACCATTCCTTTTTAATTTAAAAATATACCCCATTCCTCTTTTTGTCTCTATCGCATCATACACTCCAACACTTTCCAGCTTACTCCTGATTCTTTTTATATTTACGCTCAATGTATTATCATCAACAAAGCTCTCATTGTCCCACAGATTATTCATCAAAGCCTCCCTTGATACAATCTCACCCTTATGCTCAAAAAAGAAGCGCAAAATATGTAATTCATTTTTGGACAGCTCCGCCGTGCTCTGGGCATACCTCAATTTTCCTGCAACTAAATCCAGCTCCAAATCTCCGAAGCTGAGTACATTATCATTTTCCTTTTTGCCACTTCTTCTGAGTACTGCCGATATATGCGCCAAAAGCACCGCCGGACGATACGGTTTCTCGATAAAATCATCGCCTCCGCTAAGCATACATTCCAGCTCTGCCGCTGACGAATTTTGTGATGTAACAAAAATTATCGGGACATCTGACAGCATGCGTATTCTCGAACACAGCATGATGCCATCCTCAGAAGGCAGTGAAATATCCAGCAATACCAGGTCCGGTCTTTGTTCTTCTATCTCTTCCGGAATATTCGTGAAATTTTTTGCCAACGTGGCTCTATATCCATGATTTTCCAGCAATATTTTCAGTTCTCTTTGAACTGTTAAATCATCATCTACTATAAAAATTTGATACATTTTTCTCCCTCCAAATACAGAATATAGCTATTGCCCTGTTTTTTCAATTTATTTTTAATATTTTGCCCCGTTTTTCGTGTTTTGTACTCTGGTTTTTTCCCCGTTTTTTAATTATGTTATATTCAAAAAATGGTTATGAGGGATTATACATACCATATAATCCAATGGTCCAGGTTCTTTTTTATCACTGCACTTGAAACACCTCTGCGTATCTGCACCAAATGTATTTCCCATTATTTGATATATTTTGCATTGACATATTTCGTTGCCCTTGCCTGCCCTAATTTCATAACAGAACCTGTTTTTACCATTTTGCCAAGCACTGCTTCTACTGTAGACGGACTCACATCAGGAAGGATATCACAGATTTCGGCTTTTGAGACCGGAAGCACGCTGTTTAAAACTGTTTGCTCAACTCTTTCTGTTTTTTTAAGTTTTTTCCCATTTACAGTAGAAAATCTTTTGTCCAGTTCTTTGTAACATTTATAGAGCATAGACAGAAAATTTTTCATATATTCAAAATATGAATTCTCATTTGTATGCCATCCTATAGATGACTCCTGCAATGCCTTGTAGTAAAAATCCTTTGAGTCATTGATTTGTTCCTCAAAAGATACATATTTTCCAACATCATATCCACTTTTATAAAGTAAAAACAATGATAATAATCTGGATACTCTGCCATTACCATCAGAAAACGGATGTATACACAAAAAATCCAGTATCACACATGGGATCAGTAACAATTTGTTTATTTTTGGGTTATCCCTTGCATCCATATATGCAAGTACAAGCTGCTGCATTGCTTCGCCTGTCTCTGTCGCAGAAACCGGTGTAAAGCGAACTCTACGCCTTCCTCTTTCATCAATCTCCATTATCAGATTGTCTTCCGTTTTGTATTTTCCTGACAACTCATATCCTGCAAGACTTGTCATAGTTTCATGTATATGCAGAATCATATTTTCACTAAATGACATCTGATCATGCTTAGAATGTATCTCATCCAGTGCATCCCTATACCCTGCAATCTCACGCTCATCATGATTAAGAGGCGCACTGTCACCGTCAACAATCTGCTTTATACGTGCGTCTGTTGTAACAATACCCTCTATCGCATTAGAACCTTTAACAGATTGTACTCTTGCAATCTTTTCCAACTCAGTATATATACTTTTATTGCTTTCCTTACGCGTATCTGATATAGCATTAAATGCAGTAATTGTTGCTGTAAGATTAACTATCTCAGCCGGTAATAAACCCTCATCTAAAAAAGAATAGTCAAATATATGCATATTGTCCTCCTGTTATCTGCATATATTTTATCAAAAAATGTGCAGATACTCAATTAGTATCTGCACATTTTTCAAATAATATTATGCATTAAAATCAAAAACACCGACTAATCTAAAGTCTGATTTTAGATTAGTCGGTATTTTACTATTTGTACGATAATTCTTATAATTTCATCCTATTTATCATGCTTTCTACCATCCCTGATCCATCAGCCAGTTATTCAATCCTCTCTCCCGTCGGTTTGGATCTGCCTCATCTGAAAGTTCCGTGTACTCGCCTTTTATATTTCCATCCACAATAAAAAGTACCCTGCTGCACCGCGAAGCCACCTTGGCGTCATGTGTCACCATAACGATCGTTGTTCCCTCTTTATTAAGTTTTACAAGTTCATCCATAACTTCATTTGAGGAAGTGCGGTTTAATGCTCCGGTCGGTTCATCCGCAAAGAGAAGCTTCGGAGAGTTCATCATACTGCGGCAGATGCAGGCTCGCTGAAGCTGTCCGCCGGAAACCTCATTTATATCGTTGTCCGCCACCTCTATGATGCCAAGTTTTCGCATAAGTGCCTCTCCACGCATCTGCTTTTCCTTGTTGCTCTCCTTTGTCTTTTTGCTCTCTGCCGCAGGAAGTATGATGTTGTCAAGTATCGTGAGATTTTTCATCATATACATCTGCTGGAAGATAAATCCCATCTCATCAAGACGCAGTTTGGCAAGCTCTTTTTCTCTAAGTTCGGTTATATCTTTTCCATCAAAAATGACCTGTCCGCTCGTCACACGATCCATACCGGATATTGCATACAAAAGTGTTGATTTGCCTGATCCTGACGGTCCCATAATGGCGATCATCTCGCCCTCGTTTACTTCTAAATTTACATTTTTAAGTACGTTATTCTGTCTTTTATCTATGACATAAGTTTTGCAAAGATCCTTTGCGCTAAGTAATGCTGCCATGCTTTCTTTCTCCTTTTTCACATTCAACCATTGTCATTATTTTCGGCATATATTTATTTCTGAAATTTCTAATACACTTTTCATATATCTTTTGCAAGTTACTCAATATTCGATATATCGCTGCTCTTTATTCCTCTGATATTAAGTGCCGTAAGTCCCGATGCCGCAAGCGTCATCAAAAAAACGATGCCCGGATAGATCAGGAATATTTTCCACGGATCTATTACATATGATAATTTCGAGGCTCCAAGCATACTATAGATTGGATCATCAACCAGATGTGTTACCGGAACTGAGCATATCGCTGCAAGCAGAACCGCTATAAGCGTTACAAACCCGAATCGTGCGGTGTGCCACCTGATTATACGTTGGTCTGAAAAGCCTGTCGCTTTTAGTATTGCGATCTGGCTCTTTTCATCGCTGATAAACGATCTTTCCATCAGAACACAGATAAGAAATACCACGATCAGAGTTATCCCGAGGAACAAATACTGCACTGCCTCCATTGCGGATGCGCAATTCATGCTATCGTCACAGTATTCTGCGGCATTCATCACATCCTCATTGTCAAATAATTTCTTTATCTTTTCTTTTCGATTTTCAATTTCAGACGCAGACGGATTATCGGTAAAATTAATCTGATATGCTGCCATGCTTGAAATATGCGCAAAGTCCGTAGGTGCGTCCTCATGTAGCCTTATTACCGCCCCAAGCTGGTTCATGCTCTGGAAATATGCCACAACGATACATTCCCTCTTCTCGGTTCCGTAATCGATAGTTACCGTATCTCCTATCTTTGCTCCGGTCATTTTAGCGATCGTCGGCGTTATCGCGATCTCATTTGCATTTTGCGGAACAAGCCCTTCGGTATACTCATAATCCGAGGCTTTTGTATGGATGCCCTGTAAGCATACGATTGAGTAATCTTTTCCACCGGTACTCACACGATATTTATACTGCACTTCTGATATTACCTTTGCGGGCATATCATTTTCTGCCAGAAGTTTTTCCGTGTCCCTTAAATAGTTTTCCACACGATTTCGTCCATCCGCTGTCATGCTGCCCATCATCTCAGTCAGATCCGTATAATAAAGGTCGCTGCGCGAGGCTAATGTCGTGACAAGTGTGTCGCTTCTCATCGTAGATGTTGTGTTCACAAGCAAAAGCACCAGTACTGTGCATATAAAAAACGTAATGATTATCGTTGCATAGCGTCTTGGTGCGCTAAGTACATCATTTATGGCTAAAAATCTGCTTGTGCTGCCACGGCTTTTTCCCAGACGAAGCGGTGATTTTCTGTTATATCGCTCTCCTGTCTGTCCGGAGCGTATAGCATCGATAGGTGATAATTTTTTTACAAGCTTTGTACATCTGAATGCAAAAAGCAGTATCGCTGCCACAACGATAAATGCGCCTGCCAGTTCCAAAGTATAATAGCTGTTTCCTCCTCCGAGCACCATATTGCGGCTTACCGACTCTAGCATCATATTTGAAAACGGTATACTGCATATAAATCCCCCTATCGCCCCTGCTATCGCAAGAAGCAGATATTTTGCCATATAAAGTCCTCGTATATTTGTGCTTTTTATTCCTATCGCTTTTAGCACTCCGATTTCACGGAACTCCCCTGATATCGTAAATGTGATGGAAAATTTAAGCACGACAAACGAAACAAGCATCATGCATACGCTTAAGACCAGCATCAAAAATGCGACTATCATATCGATCAGATAGCACATTTTTATCATGGAATGAGTACCGGAAAATGTCACACCCTCTTCTCCCGATACCGCCGATGCAAGTTTTGATTCATCCGCACCACTTTTCAGATCTATATAATATATTTTTCCATGCTGTACACCTTCTACCGTATCCTCTGCCAGCTTTCCTTCGTCCTGCTTACTGAGTAAAAACCGGTTATTTCCCATCATACTTGAACCAAGCAGTGCATCCTTTGCCTCCCCATCAAGTATTACGGACAGCTTTACATTGCCATATGTGATCATAATCTTGTCCCCGGGCTGTAGATCATTTTTTTGCAGGAAATCTCCTGTCGCATATGCGTGTCCCGGCTCGATTGATGTTATCTTTTCATTTTTGCTGTCGAAGAATTTGAGCTTACTGTCCTCTATAGCCTGATACACAGTCGCATTTCTTGCTTCCAGTGCTTTTCCCTTCGTGTCAGTCAGATCCGATTTATTTCCGAACACTACGTTTTCTTTCCGATACTCTTTTACGTCCTCCTGCTCCTTTAACACATCCTTTATCGGATCATCCGTGTCCGTTCCCATCATGATAACGACATAATCCCCGACTCCTGCTTTTTTCAGAAAATAATCTGTGCCGTTCATGACTGCTGCTACATTGCTAAGACCGCTCGACACAAACATCGTTGCCAGAAGTATAAAGGCAAACAGGATTATGTTCATTGTCTTTTTTCTTTTCAGATCTTTTTTCAATATTCGAAAAAACATATTTTCTCCTCTCTGTAATATGTATTGTTACGTTGTATTCATATTACATGGGAAATTATTAAATAATCCTTAAATGCATTTTATACTTTATGGATTACTACTGTGGCAAGAAATTCATTCTCCTTTATTTCTGCAAATATCTCTCCGTCCATCATGTGCATAAGCTGTCTGCATATGTAAAGTCCAAGCCCTGAGCCTTTCGCATTTCCCACGTTGCTTCCGCGGTAAAATGAGTCAAAAAGATGAGGAAGTTCATCTTCCTTTAATGTGCAGCCGCTATTTTTTACCGTGATAAGACAGCAGTCCTCCTCCGTGGAAAATGAAATCGTGATATATTTTCCGTCACCGTATTTTAAGGCATTTTCCATAATATTCTGCAACACCTCGATTAACCTGTTGCTGTCTCCACACAGCAGACAGTCCAAGTAGCTTTCCACCTCAAATGCAGTATGCAGATTTGAAAGTTTGTCCGTATAATACGCATTTATATATTCCATCACAGATGACAGATAGACCTCACCCATTTCTACCGTAAGGTTTAAAAATTCCTCCCTCGATGCAGCCATAATCTCGGTTACATATCCCTCCATCTCTGTTACGTTTTTGTCAATTCCTGCATATACCTGTGCTCTTTTTTCCGGTGTATCATAGAGATTTTCAGATAATGCTTTGTTGTACAGCCTTATAGCTGAAAGCGGAGTTTTAAGGTCATGTGCCAGTGAAAGTATAATCGTCTTTTTCTCTTTTTGAAGCTCCAGCTCCTTTTCCCTGCTGCTCTCAAGATTATCGCGCAGCATATCCATTCCCCACAAAAATCTGCCAAAGAATTTACTCTTTTCTGCCTTGATAGGGACAGATAGATTTCCCTTTGCCAGTTCCTCCGTAAGCGACATCATCCTATGGAAAGGCTTTAATATCTTTTTTCCTATGTACATCACTAAAAAAACAGACAGCAAAAACATGATTCCCATGCCAACATTCATAAGGATTAATGTTTTGTGGTCTGTCTGTGTATAGATTACCTTGTATATTGTGCCTGTTGTTTCCTGAGTTCTACTTATTTCCGGCTCATTGATATGTGCCATGATAAAAAAGAGCACATTTGATATTGCGATCAGTATCAGCTCTATACCAAGGAATATCCCGGCAAATTTTCTGTATTTATTCATATCTGTATCCTGTTCCCCACACTGTTATGATGTGCTCCTGTTTCTTTGGATCTTTTTCCGTTTTCTCGCGCAGCCACTTTATGTGTACTGTCAGAGTCTGCGGCTCGGATTCGCTGTCGCTTCCCCATACACTGTTAAACAGATAATCTTTTTTAAGGGTAATGCCCTTATTCTCCACCAGAAGCCTCAGTAACTGAAATTCCTTTTCCGTGACGCTTACCGCTTTCCCTTCAACGGTCAGTGTCTGCGTTACCGTATTTAATTTGAGGTTATTGCATATGATCTCCTCGCGGGCATATTTGCGTTTGAATATACCGTTTATCTTTGCAATCAGTATATCCACATCAAACGGTTTGCTGATGTAATCATCCGCTCCTATCTGCAAGCCTTTAAGCGTGCTTTCCTTATCGGTTTTGGCACTTGCGATAAGTATGTGTGTGTTAGAGGTCTCTCGTATCCTCGAACAGACCGAAAAACCATCAAGTCCGGGCAGACCGATATCAAGCACCAAAAGCTTTGCTCCGTACTGCTCAAATATCGATAACGCCTTTTCCCCTGTATCTGCAAGGCTTACTGTGTAGTTTTCTCTTCTTAAGAAATCACACAGCAACGTGCCTATTTCTTTGTTATCCTCTACTATGATAATGTCTGGCATTGTTCCGCCTTTCTCCTATAAAATATACTCCATCTGGCGTTCCTTTGTCTTAAGCCCCATCTTCTCATAAAATTTCTCAGCAGATGTATTTCCACTCCATACATTGAGGGTGACCTCGTAGCAGCCGAGACGCTTTGCCTCATTCTTTACATGCTCAAAAAGCTGCTCTCCGATATGCGCTCCTCTGGTCTTTGCATCTACACACAGATCATCTATGAAAAGTGATGTAAACGGCACCATGTTGTTGGAAAACGGCTGCTGTCTTATCTGACAGAATGCGTATCCCATGCAGATATCATCATCACCTGCCGCAACATAGATTGGCTTTGTATCGTCCTTTATCATTTTTACAAGCTCTTCATTTGTATATTTTGTCGTTCCTGGAATAAAAATATCCGGTCTGATATCGGCATGGATCTGAAGCACCTGCTCTAATAATTCAATAAGTCTTGGTATGTCTTTTTCCTGTGCTCTTCTAATATTCATTTTGAGAATCATCCTTCCTGTTGTGCTTTATATGTTGATCTACAATAAATCAATTCTATGTTATATCTGATTGCATTTCAGAATAAATCCAGCATATTATCTAGATAAATGTGCTCCCTTACATGTATCTGATACTGTGGCTTCGTCATATAATAAAGCAGAAATTCAAGTACCATGGCACTTCCTAGGCCTCTTCCCTCTATTTTAAAATTGCTAAAGCCCATCGGCAGATAAGTATTCTTTATATCGTCTACTCCGATAAAGCCCGGATTTTCCATCGCCTTCGAAAATAGATATCCCTGCCCCGCATCCGGTGCAGTGCAATAGTGCTCCGTGCAATCCTCACCCAGATTTTTGCGGCTAACCGTCTCGTAGCATTTCTTCCTGTCCGTGCAGCCAAACCAGCAGCACTCATTACACAAAAATTCTACTTTATCCTTTTGATGTTGTGATAATGCTCTCAATTTATCAAATGATTTGTTCAGCCTGAAATCCGGCACCACATAGCAGAAATCCTCTCTGTTTAGCTCATTTTCAAATTCACCAAAATCCGTCAGAACCTTTGTGGTTGAGGATACAAAATAAAAGCCGGGATAGTTTTCTTTTATATAATCAAGCAGAAGATCCGAGTAGATGATTATGCCGTTTCTATATTCTTTTACTTTTATGCGCTTGTTTATCCCGCTTATATCATTATCGCTGTCTATGCAACATTCTATATCCTTATCGTTTCCAAAGCCCCTGCTTCGCTCATTATCTCTGCCTATATCAAATATCCTGCACAGCTCGTTACATTTTTTGTCAGAAAAATGCTCCCTAGTAAGCAATGAATTGCTAAAGGTGAGTCTCGCGGATATCCCATATTCCTGCATCAGCTTAAGCACTTCCTTCGAATCGTGCTCACCAAAACCGACGCGGCCTCCGCCCCATACGCAGTCTGCCGGTGCTCCGTATATTGAGCCTATTTCGCACCAGTCATAAAAATATTCACGATGCTTGCGGTACAGTGGGAGAAATTCTTTGTATAATTCATAAAATTCAAACAATCCCGGTAGATGATAATACGCTTTCATTTTGACTCCTTATTTTAATCTGCTGAACCTTTGCTTATTTTAATAATTTTCAATCACATATTCCTCAAAAAGCGGCAGCGTAAAATACACATATCCCCGTATCTCTCCCGATACAATTCCCTTTCTTATAAGGCGCTTACGATACGGATTGAATTCGTTTGTCTCCATCCCAATTGCATCCCTGATTTCTTTTATTTTTCCGCTTTTTATATCAGCAATTCCCTTTGCGACCATGCGATCCTTCTGTGAAAGCTCCGACCAGATTTTGTCATATACAAATTCACTCAGATACTGTTCGTACTCGCCCAAAATGCCATTGTAGTCGCCACCATTGTTCCACGTCAGATATCCTAAAACCTGAAATGCAAAAGGATAGCCTTTGGTCAGTCCCGCCATCTGTGCTGCTTTCTCCGGAGATATGTTAAAAATAGTCTTATACTTATTGGTTATTGCTGCGTTATTTAATGGTTTGAGCTGGATTTTAGGTGCTCTGTACAAAAATGTAAGGCTCTTCTCATTCTGAAGCTTCTCTATATTTTCATACAATCCTGTTCCCAATAAAAATACAGGCAGTTCCTGTCTTACAAATATCTGAAAGGCTCCTGCAAAAACCTTCATGTACTCACTATTTGTCATCTCATCTATCGTAATAAGCAGTCTCTTACCACTCTTTTTTAGTCTTTCCAAAATCTTTATAATAGCTGTCTCTGCATCTGTAATCGGCTGTGTCCCCTCTATAGATACTCCAAAACCGAAAAATGATAGATCGAGCTTTGCCGATTTTATAAGTCCCGCACATATATTATCACTATTTAATTTTGAAAGCATTGCAGACAACAGGTCCATTGCCGGATTGAGTTCTATAACCACCCAGTCATCATTTTGTCTTAGCTTATGCGAAATTTCTGTCATCATTACTGTTTTTCCCGAACCTCGCACACCGGTAATTATGAACATCTGCTGATTTATTGTATCCGCTGTAAAATTCTCTATTATCTCATTAATCTGTACCGGACGGTCTACCGACTCCAGTGGACTTCTTCCGAATGTAAGCGTGAATGGATTTTGCATATCAGCCTCCCATTTTTACTGTTGTTTACTGTTCTGAATTTGTTTTACTGTCTTTTACTGTTGTTTACTGTTTTGATTTCATTTTACTGTTGTTTACTGTTTATGTCAATATTACAGTTAATGATAATTCGTGTCATATAAACCATTTAGTTACTGGTCACACTGTTAGGCGTGAACAGTAAATAAAATAACCCCCGGAGCGTATTGTAGGCTTTGATAGCATATCAATATAACGCTCCGGGGGTTCTATTTACACCTGATTTAGTTTAAGAAATTCTGTATGATTACTTCCTCTGCCTCTTCCTCTGTAAGCCCGAGTGTGCGAAGCTTGAGAAGCTGCTCGTCGTTTATCCTGCCGATTGCAGCCTCATGGATGATAGCTGCATCGATATTTTTTGCCCTGATTTCAGGGATTGAACCGACCTCTGCATGATCCATGATGATAGAATCACACTGGATATGAGCCTGGCATTTGCTGTTGCCGATGGCGTTTGGATGGAAGGTCTGGACTGAGTTTCCTTTTCCTACTGATCTGGAAACAATCTGCGCAGAGCTGTCCTCTCCGTTTAACTGCACCTCGATGTTCGACTCCGCCTTCTGCTCTCCATCTGTCATGAGACGCTCTGTGACATAGAGCTTTGCGTCCTTTCCAAGCTCCACATTGGTCTCACGGACTGTTGAATCAACACCCTTTATCTGTGCTGTATCAAGTGTGAAAACAGAATTCTCACCCACAAATATATTTGTTACAGGGTTGAGCACTCTCGCACCTGTTCCGTTTCCCTCGCCATAGTGCTTTTCCTCATAACGGACATTCGCATTTTTACCTACATGGAAGGTGTGGATACCGTCGTGTCTGCTTTCGTTGCAGCCACTGTTGTGGATTCCGCAGCCTGCCACAATCCTTACATCTGCGCCATCCTCCACATAGAAATCGTTGTATACAAGGTCTGTCATGCCTGATTTGCTGAGCACTACCGGGATATAGACAGCCTCTCCGTCCGTTTTTCCATCAATATAAATATCAATGCCCGGCTTGTCCGTCTTTTTCTTTATCTTGATGTGCTCGCTGTCTCCGTGGCAGATTGATGTTCCGTTTTCACGCAGGTTAAAGGCACCGGTCTGACTGAATTTATTATCATTTATGACGTCCAATACGCCCTCTGTTACGTTGTCAAGCTTTACCATATTATGCTCTTCCCTCCAGTCTCTCTACACATTTGTGACATTTCTGTACACCATTGAGATAAGGCAGCACCTCGTCCTTTGTACCGATTTTCTTGATTTCTCCGCCATCAATTATCATGATGCGGTCTGCCATATTGATAATTTTCTCCTGATGTGAAATCACTATGAGGCTCTGCTTTTTCTCAGTATGGATTTCCTCGAATTTCTGTATGAGCATTGAAAAGCTCCACAGATCGATTCCTGCCTCCGGCTCATCAAATATGCAAAGCGAATGCTCCTTGGCAAGCACTGATGCAATCTCAATTCGCTTCATCTCTCCACCTGAGAGTGTGCCGTCAATCTGGCGGTAAATGTAATCCTTTGCACAGAGTCCTACCGCGGTGAGAAGGTCGCAGCACTCCTTGTCTGAAAGCTCATCCTTTGCGGCAAGCTTAAGCAGCTTCATGACTGTCATTCCCTTAAATCTCGGTGGCTGCTGGAATGCAAAGCCTATTCCCGCATTTGCCCTGTGATTGATGTCGAGCTCTGTGATATCCTGTCCGTCAAGTATGATCTTTCCGCTGTCCGGTGTCTGGATACCTATCAAGGTCTTTGCCAGAGTAGATTTTCCACCTCCGTTTGGTCCGGTGATGACAAGCATTTCTCCGTCCTCTACCTGAAATGATATATTGTTCAGAAGGCATTTCTTTCCGCCCTCATCATCTACGTTTAAAGTTAAATTTTCTGCTTTAAGCACGATTTTCACCTCATTTTTATTTATGATACAGCATAAAATCCTTCTCCTGCTGTTCTAATTACTTTTTCCGTTTACCGTTCATACATCAGTATGCCCGACAACGATTACAGTATAACATAATAGTAAAGGTTTACAAGGGATAAACTCTCTGGTACTCGCTAAAATACATATTTGGCACGCATACCCCACTTTGTTTTTTATAAATTGCTTGCTTATCTATTAATTTCCCTTATCATTGAATACTCATTGCACAAAGTTCCGTCCTTCTGCCTTATAGCATTAAAATTTATACCTGTAATCCTAAATCCCATTTTTTCATAAAGTGCTCTAGCTCTGCTGTTGCCCTCGATAAAATCCAATTCCATCTGCAATATCTTCGGATTGTTTTCTGCTATTTTTATCATTTCTTGAAACATTCTTGTTCCAATTCCCTGATTCCAGAATTCGCTCAGCAAGCCGATTGCCACACTTGCCCTGTGTCCGGTTTTCACACGGTTATTCCACCAGACCATGCAATTTCCGGCAAGTTTTCCACCTGCTTCACAAACTATCATTGCCTGTGCATCTGACGAATTGCAGTTATTGATGAAATCAATCTCCTGCTCGATGGTCTGTGTCTCACATTCTTCCGGTGTCCTAAGTAAGAAATCCGTTTCACCGGTTGACTTTTTCATGTACTCTATAAAAGCTTTGGCATCCTTTTCATTTGCACTTCGCAAAATGGCAGTTCTGCCATCTTTCAATTTAAATTCGATATCTTTTATTGTCATATTATTTAGTACCAACTTCCTATTGATTTTTATATTCTATATATGATAAACTATCGACAATTAATGGTAGTTGCAGCTTAGACAGAGCGAGACGAAAGTTTCCCTCTGTCTATTTTTTTGCGCTTTTACGTGCATGAAGCCTTGTATACACTTCAAGCCTTTTTCAATTATCGCAGCTATCAAGAGCCTATTGTAACTACTCGTTACAGCTATATTTATTTTACATAACAGGAGGATTTAAGAAAAATGCCAAAGAACAGATTACAGGAAACCGTTTTTACCATCATGATGGTGCTTGTCATGGTTTATGCCATGATATGCTACAATATTGCCCTTGAAACAGGCGGTATGAAGAACTTTGTTTTTAAGGCCGCATTAGGCGAATTTCCTATCATGATTGTTGCCGGTTTTATCCTTGATACGTTCATTGCCGGACCACTTGCCAAAAAATGTGCCTTCAAAATCGTCACACCGGGAAAGGACAGACCTATTGCTATAATCCTTGCAATTTCCGTCTTCTCAATCTGGTTTATGTGTCCTATGATGAGCTTTATCGCTACCATCCTTTTCAATGGTGGTTTTAATTCACAGATATTTGCGACATTCTGTGAGCTCGTCGTAAGAAACTTTCCGATGGCCTTCTTCTGGCAGCTCTTTGTTGCCGGACCACTTGTTAGATTCATCTTTGGAAAAATTTTCCGAGAGAACTAATTTAAAATGTAAAACCGGGCACTATAGCCTGCCCGGTTTTCACTGTTCATAATAACTGTTAAGAATCACACCATGCATATTCACCAAAAAGCTCATTGCCGGTGTCTTCTCACTACTTAGGAAGCACCTTTTTAGAATACTCCCTCTATAAAGCCCTTCATATCGTCCTTAGACACAAGGCCTATCTGCTGGCCTGCAACCTGACCGCCCTTGATTGCAATAACTGCCGGAATATTCATTATACGATACTCTCTTGCCAGATCAGGATTCTCGTCCACATCAATATTGTAAAACTCCACATCTGTGATTTCATCAGAAAGCTGCTCCATCACCGGCGCAAGCATCTTGCATGGGCCACACCACTCTGCCGAAAAATCAACAATGATAGCCTTATTATTTTTAACCTGTTCAAATTCACTGCCATTAATCTTCTTTACCATAGTTGTTCTCCTTTCATCTGTCGAACGAATTATTTTCGTTGCACCTATACAGCAATTAATAATAACTGCTGTACTAGCACTACTATAATACATAAATCAGATTATGTCACATAAAAATATTATAAACCGCAAAATTTATCATTTACCACAATTAATTTTTCTTGTGCTCTGCCATGTAGGCCTCTATATCCTCCGTGGTTCTGATGATATCCTCCGACAGACACACGGCACCGTCCTCAGTGATAAGCACATCATCCTCAATCCTGATACCGATTTCCCATTCATCTATATACAGTCCCGGCTCGTCACTGATAATTGCGCCCGGACGAAGCCTGCTGTTTGAGTCAACTGTCACGTCATGCACATCAATTCCCAGATGGTGTGACACGCCATGCATGTAATACTGTGAAATCTCTACAGAGTTCTTTATCAGTCCAAGCTTCATAAGCCCATCTGCAAGCACATCCTTACATACTTCGTTTAATTCCTTTGTAGTCATTCCCGGCTTTGCAACCTCGACAATCTTTCGATTTGCGGCAAGTACGATATCATAAACCTGTTTCTGGCGCTCGCTAAACCTGCCATTTACCGGATATGTTCTCGTAATATCCGAATTGTAGCCATCTATTCTGGCTCCAAGGTCAAGAAGCACCAGCGTTCCGTCCTCCATCGTCTCACGATTTGTGTCATAGTGAAGCATTGTTCCATTCATTCCGCTTCCGGCAATTGTAGGGAACGCTGTCCACTCTGCACCACCACGTCTTATGATATATTCAAAGTCCGCCTGTGCCTGATATTCCTTCATTCCCGGCTTTAAATTAGCCATCACATTGCAGAGTCCGTCCTTTGTAAGCGCGATTGCCTTTTTGGTAAGCTCAATCTCATCCTCATCCTTCTGCATACGCTCCTCTGCCACAAGTGGGAAAAGATTCTTCACAGCAACTCCTGGATAATCTGTCTTAAATTCATTGGCTTTTACCACATTGTAATCCGGCAAATCCACTTTCTGATGACGATACGTGTCGAAATATGCTGTGTATACATCCTCACGCGTCATTATCCTGTCCAGTGTGCTCTCAAGCTCATAAATATATTCTATCTCATCAATTCCTGATATTTCCTCGGCTTCCTCCATAGTCACTTTTCTGCCGTACCAGCGCTCCATCGTAGGGTCTGCCTCCTCTATGAAGAGCATTGTCTTAGCAGGCTCTACACATTTATCCAGGACAAGGACCATGTTGTCACGTCTAAGTCCGGTCAGATAGAAGAAATTGCGGTTAGCCTGTGCCGTGAATAAATCATACTCATCTGCGCTCACATGGTGCTCGATGCCTGAGTACAGTATTGCTATAGAATTGTCCTCCATCTTGTCTAAAATTCTTTGTCTTCTGCTTTCAAAATCCATTTTGCTGCCTCTTATTCATTATTTGTAATGCCTGTCTTCAAAAATCACTGACATTCATACGCCATTACGTTATCACAATATGTGTATTTTTACAAGCCATTTGAACCCGCTAATACAGTCATAGGATGCCAATGTTGACTCTTGAAGGTCTCATTGCAGTTTTAATCTATTTCTTCTTAAATATACTACGCAATAAAACATTTCAATAACATGCAGATTTATCACTAAGCTATTTTCTCTTTACAATAGGGAAGTTCATATAATGTATCCGGATCAATATCAATACACTTACAAGTATCTCTATTTCCACCTATATCCCATGCTAATGTATCATTCATAACTGTACATGTATCAGTAAATACCGAAATATCCTTCAATGGTTTAAAAATTTCTTTATCCAACATATTTTTCATATCATAACATACGATTTTTCCATCTTCAAAATACACATATACTGTGTAGTCTTTCATATGTACTACCTGAATTACCTTCGGAAACATAGACAAACATCTCCTATACAAGTGGATTAATTCTATTTAACGGCTTTCCATCTTTTGATAATTTCCAATTCTGCATCAACTCATCTTGATGTAACACACACCACGCTAAAATCAACTTTAACTGTCTTGATGGCAAAGCTCCCTTGTTATCGATCAGAGCATATTTAATATAATCAGCTTTTACGGAACTATCCTTAAGTTGTTTGTCTTTAATATAAAACAATTCCTCATCTTTCATGATCTGATATATACATCCAAACATCCGAATTCTATGTTTAAAATCATTCAAACGCTTTTTTAGTTTTTTATTCTCCATGAATGAATCTAAATCAAGTCCGTTTTCGATTTCTTCAAAGAATTTCGTTTTAGAAATCTTTCCATATTCTCATGTAAAAGAAAAACGTCTGATATTTCACAGACGCCTAATCTCTTAATATGGACAGCGGATCGGAATACACCGGTCAATCTTCAATGGCTATTATTTGCCCCCAATCAGGAAGTAGGCTGTCCCGTCTACTTTTACTTCGCTTACGCAGGCTTCTCTCCTACATATACTATATTGTGACTACGGTTTTTAGTCAATCAAATTTTTTTGCTTTTCTGTATTTTCTGTATTGCTAATCTCTATAGCATTCTTTCGCTTCTTGGTCAACGTAAATGTTTGATATAGAATCAATCCATAGATGGCCATTTGTAATACTAATCTTACTGTGGTGTTCATTGACAAATACTGTTCTGCATATCTAATCATCTGATAATTATTGATTACAATTCGGATAATTCCCCAGATTGCTGCCACCGAAATCAAACGCGACCATATCTTATAATTGTTTCTTTGTGACATTTTGTTTATAATTAAGGTATACATATAAATACATGTTAGGAGATGTAATTAATGTCAACTTTTATATCCTTTTTAACTTTGAAAAAAGAATCATGGACCATGCAAGATGAACTTCTACTTTCATTGCTTCCGCCTTCGCGACAGGTAAATGTAATGAACTATACCTATGAAGTTGATAAACGTCTTTCTTTGTATTCTGTTTTGTTACTTTCTCACATGCTGCAAACACATTTTCATATTACAGACGGATTACAGGACATTCATTGGACTAGAGGTAAAAAGCCTTTTCTTGCTTCTTTTCCTCATATTGATTTTAATTATTCACATACACGCAAGGCAATTCTCTGCGGTGTTTCCTCTGACGGAAACATTGGTATTGATCTTGAGCATTGCCATAAAGCTCCCTTCGAAATCATGACTTCGGCTTTTCATCCAAATGAGATAAACTATGTTAAAAGCTTCCCTTCTCTGGAAAGAGAACATGCATTTTTTGAAATATGGACCCGCAAAGAAGCCTATACAAAAGAAAAAGGGACAGGGCTGATTTGTGATCTTACTTCCATCAATACCCTATCTGCCCCAAATGCTTTTTTCCAAAAATGGGAGCAGGATTCCTATATTTGCACTGCTTGTCAGGAATCCCGCTATCCCACTACATTTCAAATTGTTGATGAGGAAATATTTATATCCTATACTCCCCATTCCAAACTATGCTTTTGAATGCTATAAAGTCTTTCATATACTCCATTCTTTTCCATAAGTTGTGCATGTTTTCCATGCTCTATCAGCTTACCATTCTGCAATACAAATATCTGATCTGCATCTACGATAGTACGAAGCCTATGAGCAATCATGATAACTGTTTTACCTTTTATCAATTCCGCTAATGCTTTTTGTACTACAACTTCATTTTCTGGATCAAGGGATGCAGTAGCCTCATCTAATAATATGATTGGCGCATCCTTTAGCAATGCTCTGGCAATGGAAATACGCTGACGCTCTCCTCCTGATAATGTACCCCCATTTTCTCCTAATACTGTTTGATATCCCTGTGGTTGCCTCATTATAAACTCCTCACAAAAGGCGGCTTTTGCTGCTGCATAAACTTCCTCATCCGTGGCATCCGGTTTACCAATTCGAATATTGTTAAAGATTGTATCATTAAATAATGTCACATCCTGAAATACAAAGGACATCTGTTGCATTAAGGTATCCGGATCCATAGAACGAATATCCTTTCCCCCTATTTTTATCGTTCCTTTCTCAATATCCCAGAAACGCGCAATTAGTTTCGATAAAGTACTCTTACCACTACCTGATGGTCCTACAAAAGCAGTTACACTTCTTTCAGGAATTTTGAAGCTAATATCTTTAATGACGTCCTCTTCATTGTATGCAAAAGTAACATTACAAAGTTCAATATCGCAGTTTTTAATAGTCTTATCATTTCCATCCATAACGGGTGTATCTAATAAAGTATGCATACGCTGTGTTACAACATTTAAGTTCAAAAGAGTTGATAACTGAGTCAGGATTGCTAAAAACGGTCCATAAATTCGAGTTACCATTAAGAAAAACATTAAAAGTTGTAATAACCCAATTTCACCTTTCAATAAAAGCATGGTTCCAACAAAAATTGTGATACCGATTCCTGCCTGTAATACAATGCTGGCACTTGACATAAATACACCAACCATCATTTCTACTTTAACAGAAAGTTTCTTCATTTTCTTTAAAGATTCATCTAAGGCTTGGTATTTAGAACCACCAAGTCCACACTCTTTAATAATCTGGATACCTTCTAAATATTCCTGTACCTGATCTGATGCCTCTAATTTTGCAGCTACATGTTTCTTATACAGCTTTTCCTGTTTTCCCTTGCTCAAACAGATAATTAAAAATGCAAGTGGAATCGTACAAAAAATGCAAAGTGCTAATCTCCATTCAAAAAATGCTAACATTACACAGGTAAGTGTTGCTGTGATAAAGTTCGCAATTAATGGTGGAATCGTACTACTAAGCATAGATTCCATACTACTACAGTCAGACATCATATTAGTGGTAAGCTCTGAAAGATCCTTTGTGTTAAAAAAACTCATCGGAAGTTCTCTTAAATGTTCTGCAATTCTTACTCGTGTCGTGTTTGATTCTTTGTAAGATGCGATATAGGTTTTTCTATAATCATTTTTTGCAGCAAGAAATACCATAATTGCAGCAACTATTCCTATAATCCAAAGTATCCATAAGCAATTCCAATTCATTTCTGTTCCATTTATCAATGGATTCAACAATTCTTGAAAAATCATAACAGTAATCATAAATGGAAACAGCATTGTAAGATTTGTGATTATGCATGCTACAATGGCTTTTTTCAAATCCTGATAACCTTTTTCAGATAAGTACAATGCTTTTTGTAACTTTCTCATAATTATACTGCCTCCTTTGTAATCTTCCAATCTAGTGACTGGGTATAATATTCCCACATATTTGCATACTGTCCTTTTTTCTCCAACAGTTGTTCGTGGCTTCCACTTTCTACTAATTTCCCCTCATTAACTACAAGAATTTGATCTGCATTAGTAATTGTAGATAAACGATGTGCAATCATGATAACTGTTTTTCCTTCCATCAAATGTTCGAATGCTTTTTGAATCAGATATTCATTTTCCGAATCACTAAATGCTGTTGCCTCATCCAATACCAGTATTGGTGCATCCTTTAAGATAGCTCTTGCAATGGCTATTCTCTGACGTTCTCCACCAGATAAGTGAACTCCTTTTGCTCCAATTACAGTATCATAGCCATTCGGGAGCCTCATGATAAACTCATGGCATTGTGCTGCTTTTGCTGCTTCTATAACTTCCTCCTTGGTAGCATCCTGTCTTCCAATTCGAATATTCTCTAAGATACTCTGTTTAAACAAAAAGGTATTCTGAAATACAAAGCTAATATGTTTTGTCAGCTCTTCATAAGAAATATCGCGAATGTCAACGCCTCCAATCTTTACACTTCCTTGCGTTACATCCCAAAATCTAGAGATTAGATTTGCAATCGTACTTTTTCCACCACCGGATGGTCCAACGATTGCTGTGCATTTTCCATGTTGTGCTTTAAAGGACACATTGGAAAGTGCCATATCCTTTCCACTATAAGAAAATGATACATTCTGAAATTCCACATCATCACTTACAGGCTGCTTTGGTTCTTTTGCTTCTGGCAAAATCGGGATATTTAAGATTTCATCCATACGCTCCACGTTTCCATTAATCTGCATGAAAGATTCCGATACATACATAATTTTGTTCAGAATTCCTGCAATTGCAGGTGTAAATACCAGATAGAACAAAAATGTCATTACAAATGATTTATAATCTGTTGTTTTTGACCCAATCAGGATTCCAACCGGAATGAGAATGAGATATACATTGTTAATAATTGTTGTAAATGCAGGCATAAAATTCTGCCATCCAAGTGAAAACTTCAATACCCACTCAGTATATCCGCTGATGGCATTTTTCAATCGTTCGAAAGAATCTGCAGTCTGATTAAAAGCCTTTACAACCGGCATACCTCTGACATATTCTACGGAAGCGTTGGTCATTTCCTCCAACGCAGCTTGATAATTTGTCATGTTTGTCTTCATCTCGCCTGTTCCATATCCCATAAATTCAACAATAAATGCGAGAATAATACCCAAAAATGAAGCCAATCCGAATCTCCAATCCATTGCAAACAAAATTACTACCATAACAATTGGAGCTGTCACTGCTGCTGCAAAGTCCGGAAGCTGATGCGCAATAAATCCTTCTATACTCTCGATATTTTCATCCATGATTTTCCTCATGCGACCACTGCCAATAGTTAAATGATATCCTAATGGGATTTTGGTAATATGATTTGCAAAATAAACCTTCAACTCATACAATGTACCAAAGGCTGCGATATGTGAGCAAAAAATAGCCAGAAAATAAAGCACAATATTTGCTACAACACCCCCTAATGCAATCCACACATAATTCATAACAGTTGTTTGATTCAATCCCTGTAAATTCGGATAAGCAGTCAAAATCTCGCGAATAATGTAATAAACTGCCAAATATGGTACAAAGGAAGCGATACTGGATAGCGAGGAAAATATCATTGATAGAAAAATCAGACCTCTTTTATTCTTTGCCAATTCCATACAGCGTGCTAACCCTGTCTTTGACTTTTTTTCCTTTATATTCTTTTGATTTTCTCCCATAATACATTCCTCCCTTTAAGCAATGCCTGCACGTACAAAATGTTTCTTGAATGCCAATTTCCCAATAAATGCACCAAGCATCCCACAAAGGAATGTAACGACTGCAATAACGAAAACCATTGGTCCGTTGATAAATGCATATAAGCTATTCATGAACTCTATATCTACTCCATTTGAAGATGTCATACTATCAATATAACTTGTCATCATCATCATCGGTAAATATGTGCCAATTGCAAAACATACCATAAAGAATCCATAACCAACTGCATGCAACATATAATTCTCATATGCTCCGGCACGGGAAATAATTTCAGCAATCAAAGCACCGATAATAAATCCCAACGCTACCGGCCAACCTGCCCCCATCAAAAACTCCACGATTCCAATCACAAGCCCACTTAAGAAAATTCCACCCGGCTTCTGCACCTTAACACGCATAAACATGTAAATCACGCCTCCCGGAATTGCTGCAATTGCAGGTCCAAATGCATAGCTTACTACTGTAACTGCAGATGCAAAAATGCAAATCATTACTACTGCAAAAAATAATACAGTGAATATTCCTAATGTAATAAAATCCTTTGCTTTTAATTTGTTACCTTTCATCATATCTCTCCTTTTATTCATTATTTATTTTCTATGATGATTCCACGATTGCAGATCTTCATCAATAGTTCGTTGTCATGTGAGATAACAAGGATTGCCTTTCCCATCTCTGCCAATGTATGCAAAATCCCTGCCACACCAATCATATTTTTATAATCCAACCCACTGGTTGGTTCATCAAAGATTAAAACATCCGTATCCATCAATGTTGCTACAGCGATAGCAGTCCTCTGTTTCTGCCCCCCTGATAATGACATTGGATGGTTCTCTCGATAAATATTCAGATTTAAAATTTCCAATATTTCATCAATTTTAGATATCTTCTGCTTATTTCCCATAGACGTCAGCATTACTTCCTGAAGAACACTCTCTGTAAAAAGTTGATAATCAGGATCCTGCATGACCATGTAAGCCTCCCGTTTTCTTTTTTTCCATTTAGCTTTTCGTTTGAACTGAATCTCTCCTTCAATCTCTGGCAAAAGCCCACAAAGTGTTCTTGCTAATGTAGATTTTCCACAGCCATTTTTCCCTATGATTCCAACAATTTCTCCAGGATATACCGAAAAAGAAATATCCTTCTGGACAGGAATATTCTCATAACCTACTGATAAATGTGCTACCTCTAATGCAGGCACCTTATTTTTCTGCTCCACTTTTACATCACAGGATAACGTAAATTTTGTTGGATAAAAGCTCCTTAAGCCCATGGCGTGATAGCGTTCCTCTCCCATTTTTTTGAACTCTGCATTTTCCCATTCACCAACTTTTCTTCCATGCTCCATCACGACAATACGATCCGCAATATCTCGCAGGAAATAAAGTCTATGCTCTGAGATTAAAATTGTCTTCCCCTGAGACTTAATATATTGCAACAAACGCCGTAGTTCTTCAATTGCATCCGAATCCAGATTTGAAGTCGGTTCATCCAGTACATAAATATCTGGATGGAGTGCATATACACTTGCAAATGCCACAATCTGTTTCTGACCTCCCGAAAGGTCAAAGATTTTTCGATTCTTCAACTCTTCAATATGCAGTTCTTTTACCGTATCCTCATATCGTTCTCGCATTTTAGGGTAAGTTATCCCTTTGTTTTCCATTCCAAACACAATCTCACTGTCAGTATCCAAACTAAAGAACTGGCTTCTCGGATCCTGAAATACAGAACCAATCTTATCGGAAAATTCATGAGGCTGAACTGATTTTATATCCACCCCATCTATTAATACCTGACCGCTCATTTTCCCCTCATAAAAATGAGGAATCAGGCCGTTTATAATTCTCGTTACACAAGTCTTCCCACATCCTGATTCTCCTGTGAGCAGCACACATTCCCCTTTATTCACATGCAAAGAGAAATCTTTTATATTTTCTTCACTAGCCCCTGTGTATTGAAATGACACATGTTCAATCTTAATCAATCTTACAACCTCCCATAAATCTGATATTTCATATAAAAAAGTATGGTTGTAAGAATCAAAAAGATTGCTAACACCACATAATCCACAATCTGCATCTTCAATACTACAAAAGAACTTCTTTTGTTTGGGTTATCAATTCCTCTAGTCACCGCAGATGCTGCCAGTTCCTCTGCAATGGAAGCCGATCGCATAATAATTGGAATAAATACCGCTTCCAAAAACACCACTGGACGCTTAATAGTGATTCCTCTCAGCTTCATTGCTGCAAATATTTGGTTCATTTCCTCTCCAAATGTTGGAAAGAAACGTAAAACCATAGCAAAGGTAATCGTGACACTTCTTGGAATGTGTAACATATACATTGCTGCAATTAATTCACTCACCTTTGTGGTCGCGATAAACGTAGAAGCAAACAATACCACTGGAAGCATTACCCTTACAAATAAAGTAAAAATTGTTATAATGCTATGTATTGGCTGCGGAATATATTGTGACAGATATTGTAGTATTGCAATTACACCATATATGATGATGTATTTTAAAACATTTCTTTTTGTTCCCATCAAGAAACACAATATACAAATGGCCGCAAAACAAATAGAACCCAGCATAAAATTTTTCATGCCAAACACTAAAAAGTTAATCAGAACCAATAATAATAATTTCATTCTTGTATCCAGCACTAACATTGTCTCACCTCAAATAACTTTTGTTTGTTGCAACTAACCATGCGTTCTATTATATCTAATTCATTTTTTCTTTTCTACTCCATTTTTATGGTTCCAGTTTTAAAAAATCCCATTTCTATTTTTTTTCAAAAAAATTAATATTTCTGAACCTCTCGAAGCGCTAAACTATGCTCATAAAAATATCCATCAGCGTTTCCGGTTTGTCTCCCAAAATCTCTGCATGACCGGAATTCTCGAACATTTTCTCCCCAAATATTCCATTTACTTTTTTTTGAATCAGCTTCTTTGATGCCACCGCAAATGCTTCCTTTTCTCCATATAGATAATAAAGGTTACTGTCTAAGTCCTTACATAAATCTATCTGCCTATAAATAAAATAGCAATGACAGTTAGTATCAACTAACCACCATTGCTATTTTATACATTTCTTTATCTGTTTTCTACTCCATTTTTATTTCAAACCTTACGAAAAAGCCCATTTATACTTTTTTTCTTTTACGATAATCTTTTGGCAATTCTCCATACACCGTCACAAAAGCCTTTGAAAATTTGCTTGCATTATGATATCCCAATTTCATTGCAATATCTCCAATTTTCTGTTCACCTTCCATTAACATTTGCGCAGCTAAATTCATTTTATATTTTTTTAGATATGCATATGGAGTATCACCATAAATTTGTGAAAAAATTGTATAAAATAGAGATAAATTGATATGCTCTTCCTTGACCAACTGTTCAAGTGAAATGTTATCTTCCAAATGTCCTACTAAATATTCCTTTATCCTCTTTGTACTTTCAATCTGTCCTTTATCAAAATATTTAAAGTCACACCCTCTATTTTGTGTAAGTTGATCTATATGATATAATATTTCCATTGCTTTGATTTTGAAATACCCCTCCGACTCAATACCATGTGCCTGATAAATATCTGTAAAAATATGTTCCAATTTTTTAGGAGTCTTACTAATATACCATCCATTCTCTAAACCTAAATTATTACCAATCTTGTCTAAATCAATTGGAACTATATCCATCATTTGTTTAACCGATTCAATTAATGCCTTTTTATCAATTACCACTGATAATCCACTATATCTCTGTAACGGAAACGAAAATGATAAGGGTAAATATTTTGTTCCATTTACACTAAAATATCCCTCCGACAAATATGCCATGGTGTAATTTGGAAATTCACATTCATATCGACCTCTTTTACAATAATTGATTGCAATAATATCTGAATCATACTTTTGAGAAGGAAAAATCTCTGTAGTATAAAAGTCTAAAAAAGTAATTTGAATTCCTTCGAAAAGTGAATAATTAGTAACCATTCCCTTTCCTTCGCATCCATAATCTATCACTGAATAGTGCCTTTCACATTCTATTTCTCTTGCTCTGTATCCATACCATTCTCTATTTTTCATATGTCACTCCCAATCCAAGCAAGTTAGTTTTTCTAACTGTATGATAAAAAGTTGCTTCTTTTCTATATCACGTTACCTTGCCTAAGTTTGTCATAACTAACCTTTGTAGAATAACATATACTCACCTAAAATTCAATAATTTCTCAATGAGTTTTTTTCTCATTCTCATGTTTGCCTTCCCCGTCTTTGAGATTTAGCACCAGTATATTTTTGATTTCACTCCATCCAGAAAATCACCTAACCAGCATAATTGCAGGCTTTTTTATTTTTTCAAAAACTTGACATAAAAATTATTTCTCTCTTGCTTTCATAGTGCTATGGTGTTGTAATATAAGAGGGTGATTATTTTATGGCTTATTTCTTAAAAAAGACAAATAACAAAAAAGGTACATATCTTCAGATTTATGAAAGTTTCTACGATCCAAAACGTCGTCAGACTGCTCATAAATCATACAAACCTATCGGTTACGTCCACGAATTAATTGAAAAAGGTATTGATGATCCAATTGCATATTATAAGAGCGAGGTTTCAAAATTAAACGAAGAATTTCATGCTGAAAAAAACGTGAAAAAAGTGCAGAAAATCGCAAATGAAACTCCTGAAAAATTTCTGGGTTATTTTCCTGCAAAAAACATTAATGATGCTCTTTCTGTCAAAAAATATATTGACCTTATGCAGACCTCTACCGACTTCAGATTCAATGTTTTTGAAATGATGTCAGCGCTGGTTTACTCGCGGCTTGTCTGCCCATGCTCAAAATCAAGAACCTTTGATGAAGTGCTTCCAAAGCTTTATGAAAAATATGATTTTTCTTTAAATCAGCTTTACCGTGGTCTTGAATATATTGGCAGCGAATACGAAAAAATTATTGAAATCTATAATCATCAGATTCGCCGGAAGTATGGCTTTGATACATCCCATACTTATTTCGACTGTACTAATTTTTACTTTGAAATTGACAGGGAAGATGACTGGAGAAAAAAAGGACCATCCAAGGAAAACCGTGAGGATCCGATTGTAGGATTAGGTCTTCTTTTGGATGCAGATCAGATTCCGATAGACATGAAACTTTTTCCGGGAAACGAAAGTGAAAAACCGGTGATCCGCAAGGTCATTGATGACCTTAAGCACAGAAATTCCGTAACCGGCAGAACCATCCAGATTGCTGACAAAGGGCTCAACTGCGCAGAAAATATAGCCCCTGCGCTTAGGGCTGGTGACGGATACATATTTTCAAAATCCGTAAAACAGCTTCCTGAAACAGAGAAAACCTGGGTGCTGCTTCAAAATGACTACAAAGATGTACTGGATAAAAATGGCAAGGTGAAATACCGCATAAAAGAGTGCGTGGACGATTTTCCTTACGTCATAACAGATCCAGCAACAGGTCGAAAAGTCACAGTAAAACTCAGGGAAAAACGTGTTGTGAGCTTTAATCCCAAACTGGCACAGAAACAGATTCTTGAAATCAACAAAGAAGTCGAGAAAGCCAAATTATTAAAGGCATCACAGGCTAAAAAATCAGAGTATGGCGACTGCGCAAAATATGTTACTTTTTCTTCCACAGACCAAGACGGAAATGACACCGATGGAAAAGTAAAGGTTACGCTAAATCAGAAACTTATTGACAAATCCATTGAACTTGCCGGATACAACATGCTGATAACTTCAGAAATATCAATGAGCCAGGAAGCGGTTTATAACGCTTATCACAATTTATGGAGGATTGAAGAATCTTTCAGAATTATAAAAAGCCAGCTTGATGCAAGACCTGTTTATCTGCAGAAAAAAGAAACAATTACCGGGCATTTTCTGATATGCTATATTGCTGTTTTGCTGACAAGAATTTTCCAGTTCAGAATTATGAAAAATTCCTGCTCTTCCGAGTCAGTATTTGAGTTTATGCATGGTTTTAAACTTGCTGAAATTTCATCGAAAAAATATATAAACCTGACTCGTGATACTCCATTCATAAATGGCCTGTCAGAACTGACAAATCTGCCTCTGACAAATTATTTTTTATCTGAAAGTGATATTAAAAAAATGCTAAGTCATCGGTTTTAAACCGGTGGCTTAGCACCATTTTTGCATTTCAACTCTCAAAGTCAGGTTTTTAGTCAATCAAATTTTTTTGCTTTTCTGTATTTTCTGTATTGCTAATCTCTATAGCATTCTTTCGCTTCTTGGTCAACGTAAATGTTTGATATAGAATCAATCCATAGATGGCCATTTGTAATACTAATCTTACTGTGGTGTTCATTGACAAATACTGTTCTGCATATCTAATCATCTGATAATTATTGATTACAATTCGGATAATTCCCCAGATTGCTGCCACCGAAATCAAACGCGACCATATCTTATCATTCTTACAACGTATAAAATAGCAAAAGGATGCAATAGCACCTATGATGCTTGGAATTATTAAAGCAATTCCAACACAAACAAGTTGCCATGTTGCATATCTAATACTATTTTCAGATCCTGTTATACACATTGCACCAAAATACGCTACAATAACAACCCCCATCCTTTTTGGAGATAATGTGCCCTTTACAGCTTGATATAATCCATAAGTAAAAAATACAATCTGAATGATTATTCCCAATATATTAATCACAATAAGCTGAATATCACTGTAACCAACTGCCTGTGATTGCAGCGGAAACCTAATTATCATATCAATTATTGTAATTAAGAATGAGAATACAATAAACGCATAGAGAGCAATCATTATATAATTTGCACTCTTTTTTTCTATTACAGGATTTCTTTCTACCAATTTTACCATATCTTTTCCAGCCAGTAGATCGTCAAGACTTACATCCAGAATCTGAGATATTTTCTTTGTTGTAAGCAAATCAGGATATCTGTCACCACATTCCCATCTGGAAACAGACTGCCTTGTTACGTATAATTGCTCTGCAAGAGATTGTTGAGTCATTCCCTTACCTTCTCTTGCTCTTCTTAGTTGTTCGCCAAATTCGACCATATCAAATCTGCTCCTTTCATTTTGATTTTATCATCTGCAGATGTGATTATAGTATCACCTAAATCCAAAACAACATCAAGCACCACCTTAAATTATGGTGTCACCATTATGGTGCGTTGCTTCAATATCACTCAACACCCTTAGTTCTCTCAACGACAGTTCCATTTTTTTCCAAAACTATCCAGGTAAACACCGGAATCATAGTGCAAACCAGCACACTAATTCCTACTGTAAATAAAAGCGGAAGTATTGGCACTGAAAACGCAATTCCCCGATAATTCATAGATTCATAAAGAAGATACGTTCCTCCCAGTCCTACTGTTAGCGTAACAAGCCATGCGCCTCCTACATAGAGAACGCCTTCCCTGACTAACATTCCAAGAAGCTGCTTCGGAGTCATCCCGATACTCTCCATAACCGAAAGCTCCGTCATTCGACTCTGCACATTTACTACAAAAGTGTTCATATAGTTCATAATTCCGATAAAAGCCAGAATCAACACAATCCCAATCCCCACTTGTGGCATATAGCCCTGTGCTTTTTCAATCTCATCCGCATCTTCGATTTTGGATTCCCAGGAAAAATCTTTTGCATTGTCATTTTCTTCTAATAACGACAAAATTTCCTGCTCTGTATCTCTATCATATTCTTTGTGATATTTTATGCCGGTCTTTAGCCTAATTGGATTATTGGCAAATGTATTCACCACCTGATCACTGGTTATAATAGTCGGTGGATATCCCAGAAGTGCCGTATAATAATTCTCGTCCGTAACTCCTTCTATAACAAAAGTTTTTGTCGTTTGCTGATCTTCATACAACGCACATGTTACATTTTTTCCTATTATGTCAGCATCTGCAAAATCCAAACCATTTCGATAAACAATACATGCTTTTCCACAAAGGAAATCCTCTTTATTTATCGGATGTTCAAGGCTGTTATTTAAATAATCAAATTCCTGTTCATCGATTCCAATCAAAGATGAGCCAAAATTCTCAGGATGATTCTGATACTCATCTCTATCCTGACTATATGGAACATTCATCCACTTTGCATAAAATTCTTTCATCCACATTTCAGCAAAATCCGGTTCCCATGGAACTGTAATCTCGGCAAATTCCACAGAATGTACTTCAGAGACTCCAGCATTTTCTTTGATTGACTTCACAAAAGAATCATCCAGAATATCTCTTCTGTCTTCTGATTTTTCTTTGCATGCCGTATCGTTTGTAATAACCATATCTGTATCCATATAATTTGACACTATGGTTCTTGCCGCCTGACTATCCAACATGGTCACAATACAAAGGTACACTGACAAACTAGCCGCCAAAGACAACAGTACCACCGCAGTTCTTTTCTTATCCTTTGTAAACTGCCTCAAGGAAAGTCTGGCTATTACTTTCCTCTTCCCTGCTTTTCTTGCTTTTACGATTTTGTGGGTCGGACGATAACCAAGCGCTTCTATTGGAGAAATATCTGCTGCCATTTTTGCCGGTTTTTGACAGGCCAGTAAGAGGGTGACTCCAACCAGTAAGATGGTTACCAGCAGAACAGCCGGGTGAAAACGAATCATCTCTGCTCCAACATAGCCACTTTTGATTCCAAGTGATTTTACTACAACCGGAATCAGGAAAAAGGATACCAGTCCACCTGACAGACATCCTATTACTGTCCCCGCAGATCCTATTAGAAACATCTGGTCCCTCATCATCTTTTTCACCTGCTTTTCAGTCATTCCGACCGTTTGAAGCAGCCCATAATAACGAACTTTTCCAGCTACGGAAAGATACATGATATTATAAATAAGCAGATACGCACACAAACAGGTGATTGCAATCAAGCCAATAATGCCAGCCAATATCTGAACAGATGCGCCAAGATCAACCATAAAGAAAAGATTCTGCTGCTTTCCAAGGTTCATACTTTCGATAAAAGCATTCTGTTGTGTTTTTGTCATTATTTTTTGCTTAAAATCCATAAAGTAACGACCGGAAGATGCCTCAGAAAGCTTCCAGCCCGATTGATCATAGAATTCCTTCGAGACAAAAAACTGTTTCTTTGGTCCATATCCGTCCCAAATTCCACTAATTCGAAAAGTCCCTGTAAAGATTCCCTTCTGTGTTCCGTAAGACATAGAAATGGTATCACCTACATCAAGATCTTCATAACCACATTCTTTTAAAGCGGATTTTGTTACCATTATCTCATCCAAGGCTGTCGGATATCTTCCTTCCAACTTTTCTCTGACCGGCTCCATCATTTGTGTCCAATATCCATCATCTGCCCAGATCAGTCCCACATTAGGTGTGGAATCCTGATCTGTTTTTTCTACCCATCCACAGACTCCCACCGCACCTGTCAGAACGATATCCGGGTTGTTCTCACACATTTGTCGCTGTTCATCCGTCACTCCATACATTATCGCATCAAATTCAGCTCCTGACATACGGATGTTCTGAATTTTCTGAAGTCTAAAATAAGAATCTCCAACTGTGAATATTGTGAATACCAAAAAAGAAGAAAGAAGAACCGCAAGGAACAACGTAATGGTCTTTCTCCTGTTTACTTTTATATCATTCCATGCCATTCTTTTAATCACTTTCTGATTAGGATTCTTAAGCATAGGAATCACTTCCTTTCCTAGTATCTCCTACAATCTTTCCGTCCTCAATATGTACGATACGATCTGCAAGCTGTGCAATATCTCTATCATGCGTAATCAAAATCAATGTCTGACTGAACTGTTTTGCTGCCATTTTCAAAAGTCCAAGTACATCATGGCTGGTAACCGAATCCAAATTTCCTGTTGGTTCATCAGCCAGAATAATGGCGGGCTTCGCCGCAAGCGCTCTGGCAATTGCAGCCCTCTGCTGCTGTCCACCAGATAATGTTCCAGGAAGAGCTTCCCTCTTCTCTGTCAACCCTAAAAGTTCCAGTATTCCATCCACATATTCCTCATCGACTTTTCTTCCATCCAGTTCAACCGGAAGAATGACATTCTCATATACATTCAAATCCGGGACAAGATTATAATTTTGAAATATAAACCCAATCTTTCTTCTGCGGAATATAGCAAGCTGTTCTTTTTTCATCCCCAGAAGCCGCTTCCCCTCTACCACCACTTCCCCTTCTGTTGGCACATCCAAGCCACCCAACATATGCAAAAGTGTACTTTTTCCGGATCCGCTTTTTCCGATAATAGCAACGAATTCCTGATCTTCCACACGGAAATCTACGCCATCCAATGCCTTTACCGTATTTTCACCCATTTGATAGTATTTTTTTAAGTTTCTTGTCTCTACAAT
>CAKRNE010000004.1 GCA_934365945.1 uncultured Agathobacter sp. | reverse complement strand
AAAACAGCCGTAACCGCGATTTATCTTTCATCTGATCAATCGCAGCTACGGCTGTTATATTTACGTTTAATGATTCAATTTAAAAATTAGTGCTTCGGAACAAGCTTCTCTGTACCACCCATATATGGCTGAAGTGCCTTAGGGATATTTACAGAGCCATCTGCATTCAGGTTATTCTCAAGGAAGGCGATAAGCATACGTGGTGGAGCAACAACTGTGTTGTTAAGAGTATGTGCAAAGTATTTCTTGCCATCCTCGCCCTTTACACGAATCTTAAGACGTCTTGCCTGTGCATCGCCTAAGTTAGAGCAGCTTCCAACCTCGAAGTACTTCTTCTGTCTTGGTGACCATGCCTCTACGTCGCATGACTTAACCTTGAGATCTGCAAGGTCTCCTGAACAGCACTCGAGAGTACGGACAGGCACATCGAGACTTCTGAAAAGCTCTACTGTGTACTTCCACATCTTCTCATACCATTCCTTTGACTCCTCTGGCTTGCAGACAACAATCATCTCCTGCTTCTCAAACTGGTGGATACGGTAAACACCTCTCTCCTCGATGCCGTGCGCACCCTTTTCCTTACGGAAGCAAGGTGAGTAGCTTGTGAGTGTATATGGAAGCTTTGACTCATCGTTTATTGTATCGATGAATTTACCAATCATTGAGTGCTCAGATGTGCCGATGAGATAGAGATCCTCTCCCTCAATCTTGTACATCATGGCATCCATCTCCTCAAAGCTCATAACACCTGTTACGACATTTGAACGGATCATAAATGGTGGGATACAGTATGTAAAGCCCTTTCCAATCATGAAGTCACGCGCATATGCTGTCATGGCTGAGTGAAGACGTGCGATATCTCCCATCAGATAATAGAAACCGTTTCCTGCAACCTTTCCTGCTGCATCGAGGTCTATTCCGTCAAATCTCTCCATGATATCTGTATGATAAGGAATCTCGAAATCAGGAACAACAGGCTCACCAAACTTCTCATTCTCCACGTTGAAGGTATCATCCTTTCCGATTGGAACTGATGGATCGATGATGTTTGGAATCTTCATCATATCCTCAAGCACCTTGTCCTGATACTCCTTCTCGAGCGGCTCAAGCTCTGTGAGGCGCTTTGAAATCTGTGATACCTCAGCCTTTACAGCCTCAGCCTCTTCCTTCTTGCCCTGTGCCATAAGAGCACCGATTTGCTTAGAAACCTGATTCTTCTTTGCACGAAGATCATCAGCCTCCTGCTGTGCTTCTCTGGCCTTCTTGTCATACTCGATTACTTCATCAACGAGCGGAAGCTTGTGGTCCTGGAATTTCTTTTTAATATTTTCTTTTACGAGATCCGGATTCTCTCTTAAAAACTTTAAGTCTATCATAATTCCTCCAAAGTATTATGTTTTTATAACTTATAACATTTTACTCTGAAAACCCTTAAAATGCAAGAGGATACTTGTCAGTAAGTGTCTTGATGATAGCCTTTGCAGGCTCAACTGCGCTCTCGCCCTCTTTGATGATCATGGCGATTGCCTCTGCAACCTTGTCGAAATCATCCTCCTTTAAGCCTCTTGATGTAGCAGCAGGTGTTCCGAGACGGATACCGCTTGTAACAAATGGCTTCTGTGGGTCGTTAGGAATAGTATTCTTGTTGGCTGTGATATGAGCCGCATCAAGAAGCTTCTCGATAGACTTTCCGGTAAGACCAAACGGAGTTAAGTCTACGAGCATGAGATGGTTGTCTGTGCCGTCTGATACAATCTTGATGCCACGGCTCTGAAGACCCTTGCAAAGTGCCTGTGCGTTCTTTACAATCTGCTTCTGATACTCCTTGAACTCAGGCTGTAATGCCTCCTTGAAGCAGACTGCCTTTGCAGCGATAACGTGCATGAGAGGTCCACCCTGGATTCCCGGGAAAATAGCCTTGTTGAAATTGTACTTATCCTGCATCTCCTGGCTACAGAGGATCATTCCACCACGAGGTCCACGGAGAGTCTTGTGTGTAGTGGTTGTGGTAACATGTGCATATGGGATTGGGCTTGGATGAAGTCCTGCTGCTACAAGACCTGCGATATGAGCCATATCAACCATGAGCACTGCGTCTACCTTGTCTGCAATCTCTCTGAAACGCTTGAAATCTATAGTTCTCGCATATGCAGATGCACCTGCGATAATCATCTTTGGCTTGCACTCAAGGGCAATCTCCTCTACCTTGTCATAGTCGATGAAGCCCTCGTCATTTACTCCGTAAGGCACTACATGGAAATATGAGCCTGAGAAGTTGACCGGTGAACCATGTGTGAGGTGTCCGCCGTGGTCAAGGTTCATTCCCATGATGGTATCGCCCGGCTTTAAGATGGCAAACTGAACTGCCATGTTGGCCTGTGCACCTGAGTGTGGCTGTACATTTACGTACTCTGCGCCAAAAAGCTCCTTAGCTCTTTCTCTGGCAAGCTCCTCTACCTCGTCCACACACTCGCAGCCGCCGTAGTATCTTCTTCCAGGATATCCCTCAGCGTACTTATTGGTGAGGATGCTTCCCATAGCTGACATAACAGCAGGGCTTACCCAGTTCTCAGAAGCGATGAGCTCGATATGGCTGTTTTGGCGCTCGAACTCGTCTGTGATGGCGCTTGCAATCTCAGGATCTTCTTTTTTGATGTCGTCAAGTGTATACATATATGTGTCTCCTTTTCTTTATTGCAAAATGCTTGCATTATTTTTCGCAATTATATGCTTTGCTATGATTTATTACTTTGATGTGCTACCGCACAAAAATAATCCTTGCTACAATTCTACTATTTAAAGTAAAAAGTGGCAAGGATTATTTGACATATCCTTCATATTTAATTCTTATAAGTAACTATACTTAAATCAAATAACTAAAATCACATATATGAATACATTTAAAAAATACGGTCATCCTATTAAAAAGGAGGTCTGACAAAAACCATGAATACTGACCAAAAAGAAAAGCGAAACGATGAATATAACAAATATGTAAAGCGCGTAACACCTACTCACTGCCTTCCTGCAAACATGCTAAAGGCATTTGTACTCGGCGGCATCATATGCACTATCGGACAGCTAATAGTAAACACCGGCACGCAATACTTTGGGTTAAAAAGTGATGAAGCCTCAGCATGGTGCAGCATGATTTTGATTCTCATAAGCTGCGTACTGACATCGCTAAACCTGTATGCACCGCTTGCAAACTGGGGAGGAGCAGGCGCTCTCGTACCTATCACAGGCTTTGCAAACGGAGTATGCTCGTCCGCATGTGAATTCCAGGTGGAGGGGCAGGTATTTGGCATAGGCTGTCAGATATTCAGGATTGCCGGTCCCGTGATACTGTACGGCATATTTTCAAGCTGGGGGCTTGGTGTGATATATCTGATAATAACATATTACCTGTAACCGGCTTTAATTCAAGCCATACTGTCATTATATATAGCTACCTTAAGCTCATCAGCTGGCTTTATATGCTTTCTCGCGCTGTTTGCGGCATCAATTGCCGCAGACACACCGCTGCAGGCTCCGGTTATCTTGTATATTCCTGTCCTGATGTTGATTTTGATGCCATCATCATCTCCCATATATGTCCTGATAAAAGAATCATTAATTCTTTGTACCCTGTACTCTATATCGGTCGCACTCATATCATACGGCATAAAAAGCACAAACTGATCTGAAACAATTCTGGCAAAATATGTCTTTTCTGCCTTTTGCATCGTACCTATGATATACTGTGCAAATTCCTTCAGCAGCCTGTCTCCCTGTTCAAAACCGTATTTCCTGTTATATTCTGAAAAATTCTCGATATCAGAATACACCATCACCGAATCCTGGCGGGCACCGCTCACAATAATATGCTCCACATCCTCCTTAAAACGTGCGAACGAAATAAGTCCTGTCAGATCATCATAATCATTATGCCATCCACAGCCACAATCATATTTATTGAACCCAAGACTCTTTCTCATGTATACAGAAAAAAGCTTTACAACCTCAGACAGCTCATGCATCTTGTCCAGAGACCAGAATCTGTTCTTGTTGCAGGTGACAAATGCAACTGTGCCGGCATATCTGCCCTCATCATATCTTGCAATATGAAGAACTGTCCTTGTGTTATTTTGCATAACTAACTGCTGTCCCTCAAGCGAATACTCACTCACATTTTCATCGTTTATCACCAATGCATTAAATGCATTATACTTACTGAAAAATTTCTGAAAATCTTCCCTTTTATAGCATTGCGGCTTTTCCAAAGCAGCCTTCACTCCATCAGCTCTCCATTGATATGAACAGCTTGCAATATTGTTCCTTATATCAATATCCACAACTGATATGCGGTCAAGCTGGAATCTGATACCGATAATCTGAAGCAGCTGCTTAATAGCATCATCGAAATATCTATGCTTCTCAAAAACCTCAAAGGCAGTCGCAAGTATATCATTCTGAAAATATCTGGCATCAAGCTGCTGCTTAGCTGCTTCCTTCTGACCTGCCTCCATAATCTCTTCATTGTATCTGTGCATATTGTCGCAGAAAACATATCTGTTCCTTCCACGCTTCTTTGCCTGATACAGCGCCCAATCCGCATTCTGGAATATCTGATCATAGCTGCAATTAGATGCATTTTTCGGCACAAAACACACTCCGATACTGCAAGTCGGAATATAATCATTCTCCGCAAAGGTAAGTGTCTTTATATCATCAAAAAAACCTCCGACTCTTGATACAAGCTGATTGTTCTCAATATCATAGCAAAAGACTATAAACTCATCGCCTCCGACTCTTGAAACAACGGCTTTTTTGTCAAAATGCTCCATCAAAAGCTGCGAAATTTTAATGAGAACCTTATCTCCAAACAGATGTCCATACGAATCATTGACACCCTTAAAATAATCGACATCCATAACAAGCATGCCACAGGACTCATACGGATTTTTCCTATCAAGATAGCTTTCCACTATTTCCTTGCCGCTGACTCGATTGTAAAGCTTAGTCATTGAATCTCTCTGCGCCTGCTCTCTGTATTTTCTCTCTGTAATTTTCTGTTTTGTGACGTCCTTTTTGGTGATCAGCAGATACTCCTCACCTGTAGTCTCATCTACCATGCGAAGCTTTCTGATGCTTTTAAGCGTCATGTGTCCATCATCATCAGCATACTGTATCTCAATATTTCCGTTACTCATGCCTCTTAAAAACTGCACATACCTGCTCTGTTCCTGCAAATCCAGCCATCTTTCACTGTTGATTTCATTCATATATGGACTGATTTTTCTTACCACATTTAAAGAGGCATCCAGCTTAACCGCTGTATCTGTAGCTGGATAATACTCATAGACCGATATATTAGACTTGCTAAGCATCTTTTCATATTTGTGGAACTTTTCATTTATTATTTTTTCATCCATCATATGCCCCGGTTTCCTGCGCTGTCCTTATCCCTTCTTTCAATAAAGCATCGCATTGTATTTACTGTATACAAATATACATCACTTTGAAAACAGCTTACTATACTAATTCAATTTTACTATTTTTAGTACTTTTATACAAGATTTTTCTTTATTTTTTTGTTAATTTTATATTAAATCTATTTATCAACGTGACAAAGGACAGTTCAAGAAGAACTGTCCCTATCTTTGTTTATAAAAATAAGTGCTTCAATTATTCTGCCATATTTTTCTTTTTTGCCATGATGGCAGCGATTGTCACTCCAAGTCCTGACATTGCGATAATAAGCCACATGTACAGGTTATTGTCATCTGATGTCTTTGCTGCTTTTGCATCGGTTGCAAATGCTGCATAAGAGCTTGTCTTTACCTTTACAAATGCAAATGTACTGAAATGGCATATCCATTGTTACCTGAACCTTATCTGCAAGCTGATGAATCTGTGTTGTTCCGTCTGTCAGATTAAGCTCATATAGTGCTAAAGCTTTCACTCCTACAATCTTTTTGTTTACAATATCTGTAGGTTTTTTCATAGGCAAATTGTCAGAGTCCCCGGTACTATATAAAAAAGCCGTACAGCAGCTCATGAAATATTTTCAAAAGCTGCCATACGGCATATTCGTATGTTACATCAGGCTATTAATATAATATATCTCTTTTTTCAAAACACTAATTTCATTCTCAAGTGCATTCTTCTGCTTCGTGAGCTTTTCAGATGCCCTGGAACATTTCTCGTATTTTTCTGAGAATTTCTGCTTATAGAGCATTGCATTGTTTACGTCCCTGAGACGTGCATACATATCCTTTTCAAATTCTGCCTTGCGGCACTCCACGTCGAGCCTGTCATATTCACTTTGCAGCTTTGAAAGCTCGTCTGTACGCTCCTCTAAGCCAATATTCCAGATTTCTTCATTAGTCATAAACAACAACCTCCTTTAACTTCTACAGATGTAGTACTCGCTCTTTAATCTCCTGGGTCCTTCCCTGATTCCAGAACTGTGTGCCGATATAGCCGCATGTACGGCGGGCTACACTCATCTTATTCTGGTCACGGTTGCCACAGTGTGGGCACTCCCAGATAAGCTTTCCTGAGCCCTCTTCCTCCACGATTTTGATTTCTCCGTCGTAGCCGCATACCTGGCAATAGTCGCTCTTTGTATTCAGCTCTGCGTACATGATATTGTCGTAGATGTACTGCATTACTGAAAGCACTGCCGGGATATTGTCCTGCATGTTTGGTACCTCAACATAGCTGATGGCACCACCCGGAGACAGCTTCTGGAACTGTGACTCAAACTTGAGCTTGTCAAATGCATTGATCTGCTCTGTTACATGCACATGGTAGCTGTTTGTGATGTAGTTCTTGTCGGTAACACCCTCGATGATACCAAAGCGCTTCTGTAAGCACTTTGCGAACTTGTATGTGGTAGACTCAAGCGGTGTGCCATATATACTGAAATCAATGTTTGACTCCTTTTTCCACTGCTCACAGGCATCGTTTAAGCGCTGCATTACCTTAAGTGCAAACGGTGTTCCCTCGTTCGGCTCTGTGTGTGATACGCCCTTCATGTAGCGCACACACTCACAAAGTCCTGCATAGCCGAGTGAGATTGTTGAGTATCCGTTGAATAATAATGGGTCAATAACCTCTCCCTTTTTCAGACGTGCAAGTGCTCCGTTCTGCCAGAGAATCGGTGCCACATCGGATTTGGTTCCGAGCAGTCTCTTATGTCTGCACATAAGTGCTCTGTGACAAAGCTCGAGTCTCTCATCAAGAATCTTCCAGAATTTCTCCTCATCCTTTTCTGATGAGCATGCCACATCAACAAGATTTAAGGTGACAACACCCTGGTTGAAACGTCCATAGTATTTACGCTTGTTTGGATCAAAGTTCTTGGCATGTGCCACATTGCCTGCTGTCTGTGAGCATCTGTCAACTGTGAGGAATGAACGGCAGCCCATGCATGTATACACATCTCCGTCCTTGAGTTCCTTCATGACCTTCTCTGAAATATAGTCAGGCACCATTCTCCTTGCAGAGCACTGTGCAGCAAGCACTGTGAGATCCCAGTACTTTGAATCCTCTGTGATGTTGTCATCCTCAAGCACATATATGAGCTTCGGGAATGCCGGTGTGATATATACACCCTTTTCGTTCTTTACGCCCTTAATCCTCTGGTGCAGCATCTCCTCGATGATTGCGGCAAGATCTGCCTTTGTCTGCGGATCAGATACCTCATTCAGGTACATGAATACAGTGATAAATGGAGCCTGTCCGTTTGTAGTCATGAGTGTGATGACCTGATACTGAATCATCTGCACACCGCGGTTGATTTCTTCCTTGACACGGAGCTCTGCGACCTCATTGATTTTTTCTTCATTCAAATCAAATCCAATGCTCTCAAACTCCTTGCGTACCTGCTTTCTGAACTTTTCACGGCTGACCTGTACAAATGGTGCCAGATGTGCAAGCGAGATACTCTGTCCACCATACTGTGAGCTGGCAATCTGTGCGATAGCCTGGGTAGCGATGTTGCAGGCTGTAGAAAAGCTCTTTGGTGTATCAATCATTGTCTCACTGATTACCGTACCGTTTTGAAGCATATCCTCAAGATTTACCAGACAGCAGTTGTGCATGTGCTGTGCAAAATAATCTGCATCATGGAAATGGATAAGTCCCTTCTCATGAGCCTCCACTATATCCTCAGGAAGCAGGAAACGACGTGTGATATCCTTGCTCACCTCACCTGCCATGTAGTCACGCTGTACGCTGTTTACAGTAGGGTTCTTGTTGGAATTTTCCTGCTTTACCTCCTCGTTATTGCACTCAAGAAGGCTAAGAATCTGCTGGTCCGTAGAGTTTGACTTACGGACGATAGCTCTCTTGTATCTGTAAGTGATGTAGTTTCTGGCTACGGTAAAGGCACGCTTGTTCATAAGCTGGTTCTCTACCATATCCTGTATCTCCTCAACGCTTGGAGAGCGCTTCATGTTTTCACATGCGGTCTCCACATTATTTGCAATTTCCTCAATCTGATCAGCAGTAAGCTTCTCATAGTCGAGCACTGAACCATTTGCCTTTCTAATGGCAGCTATAATTTTAGCTGCATCAAATACGTCCTCACTGCCGCTTCGCTTGATGATTTTCATGTAAATTTCTCCTCTCTGTATACTATATGCTACAAAATACGTCATACTATATATAGTATTATTATTCACATCACACACTATATATATGTATTTTATCATGTGTAATGGCACAAAATATGCAGCTATAGATGAGATGTAATCATTTAATATCAGTCACAGCCCTGCAATATAAAGCCTGCTGCTCACCAAACGATTACTATATAGCTACATATAAAATGTCATATTATTTAATACAAATCTGTGCATCTGTCTTTTGATGACAATCTAAATTATACAAGATATTGTTGCTATGTCAATACGCTCAACAATATTTTGTAGCATTTTGGCTTATTGCACAAAAAAAGCCACAATATTTATGCTACTTTTTCAACTCTGCAATTATTTGTTACATGTTGAGTTCTTCCATATTGTCAATCACCCTGTCCAAAAAACCAAGCATCATGTCAAACTCTTCCTTAGAAAAGCCTTTGTGCATGGCATCCTCTATTATCCTTATATTTTCTCTCACCCTGTTTTCGTGGTCCAGTGCTTTTTGCGTCAGCTCAATCCTCTTAAGTCTGGCATCATTTTCCATAGGTGTGCGCACGATATAGCCATTTTTTTCAAGACTTTTAAGCATATTGGTCACGGTTGCTCCCGACAGATGAAACTTAGCCTCGATATCCTTTTGAAATATATTTTGGCCCGGATTGTCCATAATATATCCAATCATCATGCCCTGGCTTCGCGGTATACATTCGGTTTTGCTGCACCTTTTTCTGTCAAAATATCTGTCTATGCTCCTGCTGATGCGGCCTATCTTGTGTCCTAAATATTTATCCGGTGTAAACTCCTTCATAACTGAAATCCTTTCATAAATTTTTCTTGACAATAAAAAAAGTATATCTATAATATAGTTAGCACACTAACTAATTAAATGCAAGCATTTTTTGTTAGTCTGTTTTAATCAAATTAAAATATAATAAGAAAGGACAAAACATATGTTAAAAACATTAGGTGCCCAAATAAAGGAATACAAATGGGCTTCAATTGCGACACCTGTTTTCATGCTGCTTGAGGTGGCTGTGGATACCATAATCCCCCTTCTCATGGCATCAATCATAGACAATGGTGTCAATAAGGGCGACACAAGGCATATCTATATCATGGGTGTGTGGATGATTGTCGCAGCACTGTTTGGTCTTTTGACAGGATGTCTCGGTGCAAAATATGGTGCAAAGGCCGCCATGGGCTTTGGAAAGAATCTGCGTGCTGCAATGTTTCGCAATATCCAGACCTTTTCCTTTGCAAACATCGACAGATTCTCATCTGCGAGCCTTGTCACACGTATGACAACCGATGTGACCAACATCCAGAATGCTTACATGATGATGCTTCGCATGGCTATGAGAGCTCCTGCATCCATAATATGTGCGATGGCTATGTCATTTTTCATCAGCCCTCGCCTTGCGACAATATACTTAATCGCCGTCATCGCGCTTGGAGCTTTACTGCTTTTCATCAGCAAGGCGGCCATGAAATACTTTGACAGAGCCTTCAAGCGCTATGATGACCTGAATGAAAGCGTACAGGAAAATGTATCCGCTATCCGTGTTGTAAAGGCATACGTCCGTGAGGATTATGAGAAGAAACGTTTTTCAAAGGCAGCAGAAAATATCTACGATGTATTTGTAAAGGCTGAGAGCCTTGTGGTATACAACTCTCCGCTCATGCAGTTTACAGTGTATGCCTGCATCCTGCTAATCAGCTGGCTCGGAGCTCATATGGTGGTAAGCAGCACTCTCACTACAGGTGATCTGATGGCGCTTCTTACCTATTGTATGAATATTCTGATGAACCTCATGATGCTCTCCATGGTTTTTGTAATGATTTCACTCTCACTCGCATCCGCAAGACGAATCAGCGAGGTATTAAATGAACAGAGCACACTGCACAATCCAAAGGAACCGCTTTACGACGTGCCTGACGGAAGAATAAGCTTTAAGCATGTGACCTTCAGATATTCAGACACCGCTGAGACTCCGGTTCTGTCAGATATAAATCTCGACATAAAATCCGGTGAGACCATCGGCATCATCGGAGGCACGGGAAGCTCGAAATCCTCCCTCGTAAACCTGATAAGCCGTCTCTATGACACAGACACAGGTACCGTAACCGTCGGAGGCCACGATGTGCGTGAGTACGACATGGACACTCTCCGAAACAAGGTAGCCGTTGTGCTCCAGCAGAATGTGCTTTTCTCAGGAACCATACTCGAAAATCTGCGCTGGGGCGACAAAAATGCTACCACGGATGAGTGTATCAATGCCTGCAAAATGGCATGCGCCGATGACTTTATCGAGTCCTTCCCTGACAAGTACAACACCTACATAGAGCAGGGCGGAACCAACGTATCCGGCGGTCAGAAGCAGCGTCTGTGTATCGCAAGAGCTCTGCTTAAAAAGCCAAGGATACTTATACTCGACGACAGCACATCCGCTGTAGATACAGCAACAGATTCAAAAATCCGTGCTGCCCTTGCAAAAACAATTCCGGGAACCACTAAGCTCATCATCGCACAGCGTATCTCATCTGTCATGGATGCTGACCGTATCATCGTGATGAATGACGGAAAAGTGGACGGCTTTGACACTCACGAAAATCTGCTGAAAAATAATGAAATCTACCGCGATGTCTACGATTCGCAGACAAACGGCGGAGGAGACTTTGATGAAGGAGGTGCTGCCTGATGCCAGGACCAGGAGGACCAAGGGGTCCAAAACCCAAAATCAAAAATCCCGGTAAGCTTTTTGCACGCCTCATGGGATTTATTTTTAGAAAATATTTACCTGCCTGCATAATTGTTGTGATATGTATCTTTGTAAGTGTACTTGCAAATGTGCAGGGAACCATGTTTACCAAAAATCTGATTGATGACTATATAGTACCGCTGCTTAAAACAGGAAGTCCCGACTACGGACCGCTCCTTGCAGCAATGGGAAGGGTTGCCGTATTCTACGGCATCGGCGTCATCAACACATTTGCCTACAGCAAAATAATGATCTACGTATCACAGGGTACGATTAAGAACCTGCGTGTTGAGCTCTTTTCCCACATGCAGGATCTGCCTATCAGGTATTTTGACTCACATGCGCACGGCGATATCATGTCGATTTATACAAACGATATCGATACACTCCGTCAGCTAATCAGCCAGAGTCTTCCGCAGATACTTAACAGTGCAATCACTGTTGTGAGCGTTTTTGTTTCAATGGTCATATTAAATATTCCGCTCACCGTGCTCACTATCGTGATGGTAATAGTAACAACAGTCGTGACCAAGAAATTTGCGGGCTTCTCGAGCCGCTATTTCCTTGCACAGCAGCGCGACCTCGGAAAGGTTAACGGCTTCATCGAGGAGATGCTCAATGGCCAGAAGGTGGTCAAGGTATTCACCCACGAGCAGGAAAATATCGAGGCCTTTGACAAGATAAACGATGAGCTCTTTGAAAGCGCCTACAATGCCAACATGTACTCCAACATGCTCGGTCCCGTAAACGCACAGATTGGAAATCTAAGCTACGTGCTCTGTGCTCTTGCCGGCGGTGTCATGGCTCTTTCAGGCTTTGGCGGTCTGACCCTTGGTAAGCTTGCGAGCTTTTTAACCTTTAACAAAAGCTTTAACATGCCTATCTCGCAGGTCAGCCAGCAGTTCAACAGTATCATCATGGCACTTGCCGGATGCGACCGTATCTTCTCGCTGCTCGATGAAGCGCCTGAGACTGACGAGGGCTATGTCACACTTGTAAATGCTAAGGAAGAAAACGGAAAACTTACTGAAACACCTGAGCGCACCGGCTTATGGGCATGGAAGCATACTCATCAGGCTGACGGCTCTGTGGACTACAAAAAGCTCGAGGGCGATGTGGTATTTGACGATGTAGATTTCGGATATGTACCTGAGAAAATTGTGCTGCACGATGTGGATCTTTTTGCAACACCCGGTCAGAAGATTGCCTTTGTCGGCACCACCGGAGCAGGAAAGACTACCATCACTAACCTTATCAACCGCTTCTACGATATAGCAGACGGCAAGATAAGATATGACGGCATCAATATAAACAAGATTAAAAAGGCTGATCTGCGCCACTCTCTTGGCATTGTTTTGCAGGATACACACCTTTTCACGGCTACTGTCATGGAAAACATCCGCTACGGCAAGCTCGATGCCACAGATGACGAGGTATACGCTGCTGCCCGCCTGGCAAACGCCGATACGTTTATCCGCCAGCTTCCTGACGGCTACAATACTGTACTGACAGGTGACGGTGCAAACCTAAGCCAGGGCCAGCGCCAGCTTCTTGCCATCGCGCGTGCCGCTATCGCCGATCCGCCTGTGCTCATCCTCGATGAGGCTACAAGCTCAATTGATACACGTACCGAGCGTATTGTTCAGGACGGCATGGATAAGCTCATGCATGGCCGCACCACATTTGTTATCGCACACAGGCTTTCTACTGTCAGAAACAGCGACTGCATTATGGTTTTGGAGCAGGGACGCATTATTGAGAGGGGAAGTCATGATGAGCTGATTGCAAAGAAGGGAAAGTATTATCAGCTTTATACCGGAAAGACTGCGTAATCCAGTGTAGTTGTCTAATTACGAAAACCGGGAGACAGGGAACACAGCCGGGGGCACACCCTCATGTGCGCTAACGCTTTGCTGTTAAGATTCTGTACGAATTATGCTTATAGTGTTTCTATGCTTGACGAAACCGGCTTTTATGCGCCGTCCATGGCGCATAACACCTTGCCCAGCCATCCATGGCTGGGCATTTCTGTGTTTCATGTGCATAATTCTACAGTATCTAAACAGCTTCTCTAGTCGCTTACATGAGGGTGTGCCCCCGGCTGCATTCCCTGTCTCCAGGTTTTCTTACGCTGTGACTGAATTTTCATGACGAGCACAGAGGAAGTTACACTTCACTAATGGTTTCAATTGACCGATTAAAGACAAGCCATAATTCATTGCAGTACAATGTAGATAAATATGCTCAATTCTCTCCAGATGGCATTGTAAAATTTACTCATAATGGAAAAATAGGAAATTTTAAAAGTGCTGATGTTATGAATAAGGTTAAGAAATACGGAGATTGCTTGAATGTATCAGATAAAGAAGTTGAGCTTGGCATATTGCATACAAATAGGCTGTTGTTCCTAGATGACAAAGAAGTATCCGAATTTGTCTACAAATTAATTGAATATGCCCTTTTGCGAGAAGATGTGCGAAGAGATAAGCGAAATAAAGTTCGTATTTAAGTGTGTTATAATATAAACTCAAACTCGAAAATACGCAAAAAAACAGTTCGTAAAGTATTATTTTTACGAACTGTTTGTATTTTGGTCAGTTTTGCCATAAATTCTTACACAGTAAGCTCGTATTTGATTTTTTTTGCCAGGTAATTAATTGCAAAACCACATGCCAAAACAAAAATTCCCATTAATCTCATTATTACATCTTGTACTCCTGATAACTCCAGTAAATGCGGAAATGAAAGTACCAATACCAATCCACATACAAGCAATCCATCTCCAACCAATTGCATAATAGCTAGTCTCTGCTTTCCTTTGTTATTATTGAACATTTGTAAAAAATTATTTTCTGCTTTCATGACATAATCCTCCTTATCAATTCTCTCTCCACTTAATAATTCATTTACAGTTATATCAAATATTTCACATAATTCCGGCATAACAGATATATCTGGAATGCTTTTCCCAGTTTCCCATTTCGAAACTGCTCTATTTGTAATGTTCAATTTTTCTGCTAACTGCATTTGCGTCAAGCCTTTTTCTTTTCTACATTTTGCAATAAAACTTCCTATCACTTCTTGATTCATTTTTCTTACCTCCTTGCAGTCATCATATATCAAAAAGTAGCTGTCTAAAACGAACTGCTAGTTGATTTATGCTATTCAACTGGTAGTTGATACTTTTTTTCACCATTCATTTACAACTCCTGATTTTCCTGCCTCCCCAATGCCTAATACAATTCCACCATATCACTTGGCATTCTCAAATCACCTCTTGGCGATAATGAAACAGTTCCAACCTTTGGTCCGTCAGGTATGCATGAACGCTTAAACTGCTGCTGTCTGAAACGTATAAAGAATGTCTCAAGAGTCTTTTCTATTTCACCCTTACCCACATTCGAAAAAGCAATCTCTGCAAGTTTTAATATCCTATCCCGGCTTTCTCCATTACGCAGAAAATGATAAAGGAAGAAGTCATGAAGGTCATATTTGCCGATGCTCTCCTCTGTTTTCTGTGCTATATTACCGTCTTTATCCGGCGGCAGCAGTTCAGGGGAAATAGGCAGGTCTGCTATTTCACAAAGCACATTTTTCATTTCATCCGTTGACGCGCACTCGCCGGCATAAGCCTGTACAATGTATTTAACAAGTGTCTTTGGTACACTGCAGTTTACGGCATAATTGCTCATATGGTCGCCGTTGTAGGTGCACCAGCCAAGTGCAAGCTCTGACATATCACCTGTGCCGATTACAAGTCCGTCTACCATGTTTGCATAATCGAACAATACCTGTGTACGCTCTCTAGCCTGAATGTTTTCATATGTCACGTCAAAAACATCATCCGGATGTCCTATATCCTTCATGTGCTGTCTGCATGCAGCCTCAATATTGACTTCCACGGCTGTCACGCCAAATTCTTCCATAAGCCTGTCAGCAATTGTTTTTGTAGTAGATGTAGTTCCAAATCCCGGCATTGTAATACCATAGATATTTCTCTTCGGAATGCCAAGTGCTTCAAATGCTTCGCAGCATACCAAAAGCGCAAGCGTGCTGTCCAAGCCTCCGGATATTCCAAGAACTGCCTTTTTTATTCCGGTAGAGATGAGTCTTTGTTCCAGACCTTTTGCCTGAAGCGACAAAATCTCCATGCAGCGATTTTTTCGATTGTTTTTATCACTTGGTACAAACGGATACGGATTAACTTTCTTTGGCCATATTTGATAATCCTTCATCTGATTTTCATCATTTAAAATTACTTTTATCACATCCGGCGCATCAGCCCATGAGTCGCTGTTATATCTGCGGCGGTCATTCATGCAGCGCTCAATATCTATCTCACTTATCACAAGATTAGAGTTCATCTCATCATCTTCTGATGCCTTTTTATCCATACGTTTTGAATAATCTGACGTCTCACCAGCTATTCTGCCATTATCCGCTATGATGCAGTGTCCTGAAAACACAAGGTCAATGCTGCTCTCTCCCGCACCGCTTGACGCATACACGTATCCGGCACGGCATCTTCCTGACTGCATTGCCACAAGACTGCGCCTGTATTCTCTTTTCCCGATTACGTCATTGCTTGCTGATGGATTTACAATGATATTTGCACCGGCTTTGCAAAGCTCTCCGCTCGGAGGCGCACTTACCCATAAATCCTCGCAAATTTCAGTACCGATAATTGCTCCTCGCATATCCTCGATAATAATATTCGGAGAAAAAGGTACTGTTGGTCTGTTTGCGACATAATTTAAAGTAATCTCATCCGACAATCTCTTGTCTGCGCTTGTAAACCAGCGTTTCTCGTAAAATTCGCCATAGTTAGGAATGTATGTTTTTGGCACAATTCCAACGATTTCTCCGTTGTGTACATATGCGGCACAGTTGAAAAGCCTGCCAGCCTCATCCTCTATTGGCATGCCAACGCATACAAGAATGCTTAAATCCTGCAATGCTGTTTTAATCCTGTCCAGTTCTTCCTGAGCCTTTGCGAGCAGTTCCCTTCTCAAAAACATGTCTGCACAGCTATAACCTGTAATACACAGCTCCGGAAAAACCACAAGCTGCACATCATTTTGGGCAAGTGACTCCGCAATGCGTATGATATTGTCAGCATTGTTCACGCAGTCCCCGAGATAAATCTCAGGGGACGATGCAGCAACACGGTAAAATCCTGTATTCATGGCATTTCCTCCTAGCGGTCGTTTTTCATTCTGTAATCAATGCAGCGGTTTAAGTAATCCACATAATCCGGATTTTTGCACATTCCCTTGCCTGGTGTATCAGAAAGCTTGGCTACATCCATTCCATTACATCTTGTTGTTTTCATGACGATATTGAGTGCAGGAACATCTGTATCGTTGCTCAAATATGTGCCAATGCCAAAAGCTACATTTGTTTCCTTGCAGAAATGTCTGTAGAGCTTGTCAGCACGTTCAAAGTCAAGACTGTCGCTGAACAAAAGTGTCTTTGTTTTTGGGTCAATTCCAAGGCTCTTGTAGTGCGCAATCATCTTTTCACCCCACTCATACGGGTCTCCGCTGTCATGACGTACTCCTGAGAAAAGTGTCGCATAGGTAAGTTTAAAATCACGCAGGAAGCAGTCTGTTGTGATTGTGTCAGTAAGCGCGATACCGTTTAATACTCCATACTCCTTGATCCATGCATCGAGCGCATACCAGTTTGAATATGCCGGATTGTGCCTGTGATTGCCCTGTCCCGTACACATAATCCACTCATGTGCCATGGTTCCTACAGGTGTAAGTCCGTATTTCTTTGCAAGATACACATTTGATGTGCCGACAAACTTTGATGAACTGTGCATGGTATCGTTTAAATGTGCGAACTTCTGTACTGCAAGCTCCTGTGCTTCTGCAGAAAGCCTTCTTCTGAGACCAAACTCTGAGAATGTACCCGCGTACCAGTGTCCGTTCTTTAAATTCTCATACTTTGCATCCAGACGCTTCTTAAAGCTGTCAAGCAGCTTATCATAGTCATATGCCATTCTGAAATACACTTCATTTACAATGGCAAGTGTCGGAATCTCATACATTGAAGTGTTAAGCCATGTTCCTTTTGCCTCGATAGACAAGCCGCAAGGTGCATCCGTTCCTATCTCAAAATCCTCAAAACGTGGCTGCCAGAGACGAAGGAAATCAACGTAAGAGCCTTTAATCCACTTGATATTGTCTAAATATGCAAGCTCATCTTCCGCAAACCGAAGCTTACAGAATGCCCTAATCTGTTCTGTTATCTCCTGCACCATTTCCGGTGTAAAATGCACATCTTCATTTCTGCACTTGAATGTCCATGTGGTCTTGTAATCCGTAAACTGATGGAATATTGTCTGACCCATCGAAAATTTATACATGTCTGTCTCTAAAAGACTTGTGATTATCTGGTTTAATTTCATAATATTCTCCTCCTAATTCTTACGCTATCAGCATGTCATAAACCTTTTTGACAAATGGCTTTCTATATAATGCCTACCTGAATCATCTTCATTGCTTCTATTGCTGTCTTATGACTTTCAGGCGTTACGCAGGCACAGGCATTTTCTATTACGAACACCTCTGCGTCTTTACAGAATGTCTTTGCAATCGCAACGTTGCTTATTACGCATATTCCCGTACAGAAGCCGCAGAAATAAATCTCTGTATCGCTGTTGTCATATTCTGCAAGCATCTCTCCCAGCTCTTTGCTTCCAAAAGTCGGCTTGTCAATATAAGTCATATCGTTACAATCAACTCCACGCTCCTTCATTGCACGCTTAAGACGCTCATCCACTTCCCATCCGTTTGTCCCTTTAATGCAGTGCGCTACCGGAAGTTTCTTTCCTTCCTGAGTATTCAGATAGTTTTCATCATGTGTATCTCTTGTGAATATCACATCATCATATTTTCCTGACCTGATTTCCTCTGCAATAACATTTGTTGCCACGTCACACTCTTTGTTTCCAAGAACTCCTGTAATAAAATCATTCTGTGCGTCCACTACTACTAAAATTTTCTTTGCCATAATCATTTCCTCCTACATCATATAATCATTATTTGTTGCATCCATAAGAATTTTTCCAAGCTTCTTTAAGTCCTTCCACATCCACCGTGGAACCAGATCCTTGACTTTGTCATAATCTTCCTTGTACATCAGATCCCTGATCATTGTACTTGAAATCTCAATATCGCTTCTTCCAAGGTTTCTGATGGTCACATTCTTTAAAATATCATCTGTAAACCAGTTTTCCGCAATCTTCGGGTCGTCGTTGTAATAGAATGTAAAGCTTTTCTCTCCAATTTCATTAGCTATGTTGTAATAGAAGAAAGAACCCCATTCCTTTACATACTGAGCTGCATCTTCCATGCTCCAATCCGATAAGGTCATAACTTTTACATCAGCACCGCTTAAAGCCTCTTCCTGCAATACGTTTTCAACAAGCCTTTTTCTGTATTCGATTGGAAACGGATTTCTCTTTGTATAACTTTTGTTTGCACTGCCTATTACAACAAGCAGGTTTTCACACTCCGACGCGGCCTGTTTTATCATGTTCAGGTGTCCGTTATGGAATGGCTGTGCCCTTGTAAGTATCACGCCGTTTTTATATTTCTTCTGCACTTTAACCGGCTTTTGCTCACTCATGTTAAGGTCAACATATCTGTATACGGCAGCCGGTTTTCTTCCGACAATAGGTCTCTGCGACCTGTCAAGTGAAACAAGCCGGTCAGCAATCTTCTCACGGAATACCTTTGGATGAACTTCCTTTCCTGAAAGAACTTCAAACACCTTAAGCAGATCCGGAATGGTAAACTCACGTGGCACGAGATTAAACATGATGCCTGTATACTCAGCCTTATTCCTTATCCTCATAAGGCCTTCCAGTATAATCTGGTCATGATCAAAAGCAAGCTTTTCATCTGATACGCTCACCGGAATGAAATTTTCCACCGTAATAACACCGTTTTTGAATTTCTCAGACTTAAGAGAGTATTCAATTTTAATCAAATCGTTTGCAAACACAAGCTTTTTATCTGCAAATTTCACATCAAACCATCTGGCATCCTTTGCGTCATCACCTGCAACAGCAGCCTGCTCATATCCATATGGAAGCAATGCAATGTATGCAATATCAATAATCCTCATACGCGGATCCCTGTCCGGCTGGCTCATGGTGTAGAGCTGTTCAAGATAAATGTCTGTAAGACCTGTTTCCTCTTTAAGCTCCCTGCACGCTGCTTCATATGCGGATTCCTTTATATTAATAAATCCGCCCGGAAGCGCCCATTTGTCTATCTCCGGATGAGCCTTTCTCTTTATCAGCAGCACCTGCATACAGCTTAAGTCTTCCTTCATGCGAAGCACCATCATGTCAACTGTAACCGATGGCCTGTCATAATCGCCCGGCTTATACTCCGCCAAGAATTCCCGTTCTGTTAATCCATTTATGTCTACTTTATTCATGTATTTAACTCCTATAATTACTTTCTGCGTTTCTCATATTTACTTTATGTACTTATTATAGTAACCTTTAGTAACTATGTCAAGTATTTTATGGAATTAATTATAATTTTTGCAAATTCAAAAAAAGGGGCTGTAAAATAAGTCCCTAATTAAGAAACGCCAACTCCGGCAAATGTCGGTTTTGGCGTTTCTTTGTATGAATTTTTCTATTTTTGATCACGTCTGCATCTTTGGGTATAAAAAATGGTGCATTTAATAAAGCTCAGTTAATCATGCTTGAGTTTTATGCAGCTTTCGTCTGTCGTTGCTTTTTGTTGTGATATTTATAAGGAACAAAGCATTCCATATCGGATGCATATGGTTTTACGTCGATTACAGCTATGTATTCATCACAGATGGCTGCCTGTAGGTTGTATGCCGGATCGGAAATATCGATCAATTTTTCAATTTCTAATGGTAATTTCAGCTGACGCATAGTATAATTACCATTGGTATTGTTAGTTAGTAGCATAATTAATTATACCAAAAAATCGCTCAGACCTCACGGTCTGGGCGATTTTTCTGTCAGGGGAGTTTTTTTACAGCCCCATTCTTAAACCTCTCTTTTATTCATCCATTCCCCATTTGTCTTTCATGTATTCTTTTCAAAAGCATAGCACAAGTATGTAAAGATGTCACTTATCTTTTTAAGGAACGGTACTATTTATAGAAATATCTTTTGTTTTACAAAACAACCAAAAGCTTTCCCTCACAAGAAGAAAGAATTATCCTTTTTTCCTGCAGCTGCGGAACCTCCACTGATGTCAGTGTTACACTGCCGGTGCCGGTATTTAAAAATACCAGGACTTTGTCGTCCCCAAAACTACGTAAAAATACATATACTCCCATCATATCATTGCAGTAAATTGTCCGGTAATTGCCCTTGCGTAATGCCACATGCTCTTTTCGGAGTGCAATCCAGCAGCTGAACTTCTCTGCCAGATTTCCCTGTAATCTGTTGTTTTCTGCCTGCTGCTCCATTACTGCCTGCCAGTCCATGGCTGCCCGATACTCCAGTTCTTTCATTCCCTCGATATACACTTCATCCCCGTAGAATACCGATGGCACGCCCACTCCCATAAAGAGATAGAAAAATGCCAGCTCCATTCTCTTTCTATTTCCATTGCAATAGCTTAAAAATCTCGGAATATCATGGGAATCCAGAAAATTCATCTGTGCCAGGCTCACCTGCCATGGGTAGCGGTAAATCATCCGCTGCATCTGGGCATCAAATTCACTGACCGAAAGTTCTCCCTTTCCAAAAAAATCCCGGCACAGATAAGAAAAAGTATAATTCATCGTAGAATCAAATTGGTCTCCCTGAAGCCAGATGCCTGCTTCTTCCCAGATTTCGCCTATTAGAAATATATCCTCTTTTACCGCTCTCACCGCATGACGGAAGGCTCTCCAGAATTCATGATTGATTTCATTTGCCACATCCAAGCGCCAGCCGTCAATATCTGCTTCCCGAATCCAGTAAGTTCCAACATTGCAAAGGTACTCCACCACTTCAGGATTTCCGGTATTAAGCTTTGGCATTTCCTTTACATAGGCAAACGCCTCATAATTTGGCGGATCAGCGTACTGTATCGTTTCCGGCAGGTAATAAAACCAGTTATAATATCTTGATGCTTTTCCCTTCTGCCGCACATCCCGGAATGCAAAAAAATCTGCTCCACAATGATTAAATACTCCATCTAAAATAACCCGGATTCCTCTCTTGTGGCACTGCTGCACCAGTTCTTTTAAATCCGCTTTATTTCCAAGACAGGGGTCGATTTCAAAATAGTCAATGGTATCATATTTATGATAAGACGCTGCTTCAAAAATCGGATTCAGATAAATGCAGTTAATTCCAAGCTTTTCGATATAGTCAAGGTTTTCACAAATTCCTTTCAGTGTACCACCCAGATGATTCTTGCAAATCCGATCCGGTAAAATTTTTCCATTGCTGTCGCTTTTTTCATCCGGCAAAAGCATATGCCTTGTTGCTTTTTCCGTCAGTTCCCGTCTGTCATTTGCAAAACTGTCCGGGAAAATATGATACATAACAATGTTTTCTGCCCACTCCGGGATATCTAAAATATCCTCTCTTCTAATATATGGAAACTGGAAATATTCTGCCCTGCCACAGGACAGTTTCTCTGCAAATCCTCTTCCATAATAATAAAGGCTTTCTGTATCGTCCTCTAACCGGAAATAATAGCATACCCTGGTATACGGAGACGTAATCTTAACTTCATAATAATCATAAAGCATATCGGATGCCACATGTTCCATTTCACTTTGTTTCACCGGAAGTGGCTCTTCCATTGCCACCCGGTCTCCCCAAAGCAGCACGCACCGTTTTAAATCGCCCTTTTTACAACGGATTCTTATTACCAGCCGGTCTTCTTTTTCTGCAAAAGCAAATTGTGACAGTGGAATATGCAAAATTGCTTCTTTTTCCATTTTATTTCTATCCTTTCACACCACCTGCAGTAAGACCGGATACCATATACTTTTGTATACAGAAGAAAATAATCAGCACCGGAACAGATACCAGGATAGCGGCTGCGGAGAACATTCCCCAGCTTCTGGTGTAATCGTTGGACTGTAACTGATATAATCCACCTGCCAGTGTATAACTGTTTTCATTCAGTAGAAATGTTGTGGAAAACAGATATTCATTCCATACAAAAATAAGTACCATCACAGAAGTTACAATGATTGCCGGACGAGCCAGCGGCATTACTACCTTCCACAGCAGCTGGAAATCCGATGCACCGTCAATTTTCGATGCTTCTTCGATTTCTATCGGAATGGTATCAAAATACCCCTTCATATTCCAGATAGAGAAAATGCACATGCTTCCCGCATAAATAATCACCAGTCCCAGTTTCGTATCCAGCATATTCATCTGTTTTAAAAGACGGAATAATGCAAACATGGACAGAATCTGCGGGAATGCATTTAAGAGAAGCAGTAATTTTAAAATGCCATTTCTTCCCTTAAAACGGTATCTTGAAAATGCATAAGATGACACCATGGCAAATCCGATAGCAATGACCATTGTAAAGAAGCTTAATACGGCAGAGTTATAAAACCACCGCAAAAACGGCTTCTGCGTCAGTATATTTTTATAATTATCCAGTGTAAATTCCTTTGGAAACAAAGATAATCCGGAGGACAATGCTCCACCTCCCCTTTCAAAGGAAAGATTCAACGCATATAAAATCGGTACCAGTGCCAGCAGACACAGTATAATATAAAAAATATGTAATCCGCTAAGCTGTAAAATCTGTTTTCTCTTTTTCTTAGTCATAATTTTCCTCCTTTACCCCTCGATTGGTAAACAGCGAAAATACCATGATGAGGAAAAAGATAATAATGGATACCGCAGAGGACAGCCCATAGTTATTTGAAACAAACGCATTCTGCTGTGCATAAGTAATTACGGTCTGTAAGGTTGCCCCTGAATATGCTCCCTTCTGCATCGTAAGTAGATATACGATATCAAACTGCTTAAATGTGGTAAATGTCGTCATAATAACCGCCGGTGCAATAATTCCTTTCATTGCCGGAACGGTAATATGGATGTTCTTTGACCAGAAACCTGCTCCATCCAGTTCTGCGCTTTCATAATAGCTGCGGTCAATGCTGGACAGTGCACCGTCTATCATCATAATCATAAACGGCAATGCCATCCACAGGTTTAGAGTCATGCAGGAGAGAAATGCCGGCACATTGTTGGAAAGGAAATTTACCTTTCCAAAGCCAAGTGCCACCAGAATCTTATTCAGAAGACCAAACTCTGTGTTATAAATGCCTACCCTCCACAAAAGAATGGACACATATGCAGGCATTGCCCACGGGAACATCAAAAGAGTCTTGTATACACGTTTTCCCTTTAAATCTTCTCTTTGAAATCCCAATGCAATAAAATATGCCACAACTACCTGTATCACCATATTTAATGTGGTCCAAAGTAATGTTGTAAACAGTGCTCCAAGAAAACCGGAGTCTGCCTTTAATAATGCCCTGCTATAGTTGGATAGTCCGATAAATTCATAATTTGACCAGTGAAAAAGATTCATATTAGTCAGTGATATATAGCCCGTATAAATAATCGGGAATACGATAACCATTCCAATCAATATCAGTGCCGGCATACTGTAAAGCCATGGCGTTAATTTCCGTTTGTTCTTCATATACACACTTCTCTTCCTAATTTTACTCTTCATTTCTTCTAAATAAACTCCTTCTTACTGCATATCTGCAATAGCATCCAATGCCTCCTGCTGATAAGTTTCTGCTGCAGTATCAATATCCTCCCCGGATTTGTTGACTGCCGCCAAAAATGCTTCTGCCGGACCCCACATAACGCTCATCTGCGGAATGTTTGGCATAGGCTGTGCAGTTTCTGCAGTTGCTTTCATTGCCATAATCATCTCATTTGCAGCAACATCTGCATCATCATATGCTTTGCTGTTTGCCGGTGCACAGTTTGATTTATTCGCCAGTGCAATACCTACTTCCGGACTTGCAATTGTCTCTAATACTTTTGCAATTGCTTCTTTCTTATTTTCTGCTGCATATTTTAAGACACCAATGCTCTGTACACCTGAATATGGTGCCAGTCCGTTTCCATTCGGAAGTTTAAAATCCGATAAGGATTTAATACCAAGGTCAATGCCCGCTGCCTTGATTCCGGATACCAGCCATGGTCCACCGATGATTGCTGCTGCCTGGCCTTCATTGAATAATGCAGTTACTGTGTTGTAATCTCCATCTGCCTCCAATGCTGCAAATTTCTGATTGTATGCGATAGCATCCTTGGTTTCCTGTGTATTTAATCCAGGATTTGCATCTTTATCAATAATATATCCACCAAAACCATTGATCACAGGTGCCACATTGTATGCGGTAGAATGCTGATTTACCAGCGCATAAGTTCCTGCATCCACATCGGTATGCGCTACCATATAATCATACAGTTCATCTGTTGTTTCCGGCACATCACCTTCCCATTTTGCCTTATTATACATAAAGAGCAATGTCTCATAATAAACCGGCATCAGGTACTGGGTATCCTTATAATTACCTGCTTCTACGGTCATCGGTAATAAATCCGCCATTACATCCTCACTGATAACATCCGTAATCGGAGCTAAAATCCCCATTTCTGCAAATGTTCCCAATGAATCATGTGCATAAAGATACATATCCGGTCCGTTGGATTCATCATTTCCATATAACTGAAGCTGGTCGGTCAGACCGCTCTTCTTTTCAAAGGTAACCTTGATATTATCCTCTGCCAGTTTCCCATTCGCACAATCCGCAATGGTCTGCATGATATTCTCATCCCCATCATGCCAGATTTTTACTTCTGTCATTTCATCCTCTGCATCATTTCCAAGTACTTCTTTAGTCTTTCCTGCTTCTTTTCCACAACCGGATAATGTGCCGATTGTCATTGCGGTACAGAGCAACAGACTCAACACCCTTTTCTTCATAAAAATACCTCCGTTTTCCGGTTTCTTTAGGAAACCGTTTTCTTTATTTTATTTTTTTTCATGCAATTGGTTCCTCTTGCTAAGTCTATATTTATCACTTTTTCCCTTTATTTACAATGTTTATTTGTCAAAAACGATTGACTTTGTTAGGAAACCGCTATACTATATTTTTAAATTTATACATTTTTTCAGGAGGTATTTTATGTCTGTTACCATCAATGATGTTGCCAATGAAGCCGGTGTTTCCAAATCCACTGTTTCTAAAGTTTTAAATCACTGGACCACCATATCCCCAGCCACTGTGGAAAAGGTTCATGCAGCAATTGAAAAGCTTCATTATACCCCTAACTCCCGGGCTGTAAGCTTTGCAAAAGGTGCTACTTCCAATATTGTCTATCTTACCAATCTGGAGAAAGATACTGCTTATCGGAATCCGCATATGTTTGACATTATGTGCGGCGTACACCATACCTTGTCCGAAAACAACTATTCCCTGACGCTTGTCAACACTTCTGAAGAACACTATCCTGGAGAAAAAGTCAGTGAAGTTATCACAAGCGGTTCCTCCGATGGTCTTATCATCCACGGTTCTGCCATTAATAAAGAAATTGCAAATCTTATTCTGGATGCAGGCTTTCCACACATTATCATTGGGCATCCGAGTTTTGAAAGCCGCTTATGCTGGGTAGATACCAACCACGCCCTTGCCGGTGAATATGCCGCTGCCCACATGATAGCCTGTGGTTATACAGATGTCGCCTTTATCGGAGAGCGCAAAACCGATTATATTTCTGCCCAGCGTCAAAAAGGATTTATGGCAGGCATGTTAGACAGAGGCTTTCACATTCCGGCTGCCCGTATCGGAAATACCGATTCCAGCTGCCAGCACGCTTATTCTGTTACTTCTGATATGCTGACACAGCCTGTACCGCCTCGCGCTATTGTATGTGAAAATAACACCCTCGCATTAGGTATCATCCAGGCCGTCAAAGACCGGCAGCTTTCCATCCCGGATGATATTGCCATACTTACCTTTGACGTCTACCCATATTCCAGCATCATCGACCCACAGCTTACCATTGTAGACATCAATGTCTATGATACCGGTGTGCAGGCAGGCTCCATGATGATCCGTAAGCTTCAGAACCCGGAACTTCTCATCCAAAGCTATACAACGCTTCCTGTTATCATCCAGGGAGAAAGCACCAGACCACTGACATAAAACAAGGGCTGTAAATAAGTCCCTAATATAAGAAACGCCAATTCCGGCAAATGTCGGTTTTGGCGTTTCTTTGTATTAACTTTTCTATTTCTAAGCAAGTCTGCATCTTTGGGTATAAAGTATGCCGGAAGTAGCTGATCGTTTCCCATGTAATCACGCTTTAAACGCATGAAAGTTGCATCATGATCTGTTTTGGAATAACTAACAGATGCCGTTTTCCATAAATGCAAAAAGTATAACTTTAAGAAGTTTTTGAGCATCACAAAAAGTATATACCGGATCAGAAATATCGATCAATTTTTCGATTTCTAATGGTAATTTCAGCTGACGCATAGTATAATTACCATTGGTATTGTTAGTTAGTAGCATAATTAATTATACCAAAAAATCGCTCAGACCTCACGGTTATGGGCGATTTTTTTTCTAGGGGAATTTTTTTACAGCCCCTTCCATTTTTCAGTGTTTCATGTGCATAATTTTACAGTATCTAAACAGCTTCTCTATACATCAGGCAATTTCTTCGGAGTTACGCTTTATCTGGTTCACTATCTCCATTATATCTCTCTACAAGCACTTTGCATCTCTTCCTGCAAAATGCAATTCCATAATACATGATATTCTGTCTGTCATCATTTAACAGATATTCCTGATATCTTCTATCCTTTATCTGTTTCAGAGCCTTTTCACAGGATTTTTCCATAGCTTTAAAATCCTTTGTGTATTTAAGCTCCGCAATAATTCCTTCATCCGGATCATCTGTCTCCACAATAATATCTGCAAAGCCCTCGCCAGCCTCAACATTTGACTTTACCAGCCAGTCCTCATTGCCGCTCAAAATACCAATAAGCAGATTATGATAGGAGCTTTCCTTTTCCTCATTTCGCGCTTTTGTGTCAAAAACGCTCACCGAATTGCTCAGCACCTTGTTTAAATACATTTCCATTATCTGTGTATTTCCCTCTTTGAAAGCCTTCCAAAAGTCCTGCAACTGCTCGGTATTGGAAAATATTTTATTCCTGAACCACTCCTGTATCTGCAGCTTAAATACCTCTTTAATCTCCCTATTCGGAATTACAAGGCTATATTTTTTGTCCTCACTTATCTTTGTATATGTCAGATAACCTGTTGTAAACAGGACACTCCATAGATTATCGATATTATTGTCTATTTCGTCATAGGTCATATCCAGACGGATTTGCTTGTCTATTGCTTCTCCCGCAATCAAACGCTCAATTTCATCTCTGGTTGTCTTACCGGCTTTATCTATAAACCTCTTGACGAGCTCATTTCCGCTTGTATTAATCCAATACGCTTCCGGTCCGACCATTGGATCATCTTTTATTCGGTCAACATGATTGATTACATCCCATGGACAATATACATCAACATTTCCGAAATGATAACCATCATACCATTCCTTTGTCTCTGCAAACCTGTTTTCCACATGATAAAATGCCAGCAAATGCTCTACTTCCTCATCCGTAAATCCAAAGTGTTCGTCAAATCTTGTAAAAACACCTTCTTTTGAAACACGAAGACAACCTGTTAATACAGCAAAATCCAATGCCTCATTTGTCTTTAATGCTTTTCCGAATATTGCACGTATCAAAGAAACCATCTCTTTATAATAGCCATTCTGAAATGCCTTATCCAGCGGAACATCATATTCATCTATTAAAATAACCGTTTTTCTGCAATGGTGCTTATATAACAGCTCAGATAAAGTTTGAAGCGAAGCATACAGTGCCTCATCTCTCATTTCATATCTGCCATCCTCTAATCGGATTAAAGAAGCATATGCCGACTTATCGTCAATATCCAGCCTGTCACTCTGCTTCAAATATGCAAATCTCTTAGCTTCCTTTGCAATTATCTCTATCATCTGATACTTTGCAGCCTGAAAATCTAGCCCCTCAACATTTTTCAACGACAGAAATATCACAGGATACTTGCCCATATTATCATCACACAATTTTTTGTTGTGCGATATATAAAGACCCTCAAATAATTCAGAAGCTGCTCCAATTTCAAAGAAAGATTTGAGCATACTCATGTTGAGAGTCTTGCCAAAACGACGCGGTCTGGTAAAAAGATTGACTTTTCCACGGCTGTCACCCAACTGTTCAATCAGCTTTGTCTTATCGACATAATAATATCCGTCTGAACGGATCTCCTCAAAGCTTTCTATTCCCACTGGTAGTTTAAGTGATTCGGTCATGCTTGCTCATCTCCTTCCCTGATAAAAATGAGTGTGTAAAATGTCGAAATATTCAATTTTGTCTTGCTTTTAGAACATATGTTTGTTATAATATATTTGGTGCTACCCAACACGGTAGGCGGTTGGCCTCCACCAGAGAGTTATAGCTCTGTTTACATAGAAATCCTATATGGAAATCTATCAAGGAGGTTTGTGCTTATGCTGACCATTAGTGACCTTATTGCAGTGCTTGCATTGTGTGCGACTTTTTACAGTCTTGGTTACATGCATGGAAAGCATGATTCCAAGACACATAAATAACCGCCCTGGTCTGGTAAACTGTGGCGGTTATTTTTAATCAATACATATATCAGGCTGACCGTCTATCGGTAGCACTTCTTTTATACTATATTAACATCTAATCGCCTTTGTGTCAAACATATATTCTATTTATCCAAGATTCCATCAAACACGAATTGATTAAAATGTCGTTCAAATTGACTAATGCTGCCTTAAAATTCTCAAATTTTTTGATATAGCACTAGCCCCTCTCTTTTTATTGATTCCAACAATTCTTTTCTTACAGGCTTATCCAAATCCACTATATCAAATTCCAACAACGTTGAAGTTGTTTCGTCTACATCCAAAATAAAATGACTACTTCTACCACCGCAAAATGCCAAATCTATATCACTTCGCTCTTTAAAATCTCCTCGAGCTCTTGAACCAAAAAGAATAACTTTTTCAACATAATTCTTCTTCGCTAACTGGATGATTTCCTGTATTACTTTACATTTTATTCCTGTTTTTTCAAAGGTACTATTTACATCCATAAATGCTCCTATATTACTTCATTTATTCTTCCTCTTTAATCACCTTTAGGAAACGCTTGACCTCCGCCCATGCACGCTTGGACTCAGGGAAATTGAGGTATCCCATCTGGAACACATGAAACATGCCCTCGTACACTGACAGGCGCACCTTAACGCCCTGGTTTCTTGCCTTTGCAGCGGCATCGACCGAGTCAGATAGGAGCATCTCTATTGAGCCAGCCTGTATGAGCATTGGAGGAAAGCCCCTGAAATCACCGAACAGCGGCGATATGTATGGATCCATTTTATCGTGGTCACCGGGATAGTCATTCACGTAGATGAGACTGTCCCTTGTGTTTCCAAACAGAGGGTCCTTTTCATAGTTTGTCTCGTAGGATTCTCCGCCCGCTGTGAGGTCGGTCCATGGTGACATGGCTACTATTCCTGCCGGAAGCGGCATGTCGTGATCGCGAAGATACATGGTAAGGCACATTGCAAGGCCTCCGCCTGCTGAGTCTCCTGCCAGCACAATCTGCGAGCCAAACCAGCCCTGTGACAAAAGCCATTTATAGCAGGCCACGGCATCCTCAAGTGCAGCCGGATACGGATGCTCCGGCGCCACGCGATAGTCAGGCGTGAGCACTGAGCAGCCCTCACTTACCTCATTATAAAGGCCTGCAAACACATAGTATGCATTGCGCACCGCACCCATGTATCCACCACCGTGCAGCTGCAGTATCACACGCTCTGTATTTGGATTTTCCTTTGAGGATAAGAGCTTCATGGTGAAGCCACCCATATCTATATCCTCTGTTACAAAGCAGTCCGGAACAAGCCATGCAGGTTCCTTCATGCGCTTCCTGAGCTCTCCGGATTTTATTTTCTTGCCGATTGCAAGGTCATTTGTGATATGACCCATAAGATTAGCAAGGATTTTGCCCTGTATACTGACTTCTTCATCTGCCGCTGCTGCATCGCTATGGGTCTTTTCACCATGCTCACTTTTCATGGCAGATAATGGGTTCTTAAACGTCTTTTCCAGCTTATTTCCTAATGTCTCTATTAATCCTGCTTCATTATCACCATTCCTGTCGACATTTTCAATTTCCGGATAGTAGCTTCCCATCTCCTCATCCTCAAACATATGCGAATTTCCTATTCCATGAAAGCCTATCATATATGAAATCTCCGTTTCAGCTCTGTTCTGGCTCTTTTGTCACCGATGATAAGTGTTCCGAGGAACAAAAACAGCGATGCTCCCATCGCTCCCATTGCCAGATATGGGAACCATATGACCTTGACTGCCACAAGTATCATCGCAATCACGCTCATCAGCACAAGAAAAAGCTGCATCATCATATAGCTCTGCCAGTTTCTTATGTTTACTATCATAAGTATTATTGTGGCAAGAACCATCGCCAGTATGGCACTTGGGAACACAAATGTGAGTGCCCAGCCACTGGCTCCTGTGAGCAGGTCTATGCCCTCGAGAAACAGCACCGTGAATACAAATGTGCTTACAATTTTAAATATATATCCATTTCTTCCTACTATTGCCAGGCGAAGTGTCACATTCGCATAGATTACAACAAGAAGAACTATAATGCTCCAGTTTATCTCCCGGTCTGTCATGTAATCAACGGTTGTCATCACAATCTGTCCTACTATAGACACAAACAATATGATATTTTCCAGTAATCTGTACTTTCTTGAAGCGCCCTTGACGTCTGGGTATCTTGTGGCGTTAGTGCTCTCATCCGGCGCATCATTTTGCTGTTCTAAAGCCGGTGCCACAACCTGCTGGCAGAGCGGGCATTTATCGGTATTATCGGTTATATATACACCGCATTTCATGCATTTAGTCATAATACTCTCCATTTGTTTCAATTGTCACATCCACTCCGTCATTCACAAGCTTCCTGAAAAAGCTTCTCTGAATCATCGTATCTGCCAGAATAGATGAAAAAGTAAACACCAGTGTGTCCTTGTAGGAGCAGATGGTGCCCTTCATCGGCTGTCCCTTTGACATAGGTATAAAGGAAAAAAAGCCTGTTATATACGGCTCGTATTCCGGCTCCACCTTTATATTTCCAATATTGGTGATGGTGGTGGTGTTTGCCAGTGCCGACTGCGTATAGACCGCCTTCATTGCCAGATTTTTTATAAAAAGAGGCACCGGTCTCATCAGGATATTTTTCTGATTTGATACACTGTATGAAAAAAGGTCCTCCAGATGCTCCTTCGAAATCTGTGAATTGATAGAATCCGTCACTATTTTAAGCACCTCCTCAAATGTGTAGGTGCTGTTTTGCGGCCTGAACTCAGCAGATATCATGACGAAAAAGTTCTTTGTGGTCACTGAGTCAAAATAAGGACGAAGATTCACCGGAACCGCAACCCTGACAGGCATATCGTTTGGCATGCCGTGAAAACACTCCTGATACACACTCCACACAAAGCATGCCACCAGGTAATCATTTATGGAAACTCCATACCTGTGGCAGACCTGCTTCAGCTGCGATACAGGCATCATGCCATGTATCAGTCCAAACTCTCCATCCGGTACCTTTTCCAGCTTTAAAAGATAAGCCTTCTGCCTGTTAAAGCCACTTGGCTTACTTGATTTATAGTTCTTTACAAAGCTGTCCTCTCTATTTAGAGATGTGCCCTGCGTCAGTGAATCGCCCTTTAGCTTTGCAAGCGCCGGATGTGTGAGACGCAGATACTGGTAGGTGAGCTCCCTAAGGAAATTGATGCCGCCCATGCCGTCCGTCAGCACATGGAATACCTCAAGATTTATTCTGTTCTTATAATATGTCACTCTGAAAAGATAGCTGTGATTCTTGTTTGGTCTTATGAATCTGCACGGAAATGTATTTTCCTCATGCACCTTTGGTGCCTTTTTGCCATTTTCCTCAAAATAGTTCCAGAACACTCCCATCCTGAGTCTCACATTAAACAGACCAAACTTCGGAAGCACTATATCCAGCGCTTCCTGCAGCTTTTCACTGTCAATCTCATCAGTTAAAGTGACTGAAATCCTATATACATTTGTCATGCTCTCTCCCGCTATACTCGGGAACAGATTCGCTGTGTTGTCCAGCTTGTCCCAGCGGATTGAACGCGTTTTCGACATTTTAAATTCCTCGCTTATTATAATGATATAGCGAAGCAGCGCTCTAATCGAGCCTGCCATACACCTCCATCGGCACATATGCCTTTATCTGTATCCCATCAGCCACATATTCCTCCGACACAAGCTCGCCCTGTTTTCTGATGAGCTGTATCACTCCCGCCTTATCATATGGGATAATTCTCTCGATATATATCTTGTTCTCTCTTAGTATCTCCTCTAAAAGGGATTTTACCTCATCTAATCCAATATCCTTTGCCGCTGAAATATTAAGGGTATAGTCCGCCCTGAAATCATGCAGTGGTTCGCTGTCTGTGCGGGCATCCTGCTTATTAAAAAGTGTGACAAATTTCTTGTCTTTTACACCTAAATCGTCCAATGTCTGATAGGTTATGAACATCTGCTTTTCGCGCTGCATGTTTGATGCGTCCACCACATGGAAAATGATATCAGCGTACTTTGCCTCCTCGAGCGTACTCTTGAAGGCTTCTATCAGATGATGCGGCAGCTTCCTGATAAAACCGACCGTATCAGTTAAAAGCACCTGCTGTTTGCCATCAAGCGCAAGAATGCGTGTTGTAGGGTCAAGCGTTGCAAAGAGCTTATCCTCCTCAAGCACATCTGCCTCTGTCAGATGATTTAACAGCGTGGACTTACCTGCGTTAGTATATCCTACTATAGCAACAACCGGTACCTTGTTTTTCTCACGCTTTGCCCTTGTGATATCTCTGTGCTTCTGCACCTCTTTCAGCTCCCTGCGAAGCTGTGCTATCCTGTCATTTATGAGACGACGGTCCACCTCGAGCTTTTTCTCTCCGGGACCTCTTGTTCCTATTCCACCGCCAAGCCTCGACATGGACTTTCCAAGCCCAGACAAACGGCTTAATCTGTACTTGAGCTGAGCCAGCTCAACCTGTATCTTGCCCTCACTTGTTGTGGCTCTTGATGCGAAAATATCAAGGATGACAAGTGTTCTGTCCATGACCTTTGTGTCAAGGTACATCTCCAGATTTTTCTGCTGTGCCGGACTCAGCTCATCATCACACACAATGCCGGTTGCCCCTGTACTCTCCACAAGCTCTGCTATCTCTGCCACCTTGCCGGTGCCGACATACGTGCCCGGATGAATTTTTTCTCTTCTTTGGATAAGTGTGCCTACAACTGTCGCGCCAGCTGTCTTTACCAGCTCCGCAAGCTCTGAAAGTGAATCATCCGCATCATCACCATCCTGCTCACTCACTCCGACGAGCACTACTCTCTCCTCAATATCATCTATCTTAATAGTATCTGCCATAATCTATCTGGTCTCCAAAAACTGATATTCTCTTGCTGCATCCTCATCATCAGGATAATCCTTCATGTATTCCTCCATCTGGCTCTTTGCTGTGGCAAAATCACCGGAATACTCATACGCTATAATCATAGCCTTTGTTATCTGCTGCTTGTTCGGCACACTTTCAAGTTCAAGTGCGTTCTGAAAATAAGTAATCGCAGTGTCATAATTGCCATTGTCCATCTGCGCCTGCCCCATATTCATCAGATCATAAGAATCCGCCTCACCGCTGTCTAAGTATTTCTTAAAATACTTCTGGGAGCTGTCATTGTCGCCCTGCTTCTGATATGCCTCACCCATATAGTAGTTTGCCTTGACAAGCTTCTCATCAATAGCCTTTTGCAGACTCTTTATTGCTGAATCATAATCTCCGAGCATGGTGTATATACGGCCTCTCTGCATATAGTCGTCAGCAGTTTTTGCCTTAAGCTTTAAGGCCTTATCCAGGTATTCCTTTCCCTGATCATTCATGCCATACTTCGACAGGGTCTCATAAACACCAAGATAGAGCTCATAATTATCATCATTCTCACTGAGCGCCGTCTTAAAATCCTTCATGCCCTTATCTGAATCATTCTTGGCAAAATATATACAGCCCCTCAGATAGTATGCATCAGAATCCTTATTATAATCGATGATGGCAGTATATGTATCAATCGCTCCATCCACGTCACCGCTTAAATACTGTGCCTTGGCCTTGTAATAGCATATGTCAAGCTCCTCGGCTCCTACTGACCCAACCGACTGGTCCAGTGCCTTCTGAAATGCATCGACCGCATCATCATAGCTGCCGTTTTCTATACAGTTGATGCCATACTGTCTGTACGCATCCTTGTCCTTTGCCTTGTCGCCGGAGCCACAGCCGGTAAGCATGCCTGCTGTGAGCGCCACGGTGAGCGTAAGTGCCATAAATTTATTCTTTATCATAATAGTTCTCCATGTGTATAGTCTTCCCCTTATTATATATGTATTTGCCAAACTTGTAAATCCCGCCCTTACATTTCTGCCAATGTGGGTTCACGGTGGGACAGGGCCGGTGACGTATACACTCTTGTGATTGCTACGCTACGCTGCCAAGATACTGTAAGAATTATGCCTTATAGGCTTTCTATGCTCGACGAAAACGTCGAAACTCGCCCTCCATGGCTCGATTTCTCCTTGCCCCGGCGTCCATGCCGGGCCATTTCTGCGTTTCATGGGCATAATTCAACAGTATCTAAGCAGCTTCGCTATTCGCTCTCCCGAGACTGTGCATCCCACACCACGCCCGCAAACCTCACTTTCCCATAAAAATATAAGTACCGGTCAGTAGCAGGACGTAAGCACCTGCCACCGGTGCGCACACGTCACCCACACATTTTGCCACAGCGTAAGGGACGTAAGCGCCGGGGACGGCGTGCACACGTACTCTTGCGAGAGCGCATAGCGAAGCTGCTTAGTATCTGTAGGATTATGCTTAGAATAGCAGAAATGCACCGCCATGGACGGCGGGGCAAGGCGTTATGCGCCACGGACGGCGCATAAAAGCCGGTTTCGTCAGCCTGCGAAACACTCCGGGCATAATCCGTACAGACACTTGGCAGCGTAGCGTAGCGAACGCAAGAGCACGTGTGCACGCCATCCCCGACGCTTACGTCCCTCTAGCAAAAAAGAACCCCCGCGGGATGCACCCGCAGGAGTTCTTAAGCCCAATTTGTATTTAAAGGAGGAAGAAAAAATTCTAAGCCTCTAAATGCCAGATTTCATCATTGTACTGCTTGATTGTTCTGTCAGAAGAGAAGAAACCAGCCTTGCTGATGTTGACAAGCATCTTCTTAGCCCAAGCCTTCTTATCATCATAATCAGCGTAAGCCTTCTCTTTTGTCTTGCAGTAATCCTCAAAGTCTGGGAATGTCATGAACCAGTCTTTGTTGAGGAGCTCGTTGTAAAGTCTCTCTAAGTTCTCCTTAGAACCAACCTTCATCATCTCATCACTTACAAGGAAGTCAACAGCCTTCTTTAAGTCTGCATCCTTGTCATAGTAATCCTTAGAGCAGTAGTCGCCTCTCTCGTATCTGTCGATAACAGTCTGTGAATCCTCACCGAATACATAGATGTTCTCATCGCCAACAAGCTCTGCTATCTCTACGTTTGCTCCGTCACTTGTTCCAAGTGTAACAGCACCGTTGAGCATGAACTTCATGTTTCCTGTTCCTGATGCCTCCTTAGAAGCAAGCGAGATCTGCTCTGAAATATTTGCAGCCGGGAATAATTTCTCAGCTAATGTTACGTTGTAGTTCTCAACCATGAATACCTTAAGGTATGGACTTACCTCAGGATCATTGTTGATAATCTGCTGTAAGCAGAGGATTGCATGGATGATATCCTTTGCAATGATATATGCAGGAGCTGCCTTTGCACCGAAGAAGCATGTGATTGGTGTAGATGGCTTCTTGCCTGCCTTGATCTCAAAGTACTTGCGGATGATGTAAAGCACGTTGAGCTGCTGTCTCTTGTACTCGTGAAGTCTCTTAACCTGGATATCAAAGATTGAATTGTCAGGTACATCGAGATTCTGAGTCTTCTTTAAGTAAGAAGCAAGCTCTGTCTTCTTTGCATTCTTGATGTCAACGATCTTTGTGAGAACAGCGTCATCATTGATGAAATTGCCAAGCTTCTCTAACTCGTTTGCATCCTTCTTCCAGCCGTCACCGATAAGCTCTGTGATGTATGCTGAAAGCTCTGGGTTACAAGACATTAACCAACGACGGAATGTGATACCGTTTGTCTTGTTGTTGAACTTCTCAGGATATAACTTGTAGAAGTTGTTGAGCTCTGTATTCTTTAAAATCTCTGTATGGAGGTATGCAACACCGTTTACAGAATATCCGAAATGAATATCCATGTGTGCCATGTGTACAAGACCGTCCTTGATGATGTATGTGCTCTCATCAGCTACCTTTGCGCGAACCTTGTTGTCAAGCTCACGGATGATTGGCATAAGCTGTGGAACTGCCTTCTCTAAGAAGCTGATTGGCCATTTCTCAAGAGCCTCTGCAAGGATTGTGTGGTTAGTGTATGCACAAACCTTTGATACAATCTCAATAGCCTCGTCCATCAGGATGCCCTTCTCCTGGAGGAGACGGATAAGCTCAGGAATAACCATTGATGGGTGTGTATCGTTAATCTGTACTGCAGCGTAATCAGCAAGGTCATGTAAGTTAGATCCCTTTGCCTCTGCCTCTGCAAGGATAAGTCTTGCTGCGTTTGATACCATGAAATACTGCTGGTATACACGAAGGAGACGTCCCTTATCATCTGAATCATCAGGATATAAGAATAATGTAAGGTTCTTCTGGATATCATCCTTGTCGAAATCAATTGTGTCGCCTACGATTGACTCATCAACTGACTCGATGTCGAATAAGTGAAGCTTTGTAGTACGGTTGTTGTATCCAACAACGTCGATATCGTAAAGTCTTGACTGTACTGTGAATCCGCCAAAGCTTACAGGATATGTGATATCTGTCTTTGTAAGCCAGCTCTCGTTTGTGATCCATGGGTTTGGGGTCTCTTTCTGGAGATTGTTCTCAAATACCTGCTTGAATAATCCGTAGTGGTAGTTGAGACCTACACCGTCTCCGTTGAGTCCGAGTGTTGCGATTGAATCTATAAAACATGCTGCAAGACGTCCAAGTCCACCATTTCCAAGTGAAGGCTCAAGCTCGATTTCCTCGATTTCAGCAAGTGACTTTCCGTTCTTCTCAAGAGTCTCTTTAACTTCATCGTAGATGCCTAAGTTGATAAGGTTGTTTGATAAAAGCTTTCCGATAAGGAACTCTGCTGAGATGTAGTAGAGCTTTTTCTTTCCCTTGTTTGAAACCTTTTTCTCTGCCTTGTCTTTTACAAGCTCAAGTAATGCGTAGTATACTTCCTCGTCTGTACTAACGCTGATGCCCTTCTGAAGCTTTGTTTCGATTTCCTGCATGATTGCCATTTTGATTTCCTCCCAAATCTGTTATCATGTGCACACGCTGATGTGTTAAATTAACTAATTTTTATTTTGCGTGTTTAATTTCTTTGTGTCATTTGATGAATCAAGTATAATCCATTACACTGCACAATTCTTGCAATATACAGTCGAAAACTTGCACAATCCTATCATTTTTCGATGTTTTTAGTGGCTTTTCAAGAAATAATATGCTAAAATATCATCATGAATATACTAGAATATGAAAATTATCACGAAGACAAAACACATGTGGAGCTTACGTTCCCATACAATACCTACCTGTGCTCGATTCCCCTTGATTTTTCTGGAGTTCCTCTGCACTGGCACGACGACATGGAGCTTATCTATATAAAGAAGGGCTGCGGTCATATATCTGTGGATTTTAAGGAGTACCAGGTCACTGCGCCAAGCCTTGTGCTGATTCTGCCGGGACAGCTTCACTCTATAGACCAGTATATGGATGAATCGATGGAGTATGAAAACATTATATTTTCCCTGTCTATGCTGCTTCCCGGAAAGTACGATTACACCAAGGAGGATTTTCTTGCGCCCCTCGTAGCCGGCAAATTCACAGTTCCGACGGTTTTTACCCCGGTATACCCATACTATGAGGATGTCGTGGCTCCGATAGATGCCTGCGATGAGATTTGCAAGACAATGCCGCAGGGCTATCAGCTTTATATAAAGAGCAAGCTCTACGAGTTCTTTTTTGTGCTTGATAACCGCTGCCGTAATCTGACAAAGCCGCTAAAAAGCAGAAAGACTCTCGATAAGATGAAGGTTGTGCTCAAATATGTGGAAAATAATTATGCCGACAAAATCTCTATCGCTGATATCGCTGATGTAGCCGGTTTTTCCGAGTCCCATTTTATGAGGTATTTTAAAGAGACCATGGGTACATCATTTGTAGACTATTTAAAGGACTACCGCCTGACCATGGCTGCGAGGCTTTTGCAAAGCTCAGACAGCTCAGTGCTTTCTATTTCCGGTGAAGTTGGTTTTGAGAGCCTGTCTTATTTTAACAGGGCCTTTAAAAAGCACTATGGCATGACACCGCTACAGTACCGCAAGGGCATTTGACATCACTCCAGGCAGCTACAATACAATATTTCTTAAATAAACAATGGTAAATCATCATGAAAAAAAATACTTACATAAAAATGACTGCCCCATTCCGTGAAAACAACAGGGCAGCCCGAAAGCTTGAATTAATCAATAAAATATGCACTTATTTAGTTTTTATCACATACCCTGTGTACGTGCTGTATCTGTGCTTTACAGCCAGAACCATGCTTGCACTATCAATCATGGTTCCGCTTGTCGGCTTTACTTCTGTATCTGTTTTCAGATATATCGTAAACAGGCCACGCCCATACGAAAGGTTTGATATGCCGCCAGTTATTCCAAAGGATACCCACGGCAGATCTTTTCCAAGCAGGCACGTTTTTTCTGCATTTATAATTGCATTTACCGTTTTAATCTGCTCACCTGCTGGCTCGCCTTTTTGGTTCATCGGCATTTTGCTCACAGTCCTTGCAGCTATCATTGCCTGTGTCCGGGTGATATCAGGTGTGCACTTTATCAGCGATGTTTTAGGTGCTTTTGTTTTTGCAGCCATTGAAGCATATATAGTGACTGTTTTCTTCATATAATAACGAATCATGTATCTACACCATTTATCATATGCTGATTAAACCATGTGTTTTATAGATATCTAATATATATCTACTAGCTATCGGTTGTTGTTTCCACCATCAACACTCTTTTTTATGGCATTTCCGGCATCATCTACGGCATCCTTTGCGCCGTCTATTACATCCTTGCCTGCATTTCCTGCGCCGTCTATTACATCTTTTCCGGCATCGCCTGCGCCGTCTATCACATCCTTACCGGCATCGCCCGCTCCGTCTATCACATCCTTGCCGGCATTTCCGGCGCCATCTATGATATCCTTGCCGGCATTCCCGGCATCATCGGCGGCAGAGCCACCCCTTTGTGTGTTTTCAACCATTGAGGTGTCAGCCACATTACTATTGTTTCCACATGCCACAAAGGCTCCTACAGCAGCAAGTATCAGGCAAAGTGCCCATAAATATTTTATTTTTTTCATTGTATCAGTCTCCTTTTCGTTTTGGAGATAGTATGGGCAATTCACTGTTAATTATGCATTATTCTGAAATTAAATTATCATTACTGCTTTTGTTTCTCAGCTTTTGTTTCTCAGTATATCTGAATAATTACAAATAAACTATTTTTCCATAATCAGCTTTTTAACTTGGGCTTCGTGATGAGTGCTGCGATATACGAAAAGATAAGTGCTGCCGATACTCCGACCGCACAGGCCTTAAAGCCGCCCTTAAACAGGCCTATAAAGCCCTCGCTGTCCACAGCCTCCTTCACACCCTTCCACAGTACATTGCCGAAACCCAAAAGCGGTACATTTGCTCCGGCACCTGCCCACTTTGAAAATGGCCCGTATATGCCGACAGCGCCAAGCAGCGCGCCTGTGCACACGAGCATTACCATAATTCTGCCCGGCATGAGCTTTGTTTTTTCCATTAAAATCTGTACGATGGCGCAGATGATACCGCCCACGACAAATGCTTTTACATAATCCATTATATCCTTACGCCTTTCTACTATTTTTGAACGTGCAGCCATCCCCCAAAAACGGCTCGTTCACCCTATCTCTTTCACCCTAATATAAATATATATGATATGAGGGTCAAAAGGTATTTTGCCCCTCATTTATGATTAATCAAATTACAGCCTCAAGCACCACACCGTGTGCAATTCCCGGTACTGACTCGCCCTCGTTGAAGCTGACAGGCGAAAGAAGTGCTCCTGTCGGCACAAAAAGTATGCGCTTCAATTCACCGCTCCTAAGCTTTGGCAGATAATATGCCGACAAAACAGTTGCCGAGCATGCACAGCCCGAACCACCTGAGCCTGTGTTCTGGTTTGTCGCATCAAACATCTTCATGCCACAGTCCTCGTGATTTTTGCTTATGTCCACGCCTTTTTGCCTGCACAGGTCAATCAGTATCTTCTGTCCGATGCTTCCAAGGTCTCCTGTCACTATTCTGTCGTAATAGGAAGCCTCTCTGCCGAAATCGCTCAAGTGATTTACTATGAGCTCACAGGCCGCAGGAGCCATGGCAGCACCCATGTTCATGGCATCCTTTATGCCGTAGTCCACCACAACTCCTGTTGTGATTCCTTCAATCTGCACCCTCCTTGATATCCCATTCGCCTTGCCACACCCAGTCCTTTTATTGTCACACCCAGCCATTTCATTGTCACACCCGGCCAGTGCCTTATTGCCACCTGCTCCACTGCCCACAATAAATGCCGCACTTCCTGTGACCGTCCACGTCGCAGATACCGGTCTTTGATTCGCATACTGGTTAGGGAAACGAAACTGCTTTTCGGCACTGCCGAAGTGGCTTGATGTCACTGCCACCGCATGCCTTGCATACCCTGCTGCCACAAATGCCGCGGCAAGCGAGAGCGACTCTCCACAGGTGGAGCATGCTCCGTACACTCCAAACCACGGAATGCGGAAGTTTTCCACACCAAAGGTTGTCGCCATAGACTGTCCGAGCAGATCTCCTGCAAATACATAGTCCATGTCAGACGCATCCAGATGCGCTTTTCCAAGAGCTATTGTAAGGGCATCACGCTGCATGGAGCTCTCTGCCTTTTCCCATGTATTCTGCCCAAACCTGTCATCCTTGCCTACGATATCAAACAGACCACCAAGCGGTCCCTCCGCCTCCTTTGTTCCAACAACCGAACTGCTTTCCAATATAAAAGGAGCCTCCGCAAAACGGAGACTCCACTTTCCCAATTTTTGCTGCATACCGACTCTCCTTACTCTTAATCTCATCAAATCATAGATTCAATTAATGTCAGTATGCACAAACATATAAAATATATTCGTAACTATCATTCAAATATAACAGCTCTACTTGCCATCATATGACACAACTGCGTCCACATCATACTTGCTTAGAAGCTTTCTGCCATTAAGACCAGCAAGCTCAATAAGGAAAAGCATCTTCACAACCTCTCCTCCAAGCTCCTCCACAAGCTCTGCTGCAGCCTGCATGGTGCCTCCTGTAGCGATGAGATCATCCACGAGAACCACCTTCTGACCCGGCTTTATTGAGTCCTTGTGCATCTCAATTGTTGCTGTGCCATACTCGAGGTCATAGGTCTTTGATACAGTCTCACAAGGCAGCTTGCCCGCTTTTCTTACCATGACAAAAGGCTTATGAAGCGCATATGCTATCGGCATGCCAAATACAAAGCCCCTTGATTCTGCTCCTGCTATCACATCAAAATCAAGTCCGTCAAGCTTCTTTATCATCTCGTCAATTGCAAGCTTTAATCCATCCGCATCCTGGATAACACTTGTCACATCGCGGAACATGATGCCCTTCTCCGGGAAATCTGGGATAGTTCTGATATAATCCTTTACTGTTTTCATTGTATGTACCTTCCTTATGTGTATTTAATATGTATTTACAAATATATTCTTAATGTATTTGTCCTTTGGTATGCATTACCATTTTACTCTCTTCGGGCAGCATATGCAAATCATATTCACTTAAAACACTTCCTAAAAATCATTTAACCTTGTGATACCCGTCTATGCACTCCACGACATCCACTATCTCTATCGTGCCGACATGCGAATCGGCCACAAAGCGTATATCAAAGCTGCCGTATCTCATGCCATAGATATAGTCTTTGGCCTTATTGTATGCTGCTCTTGGGTCCTGTGCCAAAATATGCTCCACAGTAATGCGAGTGTCTGCATCCATACGGCTTTTTAGTGCCTCGTCGCGCCAGATTACATGCACCGTATCCCATCTGTGCTCTGCGGCAAAGCCATCTGATGCCATAGGGTGTGAGTCTGCATATGCCAGATACGGCTTTATGTCATAGATTGGTGTGCCGTCAAGCATATCTACACCCGACACATGAATCACGGGACCCTTACTGCTTTTGTACTCAACCTTATCAAGCCTCACGGAGGACAAGCCCATGCCGTTTGGGCGAAAGGGCGAACGTGTGGCAAAAACACCACGCTTTTCCCTTCCTCCAAGTCTTGGTGGTGTAACGAGCGGTGTGAATTTCTCCACCCTGTTTTCGGAAAAGCCCCATATAATCCACAAATGTGTAAACTCCTCTATTCCACGAAGCGCATCGGGATTTTGGTATTTTGGTTCAAATACTATCTGCCCTGTCGCCTCAGGCACGAGGCCGCTCTGCCTTGGAATGCCAAATTTCTCTCCAAATCCGGTGTGCATAATCGCAACCGGCTCTATAGTCTTCTCATACATATCTCTATACCAGTATTTTATTCAGTATATCATCCTCGAGCACAAGCTTCTTTGCCGCGTCGCGGTACTCCTTCTCATGCAGATATGTGTGCCTGAACGGCTTCATGGATGGCGCCATATCTATCGCATCCAGAAAATCCTGCTTTCTCATGCCAAGGGTTGCCGCATAGTCGAAAAAGCCTGTCCTTTTGAGCACTGTACACACTCTTACATATCTGTGGTTCTGCACCACACTCATGATGTAGGTTGCTATGCCGACCTGTATGCCATGAAGCTGTGGATGCTCAAGAATTTTGTCAAGTGCATGTGAAATAAGATGCTCGCTGCCACTGGTCGGAGCACTGCTTCCCGCTATCTCGTTTGCAATACCGCTCATGGCAAGCGAATCCACAAGCTCCTTTAGGAAAAGCTCATCCTTTATGCTCTCATAGGGTGTGCGCACAAAGCTGTTGACCGCCTTTTTTGCGACCATCACAGCGAAGTCATTGACCACGCCTGCACCATGTGCTTCCTCAAAAATCCAGTCATAGAGCGCTGTAATCTTTGACACCATATCACCGATGCCCGAATATATAAACTTCTCCGGCGCTGTGCGGATGACCTGCGTGTCAACTATGATGCCGTGTGCAAGCTTTGCAGGAACCGATGTGCGCTTGCCGTGAACCAAAAGTGATGCACTGGCGCTTGAAAAACCATCGCTTGAGCTTGAGGTCGGCACACTGATAAATGGCAGATTTCTCAAAAAGGCTGCATATTTTCCTGCATCTATCACCTTTCCACCGCCCACTGACACGACAGCCTTTGCCTTGTTTGGAATGTCAAAGGCAAGGGTAATGATATCGTCTATCTCAACTGTATCGAGCTCGCTGTACTCAAGCACTGTGATGCCTGCATCAGCAAGGGACTTCATTATAGTGTCGCCAAACATATCTATGAGACCGTTACCCATAAAAATGACTACGCTCGTCAGCTCCTCACTCTTTAAATACTCTCCAATTTTGTTTAATGTTCCTTTTCCCACCTTGAGAATTGATGGGATGGATATTGCTTTTCCTGTCTGCATTTTCATTCTCCTCTTTTTATTATAATCTTTTTATTTTATTAGGATGGACAATCATTGCTTTTCATCAAAAATTGTCGCACTGTAGCCCTGCTTTTTCTTGCTGTCATACATGGCGGTATCCGCCCTTCTGTAGAGCTGGTCAAACGTGATGCGGTCCATTCCGTTGTAAAAGCATGCGCCAAGGCTGAGCAGTATGTGCTTTCCACCCATCTCTGCAATATCAATATGCTCTATATTTGAAAAAAGCCTGTCAAAAAAAGCTGTTGCCCTCTCTTTATCAAGCATCCCCGGTAAAAACACCGCAAACTCATCGCCGCCCAGACGAAGCACCACATCATCATCACGACATGATTTGCGCAGAGTATCAGCAATTGCTATTATCACTTTGTCACCCACTGCATGACCATAGGTATCGTTTATCGACTTAAACTTGTCACAATCCAAAAGGCATAGCAGACCGCACTGTTTACGAACGAGATACTCTGTTATCTTATTCTCTCCACTTCCGCGGTTGCGTATACCTGTCATGAGATCAGTCTGCGCCAGATACATAAGCCTGTTTTCACGTCGCTTTTCCTCGTCAATGTTCTCCACGCAGTAAAGCACATGCCACAGCCTGCCGTCTGCATCATAGTCTACAGGAATAAACCTTTCACGGCACCAGCCGGTCTGTATTCCTATATACTCATGTACTATGGTGTTTTTTCCACGGAGTCTGTCCTCTAAGGTACTGATATCCACAAACTCCAGAGCCTCCTTGCGCTGTGCCTTAACGCAGAACTCATTCATCACCTTGATGATATGCTCCGGAAAATTCTCATCTACCCTATACTCTCCCTCACTTTGTGGCTGCACACCAAGAAAATGTGAAATCTCATCCAGAGTCTTTACTATATGATATCTGAATGTCTGTACATTGACCAATACCATGGATATATAGATGCTTGAAAGTGATGAATAGCTGCTAAGCCTCGCTTCCTTATTTGACTTTGTGAAGGAATTGCGCAGCTTAAGCAGGGATATAAGCAAGGTGCCTATCATATCTAAGAATGTGGTCAGTCCGAGAGTATCGCTTTCAGGTGGATTATCCACACCGAAAAAACCCTTTATCTGATCCTTGTAGCGGATTGGGCATACCACAACTTTTTTTACATTTTGTGCCTTTAACAGATTGTAAGAGCCCCTGTGCTCATCTTTTATCTGCTCTATATCTGTGATAATTACATTCTTGTCCTTTTCAAAGGCCTGATACCACCAGCCTATTATGTCCATATCGACATTCTGCAGCTCATGTATCATCGGCTCTATTCCATCCGCACACCACTCATATGTATTGTTGGTGACGTGTCTCTCATCACAATCCTCAAATATATATATGCGGTCAGAACCGATGTGTTTTCCGAAAAATCTGATAAACTCATTAATCTGCTCATCCGGTGTATCATAGTTGAGTGCAGATCTGAGTGCCTCATTTATGACAAGCTCGTATTTTATGATTGTCTTCATACCTGCTTCCTCGTATTGTTGCTTGAATTATTCAGAACCACCCCATGCACATTCGCAAAACCGCACGATGTCCGTGCTTAACAACATTATACCAAATTTTTACAAAATTGCACATAAATCATGGTATTCTTACCATTATTTTTTTCTCTTTATTTTCAATCATCGTAAGCACCGGAATGTGCTTCTTTCTGAGTGCACGTATAACCGGATATGTCTCAAATGCATTTCCTTCCACATATACTGCCTCCGGTCTGTACTTTACAATCTGCTTCACCTGCTCCTTTACATATGCCTTCCACTGTGGCTTCTCCATCATTACCTCTGCATATGCTGTCTCACTGTCAAGCTCTGTCAATTCAAGCTGCGGAACAGGCATTGCATCAACATGACAGATATGCACACCCTTTATGCCTCGTGCCTTTGCAACATTCATAAGCAGCTCGTCTGTCTGACTGTCACATGCCTTCGCTGTAGTATCTCCTTTACCGCCGTACCATACTATCACAGAGCTGTCTTTATGAAGAGAAAGTGCCTTTTCGCATGCCTTTACCGCTTCATCCTGCTCCTTAACAGTCATGATAAAGCCTCCCTTGTGACAGAATATCGCACCGGAAATTCCTGTAGCATTTACAAGCTCCTCGCCTTCAAGTCCAAGCCACTCTGCCGGAAAAGAACACTTGTAATTCATCGAATACTCTCTTTTCTGTGGCTGTATACAAAAGCCACCTCTGTTTGACGGAAAAATAACAAACGCAATATCCGTCTCACTCAGTGCCTTCTGACACGGGATAAACTCGGGAAGCACAAGTATCCTGCTTGCCGGATCATGCTTTGCAAGCACCTCCTCCACTCTCTTATCTGCTCTCTCATTGCCACGGTATCTCTCAAATTTGTTTTCCAGTATCATGCCTGCCACGCTTACCGCCTGAAAGAAAGCCTCATCGCTGCCGCCCTCATAATCCCATGACGGATTGAAATTGCCTATAAGTGTTGCAAGCTCGTTTTTCTCTCCTGTATTGTCATTGTTGTCGAGCGGCTGGACAAATGACTCATCAAATTTCACCGCCAGCTCCTCACCTAGAATATCCGCTCCAACAGCCTCCCACAGCAGGCCAAATGCCGCATACGGCACACCGTTTTCCCTGATTCTGCTGTCCTTCTGGTGATGGTCAAACTCACCACGCCCTATATCAAAAACTATTCCTGTGAAATCATCAGGCACACTGTTGCCCCTTGTTATGCTAATCTCAGGGTTTATATACAAAAGCAGGGCTGATGAGAACACATCATCTGCGTGAAATTTGCCGCCATGTGTGAAGGCACAGGCATCCTTTTGTTTTATCTGTTCTATTAATCTGCTCATTTTTTAACCTCATATGTATTCTTTTACGTTGTGATACCTTATAACTCTTTAATCATAATTGGAATATTCCAAATGTCAATATAATTGATGCTAAAACATCCGTTGACAGAATGCTTTTTCTGTATTACTATATATAATACAAATAATACATTTATATCACTTACAAATTTTGTCAGATTACAGCCTGCTCATAAATATTGATGCATTTCAAACAGGCTATGACATGTAAACAGTAAGCTACAGGAGGTTCACATGATAATAGAACTCGACATGTCAAGCAGTACCCCGATATATGTACAGCTTAGAAACCAGATTGTAAAGGGAATAGGCAAAGGCGAGCTAAAGACCGGCGAAAAGCTTCCGACCGTGCGCCAGCTTGCAAGCGATGCCGGTGTAAACACAATGACGGTCAATAAAGCCTATCAGATTTTGAAAAATGAGGGATTTATCCGTACAGACAGACGGCTCGGCGCTTTTGTGTCAGAATCCATCGCAGATGATACCGACTTCACTGAAAAGCTGGAATCAGAGCTTGAGCTTTTAAGTGCTGAGGCTTGTCTCACCGGAATGAGCCGTGAGGAATTTTTATCAATGTGCGATAAAATGTATTCACAAATGAAACCATGTACCGCTTAGCAGAGGAGGCAGACTATGGAAATTATCATGTTTATTATCTTTATAGTTACAAACCTTTTTATCATACTATGTATGCAATTTGCTTACACACACGCCTATAAATATGAAAACGGCATGTATCTCAATGTACATATTCCATCAGCTCACAAAGAAGATGCCGAAGTAACCGAAATCGTCAACACCGGAAAATGCAAAATGAAACACTTTCAGATTGCCAATGTGATTATCTCCATTGCGATATGCTTTATTGTTTTTGTTAACATCGCCGTTTTTGTTCTGGTATATATTGTCTGGATGTTTGCATATATCTTTGGAATCATTCATATTCCAAACAGCTCCCACCGGAAAATGTATGCTCTGAAAATACAAAACGGATGGATAATAGAAGCCCAACGCAAAAAGGTTTATATAGACACCCGCGTTTCAGCAGAAGCCGGTGCCACGACAGTCAGCTATAAATGGCACGCACTCTTTTTAATTACTGAGCTTGCGGCATATATACCATACTTTATGCTTGGTGACACCCATTACAACATCCTTATGATTTCGCTGTTTTTGTGCTCTGTTTTAATATCCACGCTTTCGCTGATATTTCATGCTTTTATAAACAAAAGCGAGCGCCACGTATACAGCATGGATTCAAAGCTCAACCTTATTGTAAACAATACTATGAAAAAATATAAAAGCATCGCCATGCTTCTCCTAAGCGGATTAAACGCTGTCGCATGGATTTATGTAGCATTATACACAGGCATCACCGGATTATTTCCGGCATCATCCTATTATGTTTATATTTTCATTCAGTTAATATCCGTTTTGGGATTTATTGTTCCAATTTATATGGGTCTAAACAGAAAGAAGGAACTGCTGTCTGCCAACACCTCACCAATAGATGTGGACGATGATGAATACTGGAAAACCGGCTACTACTATAATCCCGACGACAAACATATTCTCATTGAAAACCGCATGCAGTCCGGCAACTACACGTTCAATTATGCTAAAAAAGGTGCGTGGATTTTCACAGGAATAACCGGTGCAATAATAGCCGGCTGTATCATCCTAGTGTTTGTCTGCATGCTTCCTTTGATTAATATACAGGAAAAAATCACTCTGACAAACAATAACCTTACTATTTCTGCCGGTGGCTATACAAGCGAGATTGATGTAAATGACATCACAGAGCTTAAGCTTCTGGATGAGCTGCCTGATGACAGTCTCCTGCGTACAAACGGAGCCTCTACAGACAGCTACGATATCGGCAGGTACGAAGGACGCACTCTTGGAAAATGCAGCCTGTATGTATTCGACGGATACTCTCCTATTCTCATGATAAAAACTGATGATACACTGGTGTTTGTTAATTCTAAGGACGATGGGGAGATAGAGAGGTTGTATGGGGAATTAAGTCAATAAATTTGTTCTTTTTATGTTATACTGTAATCGTATACCTAAAAAGAAAGCAGGCAAAATCTATGAAAACACGACAAGAAGCATTAGACTACGGCTTATCATTTCCAAATACATATCAGGAAGCCCCATTCCACGACCCAAACTGGCAGCTCATCCGCGTAAAGGACAGCAAAAAGGTTTTCCTGTGGACCTACGAGCGCAATGGTTTTATCAATTTAAATGTCAAGGTATCTCCTGCCTGGCGCGACTTCTGGAGAGATGCCTTCACATCGGTCATCCCCGGCTGGCACCAGAACAAGGACAACTGGAATACCATCATTCTCGATGGCAGCATACCGGATGATGCTATAAAAAACATGATTGCAGACAGCTATGACCTTGTCACCTATAATCCAACCCGGCTCATATATGAGGCTGTAAAAAGGATTCCAAAGGGCTGTGTTGCCACATATGCACAGATTGCTGAGCTTGCAGGCAATAAAAAAATGTGCCGGGCTGTCGGCAATGCCCTGCACAAGAATCCCAATCCTGATGAAATTCCATGCTACCGGGTGGTAAATGCAAAGGGTGAGCTGTCAGGGGCATTTGCCTTCGGCGGTGCCGATGAACAGGCTAAACGTCTAAGAGCGGATGGCATTGAGGTCATAGACGGCAGAGTTGACCTTGATAAATATGGAATACAGATTACAGATGATGTTATATATACCAAAACAACAGTGGAACCATTTACTTAAATAATGGTTCCACTGTTGTTTTTACACATATATTCAATGATTGTAGCTATTCATTTTCGTATCATATTTTCTGATAAATATATCTTAACATCAAACCCTATTAAATACCAGAAACAGTTGCATCCTCTTATATATGCAGCTTCCGAAACTGCGCCGGTGTCATCCCGGTAAGTTTCTTGAACATGACGATAAAATGGCTGGCATCTGAGTAACCCACATCAGATGCTATATCCTGCACCTTGCGCCTGCTGTTTATAAGCAGTAATTCCTTGGCTTTATTGATGCGGTAGTTCGTCAGGTACTCATACACCGAGCAGTTCATAAACTCTGTAAAAACACGCGATAGATATTGCTGCGATACAAATACACCATCAGCAAGCTCCTTGGCACTGATATCGTCCATGTAGCGTTCTTCTATAGCATCTATAACAGGCTTTATAAAACGCACATAGCTTTGGTCATCACTGTCGTGTGTGTGGTTAGACTGGTCCGAGAGCAAAAGCATGATGCCATAACAGTCGAGTGAGAGCATCTGCGTATCACTGGAGCGTTCCTTAAAATCTTCTACCGCCTTGTTAATTGCTTCCGACACCTCAATTCCCTTATTCTCATCAATCAGCCGGTATTCCTTTTCATCAAACATTTCCCTGAAGGCTGCCGCCATTGTCCCTGTAAAAGTGGCAAACTCTGTTTTCCATGGCAGGCTATTGCCGGATGAGATGTTTTTATTGTGATAGGAGTGCGGCACATTTGGCGCAATGAGAATCCCCTGTCCCTTTTGCAGCTCAATCATATGACTGTTTGACAAAGCACTGTCTGAAGCAGCCTGACTTCTGCCGTATACCGTCACCTCACCCACTCCCTCCTTTGTCTGTAAATAATGATACAGCGGATATCCTTCCGGGCGCGTCACGCTTTCCTGCTCCCAATCGTTGCCGACAGAGTCGAATTGAAACGGTTCTCTTGCGAAATTGCTTCCAAAATAAATAGGCATGATTTCTCCTTTCAAAAAGGCTTTAGTTTCAGAATGTTATATAATTTGGTTTATGATGTTATACTATTTTCCGTAAATCTATTATATGATTAGTGCATAAGGAAACACTATTATAGTTTAAGAATATCATAATATTGGGGTTAATACCATAACGGAGGTAAAAAATGCAGTCAAAATTCAAAAGAATCCTTTTTGGAGGAGATTACAATCCAAACCAGTGGCCTAAGCAGGTCTGGGAGCAGGACATGGCATACTTTAAGGATGCCCATATCAACAGTGCCACAATCAACGTTTTTTCATGGGCTAAAATACAGCCGTCTGAGAATGAGTATAACTTCACAGAGCTCGACGAGATAGTTGATATGCTCTCAAAAGAAAACTATGACATCGTCATGGCAACATCCACAGCGGCACTGCCTGCATGGATGGTCAAGAAATATCCTGAGACGATGAGCACCGACTACGAGGGACGCCGGCATAAATTTGGAGCCAGACACAATTTCTGTCCGAACTCTCTGGTATATCAGAAGTACGCAAAGGCTCTTGCGACAGAGCTCGCAAAACGCTATAGCAACAATAAAAATATTTCTGTATGGCACATCAATAACGAGTATGGCGGTTACTGCTACTGTGACAACTGCCAGAAGCAGTTTCGTGTATGGCTAAAGGATAAGTACAAGACTCTTGATGCCGTAAATGATGCCTGGAACACAGAGTTCTGGGGACACACCTTCTATGACTGGGATGAGATAGTTGTACCTAACGAGCTCAGCGAGGAGGCCTGGGACGGCATGACAAGCTTTGCCGGAATATCAACAGACTACAGACGTTTTTACTCTGACAGCATGCTGAACTGCTATAAGCTGGAGCGCGATGCAGTAAAAGCTATCATTCCTGATGCGCTTGTCACAACAAACCTGATGGGTACCTTCAAGGGCCTTGACTATTTCAAGTGGGCTAAGGAGATGGATATCGTTTCGTGGGATAATTACCCTGCATACGACACACCATGGAGCATGGTTGCGATGACCCACGACCTGATGCGCGGTCTTAAGGATGAGCCATTCATGCTCATGGAGCAGACTCCAAGCCAGCAGAACTGGCAGCACTACAATTCATTGAAGCGTCCGGGACAGATGCGTGCACAGAGCTATCAGACCATAGCCCACGGTGCAGACACTATCCAGTTCTTCCAGCTCAGACGAAGCAAGGGCGGCTGCGAGAAATTCCACGGTGCTGTAATAGCACATGTCGGAACAAATGACACAAGGGTATTTAAGGAGACTGCACAGCTTGGAAGGGAGCTTGAAAGCTTCGGCACAAAGACACTTGGCACACGCAATAAGTCAGATGTGGGAATCATCTTTGACTGGGACAATTACTGGGCACTTGAGTACACAAGCGGACCTACCAGGGACCTTAAATATGTTGACCAGATTCACCGCTATTATGAGTATTTTTATAATAAAAATATCTCTGTAGATATGATTCCGGTTGATGGTGATTTTTCAAAGTATAAGGTGATTGCCGCACCAGTTCTCTACATGGTAAAGGAAGGCATGAAGGAAAAGCTCGAGCAGTTTGTGAAAAACGGCGGTACTCTCATTACAACATTTATGAGTGGTATTGTGGACCAGTCTGACAACGTGCATCTGGGCGGATATCCGGGACCTCTTCGGGAGATGGCTGGTGTCTGGGTTGAGGAGATTGACGCTCTCGCACCTGAGCAGTCAAACACTGTAAGCTTTTCTGATGGAAAAGAATATAAATGCAATCTGCTGTGCGATCTGATGCACCCGGAAGGGGCAGAGGTTCTCGCCACATATGAAAGCGATTTCTATGCAGGAATGCCTGCTGTCACAAAGAATAGCTACGGAAAAGGCCATGTATACTATGTTGCCACACAGCTTGAGGCAGAAGGACTTGCAAGGGTGCTTGATGAAGCCTCAGATGAAGTGTCTGTATCAGGTGTCATTGCTGAAGAGACAGGTCTTGAAATCACATGCCGTGAGAGCGAAAATACACGCTTTTACTATGTGATGAATTTCACTGATGAAAAGCAGACTCTCCCTGCAAGCCTTGCAGGAAAGGTTGACCTGATCACCGGAGAAACAGCTAAAGAGGGCGATGTGATGAATAAGTGGGATGTGAAGATACTTCAGGAAGCATTATAAGAGTGCCCTATACATTAAAACATATAGCAAAGCCACACAAAAAGTAACTGCATTTTTGTATCATTCACAACAGGAAAAATCCCGGGTTGTCCGTACACACCTTAGTGTAACAGACAACCCGGGATTTCAATTATTAAGTGTAACTATATTTTATTTATAGAAAATATTTCCAAGCATAAGGTCCTTCTTGAAGTTTCTGATGGTTGTATCATTGTCGATAAATACAGCCTCAATACCCATCATGGCTGCCCACTCGCCCATCTGCTCAGCAGTAAGGTCATATGTGAACGCTGTATGGTGTGCTCCTCCTGCAAGTATCCATGCCTCTGCACCTGTGTAAAGGTCAGGCTGTGGTGTCCAGAAGTTTGTTGCTACCGGAAGCTTTGGCATAGGCTTCTCTGTCTTCTTGCAGTCAACTGTATTGATAATGAGACGGAAACGGTCACCCAGATCAACAAGTGATGTAGCAATACCGGTGCCCTCCTTTGATGTAAATACAAGTCTTGCCGGATCCTCTCTGTCGCCCATTGTAAGAGGCTGGCACTTGATGCTTATAGGACCGTCTGCAATTGACGGACAAATCTCAAGCATATGAGCCTCGAGTATTCCCTCTTTGCCCTTCATGAGATTGTATGTGTAGTCCTCGAGCATTGATGTACCCTTGGCATCCTTCTTTCCTGCGGTCATGATCTTCATGAGACGTACCATTGCTGCAACCTTCCAGTCTCCTTCTGCTCCAAAGCCGTAGCCCTTTTCCATGAGACGCTGGATTGCAAGTCCCGGAAGCTGCTTTAATGCGCCAAGATCACCAAAGTGTGTAACGATTGCCTGATAGTTCTTCTCCTCAAGGAATCTCTCAAATCCGAGCTCAATCTGTGCCTGTACAGCTACATGCTTCTTGAACTCCTCTGGATCTCTGCCCTCAAGCAGGATATCGTATTTGTCATAGTACTCATCAACTAAAGCGTTTGTGTCTGACTGCGAAACTGCAGCAACAGACTCTGCGATTTCATTTACAGGATAAGCATCCACTTCCCAGCCAAACTTGATCTGAGCCTCTACCTTATCGCCCTCTGTAACTGCAACATTTCTCATATTGTCGGCTACACGCATTACACGGATGTGGCTGCTCTCTACCACACCGACTGCTACACGCTGCCATGATGCAATCTTTTCCTGTACCACAGGATCTGACCAGTGTCCTACAACGACCTTTCTCTCGATACCCATACGTGTGACAATGTGTCCCCACTCTCTGTCACCATGAGCTGCCTGATTCTCATTCATGAAATCCATATCAATTGAATCGTATGGAATCTCCTCATTGTACTGGGTATGTAAATGAAGTAACGGCTTTCTGAGCTCCTTGAGTCCTAAAATCCATGACTTTGCAGGTGAAAATGTATGGCACCATACGATAACACCGGCGCACTCATCATCTGTATTGGCCTCGTTGAAGGTCTTTCTAATGAGCTCATTTGTGATAAGTGTTGGCTTCCAGACTACCTCAAAAGGAAGCTTTCCTGACTCATTTAATTTGGCTACAATTTCCTTTGAATGTGCTGCAACATTTGCAAGGCACTCATCTCCGTACAGGTCCTGCGAGCCGGTGCAGAACCAGAATTTGTAATTTTTTACTGCTAACATAGTTCTTCTCCTTTATTTTATTTTTCTGACAGAATTTCCATCATTTATTGTTACAGGAAAATGATATGAATAATTCTTTTCCTGCCAATTTTTTTCCTCAATCATACGAAGTAAATTCTTCGCACATATCCTTCCAAGCTTATATTTCGGATGAATAACTGACAATGTCTTTACCTTAGACTTTTGCTGTAATTCTGCATCATCAAATGAAACTATCGACAAGTTTTCAGGCACCAAAATATTACGCTCGTCTAAGAATTCTTTATATCTTCCAACAACCTCATCATTATAAATTATCATTGCGGTACAATCCCTTGTTTTACGATTGATATGGGCAAAATTCTTTTTGGAAAGCTTTTCATCAAAATGTTTAGTATCATACCAGCTTACATAGTCATCATTATACTTAATGCCATAATCTGATAAACATTCAACATAACCTCTGTATCGTTCAATTCCTTGCATGTCATCCTGCTTAAAAATAGCCCCTATTTTACGATGTCCGTTCTCAATCAATATCTTAGTCAGTTCATATGCACCCTTAGCATCTAACATTTCAACACTTGGAAATTTAATGTTCTGATAATGATTATGTATAAAAATCGTTGGAATTTTCTTTTTTATTATCTCATTATACAAATGAATATGTGGATTTGGGAAAGCTGATTTTGTTCCCTCGATTATCAGTCCTGCCACACCACTTTTTAACATCCCTTCCAGACATACTCGTTCATCATTCAGCCTGTTTCTAGTCACCGCAACTTCAATCTCATATCCCTTTTCAGTAAGAGCTGATTCAATTCCATCATACACCATAGGAAAAAGATAATCAGAATAGTAGCTCAATAAAAGGCCTATCTTTGGTTTATCAGCATCAAAAGCATTACCTTCATACGAAACATACGTTCCGCTTCCTCGAACTCTTTTAATAAGTCCTTCGTCTTCCAATTCCTGAAGCGCTGTACGAACTGTCTGTCTTGAATAACCAAATTTCTTTTGCAGTATGGTCTCTGATGGGAATTTTTCCATATTTTTTATAACACCACTTGTTATAAGTATATGTGCCCAATGATATAACTTCTGATACTTCAAATTGTCCTGATTATTCTTTTGCATAATGTATAAACCTGCCTGTTTTCAAATGAACCATCAGAGCCATTTGTATTCAAAAAATCTGAATACATGACTCTGAATGGTCGATTATTACTTAATAACCTGAATAGATTCTCTATCTGCAAAGACCGCTACGAATATAAGGAAAATAATTCCCTGTATAAGCTGCATCATCTGAGTTGTAAATCCCATCATTGTAAGTCCACTGTTTAGCACTATATAAAGTAATGAACCAACAATAATGTTCTCAAAACGAACCTTTGCACCACCTGATATTGGCATTCCACCTAATACTAAAGCAATAAGTATCTGTGTTTCTAGCTGATTACCACCTGAAGAGGTGACAGATCCAACCTTAATTACATTGATAAATGCTGCAAATCCCGTAATAGCTCCTGCCAATACATAAATAAGAAACTTCATCTTATCTGTTCTTATACCTGAAAACATCGCTGCTTTTTCTCCTGCACCAATAGCTTTTAAGTATGTTCCAAATTTTGTAAAACGGAAAACTATAAAACCTATTACAAGAATTACAACTGTACATGTAACCTTAAGTGCTGTACTATCATAATTGATAAGTGTTGCAGATCCTGCAACAGGTGCATTTGTTGTGAGATATTTGATAAATCCACGGAACAGGAACATTGTACAGATTGTAACTATGAATGATTTAATCTTTCTGTTAACATAGAAGAATCCATTTATTGCACCAATTGCTGCACCTGATACTATTCCTCCAATTATTGCAATTGCAATATTATATTTAGAAAGCATACATACCACTATAGAAGATATTCCAAGAATTGATCCTTGTGAGAAATCCAATCCTCCCATAGTCATTATGAAAAATACTCCCATTGCAGATATCATTGTAACATAAACTTGTGATAATACCAGGTTCATATTATTCATCATTCTGAAATCTGTCATAAAATTAAATAACATGAAAATGACAACAAGTCCTACTATCGGCAAAAGCGAACGGATTAATGACATTTTCGACGCTTTTTTAAGTTGCTGCTCCTTATCTGTACTCTTTGTGTTTGCTTGACTTCCCATAGTTGCCTCCTTATACCATCATCGTAATCAGACCATTTTCATCAAGGTTCTGGTCACGCTCGAGTTCTCCACTGATTTTGCCATCTTTCATAATCATTATCCGATCACACATTCCAATCAGCTCCATCAATTCCTCGGAAATCATAATGATTGATTTTCCTTCTTTTCTCATCTTATTCATAAGCTGGTAAATATCCTGTTTAACTTTAATATCAATTCCTCGTGTAGGACTATCGAGCACTACAATATCAGAATCCTTTCCAATCCATCTGGCAAGCACTACTTTCTGTTTATTACCACCTGATAAATTGGAAACAAATTGATTTACGTCAACCATCTTAACCGACATCTGTTTTGCATATTTATTAGCAAATTCTTTACGCTTTTTATCACTTAAAAGTTTTAGCGGTCCAGCTAGTTCATCCAATGACGGCAGACAAATATTATCACCTATGCTTTGATTCAACACAACAGATTCATTATCACGATCCTTTGACGTATATGCAATACTATGCTTAATTGCTGTAGGAATATCATTTATATTGGTTCCATCCGCTAACTGCACTTTTCCTGTCCGGTCATAGGATGCACCAAAAATTGCCTTACCAATCTCATGCATTCCTGACTCTGAAAGTCCACCAAAGCCAAGTATTTCTCCTTTATGTAAATCAAAACTCACATCCTCTATAAGTCCCGGAACCGTAACATTTTTAACAGATAGTACTACCTCATCAGATACTTTTTCTCCATAGTCAGACCTATAATAATCACCTGTCACCTCACGACCTACCATGAGTTTTTTCAAATCATTTTCTGTTACATCCTTACTCTTTACAGTATCAATATAAACTCCATCTCTAAGAATTGTAATTGTATCTGATTTGTCTAAAATTTCAGGAAGATCATGTGAAATAAAAATAACTGTATTTCCACTTTTTCTGATACGCTCCATATGCTTATAGAGCTCCTCACGGCCTTCCTGTGAAAGTGCTGTTGTTGTTTCATCTATAACTACTATTTTAGGATTAAAATAAGTTGCCTTTACAATTTCAACCAGCTTACGATCCTCAAAATTATAGTTATCGATCATATCTGCTGCTTTGATTCTGTCAAAGCCATAATTTTTAAGTAATTCCGTTGCCTTTTTATTCATTGCATTTGTATTCTTGATTCCACAATGAACAAATTGTTCCTCATGTCCTAGAAATATATTTTCTGCAACAGTCAAACCTGATAATGTACCAAGCTCCTGCACAATAATTGAGATTCCCTCATTATTAGCCTCTACTTGATTCTTTGGATGAACCTCTTTTCCATCAAGTATAAATGTACCACTGCCAATGCTGTAAATACCGGTAAGCATATTAGTCAATGTCGACTTTCCTGAGCCATTCTCTCCGATAAGTGCATGAACCTCTCCCTTGTTTACATTAAAAGATACATTCTGTACTGCCTTTGTGATACCAAAATTCTTACAAAGATTTTTTACTTGTAATCTTACTTCACTCATTACTGTCTTCCCCCTTTCATTACTTGACGATCTCGCCCTTTGTAGCCTTTGTTGTCAGAGTAATGATGATAAGCAATGCAAATCCTGTTATAACATCCTGGATTGCAGTTGGTGCCCCAAGAGCAATAAATCCAAAGAAAATAATGTTGATAACAAACTCGCCTATGATAATTGCCGGAAGAGGCATACCATATTTCTTAAATGCAAGTCCAAAAAAGCATCCCATTGTTGGGACAAAGTTTCGACTCATAGATGCCATACCTGTAACAGCTACCATTGAAGAGCCATAGCTAATTGTGAGAATAGCCATAACACCAAGGAACGCTCCACTCAAAATGAATGCAAGAACCTTATATTTATTTACATTAATACCCATATTCTTTGCAACGAACTCATCACTTCCGATTGCGTAGGTATAGGTACCTATTTTCGTATAATTTAAAAATATATATGCAACTATGCATGCAATAATTGCAAGAATTATATCACCAGGCATCTGTCCAAATGCACGTAAATCTGATGGGAGTGTCTGTTCAACTCCTCCTGCTATGTAATTTGCAAGTGCCTCATATATAAGAGCAAGTCCTGTTGTAACAATCATTGATGGTATCCTAAGCTTTACATAAAATATACCATTCAATGCTCCGACGATTGTTCCTGTTATAATACAACCTAAAATAAGTCCAAAATATCCCATATTAAATCTTGTAGCAAATACACAGCCGACAATTGCTGAAAGCATGATATTTGCACCAATAGAGAAATCAAACATTCCCATTACCATTACAAAATAGAAACCAACTGCACCAACTGTTGCAATTAAGCTAGCCTGGAAATAATTCAACATATTAGAAAATGAACCAAAATTATGCGGTGTCAAAATTTTAAATATTGCCCAGGAAATAACAACAAGTCCAAGAAGGATAATATACCCCATTGCCTTTCCTGAAATTTTTTTAGTAGTACCCATATTATCTACCTCTTTGTCTGTGTTTTTTAGAAAAGGTGGCATCACAAGATGCCACCTTTTTGTGATTCTGCTACATTTTATTTTCCGGCTCTTGATTCAGCATCCTCAATAGATACGCTTGCTGCCTTTGCCTTTAAATCATCCAGGCTCAGCTTAGACATTTCTACCAACTCATCATCTGTATATGGAAGCTGATCTACGAAATACTTTTCATAGTTTGTATAATCATCAGCAGAAGATACATACAGGTATGGGAATGGTACATCCTCAAATTTTCCTGAAAAATCTTTGTAATTTCCCTTGATAGCATTGTAAACCATCATAAAAGAGATAAGTGGATCACAATAATGTCCGCCAGACTCTCCGGCCATTGAGCCATTTGCAAGTCTCTCTCCAAGATCCGGAAGGAAGTCTGTCGATACAATATCGATATCCTGTGTCTTTCCGGCACGCTCAACTGCTGCAATTGCTCCCTGGAGTGGATCTCCGCCACCACCGGCTGGAATTAACGCATCAAGTGTAGGATCTGCTGCCATAAGTGCCTCTGCTGCCTTTGAACCACCCTCAGAAGTTGTTCCAGCATACTGTGGCTCTGAAAGTTTAGCTTTGTCATCCGGGTGCTCTTCATTCCATTTATCTACACCGGCTTTATAACCTTCCCATCTTCCAAGCCAGGTAGCATCTCCCTGCTCCCATCCGATAAGGCCAATGTTACGATCACCCTTCTCCAAAAGGATGTTTACAAGTTCCTCGCCATTTTTTGGTTCATCCTCATGAACTGCTCCAATGTAATAAGGTGAGTCTTCTGCTGCCTTATAAATATCAGCACTGTTTTCTTTGCTTATTACACGGAAAAACTGTGAGAGATATACTTTATTGTCATTACAAGTCTTGATAGCTGAAGTCATCTCCGTATCAGATGAATTACAAATAATAATTCCCTGACATCCGGCTGCTGCAAGCTGCTCAACAGAGGCTGTAACCTTCTCTGATACATGTCCCTGGTCAACATACTGTACTTCAACATCAAGTGCTTTAGCAGCTTCATCCAGAATCTTCTTGCACTGTGAACCAAGAACATCCGTTGATGACCAGATTGAAACACCAATCTTAATCTTTCCTGATGCATTTGATCCTCCCTGTGAAGATCCATTTCCACCTGTTCCACATGCTGCCGTTCCGACAACCATTGTAGCTGCCAGTAAAACAGCTGCTACTCGTTTCATAATTTTTTTCATACGTATTTCCTCCCTATACGTTATATTTTTTTGATGGTTTTATTATAATTCAATACCTTTTAGCTTTCAATAAAATACAACAACATTTTTTATCAAAGTTGTATTGTTATTGTTATTTTTACTTGTTTTATTTGTTGTTATTTTTTCATTTTGTGCATTTTATCAATAAAAACATTGTGTTTTTGTAATATTTTCATTTCCTTTGTGCATTATGTATATTTTTAATATTATTTTCATAAGTATAACAATACAACTTTGATTGTGTTTTAACTTGTACTTTATTTTTCTGATTTACTAAACAAATAATACAACCTATATGCCAGACATGCATTCATTTAATTGACACAAAAATCTATTGAATGATATGATTTTACTATAAAATAATTATTTTAAAGGAAAGGAAACACACTATGAAAGTAATGAACATTCAAAACCCGGAAGAATTTTTAAAAGTAATTGATAGCTGTAAAGGACAGGTCGAGCTAATCACAGCCGATGGTGACAGACTGAATCTTAAATCAAAATTATGTCAGCTTGTTTCTTTATCAAGCATCTTTGCGTCTGCAGCTTCAATACCTGAGCTGGAGATAATAGCTCACGAAGCCGAAGATTCAAGAAAAATAATGGATTATCTTATGAGAGGCTAAATCTGATTTCAATCAACAACAAAAAAAGAAAAGGACAACCGTATCCCGGCTGTCCTTTCTTTTATTAGTTTATTTTTATATTGGGGAAAATATGAAAAATGATAAAACCAAATTATTTTATATATTTATAAAAAATCCTTCACTGATGCATAAATGCCCTCTGCATCCAGTCCGTATTTTTTAAGTAAAGCTACAGCAGGACCTGACTCTCCAAAGCAGTCCTGTATACCTACAGTCTTTACAGGTGTAGGTGCTTTGCGCGAAAGTGTCTCACATACTGCGGCTCCAAGGCCTCCTATTACAGAGTGCTCCTCCACAGTAACCACCTTGCCGCATTCCTTTGCTGCTGCTACAACAAGTTCCTCATCAAGAGGCTTGATGGTATGTATATTTATGACCTTTGCATTTATACCGTCTGCTGCAAGCTTTTCTGCCGCTGCAAGTGACTCTGATACGCACAGGCCGGTAGCTATGATAGCTACATCAGTGCCCTCACGGAGTGTAACACCCTTTCCGATTTCAAATTTATACTCTGCATTATCATTTATTATCGGTGTTGCAAGACGCCCAAACCTCATATATACAGGTCCCTCATGCTCATAGGCTGCCTTTACGGCGGCTTTTGCCTCTATATCATCGCTTGGATTGATTACAACCATGCCGGGAATCGCTCTCATGAGCGCAATATCCTCGTTGCACTGATGGGTGGCTCCATCCTCTCCTACGGAAATACCTGCGTGTGTCGCACCTATTTTCACATTTAGATGAGGATATCCAATAGAGTTTCTCACCTGCTCAAACGCACGGCCTGCTGCAAACATGGCAAATGAACTGGCAAATGGCACTTTTCCCGTAGCCGCAAGTCCTGCAGCAATGCCCATCATGTTGCACTCTGCGATACCACAGTCTATGTGACGGTCCGGAAATTCCTTTTTGAAGATGGCTGTCTGTGTGGCAGCCGCAAGGTCAGCATCAAGAACATATACGTCATCGTGCTCCTTTGCAAGCTCTACAAGTGCGTTTCCATAGCTGACACGTGTGGCGATTTTCTTTACTTCTGACATAATGCTTCACCTTCCTTTCTCAGATCCTCCATGGCAACTGCATACTCCTCGTCATTCGGAGCCTTGCCATGCCAGCCGACCTGATTTTCCATGAATGAAACACCCTTGCCCTTTACGGTATGTGCAATAATCGCCGTCGGCATACCCTTTGTATTTCTTGCCTCTTTAAATGCGTCGGCAATCTGGTCCATGTCATTTCCATCCTTTAAATCAATTACATGGAAATTGAAGGCCTTGAATTTCTCATTGATTGGATATGGTGAGCACACCTGGTCAACCGGACCGTCAATCTGCAATCCGTTATTATCAACTATCACAACCAGGTTATCAAGCCTTCTGAAGCCCGCAAACATAGCAGCCTCCCAGACCTGTCCCTCCTGAATCTCACCATCGCCGAGAAGTGTATATACTCTGTAATCATCATTTGTAAGCTTTGCAGAAAGCGCCATACCTACCGCCGCAGAAATGCCCTGTCCCAGTGAACCGCTCGACATATCCACACCCGGGATATGCTTCATATCAGGATGTCCCTGCAGATATGATCCCAAATGTCTGAGTGTCTTTAAATCCTCAACCGGAAAATAGCCTCTCTGCGCAAGTGCAGAATATAGTCCCGGAGCCGTATGTCCCTTTGAAAGCACAAAGCGATCCCTGTCAGGCTTTTTTGGATTCTTTGGATCAATGTTCATCTCCTCAAAATACAGATATGTGAATATATCTGCCGCAGAAAGCGAGCCGCCCGGATGTCCTGCCTTTGCAGAATGCACAGCCGTGACGATGCCCTTTCTGACTTCATTTGCTGTAATCTGAAGCTCTAATTTGTTCATTTCGTTCTCCTGTTAAATCTGTGACCGTAAATAAATTATTTATACCGGTCTTTGATATATCTACCTTTATAAACGTACTAATCACCAAATACAGCTCTGTAATCTGCCTGGAACTTCTCGATTCCCTGATCTGTAAGCGGATGCTTTGTCATCTGCTCGATAACCTTGTAAGGAATTGTTGCGATATCAGCGCCTGCAAGTGCACAGTCTGTAACATGGATTGGATTTCTGATTGAAGCTGCGATAATCTCTGTATCATATCCATAGATATCAAAAATCTCTGAAATCTGTCTGATCAGCTCAATACCCGGCTGGCTGATATCATCGAGTCTGCCGAGGAAAGGTGAAACATATGTAGCTCCTGCATTTGCAGCGAGAATTGCCTGATTTGCTGAGAAAATAAGAGTAACGTTTGTCTTGATACCCTCTGATGAAAGCACCTTGACAGCCTTAAGTCCCTCGACTGTCATAGGAATCTTAACTACCATGTTTGGATGGATAGCTGCGATTTCACGTCCTTCCTTTATCATGCCCTCTGCATCAACTGTTGTGGCTTTTACCTCTCCGCTTATCGGTCCGTCAACGATAGATGTGATTTCTTTAATTACCTCATTGAAGTCTCTGCCCTCTTTTGCGATGAGTGAAGGGTTTGTTGTAACTCCACAGATGACTCCCATATCGTTTGCTTTCTTAATGTCCTCGACATTTGCTGTATCTACGAAAAACTTCATTTAATAATACCTCCGTCTTTTAAAATTTGCGTTTACTTTTATTTGCTGATATAAATATAACACTTCAAAAGCATAAATGCAATAGTAAAAGCAAATAAAAGCAAAAATAAATGTAATAAAACATCATCAAATATAAGCAAACATTAAAAATTGAAAACACTGGCTTTATTTACGAATTTGAGTTATTATATATTTATGTAATGCTTTATGATAAAAACGTATACGTAAGAATAAAACAGAAATCAAAAGAAAGAGGAAAATCTATGCTGCAATTAGAAAGACAACAAAAGATTCTCGATTATTTAAAAGAAAACCGCAAGGCCACCACCAATGAGCTCAGCGAGTTGCTTGGTGTATCGACCACGACTATAAGAACAGATTTAAACCAGATGGACAAAGAAAAGCTTCTGACAAAGACCCACGGCGGTGCTATCTATAAGGATAAAACACATGACATGACCGATTTAACCTCGAGGGCATATCTGTTTCATGACCGTGCTCTGGAAAACAAGGATGCCAAGGAGGAGATTGCAAATGAGGCGATAAAGCTCGTGAGCGACCATATGTGTATCTTCCTCGATGCCAGCTCCACAGCCTACACCCTCGGCATGAAGCTTTCAGGCTTTACGGAGCTGACTGTCATCACCAATGGTATCAATCTGGCTTTAGAGCTGAAGGATACCCCGGGTGTCACAGTCATCCTGACAGGTGGTATCGTAACCAGTGCATCTGCTTCCATAGAAGGACTGCTTGGTGCTGATTTGCTCAAAAAGATACACACAGATATCGCATTCGTGTCAGCCAGAGGCTTTTCAGTGGAGGACGGACTGACTGATTTCAGTATATACGAGGCTGATTTGAAACGCATGTGCATCAAGGCCTCCGCCAAAACAGTGGCTCTCGTGGACCACACCAAGTTTGATACCACATCCATATCAAGCTATGCATCGCTAGATGACATAAATATGGTAATCACCGACTCAGGTATCTCTCCTGAGACAGCAGATATATATGAGAAGGCAGGCACTGATATTATTATTTCCGAAATATAAATGATACAATATAGTCATATAAGTATAACTATAAATACAAATATAACTATAAGTACAAATATAACTATAAGTACAAATATAACTATAAGTACAAATATAACTGTATATGCTGATACATTATAAAAGACACGCATCCAATTTACGGTTGCGTGTCTTTTTAGTTTTATCTTTTATGCCTAAAGCATCAGACTATCTTATATGCATTTCTGCCCTTTTCCTTCACATCATTGAGCACCTCGTCCACCATCTTAAACAGCTTCGAAAACTCATCCGGCACCTTTACATCAGAAGCGATAACATATGCCTGTGACACAGTCAGATATTCATCCACCTTAGAGTTCTCATGAAGTATCTGTTTTTTGGCAAGATCCAGTCTTATATGCTCAGCTATATTTTTAATGATTTCTTCATCCGTTTCATGCAGGATTATGTAAAACTCATCGCCATAGAAATGATATCCCATTCCCTTATCTTTGATGCTCTCATTTATTATGGAAGCCACTTCTTTTAGCACTGCATCGCCTGTGACTCTGCCACTGTTTCTGTTAAATGACTTAAAGAAGTCTATATCTACTACTCCAAACGTGATTCCTGTACCGCCGGAATCCTGATTTTCACTCACAAGCTTTTCAAAATCGTTTCGCATCTTGAACTTATTGCCCATGCCGGTAAGTATATCTGTGTAGTTGAGTCTGACTGCCTTACGGCGCTCATACTCTGTCTCCTGGAGCTGAAGCTTTAGGTCAATTGTATCGCCCAAACGCTTAATCTGCTCCTTCACCTGCATAGAATGTAGATTTGCGTAATATACACACAGCTTGTTGTATGCCTCTGTATCGCCCATAGCGCTCTCATATTTCATCCACATCTTGACACAGGTCTTCTGGAAAAACAGATTTTCTGTTTCAGTAGCAAAGCGTTCATACTCCACAATAACCTTTTTCCATGCATCAAACTCTCCCATATTCATAAACAAATTGCAAAGGCTTAGTATCTCTAGCACATAATCAGCAGAATTGATATTGTTTATCGCACCCTCAACCAGCTCTTCCACATGATTTCTGACCTCATCCTCATTTCCCATCTTCCATAGCAGATGTGCCTGTGACATGTCTATCAGAAATCTGTTTTTATCACTGCCCGCTATCTCATTAAAGAGTATCGCATCAGTAAGATGCTTTTCCGCTTTTTCAAACTCGTTAATTCCGGTGTATGAGATGCACAGATTCAGATGAAGCATGAGAAGCTCCTGATAATAGCTTTCCCTCTCTCCGTGCAGTGGCGGCTTGCACAGCTCCAGTGCTTCGTTGAAATATCTGATAGCTTTCTCATACAATCCAAGCTCCATGTAAAGAGAGCCTATATTATTGTTTACAAGCATGATTATCTCTGTTGAGCCCTGCTCCACAGCTACATCCATAGCCTCTAAGTAGCAGTCAATTGACATGCTTACATCTCCAATGGATGCATATATGACTCCCATAAAATTGACAGTCTTTGCCATCTGCTCATATGCACCACAGCTCTTATACAGTCCTACTGCCTCCTGCGCGTTCCTCTCCGCCAAAAGGAGCTTATTCTCACCAAATAAGGCTGCTGCCTCATCCATACACCTGTCTGCCTTTTGCAATATACTCATAAAAACCCTCCTATAGATGACAATCCAATCTATTTCTCAGCAAGATACTGCTTATATCCAACCTGCTGCAATTTCGCATCCTTTGCCACAACCTGAGCCTTCATATCTGCTGTATACTTTTTGATTTTCCCAAGGATTGCCTCATCACCTGCTGCGAGTATCTTTGCTGCAAGGATTGCTGCATTTTTTGCACCGTCAATGGCTACTGTAGCAACAGGCACTCCGGGTGGCATCTGCATGATTGAGAACACTGCATCCATTCCATCCAGATTCTTTCCTGAAAGCGGTACTCCGATAACAGGAAGAGCAAAAAGTGCTGCGCACATGCCCGGAAGGGCCGCTGCCATTCCGGCTCCTGCTATAATTACCTTTACATCTCTTTCCTCAGCGCCTCTGGTCCACTCAATAAGCTCATCAGGCTCACGGTGTGCCGAGATGATTGTAAGCTCATACTCTATACCAAGCTCCTCAAGCATATCTGCTGCTTTGCTCATCACCTTTAAATCTGAGTCGCTGCCCATAACTATTCCAACTTTTGCCATTTTATCCTCCTTATATGTCTAAAAATCATTTGCTTTCTGCATCAAGCTCATCGAGCGGTTTGTTTAACTCTTCTACGCCCTCAAGCACAAATCTGCCATCTCTTATTATATCACATGTTGAGCCATCGTGTCGAATAACTGTGATGGCTCCAAGCTCATCATACGGTATTGTGATATCCGTGTGACAGTTGAAATATGCCTTTGATATATCCTCTTTTCTGCGAATGGAAACTGAATTGTCCCTGGCAATGATTGCCTTTCCGTCAGGGTTATATGTCATATTGTCCTCATCATATGTGTAGCAGGTATCACCCACTGCAAAGTGCGGTCCTGTCTTCTCTGCGATGAGAATAGGCATCTTTGCTGCGATATCGTATACTCTCGCCATACGGTATGCCGTTGTATTGGTGCCTATGGCAAACTCACCCATAGGCAGTGTGTCATGATGGTAAAGCACATTGTCTGATATATACTTTCTATTTTCTTCCTCATCATCAAAATTGGTACATGTATATTTATCAATCATGCCATCCTTAAAGTCAATTTCCAGATTAAGGAAGTTTAGCTCATTGAGATATACCTGACTGACATGCAGCTTTCCGTTTGTGCCCTCTAACACCGGCGAAGTAAACACCTCTCCGACAGGGATATTCACATCAGCCACACAGTTTTCAAAGGCGGTCTCCTTTGAAGGCTCCTTAAGCTCATGAATCTTGACATACAAATCTGTCCTGTTGCCGTTTGTACCGACGATATGCACTCTGTCTGCCGTATCGAGCACATCTATGATTTTCTGCTGCATATCCCTGTAAAGTGCATAATCAAGCGTATTTATTTTTACAGTTTCCGTAAAAATCTCCTTATAATCAGGTCCGATTGCAGCACACGGATAGGCAATAATCGTAAAGCTTCTGTCCTCGCTGTGGATATAGCTGTTCATATACCGTGAGCGCACACTTGTCATATGGACTACAAGCTTCTGCTGCTCATCGTTAAAGTGCGCAGCCTCCTTCTTTGAAACCGGAGCAAACGGCTCCTCTCCAAATATCTCTATGACAGCAGGCCCTCCACATTTACATGCTACATCCTTCATTCTCTCAAGTGCATTGTGCATGCACTCCAGGCGGTACTCCACATATGCCTTGTCAAGCCACAGAGCCATATCTTCCTTGTGGTCATAGTCAAACTGCTTGTTGACAGATGTGGAAAACGGCCTCATGGCAGGCTTCATGCCCATTTTCTCGAAATTTTTTAAGGCTACCCTGATCATGCGCTCAAAGCCAAGCGGATAAAGCACCTGAACCACAGACTTCTTTGAGATATCCTTGTTGCAGGTAATAAAGCCAATGCGGTATCCTTCTGTGTAGGTATCTGCCATGGCCTGTATCTCCTCATCTGAGAATGAAGCCAGGTATGCTCTGCCGGCGCGCTCATTCTCTCCTACATACAGTCCGTATGAATACAGATAATCATCATTTGACAGATCTGCCTCATTTACAAGCTCTGTATAGTAATCATATGCGGGATCAAGGAGTGCTCCGTTGTCATCCTCTGCAAAAAGCTCCTCATAATCATGCATGAATGAGTATATGCAGCCCCTTATCTCATCAGGACTCACCTGATCAGTATTTTCAAAATAATTGTAAAGCTCCACAATAAGCTCTGCATAAATGCAGAGATACTTTATATCACCCTGAAAGATATGCGTGATGCTTCCGGCAATTTTTGCATATACAGCCGATAAAAGCTGACCGTACTCATCTCCGAGCACCTTTACGGCATATGCCGGGTTGGCATAGCTTTTCTCGTAATTTTCTTTATCAAACTGTGAATAGAATAAATCGTTAAATTCTTTATCTGCACTATGGTTTTTAATAGTGTTGATGCACTGTGCAACACTTCTGAAATAATCTGCAAAAGCCGGCTCTATCGCAGGCTCTCTGACGATCTGCTCTATCCGCTCCTCCACAAGCTCTATTCTCTCTGCATAAAGCTCATTGGAGAGCTCATAAATCTCTTTATAACTCATATATCCCTATATTCTTTCTATTTTTCGCAGCTGGTCAAATGTTTCATGACAGCTGCATTGTACTATTGATATAACGTTTCCGCGTTCAAAAAAACTATACGATGTGCTAAATAAAAAAGCCGGCAGCATATGTCCCGCCCCAGCTAATCATAGCGATAAGCGAAAAAAACACTGCAAACCGCGGAAATGTCATGAATGCTTTTTCATCAAAAAGACTGCTGACAGCAAATCCAAAATCGGCTATTGATGCACCAAGCATCAGTATTCCGGCACTTCCAAAATACATGGACAATCCGCCATTTGTTCTGATTGCTGTATTCAAAAAAACTATATATACAAGCTCTATGAGGATAGCCACAACAAGTGCAGCTATCCCCTTCTTAGATTGCTTCTTTTCCGTAAACTTATACCTGTTACGTTTTCTTCTGCTATGCAATTTGTATTCTCCTATTTGCAGCCGTACTGCTTATAGTACTCGTCTATCGCTGCCTTGATTGTATCGTCGATGACTACCCTGCCATCATGCTCTCTGTTGTAGAGATACTCTGTGACCTCTGCCATTGTGACGATAGCCTTGCCCTCAAAGCCGTACTTCTCATGAATCTCATCAAGAGCGCTCACCTTTCCGCCCTGTCCGACTTCCATTCTGTTAAGGCTCACCATAAGACCCACGATTGTAACATCAGCAGCTTCTCTTACCTTTGGTACTGTCTCCTCCATTGATTTGCCGGATGTGGTGACATCCTCTATCATGACTACTCTGTCGCCATCCTTAAGCTTGCTTCCAAGGAAGCCACCCTTGTCTGCGCCGTGATCCTTTGCTTCTTTTCTGTCTGAGCAGTAGCGCACCTCTTTGCCATAGAGCTCATGGTATGCGATGGCTGTTACCACTGCAAGCGGAATTCCCTTGTATGCAGGTCCGAATAATACATCAAAGTCATCACCGTAGTTTGCATGGATAGCCTTTGCGTAGTACTCTCCGAGTCTCTTAAGCTGTGAGCCTGTCACATATGCTCCCGCATTCATGAAAAATGGTGATTTACGACCGCTCTTAAGTGTGAAATCTCCGAATTTCAGCACGTCACTCTCTACCATAAAGTCTATAAATTCGCTCTTGTAGCTTTCCATTGTATGTTAATCCTCCTGTGTGGTTTTCTTTTAAATATCTGAGTCAATTTTACCACATTAGGGCGTGCTTTTCAACGTGGAAATTGGGGGATTAGATATACTCACTTGTGTTTACGATCACGCCGTCATATACTGACTGCTTCTTGATAAACTCCGCAACCTTGTCCACATCTTTTCCGTTTTTGTTCCAGTCCTTTGTGAACTCAACCTTGTCGGCAGCAAGCTCCTTCTCCTGCTTTTGGCTGATGAGTAAAAGCACGAGTATTCCGGCATGGCTTAGGTGCTTGACTACATTGACGAAGTCCTCACCCTCCTTTGGTGCGTAGAGATATGTATGACGTCCGTCTATATTCAAGGCTTTCTCTACATCCTCCACAAAGCCGCGGTTTACACCATCCACTCCGTCTACGAATACGGCGGTGATTGCCTTCTGGCCCTTGATTGCGGCTCTGACATTTCTGTCTACTCTGCCCTCATAGAGGCCGCTTTCCTCTGTGTGTACCTCTTCGACTACACCGCAGGCAGATGTCATATCCGTCACACGGTCGATTAAGATAAACTCACCGAGTGTCTTGTGGTTTTTGAACTTATCGCAGACTATCTTGTCGGAGAACGCAATCTTTACAACTGCTATCTCGTTCTTTTTGAGCTTGTCGGCAGGCTTTTCCTCACCTGTGTTTACATCGATGGTATGCTCTATTTCTGTCACGATACCCGGTATCGACTTGGTACCAAGCTTGAAGAAGAAGTTCTTTCCCTTGAAGAGCTCATCGTCATCCATCCAGAGTATTGTAGCTGTGATGGATGAAGCAACCTTTGCGCCTGAACCGATTGTGAGCACGCAGCCTCTTGATACGTCCACCTCTCTGTCGAGCTGGATTGTAACAGGCTGGCCTGTAAATGCGCTATCGCTTAGCTTATCGCCCACATGGATGCTCTTTACATGGGCTGTCTCATTGCTTGGCAGTGTGGTGATTTCATCTCCCACCTTTACCTCTCCTGCCTCTATCTGGCCCTGGAAGCCACGGAAGGTGTGGTCAGGACGGCATACTCTCTGTACAGGCATGAAAAAGCCCTCTTCCTCGTTCTCATCCTTTATGTCAACATCCTCGAGGTATGATAAAAGAGCCGGTCCCTTGTACCATGGGATATTTTCTGACTTTGTTGTTACGTTGTCACCCTCTGTTGCAGAAACAGGAATGATTACTACATTTTTAAGCTCAAGCTCCTTTGTAAGCTCAACAATCTGCTTTGTGATTTCATCGAAACGCTTCTCGTCGTAGCCCACAAGATCCATCTTGTTTACTGCAAATACAAAGTAATTGATTCCCATAAGCGCGCAGATTCTTGCGTGTCTTCTTGTCTGAACCAATACACCCTGCTTTGCATCTATTAAAATTACCGCAAGGTCTGCAAAGGATGCACCTACAGCCATGTTTCTTGTGTACTCCTCATGGCCCGGTGTATCTGCCACGATAAAGCTTCTCTTATCTGTTGTGAAGTAACGATAAGCTACATCGATTGTGATACCCTGCTCTCTCTCTGCCATCAGTCCGTCGAGAAGGAGTGAGTAGTCGATGGCACCGCCACGGCTGCCGACCTTACTGTCGAGCTCCAATGCCTTTTCCTGATCTGCATAGAGCAGCTTTGAATCGTATAATATATGTCCGATCAGAGTTGATTTTCCGTCGTCCACGCTTCCGCATGTAATAAATTTAAGTAATCCGCTCATTTTAGAAATATCCCTCCCTCTTTCTTCTTTCCATGCTGCCTGCCGCCTCGTTGTCAATGACACGGGTGGTTCTCTCTGAGGAAACAGCACTGAGTGTCTCATCAATAATCTCATCAAGTGTATCCGCTGTCGACTCCACACCACCTGTCAGTGGGTAGCAGCCGAGTGTTCTGAAACGCACACTCTTCATCTGGATTTTCTCACCCGGACGAAGCTTCATTCTGTCGTCATCTACCATGATGATGTTGCCGTCTCTGTATACGACAGGTCTTTCCTTTGCAAAGTAAAGTGAAGGAATCTCGATATTCTCTCTCTTTATATACTGCCAGATATCCTTCTCTGTCCAGTTTGACAGTGGGAAAACTCGCACCTCCTGACCCTTTTTGATCCTTGAGTTGTAGAGCTTCCACATCTCAGGGCGCTGGTTCTTTGGATCCCATGCGTGGTTTTCATTTCTGAAGGAAAAGATTCTCTCCTTGGCTCTTGATTTCTCCTCGTCTCTTCGACCGCCGCCAAACGCTGCCGTAAAGCCGTATTTGTCGAGCGCCTGCTTGAGCGCCTGTGTCTTCATGATATCTGTGTATGCTGAGCCGTGGTCAAACGGATTGATGCCCTGCTTTACACCGTCCTGATTTATATATTCAAGCATCTCAATACCCTTTTCCTTGGCGATACGATCTCTGAATTCTATCATCTCATGGAATTTCCAGGTTGTATTTACATGTAAAAACGGAAATGGCGGCTTCTCCGGATAAAATGCCTTCATTGCAAGATGAAGCATTACTGAGCTGTCCTTTCCAATTGAGTACAACATAACCGGCTTCTCGCACTCTGCGGCTACTTCACGTATTATGTATATTGCCTCTGCTTCGAGTTCGTCAAGATGTGATAATTCACCCATGTCTGTTACCATCCTTTTCTTTAATATTTATTGGATTCCTTCTTGTTGATAAGAATCTCTTCCTCACTTCCGTCGCGCTTTTTGATATCCCAGGTCAGCGTATCCGGTGTGCTTCTTACTGTCATGAGACTTCCCATGCCTCCTATGTCTGCTCCAAGATAAAGAGCAATAGCGCCAAAATGACATTCCTTTATGCATGAGGCACAGCCCCAGCAGTCCTTGGGATATTTGATAAAGGCTTTTTTCTCTGAGTCCTGATATATCAGGCTTCCCGGGCATACACTTGTGCACATGCCACAGCCCTTACACTTTGCTTTATCAATCATTATGCTCATAACGCGCCTCCCTTCCGACAAGCTCTCTGTAAATCATGTGTAGCTGTCCGTTTTCGTATTTGGAATTGACGTATTTCATCCAGTCATCACTCTTATCCGGATAATCCAGATTCTCTGCAAAGCTGTGCCATCTGGTCTCCTTTCTCGCACCAAGATGCGCTATGACCGAAAGACATACCGTAAGCCGCTCCTTAAGCTCATATATGAACATAAGCTCATGCATATCCGATGCGTATAAATCACCGGTCAGCTCTATCAGATGATTTATCTTTTCCTTTGCCAGCGCAAGCTGCTTGCCGTTGAACTGGTAATGTGTGGAAATGCCGCCTGCGTAGTTGTCCATGACCTTCTGCATGGCTTCCTCGATAGCCTCTGTTGTAAACATCTGAGACCTTTCAGTAAGGAAATGGTCGTACTCGGCCGCCTTTGCTTCAAGAGCATTTTTCTCATCAGATGTATCTGCCTGCTGCTTTTTGGTATCACCACTTTCTGCATCAAGCTTTGACACCATATCTATCGCGGCGATTTCACCCTCTACCATGGCTCCTGTAACGTATTTCTGCGGACATCCTCCTGCCACATCTCCAGCAGCATAGAGTCCGTGGATTGTTGTCTCACGCTCGGTATTAACCCAGTAGCCGCTCGCTGTGTGGCCACCTACAATATACGGCTCAGTGCCCTCTATCTCCACGTTCTGCTCACTTGGATTCTTACCTGCCTCCACCCACTTGAGTGTCTGGCTCGGTGCCATGTTGAGATATGCCTTTCTTAATGACTCATCCTGCTGTGGCGAAATGCCCTCTGTCCTTAAGTAGCAAGGGCCTCTTCCCTCCAGATTTTCCATGACAGTTCCGTATACACGCTCTGATGTGGTGAGGCCGTATTTTGTCTCGTAAACCTCTCCAAGAGAATTGACCTGCTTTGCCCCGACTCCCTGTGCGATTGTTCCTGTCGGTGCGATGGTGTCCTTGCATCTGAGTGCGATAAATCTCATCTCAAAGGTAGTCATCTCAGCGCCGCTTCTTATGCCCATCGCATATCCCGCGCCTGTATTAAACGGCGGATACCACATCTTGTGCCTTGAAAAGCCCGGATTGTTTGGTCTGTACAATCCGGCCGCTCCGCCTGTTGCACAGAGCACCTTTTTGGCTCTGATTTCATAGGCTGTCGCATCCTCGATTGAAAATCCGTATGCACCCTTTATGGTATTGTTCTCAACTATGTAGTCTGTGATATTGATTCTGTTTATCACCGTACAGTCCGTAAGCTTTGAAACAGCTTCTGCCAAAAGAGGCTTCATGTTCTCGCCGTTTATCTTGATATTGCGGTTTCCTCTGGCTACATACTCACCGTTTTCATCCTTTAATATGACAAGTCCAAGCTTTTCCATCTTGTCCGTCACACGGTTTAAGCCCTCTGACATAGTCATGAGTAAGTCTTCCCTTACTATACCGTCAGCATCCTTTTTGGCGTAGTCCACATAGTCCTCAGGCTTTCTGCCCTTTACTATGTATGCATTTATCGCATTGACACCTGCTGCAAGGCATCCGCTTCGCTTTATGTTTGCCTTCTCTGCAATTATAATCGAATAATCCGATTTCTCACGGATGGTGAGCGCCGCATAACAGCCCGCCGTGCCTCCACCGATTATGAGGATATCCGTGTGTAGGATTTTTTTGTTTTCTATCTTCATTTATCTCCCTCTGCTTCCTCTTTGAATCACAAGCCTTAAACTATTCTTATATCTAGATATAGAATACATCCTGCTCCTGCATCTCGCTGTTTTCCATCAGGTATGTTTTCTCTTCATCAAATATATACAGCCTGTAAATCAGCACATGTACTTTCTCTCCGACCGATATCAGATCCTTTTCGAGCGAACGCTCACCGACTACCTCGATGCCGTTTATGCTGACTGTGATATCCATCCTGTTTCCTCTGAATACCACATCTGTTACGATGCCCTCCTCTGCCGCTGACTGATAGCGGTCTAAGTTGCCACTCTTTGATATCTTGATAAACTCAGGTCTGATTACCGCCTTGTCGGCATTTTCTATCCTGTCAAAGCCCTTTAGCCTGTCATAGTTTTCAACGACTGTGGTGTGTCCTATAAACTGCGCCACAAAAGGTGTATCAGGTGATTTGTATATCTCAAGAGGTGTACCCATCTGCTCTATCGTGCCGTGGTTTGTGATAATGATTTCATCTGCCACCTCAACAGCCTCATCCTGGTCATGTGTGACGAAAATGCTTGTGATTCCAAGCTTTTCAACAAGCTCCTTCAGCCAGGTACGAAGCTCACCTCTCACCTTTGCATCTATCGCGGCAAATGGCTCATCCAGTAAGAGCACCTGTGGATTCGGCGCCAGCGCCCTTGCAAATGCCACTCTCTGACGCTGTCCTCCGGAAAGCTGATTCGGATATCTCTTTTCAAGCCCCGATAAGCCTGTCATCTCAAGAAGCTTGGTAACACGCTCCTTTATGAGCTTTTTCGGCATCTTCTGAAGCTCCAGCCCAAATGCCACATTGTCGTATATTGTCATGTATCGAAACAGCGCATAGTTCTGAAACACAAAGCCTATGCCTCTCTTCGAGGCCGGAATATCATTCACCCGCTTTCCATCTATATATATGTCACCTGAATTTGGCGTCTCAAGCCCTGCTATCATACGAAGAAGTGTTGTCTTGCCACTGCCGGACGGACCAAGCAGCGCCACAAGCTTTCCCTTTTCCACTCCAAAGCTCACATTGTCGGATGCCAGGAAGTCTCCGTATTTTTTGTATATATTTTTCATCTCAACGTACATATACGTTATCTCCTTCCTGCTTTTCCCTTGCAGCAGATTTTATTAGTGTAAATCATATTTTCCAAACATATCTCAGTGTAATTTCTTAAATTTATGCTCAACTATATTTCTTGCAAAAAGAATGATCAATGCAATAATTAACAGTATCGACGATACAGCAAATGCCGATGTTATCGAGCTGTCTGTGCCCGACATATACAAGGCATCAATCTCAAGCGGCAGTGTAAATGTCTCACCTCTCGTCTTCGAGAGCGCATTTACCGCACCGAACTCTCCGAGAGCTCTCGCCGTACAAAGTATAATTCCGTAAATCAGGCTCCACTTCATCTGCGGAAGCGTTATTTTCCGAAATATCGTAAAGCCGGATGCTCCCATCAGCGCTGCTGCCTCTTCCTCGTCCTTTCCCTCTGCATTGAGCACCGGGATGATTTCCCTTGACACATAAGGAAATGTGACAAATATCGTGGCAAGCACAACTCCGGGTATCGCGAAGGTGATTCTCACATTCGTACCGAAGAGCTCATTGAACCATCTGATAACCGGATAAAACCATCCGAGCCGTCCGAAGGTCATAAGATACGCAAGTCCTACGATGACCGGAGAAATCGAAAACGGTATATCAATGAGTGTTGCAAGCACTTGCTTTCCTTTAAACGAAAACCTGGTCAACAGCCACGCTGTCCATATTCCAAAGAAGGTGTTGATAACTACCGCAAAAACTGTTGCTATCAAAGTTACCTTGAGTGCTGAAAGCACGTAGCTTGTGGAGATAGCTTTCAGATAGAATCCAAGCCCCTCCTTTAAGGCACTTGCCATCACAGAAAAAAACGGAACTACAAGCATGACAAATATGAAGAGCACCGTGACAGTGACAAGTATTATCTTTGTGATCTTTTTTCTTCTTTCAAGCTTTACCTGTTCGTTCATCTCATTGTGCTCCTTTCCTGTTTGTGTGCATCGCATTTGATTTATATGCAGCCTTCTACAACAAATTAGTGCGCTGTGACTGTTTAACCTGCACTATGTTTACAAATAGCAGCAGTAAAAATGATATGACAAGCATCACAAGTGCTATTGCAGTCGCGCTGGCATAATCTATATAGCTAAGCTTCTGCATGATGACGTATGATACCACCTGTGTCCTGTGCCTTGCACTGTTGCCTGATATGTAGATGACGCTTCCGTACTCTCCTATGCCTCGGGCAAAGGCAAGACCAAAGCCTGTTAAGAGTGCCGGGCGAAGCTCCGGAAGTATTACCTTAAAAAAGGTCTTAGAGGGTGTGGCGCCAAGCATATAGGCGGCCTCCTCATATGTATTATCCATCTTTTCAAGCACCGGCTGTACAGCTCTTATTACGAAGGGAATGCCTACAAAAACCAGTGCCACAACTATTCCTGCCTGTGTGTAAGCCACATCTATTCCAAGCTTGCTTAGGCCCTTGCCAAAAAAGCCTGTGCCCGAGTACAGCTTTGAGAGCGTGATGCCCGCAACCGCTGTCGGCAGTGCAAACGGAAGCTCTATGAGTCCGTCAAGCAGCCATTTTCCGGGGAAATCGTACTTCACAAGCGTCCATGCGACGATGAGTCCAAATACCACATTTATAATCGCTGCGATAAATGACGAGGTGATGCTTGTGATAAAGGCATTCCTCACATTCTCTTTCATGATAAGTGCCACAAAATCGCCGGGTGATATCTTTAGCGAATATACAAGCACTGATGCCAGCGGAATGAGTACGATGACTGAAAGCATCGTGACCACTATCCCAAGTGAAAGATGGTAGCCCGGTATAACTCTGGTCTTTATGTTCTTTGATTTAGTTTTCTTTTTTGCTGTTTTATCAGTTGCCGTAAATTTCATCGAACATTGCTCCATCATCAAAATATGTCTTGTAGGCTTCATCCCATCCGCCGTAATCATCTATGCTCCAAAGCCTGATATTCAAATCAAACTTGTCGGAAAACTGATTTAATATGTCCTGATTGGTTGGTCTGTAGCCACTCTCTCCAATCAGCCTCTGTGCCTCATCACTGTAGAGATACTGTAAGTACTCTTTACCCGCAGCTTCTGTTCCATTGCTCTTTGCATTGTCATCCACAATGGCAACAGACGGCTGCGCTAAGATGCTGACGGACGGATTCACTATCTCATACTTGCCCGGATATGAATCCATGGTCGTAAGTGCCTCGTTTTCCCACGCTATGAGCACATCTCCCTGTCCGTTTTCCACAAATGTAGTTGTTGAGCCTCTGGCACCCGAATCCATAATTGTGACATTTTCATACAGCTTCTTCATAAACGATTTCTGTTCCTTTTGGCTGTCATAGTTTGTCTTTGCATAGCTTAGCGCTGCAAGGAAATTCCAGCAGGCTCCACCGCTGCTCTTTGGATCCGGTGTAATCACATCCACATTCTTTTTCACCAGGTCATCCCAGTCGCTTATATGCTTTGGATTGCCCTTTCTCACAAGGAAAACGATGGTTGATGTGTACGGTGAAGAGCTTTTTGGAAACTCATCAATCCAACCCTTTTCAATTAAGCCGGTATTTTGTATCAGGTCTATGTCATGCTCGAGTGCCAGTGTGACAACATCTGCATTACAGCCCTCCACAACCGAACGCGCCTGTGCTCCCGAGCCGCCATGTGACTGAATCACATTTATCTTTTTGCCATGCTCGCTCTCATAGTAAGACTCGAATATTTTGTTGTATTTTTCGTAAAACTCTCGTGTCGGATCATATGACACATTCGTTATGGTGACTGTGCCATCATCCTTCTTACCTGAGCAGCCTGTCAGAAAAAGCGACACCACCATCACCGCTGACAGCATGGCTGCCGTGTATTTATGTATGTTTCTCATGTATATTTCTCATTTTTCATATTACAGCTTCCGGCACAGTAGCTTATGCTGTCGGCTGTCTTATATACCATTAGTTTACAGTAAAAAGCTGTGTGGACAGGTATCTCTCGCCTGTATCCGGAAGCAGCACCACGATATTCTTTCCTTTGTTCTCTGGTCTCTTTGCAAGCTCTGTTGCCGCATATATTGCTGCTCCTGAGGATATGCCAACGAGAAGTCCGTCGCTCTTTGCAACCTCTCTTGCCTTGTCAAAGGCTGCCTCATTCTCCACCGGAATCACCTCATCCACTATATCCATGCGCATGACCTTTGGAATAAAGCCCGCTCCGATTCCCTGTATCTTGTGTGGTCCCGGTCTTCCGCCTGAGAGCACCGGTGAGCTCTTTGGCTCAACAGCCACTATTTTTACATCAGGATTATGCTCTCTTAATCCAAGTCCCGTGCCTGTACAGGTACCGCCTGTTCCGACAGATGATACAAAGATATCTACATTTCCATCTGTATCCTCCCATATTTCCTGAGCTGTTGTAGCTCTGTGGATATCCGGATTGGCCTGATTCTCAAACTGCTGCGGAATAAAGGCATTGCCGTAATGCTCTTTAAGTCTCTGTGCCTCATCTATCGCACCCTTCATGCCCTCACGCCCCGGTGTGAGCTTTATCTCTGCACCAAGCGCAGTGACGATTTTTCTTCGCTCGACACTCATAGTATCAGGCATGATAAGTATCAGGTGAAGTCCCTTTGAGGCTGCCACAAACGCAAGTCCGATTCCGGTATTGCCGCTTGTCGGCTCTATTATTATTGTGTCCTGATTTATTTTTCCATCCTTTATGCCCTGTTCTATCATAGCTGCCGCCACCCTGTCCTTGACACTTCCGAGTGGATTGAAATACTCAAGCTTTGCTATGATTTTTGCTTCAAGCCCAAGGGCTTTTTCATAGTTGGTCAGCTCCAGAAGCGGAGTGTGACCTATCAGCTCTGTGAGCTGCTTTGCAATTTTTGCCATTGATATTACCTCTTTTTTTGTTAATGTTTGTTTTGAGTTTGTTATGAGTTTGTGCTTAGTTTGTATGGTTAGTATTTCCTACCAATCAAATATGATTTCTAAGTTATTGATATGTTACCACTAATTGATATTTTTGTAAATGTAATTAGGGTTATTAATATTTGTTAGCGGGCTATAAATTTTATTGATAACCATAAAAAAAGAGTTCTATATTTCGCAGACTAAATGTCTGCAAAAATAGAACTCTTTTTAACTACTCCGCTTGTTCATTTGCTTTATCGGTTCTCGTGATATACTTGATTCCGACAAAGGTTCCAATCAGGATAAGCACTCCTATGATAAAAGGTACTACAGGATTTCTGACAAAGCCTGCTATGATGTAGGTCAGACATGATATGGCTGCCACAAGCACTGCGTACGGAAGCTGTGTGGACACATGATTCATGTGGTTGCACTGGGCTCCTGCCGATGCCATGATGGTGGTATCGGATATCGGTGAGCAGTGGTCTCCGCATACTGCACCTGCCATGCACGCTGAGATTGAGATGATCATCATCGTATGGTTTGTGCCTGAGAAGATGTTTACTACTATCGGTATGAGTATGCCGAAGGTGCCCCATGAGGTTCCTGTTGCAAAGGCAAGGAAGGCTCCCACCAGGAATATGATTGCCGGGAACAGTCCAAGGAGCGGTCCCGATACGCCTCCCACTAAGCCTGCGACAAATTCCTTGGCGCCAAGGCTCTCTGTCATGGTCTTTAGTGTCCATGCAAAGGTCAGTATAAGTATCGCAGGTACCATTGCCTTAAAGCCCTCAGGGATTGAATTACAGCAATCCGTAAAGCTTAATACCCTTCTGATTGAGTAAAAGCATATGGTGATTATAAGTGCAAAAAAGCTTCCAAGCATGAGACCGATTGAAGCATCGCTGCCTGCAAACGCATCTACAAAGCCTGTTCCGTCAAAAAAGCCGCCTGTGTATATCATTCCGATGATGCAGCTTATTATGAGCACCAATATAGGAAATACAAGGTCTATAACCTTTCCCTTGCCCTTTATCACATCCTGCTTTGACTCTGCATACGGCCTGTCTCCTGTAGTAAACAGATCTCCCTTTTTTGCATTGGCTTCATGCTTTGCCATAGGACCGAAATCCACCTGCAAAACAACAAGTGTCACCATAGCGATAATGGTAAAGAGCGCATAGTAATTGTATGGAATGGCCTTTATGAAAATAGAAAAGCCATCCTCTCCCTTTACAAATCCTGTGACTGCAGCTGCCCACGATGATATAGGTGCAATGATGCATACAGGCGCTGCTGTGGCATCTATCAGATATGCAAGCTTTGCTCTGGAAACCTGATGCTTGTCAGTGACAGGGCGCATCACACTTCCCACTGTCAGACAGTTGAAGTAATCATCTATAAATATGAGCACTCCAAGCATTATAGCTGCAAGCTGGGCACCGATTCTTGTCTTTATGTGCTCACTCGCCCATTCTCCAAAGGCCGCCGAGCCGCCTGCCTTGTTCATCATGCTCACCATGACACCGAGCACGACTAAGAATATCAGTATTCCCACATTGTACGAATCCGATAGCACTCCAACAAGTCCGTCCTCGAATATGTGAAGCACTGATCTCTCAGCCGAAAACCCAGACTGAAATGCATTTCCATAAAACAGTCCGCCGATCACTATTCCGACGAATAATGAGCTGTAGACCTCCTTTGTGATAAGTGCCAGAACTATAGCCACAACAGGTGGAACAAGCGCCCAGACTGTGGCATACATAGAAGGCACATATTCTGCTGCCAGAATCATTATTTTCTCCTCCGTCTATCCCTCATGCTCTATCTGTCAACAGCGCCGACAAGCTCTGAAATATCCTTTACTCCATACTTGTCCATGTACTCTGCGATACCATCCACTATCTGCTCTGTGGTCTTTGGATTCACAAAGTTTGCTGTGCCGACCGAGACTGCTGTAGCTCCGGCAAGTATCATCTCTATAGCATCGGAAGCGTTTGTGATACCGCCCATTCCGATAATCGGGATATTGACTGCATGTGCTGTCTCGTAAACCATGCGCACTGCAACCGGATGCACAGCCGGACCGCTCATGCCGCCTGTCTTGTTTGCCAGCACAAAGCTTCTTCTGTTTATATCAATCTTCATGCCTGTAATAGTATTGATGAGTGAAACCGCATCAGCTCCGCCGGCCTCTGCCGCCCTTGCTATCTCTGCAATGCTTGTGACATTCGGAGAAAGCTTCATGATAACAGGCTGCTTTGCATATTTTTTAATCTCACTTGTGATGGTCTCGACACCCTTTGGATCTGTTCCGAAGGCAATGCCGCCCTCCTTTACATTCGGGCATGAGATATTTATTTCCATCATATCAATAGGCTCATCTGCAAGACGCTTTACCACATCAAGATACTCATCAAGCGAATGTCCGCAGACATTTACCACAATCCTTGTGTCAAACTGCTTTAAAAAAGGAATATCCCTCTTGCAGAAAAGCTCGATGCCGGGATTTTGAAGTCCGACTGCATTGAGCATGCCGCCGTACACCTCAGCTACTCTCGGTGTGGGATTACCCTCCCATGGCTTATTTGCAACGCCCTTTGTGGTGACTGCACCAAGCTTATTTAAATCAACAAACTCGCTGTACTCTGCGCCTGAGCCGAATGTGCCGGATGCAACTGTAACAGGATTTTTCCACTCAACGCCGGCCACCTTTACTGACATATTGCTCATTACAGCTCCACCTCCTTCGCATCAAAAACAGGACCCTCTTTGCATATACGCTTGTTGTTTACATTGCTGTGGGCATCCTTGTCCTTTGTCTTGCATACGCAGGCAAGACATGCACCGATTCCACATGCCATACGCTCCTCCATTGATACAAAGCAGTCCATATCATGCTCTGCAGCGTAAGCCTTGAGTGCACGAAGCATAGGAATAGGTCCACATGCATAAATCACGTCTGCTTCAAGAGCATTCTCCTTTATCGCATCGATGACATTGCCCTTTGTGCCGACACTGCCGTCCTCTGTAGCTACAAAGGAAGCAGCCTGCTCCTTAAACTCATCGAGCAGGAAGGTATTCTCATCGCGATAGCCCATAACTATGTTCATATCGCATACTGCTGTTTTACTTTCTGCACCTTCCATTGCTGCCTGTCCCGGATTATTTTCTTCACCTGACGTCTGTACTATACCTGCATTTATATCCTTCGCAAGCTGCAGCATAGGCGGCACTCCGATTCCTCCGCCGATAAGGAAGGCTTTCTTACCCGGCTGTACTGTAAAGCCGTTTCCAAGAGGTCCCAAAAGCCTTACCTTGTCGCCCATGACAAGCTTTGAAAACTCCTCTGTTCCTGTTCCTTCACCTGTCACACGGTACACGAGACGGATAGTGTCCTCGTCTCTGTTTATGCCACAAAGGCTTATCGGACGCGGAAGCAGCTTACTCTTATCGTTTGAGTAAACCGATACAAACTGTCCCGCCCTTGCTGCCTTTGCAATTTTGTCTGTCTTAAGTGTGAGGTCATAGATGCCATTGCCGAGTGAGCTCTGGTCAACTACAACTGCAATCTCCTCAAATTTCTCTGCCATTTTATCTCCCTGGTTTCGTTTGTTAATATATTTAAGCTTTCTGAATGACTTATTAACGATTTGCAAGTGCTCCTGAGATATCCTCAATCATATCCTCGACAGCCTTGCGTGATGCATCTGCAAAATTCTCTGCTGTGATGCCCATATCCTTGTACTTATCCTGCTTGTATGCGCAGATGATACCGCGTGATGAGTTGACGATTGCACCAAGTCCGTCCTCATTGAAGAAATGAACAAGGTCTGCACCCTTACCGCCCTGTGCACCGTAGCCCGGTACAAGGATGAAGCTCTTTGGCATTACCTTACGAAGAATCTTACCCTGCTCAGGGTATGTGGCTCCGACAACCGCACCTACATAGCTGTATGAATCACCCATGCAGTCAGCTCCCCACTCTGCAACCTTCTCGCCTACCCACTCATATAATGGGCGTCCGTCAATCATACGGTCCTGGAACTCGCCGCTTGATGGATTAGATGTCTTAACAAGGATAAAGATACCCTTCTTCTCCTCCCTGCATACATCTACGAATGGCTTGATACCGTCTGTTCCAAGGTATGGATTGACAGTGGCAAAATCCTCATCAAAGGTAGAATAGCTCTTGCTGCCGATCTGTACCCTTCCGAGATGTCCTGTAGCGTATGCTGCCGATGTTGAGCCGATATCTCCACGCTTTACATCTCCGATAACCACGAGATCCTTCTCATGACAGTAATCCACAGTCTTCTGGAATGCCTTAAGTCCCTCAACACCAAACTGCTCATACATGGCAATCTGTGGCTTTACAGCCGGAATCAGGTCATATGTGGCATCCACAATAGCCTTGTTGTACTGCCAGATAGCCTCTGCTGCACCTGCCGGTGTCTCTCCAAGCTCGTCAAATGCCTTCTTTGTGATGTGCTCAGGCACATATGAAAGCATCGGGTCAAGACCTACCACGATAGGTGCGTTTGTTTTCTTGATTTTGTCTACTAATTTGTTGATCATTCTTTCGTCCTCTTTATGCGTATTTTATTATACAGGCAGATATTGTGATTATTAAATATCTGCATACAGTTATAAATATTTTATAGCATAAACAGGATTCTTGCAACCAAAAATATAATAGCAGGGAGTATAGCATTAATTGCTGCTATACTCCCTGCTGAAATGTTTATTATAACTTTTGGAAACTACACCACACACATTCACAAAATGCACGTCGCGTGTGCAATTCTACACTCCCACAACCTCATCAATCATCCTAAGCTCTTCCTCTGAGAAGCCTGTGCCCTCCATAACCTTTAAGTTTTCAAGAATCTGCTGTGGCTTTGAAGCGCCGACAAGCACGCTTGTCACGTCATCATCCTTTACCACCCACTTAAGAGCCATCTGTGCAAGTGTCTCACCACGTTTTGTGGCTATATCGTTTAGCTTCTTAATCTGCTCGATGTGTGGAGCTAGCTTTTCCTGATTTAAAAAGCGGCCGTCTGTCTTTATACGGCTATCCTCCGGAATACCGTTTATGTAACGGTCTGTGAGCATCCCCTGTGCGAGCGGGCTGAATGAGATGATGCCCTTCTGACACTCTCTTGCAGCCTGCTTCAAGCCGTTTTGCTCTATTGTACGGTTAAAGATATTGTATGAATTCTGGTTGATGATAAACGGACATTTCAAATCAGTAAGAATTTCGCATGCTCTCTTCATTGTCTCGCCGTCATAATTTGACAGTCCTACATAGAGCGCTTTTCCGCTCCTTACTATCTGGTCGAGTGCTCCCATTGTCTCCTCAAGCGGAGTCTCAGGATCCATTCTGTGATGATAGAAGATATCCACATAGTCAAGTCCCATTCTCTTAAGACTCTGATCAAGGCTTGCAATCAGATACTTGCGGCTGCCCCAGTTGCCGTATGGTCCTTTCCACATATCATAGCCTGCCTTTGAGCTGATGATGAGCTCATCGCGGTAAGCAGACAGATGCTCCTTCAGGATAAGCCCGAAGTGCTTCTCTGCGCTGCCGTATTCAGGACCATAGTTGTTTGCCAGGTCAAAGTGGGTGATGCCATGGTCAAAGGCTGTGAAGCACATCTGCTTCATGTTGTCATATGATGAAAAATCACCGAAATTGTGCCATAAGCCAAGTGATACAACAGGAAGCTTCAGTCCGCTCCTGCCGCATCTGTTATATCTCATCGTGTCATATCTCTTTTCGTCTGCTGTGTACATATTTACCTCCCGCATGTATACATAATATTTTAACTGTTTACCTGATAAATTATTATACTACAGCAGGCTTGATTTTTCTATATTCAAAGGTTGTAACTTTTCAGGAATTAGATAAAATCCTCCGTCAGCTTTCCGTGCTTCTCATAATTTGTCACACGTGCTATCTTGTTTTCATCATCCACAAACACTACCTTCGGATGATGCTCCTTTGCTTCCTCAGGTGTCATCTGCGCATAGCACATAAGTATCACATGGTCACCGACTGCAACCTGTCTGGCGGCAGCGCCGTTTAAGCATATCATGCCTGAGCCCGGCTCTCCTGCGATGGTGTAGGTCTCGAATCTGTTTCCGTTTTCCACATCGACAATCTGAACCATCTCATACTCCAAGATGCCTGCTGCCTCGAGCAGCTTTGTATCTACAGTTATGCTTCCCACGTAGTTTAAGTCAGCCTGCTTTACCACAGCTCTGTGTATTTTGCCTTTAAGCATTGTATAATTCATTTTTTGTACCTCTTTTTCATATATCACTTTACTTTTTGACTATCATACTGAAATGATTTTTATAAATATCACTTTTGTATGAACAGCAACAAATTATTGTTACTATCCAATAATTGTTACTGTTCAAAAATCATTATTGTCCGTCTACGCAATAAAATTGTCAATCAGCCTTGTCTTTCCGATATAGACAGCAATTGCCACGAGTGTTGTTCCCTTAATCTCATCAACCGGTGTGATTGTGTCAAAATCAACCACATCTACATAATCAATTCTTGCAAGCGGCTCCTTGTTTATCTCTGCTGTGATTGCATCCTTTACCACCTTTGCACTCTTCTCGCCATCCTCTACGAGCTGCTTTCCGATTTTTAAGCTTCTGCTCAGTACAAGCGCTGCCTGTCTTTCATCCTCACTTAAATACGTGTTTCTTGAGCTCTTTGCCAGTCCGTCCTCCTCACGGATGATTGGGCAGCCGATGATTTCTGTATCAACATTTAAATCCTTTACCATACGCTTTATGACCGCAAGCTGCTGTGCATCCTTCTGTCCAAAGTATGCGCGGTCAGGTGTCACAATGTGAAACAGCTTCAGTACAACCGTCTGTACTCCTCTGAAATGAATAGGTCTTGTTTTTCCACAAAGCTCAGTTGTGAGGCCATTCATATCCACATATGAGCAGAAGCCGTCTGCGTACATCTCCTCAGGCTGTGGATGGAAAATAATGTCAACTCCCGCATCCTCGCAAAGCTTTGCATCCCTGTTTAAATCACGTGGATAGCTGTCTAAATCCTCTGTAGGGCCAAACTGCATTGGATTTACAAAAATGCTCACTACAACCTTGTCATTCTCGCGTCTTGCCGCATCGATTAAGCTCTTATGTCCCTCGTGGAGGTATCCCATTGTAGGTACAAAACCAACGCTTTTGCCCTCTCTCTTCCATGCCTTTACTGCTTCTCTCACCTGTTCGATTTGTCCGTATATTAACATTTTACGTCTCCTTATTCTTTTATTTTTCGTAACTATTTTTCGTAAATATTCTTCGATACTATTTTCGATACTAATACAGCTTGTCAATTATTGTCTCATCCATCTTAAAGGTATGCTCCTCACCCGGGAAGCTTCCCTCCTCAACAGCCTTTTTGTAGGCTGTGAATGCCTCATTCATCTCTTTTCCGACCTGTGCGAACTGCTTTACAAATTTCGGCTTCATGTTTGCATACATGGCAAGCATATCCTGATATACAAGCACCTGGCCGTCGCAGTCTGCTCCTGCTCCGATACCGATTGTAGGTATGCTTATGCTCTCTGTGATTTTTTTGGCAAGTGCCTTTGGCACGCACTCGAGCACCACTGCAAATGCTCCTGCCTCCTCGACTGCACGGGCCTCGTCAAGAAGCTTCTGTGCTGCCTCTTCACCCTTGCCCTGCACCTTGAAGCCGCCAAATGCGTTTACTGACTGTGGTGTAAGCCCTAAATGTGCACATACCGGAATTGACGCATCCACGATAGCCTTTATCTGTGGACATACCTCCTTGCCACCCTCGAGCTTGACTGCCTGCGCATGGCCTTCCTTCACGAGTCGTCCTGCATTGACCACAGCATCATAAACCGATGTCTGATATGACATAAAAGGCATATCTGTGATGAGCAGTGTATCCTTTATGCCTCTTGAAACCGCCGCACTGTGATGAATCATATCCTCCATAGTCACTGAAAGTGTATCCTCATAGCCAAGCACCACCATGCCAAGAGAATCTCCTACTAAAATTGCATTGATTCCTGCCTCATCTATGAGCTTTGCAGTCGAATAATCATATGCTGTGAGCATCGTGAGCTTCTCGCCCTTTTCCTTTGCCTGTTTAAAAGTTACTACTGTATTTTTCATTGTCCAATCCCTCTGTCTTTCTGCAACAATCCGTTTCTTGTAACTATTCAGAACCATTCACGGTATTGTCAGCCTCTTAGCAATTCCATCATCTGGGTGTAATCCTTATCAGGATTCTTTTTTTCAGCAATATTTACCAGTTTTGTGCCAAGCATTTTGTACAATCTGACATCATCGCTATCGTCATTTTGCATACATGCGATATGCTTTTTCACTGTTTCAATATCGTTTCTCTCGATTGGTCCGGTCAGTGCGCCGTCACAGCCTGCTTCGAGTACATTTTCGATATTGCGCATCACAAGCTGGCCTGTAGCCCTTACAGCCTCAGCCCTTGTAAAGCCGCAGTCCTCCAAAAGAGAATAGCCCATGTCAAGGACAGCAATCACCTGATTGCTCAAAATACTAGCCGCTGCATGATATTTTGCCTTTTTAGCGCCATCAATGCGGCATACCTCATTTCCAATAGAACAAAACAGCCCGGATATTGCTTCAACCGCAGCATCCTGCCCTTCCACTGTGAAAAATGCTTTATTTAATTGCTCATATGATGAAAATTTGTTACTGAACGGTAACATTGGATGAATTGAACAGCATGATACGCTCATGCTCTCCCTTCCGGAAAATGAATCGGATGATAATGCGCCACTGCAATGACATATAATCTGATTCGTTAGAGACAGCTCTTTTAATTGTTCCCAAACCGGTATAATAAATGAATCCGGTGTGGTGATAAATATAATCTGTGATTGATCCGCCAGTTGCTTTAGCGAATCAAAGTTCTCTGTCCTTGTAAACTCCGCAGCCTCCTTAGCCGCCGCAGAATCCACGTCATAATAGCCTGCAAGCTCTATGTCCTTTGTCCTTAGGTATTTACCTATAGAACAACCCACTCTGCCTGCGCCGATTATGCCTATTTTCATGCTACCACCTTCTTTCCAAGCCGGTCAGACCATTCCTTATCTCGCAGCTGATATAATCTCCGCCATGTGCCGTATGGCAGCGGTCGATTTATCCTGTGCGCGCCTGTCACTTTGCTGTCTGCTTCATATCTGCTGCAGCAATGTGCTTTCGGCCTCCTTGTGTCTGCCGGATATGCTCTGTCATAAGGTGACAACACATCCTCCATGATACAGTTTCCTTCGAATACCGTTCGAAGAAAACTATACCACATTGACTATTATTTAACAATCCCAAATTGATTAACTTTAAGTAACAATTCAGACTTTTATAATATAACATTTCTGAATCAGTCTTAAACTATCTCTCCAGATTATCCTTAAATGCTGCCAGTGCACCATTTTTCTTAAGAATCAGCATGACAATTGCTGCCACTATGCTTCCGGCCACTGTAGAGATAAGGAATGGCACTATGTATATAAACATGCCGTCCGGCTGAATAAGCATCACATATTTTGCCAGAGGATACGCTGCAAGACCTCCGAGTATGCCGGTGCCGAGCGCCTCTGCGATACATGTAGGTATGATTTTTTTGCTGAATCTGTACATCAGACCACAGCACAGCGCACCTACCATGCTTCCAGGGAATGCCATGAGGCTTCCAAGCCCTGTCAGGTTTCTGATGATACTCGCACAAAATGCCACACCGACACCCCATGCAGGTCCAAGAAATACTGCTGCACATATATTGACCATGTGCTGCACTGGTGCACATTTGCTGCCGGCAACAGGAAAGCTTATTAAGCTTCCTGCTACGGCAACTGCCACAAGCACTCCTGCCATGGCAAGCTTTCTGATTGAAATAGTTGATTTTTTAATGTTCTTTTTACTTTCCATTACTATCTCACCTTATAGTATATCAATATACTCTCCTGCGAGTGCCTTGTTCATGCTTCGCACTGCACAGAATTTACCGCACATACTGCATGCCTCGCTGTGGTCATCCTCTGGCAGACGGTCATCCCTGATAGCCTTAGCTGTCTCCGGGTCAAGTGCACATGCAAACTGTGCATCCCAGTCGAGCACACGTCTGGCATCTGCCATCTTATCATCTATATCTCTGGCTCCCGGGATTCCCTTTGCAATATCTGCTGCATGAGCTGCAATCTTTGATGCGATGATGCCCTGCTTTGTATCCTCCACATTTGGAAGAGCAAGATGCTCAGCAGGTGTCACGTAGCACAGGAATGCAGCTCCGTTCATTGCTGCCACAGCTCCACCGATTGCTGCTGTGATGTGGTCATAGCCCGGCGCGATATCTGTTACTAGAGGTCCAAGTACATAGAATGGTGCTCCCATACAGATTGACTGCTGTACCTTCATGTTTGCTGCTACCTGATCAAGCGGCACATGTCCCGGTCCCTCTACCATGACCTGTACATTGTGATCCCATGCACGCTTTGTGAGCTCTCCAAGTCTTACAAGCTCCTCTATCTGGCATACATCTGTTGCATCTGCCAGGCATCCCGGTCTGCAGGCATCTCCGAGAGAGATTGTCACATCATGCTCTTCACAGATTTCAAGTATCTCATCATAGTGCTCGTAGAAAGGATTTTCCTCTCCTGTCATGCACATCCATGCAAATACAAGGCTTCCTCCACGGCTTACGATATTCATCTTACGCTTGTGCTTTTTAATCTGGTCTATTGTTTTTCTTGTGATTCCGCAGTGAAGTGTGACGAAGTCCACTCCATCCTCAGCATGGAGTCTGACTACATCGACAAAATCCTGTGCTGTAAGTGTTGCAAGATCTCGCTGATAGTGGATTACGCTGTCATAAACAGGAACTGTTCCTATCATTGCAGGACATTCGCTTGTGAGCTTCTGTCTGAATGGCTGTGTGTTGCCATGGCTTGAAAGATCCATGATAGCCTCTGCTCCAAGCTTTACAGCGCTCATAACCTTCTGCATCTCCACATCATAGTCCTTGCAGTCTCTTGAGACTCCGAGGTTTACATTGATTTTTGTGCGAAGCATGCTTCCAACACCCTCTGCATCAAGTGACTTGTGATGCTTATTGGCAGGAATAGCTACCTTTCCGCTTGCAACAAGCTCCATCAGCTTGTCTACATCCATCTTCTCTTTCTTTGCTACCTTTTCGATTTCAGGTGTTACGATGCCCTTTCTTGCGGCATCCATCTGTGTTGTGTAATTACTCATTGTACTCTCCTGTTCTTTATTTTATTACTGTTAATTAGTAGTTATTACTATTCTTATTGTTATTACCGATATTAATTATTTAACATGTGCTTATTTCATTGTATGAACATCGCTCCATGATTCATAGGACCACTGCCGTGTCCCAAGTCAAGCATGGCTTTTAAACATGCCGTGACATATCGCTTGCCGTTATCCACAGCCTGCTCAAGCGATAGTCCCTTTGCCAGACCACTGGCTATCGCTGAAGAAAGCGTGCAGCCTGTGCCGTGTGAGTTGGGATTATCCACTCTTTTTGTCTCAAAGGTGATAATCTGCTTTCCATCCCACAAATAGTCACACACACATGCTGTGTCTGTGAAATGGCCTCCCTTGCTTAAAACCGGACAGCCGTATTTATCATAAATGGCCTTTGCTGCCTCTATGATATCATCCTTGCTTTCAATCTGTCTGCCTGATATCACCTCAAGCTCAGGAATATTTGGCGTGATGATATCAGCTAACGGAAACAGCTTCTCCATCAGAGTGTTTGCTGCATTTTCTTCAAGCAGCCTGCTTCCGCTTGTAGCGACCATTACCGGGTCCAAAACTATGTTTTTTGCCTTGTACTTTACAAGTCCTGCGGCAATTGCCTCAATTGTATCTACCGATGATGTCATACCGATTTTCACCGCATCCGGAAAAATATCCGTAAAAACAGCCTTCATCTGTGCCTCGATAAAATCCGCCGGCACATTCATCACCGCGTCAACTCCCATGGTGTTTTGTGCCGTAAGTGCTGTGATGACACTCTCGCCAAATACACCGTTTGCAAGCATGGTCTTTAAATCAGCCTGCACGCCTGCGCCGCCACTTGAATCACTTCCCGCAATTGTAAGTGCTGTATGCATATCTACGCCCCTTTCTGAATTTTGTAATTTCTCGTAACTATTCGAGCCACACCACACACATTCGCAAAAACGCACGATGTGACCTGCTGCAATTACAGCATTTTATCGCATATTTCTGCAAGCTCTTTGGCCGCAGCCTTTATATCAGCGCTTGCAAATATAGCTCCTACCACGGCGATTCCTGCAATCCCTGTGCCATTTAGCGTGGCTGCATTGTCTGCATTTATGCCTCCGATTGCAACAACCGGTATATCGACAGCCGCCGTGATTTCACACAGAAGCTCCTTTGTCATAGGCTTTGCATTGAGCTTTGTGGTAGAGCCGAACACTGCTCCGCTTCCCAGATAGTCAGCACCGTCAGCCTCTGCTCTCTTTGCCTGCTCCACTGTCTTTGCCGTGACACCTATTATCTTGTCGGTTCCAAGAAGCTTTCTGGCCTCTGCCGGATTCATGTCATCCTGCCCCAGATGCACTCCATCGGCATCTATATCAATTGCAAACTGCACGTTATCATTGATGATGAGCGGCACATTGTGCTCGTGGCAGATTTTCTTTATCTCAAGAGCCTCCTGATACTCATCATTAAGCCCTGCATCAGAATCTGTACTAAGGATATCCTTGTCACGGATCTGAATCATCGTGGCCCCACCCTCTATCGCAAGCTTCACATGCTCAGAAAGCCTCGCTCCGTGCAGCCACTGCCTGTCTGTTATAGCGTAGAGCTTTAAATCAGTTTTGTTCATATAAACCTTTCACCTCTTATCCTGTTGTTTTCCAAAATATAAGACTCATGACATGCATACCAATTGTCTGTCATGCAGCGATATTCACATCAGTGCATAATCACCATCGCATATATGATATACTGCATCAATCAGCCTGTCCCTGTATGAAGCATTTCCAGGCTTAACGAAATGACAGCTGTTTGTCCTCATATCACACTCTGTCATACCAGCGGCCGCAAGCCCTCCTGCCCTCTTCATGCAGCTAAGTGCTGCCGTGACTGCACCGTATTTATCATCGCAGGCAGCCGCAACAAACGCACAAATAAGCCCTGAAAGCATACATCCGGTGCCTGTCACGCGCTTCATCATCGGATGTCCGCCTGTGATGCTTCCTACCCTGTAATTATGTGAGCATCCGTCAGCATCAGGCACAACAACATTCATCACATTGATACCCATCATATCGGTGTTCATTGCACCTCTTTCATTATAGTCATAACCACCGGCTTCATCACATAATTGTGCCACATAGTCAGTCTCCCCTGTAATCACACAGATGCTTCCATATCGCAGGGCCGCCCTGCACGCAAGCGCCTTTGCATCAGACTCATCTGCCGTATCGGTCACTTCCACGCCGCCATCGCACCTGCTATGCTCCATAACAGCCTTGATTTCAGACAAATTGCCCTTAATCACATCCACATGCACCTCGTCAAGCAGGCTCATTACAAAATCCATCCTAAAGCGGCTCACGCCCACACCAACCAGGTCAAGCACAATCGGAATGCTCTTTTTAGCTGCCATCCTCGCAGCAATGCGCATCGCTTCAAACCTCTCCTCAGAAGGAGTGCCTATATTCAGGTTCAGCCCATCGCATATACCCGTGACCTCATCCATCTCCTGAGGCGCCATAGCCATAATAGGCCTCGCTCCACATGCCAGCTCAATATTTGCCACATCATTGATAGTAACCATATTTGTGATGTTGTGAATCAAAGGACTGCGCAACTTAAGCTTTTCTATAAAATTATCCATCTGTATCTCTTTACAAATATTCATAATCACCCACGCATTCAAAAAGCGGATATACCACCAATCAGTATATCCGCCTAAAAATCGTGCGATATTATCCTACGTTGGCATTATCCAAATCAGGTTATGGGTCAAGACACTACCAGTCTACTCTCAGCCGGCTAAATGCCAGCTCCCCTGTTGTATTTTTAAAATTAAATCTAACAATAACGTAGCTATCCAGAACCACACCACGCACATTCGCAAAAACGCATGACGCATCAGCTTTTCTTGTCCTCAGTGGTTCTGAATAGTCATTATATTTAATATAATACGCGCTCCCCAATAAATCAAGCAAAATCCGCAAGTGTACCCATATTCGTACATTGAGAGCCACAACGTAAGGGCGTAAGCCCCGGGCACAGGGGTGCACACGCACTCTCCCGAAGCGCGAATAGCGAAGTGGCTTAGATACTGTAGAAATTATGCCCATGAAATGCAGAAACACCCCTGCATGGACGCAGGGGTGAGGAGAACCGCGCCACGGACGGCGCGTTTCGACGGTTTCGTCAAGCATAGAAACCCATCAAGCATAATTTCGTACAGAATCTTAGCCACGTAGCGTAGCGCCCCGAGAGAGTGCGTGTGCACCCCTGTGCCCGGAGCTTACGCCCGCCCTATCGCCACAATGATAAACAGCCTAAATCTACTTAGCTGCAATAACATCCGCCATATCGTAGTGACCTGCACCTTTTCCCTTAAGGAACTTGGCAGCCTCAACAGCACCCTTCGCAAAAACAGCCTTAGAATAAGCAGTATGCTTAAACTCAATCACCTCATCCTGCCCACAGAAAAGTACCTCGTGCTCACCTACGATGCTTCCGCCTCTGACAGCAGAAATACCGATTTCCTTAGGATCACGCTTCTCTCTGCGCTGGCTGCGGTCGTAAACATAGTGATACTCATTGTCCATAGCCTCGTTGATTGAATCAGCAAGCGCAAGCGCTGTACCTGAAGGTGCATCAAGCTTCAAATTGTGATGCTTCTCAACAATCTCCATGTCGAAGCCTGCCGGTGCAAAAACCTGTGCAGCCTTTTTGAGAAGAGCCATAAGAGTGTTTATGCCAAGTGACATGTTTGCAGACTTGAGCACTGCCACCTTCTTGTAGCACTCCTCAACCTTTGCAAGCTGCTCATCACTAAGACCTGTGGTGCATAAAACAACCGGGATCTGCTTGTCCACGCAATAGTCCAGCACCCCGTCAACAGCCTTGGCATTGGAAAAATCTATGACCACATCAGCGTCTACATCACATTTGTCAATGCTTGAAAAAACAGGATAGTCATTGTCTATTCCATCATATAAATCAATACCGGCTACAATCTCGATATCCGCATCAGCCTTACAGATTTCTGTGATAGTCTGTCCCATTTTGCCGTTGCAGCCATTCATAATTACCTTTGTCATTTTATCGTATCCTTTCTCGTTGTACTAAGCAAGCTTTAAGCCATAAGCCTTCATAACCTCAGCAAGCTTCTTTGCATTATCCTCACCCATCTCGCACATAGGGCTTCTGAGAGGTCCGACATTCATACCCATCAGGTTCATAGCCTTCTTTACAGGGATTGGATTTACCTCTGAGAAGAGTGCATCTACAAGTGGAAGAGCCTCTCTCTGAAGCTCTAAGGCGGTCTGTAAATCGCCCTTGAAGAAGCTGTCGCACATATTGTGTACCTTTGCAGGGGCTATATTGCTCCATACTGAGATTACTCCGATTGCACCGATAGACATAAGAGGCACTACGAGGCCATCCTCGCCTGAGTACATATCAAGCTTTCCGTCTGTCAGGTACATTGTCTTTGAAGCCTGTGCCAGATTTCCTGTAGCCTCCTTGAGTCCTACGATATTTTCCTTTGTCTTAAAGAGCTCTGCCATAGTCTCCGGAAGCACGTTGCAGCCTGTACGTCCAGGTACGTTGTATACGATGATAGGACACTTTGTGCTGTCTGCAATCTGTGAATAGTGGCTCACAAGACCGGCCTGTGTGGCCTTGTTGTAGTATGGTGTGACAACGAGCAGTCCGTCTGCACCAAACTCCTCTGCCTCCTTTGAAAGCTGCATAGCTGTCTTTGTGCAGTTAGAGCCTGTGCCTGCCACTACCGGTACACGATGCTTTGTAAACTCTACTGCAGCCTTTATAACCTTTGCATGCTCCTCCATTGACAGGCATGGGCTCTCGCCTGTGGTGCCTGCGATGACGATAGCATCTGTGCCATTGTCAATCTGCATATTGATAAGCTCCTCGAGCTTGTCGTAATTAATCTCCTCGTTATCGTACATAGGTGTAACGATTGCTACTCCCGCTCCTTTGAAAATTGCCATGATTTTATCTCCTTCTTGCTTTTCTTTATCGGTATTGATTTTCTTAACGTATAGGTATGACGCTGTCTGCCTCTAAGCGCTAAAAAACCGGCTCCTTAGAGCCGGTCCCAATTCTTCATGAATCACGATAGCTCCCCATCAAATCTGATGACAGTCATAGGGCTGTTCGCCATATGCCCAGAGATATATCCGCAGATGATAAATCCCTTCGGCGCTATTCCTTTCATCTCCCATCAACTGCCCCTGCGGCATCCGGAAAACTACTCATAAGTCGCGCGACCTCTATCTGTTAATTAAATTGTTCATATACAGCAGATGATATAACTGCCTCACATATGCATTAATCATATCACCAAGCTATGGCATTGTCAACTTACCTGACAATATTTCCTTGCTATTTTTCCGGTGCTATATTATAAATCTCATCAGCCATTCCCCTGATTCCATCATCAAGCACACGGCCTGTCATAATCACCGTCACATCTGACGGCTTTGCTGCAAGCATATCCGAAAGCTCTTCCTTTGAAATCAGATGTAAATCCAAAAGTCCCAGTATCTCATCCAGCACAACAACCATGTCAGCCCCGGTGGAAATAACTTTTTTTGCAAAATTAAAACCATTCTTGATATTCATGATTTCTTCCTGCTTACTTTCTTCGTCGAGCTGTTCAAACAGTATCCCGGCTCTTGAGAAATTAAAAAATTTAACCTCCGGCTCCAATCTGCTCAAAAATTTCTGTTCATTTTTTCCTTTTAGAAATTGGATTATGACAGCCTCTTTCCCTTCGCAGGCAGCACATATTGCACTTCCGATAGCGACATTTGTCTTGCCATGCCCCTCACCATAATAAATCTGTACTGCGCCGTTTTCCATAATAATCATGCCTCCATACACATTGCTTTTCTACTGATACGTAACCATTACTGTTTACACAGCATGTAAACATCAACAATTACAGGCAGTAATCAATAATTATCTAGTAAAATACCACAATCTGACATTTATTGCAAATTTTCGATAAAATCACAAATCCGTATGTGACACTAAGCCTCAATCTTGCTCACGGAAACCTCATATGCCGTGCGCTGCTCCACCTGTGTCTCACTGAGCTTTTTCACATAATCCCTGCTCTGTATCCTGCCCCATATCTGCACATGTGTGCCCACCTCAAAGGTCGACGCAAATCTCGCATTCCTTCCCCAGCAGATACACGGAATGTAGTCTGACTTGCCATATGAGCGGTTCACAGCCACAAGCAGGTCTGCAATTTCTCGTCCAAGCGGCGTTTTTCTATATATAGCCTCCTTGCAGATATAGCCGTCAAGGAAAATCTGATTGGCCGCATCCTCATCATAATCACTGTCCAATACCTCAAGCTCCCTTGCAAAAACAGACAGCACCAGCCTGTTCTTCTTCTCCTCATGCCTGTTGAACGAGCGGAACTGACCGCCTATGTATACGCTTTTGCCTATGTAGTCACCCTCCACATTGATAAGCCTCTCTGACACCATCACCGGAATATAGTCCACGAAATCCGAAAGCCTCCTGACCGAAACCTCCATCATATAAAAGCCCTCACCATACACCTCGTGACTAAACTGAAAATCCGAAACGATTTCTCCGATTATTGATACCTGGTTGTTTTCAAACATTTTATCTGCCATGAATTTTTTGTCTCCCTTCCTTTTGTAAAATGTTTTTCCAGCTATTTTTAACATTTCCACAAAGTATATTTTCTCAAATAATGTCGACAAATCCAATAACATTTCACTTAATTTTTTAAAAACTTTCAATGAAAACTTGCACATTGGAAAAATTATGATAGAATAAGTTAGTTGCAAACTTAGCTTTATTTATTAAAGAAAGAAGGAAAATATGAAAACAACAAGAGACGATATTCGTAATATAGCAATTATTGCCCACGTTGATCATGGTAAAACAACACTTGTAGATGAGCTTCTTAAGCAAAGCGGTGTGTTCCGTGACAATCAGGAAGTTCAGGAACGAGTAATGGATTCAAACGACATCGAGCGTGAAAGAGGTATCACAATCCTCTCCAAAAACACAGCTATTCAGTATAAGGACATCAAAATCAATATCATCGACACTCCAGGTCATGCTGACTTCGGCGGTGAGGTAGAGCGTGTTCTTAAGATGGTAAACGGCGTTATCCTCGTGGTTGATGCCTTCGAGGGTGTTATGCCACAGACCAAGTTCGTAGTTATGAAGGCTCTTGCACTCAAGCTGCCTATCATTGTCTGTGTCAACAAGATAGACCGTCCTGAGGCCCGTCCTAATGAGGTCATCGACGAGGTATTAGAGCTCTTCATGGATCTCGATGCTTCTGATGAGCAGCTTGACTGCCCATTCGTTTTCGCATCAGCAAGAGACGGCTATGCCATGAAGGACTTAAACGATGAGAAGAAGGATATGACTCCTCTCTTCGAGACAATCGTAAACTACATCCCTGCTCCAACAGGTGATCCGGATGCCAACACACAGATTCTCATCAGTACAATCGACTACAACGAGTATGTAGGACGTATCGGAATCGGTAAAGTGGATAACGGTAAAATCAAGGTCAATCAGGAGGCTGTCGTTGTAAACCACCACGACCCTGACAAGCTTGAGAAGGTCCGTATCAGCAAGCTTTACGAGTTTGACGGACTCAACAAGGTAGATGTAGACGAGGCTAACATCGGTTCGATTGTAGCAATCTCTGGTATCGCAGACATCCACATCGGAGATACAATCTGCTCACCGGAAGCACCGGAGGCTATTCCTTTCCAGAAGATTTCAGAGCCTACAATCTCTATGAACTTCATCGTAAACAACAGCCCTCTTGCAGGACAGGAAGGTAAATTTGTCACAAGCCGTCACATCCGTGACAGACTCCTTCGCGAGCTCAACACAGATGTCTCACTGCGTGTCGAGGATACTGACTCACCTGATTCCTTCAAGGTTTCCGGACGTGGAGAGCTTCACCTTTCAGTGCTTATCGAGAACATGCGCCGTGAGGGCTATGAGTTTGCCGTAAGTAAGGCAGAGGTACTCTACAAGTATGATGAGAACGGCAAGAAGCTTGAGCCAATGGAGCTTGCTTACATCGATGTGCCTGACGAGTTTACAGGAGCTGTTATCTCAAAGCTTCAGCAGCGCAAGGGCGAGCTTAGAAATATGGGTTCCATCGCAGGTGGCTACACCAGACTTGAGTTCCACATCCCAGCCCGTGGACTTATCGGATACCGTGGCGAGTTCATGACAGATACAAAGGGTAACGGAATCTTAAACACTATGTTTGACGGATATGAGCCATACAAGGGTGAGATTGCATACCGTGCAACAGGTTCACTCATTGCCTTTGAGTCAGGTGAGGCTGTAACCTACGGACTCTTCTCTGCACAGGAGAGAGGAACACTCTTTATCGGACCTGGTGCCAAGGTTTACTCAGGAATGGTTATCGGACAGTGTTCAAAGGCCGAGGACATCGAGCTCAACGTATGTAAGAAGAAGCATCTTACAAATACACGTTCTTCATCAGCAGATGAGGCACTCACACTCGTACCACCTAGAGTATTAAGCCTTGAGCAGGCTATCGACTTTATTGATACAGATGAGCTTCTTGAGGTAACACCTGAGAGCCTTCGAATCAGAAAGAAAATTCTTGACCCTACTCTTCGTAAGAGAGCCGGCTTCAAGAAGAATTAAATCATGCCTTTCACATAAAGTTTTTGTTGCCAAAAAGTATACAGTAATTACACTTTATGTAAATTTCAATGACAAAAAATACCGTCAGGGAACATCTCCCTGACGGTATTTTTATTTGACCTGATTTATTTTACAGTGCCTTGATTCTCTCAAGTGCCTTTACTGTGTTCTCATAGTTTCCGAAAGCAGTCAGTCTGAAGTAGCCCTCTCCGCTTGGTCCAAAGCCTGAGCCAGGTGTACCTACCACGTTGGCATTCTCAAGCAGGTAATCGAAAAACTCCCATGATGTCATCTGATCCGGTGTCTTGAGCCAGATGTATGGTGCATTTACTCCACCGTAAACTGTAAAGCCTGCCTCTGCAAGACCTGTCTTTATTGTCTTTGCATTGTTCATGTAGTACGCTACCTGATCCTTAAGCTGTGCTTTTCCTGCATCTGAGTAAACTGCCTCGCCTGCTCTCTGCACGATGTATGGTGCGCCGTTGAACTTGGTTCCATGACGGCGTGCCCACATAGCATGAAGCGAAACATCACCGCACTTAAGCTCCTTAGGTACTACTGTGAAGCCAAGACGCACACCTGTAAAGCCTGCGTTCTTTGAGAAGCTTCTAAGCTCGATGGCACATGTCTTTGCACCGTTACACTCATAGATTGAGTGTGGCACATCTGCCTCGCTGATATATGCCTCATAGGCTGCATCGAAGATGATGACTGAACCGTTTTTGTTTGCATAATCAACCCATACCTGTAACTGATCCTTTGTGAGAGTTGTTCCTGTAGGGTTGTTTGGCAGACACAGATAAATCATATCCGGTACTTCCTTTGGAAGCTCCGGAACGAAGCCGTTATCTGCTGTTGACGGCATATAGATTACATTGCTCCAGGTCTCTGTCTGAGCATCATATGTGCCTGTTCTTCCTGCCATAACATTGGAATCAACATATACAGGGTAAACAGGGTCTGTAACAGCGATGCGGCTGTTTGCTGAGAAAAGCTCCTGGATGTTGGCTGAATCGCTCTTTGCTCCGTCTGAAACAAAAATCTCATCGGCTGAGATATCGCAGCCTCTTGCTTTGTAGTCATTGTCTGAAATTGCTTTTCTTAAGAACTCATATCCAAGGTCCGGTGCGTATCCGTGGAATGTAGCTGCATTTCCCATCTCATCAACTGCCTTGTGCATAGCATCGATGATAGCAGGTGCAAGCGGCTGTGTTACATCGCCGATTCCAAGCCTGATAATTTCTTTATCCGGATTAGCCTCCTGATAAGCAGCAACCTTTTTAGCTATTGTGCTGAAAAGGTAGCTTCCCGGTAATTTCTGATAGTTATCATTAATCTGAAACATGTTTATCTCTCCTTTTGTTACTTTACAATAAGTCTAATTTATCACTTTACTATTCAAGTGTAAATATGTTTTTTTATCATTATTTCTTTCATAAAATATTATGCTGCCTGCAATTATATTTTTACATAGCTGTTCAAGCCTTTTACATCAACAGCCCTACACATCAGTCATAAGGCTTAGTATCATCTGTGCTGTTTCCACAAGGCCTGTGCCGTTATCCATGCTTCGCTTCTGGATGTAGCGGTGTGCTTCCTCCTCAGAAAATCCATTTCGCTCAATCAGTACAGCCTTTGCACTGTTAAGCATCTCCTGGTCTTCCTTTGAACGTTCCTTTGGCCTTTGCCTGAGCTTTTTCCTGCGGCGCGTTATCGTGTAATCCATCATCTCGACAGTCTGCAAGAGCTCATGCACCTTAAGTGGCATGGATAATGACATCAGATTATCCACATTCTTTTCCATGATACCCGCTGCCGACGCTATGAGAAGCATCTGAAACTCCTTAGGCATATACTCGTATACCTCACTGTACATCATGTCTGAAAATCTGTATCCACATATGATGATTCCCATATTCAGTCCGTTCATGCTCGAAAGTGCCGAAGCTCCGGTATTTGCGACCGCCGTGACTGTATAACCGCTCTGCGCTAATATTTTTTTGATTGAATTGGCTACTTCCTTTTTAGGAAATGCTATCACAATATTATTCACGGTCCGTTACATCCTTTAAAATTTGTACAGATATTCATCTATTTCCCATTTGGTAACCGCAGCTCTGTAATCGTTCCACTCTGCCTCTTTTGCCTCTATATACTTGTTGTAGATGTGCTCTCCCAGTATCTCGCGGATAAAGTCATCTGTCTTAAGGCACTCAACCGCCTCATGTAAATCAGCAGGAAGTGATTCAATTCCGAGTCTCTTTTTATCCTGTTCTGTGAGCTCAAATACATTCTCACGAAGCTCTGCGTCAGGCTGTATCTTATTCTTTATGCCGTCAAGTCCTGCTGCCAGACACAGTGCCAGCACCAGATATGGATTTGCTGAAGGGTCAGGATTTCTAAGCTCCACTCTCCTTCCCTCGCCTCTTGCTGCCGGGATTCTGATAAGCGGACTTCTGTTTGTAGCTGACCAGGTAATGTAAATCGGTGCCTCATATCCCGGCACAAAGCGCTTATATGAATTGACAATCGGATTGGTGATGACCGTCATGCCCTTCATATGCTTCATGATGCCTGCTATGAAGTGGTATGCCTCCTCGCTGAGCCCAAGCTTATCATCCTCATTGTCAAATATATTGACCCCATCCTTTGAGAGTGACATGTTGATATGCATTCCCGAACCGCTCACACCATGCTTTGGCTTTGGCATGAAGCTTGCAAAAAGTCCGTGTCTCTTTGCGATTGTCTTTATAGCAAGCTTGAAGGTCATGATATTGTCGGCTGTATGAAGTGCCTCCTCATACTTGAAATCAATCTCATGCTGTGCAGGTGCCACCTCATGGTGTGATGCCTCTATCTCAAAATCCATATCCTCAAGAGTTAAAACCATGTCTCTTCTGGCATTTTCTCCCAAGTCATTTGGTCCTAAGTCAAAGTACCCTGCTCTCTCATGTGAGATGGTGGTAGGCTGTCCGTTCTCATCCAGGTGGAAAAGGAAGAACTCACACTCCGGTCCTACATTAAACATATAGCCCATCTGCTTTGCCTTTTCAATCTGCTTCTTTAATATATAGCGCGGGTCTCCCTCAAACGGTGTGCCATCCGCCATATAGACATCACAGATGATTCGTGCAACCTTGCCCTGCTGTGGTCTCCATGGAAAAATCATAAAAGTGTCAAGATCAGGGTGCAGATACATATCTGACTCCTCTATCCTCACAAAGCCCTCTATTGATGAGCCGTCAAACATGCACTTGTTGTCGAGTGCCTTCTCAAGCTGGCTGGCTGTAATTGCCACGTTTTTTAATGTTCCAAAGATATCCGTAAACTGCAAACGGATAAACTCGATATCCTCCTCATCCACTATGCGGATAATATCATTCTTAGTGTATTTTGCCATTTTAAATCTCCTTATTATTGCAAAAAGCTATAACCTTATCGTACTCCATCGCACCGCCAAACAAATCAAGAGCACTGCCTATCGTCACATTCAGATGGTTCTGTCCAAGCTGTCTGATGCATTTTAAATCGTCAAAGGATGACACACCGCCTGCATATGTGACAGGTATCCTTCCCCAGCTGCCAAGCATGGAGACAAGCTCCTTTTCGATGCCGTTTACCCTGCCCTCAACGTCCACCGCATGTACCAGAAACTCACAGCAGTATGAGGATAGCTTATCCAAAAGCTCTGTGGTCACTGCCTCATCCGTGAATTTCTGCCAGCGGTCAGTTACTATATAATACTGTCCGTCCTTTTTGCGGCATGACAGATCAAGCACCAGCCTGTCACTGCCCACAGTATCTTTAAGCCTGTTTAGATTTTCATAGTTTATTCTTCCGTCTTTAAATACGTATGATGTCACTATAACTGCTGCTGCACCGGCATCTATAAACTCCATCGCATTGTCTGCGGTGATGCCGCCGCCTACCTGTAAGCCCTGCGGATACGCTTTAAGCGCCATAACAGCCTGTTCCTTTGTAGCCTCATAATACTCGCTGTCCACAGAATTGAGCAGAATGATATGACCGCCCTTTATGCCGGATTTCCTATACATATCTGCATAAAACCGGCTGTCCTGCTCTGAGACAAAGTTCTCACTGGCAAAGTCACCCATGTCTTTTAATGAACCACCGACAATCTGCTTTACTTTTCCGTTGTGAATGTCGATGCATGGTCGAAACTCCATATTTTTCTCCCTGATTTAGATTATTGTGGCTTAAAAATCGTCACTGTCCACTATTTAGTGTGACAGGCAAATGTTGAATGAAAGCCACTCAATATAAAATATAACATAAATTACACTTTATTTGCAAAGGACTTACATTAGTTTTACTAATAAATAATATAATAATTTCATATCGGGCTTATAACTGCTTGACACTCACTCTTTAATTTGCTATCATCATACAAATTACATTAGTATATAAAGTATACCAACATAATAACATAAGAAAGAGAGGAATTTAAAAATGGGTACTATTATCGGCGAAGGAATTACATTTGATGACGTTCTCTTAGTTCCACAATACTCTGAGGTAACACCAAATATGATCGAGCTTCAGACACATCTTACTAAGAAGATTGTCCTTAACATTCCTATGATGAGTGCTGCAATGGATACAGTCACAGAATCAAAAATGGCTATCGCAATGGCCAGACAGGGTGGTATCGGAATCATCCACAAAAACATGTCTATTGAGGCACAGGCAGACGAAGTCGATAAGGTAAAGCGTTCAGAAAACGGCGTTATTACCGATCCGTTCTATCTTTCTCCAGACCATACATTACAGGATGCAGACAACCTGATGGCAAAATTCAAGATATCAGGTGTGCCAATCACAAAAGACGGCAAGCTCGTAGGCATCATCACAAACCGTGATCTGAAGTTTGAGACAGACTTCACAAAGAAGATTTCAGAGTCTATGACCTCTGAGAATCTCATTACAGCTCCTGAGGGCATCACTCTCGATGAGGCAAAGCAGATTCTTGCAAAGGCAAGAAAGGAGAAGCTTCCTATCGTAGACAAGGACAACAACCTCAAGGGACTTATCACTATAAAGGATATCGAGAAACAGATTAAGTATCCTCTTTCAGCAAAGGATGATCAGGGTCGTCTCCTCTGCGGTGCCGGTGTAGGTATCACAGGCAACATGATGGAGCGTGTTGATGCTCTTGTTAAGTCTCATGTTGATGTCATCGTTGTTGACTCAGCGCACGGACATTCAAAGAATATCCTTGAGGCTGTTAAGAAGATCAAGGCTGCTTATCCTGACCTTCAGATTATCGCAGGAAATATCGCAACTGGTGCTGCTGCCAAGGCTCTTATCGAGGCCGGTGCAGATGCAGTAAAGGTTGGTATCGGACCTGGTTCTATCTGTACAACACGTGTTGTTGCCGGTATCGGTGTACCACAGATCACAGCTATCATGGACTGCTACAATGTAGCTAAGGAGTATGGTGTTCCTGTTATAGCAGATGGTGGTATCAAGTACTCAGGTGATATGACAAAGGCTCTTGCAGCCGGTGCCAACGTATGTATGATGGGCTCAATGTTCGCAGGCTGCGACGAGGCTCCTGGAACCTTCGAGCTTTATCAGGGAAGAAAATACAAGGTATACCGTGGCATGGGTTCTATCGCTGCCATGGAGAACGGAAGCAAGGATCGTTACTTCCAGGAGGGCGCTAAGAAGCTCGTTCCTGAAGGAGTTGAGGGTCGTGTAGCATACAAGGGAACTCTTGAGGATACAGTATTCCAGCTTGTCGGTGGTATCCGTTCAGGAATGGGCTACTGTGGCTGCAAGACAATCGAGCAGCTCAAGGAGAATGGCAAGTTTGTCAAGATTACTGCTGCTTCTCTCAAGGAGAGCCACCCACATGATATCCATATCACTAAAGAGGCTCCTAACTACAGCACAGACGATAAATAAAACACACATATAATATAACGAGGTAAAATTTTTGGACGCTGACGACATATCGCAGATTATATTCTTATTAATACTATTAGCTCTCTCTGCATTTTTTTCATCTTCGGAGACTGCTCTTACTACCGTAAACAAAATACGTATGAGAACCCTGGCTGAGGCCGGTAACAAAAAAGCCGAAAAGGTGCTCAAGGTGACTGAGAACTCTCCAAAGATGCTCTCAGCCATCCTTATCGGAAACAACATCGTAAATCTTTCAGCATCATCGCTCACCACTTCGCTCGCCATCAAGCTGTTTGGCAGCGTCGGAGCAGGTGTCGCAACCGGAATACTTACATTCCTCATACTGATCTTCGGAGAGGTCTCTCCGAAGACACTTGCCACTATAAAGGCCGACAAGATTTCACTATCAATCGCAGGCTTTATATCAGTGCTCATGATTGTGCTGACACCTGTAATATTTATCATCAACAAGCTTTCACTTGGAGTCATTTTCCTCTTTGGAATACGCCAGAGCGATGCCAAGCGTGTCATGACCGAGGAAGAGCTTCGTACAATCGTTGATGTAGGACAGGAGGATGGCGTCATCGAGGACGAAGAGCGTGATATGATTCACAATGTATTCGATTTCGGAGATGCCGAGGCCAAGGAGGTCATGGTTCCACGTATTGATATGACATTTATCCATGTTGATGCTACATATGATGAGCTGATTTCAATATTCAGAGAAGACAAATTCACCAGACTCCCTGTGTACGACGAAAGCACTGACAACGTGATTGGTATCGTAAATATGAAGGATCTGCTACTCCTTACAGATGAGGATAAAGAGCATTTTTCAATCAGGGATATCATGCGTGAGCCATACTTTACATATGAGCACAAGAATACAGCGAATCTGTTTCTCGAGATGCGCGAATCATCTATATCGCTTGCCATTGTCTTGGATGAATACGGTGTCACAGCCGGACTCATTACACTCGAGGATCTCTTAGAGGAGATAGTCGGTGAGATACGTGATGAATACGACTCTGACGAGCAGGATGATATCACAAGAATAAATGACTACGAATACATAGTTCTTGGCTCTGCCAATCTCGAGGATGTAAGCGATGAGCTTGGTCTGCACCTCGAATCAGACGACTATGACACAATCGGTGGCTACTGCCTTGAAAAGCTTGACCACCTGCCTGAAAAAAATGAAATAATCATCACTGATGACAATATCCTTCTCCGCATAGAGGCTGTTGATAAAAACCGAATCGAAAAGGTCTATATCAAATTGCCAAAGCCTGCCGAAGAAGAGAATTAAATTCAGGATCGTTTAACCAGCGGGAGTTCTCCATGAGACCTCCTGCTTTATTTTTGCCATAATACTTTTCGCTTATAAAACGAATCTTGCCAAAGCTTTCTGTGCTGTCTTTAATTGTTGTATCTTTAAATGTAAGTGTTATCGTCTTTTGTGTCACATTACCATAACTATCCCGTGCCTCAATTAATATATCCATCACAGCTTTATCAACAACCTCTTTGATACGTCTATCATCATAATTTTTGAGTATCAGATAGTTTGTCTGATTAATTCCAAATGCAATATCACCATCCTCCTCATCCGTTGCAGATATCATGCTGCCTATTAAACTTTCAGTTATCATTCCATCATGCGCCTGTTTAACAGAGAAGAACATATCCTTCGCCTGTATCGTAGGCTCATGCTCCCAAAGAGCGTATAAAGGTATCACAGCATTATCGGTATAATCTATCCCCATCGATTCACAAAGCTGTGCAACCTTTATCTCTTCTCCCGGCAAATATCTCACATCAGGATATTTTTCGCCCGGGAGCCAGCCTATGCACATATTCTGTTCCGGAAGCCTGACAGTATCTGAATACTTCACCTTTACCGATGTGCCTGTGTCATACTCAATTGTGTACTGATTCTCATTCCAAACAGCATATATATCCTTTGAAGGCCTGCTTGCCATTATCCAGCTATCAGAAATGCCACATCCCTGTTCATACCCTGCATCAACTGCATCAGGGATATTGGCCCAGCCAGTCATGTGATAGCCCCTTCGTTTCCAATCCACTGTCGGAAACGACTGATTTACTCCTCCATACACATATGTCATTGTCTTACAATCATTGCCATCATCTCCTGCATTTTTCCAGAATTTCACCTCAACACCCTGAGCCTGTGCATACGCAGTATATCTTCCCGATGAATTTACCCAAAAGGAATACGTGGAGGTGTTCATATTGCCATCATTATTCCAATTTTGAAACGAATATCCATTCTCAATCGTTGCCGATATTTGGACCAATGTGCCATAGCAATAATTTCCACCACCCGACACACCGGATATTCCTGTTGATTTTTCGACCTCAATCCGGTGAAACAATCCGCTTACGGTTTTACCGTAATAGGAATGCAACGAGCTCAGCGCACTGTCGCTCCAGCCTGCTGCATTCGCTATACCGGTATATGTGTCATAGACCTTGCCCCAGGTTTGACCGTTGTCATCCATTCCACCTTTGTCAACACCATTTACTTTGAGTGTCATACAGGCATCTAAGGTTATGGTGCATTTGCCGGAATCAAATTTTTTAAAGGTCTGAGAGTTTAGGCTTTTTTTCATATTGTATAAACTTATTGAATAAAGCCTATACTCTTGTCCCACTGTCTTTTTCATACTGACAAATCTCAGTTGGTATCCTCCAAATTTGTAATTTACATTTTGAAGAATATTTCCATTCTCATCCTTTACACTCATTTTGTATCCTAAAGTTTTATATTTTGTGCCAGAATTAGACGTATTCCCAACTGAACAAAAATAAATTTCCCCTTTTGTTTTACCATCAGCTTTAAATACCGCATTATTCCCATATTTATTATAATACTCTACCGGATTATCCCATTCATCTGCATTTACATACACCCTCTCACCATTCATGCTTCCAAATAAACAAGCCGTGAAAACTATTATAGCTAATAGAATTTTTACTATGATTAAATATTGTGCTTTAAACCAAATATTCCTTCTAAAGTATTCCTGCGCTCCAGCTATAATATATAAGATTCCCATACTCATCATATTCCCCCTTTGTATATATTGCCTCAAAATCATAGATACCGCTAAATTGCTCTAGTATCCAGTTACCATTAGGCACTTCACTCAAAGACTTGGAAATATATCTATGGTTACCATCAACTCCTGCTGACATAGCCGACAAACCCCATTCATTAGCAATTTTCTGTAACAATATATCTTCAACATCCGAGTCAGATAATTCCCCATTTGTCCACTGCTTCATCACCGAATCCATATATGCCTTCTGCTCACCTGTCATACCATTTCCTGCCTTGCTGCCATAGTACAGCCACCCTGCCTGAACCTGTTCCTTTTGTGGTTTAGGCTGCTCCTGTGGCTGAGATGCAGGCTGCTGTGCCGATTGCTGTGCGGGCTGTTGCGCCGGTTGCTGGGATGGCTGTTGTGCAGGCTGCTGCGATGGCTGGTTCTGTGACTGGTCTGCTGAATTTGACTTACCACCTGCAGATTGCGTTTTTCCTGTCTTGCTGTCAGAATTACTCTTACTGCCTGTAGCATTCCCGGCTGCTGATGCGCTCTGTCCTCCTGTAGCAGCCTGGTCTGCCGAAGTATTCTGTCCATCTGCGGCCGCCCGGTCACCTGAAGCATTTTGAGGCTCTTCAGTTCCATTTTCACTGCTATCAGTCATTTCAGCAGCAACCGGTTCTCCTGCTTCTGTCTGCTCTGTCACATATACACTTTCAGAAGAAGCATCCTTCATTTCCGAAGATATCTTTGCTGTTTTTACCTTCTTGCCTGAGCGTGTTGTTCCTTTGTCAACAGCGATTGCTGCTGTAATTCCTACAGCTAACACCACGAGTACAGTGGCTGTGATTATTACGACTTTCTTATTCTTAAATATTTTCATGCTCTATTCCTCCATCGGCTGATCAGCCAGAATTATTTTTTTACAGCTTATTTTCTTTGTAATACCTATCGGAAGATCAAATTCCTCCTCAACCCCCGCTGAGATAATACCCTTTTGCATATCACAAACATATACCATAGCATCCATCTCTCCATCTGCAGTAAAACGTTCCTCCAAATCTGATATAATTGCTTTTTTTACCTCATAATTGTCAACTGTTTCCTTATCCACAATATACATATTTGGCTTATAATAGCTGTCCATCGCACACTGCAGCACAGATGACAGTGTCTTTTCCATCTGATTTCTCCTGACACAGACGTTGTATACACTGAGCGAAAGCATAGCGGTATACACCGCTATCAGACACCCTATTATGCCAAGCACAGTATTTTTCAATCTATCACCTCCGCTTCTAATTGACAGGTATACTGACCTTTAAATAGTCTGTCATCTTGTTTGTGCAGGTCACCTTAACGTACAATGTATAGATTCCACTTTCAGGAAAATTTAATACCCTTCCTTCCTCTGATATACATGCGTTACTGACCTCTCCTTCCTTGTCAAACACTTCAAATGCCTGCATATCCGCCAGATTCTGTGCATTTGAAGCCGGATACAATATGTCACTTATTTTGTACGAAGTGGAAGCATTAAAAAAATCATCACGTAAACTGAGCTTAGGAAGAGCAACATTTTTGTACTTATCATAGCTGCTGTTTGTCATATCATCAGCCAACACCTCCTGCACAGCAAATGCCTCTCCAATATTCCCCTTTACCATAGAAAAAGAGGATAAAAGAATTATTCCAACCAAAGCAGCAATTATCACAGCTCCATATGTCTGCATTATTTCTTTCATTCAAAATCTCCCTATACACAACAAAAAATATCTTATATCGGACTGTTACCCCAAAGCTCTATCACCTTTGAAAGCATACCTCCCTGCGCTAAAAGAATACTTCCGATTAACACAATAAACGTACTTGTCGCCGCCGCTGCAATCAGCATGCCACCATACTGTCTGAACAATTCCTTCATTTCATGTCACTCCTTAAATCTTTTTATCCAATACCTACCCTATACCAATGTCGCAATATATGTAAACCTACTTATCTCCACTATACCAGTGTCGCAATATATGTAAGTGTACTGATAACACCGCCACCAACAAGAAGCATGATAATGCTCCCGCCGAACTCTTCTACTATCAGTTCCATCGGTTTTTCCTCCTTCCCTTTATCTGTATTTTGTCAAAATCCGTTTTGACACACCGGTAATATCCTACAGTGCATATCCACTCAGCACATGCTTCTGCCTGACCCCGAAAAATGCGACAATATAGTCAAATTTCAGCTCAACTCTCGCCTTTGTTATCTGATTTGAATCAGGTATCTGCGAAGCATCAGCTACCGTTTTTGTGGTATTATCAAGCAGATAAAATGTAAGCTCCAGTGTGTCATCCACATCTGACGCATTCTTAAAACAGCCTTTCGCAACCTCTCTGTTAAAATCACTGTCCTCCAGCTCATTTATAATCTGTGCATGAAGATTTTGCGCCTCCACAACAGTCATAAATCCCGATAAGATACCTGATGATGTAACTGTCATAAACATTATCAAAAAAATTCCAAAAAAGGCTTTCATTATCTGACTCATAAATCACCTCCTAACTCACCTTGTATGCTAAAAAGCTGAGCAGAAAAACCGCCATATCCACTATAAGCTTAAATGACGCCGTAATAACTGGAGCCAGGAACAAAAGATACATTCCTGCAGTCTTATCCTTTAGTCTGGCAGTATCTGAAACATCAAGCATCTCAAGATTTTTTGTAATAAGCTCGTCTATCTGACTTCCACAGTTTCCACTGTTTCCAATAGAAACTGCATACAGCATACCCATCGCTGCATTTATCTCAGGAAGCTTAAGACAGTCAAGAAAACGGTGGTATGGCCTTGAACTTTCCGGCTCAACCTCAAGCCTGTTTACAAGCAGCTCTACCTCATCCTTTAAAATAACTGGAACGTGCTCTCTTGACTTTTGAATTGCAACCTGCACATTTTCACTCTGAATCAACAATGCAAGGTCCATAAGCCATTTGGGAAATGCACTCTTTACCTCCGCTATAAGATTTTTCTTCATGAGCCTGTGTCCTATACGATGCTGATTTAACATGACAAGTGTTATGCCCATTGCCACCACAGCCGGCCAGCTCCTGCCTTTATATAACAGATATCCTGTAATTATTGTGGGAATAACAGCCATTAAAAGAGAGGTCTTAAATTCCTTAGCCGGATTATAATTCCTATACTCATCCAGCTTCTTTGCATGCTTTTCATCATCAGGCAGCAAATCTATACTCAGATAATCTGTTTCCAGAAATTTCTGCCCCCAGAGTATAATCATGTCATCCATTATCACAAGCGCAACCGAAAGAATCTGTACAATGATATTACTGCTGATATCCATGTTTAAAATCGGCAGATACAATATAATTCCACTTATAATAACAGACATCACAACCGACAAAATAATCTGCTTAAACATCCTCTGACGCTCCTCAATATTTCGCAGCACTCTGCGCTCCCACGCGCTCTTATCCTCAAGCAGAATCTTAGCCGATTCCTCTATATCCCCTCCATAATATTCAGCATGTGCCATAAACTCATGAACACTAACTATACGATTGCATTTGTATTCATCCTCTATTATCTTCATTGCATCAACAAACACCTGCGTCTCGTCAAAGGTAAGCATCATGTGTTCAATTGCCTTACTCACAACATCCCTCATCGTTCCGGGTTCAAGAGTACTCTTAACATCCTCAAAAGCACGTATAATCTTTTTCTCTTTCAGAAACGAATATAGCAATGTGTCAATATACAGGGAAACATCTAAAAAGCGTTGTCTCTCTGCTTTAAAGCCGGTGCTTTTCCTACGATGAAAATACTGTGTAATCATCAGAAACACAAGCACTACAGCCGTACTTATCCAATTCAGCTTAAGTAACAGATGCAAAACATATGTGAGAAACACAATCAAAATATAATTCATCCTGCCTCCTCCTTTGCTTCCTTTGACAGAGCCTCTTTCATCCTTACCTCATTGACAAAAACCTCACTGAACGGATTATCCACACCTTCTCTTAGGAATCTGCGCAGTATAACCTTTGGAATATCATGATCCACAATCTTGCCATCCGACACGAGCATAAAAACATGATTCATACAATTTTCCCTGTAGAAAAAACACACCTGGTCTATATATCTGTACACAACGCCCTCATCGTTTCTCCTCTTACGTATCAATATCCCAACATCAAGCGCCTGATAAATATCATTTTCCATTCTCTCAGCATCCACACGGCTTTCAAGCATATTGAGAATCCTGTCCGGGATATTGCGCACATCATCTGTGTGAAGTGTCGTCATGCCACGCACACCGGTGCTCCAGCTCTGCAGCAGATATTTTACCTCCTTTGAGCGAGCCTCCGAGAGCATAATCCACTTCGGATTCATTCTAAGACACGACTTGATAGCCTCAGAATAGCCAAACACATCCTCACTCACCTTCATCTCTATACAGTCCTTGCCCGGATTTGTCTCTGCATAACGTATCTCAAGCGTATCCTCAATCGTAATAACACGCTCATTTGCCGGAATAAACTGAGAAAAAAACTTCACACACTCCGTCTTTCCAATACCCGGCATACCACAAAAGGTGATATTCATCTTAGTTCTGACACAGTTGATCAAAACAGCTAAAAGCTCCTCCGAGCAGAACTTCTCCGCAATCGCAGATTCTGCTGTAAGCCTGATAAGCGGCGGTGTCTTTCTGATACTTATGCTTCTGCCGGACTTCGCAACCGACTCATGAAGTATCGTTACCCTAAGCTCGCTTGTCTCGGCCTCAAGCTCCGGATTTCGCTTATTGAACTGTCTGCTCACAACATTGGCGATGCGCTGTGTAAACTGCTCCACAAATGCAGGCGTCATATACTGTGTAACAAACTGCTGATTGGCTCTGAACCGCTCATTAAAGATATTGGTAAGCCATATTTCTTTGCCGTTGTAATCTATATCCGTTATCTCATCGCTGGCCACAAAGCTCCACAGTGGCCCAAAATATTCTTTTCCAAGCTCCATAAGCACACCCCTACTTAATATGTGTCTGTGCCTGTTTAAAAAAGCTTGTTATAAGGTCCTTAAAGGCCTTTCCCATGACACTGTTTGCGTCAGTTCCGATAACCGCCGTAATAACAACAATGATTGCTAAAATAGCGACAACTGTGATGAGTATTCCACCATATTCCTGAAAAATTTCCTTCATAATATTCAAATCCTTTCTTCAAAAAAAATATATAATGTCTCTTAAAATCAAACTCAAATATATTTAAATAAATATATTAAAAAATATAAATACGTTAAACATACAAATACATTTAACTTGCAAATACATTAAACTTGCAAATACATTAAACTTGCAAATACATTAAACTTGCAAATACATTAAACTTGCAAATACATTAAACTTGCAAATGTATTAAACTTACAAATACATTTAACTTATAAATAATGGGAAAAAAATAGTGGCCGAAAATGCCACAAAAAGAAACCTGCATAAAACATATGCAAGACATAATTTAAAAAGATATTTATATCATACACAAAAATCGGGATTTGTAAATACCAAATCCCGAAAAAATGTGCACAAATATTTATTTAGCTTTTATGCATATATCACATATTCATTTTGGACAAATATGCTGATTATACGCCTATCTGTTAGGACATAAAAGACATAACAGAGATTTTATGCCTCAAGCAGCTTGTTTACACTGACAAGACGTGTGACAACAACAAACACCTCAGCAGCCTTTTTCAGCTCATCAAGCGATGGATATGTCGGAGCAATTCTTATCACGCAGTCATCCGGATCCTTCTTGTAAGGGAAAGGAGAGCCTGCACCTGTCATTGTGACACCTGCCTCCTTGCACTTTGCAACGATTTCCTTTGCACAGCCTGAAAGTGCCTCAAATCCGAAGAAGTATCCGCCAAGTGGCTTAACCCATGTTCCGATGCCTCTTGAAGCGATTTCATCTGTGAGCATATTCTCAACCAGCTCGAACTTAGGTCTGATAAGAGCTGCATGCTTTGCCATATGAGCCTTGATACTATCTGCATCCTTAAAGAATCTCGCATGACGAAGCTGATTAATCTTGTCGTGTCCGATTGTCTGTATAGTAAGACGCTTCTTGATATCCTCGCGGTTTTTCTCTGATGTGCAGATACCTGCAACACCGGCACCCGGGAATGTCACCTTGCTTGTAGAGCAGAACTCAAATACCATATCAGGGTTGCCCTCTTTCTCGCAGAGCTCAAGAATATTTGGAATCTCTGCCTGCTTATCATCATAGAGATGATGAACTGTGTATGCATTGTCCCAGAAGATTCTGAAATCATCTGCTGCAGGCTTTAATTTTGCAAAGCGCTCAACAGTCTCATCTGAGTATACAACACCCTGTGGGTTAGAGTATTTAGGAACACACCAGATTCCCTTTACAGAGGCATCGTTGTTGACATATTTCTCGACCATATCCATGTCAGGACCATCCTCAGTCATAGGGATGTTGATCATCTCAACGCCAAACTCCTCGGTGATTGCAAAATGTCTGTCATAGCCAGGTACAGGACAGAGGAACTTCACCTTGTCAAGCTTGCACCATGGTGTGTTGCCACAGAGACCAAAGATAAATGCACGGGCAACCTGGTCGTACATAATATTGAGGCTTGAGTTGCCATATACTATAGCCTGCTCAGGCTTTGCTCCTACCATGCCTGCGATAAGTGCCTTTGCCTCTGGGATTCCGTCAAGACATGCATAGTTTCTCACATCAAGCCCTGATTCACTCTTCATATCACTGTCTGATTTCAAGACATCAAGCATAGGAAGTGAGAGGTCAAGCTGGTCTGCACCCGGCTTTCCACGCGACATATCAAGGCTTAAGCCAAGATTCTTAATCTTCTCGTACTCAGCCTCAAGTGCTGTCTTTTCCTGCATTAACTCGTCCTTTGTCATTTCTGTATACTTTTTCATTTAAAGATCCTCCTGGTCTGATTTTCTAAATATTTATGTTATTATCAATTATTTGCAATTATTCAAGCTTCATCTATGCACTTTCATGTATCACATTCTCTGTGAAGCTCATCCATGTGTGCTCTTATCTTTGCCTCATAGCCTATATCCGTAGGCTTGTAAAACACTCTGTCTGTAAGTCCATCCGGCAGATACTGCTGCTTCACATAATGGTTTGGATAATCGTGCGCGTATTTGTACCCGACTCCGTGCCCGAGCTTTTCTGCCGCACCGTAATGGGCGTCCTGCAGATGTGCCGGAACAGCCGGTGTCTTAGTCTGCTTCACACAGCTCATTGCTGCCGATATCGCATTATATGATGCATTGCTTTTTGGCGCGCATGCCATGTAGGTGACAGCCTGTGACAGAATAATCTGTGCCTCAGGCATTCCAACTCGCTCGACCTCTGCCGCCGCCGATGCCGCTACAACCATAGCCATCGGATCTGCATTGCCTATATCCTCCGATGCGAGTATCATGATTCGTCTTGCGATAAATTTCACATCTTCTCCGGCATAAAGCATCCTGGCCAGATAATAGACCGCCGCATCCGGGTCTGAGCCACGCATGCTCTTTATAAAAGCAGAGATGGTATCGTAATGGTTATCCCCCTTCTTATCATAGGAGATAACTCTTTTTTGTATACATTCGCTCGCCACATCAATAGTGATATGAATGATGCCATCGTCCGACCTGTCCGTGGTCAGCACACCAAGCTCAATCGCTGTGAGCGCTGCTCTCGCATCTCCGTTTGACACGTCTGCAAGAAAATCAAGCGCATCATCATCTATCTGTGCATTGTATGCACCCATACCCTTTTCTGTGTCAGTCAGTGCTCTCTTAAGCAATACTTTTATGTCATCCGTTGACAGCTTTTTAAGCTCAAAAATGACTGAACGCGAAAGCAAAGCACCGTTTACCTCAAAGTAAGGATTCTCAGTGGTAGCTCCTATCAGAATAATGGTGCCATCCTCCACAAACGGAAGCAGATAATCCTGCTGTCCCTTGTTGAAGCGGTGTATCTCGTCGATAAAAAGTATCGTCTTCTTCTGATACATGCCCTGATTATTCTTCGCCTGCTCCACAACCTCTTCCATGTCTTTCTTGCCGGCAGAGGTTGCATTAATCTGCATAAACTCAGCACTGGTAGTGTGGGCTATGACCTTTGCCAGAGTGGTCTTTCCGGTGCCCGGCGGCCCGTAAAAGATGATGGAGCTGAGCTTATCGGCTTTAATCGCACGATACAAAAGCTTGTCCTTTCCCACTATGTGCTGCTGCCCGACCACCTCATCAAGCGTTGTCGGACGCATCCTCGAGGCTAAAGGACCGCTTGTCTCCTTATTCTGTTCTCTCATGTAATCAAATAAATCCATATCATCCCCGCCTGAAATGCATATTTGATATATTTGTTATATCATTTTGCAATTTCTCTTAGCAAAAAATTCATTTTGCAACACTATTATCGGTATTTATGTATTCTATAAACACCAATTATGCATAAAAAAGTGATGCAAAATTCATTTCCCTATAATAAGATACATGAATTTGCACCACTTTACAACACTAAATTTATTTTTCTACGAAATGACTAAATTCTTGCTTAAACTCCGTAGTTTTACTATATATATCATCATAAGATATTGACACTTTTATTGTTTTTCTTTTTTTCTTCTGGCAAAAATTCCAATTATTCCGGCAAGTGCTGCCGCAAAAACAGTTGTCCAAAGTGTCACATCTGATGTATCTCCGGTCTTTGATGATATAACCTTCTGATTATCATGCTTTTTGTTATCTGTTAGTATCACAGAACTTGCATTTGGCTTACTGTTTGGCTTACTGTTTGGCTTGTTATTATTGCCTTTGTTACTGTTATCGTCTGATGGAATATTAACAGTAATAGTTGATGTTGCTGTCATTTCTCCATCTTCTGTCGTTACAGTAATGATAGCTGTTCCGTTTGCCACTGCGGTAACAAGTCCATTTTCATCTACAGTAGCAACGCTGCTATCGCTTGTGGTCCAGGTCAGCTTTTTATTAACTGCATTGTCCGGTGTTACAGATGCTATAAGCTGTACTGTTTCCCCTTTTCCTGTAAGCGTCTTGCTGTCCGGTGTAAGTGTAACACATGAGGCAAGCGCATTATCAGTATACGCAATAGCATATGTTGAAAATCTGTCAGTAACAAATTTGAGTGTGTTTGTTTCTTTATCAAATTCTGCATCGAGACTATCAACCTTGCCGTCGTGAAGTCTGATAACCTTGTATTTTCTTAGAATAAATCTATCTTTAGAAACAAGACTCTCAGGAAGCCTTAAAGATATTTCTATATGGGCACCAGGCTCATTAATCTGCGACTTTGTTGATACTCCGTCCTTAGTTACCGACTTAAATAATTCTGCATCAAAATATGTAAGATTCGAAATATCAGACCCCATAAGCTTTTTAGCTAATGCTTCTATTTTTTGCCTGTTTTCTTCAGTAAGATTTTCTGTAGATGATATTTCAACCCATATTCTTGCATTTACTCCATTTTCAACTTCTGCTTTTTCCTCCGGTGTAAATATACCTTTTGCTGCGATAAGATCTTTCTTGCTGGTATCCAGCGAAGCCCCACCGAACGGTGAATCAGGTGATACCTCTGCCTCCTTCTCAATTTTTCCTATATCATCACCATCATCAGTACTTCTATATTTTTTCTGACCACATACGCTACAGGTTGATTTTTCCTGCTTGCCATCACTAATCCACTCAGACCAACTGTGGCCTGCTGCTGGAATTTCTTCCTGTGCCTTGATTACTGCATTACATACTGCACAGTGGCTTCCGGCTGTCTTTCCGGCTGTGGTACAGGTGGCTGCTACTGCGGCATCCTCTACCTCTGTGTGGCCTGTTGCCGGGATGGTTTCTGTCTCAACTGCGTCACAACGGCTACACTTTCGCTCCTTGGTTCCCTGCTCGGTACAAGTGGCTTTCTTTGTTACTTTCCACTTTCCTGTGAAGTCGTGTCCTAATGCCTTGATCACTGTGCTGTCTTTTACTTCATCACAGTTCTTACAATGGATTGACTTGCTTCCTTCTGTTGTACAGGTTGGCTCTTTGTCTACTGTATAGTCTTTCTCCCAAGCATGTCCGTTTGCATCTACATCCTTTGTCTCGGTGTATCCACAGACTTTACATGCTCTCTTCTGGCTTCCCTTGTCGTTGCAGGTTGATGATTTTACTGTTTCCCACTCTCCGAAGCTGTGGCCTGTTGCAGGGATTTCTTCCTGTGCTTTAATTACTGCATTACATACTGCACAGTGACTTCCGGCTGTCTTTCCGGCTGTGGTACAGGTGGCTGCTACTGCGGCATCCTCTACCTCTGTGTGACCTGTTGCCGGGATGGTTTCTGTCTCAACTGCGTCACAACGACTGCACTTTCTTGTCTTGGTTCCCTGCTCGGTACAAGTGGCTTTCTTTGTTACCTTCCACTTGCCTGTGAAGTCGTGTCCTAAGGCATCAATCACTGCGCTGTCTTTTACTTCATCACAGTTCTTACAATGGATTGACTTGCTTCCTTCTGTTGTACAGGTTGGCTCTTTGTCTACTGTATAGTCTTTCTCCCAAGCATGTCCGTTTGCATCTACATCCTTTGTCTCGGTGTATCCACAGACTTTACATGCTCTCTTCTGGCTTCCCTTGTCGTTGCAGGTTGATGATTTGACTGTTTCCCACTCTCCGAAACTGTGGCCTGTTGCCGGGATTTCTTCCTGTGCTTTAATTACTGCATTACATACTGCACAGTGGCTTCCGGCTGTCTTTCCGGCTGTAGTACAGGTGGCTGCTACTGCAGCATCCTCCACCTCTGTATGGCCTGTTGCCGGGATGGTTTCTGTCTCAACTTCATCACAACGGATGCACTTTCGCTCCTTGGTTCCCGGCTCGGTACAAGTGGCTTTTTTAGTCACTTTCCACTTGCCTGTGAAGTCATGTCCCAATGCCTTGATTACTGTGCTGTCTTTTACTTCATCACAGTTCTTACAGTGGATTGACTTGCTTCCTTCTGTTGTACAGGTTGGCTCTTTGTCTACTGTGTAGTCTTTCTCCCAAGCATGTCCGTTTGCATCTACATCCTTTGTCTCGGTGTATCCACAGACTTTACATGCTCTCTTCTGGCTACCCTTGTCGTTGCAGGTTGATGATTTGACTGTTTCCCACTCGCCAAAGCTGTGGCCTGCTGCCGGGATTTCCTCCTGTGCTTTGATTACTGCATTACATACTGCACAGTGGCTTCCGGCTGTCTTTCCGGCTGTGGTACAGGTTGCTGCTATTGCGACATCCTCTACCTCTGTGTGGCCTGTTGCAGGGATTTCTTCCTGTGCCTTAATTACTGCATTACATACTGAGCAGTGGCTTCCGGCTGTCTTTCCGGCTGTGGTACAGGTTGCTGCTACTGCGGCATCCTCTACCTCTGTGTGGCCTGTTGCCGGAATTGTATCTGTCTCAGCTTCATCACAACGGCTGCACTTTCGCTCCTTTGTGCCCGGCTCGGTACATGTAGCTTTCTTTGTTACCTTCCACTCACCTGTGAAGTCATGTCCTAAGGCATCAATTGCTGTGCTGTCTTTTACTTCATCACAGTTCTTACAGTGGATTGACTTGCTTCCTTCTGCTGTACATGTTGCCGGTGTATCTACTGTATAATCATCATTCCATGTATGTCCGGCTTCTGCTGTCTTTATATCTTTAGTCTGAGCGGTAAATGCTTTATTAGCAAATGTAGCTGTGTAAGCTGTGATTTCCGGTAATGTACAAGATTTCTGCTGTTTAATATTAGAAACTGATTTAACTGTTTCAGTTTCCTTCTGTCGGCATACACTACATGTTCTTTCTGCGGTACACTCTGAGTAATCCTCATTCCATGTATATGAGGTATCTCCATAAGTGTGTCCGGCATTAACTGTCACATTGACTTCTGTTTTATTACCGGCTTTATCTGTTGCTGTAATCTTATGTGTTCCTGCCGATAATATATATTCTCCGTCAACTGTTTCAAGTGTCTTTGTCTCTTCACCGATGGTGTCAGTTACTTTGTCAAGGTGCTCATCTGTTACTGTGAATTTCACATCACCGCAGTAAGTCTTATTATTTTCAAGTCCGTTTACTGTCGGGGCTGTTGCGTCAACTATCATTCCATCTGATGAAACGAATGTCACATTTCCTGCATGGTCCTCTATTCTCGCAAATACCACGTACTTGTCATCCGGGTCAATGTTAAATGACTCTGTGTACTCCTTAAACTCTTTTGCTGAATATTTTTCTGCAAGAGCTTTTGTTGTATATGCTTTTGCATCACTTCCGCTTACAAGAAGATAAGAGACTTTCACATTCTTTGATGCGTCAAATCCATCTGCTTGATAGCTGTCATCTGTTCCGGCAATTGTAACCTTTTGTGTTTCTTTAAAGAATTTTCCAAAGGTAATAGTATTGAGGAATGAGTTCCATATATTATCCTTTACCTTTATCTCTCCGGTTGGAAGAGTTGTATCTGTCGCAAGCTCTCCATACTCTGCGCCACAATCGCTGCAGACTGCTTTCTTAAAGTAAGTTGCTGTTCCACCTGAATGCTTTGCCTCATATGATATATATCCCGCACTCTTATCACAATTTGCATTGGTACATTCCTTCCAATGCTTTGTGCCATCATGCTTCCACTTAGCATTTGCAAAGCTGTGCTCATGTGGAATTGCAATCGTATATACAAATTCTGATATAGCACTCGGGTACATTCCTGATTTTACGGCAAATGCTTTGATTGTTGTAGACTCTGTTAATCCCTGTGTTCCTGTCACAGATACAGCATCTGAATATTTCTTTGTTGTTCCTGACGGCTTACCATCATCACCAATAGAAGGCGCTGTGCCATCTGTTGTGTAATAAATTGTGGCTCCATCTGTAGAAGATGCAAGGGTTACAGTCTGATTTGAAGAATACGTTCCGGCTGCCACATCTGCCGTTGGTGCGTTTACAGTTTCTGCAGCGCTGATTGTAACTTCAATTTGAGTAGTATCCCCTACAGTATTGAAATCAATCTCTTCTGGACGATTAACTGTACCTTTTAATGTTATTTTCTGTTCTTCTAATTTTGAAGGATCATAGCTTCCGCTGACAGGTGAATCGGTATTCCATGTAACTCCAAGCTTTGTAAAAGCTTTATCTTCTGTCGTAATCTCTACCTGTGATGGAAGATTCATATCGGCATATGCGGTTCCATTTGCTACAGTAATTGGAGCCGGTGCTGTGATACTTAGAAACTTATCCCTGCTTGATTCAAAATCTCCGGTAACAGTAAGAGTACCATCTTCATTGACAGATTTTTCATTTCCTAATCCCCAGCCATTCACTGCAATTTCTGTAGCATCAGTAAATGCATATCCCGGCTTAGGTGTAAAACTCAAATGCGCCTTATAAGTCCATGGATAATACTTTGCAGTTATATCTACATTATTATCCGTTGTGTCTGTCCAATAAAGCTGTGCTTTTTCTACTTCCTCTGTCGTACATTCAATAGCAGTACTAAGTGGTTGTCCCCCCTTCGGCTGATTGATAGTCGCTTCAACTCTGTTAATCGCATTATATATATTAGTGATCTCTACAGGTTCACTCGCATAATCAGTTGCATTTGTATCATTTATGTGTTCTGCGAGTATATACACATGATAATCACTTCCGAGTGTCTTTCCATCTAATCCATTTGGAAGTTCAAATGTACCTTTTCCACTTCCACTATTAATTGAGTCAGTCTGTAATGCACCATAATACAAAATCTGTGCATCGCTTTCTGTGTATGCTTTATCTGTAATCATTACAGAAATCTGATTTGCCTTTTCTGCATCAGTAGTGGCTGTATCCGTATATGTGTATGGAACTGTGATTACTCCATCGGCTGACCTTGTAACCACATTATTATCCGTGACATTAATTGTTTTTCTGTCATCTTTTAGTGTCAGTTTCCAGTCTGTACCTGTGGTTGTACCTATTGACGCACTTTCATGTGAAACTGCAGATGATTTGCTCGTTCCACACGCAGATGTGAAGAGTACAGAGTCCAGATTCAAATAAAAAGCGGGACGCACGCCACAGTACCCATTGACATGGTCGCCAGGGGCAATCACATAGCCCTCGTTGTAAACACACGCCGCAAAACCAGCACCGCTACCAGGCGAACGCAGCCACCATTTAGCGTTTAATTGGCGAAGCGTTTCATCTACATTACTCGCCTCTTTTAATGAGAGCGGCCAAAAAACGGCATTTGCTACTTCGTCACCTGCTATACAATCTGTATTTTCCCAGGCAAAACTTCCGCTAGAGAGAGTTCTTTTGCTGACAGAAACCGTTTCCTTTTCTGTCAGTTTACCTGCAAGGTCATCAATAAAAATCTTGAGATCGCTGGCACTGTACGCATTATTACCGCCACTAAAAAAAGTAGTTCCCATATTGTCCGCCGCAAGCAGGGTCATTTCTCCCGACTCACTTGCAACTCCATTTCCGTTATATCCTATTACACGCCATTTTCCTGCACCATCGACATTGTCTTTTCCAAAATATATGGTTGCAGCATTCTCAGAATTCTTCCCAGTTTGTAAGACCTTCGTGCCTAATCCAATAGATTTTTTGGTTGCATCCTCACCTGGATTTTCCGGTTCGGTCTGCGCATATGTTCCTGATTTGAATGTTTTTTCATTAGCCGGAACTGCTCCATTTACTTTACAATCAATATCTTTACAATTATCATTCGAAGAATAAATTCTATGAGTTGTATCTCCCTGATTTTCATCACGAGGTCCTAAATACAGACTTGAACCTTCTTCTTCAGTAATATTGACAGTTACTTTTACATTGCCTCTTATCTGATTTTGAAATGACGCACCACCCCCAGCTCGTACTTCACTGGTTCCTTTATTTGTGATGTTAACTGTTATATCTGATTTACTGCCATCCTTAAATGTTATTGCACTACACCATTCACCACCTAATATATGTGCATTGTCAAATGTAACATCATACTCTACAGCTTCACCTGTTTCATTTGAAAAGCTCAAAGGAGTATCACATTCTACTGAACCTGTTATAATGTATTTACCTGTAAATGCTATTTCATCACCACCATTTTGAGTATAACCGGTTGGTGTAATTTTGATTGCACCTTCAGATATATTTAAAGTAACAGATCTTAAGGTCATATGGATAGTACTGTCTTTTTGTATGGAATAATCCTGAAGAGTATTTCCGTCTTCCAATTCCTCACCTGCAAACGACAAACAAATTTGTTTTACGTCTATTCCTTCTTTATCAGAAATTTTCTCCTTTACATCTTCTATCCGGTCTGTTGATTCAACATCAAGTGTAATAAGTTTTCCACCAGGTGCTTTTACAAATATCTGCATTGAATATGACGGTTCGACTTTCTCCTCTGTCGCATTCACCGCATAAATCATTCCATCTGCATCTGTGGTCTCAAGCCATATCCTGCAATTATTCAAATCAATATCAGAGGAATCAAAAATTGCTGATCCACTTTCTGATATCTTTGCCTTAATTTCATCTGTCGTGACAGCATCATCATTTCCACTAATCTGCTTACTGTAATACCAATCTGTTCCGGCATTGTTACCCTGAACAACTATAGATGCAGAAGTTACTGTCCCTTTTGTTGCCTTGACAGTTCCTTCACTGGAATTATATGTTATGGTACCGATATTCTTATCTTTTCCATCAAGCCTTAAAGTCATCGCCGTATCCGTCTGGATAGTTTCTGCCTTTACTGTATCAGATGAAGCCGCTGTCGCAGCAGATGCAAAAATGACAGATGACAGATTCAAATTCGAAGCGGGTCTCACTACGTAGGAGGTAGAGTCGCTGAAATTTTCGTTTATAGAAAAATCTGGTTCCGCCACGAGAACAACTTGCAGGCTTGACGTCTTAGGCACGCGAAGCCAGAACCTATCACCTGTGTTCCAATATGTATTCATCGACAATGCCTTGTCATTACCGCTTCCAGCATACAACACTTCCTCACTTATATTATAATCTCCATGTAATGCATAAAGGATATCCGTAGTAGTATAGGATGCATTGCTCGATGCATCCTCTGTACTAACGGTTGTCGGCTGAATCAATGACTTTTCAGCAGGTATAAAGTATGTGGTATTATTATCTGCCACCATTTCGTTTAACCTGGCACGCAAATCACTTGCCCCGTAATGGTTTGGATATACTTCAGACGGAGTCCTAGAATCTGCATACTCTCCGAAAGTATCCAGATATGTTTTTTTATCCATAGATTCTTCAAACTTCACACCGGCCGCAATTGGACTTGCTGCGAAGATAGCTGTGTTTTCACCATCCACACCGGTGTCTTTTCCTAGTACATACCATTCCTGTACATCTCCATTGCTATTCTTACCAAGCTTAATCTTTCCAATATTCGTGGCATTTCCGTCTGTGTCCGGCGCAAATGTATCATCCATCAACTGCTCCTTTGCCGCATACGCTGATACTCCCGGCTCACTGCTTGCCTCTGCCGCATGCACGGTTGTCAGATTCCATGCAAATGATGGGTCTAATCCAATTACCATTGCCAGTGACAATGCCATTGCCATCCCCTTTTTTAATATATTATGTTTCTTCATAGGCCAGTCCCTCCGTTCCTCATTTTTGTACTACATATAGTATTATCGTACCGTCTAATCTAGTTCCATATTACCATTTTTGTTAAAATGTAACAACGCAGTTTTCCCCAATCATTAAAAATACCCCCCCACTCAGTAATTTTTGTGCTATAATATCTATATGCAAAAGTTTTCTGACAATTAAAGGAGTATCTATGAACAATTTAAATCAAAAAGAAGAAGTTAAAAACCTGTCTCGTGCCATTTACCACAACTATTGTAAAGGAGATTTTTCACTATGGTTTAGCCTGTTACACCCCAACAGCATATGGATTGGTCAGGGTGAACCGATTCTTATCGGCGGAGAAAAAATAAAAGATTTCTTCAATAATTATCCAGCCAGCGTTGTGCTTGAGGTCATCAACGAGACCTTCTTCACCACTGCTCTCAACAAAGATAATTATATTGTTACCGGAAATGTACTTATCGGTACTGACAAGTATTCCCCTGTCGCCACTGTACTTATGACTTTCGTGTTCCGATATATCAGCAATGAACCAAAGCTGATGTACCAGCATCTGTCATACGACTATGTGGCAAAGGAACTGACCTCCAATAACGAATCCACTGATTTACTCACCAGACTTCTTATCCGTCAGACTTTTTTGATGAAGGAAGCGGTACCGCCTGTTGCGGTCAAGATTGGCCAGCAGATTTACTATATTCCATCTGCCAGCATCATTTATCTGCAGAGCAACAGACACAAAACAATTATATACTGTGTAGACAAGGAGCTCGAATGCTCTATGCTGCTTCCGGATATCATGCCAATGCTTCCGGACAATTTTTATTTTGTAAGGAGAGGCTGCGTCATCAATACGATGTATGTCACATCTATACGACGCTGTGAAGTGGAGCTGCTCTTTGGCACGACTATCCAGATTCCGGTGCCCTCATACACCAAGGTTAAAAAGGATATCCATGCGCTTGTTATGCACAAAGTTTAACTACAAAAAACAGGCGCAGAAATTTAATTCTGCGCCTGTTCTTACTGGTTTAGGACTATAAATGCAGAAATTAAATAAGCCAAAGAATTATCTTCTATCTGCATGATGCTTTTCCTTTTCTGAATACATACGGTTGTCTGCTATCTTTAATATGCTCTCAACCGTATCCCCATCAGACGGATATACCGCATATCCACAGCTTACTCCGATTTTTATTTTATGACCATGTATGTTGTATGGGCTGCAGATGATTTTTTCCAGTCTCTCTATGCTCTCAAGGCAGTTTTTCTCATCCGGATTGTCGCCTATTATACAGGCAAACTCATCTCCTCCGAGACGGAATACATAATCATCGTTTCGTATACTGTTCAATATACGTTTTCCTACGTTGCGAAGAACCTCATCACCTGCCTGATGACCATATGTATCGTTGACCGGCTTGAAATAATCCAGATCCAGATAAATCAGGGCAAATGCTTTTCCCCTCTGAACCTTCGTATTCATAATGGTATCAAAATATCTCTTATTGTAGAGCTCAGTAAGCATATCCGTGTTTGCCAAATCTGCCATCTTATGCTTTTCGCCTATATTCTGTGAAACAAGCAGATACTGTGTCAGTCTGCCATCCTCCCATCTGGCAGGAATGACGGTCATTGCAAGAAACAGCTTGCCGTTCTTCTCTACACATTCAAATTTAAAAAAGTCACGCTCATTTTTGATTTTTTGATAAATATTTTCAAGAGAAAGAAGCTCAGAGATTTCTTTATTTTCATCCTCTGAAAGCAGTGTATACCTGTTCGATATTGCCTCCACAAGGTCTCTGTAGCTGCCACGCTCAGGATAAAGCTTGCGTGCCTGCCTCTCATGATATTCGTACGTATCATTTTCAATATCGCAAAGTGCGTATCTGTCCACAATTCTTGCCATGCTGTTCAAGAGCATATCAGAGATTTCTTTTTCCTGTGCTACTGCCATAACAGCCATCTTTTCTTTCTGCAGCTTAAGCCTTGCACTCTTCAATACATACATAAAAATCAGCAGGATTACGCATATGAACATTATACCAATCAGTAAAATTGTACTATACTGCACCTGAAACATGAATGAGCTGACAGCCTTTGCTTCAACAATACCGACTATAGACCAGTCCTTTATTCCGACAGGCTGATATGCCATATAATAATCTGTTTTGTTGTATGTAAAGGAAAAGCAGCCCTCTCTTCCATCCGCTATTTTGGTCTTCACCTTCTTAAAATCATTTTTGTCGTAATCTGTGGCATTATCACCTATGAAATCAATCATATTGTCAACCATATCATCAATCTCAGTCTTAGGTTCGATTGAGAGTATGACATTTCCTGCCGAATCAACAATATAACAATCACTTCGGTCTTTATATGCCTCGCCGCCAAGCATCTTTTCAACCTCTGTATTATCATAGCTCACAGCAAGCCCTGTATATGTAATTCCATCCAGCGTAATTTCCTCTGACGGAACTGCAAAAAGTACCTTTCTCACACCCTTTGTTGATATATAGCTGGAAATAACAGGCTCCTTTGACTTAAAAAGCTCATTGAATGCTTCTTTTGCATTGTCAGCCACTCCGCTTCTGCCTTCTATAGTGATAAACTGATTCTGCTCATTAAACAGATAAAAATCACTGTAATGCCATGTCTCCCTTTCCCTCACAAAATCATTCCACTGCAAACCGCTGTCATTATTTTGTATTTTGGTCAAATAAACGTTCCAGTCCGAAAGCACATTCCAATTACGCTGTGCAAACATGGTAAAGGTTCGGTTCACCTGACTGTAGGAGGCTTTGATATTTGATGTGCCCTCATTATATATCTGACGGCTCATATATGCATTGTAGCTATAGATGCTGAATATTATGATGCCTAACAGTGCACAGGTTATAATAATTGTACGAAAATTTTTCTTTTTTATAATCATATAAAAGTCCTCTCATTCGCACCATTTAATCTAGTTCTATACTACCATTTTTGTCATAACACAACAATATTATCTGCCCCAATCACTATGTTTACCCCCCCCCAATCGCTAATTTTTGAATTATAATTTCAAGATGTAAAAAGTTTTATGATACTCCTATACGATGTGTATAACGCGCTTGTTATGCGCAAAGTTTAACTGCAAAAAACAGGCGCAGGAATTTAATCCTACGCCTGTTCTTATATCTTTAAGTTATTATCTATGACGATTATGCCGGAAACAAACCTATCACCAACCTGTCAACCATCACCCCTGCAATAATCCCTATCACAAATACAGTACATACTCTTGCAAAATACGCCCTCTTTGGTTTAGGTGATTCGCGATAGCTTACCAGTCTGGCGGAAAGCAATATCATGCACACGGCTGCTGCTATTGCAATGCAGCCCATTATGATGCGGCTTGTTATACCGGCGCTTTTTAGCTTCCACTCCGTCAGACTTTTCTCATCAATGGTGGTGGATACGCCGTTCTCGCCCAGCTTATCCTGTATTTTTGTGATGCTTTTTAAGTCTGAAACCTTTACACAGTACGATGATGCTTTTGGTGTCTCTCCATGATTTTTTATAAAGCTTTCCGCGGCAGGAATACTTATAAATGCTGCTTCTGAATCAGAATTATCATCCACCACACCTGATATCCTTGCTGCACTTTTTCCTATGATAATGCTGTGTCCTATCCATTTTGCTGCTTCCTGTTTCACCTTGGGCTGCTGCTCTTTCAATTCAATGTCTGACAGTGTTGCAAGCATAGGGACATTTATCACAACAGAAAGCCTGCTGCTCTCATCTGAATAATATTCTCCGCATATCACTGTCCCCTCTATCATCGAAGCCGATATACCTCTTACACTTATCTCCTTATCCACCGACTGTGTCTGCACGTTGGTGTCTATATCATACACATATGATCCGTTTTCTGCGCCCATTTCACCAAGCAAAGAAGCTGCCTGTGTAAATGTATCCTGCGCCCCCTCCTCGGCAGACATCACATATATTCTGGCACTTTCCTTAATACTGCTGCTTAAATCAAACTTTTGCTGCACGGCATCCGCAAACAAAAAAGCTGCCAGACTTATAAACAGTATTCCGGGAAATGCGATGCTTTTCCACGTTTTAATTCCGTAGCCTGTCATCTTTTCTTCCTTCCCATGTAATACGCACCGGAAACTGCCCCTGCAAGGACTGTAAGTCCTCCTATTACTGCAAGTGATATCCACCACTGTGAAGCACTTTTCTCTTTCTTCTCATCGCCTGTCGAGGCTGCATCCGGCATCTTATTTATCGTTGTATTGAAGCTAAACTCCTGTGTCTGCTCATTTCCAAATCCATCCTCATAAGTAAGCGTAACTGTTCCTGTCGTATCGCCATACTGACTTTTCCCCTCAAGAGTGGTTATAAACAGATTCGTCTCCCCCTCTCCCGCCGTACCGCTTTCCATATTTCCGATAAAGGCTGTTTTGGTCTGCGAAAGTCCGTCTCCTGTCACATCACATCTGACATTGTACACAGTGCTTCTTCCAAGATTCATCACCTGAAATGTCAGTGGAATAGTGTCTCCTGCGGTCACATTTTTATCTATATTTGGCATGGTAAGCTTCACATCAAGCGGCTGTTCTACCGTGACCACAAAACTGCCTGTCGAGCTGAGTGTCGAAGCCTTTGGATCATCATAGCTCATGGCTATCTCTATCGGATAATTGCCGTCTGCCGTGCTTTTTGAGGCATGGAATTTAAGTGTCAGCTCTGTGGTCTTTTGTGTGCCGATCTTTCCTATAAAAATAGTATTTGAATCATTTTTAAGCTCAATATCAGCAGATGGTACATTCACGGTTGCGACCAGATTCTGCACCGATTTCTGCCTGCTCGTATTTTTTAGAGTGACAGTCACCTCGAAATCCTCACCGGCTCTTACCGTATCTGTATTTATGACACTCTTATCAACTAAAACTACCGGAGCCGATGTGGGTGTTTCCTCCGCCTGTGCTGTATCTGCCGCCCCCGAAGCTGCTGCATTTGGATCAATACCGTCTGCTACCGTCACAAAATTTGTAAATGACTTTTGTACTTCTATGCCGTTTTCATCCTTTCCGGTCACATTTATGATAACCGGATAGATGCCATTCACACGTTTTTCTGAAAGAGTAAGCTCAAAGGAAACTAGAAATATATCTTTAGTTTCTCCTGTGCCGTTTATGTATTCAGGCTTGCAGTTAAACTCCTTTTCATAGCTTCGAAATACAAACGGAGAGCTGTCTGTAGCCCCAAGATCTACCGATGCCGTTATTTTATCCTGCTGTAATTTTCCATCGCTTATAAGAGGAAGCACCAGTGTTACATTTCCGTTTGCACAGAGCGGCTGATAGCCGTTTGCGTATGCCTGCTGCATACCCTCGTATACATTTTTGTTGTCTATGCAAAGTGATACCTCAGACATTGATTCGCCCGAAGCAGCATCGTCCTTCGCGCCTGCTCCCGCCTCATTATCCGGCTTGTCTGCCTGTGCCTGAGTGCTCTTCCCCTCCTGCATAACAGCACTATCCGGCTTGGTATCAAGCGTGCTTGCATGCACTACGAGTATAAAATGATAGCTCAAGCACATTATGATCACCAACAAAATACTCACAAATTTTTTCACTTTATTTCCTCCATATATCCATCATCCATCTCGCAGACAGTGTCACACAGCTCATCTATATCAGCCTGATTGTGGCTTGCGAGAATTATTGTCTTTCCCTCCGCGCGCAGCTCCTTTATCAGATTTCTGATCTGCGCTACACCATGCTTATCAAGTCCGTTAAACGGCTCATCCAGTATCAGAAATGATGGATTCTCCATTATTGCCTGTGCTATTCCGAGCCGCTGTCTCATTCCCAGACTGTACTTGCTGACATTTTTCTTTAGCCCCGGATCAAGCCCGACTCTCTCTATCGTCTCTACTATGCGCTTTTCATCGGCAATCCCCTTAAGCGATGCCAGAAGCTTAAGATTCTTAAGTCCAGTCGCTCCCGGAAGAAAGCCCGGTGTCTCTATGATAATTCCCATGTCATCCGGGAAATCCATATCCTTTCCAACCTCTTTCCCATTGATGAGCACACGTCCCTCATCAGGTCTTAAAAAGCCGCATATGCATTTCATCATGACTGTTTTGCCACTGCCGTTATTGCCGACAATGCCATGTATCTTTCCTGCCTCAAACTCCCTGCTTATACCGTGAAGGATTTCTTCTTTTCCAAAGGATTTGTGCAGATTTTCTATTTTTATTGCAGCTTCCATGCTACTTTCCTCCTGTTCCGGTAAATTTGAAATTGTAGCCTCGCACTACCCAAAGTGCTGCGATAAAGCAGACGAGCACGAGCACTATGCAGATCAGGTAGCTCTGCCACAGCCTCGGCAGCATATCAAGCCCGAAATTGTGCATATAGAATGTGGCATGGTTTAAAGGCGATACCCAGCCCATCCATACATTTACCTTGTAGGCTTCGTAATCCGGTATATTAAATATTCCTATGATTGTCTGCGGATTCAGTAAAAAACCATATATGCTGAAGCCAAATGCCGCAAGTACTCCGCCTATCTGCCCGAATTTCAGGTTAAATAAGAGCATGAGAAATACCAGTATGAGCGAATAGCACAGCATAAGCAAAAATACTATAGCCGCACAGCCGTATGGAGTAGACATCCCCATCGCCTTTACCGATGCCGGCACTGCAAGCGCCTCACCCGCCTTTGAGTATCCCAGTGCAACCGCAGTATTGCTCCATATATTTCCCACGAAAGCCTTTCGCATGCTGATAAATGCTGTCGCAAACATCACAAATACCATATAGACGGATGTGGCAAGAAGTATGTAAAGTGCCTGTCCGAGCAGCCATTTTTTCCTTGTCGTTCTCATAAGAAAAAACGGTGTGGCATTTGTGACAAACGGCATATCCGCAAAGAGAAATATCAGAATCATTGATGATAACAGTATCGAGTTGCTGTCACCGAAGGTCCATATGAAGGGCTCTAATATCTGCATGGAAGTATCATATTTTTCTGCGAATGCAACTATCTTATCCGACAGCAGAAAACAGAATATAAATGCAATCGAAAAGCTTAAAAATATACGTGGATTTCTCTTCCATGTTCTGAAATTGTAAAAGGCCACCATAAATATCTGTTTCATATCCCATCAAGCCTCCTCTCCATAGCCGGTATCAGAAGCACCGTGATAAGCATACTGACCAAAACCAGAAATATCACTGCGCCCGCCTCACCAAATTCCCAGTTCCCTGCCGACGGACAAAGCCACTCCTTCGGATCTATGATATACAGCTTTTTTAAATATCTCTCATGCAGTATTATGAGTGTATACTCGAGCACAAACGGTGACGCATAAGCCATATATCTGCTCGATGTGAGTATCGAAAAGAGCATTCCGATCAGTGAAAACACCATTCCGATGCAAAAAAATAAGACATACGTTGCGTCTGTCTTTTCAGCCGCCCCCTGCTTCTCCATCGGCAGCATTATAAGGCGCAGCAGATTGTAGTACACTCCTGTTCCTATCGCACATGCCGCTCCTGCGCTTATAGCTGCCGCAAGTATTTTTGCACTGATGTAATGCCACCGCCCGGCTCTCGGAAGATAGCTCTTTATAAATCCGGAGTCTATCTCCTCGAGAAAAGCAGAGGTATACGGCAGGGCTGCAAATACCGGAAGAAGCAGGCACAGGGCATCAGACTTTATGGCATTCTGCAGCACCTTAAGATGAGTGCCATAGGCAATAAGCCCCTCCCTATAATCGCCTGCCGCTTTCCAGAAATCCGCAAAGCCGCCTATCGCAAGAGCAAACACGATTCCTGCGACCGCAAGGAAAAACAAACGACCTGTCAGTGCCTGCTTTATGCATGATGAAATTGTATTATTTATCCGTAGCTGTTTACTGCTTTCCTGCGCTCTATCCATATCAATAACCAGCCGTCACATCAATGACGCTTCCATCCACCGCGTTTACTGCAAGAAGGATCCAGGGCTGCTGTTCCGAGATATTGTCTGGACCAAAATCATAGTTGTAATCCCCATAAAACAGCCATGCCGGTGTGAGAAGTCCGTTTCTGTCACTGCCACTGCTCCTTACACGCATCAGTCCGAGCCTTACCTCATATACCGTTGCAGTTGCCTTTATCTCAACATCTCCATCTTCATGTTCTTCCAAATCACCTCTTGTGGTTAAAGGCATCATCTGTTCAAAGATATCCTTTGCCTGATTAAAGGATATGATACCGACATTGTCTGATACCTCCTCCTCTACCATTTGTGGATAGTTCCAGTCAAATGCAACAATACCATTTTTATCCACAATAATACGGATTTTCTCATACAGCCATGTAAGAGTAGTATCATCCTTGTCAGGTACATAATCTGAGCTTGTCGTTGCGCTTTGAATACCATTTATATTCTGCACAAGATTAAACACATATGCTGTATAGTTGTCTGCTGTAATCGATTCTGCATCCTGATCGTATTTATCTGTATAATCTAAATCTTCCTTATATTTGAATCCTGCTGCACAGCCAACATCATAAATTTCCCAGTCCATACCTATTTTCTGTACAAAGTCATCAACATATTTTTTGGCATCCTCCTCGCTTATTCCAATCTTCTTTTTTTCATCATCTGTACATGAAGCTGCCTGTGTCGTCAATATACCATCGTAATGATAGTCTTTAACATTCTCATAACTGGCAACTGAACCAAAACTATCCTCGTCAGATGATGAGCAGATATTAAGTTTTTCTTTTTGATCCTTTGAGCTTACATTTAATTCTTTGGTTTTTGCTGTACCGCTTACAGTCTCCTGCTCCACATCCACATACGAGGAATCCTTTGGCACATATTTCAATGTGCTCTCTTCAGGTGCAGTCTTGCGTTCCTCTTCATATTCCTTGATAATCCCCTCATGTGTTTGTATAATACTCTCTTTATCAGACTCTGAAGTATCCGGATCATCTTTAACATTTGCAATATACTTTTTTTCTTCCAATATCAGATTATCTATTATCTGCTTTGTCCAGTCTGAGCCTGTTGTAGTATAAGCTCCATCCGGGAAAAAATAGTCATACAGCTTATCAGCTATCTCCTGCGATAATTCACCACTTTTTACTCGATACATAGGTATGGTATCCTTTGTAGGGAGAGTAACAGGCACATTGTCAGCTACTATCTTTACCTTTCCGTCATCGCTTTCATAATTGAAATCGTACGTAGCCGTGGTAGTTTCTATTATGTCCTTTAAGGTACTTCCGTCCTTTGGAGTCTCCTTTGCGGCTTTCTCGAGCCTGTCTATGTTTTTCTGTGTGACAAGTGATTTATCAGGTGTTTTCTCACAGGCTGTCATTGAAAAACACATTATTGCAGCCATCAGACAAACTATTTTTCGTTTCATAAGTTCCTCCTCGTTTTCTTTGATGATATGATTTTATCCCCTTTTATGTTTTCAAGTCATCAAAGAGTTGTAAGAGAATTGTAAAGAAAAAGTACTGCCCTCCTGCAAGCTGCTTTCCACACAAAGCTTTGAGTGGTGAAGTTCCGCAATCCTCTGGCACAATGCCAGTCCCAGTCCGAAGCCCTCCTGATTTCTCGAAGCATCTCCCTGATAAAATATCTCAAATATATGCTTCATATCCTCCTTTGAAATTCCTCTTCCATTGTCCTTTACCGATATTCCACTGCCTGTTATATTTACTTCAATCCTTGTCGCACCTGCCTTTTTTGCATTGTCACAAAGATTGGTTATAAGCATGACAAGCATATCTTTGTCGCCCCTTATGCTGCCATTTTCAACTGTCAGAAATATATCGTCCCTGCCCTGCCAGATCATCTCGAGATGTTTTTTCAGCTCCTCAAGCTCTATATCCTTAAGCTCTATCTTATCCGCTGTAAGTCCGACCAGAGCAGTCAGCTTGCCCGACAGACTGCCGAGTCTTTTTGCCTCAATGTCCATAAATTCTAGCGCTTCTTGCTTTTGTGCATCAGTCAGCTTCATATTGCGAAGCGAATAGGCATAGCCGCAAATTGCCGTTACCGGAGTCCTCATCTCATGTGAGAGCGCATGTATGAGCCTGTTTCTCGCCTCCGAGGTCTCCTCAACCTCTGCGATATGTGACTCTACAGCCTTTGCCATCGTATTAAAGCTGTGCGAGAGTGATGCCAACTCATCCTTTCCTTTTACGTCTATCTGACGCTGATACTGCCCCTGTGATATGGCATCTGCCTCATCCTTAAGCAGCTCTAACGGTCTTAGTAATTTTTTCAGGAAAACAATCATACTTACTGCCGCAGCTAATGAGATAACAATGCCAATCCCCACACACAGTGCAATCATCCGGTATATCTGTCTGTAAAGCTCTGTTATATCGCGCACTATACATACCTGATAGATTCTGTCATTGATATTGATATCCACTCCGCAGATGTAATAGTCTGCCCCTTCTGTATGCACGATGTCGCTTTTCGTCTCCCCCTGTATCTCAACATTGCTCTTATCCTCATTCAGACCAAGTATCGTTGGCGCATCAAGTCCGGAATCGTTATATATTATCTCATCACCACACTGCAGCACATACTCCGTGTCAGAATCCGAATACTGCGTCTGCTTAAAAAAGTAATATTTCAGCTTTGTCTCCGCTGTAAGCTCTTCAACTGTGCTTTCTATGTCACTTTTGTTTACATAAAAATTAGCCACAAGCTTTTCCAATTCTGTCTTTGTATAGCTTGTGGTACTGTTTAACATATTTTTTTTGCTGATATATATCATAAGTGTGCAGCACAGCGTAAGAGAAATCAGCAAAAAACCAAGTGTTCCAATCGTTATCCTGCTACGAAGCCTCATTCTCCTACCTCCAGACGATATCCAATCTTTGGCACAGCTACTATACGAAGTCCTGTCTTTTTGCGTAATGCCGCCACATGCACATCGACAGTTCTCGTCTCTCCCTCGAAATCTATTCCCCATATCGCATTCAGCAGCTTTTCCCTCTCCAGAGCGATATTTCTGTTTTTCGCAAGGGTACAAAGCAGATCATATTCCATAGGTGTCAGGGAAATCTGCTCCTTTTTCTTTAAAACTATGTGCTTTTTCATATCAATGGTAATGTCATCAAGCTCAATGATATCATCGCTTTTTCCGGTACGCTTTAATATTTTTTCTATGCGCAGCAAAAGCTCAAGCATCTCAAACGGCTTTACCATGTAGTCCTCTGCCCCGCCCGAAAGGCCTTTTACCTTTGACTCAAGATCGCCTCTCGCGGTCAGATATATCACCGGAATCTCTGCTTTGTTGAGTGGCTCGAGCAGACCAAAGCCATCAACCCTTGGCATCATGATATCCACTATCGCAAGATCTGCCGATGCTCCTGTGGCGATATAATCGAGCACTTCCTGTCCGTCCTGCATGGACACCGTCTCGTAGCCTGTAATATTTAAATTCATGCATATCATTTTGTTGATTGCAGTTTCGTCCTCTGCGACAAGTATTTTACTCACTGTTTAACTCCCTCTGCTCCCTGCAGCAGCCCATCTGCCACAAAAAGCTTATCCTTTATATCTGTGCCACCATTAAAAGGCTTAACGCCTGTGGCCTTGTACATATTATAATAAAGTGCAGGAGTTTTTTCACTCTTTTTTTCACATATATCGATTTGTGATTACATTACATTATATTGTAAAGTGGTGTTGAATTTGTAATTCCTCTAAAAATCAGTTATACTATATGTGAATACATCGATCATATTATATATTTTTTTAGGGTGGAGTACTGCTATATAAAAAAATCTAAAAATATCTTGATGGCACTAATGAATATTGTAAAAAGAGCGAGGTTTATTACAGTATATTATCCAGATCCGGAAAAATGGAATGCTGACTTTAAAATTAGAAAGGAGCAATAACATGAGATGCATGAGTTGTAAAATGGAAGAAATGGAAGAATCAAAAAACACATATTTTGCACAATTACCTAACTGTTATGTGATTATTGAAAATGTTCCATGCTATAGATGTAAACAATGTGGTGAAGTGTACTATAAAACTTCTGTCATGGAAAAAATAGATGATTTACTAGAAAAATTGGAACATATCGCAAGCAAAATTTTTATTATGGATTATTCACAGGCTGCATAAATACATTGCCTGAATAAATTGTATTTATGTAGAAGAATGATGTTGGTATTTCGAAGATATCGACATAGAAAAAACAGTTAAAGTTTTAAATGTAATGTCGGAGTATTTATCAATAACTCAGTGAAAAAAACAGGCGTAGAGAAAGACTAACTCTCTGCGCCTGCTCAGAGGAGATCTTCACGCTCTCCATAACGTATTCCGTAACAATTACCTCTCGTATAAGATCAGACACCCAACAGTTTTTATGTGTTCCGCGGTATATTACTCCTGCGAAAACACCACATTAAATAATAGGCTCACTAATTATATCCTGGCAAGCCTATTATTTTCTTTCAACCCTATCTGTCAATAGTTAGCTGATTCTCAAATTTTGTCTAACTGATTCATAAAACTTAAACAATTGAATGTCTTTATTGTCTATTCCTTCATCCAAGTCTTCTGAATATAACAAAATGGGGCTTTTAGAGGTGTTTTTCATGTCTATATGCAAACACAATACATTTATAAAAAAATAATCGAAATAATGAATTTCACATTTTATTACATCTTGATATTCATATTTATTCCCGTTAATATAGAAGAAATCTTCATATATCTCATACTCAAATTCCTTTATGAATAATTTCCTTGTTGCTTTTTGATAAATATATGCTACTCCTACAATCATAAGTGCATTCATAAAAATAAATGGAAATCCATTTATATTCAAGCACAACCTATTAATTGAATATTCCTCAGCAAATACTACCACAATTAACACCAAGAAAAATATAGAAAATCTACCAAATAAGTGCTGTATTTTTATCGTTTTCATATAATACCTCATACCTTTCTATAAAATCCAGTTATAGTCCATTATTTTCTCAAACTTATTTTTTAAGCCATCCTAAAAAACAAGAGTATTCGTTTATACAGCTTCGTTCATTTCATATTATATATTTTTTCATTAATATCTCCTTTTATTGTCTCAATTGCGCGAAGCTCTTCCATTATTTCCGAGTTGAGTATGGATGACTGCTGCATCTGCTTTTAGTTTATCTTCTTATATGGCTGCTTGAATATAAATACGAGTACAATACTTATGAGTGTCATTCTTTAGTGTATTAGAATCCACCATTCTGATATGCTCGTGCAATCACATACGATGGCTCATAAAATGCACTACAGTTGTAATTATCAATCACATCACAGATTTCATTGTTATATACCCTGATTATCCCATCTACAAAATCTTCTTTTGAAGTCAAGGTATCTATTATAAGACGCTGATATACTGCTCCCATATCCAAAGGCGAAGGAATAATTGAAGCCATCTCTTTGTCAACTTCTGTAATGTCATAATCTCCGTTATTTAAATCATAATCACTTATCCAGTCTTCTTCTACCTTCAATGGATTTTCACAATGCAATACATTTGCACAGCTAATCAAATGATATAAACCATCTCGTCCGATTGTATTTACGACATACTTATTTTTCTGCTTAATGTGTCTTGCTACACGCTCTATCATGTAACATACAAAATAAAGGTCATTCGATTCTATATCTTCGTCTGGGAAGTACTTATTTTTCATAATGTCTCACTCCCTTCAAAAGTTAATGTTTTCAGCGCGGTTTCTGTACAGAACACAATCTTATGGGTAGGATAATTAAATCTTACCAGCCCCCAGAATGCATCTCTTGGGATTCTGCCATCAATGAATCCTTCCACAAAATTCCAGATCTGATCGTCTGCCATAGGGCCTTTTCTTGTCATTGCCCACCGCTTTGCCTGTTTTTCAAAACTGGTGCAGTAAAATCCATATCCAAAATCCTTGTAAAAACCATTTTGGAGAATACGCGGAATCGAAACTTCTACATTACTTCCATGATACACTATATTCTTTTCCATCTGCGTCCTCCTATTCTTCCATGCTTGTTAGCTAAAACCTAATAACATTTTATCATCCTAATACCAAAATTCAATCTATTCCAGCGTTAAAATGTGCACTTCTACATCGGCTCATTTGCATTCCCTCATTCGTAGTATTACTGTAGTCTGCCACTACTACACTTGCCATGATATGCCCACGTAATGCCCCCTAAAGCCTTGATTTTACTGACTACCCACAGTCCTGCCGTGGCAGATGAAAAGTATTTTAATCATGTAAAGTTCTCCTTCATAATTTAATAAATACCGCGTAGTTTTGCTAGGTTTTGCAAGGTCTACGGGGCACAATTTCCAAGTACATCCTCAAATACTCCCGTAATTTCAACCTTGCTCATACCTTATTCTCCTTACTTTACTTACCACACCTTTACTCTTTTATTATATCATTTTATACAGTCAATCAACCTCAGCTTCATATACCGCCTCAGTATGTGAATCAAACAGCCCCCATTACACCAAATCAAAGTTGTCCGAATTATCCTGCAGAAATCTATTAACTGTATGAACTGCAACTTTCGCTGCCAGCTCTACAGGAAATGCATACACACCTGTCGATATAATGCGATTGTTCTGATTCCATTCTCTAATGCAAGCTTCATAGAATTGAAATAACAACTTGCCAAAAGTTCCTCTTCCTTATCCCTGCCTCCATACCATATCGGTCCAACTGTATGTATTACATAATCACAAGGCAGATTATATGCTTTTGTAATCTTTGCTTCACCAGTTTCACATCCATGAAGCGTCCTGCACTCCGCTAATAGCTCCGGTCCTGCAGCACGATGAATAGCTTCATCTACACCTCCACCAGAAGTGGATCCTGCAATATAGAAAAATGCGTCGTCATGACTTGTATTATTTTCTACTAATAGACAGCATTTTATATCACAATACCATTACAATGATCAATCTCATGCTGAATTATCTGTGCTGTCCAGCCTGAATACACCTCCATACATCATTGTTTCTTGCGTGGATCAGTTGGTTTTACTGCATCCTTTGGCAAAAGCCATGTCTTTCCTTTTTTCTCTGCTCCAGGGACTCTAACTGTAGTAACATTGCCCTCATCATCCGTTTTTTATTGATTTGTGACAGACAAGAAAAGCCAGAAAGGAATA
>CAKRNE010000003.1 GCA_934365945.1 uncultured Agathobacter sp. | reverse complement strand
GTTACTAATAGGTCGAGGGCTTAATCTGGTTAATAACTGAGAAAAACAAATCGGAATCGAGATGAGTTTTTCGGAGTAGATTAGTAATCAAGTTTGTATGAAGTTTTGAAGGTACATTAAAACTAATATGTATAAATTTAGTAAATATGATTTATTTAGGACATCTTGAAGGATGTCTTTTTTTTATAAAAAAGATGAAATACTAATTGAAAACTGTTATAATATGTTCAGTTACTTATAATAAATAGTTACCGAAAATATTAAATTTATTAAGGAGGTTGTTATGGAACAAAAGAAACAGAAGCCAATTCGTGATGCAAGACAGCTTGGTACTGCTAAAATGCTTATACTGGGATTACAGCATATGTTTGCCATGTTTGGTGCTACAATCCTTGTGCCTATTCTAGTATCGGGGTATTTTCAGAAAGCGTGTGGTGAACCACTGACCAGAGGTCTTTCGGTATCGGTTACGTTGTTTTGTGCAGGCTTTGGCACGCTAATATTTCATCTGTGTACAAAGTTTAAGGTACCGGCTTTTTTGGGTTCATCATTTGCTTTTTTAGGAGGCTTTTATACTGTTGCAAATCTTGACAGTGGCATGTATGCAGATATGGCTGTCAATGATAAAGCAGCGTATGCGTGTGGTGGAATATTTGTTGCAGGTATGCTTTACTTTGTGCTTGCACTGATTATTAAACTGGTTGGAATCAAGCGAGTAATGCGTTTTCTGCCGCCTGTTGTGACAGGTCCTATTATTATATGCATAGGTCTTTCACTTGCCGGGTCAGCTATCAATAATGCTTCAACAAACTGGGTGCTTGCAATTATTGCGCTTGGAGTCATAATTATTTTTAATATATGGGGAAAGGGATTATTTAAGATCATTCCTATCTTAATGGGCGTAATTATTTCATATGTGTTTGCTATAATTATGAACGCTGCCGGGATCACAAATCCTGATGGTTCGGCAATTCTTGATTTTACATCAATTGCATCATCTGCGTGGGTTGGAATACCCAAGTTTCAGTTCATGAAGTTTGATATTACGTCCATTCTTGTAATGGCGCCTATCGCTATTGCGACAATGATGGAGCATATTGGCGACATGTCAGCTATTTCTGCTACAGTAGAGCAGAACTTTATTGCTGATCCGGGGCTTCACAGGACACTTATAGGTGATGGAATTGCGACTGCATTTGCAGGAGCCATCGGTGGACCGGCTAATACTACGTATGGTGAGAATACAGGAGTTCTTGAGCTGTCTAAGGTATATGATCCGAGAGTTATCCGTATTGCAGCTGTTTTTGCTATTGCACTTTCGTTTATTCCGAAATTTTCGGCTGTAATATCTACTATGCCATCAGCGATTATTGGTGGAGTTTCATTCATGCTTTATGGAATGATTTCAGCAATAGGAGTCAGAAATGTTGTTGAAAACAAGGTAGATCTGACTAAATCAAGAAATCTGATTATTGCGGGTGTGATTTTTGTATGTGGTCTGGGCTTTGGAGATGGACTGACATTTAATGTAGCTGGAACATCTATTACACTGACAGCACTTGCAATTGCAGCAATTGCCGGAATTTTCCTCAATGCTATTCTGCCGGGAAATGATTATGAATTTGGTAAGAATCCGGATGGAGATGCCAGCCGCGGAGTCTATATGATGAATACAGATGATGATGACGATGAGGTCTAAAAAGAAAATTATAATGATGAAATAAACAAATCAGAATATGAATTTATTACAAATTTCATTAAACATTAAGAAGTCATTAACAATATTTTACTTGATTAAATTATGTATATTATCTACAATAAACTGGTGTGGTGTCCTTTAGAGGTCATGACACCAGTTTTATTATTGGAAAGGTAATCAGTTTCATGAATAAGAAAAAAATATTCTGGGCAATTGCGTCAGTTTTTATAGCTGCTTTAAGTATATGGGCTGTTATATCACAAAGCAGGAATTTTTCATTTGCTACATTGAAAAGCTTTATTTCGGGAGCTGATAAAGGATGGCTTATTGCGAGCTTTGTATGTACATTTGGATTTATATGGTTTGAAGGATTTGCCCTTGTCAGAATTGCAAGGCATTTTGGATACAAGACCAATGCTTTGGATGGCACGGTTTATGGTGGAGCTGATGTGTATTTTTCTGCAATTACACCCTCTGCATCAGGTGGACAGCCTGCAAGTGCGTATTTTATGATGAAGGATGGCATTCCGGGATATGCGACAACAGTAGCATTACTCATCAATCTCGTAATGTATACACTTGCGCTTTTGACAGTCGGAATCGTTTCTATAATCTTTAAATATCCTATGCTTAAAAATTTTTCTGTTTTATCCAGATTTTTTATAGGTATTGGAATCGTAGTGCTTATATTTCTTGCCTTGGTTTTCTATATGCTGCTAAGAAAAGGAAAAATATTGTATGGCATATGTGATGCAGTAATTGGTCTGATGGAAAAAATACATGTCATCAGACACGGTGATAAACTTAGAAAAAAGCTTAGAAACACAATGGCTGAGTATCAGGAATGCTCTAACAGCATTACAGGACAGACAGGGTTTCTTGCAGAGATCTTTTTCTGGAATCTGATGCAGCGTATGTCACAGCTTTTAGTCTCATTTATGATATTTATGTCTATGGGAGAGGGTGTGAAAAAGGCTGTGGACGTCAGTGTGATACAATGCTTTGTTGCCATGGGTTCTAATTGTGTTCCAATTCCGGGGGCAATGGGGGTTGCCGATTATATTATGATTGATGGATTTAAACAGCTTGTGGGAGACAATGCGGCAAATATGGAGTTATTGTGTCGAGGAGTAACATTTTATGGAAGTGTATTGACAAGTGCGCTTATTATTTTAATTGGATACATGTTAAGAAGAGTAAGAAAAAAATAATTTGGTACTTTTGTACAAAAAAGGTTGTTAAAGCATGGTAATTGTGATATTATTTTTAATATAGTTATTGACATGTAACAATTGTATTTATGAAATGTAGAAAAGTAGATAGAGGGTTTTTATAAATGGAGTACAGTGGTTCATCAACAAAGGAACAATCCTTTGTTCTCATGATGAATAAAACATTTCTTGTCATACATATTGTGTTTTTTTTCCTGTTTACATCTATCGGCATTGACCTGATGGCAGGAGTGAACATGATTAGTATATGTTTTTATTTTCTGGGATTCAATATTGCAAAATGTAAAAAAGTAAATATATATCTGTATCTAGTGGCTGCAGAAGTGCTTATTCATATGGTATTAGCAGTTATCAGTGTTGGTATGGAGTGCAATTTCCAGCTTTTTTTGATAGATATAATGTATTATTTTTTCGTGCTGGATTATGTGATTAAGAGGAAAAAGAAGAAAAGCTACAGTGCAATCATCTTAAGCTGCATTTATTCAATTACGATTATTTTGCTGTATACATTTGAGGACATGATAAAGCCGATTTACAAGCTTGATCCAATGGTTATCAGGAGTCTTTCAATTGCAGTTGTGTCAATGGTGTTGTTTTCAATTATTATTACTATGCTTGTTTTATCTAATTTCCTCGCTTCAACAGAAGGTGCTATGGAAAAGAAGGCACAGTTTGATGCATTGACAGATTTGCCGAATCGTTTTTATATGATGGCACAGCTTAAAAATCTGTTTGAGACCAATTCGCAGGTTGGCTATTACCTTGCAATGATTGATATTGATGATTTCAAAAAGATAAACGATACCTACGGTCACAATGTGGGAGATGATGCTCTTAAGATTCTCTCGCGTACTATTGTGGAGAAGGCTCGTGGAACAGAGCTCAAATACTGCAGATGGGGAGGAGAAGAGTTCTTGCTTCTCGGAAAATGTGTGAACGGAGAGATTCCAAAGGATTATCTTGATGAAATAAGGCTTGCTATAAATGAAAAAACGATTTGGACTTCCCTGGGTAGTGGCAAGATGACAGTAACCATCGGTGCCGGAAAGTATAAGGTAGGACAGGATTATAAGGAATGGATCAGTTTTGCCGACAAGCAGCTTTATGTTGGAAAATGCACAGGTAAGAATAAGGTTGTGTGTTGAGATATAATTCAAGGCCTTCATATACATTGTTAAAGACACATATTAAAGATTTTATCGAAACAATAAAATTTATAATGAAATTTATATTGAAGTTACAAATTTATAATGATTTATAATGAAATTACAAATTTTAGTTGCATGAAGCGGATAACTGTGATAGAATATTGACTGTTCGTAAGACGCCGGCATGTCGGAATGGCAGACGATGCAGACTCAAAATCTGTTGGGCGCAAGCCCGTGTGGGTTCAAGTCCCACTGCCGGCACTATTTGCAAAACCCCGTAAATCCAAGATTTCTAGTAAAATCAAGGGTTTGCGGGGTTTTTCTTTACTCACATTCTTTCAAAAAATAAAGAAATCAGGGCACTTTTAAGAAAAATTTGCCCCAATTAGCCCAAAAAGGTACCCAAAAATCTGCCTTATAAGCAGTAATACTAAATCTTAAACAGGAGCATGATGATGATAAAAAAGATTTATAAAAAATATGAAATTATATTCAATGTTATATTTTTCTCGATTTTTCCAATCGTAGCTTTTTATCTTATGGAGTTCTACGAACACAATCCCTTTGAAGAAGTCAGGTTTATGGCAGGTTTTTTTAATATTATTTTGTTTGAGCTGTTCGCCTGGATTCTTTATTTTGTTACAGGCAGGGCGAAATGGGCACTTCGTGCAGTTTTTATCGTGGCTATGGTTTTCGGACTGATTAATCACTATGTTATGCTTTTCCGCTCGACTCCTTTTGTTCCGTGGGATATTTTTTCAATTGGGACGGCGACAAGCGTTGCGTCCAATTATGATTTCACACCGACTGCAGGAGTAGTTGGTGTTACAGTTATATTTATAGCACTTATTGTGCTGATGCATTTTGTTGACTTCAGGATCAAGTGGAAATTCAGGTTCAGACTCATTCCGACAGTGCTTGGAATACTTGTGCTGTGCCTGTTTGTGAATGCTCTGCAGGATGAGGAGTTCCAGACGGACAATTACCTGTATCCATTTCTGTTTACACCGGCATATATGACAAAGGTGAATGGAATGGCAGTGACCTTTGCGATGGATCTTAAGTTTGTGGCGGTTGATAAGCCTGATGGGTATAGCAGGCAGAAGGCTAAGGAGCTGCTTGACAGCTATACCGGTGCAGATGATAATTCAGATGAAGCAGCCGCCTCAGATAATTCTACAACTATAGATGAAGAAGCTGATATAGATAATGCAAACAATAATGCAGCTAATAATACAGCAATTACAGATAAAAGTAATTATCCGAATATTATAGTTGTGATGGATGAAGCCTTTTCGGATCTGTCGGTGCTCGGTGATTTTGACACAAACACAGACTATATGCCGTTTGTACACAGTCTCGAAAAGGGCAATGAGAACACTATAACAGGATATCTGAATACGTCTGTATGCGGTGGCAATACCGCCGATACCGAGTTTGAGTTTCTGACAGGCAATACGATGGCTTTCCTTCCGGTAGGAAGTATTCCGTATCAGCAGTATATAAAGAGCAAGACGCCTTCTCTTGCAAGCTATTTAAAGAGCATTGGCTATGCAACGTATGCACAGCATCCGTACTATGGCAGTGGATGGAACAGGGATACGGTTTATCCTCTTTTGGGATTTGACAATCTTTCGTTTATGCAGGATTATTCTAATCAGAGGTTTGTGCGCAAATATATAAGTGATGAGACGTCATTTGATAAGATTATTGAGACTTATGAGAACAAACCGGATGGTCAGCCGGCATTTATATTCAATGTCACTATGCAAAATCATGGTGGATACACGGACACCTACTATGGCTTTGACAATACTGTGACAGCTGATAAGCTCAATAATTCTGCACTCGACCAATATCTTTCGCTGATTAAGATGACAGACGAGGATTTAAAGAGCCTCATTGAATATTTCTCAAATGTGGATGAGAAAACTATAGTGGTATTTTTCGGGGATCATCAGCCAAATGATACTGTGGCAAGCTCTGTTCTTGCAGCAAACGGCATGGATTATAACAATTTATCCAATGAAGAGCTTAAGCTTCGCTATCAGGTGCCGTATGTCATTTGGGCAAACTATGATATTGATGAGGCAACAGGAGAAGATACGAGCGTCAATTATCTGGCTGCAAATGTACTTAAAGCGGCAGGTGTGCCGACAAATGATTACCAGAGCTTTCTGCTAAAGCTTAAGGAGGAGTATCCAATCATATCAGCGGTACGCACGGATAAGACTGCAGGTAAGACTGCAAATAAGACATCAGATAAAGTATCAAATAAATCAGACAAGGCAACCGGCAGCAAAAAGAAGCAGGCCGATTCGGATATGCTAAACGAGTATAAGATTTTGCAATATTACAGACTGTTTGACTGGGAGGATAAGTGATGAATTTTGTTAAAAAGCATCCGCTTTTGACAGCGTTTTTAATTCCGTTTTTCATATGTATAATCATCTGTATAGGAAATGGTGTATATCCATTTGGCGATTACTGCCTTTTGCATATGGATTTGTATCACCAGTATCTGCCTTTCTTTAATGAGCTGTGGGAGAAGCTTAGAAATGGTGCGAGCCTCATGTATACATGGAATATCGGGCTTGGCAGTGATTTTGTATCGGTATTTGCCTATTATCTCGCGAGTCCTTTAAACTGGCTTGTGGTGCTTTTTCCCAAGAGCCATATCATCGAATTTATCGAGCTGCTTATTATTTTTAAGATTTCGCTAAGCGGAGCAACTTTTTTCTATTTTCTGAAGGAGCACTTTGTGCTTCTTGGAAAGGATAACAGATATCACGATAGTACATTTGTGCCGGCATTTGTTTTCTCTACGGCATATGCGCTTTCTGGCTTTGTGGCTGCGTATAGCTGGGATGTTATGTGGATGGATGTTGTGGCAGTTGCGCCGCTTGCGATAGCAGGTCTTGAGAAGCTTGTGAGGGATAAAAAGCCTGTGCTTTACTATGTATCATTGGCACTTTGCATATTGTCGAATTATTATTTAAGCATCATGCTTTGCATCTTTCTGGTATTCTGGTTTGCGTGGCTTTTCTTTACGCAAAAGGGCGGTAAAATGGCTGCAATCGTCAGGTTTATCGTTTACTCACTTTTGGCGGGAGGTACTGCGATGGTGCTCATCATCCCGGAGCTTATCATTTTAAGCTACAGCGGGTCATCGGGCATTGAGTTTCCAAAGCAGATAGAGTGGTATTTTAATCTCTTATCAGAAGCTGGCAGGATGTGCACGACTGCAAGTGTCTATGAGGGGGCAGAAAACTGGCCCAATCTGTATGCCGGAGCCTTTAGTGTGATGCTTTTGATACTGTTTGCTCTCAATAAAAGGATTAATTGGAAGAAAAAAATAGCTCCTGTATTGTTGGTGTTGTTTTTTCTTGTGAGCTTTGCGAATAAACAGCTCGACTTTATATGGCACGGACTGCATTTCCCGGATTCGCTGCCGGGCAGACAGTCGTATCTGTATGCATTTCTTGTGTTGACCATTGGCTATGCTACAGTCAGAAAGTGGCGCGGCATAAGGCTGTGGCATGTTGGCGTGGCGGTAGTATTTGCAGCGGCACTTATGGCTGTAAGCACGATGTTTGCCGATGAGACTGTGACAGAGTATTATGCAGTTATCATAAGCATATTGTTTGTTGCACTGTACGGCATTATGATAGTACTTTTAAAGCTTGCAGCAAGGAAAAATAAGGAGCTTTTGATGGTCATAACATGCGGTATTGCAATTGTGGAGCTGGCTGTCAATATGGCTGTGACAGGACTTGGCTGCACTAGCAGAAGTAGCTACAATGCCAATGTGGATGATATACAAGAGGCACTGGAGTTTACAAAAGAGGACGCAGCTGACAGCGATGTGCCTTTTTACAGGGTTGAGGATACAGGCAGACTCACAAAAAATGATGATACGCGATACGGTTATGCATCGGGAACACAGTTTTCTTCCCTGATGAATATAAATGTGAGCCATTTTTATCAGGCTCTTTATATGGAGGGAGGCAAGAATTTCTATTGTTATAATGGTGCCACACCTATCACATCAGCTATGCTTTCGGTCAGATATATGGTTACAAAATCCATACAGCCACAGAATGAGCTGACTACACTTGTGGAAAAATGTGGAAATCACTATCTGTATCGGAACAACTACACGCTTCCTCTTGGCTTTATGATGAATGAGGGAGTGATTGATGCGTGGAAGCCATCCTCTTCATCGAAAATCTATTCGATTAATTCCCTTGGCAGGCTTCTTGGCGCAGCAGATGATACGCTGAGTCTGACAGAGTGCACTCAGGAAGAGAATCCGGGAACTACGACGCTTACCTTTGACCATGACGGATATTACTATGCGGCATACGATTCGTGCAGCGCTGACAGTCTGACCTTCAGCCACGGGGAGTATGAGACCACATACTCAAAGACCACTCACAGGTATCTGTTTGATCTGGGATATGTGAAGGCGGGGGAGACAGTTACAGTCACAAACGCCGATGCGGATGCTGTAAGGTTTAACGTTTACGAGCTTTCCGTTGCAGCAGTGAAAAATGCATACAATGCGCTCAATGCGCAGACACTTTCGGTAGATGACTTTTCAGACACTCACATAAGCGGACACATTGATGTGAAGCAGGCGGGCAGACTTGTGTTTTCTATTCCGAGTGAAAAGGGCTGGACTATGAAGGTGGATGGGAAGGAGACAGAGTATGAGGATTTTTCCGATACGTTTGTGAGCATTCATCTAGATGAGGGTGAGCATGAAATAGAGCTTTATTATGAGACACCGGGACTTAAGGTAGGCGCAGCTATAAGCGTAGGCTGTGTGGGGATTTTCATACTGCTTTTATTGGTGCGTCAAATGGTGAATAGACGTAGCAGTTTACAATTTAAATCTCACAGCGACAGATAATGCTTACAGTGACCGGTAATGCATGCAATACAATTATGCGAAACACAGAATGTTCAAATTGTGATGATATACTTAAATAACAAAACTAAAACAGGAGATTAACAAAATGAACAAACAAAACAAAAAAATCGCACAGGAAAAAAGAAGAATCGGAAGAGAAAAAGCAGAAAAGAAGGCAAAGGTTGTGAATCTGCTGAAATTCTGGGTGCCGATAGTGGCAGTAGTCGTGGTAGTCATAGTGCTTATCTGGGCAGTTGCGACATCGGGCGGTTCATCGTCAAAGAGCACCGGTGGAACAGAAGCTGCATCACAGACCACTAAATCTCAGGCATCCGAGACACAAAGCAGTGATTCACAGACCGAGGAGGCAACACTGAATACAGAGGCTGACACAGTTGCAGAAAACGGAGATAAGGTAAATATTGACTACACCGGATATATGGACGGAGAAAAATTCGAGGGTGGAAGCACTGACGGACAGGGCACAGACCTGGTGCTTGGCTCAGGCAGCTATATAGATGGCTTTGAGGACGGAGTGGTAGGTCATAAGGTTGGAGAAACCTTTGATTTAAACCTGAAGTTCCCGGATGATTATAAGGTAAATACAGAGCTTGCCGGAAAGGATGTTACGTTTGAGGTGACACTTAACGGTGTATACAAATAAAGAGGATAACACACATATATGGAAAAATCGTTTGAAGAGGTACTGGTACAGTTTTATATCGACCAGTACAGGGAGAATGCGAAGAAAAGTACAGGTAAGCCTGTGAAGCTGGCACACTATATTCACAGGCTCAACAGCAAAGCAAAATCAATTAAATATGCGCGCTTTTCAAAAAACGAGACAATAGCACTTGACAAGCTGCATCAGGAAATAAAAAGGCTTGCGTTGATTACCTATTATTCCAACAATAAAAATGCAAGGCAGATTTTAAATAGAGAAATCCTTCCGCAGCTCGTCAGGGTGGATATGGAGCAGTTTGATGAGAAGGAGGCAGAGTATCTCACAGAGGATTTTTTAAAGCTTTTGCGCAAGGAGTATATAGGTGCGATATGTACCAGAAGCATGAAGGAGCTTTACAATGAGTATCGCAGCAAGCAGCTTAGAAGAGAGATTGTCACGCTGGTTCCGGCACGGCCGGAGCTTGAGTTTCCAAAAGCCCAGAGTATGAAAAGGCGCTTCATACTCCATATAGGCCCGACTAACAGCGGTAAGACATATCAGGCACTCGAGCGGCTTAAGCTGGCGCAAAACGGCGTTTATCTGGGGCCGCTTCGTCTTTTGGCACTTGAGGTGTATGAGAAGATGAATGATGCAGGTATACCATGCACCATGCTCACGGGTCAGGAGTGCCTTTCTGTAGCTGACAGCAGAATTATAGCATCGACAGTGGAGATGCTTGACTGTGATAAGGAATATGATATCGCAGTGATTGATGAGGCCCAGATGGTAGCAGATGATGACAGGGGACATTCATGGACCAGGGCAATTCTTGGTACACTTGCGAAAGAGATTCATATATGCATGAGCCCGGTGGCAAAGGATGTTGTCATTCATCTGATTAATCTGTGCCATGACGAGTATGAGATAAGGGAGTATGAGAGAAAGACAGCTCTAAAGCTGGAGGATACGCCATTTTCATTTCCGCAGGATGTGAAGGAGGGCGATGCCTTTATCGTGTTTTCAAAGAAGTCGGTACTCAATATCGCAGGGCGTCTTGAGGAAAACGGCATAAAGCCAAGTGTCATCTACGGAAGCCTGCCGCCGGAAATAAGGCGCAGACAGATGACACTCTTCAACGAGAAAAAGACACAGGTTGTCGTGTCCACAGATGCCATAGGCATGGGGCTCAATCTGCCGGTCAGAAGAATCGTATTTCTGGAGGTGGAAAAGTTTGACGGAGTATCAAGACGTCCGCTTGTCATCTCTGAGATAAAGCAGATAGCAGGCCGTGCAGGCCGATTTGGCATATATGATACAGGCTATGTGACAGCCTTAGGTCAAAAGAATCTGAATTATCTGAAGAATACGCTAAATATACCGGAGCAGGACATCGATATCGTAAGTCTTGGCTTCCCACAGGTGCTTCTTACAATGGATGCGCCGCTTGATGCGATAATTAAGCTCTGGCATGAGGCAAATCCTTCAGCGCCATTTAGGAAAATCAATGTCGATGAGATATTGTTTTTGTATGGCTATGCGTACAAGGAGCGCTACTTTATCGCAGATTTCGATGACAAATATCTGCTTTACAAGATGATTACCTGCCCAATAGATATAAAGGATAAAGAGCTGGTAAGACAATGGCTGCGCTACTGTATGTCATATACATCTGACATATCTCTTGACAAGCCGGATAAGCACTCGAGGTATCAGGGGCTCATGAAATACGAGTCATATTACAAGAAGCTTGATCTGTACTATCAGTTTTCAGTCCGCATGGGCAAATTTGTAGACGAGGACTGGCTTGAAAACGAGCGCGACAAAACACAGGCTAAGATCATGCAGCTTCTATCAAAGAGCAAGGATGAGTATATTATCAGATGCCGGTATTGCGGAAGAATCCTCCCGATTGGCAATTCACGCAATATTTGCAGGGACTGCTACAGCATGATACGCAGGTAATCACGGTTCATATTTTACTGTCAGGTCGTTGAATTTAATTGTCCAATGTGGCATAATAGAAAGAAGACTAAAATATGAATGGAGGAATTTTTTATGGCAAACAATGAGTTGCAGATTGCCGGCTCACAGGGCGAGCTTAGAATCCGTCCTTACGAGCACCACGCAAAGTATTATGAAACAGATCAGATGGGTATAATCCACCATTCAAACTATGTCAAGTGGATGGAAGAAGCAAGACTTGATTTGATGGATCAGATAGGACTCAACTACAGGCAGATGGAGGATATGGAAATCATAAGTCCGGTGCTGTCGATATCGGTAGAGTATCACAGTATGGTGCATTTTGATGATACTGTTGTTATCTACACAAAGCTGCTTAAGTATAACGGAATCAAGATGGAGCTTGAGTATGTCATGAAGGACAAGGAGACAGGCGAGCTTCGCACCACAGCAAAAAGCAGCCACTGCTTTTTGAACAAATCCGGCAAACCAATCTCACTAAAGAGAATGTATCCGGAATTAGATACGAAATTTTTTGAATTTAAAGAGGCATAATAAGATGATACAGGATAGATTAAAGGCACTTAGAGGCGAGATGGCAAAGAGGGGCATCTCGCTGTATGTGGTTCCTACTGCTGATTTTCATGAGTCAGAGTATGTAGGAGAGCATTTTAAGGCGCGCAAATATATTACAGGCTTCACGGGCTCGGCAGGTACCGCGGTCATCACTATGGATGAGGCCGGATTATGGACAGACGGCAGGTATTTTGTGCAGGCGGCAGCGCAGCTTAAGGATACCACGATAAAGCTTTTTAAGATTGGCGAGGAGGGCGTACCGACAGTCGATGAGTATATAAAGGATACTCTTTCAGAGGGCGGTATAATAGGCTTCGACGGCAGAGTGGTAAATGGCGCATGGGGCAAAAGGCTTTATGAAATCGCAAAAGAAAAGCACGGCAGCATGTACGTAAATGAGGATCTGATAGATATCATATGGACTGACAGACCTCCTATGTCAAAGGAAGCTGTCATGATTTTTGACAATAAATATACTGGTGAGGATATAAGCTCAAAGCTTAAAAGAGTCAGAGAGCAGATGGCACAAAAAGGTGCAACGCTTCATCTGATGTCATCACTTTACGATATCGCCTGGCTATTAAATGTCAGGGGAGGCGACATAAGCTATGTGCCTGTAGTGCTTTCATACCTGGCAATATCAGAGGATAGCTGCATATGGTTTTTGCAGGATGAGGTTGTGACTAAGGAGCTTAAAGCCTACCTCGATAAAAACGGTATACAGACAAGGCCATACGATGATTTTTATGAATATGTGAAGCATATTGATGAAAAGGAGACAGTGCTTTTAAATACATCGGTTGTAAATTACCGCATCTGCAGCAGTCTGCCAAATGGAGTTAAGGTGATTGATTCGGAGGATCCTACTGTTGTCATGAAGGCCGTAAAGAATGAAGTGCAGCTTGAAAATCTGCGCAAGGCGCATTTAAAGGATGCAGTTGCGATGTGCAGGTTCATGTACTGGCTTAAGACAAATATAGGTAAGATACCGATGACAGAGATTTCGGCTTCAGATTATCTTGCATCGCTTAGAGCTGAGCAGGAGGGCTTTCTTGATTTAAGCTTTGCCACAATATGCGGATATGCAGACCATGGTGCTATTGTGCATTACTCTGCAACAGAGGAGTCTGACAGGCAGCTTAAGCCTGAGAGCCTTTTACTGGTGGATTCAGGCGGACATTATCTGGAGGGAACCACAGATATCACGAGAACCTTTGCACTAGGCCCTGTGACTGACGAGATGAAGGATATGTTTACGAGAGTGTGCCGCTCAAATATGAACCTGGCAAATGCAAGGTTTAAGGAGGGCTGCTCGGGCCTAAACTTTGATATTCTGGCAAGAGAGCCTTTCTGGGAGATTGGCATGGACTACAATCACGGTACCGGACACGGTGTGGGCTATGTGCTCAATGTGCATGAGGGACCAAACAGCTTCCACTGGAAGCAGTATCCGGGCAGGACAGCAGAGCGTGTGATAGAAGAGGGCATGGTCACTACAGATGAGCCGGGAATCTATTTAGAAGGCAAGTTTGGCATTCGTACAGAGAATGAGCTTATCTGCCGAAAGGGTGAGAAAAATGAGTATGGCCAGTTCATGTATTTTGAGAATCTGACCTATGTGCCTATAGATTTAGATGCTATTGATCCAAATCAGATGACAGATCGGGAAAAAGGATACCTGAATGCTTATCATGCGAGAGTTTATGAGCTTGTTTCACCATTTTTGAATGATGAGGAGGCCGAGTGGCTCAAGAAATATACAAGGGCTATTTAACGTTACTGTTTGCACTGTAGTGTGACCGGCAACGATTACAACATATTATAATTGACAGTAAGGAAAGTATCAAAATGAGTGAAAAGCTTGTACTTATAGATGGACACAGTATTTTAAACAGGGCATATCACGGGCTGCCTGATCTGACCAATTCAGAGGGGCTTCACACAAATGCAGTCTATGGTTTTTTGAATATCATGTTCAAGATTCTTGACGAGGAAAAGCCTGACTATCTGACGGTGGCATTTGATGTGCATGCGCCGACGTTTCGCCACAGGATGTTTGATGCGTACAAGGGCACGAGAAAGCCTATGGACGAGGAGCTCAGGCAGCAGGTGCCTATGATAAAGGAAATGCTTACAGCCATGGGCATTAAAATCGTGGAAAAGGAAGGCTATGAGGCCGACGATATACTTGGAACTTTATCTGTCAGAGCGGAAAATGCAGGTATGGATGTCGCCATTATTTCCGGAGACAGAGACCTCTTACAGCTTGCGACGGACCATGTCATGGTAAGGATTCCAAAGACCAAAAAGACAGGAACCGAGATAGAAAACTATAATACAGCAGATGTTATCGAAAAGTACGGCGTCACTCCAAAGGAGTTTATCGATGTGAAGGCACTGCAGGGAGATACCTCTGATAATATCCCGGGAGTGCCGGGTATCGGTGAAAAGACAGCAGGTGCACTTATTGCAAAATATCACTGTATAGAGGCAGTACATGAGGATGCCGAAAATGTAAAGCCGCCAAGGGCTTCAAAAAATATAGTGGAGTACTGGGAGCAGGCTGTTATGAGCAAGGAGCTTGCTACAATCATACTTGATGCACCGGTTGACTATGAATTTTCCGATGCAAAGCTTAGTGACGGAATAGAATCGCTCTACACTGAGGCTGCTTTTTTACTTTGCAAGAGATACGAATTTAAAAACATGCTGTCACGGTTTAATGTGGAGGCACCTAAAAACAATGCAGAGGAGCATTTTACGGTAGTAAGAGATTTAAAGACCGCAGAGAGTGTGTTTGAAAAGGCAAAGGGCAGGGAGGTCGCATTTGCGATAGTACCGGGCGTATCTGACGGCGGTGAAAGCGACGGTCAGCTAAGTCTGTTTACTGAGCCGGTTTCAAATGATTATCTTGCTGTTTCGATTTGTTTTTCAGAGGAGGACATTTATTTTATCTGTACAGGTGATGAAATTTCAAGCAGCTTCCTCGATGAAAAACTAAATACTCTGGAAGTAAAGTCATGGATATCACCGGATTTAAAGAGTAATCTGCACAGGTTTAAGAGCAAAGAGATAAAGGCTAAGGACAGAGGCAGATATTTTGACATGATGGTAGCTGCATACCTTATCAATCCGCTTGTCGGTGAGTATCCGTATGATGCTGTCGCAAAGGACTATCTGGGGCTTATGCTCTCATCCAAGAAGGATTATCTGGGAAAGCTTGATTTTACTCAGATGATGAAGGAGAATGAGAAAAAGGCAGTGGACTGTGCCTGCTACGAGGTGTATACTGCATGGAAATCAAAGCCTGTTCTTTTGCAGAGGCTAAATGAAATGGATATGCTCACTCTTTATACAGATATTGAGCTGCCACTCGTTTTCGTGCTGTATGATATGGAAAATGAGGGTATAAGGGCTGATGGAATAAAGCTTAGAGAATATGGAGACAAGCTTGCTGTTTCAATAGCTGAACTTGAAAAGAAAATATATGAGGCAGCAGGTGAAGAGTTTAATATCAACTCGCCGAAGCAGCTTGGAGTCATTCTCTTTGAGAAGCTTGGTCTGCCAAATGAAAAGAAGACAAAGACAGGTTATTCGACTGCGGCAGATGTGCTTGAAAAGCTGGCGTCTAAGTATCCGATCGTTGCGGATATTCTGGAATACAGACAGCTCACAAAGCTAAAGAGCACATATGCTGACGGACTTTCAGGATATATTGCATCCGATGGCAAAATCCATACTACCTTAAATCAGACAATCACTGCGACAGGCCGTCTTTCAAGCACAGAGCCTAATCTGCAGAACATCCCGATAAGGATTGAACTGGGCAAGCTGATCAGAAAGGTTTTTCTGCCTGAGGATGGAGATTTGTTTGTTGATTCAGACTACTCGCAGATCGAGCTTCGAGTGCTTGCGGCGCTTTCCGGGGATGAAAGGATGATAGAGGCCTTTAAGAATGGTCAGGATATCCACAGAAGTACAGCGTCTCTTGTGTTTGACACACCGTTTGATGAGGTCACAGACCTTCAGAGACGAAATGCCAAGGCAGTGAATTTTGGTATCGTATATGGTATCAGCGCGTTTGGACTGTCTAACGACCTGGGCATCTCAAGGAAAGAGGCGCAGGGTTATATAGACAGCTATTTTGTCAAATATCCAAAGATTAAGGAGTTTTTGGATCAAACGGTTTCGGATGCCAGGAAAAACGGCTATACAAAGACTATGTTTGGGCGTATCAGACCGATTCCCGAGCTTACCTCGAGCAATTTCATGCAAAGACAGTTTGGAGAGAGAGTTGCGATGAACTCACCTATTCAGGGTACAGCAGCCGATATCATAAAGATTGCCATGGTACGTGTGCATGACAGACTGCTTGAAGAGGGCTTAAGGTCAAGGCTTATCCTTCAGGTGCATGATGAGCTTTTAATTGAGACAAAGGAAGCTGAGAAGGATAAAGTGATTAAGCTTCTGGAAAAAGAGATGCGTGGCGCAGTGGACATGAAAGTGTCCATGGAGGTGGGCACAGAGTGTGGCTATGACTGGTATGATGCGCATTGATGACAGAAAAGGAAACAGTATGATTTTTATAGGAATAACAGGTGGTGTAGGTGCCGGAAAGTCGGCAGTGCTTGGCTATCTTAAGGAGTTTGAGGGCGTAAGGGTCATGCTCTCCGATGAGATAGCCCATGAGCTGATGGAGCCGGGAAGCGACTGCTACAACAGATTAAAGGAATTGTTTGTCGAAGAACCGATATGGCTTGAGGATGGGCATTTTGACAGACCGGCACTTGCCAAAGTGATTTTTTCGGATGACGAAAAAAGGGAGCTTTTAAATGAGGTAGTGCATCCTGCAGTAAAGGAATATGTGCTTAATGCAGTCGAGGAGGCCAAAAAAGAAGGTCTTTTCATGCTAGTGCTTGAAGCAGCACTCCTTATAGAGGAGGGATATGGTGAAATCTGCGACGAGCTGTGGTATATTTATGCTAGTGAAGAAGTCAGAAGAAAAAGACTTAAGTCATCAAGAGGCTATTCAGATGAGAAGATAGACAGCATCTTTGCAAGCCAGCTTAAGGAAGATGAGTACAGAAGGCACTGCAGGGAGGTTATCGATAATAACGGAGATATCGAAAACACGATAGCTTCGATAAATAAAGCGCTTAGCAAATACAAGGAGTAGTGGAAATGAACAGTGTATTCGGTTTGGATATTGGTACAAGAAATGTTGTAGGAACTGTCGGTTATCAGAATGATGACAAGGAATTTGTGGTTGCAGCACAGTATGTCAGGGAGCATGAGACCAGAGCGATGCTCGACGGTCAGATACATGATATAGGCAGGGTGGCAAAAACCATTAAGGAAGTAAAGGATGAGCTTGAAAAACAGACAGGACAGCCGCTTGAAGAAGTGTGTATAGCAGCCGCAGGTCGAGTATTAAAGACTGTCACAACACATGTGGAGTATGAGTATGCACAGGAGTCTGTTGTGACAGGCGAGGATATACATACGCTTAACCTGCTTGGCATAGAAAAGGCACAGGAGGCGCTCAAGGAGGTTAACGATACAAGCTATAAGTTTTACTGTGTGGGATATTCTACAGTCAAATTCTTTTTAAATGATGAGGTGTTTATCAGTCTTGAGGGTCATAAGGCAAACAAAATAGGCGAGGATATCATAGTTACATTTCTGCCTGAGGATGTGGTAGACGGACTGTATGCGGCAGTGGGACAGGCCGGGCTTAGTGTTGCCAATATGACACTGGAGCCTATTGCGGCTATCAATGTGGCCATACCTGAAAACTATCGTATGCTTAATATCGCACTTGTCGATGTGGGAGCCGGAACAAGTGATATCTCAATCACAAGGGACGGAAGTATTATAGCTTACGGCATGATACCGCATGCAGGAGATGAGCTGACAGAGGTTATCGTGCAGCATTTTCTCGTGGATTTCAACATGGCTGAGCACATAAAGCTTCAGTCTACGACAAGTGATAAGGTTACATACAAGGATATTATGAGTATCGAGCACACGATTCCTGCAGAGGATGTGTGGGAGGTGGTGGCACCTGTTGTTGACAATATTGCTCGTGAGGTATCGGCAAAAATAATAGAGCTAAACGGTGACAAGACTGTGAGTGCCTGCTTTGTAGTAGGAGGCGGAGGCAAGGTACACGGCTTCACGGAAGAGCTTGCGGAGGATCTAGACCTGCCACAGGAGAGAGTTGCCCTAAGAGGCGAGGAGGTGCTTGGCGAGGTGATCTTTGAGCAGGAGGATATTACGAAGGATCCGCTTCTTGTCACTCCGATTGGCATATGCCTGAATTATTATGACCAGAGAAATAATTTTATCATGGTCAGATTCAACGGTGAGAGAATAAAGCTCTATGACAATAACAGACTTACAATAGTCGATGCAGCGCTTCAGGCGGGATTTCCAAACGATGAGCTGTTTCCAAAGCGCGGCACCCCGATAAACTTTACGGTAAACGGTGTAGCTAGGCTTGTAAGAGGCGAGGCCGGAGAGGGCGCAGTGGTGACCATGAACGGAAAGCCTGCAAGCATCAATACACCGCTTGAGCCAAACAGTGAGATAGTCATTGAGCCGTCCACAGCCGGAGAGGCTGCAGTGTATAAGATATCGCAGCTTGATGAGTACAATCATTCTGTCATTACATTTGTAATAAACGGCAGAAGGGTTTCATGTCCTAGGTTTGTCCAGGTAAACGGAAGGCTTGAGCCTGAGGATTACAGCATCAAGGAAAACGATGTGATTGAGACAAGAAATTACTATACAGTGCGCCAGATTGCGCAGTTTATGGATCTGGTTGTTGACACAGACCAGATGATATATGTAAACAATGAAGAGGCCGATCTCGACACACTTGTATACGAAAATTTCTCTGTTGAGTGGAAAACAGATGAATATGGTGTTGCAAGAATCGACAATAACACTTATAATGACACACAAGAGTCTGATGCAGATGCAGATACAAATGATGCTTCGGCTTTAGCAGAGCCGGATGCAAGCAGCACAGAGTCAGACAACACAGTGACCAGAACATCAGAGCAGATGATGAATCAGGTGCTCGACGAGCTCCATGATGATTTTGCCAAAGAAGCTGAGGCATCTGATGTGCTGGAAAATGAATTGCCGGAAAATGAATTGCCGGAAAATGAATTGACAAAAAATGATATACAGCAAGAAATGCAAAAAGATGAAATACAGGAAGATGAAATACAGGAAGAAGACTCATCAGAAAATACAGTTACAGTCATTGTAAACGGTGAGCCTGTAGAGTTGTCCGGCAAGGATACATATATATTTGTCGATATATTTACCCATATCTCATTTGATTTACAGGCAGGAAAGGGCAGGGCAATAGCCACTGTAATAAACGGCAGGGATGCTCAGTTTTCCGAGGAGCTTCATGAGGGAGACAAAATAGAATTATACTGGAAAGAGAATTAACATGTTAGAATTATGCAGCATTGCCAGCGGCAGCAGTGGAAACTGTATATGTGTGGGCACGGATGATTGCCATGTGCTCATAGACGCGGGCATCAGCGGTAAGAAAATAGAAAATGGCCTGAATGAATTTGATATGACTGCCACAGATATGCAGGGCATTCTTGTGACACATGAGCATATAGACCATATTGCAGGGCTTGGTGTCATGGCGAGGCGCTATCATATTCCAATTTATGCCACAAGAGCCACAATTGGTGCCATAAAATGCACAAAATCCGTTGGAAATATAGATGATGAGCTGTTTCATCCTATTGAGGCAGGCGTCGATTTTACAATAGGCGATATAGAGTTTGAGCCGCTTCACATATCACACGATGCGGCTGACCCTGTCGCATACAGGTTTAAAAATGAAAATCATGCGATGGCGGTCGTGACAGACCTTGGCACGTATGATGACACACTGGTTTCAAAGCTTCAGAACCTTGATGGTCTGCTGCTTGAAGCCAATCACGATATAAATATGCTCCAGACAGGGGCGTATCCGTATCCGCTCAAGCGCAGAATCATGGGTGACAGCGGACATTTGTCGAATGAGAGAAGCGGGCAGTTATTATGCGAGCTTCTTCATGATAAATTTGGCTCAGTAATACTGGGACACCTTAGCAAAGAAAACAACTACGAAAAGCTGGCGTATGAGGCAGTCAGACTTGAGGTCACAATGGGAGACAATCCATATAAGGCAAGTGATTTCCCAATGTATGTGGCTAAGAGAGATGGGGCATCAGACCGCATAGCCGTAGAATAAGAGAACAGGAGAATAAGTTGTTATGGATAACACAAAGAACAAAGTAATCATCACAGTTGTCGGAAAAGACACAGTAGGAATCATCGCAAAGGTATGTACATATCTGTCAGAGGGCAGTGTAAACGTGCTTGATATCTCACAGACAATCGTTTCAGGATATTTCAACATGATGATGATTGTAGATATGGCAAATGCTACAGCTTCATTTGCAGAGATTTCTGACCAGCTTGATGCACTTGGAGAAGAAATTGGTGTAACAATAAAGTGTCAGAAGGAAGAAATCTTTGAGATGATGCATCGAATCTAGTTTAGCGTAAAAATGTCATACACAGTTAAAGGAGAACATTAAAATGATTAATATTGGTGAAGTAATTGAGACCAATGACATGGTGGAGAAGGAAAACCTTGATGTGCGTACAATCACACTAGGTATCAGCCTGCTCGACTGTATAGACTCAGACCTTGCAAAGGTAAATGAGAATATCTACAACAAGATTACAACACTTGCAAAGGATCTTGTAGCAACAGGAAAAGAAATAGAGAACAACTACTGTATCCCTATCGTAAACAAACGTATTTCAGTTACACCTATCGCCCTTGTCGGCGGTGCGGCATGCAAGAGCTCAGAGGATTTTGTTACCATAGCAAAGACTCTTGACAAGGCAGCAAAAGAGGTGGGTGTCAACTTCATCGGTGGATACTCAGCACTTGTGTCAAAGGGCATGACAAAGGCAGATGAGCTTTTAATCAAATCAATCCCTCAGGCAATGCTTGAGACAGACCTCGTATGCAGCTCTGTAAATGTTGGCTCCACAAAGACCGGAATCAACATGGATGCAGTAAAGCTGATCGGTGAGATGATAAAGGAGACAGCAGAGGTGACAAAGCACCTTCCTGTATCAGGCTGTGCCAAGTTTGTTGTATTCTGTAATGCTCCTGATGACAATCCGTTTATGGCAGGAGCCTTCCACGGTGTTACAGAGGCTGATGCCATCATTAATGTAGGTGTCAGCGGACCGGGAGTAGTAAAGACTGCTCTTGAAAAGGTAAGAGGCGAGAACTTTGAGGTGCTCTGTGAGACAATCAAGAAGACAGCCTTCAAGGTTACACGAGTAGGACAGCTTGTGGCAAAGGAGGCTTCAAAGAAGCTTGGAGTGCCATTTGGAATCATAGACCTTTCACTTGCACCTACACCGGCTATTGGAGACTCTGTAGCAGATATCCTCTGCGAGATAGGTTTAGAGAGAGCCGGAGCTCCGGGAACAACAGCAGCACTTGCACTCTTAAACGATCAGGTGAAAAAGGGCGGTATCATGGCATCCTCATATGTCGGCGGACTCTCGGGTGCCTTTATTCCGGTATCCGAGGATCAGGGAATGATAGATGCCGTAAACGATGGCGCACTTACCCTTGAAAAGCTTGAGGCTATGACCTGTGTATGCTCAGTAGGACTTGACATGATTGCAATTCCTGGCGATACAAAGGCCACCACAATTTCAGGAATTATCGCAGATGAGATGGCTATCGGTATGATAAACCAGAAGACAACAGCCTGTCGACTGCTTCCTGCAATCGGAAAGGATGTAGGTGATGTGGTAGAAATCGGAGGACTCCTTGGAAGTGCACCGGTTATGCCGGTAAACAGATTCTCTTGTGATGCATTTGTAAACCGCGGAGGAAGAATCCCGGCACCTATTCACAGCTTTAAGAATTAGTAAATAATGGCATTATAAAGCATTGATAGATAAATAAGCATTGTTTACAAGCATGTACTTATAAGAATAACTTATAAGTACATGCTTATTTTAAAGTGGTACTTGACAATGACAAAAATACATGCTTAAATAAAGACAGTTATATGACTGACGGAAGTGGATAACCACATGGAGTATAACAGTTGATTGCCGACCGTCTGGGCGCACATTTAATATAAGTTTCATGCAGAGCTTTATATTTATATGTGTGTTCAGACGGTCTTTTTTATTCCGGCAGGCCCAAAAAGATTTGGGGATGCAGACCACATTATTAAAAAACATGGAGGATGACATGGAAAGAGTATCATTAGCAAAGGAATTATCAAGCACAACATACCCTGGCAGAGGTATCGTAATCGGACGCACAAAGGATGGTAAGAAGGCTGTGACAGCATACTTCATCATGGGCAGAAGCGAGAACAGCCGCAACAGAGTATTTGTAGAGGATGGCGAGGGCATCAGAACACAGGCATTTGATCCTTCAAAGCTTGAGGATCCAAGTCTTATCATTTACGCACCTGTAAGAGTGCTCGGCAACAAGACAATTGTCACAAACGGTGACCAGACAGATACTATCTATGAGCTGATGGACAAGCAGCAGACATTTGAGCAGGCATTAAGGACAAGAGAGTTTGAGCCTGACGCTCCTAACTATACACCTAGAATTTCAGGAATCATGCATATTGACAATGGTGAGTTCAACTACGCTATGTCAATCTTAAAGAGCAACAACGGCAATCCTGATGCATGCAACAGATACACATTTGCATACTCAGCACCGGTTGCTGGAGAGGGACATTTCATCCATACATATATGGGCGATGGCAATCCACTGCCAAGCTTTGAGGGTGAGCCTACATGGGTAGATATCGACGGAGATATCGACGAGTTTACCAATATGGTATGGGAGAACCTTAACGAGGACAATAAGGTATCACTTTTTGTAAGATATATTGATATCGCAACAGGCGAGTATGAGAGCAGAATCGTAAACAAAAACAAATAACGAGAAACATTTTATAAACGGTGAGATATACAAAACAGAAGATATAAAACAGGAGAACAGAAAAATGCAGGAATATGAATTAAAATACGGATGTAACCCAAATCAGAAACCGGCCAGAATATTTATGAAGGAGGGAGAGCTTCCTATAAAGGTGCTTAACGGCAGAGCCGGATATATCAACTTCCTCGATGCCTTTAACGGATGGCAGCTTGTAAGAGAGCTTAAGAAGGCTACAGGTCTTCCGGCCGCAACATCCTTCAAGCATGTTTCGCCTGCAGGTGCAGCAGTCGGACAGCCGCTTTCAGATGTGGAGAAAAAGATTTACTGGGTTGATGACATGGATATCGAGTTTACACCGCTTGCAAATGCATACATCAGAGCAAGAGGTGCTGACAGAATGTCATCATTTGGTGATTTTATTTCACTTTCAGATGTATGTGACAAGAGCACTGCGCTTGTAATCAAGAGAGAGGTATCTGACGGTGTTATAGCTCCGGGCTACACAGACGAGGCTCTTGAGATTTTAAAGGCTAAGAAAAACGGCAATTACTGTGTTATCGAGATTGACCCGGCATATGAGCCGGCACCTATCGAGAGAAAGGATGTATTTGGCATCACATTTGAGCAGGGCAGAAATGAGCTTCATATTGATGATGATTTCTTCTCAAATATCGTGACAGAGAACAAGGAGCTCACAGAGCAGGCTAAGATTGATCTGGCAATCTCAATGATTACTTTAAAGTATACACAGTCAAACTCTGTATGCTATGTAAAGGGTGGCCAGGCAATCGGTATCGGAGCAGGACAGCAGTCTCGTATCCACTGTACCAGACTTGCAGGCTCAAAGGCAGACAACTGGTGGCTTCGCCAGTCTCCACAGGTGCTTGGACTTCAGTTCGTGGATGGTATCAGACGTGCAGACCGCGACAATACTATCGACCTTTATATCGGTGAGGATTACATGGATGTGCTTGCAGAGGGCGAGTGGCAGAAATTCTTCAAGGTAAAGCCGGACGTATTTACAGCAGAGGAGAAGAGAGCATGGCTTGACAAGAATACAGATGTAGCACTTGGCTCTGATGCATTCTTCCCATTTGGTGACAACATTGAGCGTGCCCACAAGAGTGGCGTGAAGTATGTAGCCCAGCCGGGTGGATCTGTGAGAGATGATCATGTTATTGATACATGTAATAAGTACGGCATGGTGATGAGCTTTACAGGAATCAGACTTTTCCATCACTAATCATAAGGCATAAGAGAATTATATAATTATATATTGAAATTAAGAAAACGGTGTGAATCCAACAGGATACATGCCGTTTTTGCGTTGTATGGACAGTGAACGAAAATTATCTAATCAAATATGCAAAAAGTACTAGTATTTATGAGAAAAAGGTGCTATATTTTAATAAAACACTTAATTAACTAAAAATAGTTATGTGAAATTTATAAAAATTACTTATTGGGAGGAAATGGATGAAAAAGAAAAGATTTGTGGCATTGCTTATGACCATGGCAATGCTGGTATCAATGATGTCAGGATGTTCATTTGGTTCATCTGCAAAAAAGGTCACACAGATATACTTCCTAAGCTGTAAGCCTGAGGTAAAGTCAGTATGGGAGGAGGTTTCAGCAGCCTATGAAAAGGAGACCGGAGTAAAGCTCAAGGTTCTTACCGCAGCAGACGGTAATCATGAGAGAACACTTAAAGCAGAGCTTGCAAAAAAGGATTACCCGACAATGTTTCAGATAAACGGTCCGGTTGAGTACAGTGAATGGAAAAATTACTGTATGGATTTATCTGACACAAAGCTGTATTCATGGCTTTTGGATAAGAGCATGGCAGTAACCGGCGATGACGGAAAGGGTGTATACGGCATACCTTACGTTGTTGAGGGCTATGGAATCATCTACAACAATGCAATTATGGAAAAGTATTTTGCATTATCTGACAAGTCAAGCCAGATAAAGAGCATGGATGAGATAAACAATTTTGCTGCACTCAAGGAAGTGGCGGAGGATATGCAGGCGCATAAGAGTGAGCTTGGAATAGAGGGAGTGTTTGGCTCCACATCGCTTGCACCGGGCGAGAGCTGGAGATGGCACACACATCTGATGAATATCCCTGTAACCTACGAGCTTCAGGAAAAGAATGTGTCGGATTTGGATACCTTGGATTTTACATACAGTGATGAGTTTAAAAATGTTTTTGATCTGTACATCAACAATTCATGTACTGATATATCAGACCTTAAAAGCAAGACAGTTGAAGATTCGATGACTGAGTTTGCACAGGGCAAGGTGGCGATGGTTCAGAATGGTAACTGGGGCTGGTCACAGATAGAAAGTGCAGACGGAAATGTGGTCAGTGAAGAGGATGCCAAATATATGCCGATATATACAGGCATGGATGGCGAGGAGTCACAGGGACTTTGCATTGGAACTGAGAATTATATCTGTATCAATGCACAGGCAACAAAGGAAGAAAAACAGGCTTCAGTTGATTTCTTAGAGTGGCTGTACAGCTCAAAAGAGGGAAAGAAATTTGTGACTGAAAAGTTTGGATTTATTCCTCCGTTTAATACATTTAAGGAGTCAGAATATCCGTCAAATCCACTTGCTGTAGAGGTTATCAAATACATGAATGACAGCTCTAAGAAGTCGGTTCCATGGAACTTTGTCACATTCCCAAATCAGAAATTTAAGGATAATTTGGGAAGTGACCTGATAAGCTACACAGAGGGTGAACTGGACTGGAATACTCTTGTAGATACTGTCAAGTCTGACTGGGCAAAGCAAAAGGGCAGTGAGGAGGAATAATTTATGAAAACTATAAAGGCAAAGGTAGCAACACTTATTGCCACAACTTCACTTGTTCTTATTGTGGCAATATTATCGGTTTCTCTTACCGTAATGAAGAAGAACGTGGTAAATCTGTGTGAGAATTATCTGTATGATACATGCGTATCTGCATCAAACACACTTTATGAGAGCTTTTACGGAGATACTGATCAGGTAAATATGGATGTCAGGGTGCAGTATATACTTTACAATGTCGGTATCCAGGATATGGATTCAAGTAAGGCATATCTGGTAGACAAGGATGGAAAATATGTCTATCATGACGACCCTAAGATGATAGGCAAAAAGATGGAAAACAATCCTGTAATCCAGGGGGTTCTCGATAAGCTCAACTCAACAGGAGTCATGGAGACTGCAAGGGTTGAGGAATGCAAGGTAGATGGCGAGGACAAGTATATCGCATTTATGTGTACGGTAAATGACTGGGTAGTATATGTAGAGGCAGATAAGTCAGACGTGCTTGCACCTATAACGACAATCACTACAATATCACTTATAATGGGTGTTTTACTGGTAATCCTGGCAGTTGGAATAGGTGTTCTTGTTACAAGAAAGATTACAAAGCCAATCACAAAGCTTACAGCAGTTATCAACGATATCTCTCAGCTTAACATGACAGATGAGCATGAAATCCCAATCACTAAGGATGAAATCGGTGTCATGGGTGTCGCTTTAAAGAAAATGAAGGAACAGCTAAACGGTATCATATCAGAGCTCAATGGAATATCAGGAAAGCTGGTAAACGACTCAAATACTCTGTATGACATATCTGAGAATGTAACAGATGCTTCGACCAACAACTCGGCAACTAACGAGGAGCTTGCAGCTAGCATGGAGTCAACCTCACAGTCAACAGAGGAGGTTACAAACAGTGTCCTCAATATGAATAACAATGCAATCGAGGTGGCAAACAAGATAAGCGAAGGAACAAGCCTGACAGCCGGTGCCATGGAGAAGGCAAATGCTATCCATACCAGAACAAGCAGTGCAAGAGAGGAAACTCTTAAGGTTTATGATTCTATCAAGAACACATCTGAAAAAGCTATAACAGATGCAAAGCAGGTAGAAAAGATTAATGAGCTTGCAAAGGCAATTCAGGATATAGCAGACGAGACCACCCTGCTTTCTTTAAATGCTTCAATAGAGGCAGCAAGAGCGGGAGATCAGGGAAGGGGTTTTGCGGTTGTAGCCAGTGAGATAGCAAACCTTGCGGCAGAATCAACAGCAACCGGTGCCAATATCGTGACAATCGTTGCACAGGTTAATTCGTCAGTAGAGACACTCACAGGATGTCTGGTTGATGTACTTGACTTCCTTGAGAACAAGGTAATGAATGACTATGACGCTTTCATGACATCATCTGATGAGTACAGTGATGTGGCAAGAAGCATCGAGGATTTCATGAATCAGGCAAACGGCGAGGTTGAGCAGCTTAGAAATGCGATAAGCCGCATAACGGATTCTATGGATTCAATCAACCAGAATATCAATGAGTGCTCAGTGGGTATCAATGATATTGCCAACAAGACAACAGAGGTAGTTGAGCTTACAAGCGAGAGCTTTGAGCGCTCTACAAACTGTAAGGATTCTGCATCAGAATTACAGAATATTACCTCAAGATTCAAAATTAAATAAATCAAATTGAAGCACAATAAGTAATTCAATAATAGGAGACTTCATGATATAATTACAGTATACATTTTACACAGTAATTAATCATGGAGTCTTTTTATGTCATTACAGTTTATCACAGGTAATTCAGGAAACGGAAAAACAAAATATCTATTTAACAGGATAGTCAAAGAGGCAAAGGCAAACCCGAGGGACAATTATCTTGTCATAGTGCCCGAGCAGTTTACAATGCAGACACAGAGACAGCTTGTGGATTTGTCGGAGAACAAAGCCATCATGAATATAGACGTATTAAGCTTTAAGCGCCTGGCCTACAGAGTGTTTGATGAGCTTGGAATCACGAGGCTTACGGTGCTGGAGGAGACCGGTAAAAACCTGGTGCTCAGGAAGCTCGCGGGACAGGAGGCGGATAAGCTTGGTGTGATAGGCAGAAACTTAAACCGTATCGGCTATATAAGCGAGGTGAAGTCGCTCCTTTCTGAGCTTGTGCAGTACAATATATCGCCCCAGGACCTTGAAGGATATATTGCCTCCGGCAGGCTTTCAGATGCGCTTTCCGGTAAGCTTAAGGATGTACTTGTGCTGTATGAGGCATTTGAGAAGTTCATGCAGGACAAATATATCACTGCAGAGGAAATACTAAATGTGCTTTGCAATGTGGCAGAGGAGTCTGCTATTCTTAGGAATTCAGTCATTGCATTTGATGAATTTACAGGATTTACACCTATACAGAATCAGCTTATGAAAAAGCTCTTTGTCATTTCAAAGAAAATATATGTCACACTCACAATAGACTGTCGTGAGGATATTTTTAAGAGCAGGGGCATGCATGAGCTGTTTGACATGCCCAAAAGGACAGTAAAATCACTCACCGAAATGGCTGCGTTCTATGGAATAGAGGTTGAGGAACCAATTATCCTTGATAAAAATTACAGATTGGCAGAAAATGAGGAGTTAGGCTTTATGGAGCAGCAGCTTTTTAGAAAAAGCAGGCATGCCTTTGAAAAAGCACCAAAGCACATTCATATAGACTGTCTGCGTGACCCAAAGCAGGAGCTGACAATGATAGCCAGAAGAATTAATGAGCTCGTGAGGAATGAAAACCTGCGTTATCGTGATATTGCGATAGTCACGGGAGATGTGAATATATATGCCGGTTATGTGCGGGAGATATTTGACAAATACAATATTCCCTACTTTATCGATGCCACACAGGAGATACTTTTTCATCCGTTTATTGAGTTTATCAGATCCATTCCGGATATTGTGGCACAGAATTTTTCCGCTGATTCGGTGTTTAGATTTTTGCGATGCGGCTTTAGTAAGCTTTCGGACAGTAAAATAGACGTACTTGAAAACTACGTGCTCGCCTGTGGCGTGAGAGGCAAAAGCGCATGGGACAAAAAGTGGGTCAGACTGCCAAAGAATAAGGCATGCTATGACCTTGAGCTTTTAAACAAAAGCAGGGAGTATATAATAGAGCTGTTAAAGCCGGTATATCAGGTATTTTCCGATAAAAACTCAACGGTAAAGGACTATGTGCTTGCTATATACAATCTGACGGTTTCACTTGATATACCTGATAAGCTTGCAAAAAAGGAACAGACACTGCTTGAAGCAGGAGATCAGACCGCATCAAAGGAATATGGACAGATATACAAAATAGTCATGCAGCTCTTTGAAAAATATGTGGCGGTGCTTGGTGACGAGTGCATGGATGCTGAGGAATTTACACAGATACTGGATGCGGGGCTTGATGCAGCAGAGGTGGCAGTCATACCGCCGGGATACGATACAGTGACCATCGGAGATATTGAGAGAACACGTCTGACCAACATAAAGGTCATGTTTTTTGCAGGTGTGAATGATGGGATTGTGCCAAAGGCAGCAGGAAGAGGCGGCATCATATCACAGTATGAGAGAGAATCACTTAAGGAGATGGATATAGAGCTTGCGCCGGGTGCCAGGGAGCAGGCGTTTATACAGAGGTTTTATCTGTATCTGAACATGACAAAGCCATCTAAGGAGCTTTATATCAGCTACACGAGGCTTGACAGCGAGAAAAAGGCTGCCCAGCCTTCGTATCTCATAGGTATACTGAAGGGAATGTTTCCAAAGCTTGTCGTGACGGAAACAGAGGATGTAGAGCAGCTTGTGGATCTTTCAAGCAAAAGAAGTGCCATGGACTATCTGCTGTCAAACGAGGTGGATGACAGATGGTGTGAGATTGCGGCAGCACTGCTGCTTTATGACGAAAACGCCACGGATGATGAGGCCGGTAATGAAGCAGATGATAAAACAAATGATAAAGAATATGATAAAGGATATGTTAAGGAAAATGCTGTGGAGAAGCTCATCGAGGCAAGGTTTGAGCATTATTCCAAGGATCCGATAAGCCGTAATGTGGCAAGAAGCATATATGGCAGGCATATGGAGGGCAGCATCACGCGTTTTGAACAGTTTGCAAGGTGTGCATATGCTCATTTCCTGAATTATGGACTGAGACTTAAGGAACGCGAGGAGAGCGGATTCTCATCAATGGATATGGGAAATATATATCATGAGGCATTGGAAAAATACAGCAGGAAGCTTGATAAAGAAAATGCTGACTGGTTTAATGTGTCGGATGAGCTTAGAAAGGAGCTTTCCGATGAGTCAATAGATGAGGTGATCAACGAGTATGCAGCCTATGGAATATTTGATACGGCGGAAAGCCTGCACACGGTCAGCCATATGAAGGCAGTTTTCAGACAGACGGTATGGGCGCTTACGGCTCAGATACGAAAGGGCAGCTTCGTGCCGGAGAAGTTTGAGTTTGATTTTTACGAGAGTCTTGATATGGAGGGGGACGTCAGAGTTGATATAAAGGGAAGGATAGACAGGACGGATACCTACACAGACGATGGCAGAATGTTTATCAAAGTGCTGGATTACAAGTCAGGAAAGACAGTATTTGACCTGGTGAAGCTATATTATGGGACACAGCTGCAGCTTGCGGTGTATATGGATGCAGTGATGTCGCAAAAGGAGGAGGCACTGCCTGCTCTTTCTGTGGAGCCGGGAGGAATGCTGTATTATCACATAGATGATCCTGTGATTGACCTTAAGGATGTTCCGCCGGACGAGGAACTTTCTGAGGACGATATCAATCAGATGATACTCAGGCAGCTAAAACCGGACGGACTCATCAATTCGGATGAAAAGGCGTATAGGGGCATGGACAGTGATTTCGAAAAAAGCTCGGATGTCATTCCTGTCACCTTAAAAAAGGATCAGACGCCAAATGCATATTCAAAGGTTGCATCAGGTGAGGAGTTTGAGGTAATAACACGCTTTGCGCGCGCAAAGCTTAAGGAGATTGCAAAAGACATCTATGACGGCTGTGTGGATGTCAATCCTATAAAGAACAAAAAGATGGATAGCTGTGCATATTGCGCGTTTGAGTCTATATGCAGGCATGATTCAAGGCTGCCGGGCTTCGCAGACAGAACATATAACGGTGACAAAAAGGATGATGTGCTTGAAAGAATGCGCACACAGACAGCGGCGCTTGAACACAAAAATGAGTATGGAGACAAGTCATGAGTGTAGAATGGACCAGTGAACAGAAAAAGGTTATAGATTTAAGAGACAGGGATATACTTGTTTCGGCTGCAGCAGGCTCCGGCAAAACAGCGGTGCTTGTTGAGAGAATCGTAAACAGAATATGTGTGGATGATCCCCCGGTAGACATCGACAGAATGCTTGTGGTGACATTTACAAAGGCGGCTGCAGCAGAGATGCGTGAGCGTGTAAGCCGCGCGATAGAAGCAAGGCTGCAAAAGACACCTGACGATGAAAATCTGCAAAAACAGGCGACACTTGTTCACAATGCGCTTATCACAACAATTGATTCATTTTGTCTTTTTGTGGTGCAGAACAATTTTGCACAGATTAATCTGGACCCGGATTTCAGAATTGCAGACCCGGCGGAGCTTAAGCTTATGCTAAAGGATGCACTGTCGGAGGTATTTGAGGAAAATTATAAAAGACAGGATAATGAGGCATTTCTAAACCTGGTGGATACCTACAGCAAAGGACGAAGTGATGCAGCAGTCAGAGAAATGATAGAGGCTATATACCATAAGGCAGGAAGCTCATCCTGGCCTAAAAAATGGATTAGCGGTCTGTCTGGCTTATATGAGGTGGCATCTGTACAGGAATTTGAAGTGTCAGAGGTGATAAAGGAGCTTACAGACTACTGCAGGGTTTTGATATATGAGGCTGTGCAGGAGCTTGAACAGGCAAGAAGTCTTGCGTTAAATACCGTAGGACTTGAAAAATATGCCATAACGCTTACGGATGATTTAAAGCTTTTTGAGGGCTTGGATGAGGCAGAGGATTACAGCAGCTTACAGGCACTTGTGAAAAAAATAGCATTTGGCAGGATAGCCATAATAAAAAAATTTGACGGTGATGCGAAGCTCAAGGATAGAATAAAAAGTATGCGTGATGAAGCCAAAAAGAAGGTGGATGGCATTCAGAAGAAGTATTTTTGCATGTCCATTGAGCTTATGTATGAGCAGCTTGTGAGACAGAAACCGTTCATTGAGGAGCTTATCAGACTGTCCCTTGAGTTTTATGAGGTGATGGAAGCAAAAAAAATAAAAAAGAGAGTGTTTGATTTCGCTGATATTGAGCATTTTGCATTGCGTATTCTTGTTGATGAGGATACACTCATGCCTACAGAGACGGCGAAGGATTTCTCGGAGCATTTTGAGGAAATCATGATAGATGAGTATCAGGATTCAAATCAGGTGCAGGAGGATCTTTTAAGGGCTGTATCGGGAGAACGGCATGGCAAAAACAACATGTTTATGGTAGGCGATGTAAAGCAGAGCATATACAGGTTCAGAATGGCACGTCCTGAGCTTTTTATGGAAAAATATAATTTGTACACGACTGATGACAGTGAGCATCAGAGGATAGACCTGCACAAAAATTTCCGAAGCAGGACTCAGGTGTTAGATTTCACTAACGATATTTTCTACAAAATTATGGCGGCAGATTTGGGCAAGGTGCAGTACGATGATGATGCAGCACTGTATCCGGGAGCAGGCTATCCTGAGGCAGATGAGGATATGAAGCCGGAGCTTCTTTTGGTGGATTATAAGGACGAGGAGCTTTCAGATATTGTAGAGGATGAGGAGGGAGATAAGGTTCAGATAGAGGCTTTGATGATAGCAAACCGCATAAAGGAGCTTATGGCCTGTGGCAAAGTAACAGACAAGGAGACCGGTGAGCTTAGAAGTCCGCAATACAGGGATATTGTGATACTGTCCAGAAGCGTTGCAAGCTGGGGCAATACGGTATCACAGGTGCTCAAGGACTGTGATATTCCGGCACATGTTGAGTCAAATACAGGATATTTCTCTTCTTATGAAATACAGGTGATTTTGTCGATGCTTCGTATATTGGACAATCCACTACAGGATATACCGATGGCAGCAGTGCTTGCCTCCCCTATTGTCGGGCTCGATGATGAGGAGCTTGCACAGATTAAGGCATTTTATCCCGGGGAGAGCTTTGCTCAGGCGGCACTTAAGGCAATGGCAGGCGAAGCGGACTATGAGGATGAAAAGCTTAGGCGCTTTAATGAGATTTATGGAAGGCTGCGCGCTGCAGTTGCAGATACACCAATCCATGAGCTTTTGTATATGATACTTGATGAAACCGGCTTTTACAGCTATGCCTCTGCCATGCCGGCCGGCAAAAAGCGCAGACAAAACATAGATATGCTCATAGAAATGACTGTGGCATATGAAAAGACAAGCTATAAAGGACTTTTTCATTTCGTGAGATATATAGACATACAGCAGAAATATGAGATAGATTATGGTGAAGCCGACACGGCAGGTGAGAATGATGACGTAGTGCGCATCATGACTATACACAAGAGTAAAGGATTAGAGTTTCCGATAGTGTTTGTATCAGGGCTTGGCAAAGGCTTTAATACACAGGAGCTTAAATCAGACCTTGTCATACACAGTGACTTGGGTCTGGGGCTTGTTGAAAAGACAAAAAGTCCGAGGACGAAAAGACCATCACTGGTGAGAAATGAAATAGAAAGCCGCATCAAAAGAGAAGACTCAGGTGAGGAGCTTAGAGTGCTTTATGTGGCTTTGACAAGAGCAAAGGAAAAAATCATACTGACAGGTGGTATTTCAAATGCAAAAAAGGCATTTGAAAAATACCGCGGAAATGTCAATAAAGGGCAGCCGATAAGCTTCGGTCAGAGGGAGAGCGCAGGCTGTTATCTGGACTGGATAATTCCAGCAATGCTGTCTTATCCTGATAAATACACGGTTTCAACGGTCGATGCCACAGAGTTTGCAACCAGAAGGGCTGTTGATATGGCTTCAAATGATATATCAAAAGCGGCCCTTGCAGACAGAATATCAAAGGTCAGTCGGGAAATCACAGAAAAAATGGCAGCAGACTTTGATTTTGAATATGCATACGCCTCGGATATAAGCAAAAAGAGCAAATATTCAGTATCAGAGCTCAAGCACGATTCGATGGTGGAAAAATATGACAGCACGGAAAAAGAGGCTGAAATTCCTGAGTTTCTGCAGGAAGAGAAGGAGATTTATGTGCCATCGTTCGAGCAGAATACGACGGATATCAATCCGGGAACACTGCGAGGCACTGCAATGCACCGCGTGATGGAATGCATGGACTTTAAGAGTATATGCGGCATTGATACATCAGACAGCGAAGGTGTAGGCACGTTCGTGAAGCAGGAGCTGGACAGAATGCTTGAAAAAGGGCTTATAGCGGAGGAAATGTATAAGCTTGTAAATCCAAAGCTCATAGAGCACTTTGTGGCATCGGATGTAGGAGAACGCATGGCTGAAGCTGCTGCAAGAGGCGATTTGTTTCGTGAGAAGCCTTTTGTCATGGATTATGACGGAGTGCTGGTGCAGGGAATTATAGATGCGTTCTGGCTTGAAAATGATAAAATAGTGCTTCTCGATTACAAAACAGACAGAGTGAATGAAGCGCATGAGCTTGTAGACCGCTATAAGACACAGCTTGATCTGTATGCGGATGCGCTTGGCAGGATATTTTCTGCGGGTGACAAGAATGCAGAGATTAAGGAAAAGCTTATATATTCATTCAGATTGCAGAAAAGTATTGGCATTGATATGTAATATATTATATAATAGTCTAAGTTTATAAACATATTCACAGGGAGGAACTTATATGTACGAGTATGATGAAGAGGTATTAGATACATTTTTGGAGAATCAGTCACAGCTTTTTCCGGAGAATGTTGCAGATACACCGGAGGCCGCAGAGGAATTTCTGGAGGACTGTATGGCTGTCGTATGTAAAAATATAAAGGAAGTAAGAGACTATTTCGATGAGGCAGGGGCTGACATATCAGGCATGTCCGATGATGAGCTTATTGAACAGAGCGAAGTGTTTTCTCTTCCGAGCGGCAGATTTCTCATCGTGGAAGGATAAATGAGACTGATGAAATATTTTAAGAAAATCGCGTGTGTACTGCTTACAGCCGCAACAGTTCTTACAGGCTGCAACATCGGTGGCAGGGAGATTGTGATGGACATCAACAGCTCGGGCGGGCACACGCTTTTGGTGATAGATAAGAAAAAATGCAATATAACCGAGGCGAAGCTATATCTGGCAAACTACAAAAATCTTTACGGAGATGTGTATGGGGTAAACCTTTATAAAACAAAGGATGCTTCAAAGGTTGAAAAATACGTAAAGGATGTCACTGTGGACGAGCTTGCCAGAGTGTACTGTATGGTTGCGATAGCCGGTGAGAAAAAGATAGCTCTGACTGACAAAGAAAAGAAAGCAGTTTCAGAAGCCGCAAAGGAATATTATAAATCTCTTTCGGATGCTGAGCGCGATTTTATCGGGGCTTCGCAGGCTGATGTTGAGGAAGCATATGACAATTATGCCATTGCAAAAAAGCTGTACAATTCCCTTGCAAAGGGAGTGGATACGGAAGTGAGCGATGATGATGCGAGAGTTATGCACATTCAGAAAATATTTGTACAGGATGCAGTCAAGGCTGAGACCGTAAAGGAAAAGCTTGCGTCTGGAGAGGATTTCGCAACGGTTGCAGGTACCACGAACGAGGACAACCAGACAGATGTCTATGTGGACAAGGGCACGCTTCCTGACGAGGTAGAGGCGGTGGCATTTGAATTAAACGATGGTCAGGTTTCTGACATGATAAAGACCGATGATGGATATTATTTTATCAAATGTATATCAAAGCTTGATGAGGAAAAGACAGAGAAAAACAAAGAAATAATACTGCAGCAGAGAGAACAGGAGCAGTTTAACAATGACTATAACCGTTTTGTCAAAAATGCAGACTTTGAGCTTAACAGCCAGCTTTGGGATTCGATAGATATTAAAAATGAAAACGATCTGAAAACCAACTCGTTTTTTACTATATATAATAAATACTTTGAAGCTGATGATAAGCAGTAGGTTCTGACTGCTATGTAAAACTTCAAAAGAACAGGAGCGTATAAATATGGAATGGGAATTTGACTTCCTATATGCACTTCAGGGTATAAGGACACCGTTTCTGGACAAAATCATGGCGCTTTTATCCACACTTGGAAACGCAGGACTACTGTGGATTGTAATAGCCGTAGTGCTATGCATCTCAAAAAAATACCGGCGCGGTGGCATGCAGATGCTTTCAGCAGAGCTCTTAGGCTTTATAGTTGGCAATCTGATAATAAAAAACCTTGTAAACAGATTAAGACCTTTCCAGATAGACGAAACGGTCAGCCTTATAGTAATGATACCGTTTGATTCGTCATTCCCCTCGGGACACACGTTAAACGGCATAACAGCAGCAGTAACGCTGATGTTTATAGATAAGAGGATGGGAATACCGGCGCTTGTGATGGCGATACTCATTGCATTTTCAAGGATGTACAACTTCATGCATTTTCCAACGGATGTGCTTGCGGGAGCTTTGCTTGGAGTGGTGTCGGCTGTGTTTATGAATTATGTGTTTAGGAAAAAAGTACCAAAAAAATGCAAGGGAGTAGCTGATTAGGTTGAATGCAGATGTGAAATATGTTATAATTTGTAAATACATATGATAGTGAGGTAAATATGAATAAAAAATGTTTTTTAATGGCACAAATTATAGCGGCAGGCTGTATGATTTGTGCCTGTGGAGCCGGACCGGATGAGACAGAAAAGGCTTCAAATACAGAGTTTGTCTCAAAAGGATATACAGTTGAAAGTGATACAATGGTGACGGAATCAACTGAAAATACAGAAAACACCACTTTTTCCAATGCTGCATTAGGAGATGTAAAGGAACAGACTGTAAAGATAGCAAAGACCTCAGTGATATATTCGAAGCCGGATGCAAATGCATCGCAGCTTGGAAGTATAGAGAAGGGCACGAAGGTTAAGGCGCTTGGAGATGTTGATGCAAACGGTTGGGTAATGGTTGAGTACAATGGACGAGCAGCTTATATAAAAGCTGAGAGTGCAGGTATTACTTTGTCGGCATCTGATACGGATACAGATAGTGCTGATGAATCTGACAATGACTCATCATCTGATAAGAAAAAAAAGACAACATCTGATACAAAGAACAATACAGATACAAAAAGTGGCACGAAGACAAAGAATAAGTCTGATAGTTCAACATCTGGGACTACACAGCCGTCTTCTGAACCGGCTACAACACCACAGACTCCATCATCAGAGCCGGAACCAACCCCGACACCTGATCCGGAGCCGGAACCAACCCCAACACCTGATCCGGAGCCGGAACCAACCCCGACGCCTGATCCGGAGCCAGAACCAACCCCGACGCCTGATCCAGAGCCAACTCCGACACCTGATTCAGAACCGGAGCAGTCATCGGAACAGTCGTCAGAGCAGACTCCGGCAGAATAGGCAGGCATATGAGTACCGGTAATAAAGTGAAAAAATCTCTTATAATCACAACTGTAGGTGGTTTTGTGTCCAGGTTTGAGATGGATAATGTACATATAATGCAAAAGCTTGGATATGAGGTGCATTATGCGGCAAATTTTAACAATACAGTTTATGAGTTTGATAAAAATGAGCTAATAAATAATGGAATTGTCTTACATCATGTAGATATAGATAAAAATCCTTATAATATTGTGTCATTATATAAGAGCTATAAAGAGATACTTGAAATTGCAAAAACAGAAAATATAAATCTGATACATTGCCATACCCCTGTAGGAGGAGTGCTGGGGCGTCTTGTTGGAAGAAAAATAGACTGTAAAGTAATATATACAGCGCATGGCTTCCATTTTTACAAGGGGGCGCCGATGAAGAACTGGATGTTTTATTATCCTGTTGAGAAAATTCTGGCGCGATATACGGACTGCCTTATTACAATAAATGAGGCTGATTATAAACAATCTCAGAAAATGAAGGCAAAACATACTGTGCGGATTCCGGGGATAGGAATTGACCTGGACAGATTTAAGCCCGGACGAAAATATGAGAGAACCGGTGATATATTCAGAGTTGTATCGGTTGGAGAGCTGAATCAGAATAAAAATCATCAAGTTGTTATAAAAGCAATTAATTTGCTGAATGACAAGAATATACAGTATGACATATATGGCAAGGGAGACGGGAAAGAAAGACTTGAAAAAATGATTGCCGAATATCATATGAATGACCAAGTGCATCTGCGTGGATATGTGAATGACACACGAAGTGTGCTGTATAATGCGGATTGTTTTGTGTTTCCTTCGATAAGAGAAGGACTTGGAATGGCAGCTCTAGAGGCAATGGCTTGTGGTGTGCCACTTATAGCAGCAGATAATAGAGGCACAAGAGAATATGCAAGACACGGTGAGAATGCATATGTATGCGAGCCGAATGATGAAGAAAGTTTTGCGTATTATATAAAAAAAATCAAGGAAAATCCTGAGACAGCAGAGGAACTCTTGGCAAATGCTTTGAAAACTGTACAATGGTTTTCAAAAGAACATACAGATAAAATTATGGAGCAGGTATATACGGTGGTAGGTTTATGAAAGAAAAAGAAGTGTCTGTTTCGGTAATAATGGGCGTGTACAATCAATGGGATGAGCAAATCCTGCAAAAAGCAGTGGAATCAATATTGAATCAGAGCTTTAAGGACTTTGAGTTCATTATATATGATGATGGATCACAGCCTCATGCCGCTTTAATGCTTGAAAAAATCAAGCAGTTAGACCCGAGAATAGTATTAATAGGTCAGAAAGAAAATCATGGACTGGCCTTTTCTTTAAATTCATGCATTGAGCATGCAAAGGGCAGATATATTGCAAGAATGGATGCTGACGATATATCAGACCCGGGAAGACTTCAGGAACAGTATGATTTTATGGAATCACATCCGGAGTATAGCTGGTGTGGCTGTAATGCGAAGCTTTTAGATGATAATGGAATATGGGGGATGGCGACAAGGCCGGAAAGACCGACAGAGAACGATTATCTGAAGTTTTCTCCATATATTCATCCGACAGTTATGTATAGGGCTTCATTGTTTGAAGAGACAGAAGGCTATAAGGTATCAAAGGAGACTCTATTATGTGAGGATTATGAGCTGTTTATGAGGCTCAGACAGTTGGGAAAAAAGGGGTACAATATACAGAAGCCGCTTTTTACATACAGAGAGGATGCTAATTCCTATAAACGGCGTGATCTGAATAGAAGCATAAACGAGGCAAAGGTCAGATATGTTAATTTTAAAAAAATGCATATATTATTTCCTAAAGGATGGATATATGTTATTCGCCCGATTGCAGCGTGTATGATACCGAGAGATTTACTGTATAAGGTAAAACGAAAGAAGTCATGGAAAAAAGAAATAAAAACAGAATTGATTATTACAGGAAAATAATATATAATAGAGAAGTTTATGGCGATGCATATCGTAAACAGAGGCAGACTAATCTATATAATACCGCTATGATACCGGTTCTTATAGAGTTTGTAACATGGGTACTTGAGCAGGCTAAAGCCAATGATATCAGCCGTCTTTATTTCCTTTCAAGAGATGGCTACCAGATGTATCTGGTTGCAAAAGACATAAACAGAAAAATGAAGCTCGATATTGATATTCGATACCTTAATGTGTCCAGATATTCAATGAGGGTGCCGGAGTATGCGATGCTTGGAGATAAATGCCTTGACCGTATATTTATAGGTGGAATAGATGTGACCTTCAGAAGGATAATGAAAAGAGCTGCACTTACGGATGCCGAAATTGACTCAGTTGCTAAGGAATGTGATGCAGGAAAAGATCCTGACAGGATTTTAAACTATCAGGAGGTAATGTCATTAAAGCAGAAATTCATAGGCAATAAAAAACTGATGGGGTTTATCAGGAAGCATTCAGAGGAGGCTTATCCTAAAGCTATAGGTTATCTAAGACAAGAGGGGCTGCTTGATGATGTAAACTATGCTCTTGTGGATAGTGGATGGGTAGGAACCCTGCAGCAGACAATTAGACATTTGACACAAAAGGAAAGAATTGATGGCTTTTATTTTGGATTGTATGAGATACCTAAGGATGAAAATTCCGGTATGTATCATGGTTTCTATTTCGACCCTTTAAGAGGACTGGATAGAAAATCATATTTCAGTAATTGTCTGTTTGAGGCAGTTTTCACAGCACCGGAGGGGATGACAGTGGGCTATGAATGTCAGAATGAAAGGTATATTCCGATAACTGACATGGAAGAAAATCCAAACAAGCCGATTATTCTTGAAAACATCGAGCTGCTCAAAAGCTACATGAGCTCCATTGAAAACTATGACATAAAAGGCAGTGTCACATTTGTGGAACAGCTTTTAAAACCTCTTATGGCAAGACCAACGATGTATGAGGTTGGAGAATTTGGAGACTTATTGTTTTCTGATGATGTACTAGAGGGCAATTTGAAAAAGGTGGCTGCTGAGTTGACACATGAGGAGATAGTCAATCAGAGGTTTCTTAGGAAAACACTGATTATGATTGGTGTATTAAAAAGAGAAATTCATGAGAGTGCCTGGATAGAAGGTAGTATTGTGCGTTTAGGGGAGAGTGTGGACAGGAGTCTGCGTTCTGCAAAAAGATACAAAAAATTTGTATATATAAGAAAAAGAATTCAGATGAGGACAAGATGAGAAAAAGATTATTAAACAGGATAACATACATTACAGCAGTGTTTTGCATGTTAGCAGCATTATTTTATTGCCCGACAGCAGTTTATGCAGCAGCGGGAAGTGTTACATTCGGTTCAGAGAGCTATGAAGAGGACAACAATACACAGTTTCAGATTGGTGTATATCTGAAGACTGATTCCGATATGGGCTCCTACCATGTGGAGCTTCAATATGATAATTCGCGTATGGAGTATACGGGAGGCGCCGATTCAGAAGAGAATGGAGTAATCACACTTGAGGGCGTTGGTGTATCAAATGAAATCAAATACATGCTTTCATTTAAGTCTAAGAGTGGCGGAGATGCATACATAAATGTAAAGAATGCAGTAATCTATACATCACAGACCAGCAGCACAGAACAGTTTGAGGTGACAAATCTTCCGGAAGCGCCTATAAAGATTTCAGGAGAGGATACAGGTGCGCCAAGGCAGGATGAACAGCCACAGCAACCACAGTATGTAGGACCATTTGAGACAACTGTTCCTCATTTGGAACCAGCAATAAAGATGAATAACACAGATTACTATGTGGTTGATTCCAATCAGTATGTGCCTGACAGTGTCAAATGGAAATATACATTGGTGCCGGGAAAACTTGGGGATATGGATGTGACATTCTTGTCAAATAAGAGTAAAACTATTTATTTTCTCACGCTTGTCGACTCAAAAGGCGAGACACATTTGTATAGTTACAGTAATTCTGAGAAACAATTATTTGAATGTAATTTTTATAATAATGGAAAATATATTTATTATTACACATCTCCTTATGCCTGCGATAATTGGCCAGAGGAGCTTTCTTTGGATGTGATAAAGGCACAGAATGTGTGCTATGTTTTAAAAAATAATGGAGTGACGAGGTTTTATACTGTTAACTCAGATGGAAGTCTTTCAAGATGGAATCCACAGGAGGGAGAGAGTTACGAAAAAAATAAAAATATAAAGTATTTTGCGGCATTTATTATATTATTACTTATACCTGTTGTTATAATAGTAATCGCTTATTTGGTAACAAAAAGAATTAAGATAAATAGAAGACGAAAAGATGATGATTTTGCAAGAGAACAATTAGATGCATATGCTCCAGCATTAATTGACATTGAGGATGATACAGTTGAAGAAATTACGGAGCTTAATAGAGAAAATCCTGTGATATCAGTAAAAAATGTTACAATGAGATTTAAAATTGCAGATAGCGCTTCTTCTGGAATAAAGGAATATTTTATTCAGAAGGTTACAAAAAAACTACATTATAAGGAATTAGTGGCTCTTGATAATGTGAGTTTTGATGTCTATAAAGGCGAGGTTGTAGGAATTATAGGAACTAATGGCTCTGGAAAAAGTACTATGCTCAGACTTGTATCTGGAGTAATAAATCCAACTTCTGGGCATATTGAAGTGGATAGAAGCAAAGTTCAATTACTTACGTTGGGTACTGGCTTTGATATGGAACTGACAGCAAGAGAGAATGTTTATCTGAATGGCTCAATTATAGGATATAGCAAGAAATTTCTTGATGAACATTTTGATGAAATTATAGAATTCGCTGAATTAGAGAATTTTGTTGATGAGAAAGTGAAGAATTTTTCGAGTGGTATGGTAAGCCGTTTGGGATTTTCTATTGCAACTGCAGGAGATGCCGCGGAGATATTAATTTTGGATGAGGTATTATCTGTTGGAGATGAATTCTTCAGAAAAAAGAGTCTTGCACGAGTAAAAGAAATGATACATGGTGGTTCAACGGTATTGTTGGTAAGTCATAGCATGGGAACAATATTGGATAATTGTTCTAAAGTTGTCTGGATAGAAAAAGGTAAGTTACAAATGGTGGGAGACGCAAAGGTTGTTTGCCAAAAGTATCAGGAACAGGGAAAATAACATGAAAAGAAAAAATAAATGTAAATTTAAAATAAAAATGTCGGAGAAAAAAAGACAGTATATTTTTGTAATTAAACAGCTTACTGGAAGAGAGATAAAGAGAAAATATGCGAGAAGTTATCTTGGCATTATGTGGTCTGTTTTGGGACCACTCCTTAACATGATAGTCATGTCTTTGATTTTCTCATATATGTTCAAAAAAAGCATTGAAAACTTTCCAGTATATTATCTTACTGGTCAGATAATTTATGCTTTATTTAATACGGCGACAAGCCATGCAATGACGGCGTTAGTTGACAATAAAAATTTGATTATAAAATCTAAGCTTTCGAAACAGACATTTGTTTTATCGAGGATATATACAGCTTTTGTTAATTTCCTGTATACATTAATCCCATATGTAGGCATTTTAATATTCTTTAGAATAAAGGTGTCATTTAAAGCGTTATTATTTATACCTGATATTTTTCTGATAACAGTATTTGCAACCGGAGTTGGATATATTCTTGCAACGATTTATGTGTTTTTTGCAGATATAAAACATTTATATAGTATTTTTATGACAATTATCATGTATATGTCAGCAATATTTTATCCAGCAGAAAGGTTACCGGGATTTATGCAGGAGATATTGTCTTTTAATCCGGTTTATCTAGCTATAGATATAGCAAGATATTCTGTTGTTTATAATTTATATCCTTATTATACGGAGTGGATTAAATTAGTGGTTTATGCGATAGCTGCATTTGTTATTGGTGTATTCGTTTATAGAAAAAACGAAAATAAAATGATGATGGAAATATAGTCTATGGAAAAACAAAAGAGCGATAAAGAAATTATAGAACATTATGGAATGGCAAAATTGCCTCTTATTATAAGTGAATTATATAAAAAGTATGGAACTAAGTTTGAACTTATTGATATAGGTGGAGACTGCATGTTCAGAATTGGGCAGACAAATGTTGCAAATGTTTCTTATTTAGCTACTTATATTAATTTTTTGAAAATAAATGATGATGAATTGACTATAGAAGGAAATGTGTCATGGCCAACAGTTTTATTGGAATCTTTTGATTTGAATATTGAAATTAATGGTGAACTATATTCATGCGATATGTATGATGCAGGGCTGGACTTGAAAAAGAATAGTGAGACATATGAGACGAGAACGGCATTTAAATATATTTTAAAGTTGTGTGATAATGAAAAATATGTTATTCGTTTCATTTACTATTGTAATGGAATAAAATGTTATAGCGGTAAAATTAACTATATGAGATTCTCTCCGATTGCTGATTTGCTCACAAATCAGTATGCAGAGCGTAATGGATGGATTTTAAAAAACAAAGATGCAAGTATAGTAATCGAAAAGTCGTTAGATAATATACAAAATATTTGTGAAGAAAGATTTAGGAAAGAAATTGAATATAGTGATGTAGTTGATATCCGAAAAAAATATTTTGAAAAGAAGATGAAAAAGAACAAACCTATTTGGCTTTTTATGGATAGAATTGATCGTGCAGATGATAATGGAGAAATCTTTTTTAGATATATTAATAGGAAGCATCCTGATGTTGCTGATTGCTATTATGTTTTAAGTGCAGGTTCTGATGACTATGAGAGAATAAAAAAACACGGAAAAGTCATTTCGGCAATGTCAGATGAACATAGGGCGATATTGCCGTTGGCGGATTATATTTTTACATCTCAGTTGAATGGTTGGGTTGAAAATCCATATGGAGACAAGGAAGAATATTTCAGAGATATATACCATCAGGCTAAAGTAATATTTTTGCAGCATGGTGTAACTAAAGATAACCATACCAAATGGTTGAACAGATTGAATCAGGATTGTCATGCTATTGTATCTAGTTCGGATAAAGAGCAGAAGGCATTTATTGAGGAAAAATATTTTTATAATCCAGAGCAAATATGGAATGTTGGAATGCCGAGATTTGATAAATTGTATAGAGATAAGGCGAAATATGTATTGTTTCTTCCAACATGGAGAAAAGACATAATGGAACAGCAATATGACGATGAAGAAGAAGTATACAGATGGGTGCTTAGACCTGATGGTGCTAAAAGTGCTTATTTTAAACGTTATAGCGAAGTGTTAAGCAATGAAGAGTTTATTTCTAATTGTGAAAAACAAGGTTATCAGGTTGCATATATGCCTCATCCACTCGTCGAACCATTTATGGATAAAATGAAAATTTCAGATAGAGTTGTATTAATTGATAAAGATACGCATTGGCGAGATATTTTTGCTAAAAGTGCAATTATGGTCACTGACTATTCATCAGTTGCCTTTGATTTTGCCTATCTAAAAAAGCCGATTATATATTATCAATTTGATGCAGATACTTTTTTTGAGGGTCATACATATTCTAAGGGGTATTTTGATTATTATAATGATGGTTTCGGAGAAGTTGTAACTTCAAAAGAGACATTACTTGAATCAATCTATAAAATATTGAAAAAAAAAGGAAGAATGTCCTTTAAATATTATAGAAGAGTCAGAAAATTTTATACACATATTGATAAAGGAAATTGTAAAAGGCTGTATAGAAAAATTATGAAGGAGAATAGAAGTGAGTACTGTTAATATTGTAATAAACTGTAATAATGAACATCTTGCCGCAACCTATGCATTATTTATGTCTATTGTAGAAAACAAACATAAAGAAAGTATATATCAAATATGGATAAAGATAGACGATAATGCTGTTTCAAAAGATATTTTTAATAGAATACAGAGTGATAAAGTACATATTGAGTATTTTACAGATTACAAAATGATTGATAAATCTGTAAAGAGAGTTATTTGTTTGCAATGGAATACTATTGTACAGTCTGATTTATCTGATTTGTATGAATTTGATATGAAAGGAATGACACAGGCAAAGGCGTTAAATATTCCAAATGCTATAAGCTACATTCCACAATCGGTTGAAAAATATGATGATGCAGTCAGTTTGATAGATTTTACAACAGCGACAGAAGAACAGACTATAGCTGAATTGCCAATATACTTTAATTTTGCATATGATCAGATGGTTCAGAACTCGGATGTGTATGATAGTGAGTTACTGAAGAATTTGAATTATGTGAATGAATCAGATATTGAAAGAATAAAAAAGAAGTCAATTATTCTTCGCTATTCACAGGAGTATTCACCCGAACTTTATTTTGACCATCCATACTCTGAACAGTGGACACATTATCTTATTTTGTCAGGTTATGATATGACAGAATTAGAATGTACAAAAGCGTATCAAGAAACCGTGGGAATTATGCAGAAGCAAAAGAAAGATATAGATATTATTCCTATATCGTTTTATATAAGCGATAATGAAGCAGTATATGCTGTTGCTCTTATTAATTCGATCAATGCAAATTTGAAAAAAAACAAAAAGCTTGATATTAGAATTTTACAGCATTTAGTTTCAGAAAAGCACAAAAATATGCTTCTACAGATGAATTCTGATAATGTAAGTGTTACATTATACAATATTAATACAAGTTCTCGTGTAAAGGCTTTTTTGCATGTACCACAGCTTTTTAATGATCAACAAAAAGTTATTTGGTTAAATTGCAAAATGATATGTATTGGTGATATATCAGAATTGTTTGGTCATGATATAAGCGATATATATTTGGAAGCAACTGTAGGAAAGATTAATAAAAAAAGGGCAGATGAGGATGCTATTGCGGATGAAGTTAATTTAAAAAATACAGTATATCCTGATATGAGTGTAGTATTGATTAATATAAAAAAATGGCTTTTGGATAATATGACTTATAAGGTAAGGTACTTATTAAATAAGAAAATAAATCTTCAGAAGTCAGTGTATATAGCATGTAAAAATTATATTGGCGAGTTATCACATAAGTGGAATTATATTGAAGACGAGATGCAAGATCAGGTTTATCTGAGTCGCTTTAAAATAATTAATTATGAGAATAGCAAAAGTCCATGGACAGGTATGAAAGAAAGTTTCTGTATAGATGCGTGGAAATACCTACAGATGCATTTAGATTATGAAAAGTTAAAGGATGAAATTATAAAAATTGAAAGCGGGGAAGGTAACAAAGTGAAAGAAATAATAGCAAAGATAGAGAATCTTGAGAAGGAAAACAAAAAACTAACGGAAGAGAAGAATGTTTTAAAACAGCAGAATAAAATTCTGCAACAGCAAAATGATCAGATAAATCAGGAAAAAGGTCAGTTCTTATATGAATTAGTAGAAACAAGAAAATCATTTACTTACAAGGTTGGTCGTTTTATAACATTTATACCAAGACATTTGAGAAGCAGAAAGTAAAAGTACAGGAGTAAGAAAAATGGAAAAAAGTTTTGAAGCATCTTTTGCTGGATGTAGTTGTAATGAAATATATATAAGGGTAAGCAATGAAGTAAACGAGTTAAAGAATGTCAGGCTTTGTGTGATTAATTCTGAAAATAAACTAACTGAACTGACATGTGATTATGAAAAAAAAGATTCTTTGTTGTTTCATTTCCCAATTACACAATTAGAAAAAATAGTTAGTAAATCAGTCGTGTTTTGCATTGAACAGGGGACGGGCGAAGCGGCAATAATATATTCTTTGAAAAATAATAGTGTTGCAGTTTCGAATATTTTTACAGATGAAATATATGACAGACGTACGCTTTTTGGCAGACCCATTGATAGTAATATATCCAATAAGGTATTTTTGCCATATTATAAACTAGATGGTACATTATCTATTGATTTTGTAAATAAAGAGGATATTTATTCCAAACAGTTAAGAAATGAAATTGTCTTAAAAAAAGAAGCGGATAATAAGGCTTATTTATTCGTAAAATGCAAAAAAATAGACGGAAATTATGTGGGAATATATTCTAAAAGCACAAGTGATATAAATGATACGCTTGAATATGACTGTATTGAGGAAGACGAAAAGTATATCTATATGACTTTTTCTGTTAATTTAGAAGATGTCGATAATGAATATGAACTTGTCTGGAAACATTCAGGTATATTGTATCATGCTCCATTGATTCAGGCAGAGAATTATAAGGCAGTTGAAATTACTGATGCAGAGTTTACAGATGATAAAAAACTTAAAATTACAGCAGAATGGGAAAAGTGTGCAGGCAATTTTTCATCGGTTTCGGCAGTGGTATATGATGAGAGATTGTGTTTTAAAGAATGTATACAGCTTGATTGTGAACCAGATATTATAGATAACGATGATGATACAGTGACAGGAGTATTTTACATAAATACACAAAAAAATCTGATATCAGTAGAACAATGGAAATTGCTACTTAATCTGGAAAATAATCAAAAAAAAGAAGCACTTCCTTTTGTAGTAAGAAGTAATAGAGATAGGTTGTCTTCTTCGTTATTTGGAATGAAAATTTACGATGCTGATGATACAAGAACGCATATTGTGGTTGATTGTGACAAGGATCAACTTATTATTGATAGAAGATTTTCAAGAAATGCACTCAATAAGAAAAATATACAGAATTGTTCGGCATTTATACCGAAGGGTGAAGAATATACATTAGATGAATTTCTGTCTGAAGATGTTGGTCCAACAGGAAGAATGTATGCCAGATTTGTTCAGGAAAATGATGGTAGTGTATGGATTGAGCCATGTCAAAAGATGGGAGATGTAAAGGAAGCACGTCTTGTAATGTTCCATACTCAGGGTCTTGGAATTATTGCAACACAGCAGTTGGAAGTATGTGATGGATGGGTAAAGAAATTTAAGCTTGAGGCTCCTGATATATATAAGTCCGGAAAAATATTAAAGCCTGTGAAATCAATATGGGTTAGAATCACTCTTGCAATCAGAACGTCTAAAGGCATATATTTGACACAGTTAAAACAGTTTGATCTGGATACTACAGCTAAAGAAGGACCGATTTATGACATACGACGATTATATTGCAATTCAGTAGGTGAACAATTTATATGTGGAATCAGAATGGTTGCAATTCCGTACTATGGAGGCAATCAAACACTTAGTCTGAAATTTGTTAGACCGGGTGAGGAATATCGATCACAATTTACTAACGAGCTTTTGGATGTTCGGATTAAAAATGATATTTTAATCGTAAAAATGCGTTGCAGAGATTGTGGAGGAGAATATAAAGGCGTTCTTCTTGAATATAGAAAAGAAAAAGAAGACGATGCAGAGACATATCTTATTCCTTACAAGACATTTGTTAAAGAAAAAGATAGTTATGTTATGACAACTGAGATTAATTTGAAAGAATACTATCTTAGAATGCTCTACTGGGATATTCGATGTGCATTTGAAAAAGATGGCAAAATATATACAGTGTCATGCCACTCAAATAACAAGAAATTCTTAAGCAAATACAGGGGCGTTTTTGTAGACAGAACATATCCGAATGATAATAGTATTTTGTTCCCATATGCAACAGCAAATAGCTCAGTGGCACTGATGCATAGAGAAACCTGTCCGCAGGATCATTGGAATTTCAGACTTAAAGAAAGAATTGCAATAAAGATCTATAACTTATTTAAAAATTACTGGGATAATAGAAATATATATCTTGTATTTGAAAAGTATTGTGTTATGGCACAGGATAATGGATATTTTTTCTTTAAATATTGTATGGATTCAAATGTTGAAAAGACATTTCCAGGGGAGATGTATTATGTATTGGATCCACATGCATCTGATTGGAATAAGCTTAAACCATATAGGAAAAATGTTGTAAAGTATCTCTCAATCAGGCATATGATTTATCTGCTTGCTTCTCATTTATTGATAAGTACAGATACAAAGGGACATGCATATGTATGGCGTTCAATGGGAAGTGAAATTAAAGCAGCAACATATAAAAAGAAACTTGTATTTTTGCAGCATGGTGTAACGGCCTTTAAGAGAGGTCATTTTGAGAGAGGTACAAATGTGGGATGTGAGTATTTTATTACAACATCTCAGTTTGAACATGATATTATACACAATTATTTGGGATATCCTGAAGATGAAGTACCGATTACAGGTTTTGCAAGATGGGATGTATTACATGATAAATCAGAAGGTCACAGAGAAATTTTGATGATGCCTACCTGGCGAACATGGCTGGATGATGCAGAAAATGATATTTTTGCAGAAAGTGATTATTGTAAAAATTATATGGCATTACTTAATAATCCAAAACTCGATGAGATATTAAAAGAGTATGATGTTACATTGAATTTTTATCTACATCCTAAGTTTAGAAAGTTTATCACTGAGTTCTCTGTTGTTTCAGATAATATCAGGCTTATACCGTTTGGTGAAGAGCCTTTAAATGAATTGATGATGCAATGCAATCTTTTGATTACAGATTTTTCCAGTGTTGCATGGGATGTTTATTATATGAAAAAACCTGTATTGTTTTATCATTTTGATATTGAAGATGCGAGCAAGACATTAGGCTTTTATATGGATATGAAGAATGATTTGTTCGGTGAGCGTGCTATAAATCCGGATGAGCTTATGGAACTTATTGTTGAATATATACACAATGGTTTTACTATGAAGGAAAAATATAAGAAACAGCATGGAAAGTATTTCGCTTATGTAGATGATAATAACAGTGAAAGAATTTGGAATGCAATACAGAGAAAACAGTGGTAAATTATTTGCAAGAGTGTATTAGGGAGGTATAATATAATGAAAAAATTTAATCTATACATAAAGAAAGTATTATTTACATTTGTATTTCTGATGGTTATGATAGAAACAAAGGAAATCTATGCGGATGATGGAACGAAAGTTGTTTTAAATGTTAGTAGTGGTCAGGATATAACAATGGAATTACAAGACGCGGTAAATCAGTATACGGATATTGTAATTCCACAGGGAGAGTATACTTGTAATGGTATAAAGATTGGGAATGTTAAAGATTTGGTTATTAACGCTACAGATGCTGTTATAAAACTAAAAACTGACGCAGCTAATCCTATTTTATATACTCCTAATGGATATACACCTGAAAATGTTACCATAAATGGTGGAATTTGGGATGGAAATGGAAATAGTAATCCTGTATTTAGATTTTATGGAAATGTTAATGACTTGTCACTTAATAGTCTTAATGTTCAAAACAGTTCTGATATTGGAATAAGGGTAAAAGGCTGTACCGGTGATTTGAATTTAAAATACGTTGTTTCAAAAAATAACAATCTATCAGGAATACTTGTTAGTGATTGTAATGACTCTTTGAAGGTATATATGGATCACTGCAATTTTGACAATAATGGAGAATTTGGAATACGTATAAAAGATACGCAGTGTGCACTTGCCATCAATAGAAGTTATGCCTATACAAATGGTAAAAGTGGTATTTTAGCATCAAATTGCAAGAATAGTGTGACTATTTATAAATTTAAAGCAAAATCAAATTCTGAAAATGGTATTTCAATTCAAGACAGTAGCGATGTGATTTTGAATGCAGTGACTGCAGCTAAAAACAAATCATTTGGTGTCAGGTTGGAGAATGTACAAAAGAATAATAATTCGAATGGAATTTATATGAAAAATTCTGAGATTAGTTCTAATAAGTCAACAGGTATTTATTTGCGCTCTTGTCCAGATGTGCGAATAAAAACCTCAAACATTGAAGCAAATTTGGGTGTGGGTATTAATATATATGACTGTAATCTAGTATCGTTATATCAGGATAAGTTTCTGTCAAACAGTGATTATGGAATTAATATTGATGAATCAGGAACTGTAACCAGCAATCAGGTTGAAAGTTGCAAAAACAAAAAATGTGGGTTGAGAGCAATAGGTTCAAATTTGGTAAAGATTAGCTTTGGAAAATATGATGAAAATGGGGCACATGGTATATATATTGATCACAGTATAGCAAAGGTTAATCAATCGCAGGCTAATAGCAATTACTGGGGAGGCTTGGTCGGAACTGGTGAAACAACAAAAACATATGTAAATGGTGGACAATATAATGGAAATGGAACGAGACCAGATGAACGAGAAGATGATGATAGTATAAGCGCAGGTGTCTCAGCTTATTGTGGTGCGAGCCTTTCATTAACAGAGGTAACTACAAATCAGAATCATGGTAGTGGCATTAATGCTGCTGGTGAAAATGATGGTAGCTTAATTAGCCGTATTGCAGTTTACGGATGTGTTTCGAAGAATAATGGAGATCATGGAATAACTTCACATCCATATGGAAAAATAAACATAAAAAAAAGTGGTAATGGTAAAAGAAACTTAGTAAGTGGAAATAAATATACAGCTGTTTTGATTTGTGGACACAGCTCGTCTGATTATATAACTGATTGCGATGTTATTGAAAACAAAGATATTGGTTTATCAATTAGTGAGAATTCAAAGGTTAAATTAGTTAGTGATTGTACATTTAAAAACAATGCTTCAAGCGGTATACATGTTCAGTCAGTTTCAAGTGTTAATATACAAAGATGTGAAACTTCAAATAATTCTGGATATGGTTTGTATTGTGGAAAAAAATCAGTTATTGCTGTTTTAAATCTTGTATCAGATTCTAATAATAAAGATGGAATAAGAGTGACGGGAAATGGTGCTAAAGCAAAAAAAATAGATGGATGTACGATAACAAATAATGACGTTAATGGAATAGAGATAACTTCGAAAGGAAAAGTTGAAAAAATCACAAATACAACCATACAATCTAATAAAAAACATGGACTTGCAATATATGCAGCCAGCACATTAAGTAGATATACAAACAGTACTTCGTCTGATAATGGAGCTTATCAGATATATGTGCAAAAAGGGGCTATTACATCTTTAAAAAAAATTAAGTAGATATAGTGTAGTTATTTTATAGTATTTGATAGATAAGAAAGAATGAGAGAATTAATATGAATACGATTTCAATAATTGGATCTTGTGTATCAAGAGATTTGTTTAATTCTAAATTTATACCAGATTGGAAAGAATTTTTTCAAGTAAAAGCATATTATGCGAGAACAACGATTCCTTCTATTGTGAGTAAACCAATGGATTATGATTTGGAAGTATTGGAAAAAAATTTTAATCCGGTTAAGTTTGAAACTGTATATTCAGAAAATGCGAAAACAATACTTCAAACTATAAAATTGAATCAATCTGATTTTATATTGATAGATTTTTATGCGGACGCGTTTTATGGAACTTATAGTTATATGAAGGGCTATTATGGTGGATGGTCATTTGGAAGATTGATTAAGAAAAACATATTGCCATATAGCGAAGAATATAAATTGTATAGATATGATAAGAATTCAGAGGAGTATTTTGAAATATGGTGCAATTATTTTGATTTATTTATGGATTATATAAAGAGAAACTGCCCTAATTCAGTTATAATTGTTAATGGTGTTAAAGGTTCAAATACATTTACTACATTAGATGGAAAATTTGATGGAATACAGATTGAAAATTTTGATATTAATAAGGTTAATGGATTGTGGAATAAAATGGATGAATATGCTAAAGATAAATATGGATTATTTGTTGTTTCATATGACAAGGAATATACTTTGAATAGAAACTATATTTATGCTGGCTCGGTAGAACTTGTTCATTTTCATCAGGAATATTATGACGATGCATTTAAGAAGCTTGTTGAATTTTGTTCTAAAAAAGAATGTAACAATATGATTATAAAAATGGAAGAAAGTAATCTTGTACGAAATTCTGATTTTGAACAAGGATTTAAGTTTTGGTCTAGAATAAAGGGAAATTGGGATATAATATATATAAATGATAAATATTGGGTGAAATCGTTATTATCCGAAAGTTGTAAGTGGAAATATCTATGGTCAGACCCTATTGAAATTGATAATAATGGAGAAAAAAAGTTTAGGCTTTCTTTTCATTTTATTATAAGTAAAAATGTATTAAAAACAAATGATAAAATATATCTTTTTGCAATTTTAGGGTTTAAAAAAGGAATACTTAAGTCATATAAAGATGCATGCTTTGATAAGAAAATAAGCATTCAGTCAAATGAATATAGACCGAATAGAGAATATGAGTTTTCTGTAACAATTGACCCAAAAGTTAAGTTTGTAAGAATTGCGCCACATGTACAAGCAGATGGAATATTAATTTCCAACATTTGTATGAAAAAAATATAACATATCGATTATTTATTTTTATAGAAAATAAATAGTATTAGTCTTGTATTTGAAAAATAATCAAAGATGGAACATCTATAAACTATATTGATAAAAATGTTGTAAAATTTATTAAATATGTGTATACTGTAATGTGTTTGAGTAATATAGGTAAAAATATTGCCTATTAATTACAATGGATAAGGTAAGGATATATGAGAATAAAAGGAAAAGTAAAGTTAAAGTGGGAAAAAGAAGATGTTGATGGATATTTTGTATACAGATTGACCGATGATGGCTGGAAAGAAATCGTAAGAATAGAAAACACAGATATAACAACTGTAACTGTACCGGAAATATATAATGGCGCAGAGATTGTCTACAAGATTTTATATTTTTTATATGATGAATTAGGACAGATACACTGTGTAAAGTCAAAAAAAATATATGGCAAGCTAACATCTAATGGCAAGGTATTGATATATGATATTGCAACACCGCAGTTAGATAGTGTGAAAAAGGTCAATAATGGTGTTTGTGTAAAATGGATAGCACCAGTAGGGGCGTCAAAAGTGACCAGATATAGGGTGTTTAGAAAGCAAAAGGGACAAAAATGGCAACCTATTGTATGTGTGACAGGTACAGAATTTATTGATGATACAGTTTTTTTAGGACAGACATATATATATACAGTCAGATGTATAAGTTATGATGAAAAATGTTATTTGAGTTATTTTGACATTAAAGGAAAAGAAATATTATATATTTAATATTGTGAATATGGAAAGAGGTTTATGAGACAAAAAGCGTATAATTTCTTAGTAAATAAACATAGAGGAATATCATATAGATATCATAAAATGCATGATGGTTCTACTCAAGGGAAAAAATATTTATCATGGTTGTATCTGATTTGGCTTAATTTTGCGTATTATGTTTTGTTTTGTCATTCTCTTGACAGAAAACCTGGATTGGAATATTATGAGTCGAAAAACATAAATTGTAAGGAATCTGAATCAGTCGCATACCTACAGGAAAATGAAAATTTAAGGGTAGATAGGTATATAGAAAAGCTGGAAAAATATGAAATTATTTCATTTGATATTTTTGATACACTTATTTTTAGACCGTTTGCACAACCGACAGATGTATTTTATCTCATAGGAGAAAAGTTAGGGATTGTTGACTTTAAAAACATACGTCAATGGGCTGAATGGAGTGCTCGAATGAAATGCCATTTGAAAAATAAACATATGGAGGTTAATCTGTATGATATTTGGAAAGAGGTTGAAAATGATGTGGGTAGTATGGCAAAGGATGGGGCAAAACTTGAAATTGATACAGAACTTCTGCTTTGTTACGCCAATCCTTTTATGCTTCAGGTATGGAATGAATTAAAAAAACGTGATATACCGATTATTGTTGTTTCAGATATGTATTTGCCAAAATCGGTAATTGAAGAAATGCTATATAAAAATGGATATACAGGATATGATAAGTTGTACGTTTCCTGTGAGTATGGAAAGAATAAGGCATCAGGTACATTATTTGAGCTTGTAAAGAAAGATTATCCAAACAAAAAAATAATTCATGTTGGTGACAATCCTCATAGTGATAAGGTAATGGCACAAAAAAATGGTTTTGCCACATGTCAATATCCAAATGTAAATAAAAATATGCTCTTGTATCGACCGTTTGATATGTCGTATCTTGTGGGTAGTGCATATCGTGCGTTAATTAGTAATAAGATGTATAATGGTACTGAATCGAAATCAATGGAGTATGAGTATGGATATATATATGGTGGTTTGTTTGTGCTAGGGTATTGTGATTTTATTCATACTTATTGTATACAAAACAAAGTGGATATACTACTGTTTTTATCTCGTGATGGAGATATATTAAAGCAGATATATGATGTTATGTATCCGGAGGATGTTACAAAATACGTTTATTGGTCGAGGAAAGCCGCGACTATACAGATGGCAGATGAGGATAAACATGATTATTTTAGAAGATTTTTATATCATAAGATAAATCAAGGTTATACACTCACCGATATACTTAAATCTATGCAACTTGACTTTTTGGCAGAGGAATTGAAAGAGTGGAAAGAAATCTGGCTAAAAAAAGATGATATTGATCATAATGTTGCATTTATTGATTTAAGACCGGAAGATGAAATTACAGATAAGAATGCACATTTACTTCGATGTTTTATTGAGGCAAAATGGGACAAAGTAATTAATGTGTATAGTTCACAAAATGTGGCAGCAAAGAAATACTACAGTGAAATTTTAAACGGAACACATAAGGCTGTGGCTGTAGATATTGGTTGGGCTGGGTCTGGAGCAATGGCACTTTCACATTTGGTAGAGGACGTTTGGAAAATTCCTTGCACTTTGACAGGATTAATAGCAGGTACAAATACTATATATAATGCAGAACCGGACGCTTCTGAACCATTTTTGCAGAGTGGAAAGTTGGTTGCGTATCTTTATTCACAAAGTCATAACAGAGATTTACTTAAGAAGCATGATCTAAATAAAGATTACAACGTTTTTTGGGAACTTTTACTTTCATCACCTACTCCACAGTTTAGTGGCTTTAAACTGGGAAATGTTGCAAGAAAAGATAGTGATGATGTTTATTTGAAAGATATTGATGTTACATTGCAGTATGGAAAATATGATGCAAATCAGGAGGGAATTAAAGCTGTACAAAGCGGAATTAAAGATTTTGTTTCCGATTATATGGGACATTTTAAAGATTTTCCGTTTATGCTTCACGTTAGTGGAAGAGATGCGTATGCGCCTATGCTTGTCGCTTCAGGAAATAATGAGAAGTATTTAAAGGCTATTGAAAAGAAGTTTGATTTAGAGATTAATGTAAATTAGAAAAGCGAAAGATAATATGAAATCCAAAATTTCTTCTGGATGCCAGGTCTCAAGTTTGGCCATCCTTATAATGCTTATAATAGAATATGCTATTTTTTTCTTGATGATACCGTTTACAAGGGTCAGCCTTTTGTTCTTACTTGGATATTCTTTTATTACATATGCTATAACTTGTAATAACCATGGTAGAAATATTCATCTTTATTATGAACGAGAGCTAAGTTTGGTTCTTAAGTGCATTGTAACAGATTTGGTTATGGGTGTATTTCTTTATACATATTTTACTGAAACAAATACAGAGAATATAAGTATTGTTTCAGTATTTAAGTGTAGATGGGAATTTGGATATATAATAATGCTTGTTTTGCACATTATATCTATACTTTTGTTATGCATTTTCTGGAATAAGGTTGTTTATCCGGGAAAGAAGGGGAAGATTCTCTATATATATGAGAAAACAAAACCGACAGGAATAAGAGAAATAGATGAGTGCGTGTCAGTTGATTGTTTAAATAACAATCTTGAACAAATAATTGAGTTGAATGATTTAATATATATATATGATGTTACGGCGGAAGTGAGAAATGATATATTAAAGCAGTGTTTTGATGCAGGTAAAGATGTGTATCTTTCAGCTAAAATATCAGATATTCAGATGAGAGCTTCTTATTTGACGCAGGATGAGGACAATATTTGTTTTTATTGTCAAAAACCTGGAATATCAAGACGAGCTACTGTGGTAAAGAGACTTTTTGATATTTTGATTTCTGTAATTGGACTTATACTTACATCTTGGGTATTTGTATTAACCGCAATCGCCATTAAGATGGAAGATGGTGGTCAGGTTTTTTATAAACAGGATCGTTGTACTAAAGATGGCAAAGTTTTTTCTATACTTAAGTTTAGAAGTATGGTTGAACATGTTGAGAAATCTGATTTTCATATAACAGAGTATGGGGATGATAGAATTACTAAAGTTGGACATTTTATAAGGAGATTTAAAATAGATGAGCTGCCTCAGCTTATTAATATTTTGATGGGTGATATGAGTATAGTAGGACCGAGACCAGAGCGCCCAGAATTGATTGAAGAAATAGTGCAGAGTATTCCAGAGTATAGATTCAGAACGACGGTAAAAGCCGGCTTGACGGGATATGCACAAGTACATGGAGATTATCACACTGACTTTTTAGAAAAGCTTCGTTGGGATATGATATATATAGAGAATTATTCTTTATTACTGGATTTGAAAATTGTGCTTATGACAGTACCTACTTTAATAAAAGGAAGTAGTGATGTTTAATATATGTGATGAACAACCGAAAGGAGAACAAATGAGAGAAAGAAAATTTAGAGATGAAGATGCTGAAAGAAAACATTTTTCTTTTAAGTATATAGCGTGGCTTGTTGCCATGGTATTTCTTATTACGTCAGTTGTAGTTTTGACAAAATTAATTAAAATGAATATTTTGCCAAGCAAATTTCTTATAGTAGGAATTGTAGTTATTGTAGTAGTTATATTTATTGATTTAATTGCGGCCAGAAAGCTTTGGCCGGGAATATTGACAAGTATCATTTCAATTGCTCTTATAGCTGTCATGATAGTAGGTGTACTTGCAATCAATAAGGTTGACAAAACTGTGGACAAGGTGACAGATAAGGGACGTGAGGAAAAGACAGAGATGGTTATTGCTGTACTCAAGGATTCCCAGACAGAAGATATATCTGATTTGTCAGAGCTTTTGATAGGCTATGTTAATGATGATGATATTGATTCTTCTAAAAAGATAATGAGTGAAATTGATAATAGTGTTGGTGGTTCTGCCAATTACAATGCCTTTGATGATAATTTTGCTATGGTTGATGCCTTGTATAACCAAACGATTAAGGCAATGGTTTTAAACAAAGCAAATATATCAGTTATTGAGGAAGGCGAAGGCTATGAGGATTTTGAGAGTAAAATCAAGATTATCTATTCTAATGATATAGTCAATTATATAAAGGTGGTTGATAAGAGTCAGGAGAATAACCTTGATAAATTTGTTGTTTATATAAGTGGTATTGATACATTTGGTGATGTATCTGTGAGAAGCAGAAGTGATGTAAATATTTTAGCTGTTGTAGATACAAAAACAAAGCATATTCAGCTTATAAACACTCCAAGAGATTATTATGTGACTCATCCAAAGAGTAATGGTGTGAAGGATAAACTTACACATGCAGGTCTTTATGGAGTGGATAATTCTATAGGAGCTCTTGAGAGCCTTTATGATGTGAAAGTAAATTATTATGTTCGTATGAACTTTAGTGGATTTGAACAGATTATAGATGCCATGGGTGGAATTGATGTTTATTCCGATAAGGACTTTACAGTTGAGCCGGTAAAGCATTATACTGTTGGAGAGAACCATTTATCAGGTATAGAAGCGCTTGCTTTCGCAAGGGAGAGACATGCGTTTGCCGCTGGAGATATTCAGCGTGGAGAAAACCAGATGAAGGTTGTAACTGCTATGATTAATAAGCTTTCATCAAAGGAAGTTTTATATAACTATTCTAAGATACTGGATGGTGTGGCTGGAGCATTCCAGACAGATATGTCATCAGAGGATATATATTCACTGGTTAAGAATCAGCTTGTGGACAATACGTCATACACAATTGATTCTTATACTGTCACCGGTGAAGGAAAATCCTGCACCACATATTCTATGCCTAGAACAAGGGCTTATGTAATGGAACCTAATGTGGATGATGTAAACCATGCAAAAGAGCTTATTAATGGGGTATTAAACGAGTAATAAATAAGAGATAATAAGATGGGATAACAAAATGTAAGAATAGTAGCATTATTAAAAATTAAAGAGAGGAGAAATGAAAATGCGAAAAAAATTACTATCTATTGTTTTATCAGTATTTATGCTGTGTTCTTCAACTGTTGGAGTCTATGCTTCTGAAAATGTTTCGGGGTTAGATTCATTACAGCAAGAACAGGAAACCGAGGTTATTGAGGAGGCTGCGACAGCGTTTTCTCAGGCACCGGTAGAAAAATCCGGTTATAAAGGAATGGAAACAGAAGTTTCTGTTATAACGGATAAGGAGTATTCTGAGATTCAGAGAAGGGATGCTGTAATTGAATCTGAAACCTGTAGTGAGGCAAAGGCAAGTTATTGGAATAGTTTTTCGAATGACTATTATTATAACAAGCTTAGTAAACAGGAAAAAAAGGCTTGGAATGAGTTGAACAGACTTTGCATGTCAGTTGCTGAGAGTGGAAAAAATATCAAAGGTTATGGTGTGGAAACTCGAACCTATTATTTTAAAGGATGGTCTTCGAGAAAGGTGTTTGATTTTGTAAATACCTTTAAGATTTCCCACCCACAGTATTTTTTCTTATCAAACAGATCATTTTTAAGATGGAATTGGACCAAGGGATATATACTTGGAATAAGGGTTTATGATTCATTTAAGAAAGGTTCTTATAGAAAAAATCAGGTTAATTCTTTTTGTAAAAGAGTGAATAGCTGGGTAAGCAAGATTAAGAAAACCTCAAGTCTTCCGGAAAAAAGACATAAAGCGGCTTTTGATATTGTGTGTAAGAATACTGTATATAAATATGGAACATACGATCAGTCGGCTTATAGTATGGTTTGTCAGGGAAAAACTGTGTGTGCCGGGTATGCAGCAACATTACAAATGCTATTGAATGCTTCCGGAGTAAGAACTGTCGAAGTTACAAGTATAGATCATGCTTGGAATATCGTAAAAATTCATGGACAGTGGTATCAGTCAGATACAACTTGGGCTGATAAGGATAGTAAGGGAATTGATTATACTTATTACGGAAGAAGTGAAAAAACACTTAGTCATAATGGAAGAGACAGGCATCATGTGATTGAGTCATTTTGGAAAAAACCAGCAGCAAAATATGATGAGGTTATAACAAAAAATTATGTTTCGCCGTATTTCAATAAGGGTACTTATAAATGGTTTATAGTTAATAAAAATACAAATTTAAAAGGTAGTCGTTTAGCAAAACCAGTTATGGGATTTCGAGGTACTTCAGTGAAATCTGCTCCAAAATATGTTAAACATAATAACAAAAAATATAAAAATATTAATAGATGTTAGTGCATTATATTTATAAGAGTGCATAAAAATAAGGGGTCCGGTGAATGCCGGATTCCTTTATGTTATTATATATTATTGTTGCAAAAGTGGGAAAAAGGTTGCATAATATATGTGGATTATATTTGGAAGGAAGATTAGAGTATGAAAAAAACAATACCTTGTAAATTTATGGTGGCCACATTATTTTTTCTTTTTATTATAATTGGGAGTTATTTGTTTGTATATGCAGATGATAAACCAAAGAAATATATAAAATATGATTTTTATAATGATGGTTCAGGTAAAGATATTACGTCTGATGAAGTTAATCCTAAAGAAGCACGTAAAGTAGAAGATAATGAAAGCAATTTTTCACGTTTTTCAAATTGGAGGACAAGCCAGACAGGAGTGGACTTGATTAAAGAATTTGAGGGATGTAGGCTTACAGCCTATAAAGCAACGAGCAGTGAGCAATATTACACTATTGGATATGGTCATTATGGAGCAGATGTTTACCCTGGAATGACCATTACACAACAACAGGCTGAGAATCTTTTAAAATCAGATTTGATAAGATTTGAAAATAACGTAAATGATTTTTTGAGTAAATATGATATTACAATAAAACAAAATCAATTTGATGCACTTGTAAGTTTTACATATAATCTTGGAAATATATGGGTTAAATATGATACATTCGATTTGAAGACATATCTGATAAGTGGAGTGTCAAATTATACAGATGAGCAGATTACGGCCGCTTTTACCAGATGGAATAAAGCCGGAGGCAAAGAATTGGATGGACTTACAAGAAGAAGAAAAGCGGAGGCAGCACTTTTTCTTCATGGAAATACTGATACGTGTTCTTGTAGTGAAGCATATGCTGGATATTATATCTGTACAGCGTCATCGGCTTTGAATATCAGAAATGGACATGGCGGTTCTGTTATTGGAACGATGCCTGCAAATGCAGTGGTTTATGTGTCAAAAGCAGACGGACAGTGGGCACATGTTACATATAATGGAATTAAGGGCTGTTCATCAATGAAATATTTAAAAAGGCAGCAGAATGTTTCGAAGATTAAAGGTTTAACAATAACGCATAGATCATATAAAGCTCTAGAAATTGCTTGGAAAGCAAATAATAAGGCTAAAGGCTATGTTGTAGAGCAGTATAGGAATGGAAAGTGGGTTAAGATAAATCAGATAACTAGCAATAAAACAACAACATGTAGGGTTTCAAAGTTGGCGGCTTCACGATTATATAAATTTCGAGTAAGAGCATATGTTAAATCCGGTAAAAAGACGATATATGGCAAATATGTGTATGTTGCCGGAAAAACAAGACCACTTTCTATTTCTGGCGTAAAAGTTGTTGGACGTTCTAAAAATGCAATAAAATTGAAGTGGAATAAAAACAGTTCGGCAGAAGGTTATAGTGTTGAACAATATATGGGCAACAATAATTGGATTGCAATAAAAAGACTTAAGTCTAGAAATTTGAATACATATACTATTGGAAATTTATCTCAGGGAACTAAATATAGATTTAGAGTACGAGCATATGTTAAGGATGAAAATATGCGCATATATAGTCAGGGCGAGATAGTATCAGGAAATACATTACATTCTGGTAAATAGAAAAAAATGAGTGTTCTTTTTGAAACACTCATTTTTGGGGTTAAAAATAAAAAACATTGCAGTTCTAGGAAAAAAGTAGCATAATATATATGTATATGACACATATACAGGATTTAGTCTCATAAAAAATGTCAGAAAGGATGGAAAAAATATGAGAAAAGGTATATTTATTATGTTTTGTGTATTATGCATGTGTGTTGGTAATTGCAACGCAGTGTATGCAAGTGGTACAGGAGATGATTGGGAGCTTCCGATTATCCCGGAGGGAAACGAGGTTATTGTACAGAAAGTTGATTTGTTTACATGTTCTAATGTAGCGGTTTCATCTTTACAGTTGAATTGGAATAGGGTAAGCAATGCTGATGGGTATAACGTTGAGCAGTTTAAGGACGGAAGCTGGGTAAAAATTGCAGATTTAAAAGACTGCAATACTACTTCGTATAAAGTAGAGAGTCTTTCAGCAGGAACGAATTACCAATTCAGAATTCGTGTCTACGAAGTTTGTAACGGTAAGACCCTATATAGTGATTATGTTGAGACCAATGCAACAACACTTACATTACCGTCTAAGACAAAAAATGTTAACATTGCTGGTAGAACAGAAAATTCAATACAAATTGGTTGGAACAGAAATAAAATTGCAAATGGTTATGCGGTTTATCAGTCAATAAATGGAAAATGGGTAAAAATTGCTAAAATTAAGAAAAATACTATAACTACATATACTGTGAACAAATTATCAGCAGGAACAAAGTATGATTTTGCAATAAAGTCATATAAAAATGAAGGAGAAATTGTACTTTATAGTGGTGCAACAAAGATAAGTGCTACTACATTACCTTCAAAAGTTGCAAAGTTTGCCATAACAAGTCGTACAGTCAATTCATTACAGCTTAGTTGGAGCAAAAGTAATAGTGCAAAAGGTTATGTTATTGAGCAGCTAAGTGTCGATGGTAAAAAATGGAATAGAATCGCAAATATTAAGAAAAATAAAACTGTGTCATTTACAGTAGGAAATTTATCGGCAGGTAATACTTATAAATTTAGAATAAGACCTTATGTAAAAGAAGCTGATGGAAAAGCATTTTATGGTGCCTCTGTAAAGATTAGCGGAACAACCTTGCCAGAGAATAATACAAAAGTTAAAATCAGTGGAAGAACAGTTAACTCTTTAAAAATTAACTGGAGAAGGAATGATAGTGCAGATGGTTATGTAATACAGCAGCTTAAGGATGGCAAATGGCAGCAGATAGCTAAAATCAAGGATAAAACGGTAACAAGTCAAAAGATTAAGAATTTGTCACCTGGAATTCAGTATAAGTTTAGAATAGTTTCATTTAAATATGAAGGCAAGAAAGCTTTATATAGTGGTTATGTAAAGGTTAATGGAACAACAAAACCATTGAATAATGCAGATGTAAAGATTGGTGCAAGATCAAAAAATGCATTAATGATTAACTGGAGTAAGAATGACAGTGCTGCAGGATATGTTGTTGAAGTGTATAAAGATGGTAAATGGCAGTGCAAGGTTATCAAAGATAATGCTGTAACAAGTTATAAGGTAAAGCAATTATTACCAGGGCAGAAGTATAAATTTAGAATCAGATCATATCAGTATGAAAATAATATACCGGTTTACAGTGATTATGTATATATAACTGGAAAGACTTTATCTAAATAATATGTTTTTATTTTTTAGGAGAAACATTTATGGGAAAACAAATTATATGACAAAAATGGTGTTCAACAATCACAAGACATTGATAGTCCATATAGTTTTAAGTGTGATTTTATGCAATATAATCCTTCTGTTAACGAGGATGATAAAGTGGATTTGAATGTTTCCATAGAGAATGGTTCACAGATAAAACTAGATATTAGTAAGGATTCTTGTGAAGGGCAAGGCGCAATTTATGTATCTGGATATGATTCTGATGGAAAAGAAATATTGAGTCCTAATACATATATTCAGATATACAATAAACCACAATATAGGGCCTATATTAATGGTATGTATTTTGTAGCAAATTGGAAAGCTACTGTAATGCCTTCGGTTACAGAATATAGCAAGGATAATCCTACAGGAAAGGATGTTTCATCTGAATATGATTTAACAGTTGAGCCAACCAGAAAAGATGTCACTGACATTACAAGAAATAAAGATGGCTCAGTTACAATGTGTAATAAGTCTGATAAGCGAAATGAACAAAACGATATAGAGTTTATTTGGACACCGAAAGTCTCAGATGGCAGGGAAACATTGAAACAGACATATTCGATGAATGATTTTAGCTATGATGAAGCAGATCAGACTATTCAGGTGCAGCAGCACAGAGCTATTTTGGTTATGATACAAAAACACCAGCCAATAGCTGTCTTGCAGATAAGGACAAGACTATAGGTGATATTCCGAAAAAGGATATTGAAAGATTTAATATCAATAAGAAATTCCATATTAAAGGTCTGACTTATTATGGAACAAGCCTTGTACTCGGTGATAAAGTAACAATGCGTCATTACTTTAAGCTTGAGGAAGGTCGTGATATATCAAATTATAGTGCTTACATGATTGTAAGAAGTGATGAAAGTTCATATTATAGTACTAAATGTAAATTCCAAAAGAAAGGTGACCTGTACTATATTGAGACAACAGATTCGTTCAAATCTATTTTTGAGAGATCTACGATTGAAATCTCAGATGGAAATAATTCAGAATATTTCATGTACAGTCCTATGAATTATGTTGCAAAGGCTTACATAAAAGGAAATATGAAACCGGAGCTTAAGAAGCTTATCAATTCAATGTATTGGATGGAGACCGAGAAAAATAAGCTCGCATAATTTTTAAAAATTACAGTCGTACTGCAGTTATTGTGGTACGGCTGTTTTGATTTTGATTGGGAGTTTATGACTATTGACAGAAAGCAGGTGATTACATAAACTATTGAGAAACGAGTTTGAAAAATGGAAAGGAGATATTTAGTATATGAAACAGAGATTACTCGTTGCTTTTTTAGCAGCACAGATGCTCTTTGTACAGTTTCCGATGGACACTGTAGGAGCAGCGGAGCTTAATGCGGTTGCAGGCACACAAACAGTTGCTTCAGAAACAGAGAACACATTTGACTTGATTGAGGATGCAGATTTCAATCATCAGACACCTGCATCAGATTTTACCTGGAGCGGTACAAAGATTGTTAAGTATAAGGGAAAGAGCAAAAATGTTGTTATCCCTTCAAAGGCAACAGCAATAGGAGACAGCGCTTTTGAGAACAATAAATCAGTTGTTTCGGTTACCATTCCTACCAGTGTAACATCAATTGGTAAAAAAGCCTTTTCTAATTGTGATGCATTAAAGAAGATGGTGATTCCGTCTAAGGTTACAAAGATAGATGCCATGGCATTTTATAGCTGTAAGAGTCTGTCATATTTTGAAATCAAGAGTGCAGTTTTAAAGAAAGCCGGTATGTATATTTTTTCGGGCTGTGAGAATTTAAAGGAAATTAAGCTTACAGGCAAGCTGAAAGAGATACCGGATTATCTTTTCGACGATGCTGATTGTCTTGAAAAGGTTAGTATTCCGGGTACAGTTACTCGAATTGGTCAGTGTGCTTTTGCAAATTGTGATTCACTTAAGAGTATAAGTTTACCTGCAAATCTTACTGAAATCGCCGGGATAGCTTTTGATGGGTGCAAGTCGCTCAAGTCGGTTGTCATTCCTTCTAAAGTGAAAACAATCGGTTATGCAGCTTTTTCGGGCTGTAGTGGGCTTACAAGCTTTGAGATTAATAGCGGCGTGCTTGAGAAGACAGGCTCTTTCATCTTTTATGGCTGCAAGAATCTCAAGGAAGTAAAGCTAAACGGTGCCTTAAAGAAGATTCCTAAAAATATGTTTGCAGATGCAAGTTATCTGGAAAAAGTTATTATTCCTAAATCTGTTACTTCAATAGATTCAATGAGTTTTTGCGAGTGCAATTCGCTGAAGAGCATTGTGATACCTGAGAATGTCACATATATAGGTTATTCGGCATTTGCTGGCTGTGCACAGCTCAAATCTGTTGTGGTACCGGCGAAGGTAAATGAGATAAAATGGTGTGCCTTTGAGGATTGCACTGCTTTAACCAGTGTTACAGTTAAAAATAAAAATGTTAAGTTTGGTGTGGAAGTATTTAGAAATGATAATAATCTTACAATCAAATGCTATAAAAACTCTACGGCTCACAAATATGCTTTAGACAATAAGATTAAATGTTCCCCTACACTGGGCAATTCATCAGGTAATACAGTAACAGCCAATGCTGTGAAGGGGCTTAAGATAGGTGGACGTGCATCAAATGCGCTCCGACTGAATTGGAATAGTGACAGTAGTGTAAAGGGCTATATGATTGAACAGTACAGGGGTGGCAAATGGGTCAGAATTGCAAGACTTGACAATAATAAGACAAATACATATCGTATTGCTGGTTTGTCTGCCTCAAGTACGTATAAATTCCGTGTGAAGACATTTGTTTTTTCAGGAAAGAAAGCTGTTTACAGTCAGTATGCATATATAAAGGGCAAGACAAATCCACGTAATATTACGGGGCTTAGGATTGGTTGGACAGCCAAGGATGCACTTCGACTGAATTGGAACAGGAATAGTGGTGCAAATGGTTATATCGTCGAGCGATATAATGGAAAAAAATGGGTAAGAGTTAAAAAAATAACATCTAATAAGACTACAACCATAAGAGTTGAAAAGCTTGCTTCTAAAAAGAACTATAAGTTCAGAGTGAAGGCATATTCGTTTGACGGAAACACACCGCTTTACAGTGGTTATAGCTACATAAATGGTACTACAAAATAGAATAAGCAAATATATTCATTAAAACTCACCCCGGAATCAATTTAGATTTGGTTGATTCCGGGGTGAATTATTTTTATTTATGACATTGGTATTGTCAAAATCTGGTAAATTATTTTGTGAGAAGAAGCATGATATCATTACTTCTCTTTACAAATTTTGTCATCTGATCAACTGAAAGCGGCTGGTTAGAAAGCATTGCAAGGTCGTAAAGCTGCTCAGCAAACATTGGAACATGCTTGGAATCCTTATTGTCTAAGATGTACTTTACAAGCTCGTTGTTGGCATTTAATGTGAGTGTCTGGTCAGCGGCAAACATGCTTGGATCCATTCCACCCATGCCTCCGGCTGCGTACATCTTCATCATATCCTGCATACGTCTGCCCTGCTCTGAGAGTGTGAGCACAGATGCTACATCTGCGTTCTTAAGGTTTTCTACCTTTACAGTGAGCTTGTCATTGTTCAAAGCCTTCTTGAATACCTCTGAGAGAGTAGTGGTTGCCTCTGTGAGGTCTGCACCGGATTCATCCTTGAGAGACTCTGTCAGGTCTGCATCTATTCTCATGAATTTGTAGTGGTCATTTCTCTGCTCAAGCTGTGTGATGAATGATGTATCGATATTGTGGTCAAGAATAACAGCGTTCATGCCCTGCTCCTTGAACAGCTTAATGTACTGACCCTGCTGTACTACATCTGTGACATAGTAAACAGTATTTTTCTCAGGCTCCTTGTTTTCATCAGTGTCGGCTGAGCTGTCTGCATTTGCATCTGTATTGTCAGCTTTCTTTGTATCGTCAGAAGCATCAGCACCTTCTGCATCAGTTTTTTCATCCTCAGGAACAGGTGCGAGCAGCTCAGGAAGAGTCTGATACTTGTCATTGATATCCTTGAAAAGAATATAGTCGTTTATCTTGTCACAGAACTTCTCGTCCTTTAAGCAGCCAAACTTGATAAATGGGCTGATGTCATCCCAGTATTTCTCATAGGCTTCCTTATCTGTCTTGCACATACCGATGAGCTTGTCAGCCACTTTCTTGGTGATGTACTCAGAAATCTTCTTTACGAAGCCATCATTCTGGAGAGCAGAACGTGATACGTTAAGCGGTAAATCAGGACAATCGATAACACCCTTAAGGAGCATTAAAAACTCAGGAATGACCTCCTTGATATTGTCTGCGATAAATACCTGGTTGTTGTAAAGCTTAATAGTTCCCTCGATTGAGTCGTACTCTGTATTGATCTTAGGGAAGTAGAGGATACCCTTTAAATTGAAAGGATAGTCCATATTCAGGTGAATCCAGAAAAGAGGCTCCTTGTAGTCTAAGAATACCTTTCTGTAAAACTCCTTGTATTCCTCGTCGGTACACTCATTCGGGCTCTTTGTCCAGAGTGGGGTTGTATCATTGAGCGGAACAGGGCGCTTAACGATTTTGAGCTGATCCTTTGCAGGAGATACCTCTACCTGCTCCTTCTCGCCCTTGTCATTTTCTTTTTCCTCGTACTTGGCATCCTCATGGATTTCCTCGATGACAGTGTCAGTGTCACGCTTGTCAGCCTTGTCTATTGTCTCGTACTCCTCAGGAGCATTTTCTTTTGCAAGGTAAATCTCTGTAGGCATGAAAGAACAGTACTTTTCGATGACCTCACGTGCGCGGTACTCATTTGCGAACTCGAGACAGTCGTCGTTTAAGTAGAGAGTAATCTCTGTTCCGACGTCGTCCATGTCGCCATCCTCCATGTTGTACTCTGTGCCACCGTCACATGACCAGTGAACAGGTGTAGAGCCCTCTTTATAAGAGAGAGTATCGATTGTTACCTCGTCAGCTACCATGAATGCTGAGTAGAAGCCGAGACCGAAATGACCTATAATCTGGTCATCATTTGACTTGTCCTTGTATTTCTCGATGAAGTCTGTAGCACCTGAAAAAGCGATACGGCTTATGTATTCCTCAACCTCATCGGCTGTCATACCAAGACCGTTATCGATAATCTTTATTGTCTTTTCGTCAGGGTTTACGAGAACCTGAATCTTGCCCTTGTAGTCTGCAGGAAGGGAATACTCACCCATCATGTCGAGCTTTTTGAGCTTGGTGATGGCATCGCAGCCGTTTGAGATGAGCTCACGATAGAAGATATCGTGGTCTGAATATAACCATTTCTTTATAATAGGGAACAGGTTGTCGCTGTCAATTGAAAGATTGCCGTGTTTTTCTGTCATTTTTACACACTCCTTGTTTTTTATTTTAGGTCTACGCCGCGGTTATAGGCTGTGAGGCTGCGGGTGTAGATTTAGTTAAATGTTTTACGCCGCGGTTATGGGCTGTGAGGCTACGGTGTATCAGTCAATAATTCCTCAGAGAAAATATGAAGTCAGCCACAGGATTTTGTATGGATAGTTATGTGGCATGATTTTGGTTGTGCCGCCTTGTCAGGTAATGGAACCCTGTGGCAGTTCATATTTTATCTTCGGAACAACTGTCTGCTACTCGCAATTCTAGCTTGTTTCCGCGAGGGTAGGTCATTAAAAGATGATCAAATCAGTTAGACTTATTTAATCATTTGATAGCATTTAAAGGTTTATCGATTAAATAAACACAATATGATAATAAGTCTGTAATTTGGAAAAGTCAATAGAAAATTAGCACTCAAAATTAGTGAGTGCTAACAAAATGGCGTAAAACCGCATGAATTGGGCATTTTTGGAATTGTGAAAAGTTTATAAACTTATTTTTCACTGGACATTATGGCGTAAAAATGCTAGGATTTATTTTATCATATAATTTATAAGGAGACTAATATGTTACAGGCAGGTATTAAAGGTAAGAAAGAGATTACAGTGACTTTGGATAAGACAGCGAAGGCTATGGGAAGCGGCACGATGGATGTGTTTGCTACTCCGGCGATGATTGCGCTGATGGAAAATACAGCTTTTGAGAGTGTTGCGTCTGAGCTTGAGGAGGGAAGTGGTACTGTCGGTACTGCGCTTGATATCAAGCATGTTTCGGCTACACCGGTTGGCATGAAGGTGACCTGTGAGTCTGAGCTTGTGAAGGTGGATGGAAGAGCGCTCACTTTCTGTGTGAAGGCTTTTGATGGGGCCGGACTCATCGGTGAGGGTACTCATGAGCGTTTTATAGTATTTGAGGAGAAATTCCAGAAGAAGGCAGATGACAAAGCAAAGTAGACCGGATTTAGATAGTAAAACCCATAATGATGCGGCTGATAAAAATATGGCTGAAAAAATAGACGTAGAGAAAAGTGAAAAGCCGGGAACCAAAACTAAGAAAAGTAAGGCCGTAGGTGGTGAGAGTGGAGAATCTATCACTGAAGCCGATACCATAAAAGCTGATATCGGGGGAAAATGCGCTAGGAAATACAGCAGAAGATGGGATATCATTGTGACAGCCTTTGATTTTGTGACCAATTTTTCAGAGAGCTCTATTTCTGCATATGCAGGGCAGGCGGCATTCTTTTTGATGCTGTCGTTTTTCCCGTTTTTATTGTTTTTCTTTTCGCTGTTGAGCTGGACACCGCTTACTGAGACTGATTTTCTGATGTGGGCGAGCTCATTTATTCCGGAGTCGTTCAGCGACATTATGAAGGATCTGGCAAGTGAAGTATATGCGAGTGGCACGGGCCGGCTTTCTATCACTATGATTACCGCCGTGTACTTAAGCTCAAAGGCGTTTATTTCGTTTCAGCTTGGGCTTGATGATATGTACCATGTGAAGGAAAACAGAAATTTTATTTTGAGGCGCATATATTCGGTGCTTTACAGTATCGTTTTTGCGTTGGCGCTTATTTTTTTGCTGGGTGTCATGGTGTTCGGAAATAAGCTTAGGAAGCTTTATTTTTCGAATGTTCATCATATAATTGGAAGTATAATAGGCAGTGTGGTTGATTATCGTCTGGTAATCTGTCTGCCGGTGCTTATTTTATTTTTCTGGGTGATTTATGTGTTTTTGCCCAACAAGAAGCAGAGGGCAAAGTACCAGCTCCCGGGTGCAGTATTTGCGGCGGCTGCGTGGATGATTTTTTCGGGAATCTTTTCTGTGTACGTGGATAAATACAATAATTATTCTTCATTTTATGGCACAATGACCACTATTGCGCTTATAATGGTATGGTTATATGGCTGCATGTATGTGCTTTTCATAGGCGGTATAATAAACCGCACATGGGAGGAGCGTATGGATGCAAAAAAATATTATAAATAGTAAATTCGGAGGCTTCGAATATATGGATAATAATAAAGAAATGATAGAGGAGCTCGTATCACAGATACTTGACGACTATCACGATGACAAAATCATAAATCAGCAGGCACTTTTTTCACAGCCTGACAAGGATGCTGTGTGTGACCTGCTCTCAAAGCTCATTAAGATAATGTATCCCGGCTATTTCAAGGGCACGAGCTTCAGATATTACAACCTGGACAGCCAGATTGCGGTTCTTTTGGAGGATATCATGTACAATCTGCGCAAGCAGGTGGTGCTTGCCCTGCCGCAGAATCCTAAATACAGGAGCTTATCTCATCACGAGCTTGTCAATATGTCTGAGAAAATCAGCAATGATTTCTTTAAAAGGATTCCAAAAATCAGGGCTCTGGTGGAGACTGATGTGGCTGCGTTTTTTGACGGAGACCCTGCAGCCTACAATTACAATGAGATTATCCTTTGCTATCCGGGACTGCTTGCAATCACTACAAACCGTATAGCCCATGAGCTGCATCTGCTAGGAGTACCGCTCATCCCACGTATGATGACAGAGTACGCACACAGCAAGACCGGTATTGATATCCATCCGGGTGCCACTATCGGCAAGAATTTCTTTATTGACCACGGAACAGGCATCGTGGTCGGTGAGACAACTATCATCGGTGACAATGTCAAGGTATATCAGGGTGTGACTATCGGAGCACTTTCTACCAGAGGCGGTCAGAAGCTAAAGGGCGTGAAGAGACATCCTACTATAGAGGACAATGTCATCATCTATGCCGGAGCTTCAATACTTGGTGGTGAGACTGTTATCGGAAGAGGTGCTGTCATCGGAAGTAATGCATTTATTACTTCATCTATCGAGCCGGGGGCTCGTGTCAGCATCAAAAACCAGGAGCTTTCCATCAGAACAGGAGAGCGAAAGGAGCTTGTGGCCAGCGAGATGGAGACTGATTCGAGCTGGTTCTACGTAATATAATATTTTAATATACTTTTTTCTGAGGTCGGTACGCGCGCCCCGGACACTTGGTGTCGCACATGTACTCTCCTGCAGGCTACGCTTTACAGTTAAGATACTGTATGAATTATGCTTTTTAGGGTTTCTATGCTTGACGAAACCGTCGAAACGCGCCGTCCGTGGCGCGGTTCTCCTCGCTCCTGCGTCCGTGCAGGAGCGTTTCTGCATTTTATGGGCATAATTCTAACAGTATCTAAACTGCTTTGCTATGCGCCTGCAGGAGAGTACATGTGCGCCACCGGTGGCCCGGGGCGCGCGTACCGACCTTCAGTTAAAAAAGTATATTTATTAAGTAGGACTAAATTAGCATAATGTACAATAGCCATAGGTTGATAGCATAGTAGGCAGGCCCTTGTGGAGCTGTAATCCATAAAACTTTTAAAACAGCTCCCAAAATCAACCCAAAAGCCGAAAAAATCCAGAAAAAAGTAGCTGAAACCGCAGAAATCCCCAAAACAGCTCCCAAACCCAACCCAAAAGCCGAAAAAAATCCAGAAAAAAGTAGCTGAAACCGCAGAAATCCCCAAAACAGCTCCCAAACCCAGCCTAAAAGCCGAAAAAAATCTGAGAAAAAAGTAGCTGAAACCGTAGAAATCTCCAAAACAGCTCCCAAACCCAGCCCATAAGCCAGAAAAATTGCGTGAATAAAGAAGCTGAAATTGCAGAAAATCCTATTAAGCATAATTTCGTACAGTATCTTAGCAGCGAAGCGTAGCGAACGCGAGAGTACTAAGCTGGTGAGATTCCACGAGCAAGCCCGATGGTACCGAGTCTTGGAACCCACACTATTAGCCACAACTGAAAAAAGTAAGAAAAATCTAAAAAATATTATTGACATCTAAGCAACGTTAGAGTATACTAACAGCCGTAAGAGATACCAAATGATGTTTTTTATCATTAAAGACGTGAAGAAAAGACGTGAAAAGAGGTAAATATGATGCCATTATCAATGAGTGGTGCCGGGGAGGCACAGATAATAAAGAAAATCGGCGGAAAGGAAGAGGTGAGATCCTTCCTTGAGAAGCTGGGCTTTGTTGTAGGCGGAGAGGTGACTGTCATCTCAGAGATAGCCGGCAATATGATAGTCAATGTAAAGGGTGCCAGAGTGGCAATCGGCAAGGACATGGCTAATAAAATCATGGTCTGATACAACATATGTAACAGACATAGATTGATATAATAGATATAGCATATATAACATATATAACATATATAACATATATAACACATGCAGCAACGCACTGTGTATAGGCTGTAATTACTTTAGATTTAAACGATTTTGTTATGATATTATGGAATCGTTTATATAAATTATTTAAACTACAATAAAATTAAAAAAGGAGTAGTCAGCATGAAGACATTAAAGCAAGCCAAAGTAGGCGAGACAGTCAAGGTTGTCAAGCTCACAGGCCAGGGTGCAGTCAAGAGACGTATCATGGACATGGGAATCACTAAGGGTGTTGAGATATTTATCCGCAAGGTGGCACCGCTTGGAGATCCGGTAGAGGTGACAGTGAGAGGCTATGAGCTATCACTTCGTAAAGATGATGCCTCTATGATAGAAGTAGAGTAAATTTTTTTTGACTATAGGTTAGTAAATACGAACTATAGACAGAAAAAGCAAACAGAAATAAGGAGATTAAAACATGGCAGTAAAAATTGCTCTCGCAGGAAACCCGAACTGCGGAAAAACAACACTGTTCAATGCCTTAACAGGTGCCAACCAGTATGTTGGTAACTGGCCAGGTGTTACAGTTGAGAAAAAAGAGGGAAAGCTTATCGGTCACAAGGATGTAGATCTGGTGGATTTACCGGGTATCTACTCACTTTCTCCATACACTCTCGAGGAGGTTGTTGCAAGAAATTACCTTATCGGAGAGCAACCGGATGCGATTATCAATATCGTGGACGGAACCAATATCGAGCGTAATTTATATTTGACAACACAGATTATCGAGCTTGGTATTCCGGTGCTTATGGCTGTCAATATGATGGACATCGTAAGAAAAAACGGAGATAAGATCAATATCAAGGCACTTGGCGAGAAGCTCGGCTGTGAGGTTGTTGAGATTTCAGCTTTAAAGAAGACCGGAATCAAGGAGACCGCAGAGAAAGCTATCGAGATAGCAAAGTCAGGCAAATCCGTTCAGAGGGTACATCACTTTGCAGATGATGTGGAGAGCACAATAGCAGGCATCGAGGATAAGCTTGGTCTTGCAGTAGCAGAAAACCAGAAGAGATTCTTTGCAATCAAGCTTTTAGAGCGTGACTCAAAGATTTCTGAGGTATTAAAGAGTGCTCCAAACGTAGACGCAGAGATTAAAGCTCTCGAGGACAAATACGATGATGACACAGAGAGTATCATCACAAACGAGAGATATCAGTACATATCTTCGATCATCGGCTCATGCGTAAAGAAGGCACGCGCCGGAAAAGAGACAATATCAGACAAAATTGATAAGATTGTTACAAACAGATTCCTGGCACTGCCTATTTTTGCACTCATCATGTGGGGTGTATATTATGTAGCAGTATCATCACTCGGTGGAATTGTAACAGACTGGACAAACGACACACTCTTTGGTGAGTGGATTCAGCCGGCAGTACAGACATTTATGGAGAATGTAGGCTGCTCTGAATGGCTCGTATCACTTGTAAAAGACGGTATCATCGGAGGTCTTGGTGCACCTATCGGATTTGCACCACAGATGGCTATCGTATTCTTATTCCTCTCAATCCTTGAGGACTGCGGATACATGGCACGTGTAGCCTTCATCATGGACAGAATCTTCCGTAGATTCGGTCTCTCAGGAAAGTCATTCATCCCATTCCTTATCGGATCAGGATGTGGTGTGCCGGGAATCATGGCAACACGTACTATCGAGAACGAAAAAGACCGTCGTATGACAATGATGACAGTAACAAATATCCCATGTGGAGCAAAGCTTCCGGTTATCGCACTTATCGCAGGCTTTATCATGGGTGACGGCTGCTGGTGGATGGCACCTCTTATGTACTTTGCTGGAATCGGCCTCACAATCATCTACTGTATCATTTTAAAGAAGACAAGAGCATTTGCAGGCGAGCCTGCACCGTTCGTAATGGAGCTCCCACAGTATCATGTTCCTTCAGTAAAGGGTGTGCTGTTACACGTATGGGAGAGAGTATGGGCATTCCTTAAGAAGGCCGGAACAATCCTCTTCCTCTGCTGTGCAGTTATGTGGTTCCTTTCAAGCTTCGGCATCCAGGATGGCGCATTCGGACTTGTTGACACAGAAAACAGTTTACTTGCAGTAATCGGATCTGCAATCGCAGTTATCTTTGCACCGCTCGGATTCGATACATGGCAGGCAGTTGCATCATCACTCTCAGGCTTTGTAGCAAAAGAGGGTATCGTATCAACAATGGGTGTGCTCTCAGGACTTGGAGAGGTAGAAGAGTATGCAGTAAGCATGCATGATCAGTTTGCAGCATTCTTCCCAACAACAATGGTAGCAGTATCATTCCTGCTGTTTAACCTGTTTGACTCACCATGCCTTGCAGCTATCTCAACAACAGCAAAAGAGCTTAACAACCGTAAGTTCTTCTGGTTTACAATCATATTCCAGAACGTATCAGCTTACTGTGTAACACTTATGTTTTACCAGATTGTGGGACTTTGTATAGGTGAGGTAGCCTTCAACTTCTGGACAGTAGTTGCATTTGTACTCCTTGCAGGTGTATTATACTTATTGTTCAGAAAAGACCCTAATAAGGCAACAGTTAAGAACGCTTCATTTGCGGCATCAAACGTGTAACAGGTGTTTAAATGAGAATCAACCTGGAGTTTAACACAGCAGACCTCATAGCAGTCATAGTTCTTCTATGCCTGCTGGGGCTTGCCGTAAAGATAATAATAGGATTTTTCAAAGAAAAGAAATAATGCAGTAGCATATTTAGTAGTATTTGTAGTGAATAGGAGATGATGACATGCTGGCTGATATCATTGTAATTGCAATTCTCGTAGTGATAGTTGCACTTGTAATCAGGACAATAATCAAATCAAAGAAAGCAGGCAAGAGCCTGCAGTGTGGAATGGACTGCAGCCATTGCAAGGGCTGTCATTAATCCCCGGCATGATGCGTATGAAGCGCTGGATGGGCAATTTCAGAAAAAACTAATCCGGTCGCTTAAGCTGCATCTGTCGGCATCGGTAACGATAGGAGGATGTATGTCGAAAGAAGCAATAGAGCAAAAAGAGGTAATCGTTGGCAAGCTAAAGGACAGCGGATGCAGGATTACAAAGCAGAGACTTATTTTGCTTGATGTAATCCTCGAGGGCGAGTGCGGAAGCTGCAAAGAGATTTATTACCGGGCGTCAAAGATAGACCACTCTATCGGGACCGCTACGGTGTATCGGATGATCAATACGCTCGAAGAGATTGGAGCGATTGACCGCAAAAATATGTATAGAGTGCAGGTATCCTAAGCCTGCTTTTATATACTGTTTATGGTGAATAATATTTCGCCCCACCTATTGCTGGTGGGGCGTTTTTGAGTATTACGTTACAGTAATTGTATTTTTTAGAAAAATCCGCTATACAATAAAAAAGATATAATTGATTAATTAATTGGAAAGAGGGGATATATAATGACAGCACTTAGACAGAGCGCCATAATGGAACTTGAAAAAATACCGGAAGATAAATTATCATTTGTGATACAGATTATGCAGGGGGTAAATGGATTATATGATGATTCAAATAGGGAAAAGAAGGCTGCATTTGCAAGACTTGAAAAATTGCGAAAAAAAGGAACCGTTGTTGATGGTGCTGCTGAATTAGCAACTTATAGGGAAGAAAAGTATGGTAAATAGAAGCACTCTAAGAGATAAAAAATCTTAGTGTGTTTTTTATACCCAAAAATAAAAAAAACACTTGACATATAGGTATAAGTAAGATATAGTTAACTCAGGTTAGAGATGACTAACATGAAAGGAGCCAAAATGTGTCAGGAAGTTTTTCAGATTGCTATGAGCATGGACTTAAAGAGCGTGGAAATGCAGCTTGCCCTCCAGTGTGCCCCACTAATTACAGGAGCGAGAATTTCAAATATGCTCATGATTGACAGCACTGATGAGAGTGCCATGAGAGTGATTTTAAGGGCTTCCGGGATATCACATTTCAGGCTCGGAGCAAGGAATGAGAAAACCGCCTTCCTCTTATTCCGCAGGAGCCACTTAGAGGCGTATCTGAATAATTCAGAGGCTTTGGACATACTAAAGAAAGCGGGATATGAGGATTTTTCATTCGGCAAGATATTACTTAGATTCAAAAAACGCTATGAAGCGTATCTGAATGATGAACACAAGCAGTTTCCACATGAGATGGGACTTTTGCTTGGGTATCCGATAGAAGATGTGAGAGGCTTTATAGAGCATAACGGATGCAGCTGCCTGTATTCAGGATACTGGAAGGTATACCGCAACGTACCACTCAAAAAGAAGATGTTTGAGGATTTTGAAAAGGCGAAGGAAAGTGTCATACAGCTATTGGCCGAAGATATAGATATGAGGCTGATACTGGAAATATATAAAGAAGAACCGCAGCAGATAGCGGTATAGGAGGAATCAAAATGAGCAAAATCAGTGTAGTTTATTGGTCACAGTCAGGTAATACAGCAGCAATGGCAGAGGCAGTGGCAAAGGGTGTCACAGACGCCGGAAAGGAAGCGGAAATCGTATTCGTAAGCAATGCTTCAATAGATGAGCTTAAATCAGAGACAGCATTCGCACTCGGATGCCCTGCAATGGGTGCAGAGGTGCTCGAGGAGGGCGAGATGGAGCCATTTGTCACAGAGCTCGAGGGCAGTGTGGCAGGTAAGACAATCGGCCTGTTCGGTTCATACGGATGGGGCGATGGTGAGTGGATGCGTGACTGGGTAGAGCGAATGACAGCAGCCGGAGCTACAGTGATAGGCGGCGAGGGTGTTATCTGCCAGGATGCACCGGATGATGATGCAAAGACAGCCTGTGAGGAGCTTGGAAAGAAGCTTGCAGCAGTATAAGCAATCAGGTTATTGCGTGGCCGCGACAACATGGATGGCCACAAAACATAATGATAGATCACCAAATATTTGGTTTTCTATAAATATATTTTATCTCCGCAAAGTATAAACTTTGCTCCTAGTGTAAATCTGGGCCGGCGAACTTCCCATTCGCCGGCCCGCTCTCTTTTTTATTATAATATTGCATTGCCTGATTAGAAAAAAATCCAAAAAAATTCGCAGAATATTTTAGGCTCACTGCTCTCTGATAAAAATATGCTGTCCTTTTCTTGTAAAATCTGTTACAATATACATGGTATTTACCAAGGTTCCGGAAGCCAATCTTTGACGGAATGGCTCCGGAACCTTTCCTTTTCTCTTAATAAGGACAGTATAATGGTCTAGGGCTGGACAATCAAGAGGTCCGGTGATGGACAGGATAAGGAATCATAAACATTACAGTCATGACTGGGAGTAGAAAGTGTGATCACATCGTGGCACTATGAAAGGAATATATGGAAATGTATAAAAGAGGAAAAATATGTACGGTTGTAATAATAACTTTGTTTGGGATATGTTTGATGATGGGGTATGCATTTCATGATAGCGCTGTAACAAAAAGCAAAATTATGGATGTGGCCGAAAAAAATAATTATGACATAGAATTTGAAGATGAAGATGAATTCATGCTTTTGCAGGATGATGTAAAATATTATTTCAAATGTGGAATGACAAAAGTTAAATTTGAAAAGTACGAAACCGTAGTAGAGGCTGTGGAAGATTGTAATATCGTGGACAATAAAGGATATATAACAGTGATTTCACATGATAAGGATACGGTCGAAGTGATACAGGAGGACGATTATATTGATGAAATTTATGGAGGAGAAGAAAGCACATTTCATGAAAGTATAAGATTTGTATGTGATTCCGATTTTTCAAAAGAAAGTATTGACGAGAAATATCATGCCGCTGCAATTGGAAAGGGAGAAAAAGAGTATAACAGAATCACAAATAATTTTATCACAGTGGAAAGGCTCAAAGAATTATATGAAAATGGATTAGAACTTAGCGAATGTATAAATGAAAATGTAAAAAATATCACTTGACACACCTTGAAAAAGAGCGTATTGCATCGGGTGGATATTTCAAATTTAAGCATCCGGTAATGAAAAATATATTGCTTTCGTAGTCAAAGTATGTTACGATACTTAATAGTTACAATTTATTGTGACAGTTATTATATCATTTAAACAAAAGAAAGATAGGAGAATAGTTATGAGCGACAACTTGAATATGTATGATCAGGCGAATCAGCAGGGCAATCCAAATATACCGCCTATGCCGCCGATGGAGGAAAAGAAGGGAATGTCAATTGCATCTATGGTGCTTGGTATTATCGGTCTGGTATTCTGGTGTATTCCAATCCTTGGCGGACCTATTGGTATTGTAGGACTTATCCTCGGTATCGTAGGCAGGAAAAATGGTGGAAAGGGCATGGCAACCGCTGGTATTGTTATGTCAATTATTACCATCGTTCTTGCAGTTATCAATGCTATTGCGGGTGTTTATCTGCAAACATCAAATGTCTTGAACCAGTTATAATCACATAACAGGTGATATCTTTAATTGCATTTTATTTTTTAATCCGCTATGCCAGAGGTTGGTATAGCGGATTTTTAGATTCAATTATCATTGTATTAAAATAAAAAAGTACGTATTAGGAAAGGTGGAAAATAAAATGAAAAAACGAATAATTAATTATAGACTTAAGATTGACAATCTGCTTGCCAATCCTGATAAGATATCAAAAGAACAATGGAAAAACATATTGGAAGAACATCTGACACAAATAGGATTCTTCCAGCATGAGCGCCTCGTACATCTCATAGTGACAGTAACCTTTGCCATACTCACCATGATGTCAATAATCGCATCCATTATGATAAGTAATCTGATGCTTCTGGTACTCACATTGTTATTTTTAGTGCTGTTGGTGCCGTATATCATGCACTACTATACACTGGAGAATGAAGTACAGAAGATGTATACCCAATATGATGAGATATTGAAACATTTGTTCTAACTAGCAAGCATATAAGCGAGTGCAACGAGCAACATATGCACATATAAATGTGGAAAGTTATCAAAGACAGAACCCGGCGCAGCCGGGGCTTTTGTCCTTGCCCGCATATACGAAGCTGCTTAGAGTCTGTAGAATTGCATACGAAAAACCAACAACGCCCATGCATGGACGCATGGGCGAGGCGTTATGCGCCATGGACGGCGCATAAAAGCCGGTTGTGTCAAAAAGCCACAACCGACATATGCAATTCGTACAGACACTTAGCAGCGTAGTTCATGCGGGAAAGGGCAGAAAGCCCCGGCTGTGCCGGGTTCGTCCCACTAGCAATAATAGTGCAATTCTCTTACTTCTTAAGCTTCTTCTGTGCCGTAGAAAGCATCAGCTTAATACGGTTCAGCTGGTTTACTTCAGAAGCACCCGGATCATAATCGATAGCCACAATATTGGCATCCGGATGATCATGTCTGATTTTCTTTATAACACCCTTACCCACAATATGGTTCGGTAAGCATGCAAAAGGCTGTGCACAGATGATGTTTGTGACGCCCTCATTGATGAGCTCAAGCATCTCACCTGTCAAAAACCAGCCCTCACCGGTCTGATTACCGCACGAAACGATAGGAGAAGCATACTCTGCGAGATCCTGCACATGAGCAGTTGGCTCAAAGTGCTTACTCTTAGCCAGCTCATCCCTTGCATCCTTTCTGAGCCACTCGAAGAAAGCGATAAGACGGTTGTTCATAAACTTTGCTTTCTTAGAAGCTCCGAGATAGTCAGCCTTGAAATTCGTGTTGTAGCAGCAGTAGAGTAAGAAATCAGTTAGATCAGGCACTACAGCCTCGGCTCCCTCTGCCTCGAGCAGGTCAACCACATAGTTGTTTGCTGCAGGAAGGAACTTGACGAGAATCTCACCGACCACGCCGACACGCGGCTTAACCTCATCTGTCATAGGCAGATTGTCGAAATCTCTTATGATTTCGCGGCACATCTTCTTGTATTTCTTGTGAGAGAGCATCTTTGTGTTGCCGACAAAATCGATGACTCTCTTTTTCCATTTCTCATGGAGTACATTGGCACTTCCCGGCTCTTTCTCATAAGGACGTACCCTGTAGAGACAGCGCATAAAGATATCACCAAACTCAAGTGCATACAGTCCGTGCTGGATGAGGCTTGGAGTAAACTTAAAGCCTGGGTTTTTCTCGAGACCAACCATGTTGATTGAGATAACAGGCACATCAGGATATCCAGCCTTTTCGAGGGCTCTTCGGATAAAGCCGATGTAGTTTGTCGCACGGCATCCGCCACCTGTCTGTGAGATGAGGATGGCTGTGTGTGTCATATCATAGTCGCCTGATTTGACGGCTGCCATAATCTGTCCCACGACAATGAGAGAAGGGTAGCAGGCATCGTTGTTTACGAACTTAAGTCCCACATCCACACATTCCCTTGCAGGGATATCCGGTATGACCATGTTGTAGCCGGCTGCCTTAAAGGCAGGCACGAGGAGGTCAAAGTGTATAGGTGACATCTGAGGGCAGATGATGGTGTAGTTGTCCTTTTTCATCTGCTCGGTGAATACGACACGCTCGTAGTTAGATGGCTTTAATTCACGCTTTTCATGCTTGGCTTCCTTTACTCTTATAGCGGCAAGGAGCGAACGGATACGGATCCTTGCTGCGCCAAGGTTGTTTACCTCGTCGATCTTCAGGCAGGTGTATATCTTGCCTGAGCCTGTCAGGATATCGTTTACGCAGTCTGTTGTGACCGCATCGAGACCGCAGCCGAATGAGTTGAGCTGGATTAAGTCAAGGTCATCACGGGTCTTTACAAAGTTGGCGGCTGAGTACAGTCTGGTGTGGTACATCCACTGATCCATTACGATGAGAGGTCGCTCAAGCTCGCCCAGATGGGATACGGAGTCCTCTGTCAGCACGCAGATGCCGTAGCTTGTGATGAGCTCAGGGATACCGTGGTTGATTTCAGGGTCCACATGGTACGGACGGCCTGCGAGCACGATTCCGCGTCGGCCGGTATCCTCCATGTAGTCGAGCACCTCCTCGCCCTTTCGCTGTATCTCAAGCCTCGTCATGGCAAGCTCCTTCCAGCCGGCGGCAACTGCATCACGAACCTGTGATTCAGGCAGGCTGAAATCACCCTTTGAGAAGGTGGCAACGAGCTGCTGGGAGAGAGTCTCCTCGCTCTCAAATGACATAAACGGATTTATGAATTTAACCTCGCCTGATGTTATTTCATCCACGTTGTTTTTGATATTCTCAGAGTATGATGTGACAATAGGGCAGTTGTAATGATTGTTTGCATCGGCAAACTCTTTGCGCTCGTATGGCACTGCCGGGTAGAAAATAAAATCTACATTTTGCTTTATGAGCCAGCTTATATGACCATGTGTGAGCTTTGCAGGGTAGCACTCTGACTCACTTGGGATTGAGTCGATACCCATCTCATAGATCTTTCTGGTGGACTGTGGTGACAGCACTACAGAAAAGCCGAGACGCTTGAAAAATGTAGCCCAGAACGGATAGTTCTCGTACATATTTAAGGCTCTTGGGATGCCGACTGTACCGTGTGGCGCATCCTTTGGGTCAAGTGGCTCGTAGTCAAATATACGCTTGTTTTTGTATTCAAAAAGGTTTGGTATGTTATCCTTGTTCTTCTCCTTGCCCAGACCTTTTTCACAGCGGTTTCCTGTAATGTACTGTCTGTTGTCGGAGAATTTGTTTATAGTTAAAAGACAATGGTTTGTACAGCCCTGACAGCGTGCAAGCTTTGTGGTGTAGCTGAGCTCATTTATCTGGTCGATTGTGAGCATTGTAGTCTTATAATCAGCCTCGTGGCGCTCACGTGCGATGAGTGCTGCACCAAAGGCACCCATGATACCTGCGATATCAGGTCTTGTGGCATGTACACCTGCGATTTTCTCGAAGCTTCTAAGCACGGCATCATTGTAGAAGGTACCGCCCTGTACTACGATATTTTCACCGAGGTCGCTTGCATCAGACAGCTTGATAACCTTGAAAAGCGCATTCTTTATTACTGAGTAGGCAAGTCCTGCCGATATATCTGCGACAGATGCGCCCTCCTTCTGGGCCTGCTTTACCTTTGAATTCATGAAAACCGTACATCTGGTTCCGAGGTCGATAGGGTTCTTTGCAAAAAGGGCTTCCTTTGCAAAATCCTGAACCGAGTAGTTTAAGGACTTTGCGAAGGTCTCAATAAATGAGCCACAGCCTGATGAGCAGGCCTCGTTGAGCTGCACTGAGTCAACAGTCTGGTTCTTTATCTTGATGCACTTCATATCCTGTCCACCGATATCGAGGATACAGTCTACCTTTGGGTCGAAGAAGGCTGCTGCGTAGTAGTGGGCAACAGTCTCTACTTCGCCGTCGTCCAATTTTAAAGCTGCCTTTAATAAAGCCTCTCCGTAGCCTGTAGAGCAGGAATGTACGATGTGCGCATCCTTAGGAAGCTTTGCGTAAATCTCCTGGATAGAGCGGATGGCTGTTGCGAGAGGGCTTCCGTTGTTGTTGCTGTAGAATGAGTACAAAAGGTCTCCGTCCTCGCTTACGAGAGCAATTTTTGTGGTGGTGGAGCCGGCATCTATTCCGAGATAGCAGTTGCCCTTGTATGTAGAAAGGTCACCGGTCTTTACATGATTGTTGCCGTGACGCGTTGTAAATTCATCGTAATCAGCCTGATCCTTAAAAAGAGGCTCCATACGTGCCACTTCAAACTCCATCTTGATGCCGTTTGAGAGGCGGTCGATTAGGGATGAGAGTGTAGTGACAGAGTTTTCTTTATAGTTTAAGGCAGAGCCTATTGCTGCAAACAGATGAGAGTTCTCAGGAACGATGGTGTGCTCGTCATCTAGATTTAAGGTTCTGATAAATGCTGATTTAAGTTCTGATAAAAAGTGCAGAGGACCGCCAAGGAAAGCAACATGTCCCTTGATTGGCTTACCGCAGGCGAGACCACTGATGGTCTGGTTTACTACGGCCTGAAAGATTGAAGCAGATAAATCCTCGCGTGTGGCGCCCTCATTGATGAGAGGCTGGATATCTGTCTTTGCAAATACTCCACAGCGGGCTGCGATAGGGTAGATGGCCTTGTAGCTTTTGGCGTATTCATTTAATCCGGTAGCGTCTGTCTGGATGAGAGATGCCATCTGGTCGATAAATGAGCCTGTACCACCAGCACATATGCCGTTCATACGCTGCTCCACGTTGCCACCCTCGAAGTATATGATTTTAGCATCCTCGCCGCCCAGCTCTATTGCCACATCAGTCTGTGGTGCGTAGTGAGTGAGTGCGGTTGATACAGCTATAACCTCCTGTACGAATGGCACCTCAAGGTGCTTTGCAAGAGTGAGTCCGCCGGATCCTGTTATCATAGGACAAACTGAAAGGGCACCGGTCTTGTCGTATGCCTTTCTGATAAGGGTCTCAAGTGTCTCCTGGATATTTGCGAAATGACGCTCATAATCGGAAAAGAGGATATTGTCATCGGCGTCAAGAAGTGCAATCTTGACGGTTGTTGAGCCGATATCAATTCCCAACTTATGTAAGCTGTTATTTTCCATAGTGGTTCGTTCCTCCATTAATGTATTACTCATATAATTTTTATATATCTTTCTTCTTATTAAAATATATAATTGTTCTATTTTCAAAACAGAGTTTATTATACGACAGTTATCGACAAATTACAATGACTATAATTATAAAGAATTTGTGAATAATTCGCAGTCTCGTTGACAAAGTATGATTTAACTATCATAATAAATTTTGTAATGATCGCTGCCCTTTGCGCTATAGTGTAAAAGGCAGCAATAATATGACAGGAGGATGCAGATACGTGGTTTTATTGCATCATGATGTAACCACTGCTTGTCACATAATGGTGTGAGCAGCAGGGGAATGAACCATGTCTGCTAAAATGTATGAACTGGCTTAACAAACTAGAACAAAAATATGGAAGTAAAGCGATTCCTAATATCACAAGAATATTTATCGCTGCGAATCTGATTGGCAGTGTGCTGCTTTTGACAAAGGGCGATGTGGTCCTTTATTATCTGCAGTTTTCGGCCTCTGCTATTTTGCACGGACAAATATGGCGCCTTATAAGCTGGGTGTTTGTGCCGAGTGGCAGTATATCATTTTTACAGCTTTTGTTTATATTCTGTCTGTGGACGCTCGGAGACAGCATGGAGTCATATCTTGGCTCATTCAGGATGAATGTTTACTTTTTCGGAGGCTTTTTGCTGTATGATATAGCAGGCATGCTTATTTTTGCAGTGACAGGTGTATCCATCAATCTGACTATGTACTATATACTTATATCCATGTATCTGATGCTTGGGCTTTTGATGCCGGAGGCAGAGGTGAGGCTTTACTTTGTGCTTCCTATAAAGATGAAGTGGATGGTGCTTGTATATTTCGTGATGTTTGCATATGATGTGTATACCTATATGAGCTTTGGATGGCAGATTGGATTGGCATACGGCTCAGAAATCGTTCTTGCACTTATAAATCTGTTAGTATTCATTTATGGCTGCAAGCATAGGCTTTCATTCAGACAGAATATGCACCAGAGGAAGAGGAAGGCACAGTTTAAGGCTCAGTTTTCCGAGCCTCGCCCGGGCAGTGGCATCTCTCGTCACAAGTGCTATATATGTGGCAGAACAGAATTATCAAATCCTGAATTAACATTCAGATACTGTTCAAAGTGCACAGGCAACAAGGAATACTGTCAGGATCATCTGTTTACACATACGCATGTATAACATACATGCACTACTTTTTCTAATTCATTGACAAAGTAAACCGATGAATTTATAATGGACACAGTATTATTTTCGGAGGAACATTTATGGATAACGAGGCAACAGTTTCGAAAAATTTTATTGAACAGATTATAGAGAAGGACTTGGCAGAGGGACATTGCAAGACAGTAAAGACCAGATTCCCACCGGAGCCAAACGGTTATTTACATATTGGTCATGCGAAGTCTATTCTTTTAAACTATGGACTGGCAAAGAAGTATGACGGACAGTTCAATCTCAGGTTTGATGATACAAACCCTACCAAGGAGCGCCTTGAGTTTGTGGAGTCTATAGAGGCCGATGTTAAGTGGCTTGGTGCTGACTGGGAGGACAGGAAGTTTTTTGCATCCAATTATTTCGACAAGATGTATGAGTGCGCAGTAGGGCTCATAAAGAAGGGGAAGGCGTATGTATCTGACCTGACACCTGATGAGATAAGAGAGTATAGAGGTACACTCACAGAGCCTGGCAAGGAGGATCCGTACTCAAAGAGAAGTGTTGAGGAAAACTTGGACCTTTTTGAGCGCATGAAAAACGGTGAGTTTGAGGATGGCACAAAGGTGCTTCGTGCGAGAATTGACATGAGCTCTTCAAATATCAATATGAGAGATCCGATTCTTTACCGTGTGGCTCATATGACACATCACAATACAGGTGATAAATGGTGTGTATACCCTATGTATGATTTTGCTCATCCTATAGAGGATGCTATCGAGGGTATCACACATTCTATATGTACTCTGGAGTTTGAAGACCACAGACCACTGTATGACTGGGTGGTTATTGAATGTGGATTTAAGAATACTCCTGAGGAGTCGCCAAAGCAGATTGAGTTTGCAAAGCTCTATCTGACCAATGTTGTTACAGGAAAGAGATATATCAAGCGTCTTGTGGAGGACGGTATCGTTGACGGCTGGGATGACCCAAGGCTTGTTTCTATAGCAGCATTAAGACGCAGGGGCTTCACACCTGAGTCTATCCAGAATTTTGTTGATCTGTGTGGTATATCAAAGGCCAACAGCTCTGTTGACTATGCTATGCTTGAGTACTGTATCCGTGAGGATTTAAAGGCTAAGCGCCCTCGTATGATGGCTGTGCTTGATCCGGTCAAGGTGATTATCGACAATTACCCTGAGGGACAGGTTGAGTATCTTGAGGTGGATAATAACGTGGAGAATCCTGAGCTTGGAAAGAGAAAGGTTCCTTTCACCAGAGAGCTTTATGTGGAGAGAGAGGACTTCATGGAGGAGCCACCGAAGAAGTATTTCCGTATGTTCCCCGGCAATGAGGTTCGTTTTATGAACGCTTATTTTGTGAAGTGCAATAGCTGCGTTAAGGATGAAAACGGCAATGTTACAGAGATTCACTGCACATATGACCCTGCATCAAAGGGCGGCAACAGTCCTGATGGCAGAAAGGTCAAGGGAACTATCCACTGGGTTTCAGCTGAGTATGGTAAGCAGGTGACAGTACGTCTTTACGAGAATATCGTAAATGAGGAGCTTGGAGTGTACAATGAGGACGGAAGCTTAAATCTTAATCCTAATTCACTCACAGTGCTTGATGGCTGTGTTGTGGAGCCGGAGCTTATGAATGCTAAGGCTTATGACAGCTTCCAGTTTGTCAGAAACGGCTTCTTCTGTGCGGATTGCAAGGATTCAAAGGAGGGACAGCCTGTATTTAACAGAATTGTCTCTTTAAAGAGCTCATTCAAGCTTCCGACAGCAAAATAGTTTTGGACTAAAATCAAACAGAAGAGAAGAATAGAGGTAAAATATGGATTTAATGTCAGGCCTTGACAAATTCGGCTTGAACCCTGAAGAGATAAATGACCTGTATGATGATGAAAAAAAGACTGTCACCGGGAATACCCCGGTGGCAGCTACTGTTCAGACAGAGGATGAAAGAGATTTCGTTTTTGCAAAGAGCGTTACATGCCCTGTGTGCGATGAGAGCTTTCAAACCCTGACGGTGAAAGCATCTAAGGTACGTCTCGTTGGTTCTGATGATGATTTCAGACCGGTATATAAGGGTATTGATACAGTAAAGTATGGTGTCACCTCGTGTCCGCATTGTGGTTACAGTGCAATGAACGGAGACTTTATACATGTGTCGAATGTTCAGATAAGGCTTCTTAAGGAGCAGGTTGCCGCCAAATTTAAACCCGGCAATAAAAATGTGCCCTTGATATATTCGTATGAAGAGGCAATAGACAGATTTAAGCTTGCTCTTTTTTCTGCAATTGTTAAAAGAGCTCCGTACAGCGAAAAGGCATACATTTGTCTTAAGATGTCATGGCTTTATCGTGGATTTTTGGAAAAACTTGTAGCTGACGGTGGATCACCGGACAGTGAAGAGTTTGCAAATGCACAAAAGACAGAAAGCTATTATTATGAGCAGGCATTGGATGGGATGACCAGGGCTGTTGAGACGGAGCATTTTCCGATATATGGGATGAACCAGGACACAGTTGATCTTCTTCTGGCTCAGATGAACTGCAAGCTGGAGCATTTGGATGTGGCATCCAAGCTCATTGCAAGGGTACTTATATCAAAAAGTGCTTCGAGACATATTAAGGATAAGGCACTTGATTTAAAGAATGAAATTATTAAAAAAATAAGAGATGTGAAATAATTGTTGTTATTTCACATCTCTTTTTTCTTTTATTTGTTGTTACAATTAATTGTTTTTCTTGTTCTCAAGCTCAAGAAGCTTCATTGCGCGAACCTTGAGTGGCAGACCAAACAGTGTGATGAAGCCGTCTGCATCATGGTGATCATATAAATCTCCTGTAGTAAAGCTTGCAAGCGACTCACTGTAGAGTGAATATGGTGAAGTAGTGCCGGCCTTGATGATATTGCCTTTATATAATTTGAATTTAACTTCTCCGGTTACATATTCCTGTGTTGACTCTACGAAAGCCTGGATTGCTTCACGAAGTGGTGTGAACCATTTTCCTTCGTATACTACCTGAGCGAGCTTGTTGCCCATTTCTTTCTTGACCTCCATTGTGGCACGGTCAAGGCAGAGCTCCTCGAGCTGGTCATGTGCCTCCATGAGGATTGTTCCACCAGGAGTCTCATATACACCACGTGATTTCATACCTACCACACGGTTCTCAACGATATCGATGATGCCGATGCCGTGCTTGCCACCGAGACGGTTGAGCTCTCTGATGATGTCTGCTACCTTCATCTTTTTGCCGTTTACAGATGTAGGAACACCTTTCTCAAATGTCATTGTAACATACTCACCCTCGTCAGGAGCATGCTCAGGTGTGACACTCAATACGAGCAGGTGGTCGTAGTTTGGCTCCTGTGAAGGATCCTCAAGCTCAAGTCCCTCGTGGCTGATGTGCCAGAGGTTACGGTCACGGCTGTAGCTTGAATCTGTGCCGAATGGAAGGTCGATTCCGTGTGCCTTACAGTACTCGATCTCTGCCTCACGTGAATCCATTTTCCAGTTGTCCTGACGCCATGGAGCGATTACTTTGATATCAGGAGCGAGTGCCTTGATACCGAGCTCGAAACGGATCTGGTCATTTCCTTTACCTGTTGCACCGTGGCAGATGGCTACAGCGCCTTCTTTTCTTGCAATCTCAACGAGCTTCTTTGCGATGCCAGGTCTTGCCATTGCTGTTCCAAGGAGGTATTTGTGCTCATAAACTGCGCCGGCCTGTACACAAGGTACGATGTAGTCCTCACTGAACTCATCACAGATATCCTCTATGTAAAGCTTTGAGGCTCCTGATAATTTGGCTCTCTCATCGAGTCCGTCAAGCTCCTCTCCCTGTCCGCAGTTGATGCAGCAGCAGATTACGTCATAGTCATAAGTCTCTTTAAGCCATGGAATGATAGCAGTGGTATCAAGTCCACCTGAATAAGCTAATACAACTTTTTCTTTCATAAGTGCGTGTCCTCTTTTCGTTTATTCTTTGTGATGGTAACCATTAACTGCTTTTGTGTCTAAAAGCTTTAAATAATTACTTTAGAATAAATATATACCAGTTCTTTACATATTGCAAGTGAAAAAATATACATTATTCATGTATAAATATACATAATTTTGTATAATTTTTCTCTTTACGGATTGAAAATACTGTACTATATTATTATGTATGATGTGTCAGACTTGTTTTTAGGGTTATACTGAATATAAAGGCTGCTGATTATTGCATAGCATCTGATAATATATGTAATATAAGTAAAGGTCTGACGGCGAAATATAAGAAATACAATATGAAAAGAGGAAATACTATGATAAAGGCTGGTATTATTGGAGCCACCGGATATGCCGGGGCAGAGCTCGTGAGAATTTTGATGAATCATAAAGAGGTAGAGATTGCATGGTATGGCTCACGAAGCTATGTGGATGAGAATTATGCCGATATCTATGGAAATATGTTTCAGATAGTTGATGCAAAGTGCATGGATGACAATATGGAGGAGCTTGCAGAGTCTGTTGATGTGATTTTTACTGCAACTCCGCAGGGCTTTTTGGCAGGCGTACTGACAGAGGATATATTAAGTAAGGTAAAGATAGTCGATTTGTCAGCGGACTTCCGTATCAAGGATGTAGCTACATATGAGAAGTGGTACAAGATTGAGCACAAGTCTCCACAGTTTATTGATGAGGCTGTATATGGCCTGTGTGAGATAAACAGGGACAAGGTCACAAAGGAGACAAGACTTGTTGCAAATCCGGGCTGTTACACAACATGCTCTATCCTCACAGCATATCCGCTTGTGAAGGAGGGACTTATTGATACAGATACACTTATCGTCGATGCAAAGTCAGGCACATCGGGCGCAGGACGTGGTGCAAAGACACCAAATCTGTTCTGCGAGGTAAATGAGAGCATGAAGGCATATGGCGTTGCCTCACACAGACATACCCCTGAGATTGAGGAACAGCTTGGATATGCGGCAGGAAAAGAAATCCTTATCAACTTTACTCCGCATCTTGTTCCGATGAACAGAGGAATCCTCGCTACAGAGTATGCGACACTTAAGAAAAAGCCTGACGGAACACTTCCTGCTTATGATGAGATTAAGGCAGTTTACGATAAGTATTATGCAAATGAGAAGTTTGTCAGAGTGCTCAAAAAAGGTGTCTGCCCTGAGACAAAGTGGGTTGAGGGCAGCAACTATGTGGATGTAAACTTTGTGATTGATGAGAGAACCGGCAGAATTATCATGATGGGAGCTCTAGACAATCTGGTAAAGGGTGCTGCAGGACAGGCGGTTCAGAATATGAATCTGTTATTTGGCTTCGATGAGGCAGAGGGACTCAATATGGTTCCTATGTTCCCGTAACAATTAATAATAGAAAAGTAATTATCAGAAAGATGCATTATAATGCTGATAGTTATATAAAAATATAAGGATGATTTAATAAAATGAGTAATGAGAATAAATATGAAATAAGGGTTATGACAATAGATGACTATGACGAGGTGTACAGCCTGTGGCAGACCATCCACGGCTTTGGAATCCGTTCTATCGATGATTCAAGAGAGGGTGTCCTTAGATTTCTTAAGAGAAACCCAACTACCAGTGTTGTAGCGGTAGAGGATGGTAAAATTGTCGGTGCCATACTCTGCGGACACGATGGCAGAAGAGGATGTCTGTATCATGTGTGCGTGGATGAGCATTACAGGAAGTGCGGCATCGGAAAGAGCATGGTGGTTGCCTGCATGAGAGCACTCCAGGCAGAGCATATCAACAAGGTGTCTATCATAGCCTTTAAGGTGAACGAGCTTGGAAACCACTTCTGGAAGGAAGAGGGCTGGACCTTCAGGGAAGACCTGAACTACTATGATTTCACACTTAATGAAGAAAATATAACAAGATTTAACAAATAAGGAGCAGTACAATGGCAGATAAGAACATGGAACAGGTAATGGAAAAGGCACAGGTGCTCATTGAGGCACTTCCATATATACAGAGATTTAACAGAAAGATTATCGTTGTAAAGTACGGCGGCTCTGCAATGGTTGATGAACAGCTTAAAAAGCAGGTAATCCAGGATGTCACACTTCTTAAGCTGGTAGGTTTCAAGCCTATCATCGTACACGGCGGCGGCAAGGAAATCAGCAAATGGGTAGGAAAGGTCGGCATGGAGCCGGTATTTGTAAACGGACTCAGAAAGACTGATGCCGATACAATGGAAATTGCCGAGATGGTACTGAACAAGGTAAACAAATCCCTTGTCACACTCGTAGAGGAACTCGGTGTGCAGGCTGTCGGAGTGAGCGGCAAGGATGGCGGCCTCTTAAAGGTAAAGAAAAAGTATTCAAACGGAGAGGATATAGGCTTTGTCGGTGAAATCACCGATGTCAATCCAAAAATCCTTTATGATCTGCTCGAGAAGGATTTCCTTCCAATCGTATGTCCGATTGGTCTTGATGACGAATACAATACATACAATATCAATGCAGATGATGCCGCATGCGCTATCGCAAGAGCTGTTTCAGCCGAAAAGCTTGCATTCCTCACAGATATCGAGGGCGTATACAAGGATCCTTCGGATAAGAATACTCTTATTTCGGAGCTTACTGTTTCAGATGCAAAGAAGCTTATAGGTGATGGTTTTATCGGCGGAGGCATGCTTCCTAAGCTCAACAACTGCATAGATGCTATCGATAACGGAGTTTCAAGAGTGCATATTCTTGACGGTCGTATCGCGCACTGCTTACTGCTTGAGATATTCACAAACAGAGGAATCGGAACAGCTATTCTTGGAGATTCGGAGGAGAAATTTAACAATGAACAATAATATGGATAAACAGTCATACATTGATGAGGCAGAAAAAGAGCTGCTTCACACCTACAACAGATTTTCACTTGTACTCGATCACGGCGAGGGAGTACATCTTTATGATACAGACGGCAATGCATATCTGGACTTTGCCGCAGGAATAGCTGTATGTGCACTTGGCTACAGCAATGAGCACCACAAGGAGGCATTAAAGGCACAGGTTGATAAGCTTTTGCATACATCAAACCTCTACTACAATGCGCCTGTTATCGAGGCAGCAGACAAGGTGCTTAAGGCAAGCAAAATGGACCGTATTTTCTTTACAAACAGTGGTACAGAGGCTATTGAGGGAGCTATCAAGGCTGCAAAGAAATATGCCTTTACAAGAGACGGCCATGCAGGTCATGAGATAATTGCCATGAACCATTCCTTCCACGGAAGAAGCATCGGAGCGCTTTCTGTCACTGGCAATGCACATTATCAGGAGCCTTTTGAGCCTCTTATGCCGGGAGTTAAGTTTGCGGATTTCAATGATTTAGAGAGTGTTAAGGCTCAGGTGACAGACAAAACATGCGCCATTATTATGGAAACTATTCAGGGTGAGGGCGGTATTTACCCTGCAGACAAGGAGTTTATCGAGGGAGTGAGAGCTCTCTGTGATGAAAAGGATATTCTTCTTATCCTTGACGAGATACAGTGCGGCATGGGCAGAAGTGGCGAGATGTTCGCATGGCAGAACTATGATGTGAAGCCTGATATCATGACCTGTGCGAAGGCACTCGGCTGTGGGGTGCCTGTTGGGGCCTTTCTCATGACACAGAGGGTTGCAGACAAATCCCTTGCACCGGGCGATCATGGTACCACATACGGTGGCAATCCGTTCGTAGGAGCAGCGGTAAGTGCAGTATTTGATGAGTTTAAGCGTCTTGATATAGTAAGCCATGTGAAGGAGATTGCACCTTACCTGGAGAAAAAGCTTGATGAGCTTGTGGCAAAATATGACTGCCTCACAGCCAGAAGAGGTATGGGACTCATGCAGGGTGTGGAGTGTACTCTTCCTGTAGGAAAGGTATCTGCAGAGGCTTTAAATCAGGGACTGATAGTCATCACGGCAGGCAGCAATGTGCTCAGATTTGTGCCTCCTCTTGTTATCGAAAAGAGTGATGTTGACGAAATGATAGAAAAACTTGAAACAACACTTGTAATACTGTCAAAAAGTCTGTAAAATAGAGAGGACATCAATTCTCCTTTGAGATTATGAATACGTAATATTTCATAAGGAGACTATTATTAATGAAAAAAAGAATATTATTAAGTGCGTTAATTATGACAATTGCGTTTGGATTTTGCGGCTGTAAAAAGAATGATGCCACAGTACATTTTGCTTCTGAGACGGAGCAGAAGGCTGTGGTTTCAAGTGATGTAAACAGACAGAAAGAGGTTTCAGATAGCAAAAGTGACCTTGAAAAAGGCAGTTCTGCAAAGGCTGATTTGGCAGAGTCTGATTCCACGGAATGGTGTGTCTATATTTGTGGACAGGTCGCAAACCCCGGAGTATACAGAATAAAACCGGGTTCAAGAATATGTGATCTGGTTGATATGGCTGGTGGTATGCTTGAGGATGCAGACAGGAATTTCTGGAATCTTGCGGAGGAGCTTTATGATGGCGAGATGCTGTATTTCCCAACAACAGAGGAACTGAAATCTGATCTGCTTCCGGAGAATGGTCGCCCGGCGGCAGATGACGCGGATACTAAAGCTTCTGATGGCAGGATAAATATTAATTCTGCTTCCGTTGAGGAGCTTACCACACTTTCAGGTATAGGTGAGAGCAAAGCAAAAAGCATTGTTGACTATCGCACCAAGAATGGTGATTTTTCCGCGATTGAAGATATTACCAATGTTTCAGGTATCGGGGAAGCGATGTTTAATAAAATAAAAGATGATATAACAGTAAATTAGGAGTATATAAATGGCAAAAAAAGTGCTGGTCGTTGATGACGAAAAGTTGATTGTAAAAGGAATACGCTTCAGCCTGCTGCAGGATGATATGGAGGTAGATTGTGCATATGATGGTGAGGAGGCCTTGAATCTGGCCAAATCAAATGCATATGACATGATTCTTTTAGATGTAATGCTTCCAAAGATGGATGGGTTTGAGGTGTGTCAGGCAATAAGAGAGTTCTCGGAGGTGCCTATAATAATGCTCACGGCAAAGGGTGATGATATGGATAAGATTCTGGGACTTGAGTACGGAGCAGACGACTATATCACTAAGCCTTTTAATATACTTGAGGTAAAGGCAAGGATCAAGGCAATAATGCGTCGTACTTCACCGGCAAAGGCAGTAAAAGAGCAGTCCTCAGTAATTGAAAAGGGCGATATAAAGCTTGATTGTGACAGCAGACGCCTGTTCATAAACGATGAGGAAATAAATCTGACAGCAAGGGAGTTTGAGCTGCTGGAGATTCTTGTCAAGAATGAGAATAAAGTGTATAGCAGAGAGAGCCTTCTCAATCTTGTATGGGGTAAGGATTACCCGGGTGATGTGAGGACTGTTGATGTGCATGTCAGACGTCTTCGCGAAAAGATTGAGACAAACCCGAGCGAGCCAAAGTATGTGCATACCAAGTGGGGTGTAGGTTATTACTACAACCAGAAGTAATATTTTACAGTGTTTTTACAGAAAGGTTCTCGGATGTTTAAGGGAAAGTTACGATTTGCATTTTTAAAAAGTCTGAGATTCAGACTGATTCTTATGATTTTTGTTCTTGTTCTGGTTCCGGAGGTGGTACTTTGTGTCGGCATATTAAACACCTATGAATCCAGGGCAATATCTATCCGCGAAAGTGAAGTGCTCAGTCAGGCAAAGATTCTCGCAAATAAGATATCTACAAGTAAATATTTTGACAAGGAGGGCGGCGATTTGACCAATATCGACGCCCAGATAGATATGCTTACCACCATATATGAGGGCCGGGTGCTTATCGTAGACAAAAATTTCAGGATTATAAAGGATACTTATAATCTGGATGATGGTAATACTATAATTTCCGAGGAAGTTATAAAGACATTTGCCGCCTCGGAAATCACGAATTACGATTCGAAAAATCATTATATTGAGTTATCTGTTCCGATAAGTAATCCAAATGATAAGGAAGCAAAGATAGAGGGAGCACTTGTGGTGAGTGTTTCAACGGATAATATTTCGCTAAATATGTCGTATCTGACCCAGATAGCTGTCACAGTTGCTATAATTGCGGGCGCTGTGCTGTTATTCTTTGGAATACTTATTCTGCTTCAGATGCTTACTCCGTTAAAAAAGCTCTCTGATGAGATATCAGACATTAAGGATGGCTTTGGCAAGGAGCAGCTTGATGTAGACAATTATACGGAGACCGCCGTAATAAGCAAAAACTTCAATGAGCTTATCGCAGGAATGAAGGTGATGGATGAGTCCAGACAGGAATTTGTATCGAATGTCTCGCATGAGCTAAAGACTCCGCTTACATCCATGAAGGTACTTGCTGATTCTATAAACTGTATGGGTGATGAGGCTCCGGTTGAGATGTACAGAGAGTTTATGGGCGATATCACCAACGAGATTGACAGGGAGACAAAGATCATCAACGATCTGCTTTCACTTGTAAAGATGGATAAGTCAGCAGCAGATCTTAACATTACAAGTGTAAACATCAATGATCTCCTTGAACAGATTCTTAAAAGACTGCAGCCGATTGCTGATAAGCAGCAGGTTGAGCTTGTTCTGGAAAGCTTCAGACCGGTTACGGCGGAGATTGATGAGGTGAAGCTGACGTTAGCGTTTACCAACCTGATTGAAAATGCCATAAAGTACAATGATAATGAGACAGGTGGATGGGTACATGTGTCCTTGAATGCCGATCACCAGTATTTTTATTTAAAGGTTGAGGACAATGGAATTGGAATCCCGGAGGAATCCCTTGAGCACATTTATGAGAGGTTTTACAGGGTTGACAAATCACATTCCAGGGAAATTGGCGGAACAGGGCTTGGACTGGCTATTACCAGAAGCTCGATTCTGATGCACAGAGGTGCAATAAAGGCTCACAGTGTGCTTGGGGAAGGCACCACCTTTGATGTGCGTATACCGCTTAACTATATTGCATAGGAGGTTTTTCATGAAAAAAATAATAGCGCTTATAGTTGTATGCATCATGATGTTCTCCTTTACGGGCTGTGAAAAAAAGGATGATGGCAATACATTAGACGTTTTTTATCTGAATATAGATGCTACAGCCACCGTGCCTGAGAAGTATGAGCTCAAAAGCAGTGATGAAAGTGTTGATAAACAGGTTGATGAATTGTTAGACAAGCTTTCATCAAAGCCGGACGATTCAAAGCTTCGTAAGACTATTCCGGATGATGTTGAGATAAGAAAGCATGAAGAAAATGCATATTCGTGCACTATTGACTTTTCTAAATCATACTATGATATGACGGCGGCAGAGGAGGTACTTATGAGGGCCTCTGTTGTAAGGACGCTGACGCAGCTTGAGCAGATAACCTATGTGATGTTTACCGTTGACAAGGCTCCGCTTATGAATTCTGACGGAGAAATAATAGGCAGCATGAATGCAGATGATTTTGTGGAGAATCCGGGAGAGCAGATTAATTCCAGTGTCAAGGAGACGCTGACGCTGTTTTTTGCTGATAAAGAGGGTACGGGACTTAAAGAGCAGACCCGTGTTATACATTACAGTTCAAATATTGCGCTGGAGAAGCTGGTTGTTGAACAGCTTATTGAGGGACCGAGGGGCTCAAAGCTTCAGGCTACACTTCCGAATACCACTAAGCTTATCAATATTTCGGTATCTGATGGAATATGCTATCTTAATTTTGATTCATCTTTCAGAAATACGATTGACAACAAATTGACAGAGGATGTCGTGCTGTATTCTCTGGTCAATTCGCTCACATCACTGCCATCGGTTGATAAGGTGCAGATTTCGGTGGACGGAGAGAATGATGGTACACTGCTATACAATTATAAGTTGAATAACATGTATGAATTTAACAAGGATATAGTGGATGAAGAAGAATCCACAGAATAAGCATTAAATTAGCTTGGGAGGAAAAGAATATTAGTAAAAGACCAATGTTTATGTTTGCATTGGTCTATACTGCAGGAATTGTTGCAAAGGAATTTGGCAGGCTATACGGATATGGGCTTTTTGTGACATGTGTATGCATCATTTTTTGTGAATGCTTCACAGTCAGGGAAAAAGTAAATACATACAGAAGAAGGCTGGGATGCTTTGCCCTTGTATCAATTATGCTTTTTTTAGCTGCACAGGCCAGATACAGTGTGAAGTCTGCCTTTCGCGACAGTTATATGCAGTATATGACAGATGATAAGGCTGTCGTTGTCTGGGGAAAGATTACAAAAACTGAATATAAGAACGGTTCATACAGGTTTTATCTGTCAGACTGTACAGCAGCAGGGAAAATGTCATCTGATAATGAGCGCTTTGCGTGTGGCAGTGTTGTTTTGTATTGCGATAAGGAAGCAGCAAAGCTTGGAGATTATGTGAGAGCAGATGGAAATGTGAAGCTTTTTAGCAGTGCGACAAATGAGGGTGAATTTGACAGAAAGGCTTTTTACAGCTCACAGGGAATAGATTTTGGTCTGAAAACCGGAAAAATTAAGGCTAAGCTATCGGAATATGCATGGTTTTACCATGGACTTCAAAGGCTTAGAGACAATATGTCAGAGGCACTTATTGATGTGACGGATGGGAAGACGGCAGGAGTACTTTCTTCGATGCTGTTGGGCGATAAGGCATTTCTTGACGAGGATATAAAGGATTTATATCAGGTGACGGGAATATCGCATATTCTTGCTATTTCCGGACTTCATATATCAATAGTCGGTGTGGCTTTTTACAGGCTTTTGAGGAAGAAGGGAGCAGGCTTTTTTACTTCATTTCTTTTTGCGGCACCTCTTATATTAAGCTATGCAGTAATGACAGGGAATGCTGTATCTACAAAGCGCGCGGTCGGAATGTTCATCCTCACTATGCTTGCGGCTGTTTTTGGACGCACCGGGGACATGCTCAATTCGCTTGGATTTATGGTAATGGTGATATTGTGGGATAATCCGTTTGCTATAGCGTATCAGGGATTTGTCTTTTCGGTTGTGGCAATTCTTAGCATAGGTATTGTGGTGCCTTTTATGATTTCCGGTGTCGGCGAAAAGGAAAAGAGCAGATGGCTTAAACTATCAGATAAATTTTGGGCTTCGGTGGCGATACAGCTTCCGATGCTACCGGTTGTTGCCATGAATTACTATGAGATTCCACTCTATGCGGTTTTTGTCAATCTTCTGGTAATTCCGCTTTTGCCGGTTATTTTTATTTCGGGGCTTCTTGCTTCGGCGGTAGGCTGCATAGCTGCACTTCCCGGGAAAATACTGGTGTTTCCTGCGTTTTTGGTATTAAGACTGTATGAGCTTTTGTGCCGGTTTGTTATTACGCTTCCCGGTGCAGCCATTATTACAGGAATTCTGCCTTTGTGGAAGCTTTTTGCGTTTTATGCAGGGCTTTTGCTCTTTATTATAAGAATCAGGGCAGCAAAACGAAAAATAGATGATAAAAAATATGATAAAATACATGGATATATGGTAAAATTAAGGCTACGAAGAGCCGTATGCACTGTTTTTTTGCTGTTTATTCTTGTAATAAAGCCGTCACGCACGAAAGAGCTTGACGTACTTGATGTAGGACAGGGAGATGGCATATTTTACAGGTTTGAGTCGGGGTGTGAGATTTTTATAGACGGTGGCAGTACAGACAAAAGGCAGGTTGGCGAAAATATCATTCTTCCTTTTTTGAAATATAATGGCATTTCGCACATATCGTACTGGTTTGTGTCGCATGCTGACAACGATCATATAAGCGGGCTTACAGAACTGCTGGAATCAGGCTATCAAATAGAGCATATTGTGGTGGCAGAAACAGCCAAAAAGGATGAGGCTACGGCTGATATTATTAAAAAGGCACAGACACTTGGAGTTGATGTCATCTTTTTGTCGGCAGGTGACGTGATTGAGATAGCACCTGTAAATAATAATAGTCAGGCTGATAATCAGGAAAGCATAGTGTGTCTGTATCCAGGAAATGCTGATTTTGCGGAGGACAGAAATGATATGTGTCTGTCGTTTAAGCTTACAGACGGTGATTTCAGCGGCATTTTTGCCGGGGATATTCCATCAGAGATAGAGAAAAAACTTGTGAGTGAGTACGGAGACGGCCTTAAGGCGGATTTTTACAAAGCAGATCATCATGGCTCTAAGTATTCGAGCAGTACACAGTGGCTTGGGGCAATTAAGCCAAAATGGACAGCAGTTTCATGTGCCGAACAAAACCGCTACGGGCATCCGGCTGACGAAGCGGTTAACAGGATTGAAGCTGCAGGCAGCCGCATTTTCTATACGATGAAAAGCGGTCAGATTAAATATAAAGAGAGTGCTATATATGAAAACAATAGACAATGATATAAAGGCTATGGATTTTAAAAAGGTTTATCTTTTGTATGGTAATGAAAGGTATCTAATAAAGCAGTATAGGGATAAGCTTATAAAAGCAATGGTAAATGATGGTGACAGCATGAATTTTTCTTCGTTCGAGGGCGATGGCATCAATCAGAAGGAAATCATAGATCTTGCTGAAACACTGCCGTTTTTTGCGGATAGGAGAGTTATTCTTATAGAGGATACAGGAATTTTTTCAAAGTCAGGGGATGAGCTTGGTGAATATCTGAAGGATTCGCCGGAAAGCACTCATTTTATATTTGTTGAGGAAAGTGTCGATAAGCGTTCTAAACTCTATAAGGCTGCCTCAAAATGCGGTAATCCGGTAGAGTTCAAGGAACAGACGGATGAGACCCTTGCCAGATGGATTGGCATGCGCATTAAAAAAGAGGGAAAGGGCATGAGCCAGGCTGCCTACAATCAGTTTATAGCCAAAACCGGAACAGATATGGAAAATATAGATAAAGAGCTGGAGAAGCTCATTTGCTATTGTATGGATAAAGCTGTGATTGAGCTGTCAGATGTTGAGGCGGTCACAACGGAGCAGACACAAAATAAGGTGTTTGAGATGGTTGATGCGATAGCCTCGCACAAGAAGAAGCATGCGCTTGATCTGTATTATGATCTTCTGGCTCTAAAGGAGCCACCAATGCGTATAATGTATCTGATTTCACGCCAGTTCAACATATTGATGACAGTAAAGGCCATGGTCAATAAAGGCTTTGGCAACAAGGATATCGCATCAAAGGCCGGATGCCCGGAGTGGGCTGTACGAAAATATCAGGCACAGTGCAGGGCATATTCGCTTGATGATTTAAAGCGTGCAGTGAAGGACGGAGTGGCCTATGAGGAGGCTGTGAAGACAGGCCGGATGAATGATCAGATGGCAGTAGAGCTTTTTATAGTGAAGTATTCTGCTGATATGACAGACAAGGACGCAGAATGACATAAAATAAACCCCATCGGTATGACGGCACCGATGGGGTTTATATTTATTGCTATAAAGTATTAAGCTAATCCGTTAACAAGCTTTGTTAAACGAGAAACTTTTCTTGCTGCGTTGTTCTTGTGGAAGATACCCTTTGAACCAGCGCTTGCGATAGCAGAAGTTGCATCCTTTAATGCAGCCTCAGCAGCAGCCTTATCATTTGCAGCTACAGCAGCCTCAACCTTCTTGATTGCTGTCTTAACTCCTGATTTGATTGCTTTATTTCTTGCAGCTTTTGTCTCTGTTACTAAAATTCTTTTCTTTGCTGATTTAATGTTAGCCAACTCGTACACCTCCAAATATTTAATCTAATGTATGCCAAAACAGACACGGACGCTTTGGCACAAACATACTAGAATATAATATGTCAACCTTAAGGCTGTGTCAATACATATTTTAAAAAAAATTGCAAAAAATTAACATATATCTGTTTTTTTGAATAGTATACAGTGGAGGTGCATTGATTTGTCTGAAATAGGATGTCCAATCAGAACTGATCTGGCGGTTGAGACGCAGGAGAGTCTTAAGAAAGCAAATTCTGACATGAGAGGGGTGAAATACAGTGAGAAAAAGCTTGAAAACGGCATTGTTGTAAGTGTTGTGACGATTGATACAGAGAACGCGGTTAAGGCTACAGGAAGACCGAAGGGCAGATACGTAACAATCGAAGCCGGGCAGATTAATGAAGAGGATGAGGAATGTCTTGCCATGGCGGCAAAGGAGCTTTCGAGAGTGCTTAGAGAATTTGTCAAAAGTGTATGTGATAAAAAGATATACCATGTCATTGTGGTGGGACTTGGCAACAGAAATGTAACGCCGGATGCGCTGGGACCGAGAACTGTTGACAATCTGTTTATCACAAGGCATATAGTAAAGGAATACGGAAGGTATGCCTTTGGCAATGAAAATGTGAACAGTGTATGTGGTCTTGTTCCCGGAGTGATGGCTCAGACCGGGATGGAGTGTCTTGAGATAATAAAGGGTGTTGTCAAAGAGACAAAGCCTGACTTTGTGGTGACGATTGATGCTCTTGCGGCCAGAAGTACAAAAAGGCTTGGCTGTACAATCCAGCTTACGGATACAGGGATCGTGCCGGGCAGTGGTGTCGGTAACCATAGAGAGGGCATAAACTGTGAAAATCTTGGCGTTCCTGTCATATCAATCGGTATACCGACTGTTATAGATGCCGTCACCATTGTTTCGGATGCGGTGAATGCAAGCAGGGATAATACTAAAAAAATGTTATCACCAAAATTAAACGGGATGTTTGTGACACCAAAGGATATAGACGAAAAGGTAAAGAAACTTAGCGGTCTGATATCTGAGGGCATAAATATGGCATTTTCGAATGATGAGTATGGTGACGAATAATGAGGCACACGCGAGCATAGTATTAATTGAAATGGTAACTATCATTTTCGGATTGGAGACGTGTCATGAAGAAGAAATTAATTATGCTTGTTGCTTTAATATATATTCTGTGTCTGATTTTCTGCGGAGACGGTATTGGAAAAAGGTTCCTGGAAGAAAAGCTTCCGGAACTTACATATTCAGGTTCAAAATGCGTCCATAAAGAAAAGGATAATGAGCATACAGATGAGCATATATTGGAGGATGAGGATACAGCCGGAAGCATATTTACCTATGAAGAGCTTGCGGCAATGGAAAATGAGAATGCCAGTGCAAAGAATAACATGATGTCTGACACGGACCAGCTTGCATCTGTCGATGAAGCTGTAAAGGAAGCAGGGGAAGCACAAAATATTTCAAAGGAGAACAAGCCGGATATGCCACAGGTGGATATGAGCTTTGAAAATCTGATAAAGAATTATTACCAGGTGGACAAGACCACATACATTGGAGCAGACGAATTGTGTGAAAGCAATCTGTTAGGACGCAACATGTCGATAGAAAGGTCGGCAGACGGACCGGACATACTCATATATCATACACATTCACAGGAGGGCTACTGCGATTCTGCGGATAATTCACAGAGTGCTACGGTAGTAGGAATCGGTGACAGGCTCAGTGAGCTTTTGACTGATAAATACGGCTACAAAGTGCTTCATCACAAGGGACAGTATGATGTAAATGACCGTGATCACGCGTACTCGAACTCTCTTCCGGAAATTACGAAAATTATAAAGGATAACCCATCAATAAAGGTTGTTATAGATCTGCACAGGGATGGAGTGGCTGAGACTACAAGACTTGCTACGACAATAGACGGAAAGCCGATGGCACAGATTATGTTTTTTAACGGGCTGTGCCGTACCGCTGCAAGAGGTGCAATTGATAGTCTGCCCAATCAGTATCTGGGCGACAATCTGGCATTTTCATTCCAGCTTCAGCTCATGGCAGATGAGTATTATCCGGGGCTTGCAAGGCGCATTTACTTAAAGGGCTACAGGTATAATATGCATCTGTGTCCCAGATCACTGCTCGTGGAGGTCGGAGCGCAGACAAACACCGTGGAGGAAGCGTACAATGCCATGGAACCTCTTGCAGATATACTCGATAAAGTGTTAAAATAATATAGACTTTATTTCACAAATCTGATAAACTTTGATGAGTTATTGAAAGCATTAGGAGGACATATGTCAATAGATCAGAGCAAAATCCGCAATTTTTGTATTATTGCCCATATTGATCACGGTAAATCTACACTTGCGGACAGAATTATAGAGAAAACAGGCACACTTACCAGCAGGGAGATGCAGGCTCAGGTGCTTGACAACATGGATCTTGAGAGAGAGCGTGGTATCACGATCAAGTCTCAGGCAGTACGTATTATATACACTGCAAAGGATGGAGAAGAGTATATTTTTAACCTGATAGATACACCCGGACACGTGGATTTTAACTATGAGGTATCAAGGAGCCTTGCAGCGTGTGACGGAGCCATACTTGTAGTGGATGCGGCTCAGGGCGTTGAGGCCCAGACACTTGCAAATGTTTACCTTGCACTGGATCATGATTTGGATGTATTTCCTGTCATCAATAAGGTGGATCTGCCGAGTGCACGCCCGGATGAGGTGGCACAGGAGATAGAGGATGTCATCGGAATTGAGGCTATGGATGCACCTCGCATTTCTGCAAAGACAGGTCTTAATATAGAGGATGTGCTGGAGCAGATTGTTAAAAAGATTCCTGCACCGACAGGGGATAAGGATGCTCCGCTTAAGGCACTTATATTTGACGCAACCTATGATTCCTACAAGGGCGTTATCATTTTCTGCCGCCTGAGAGAGGGCTCTGTAAAGGTGGGAGACACAATAAAGATGATGGCTACAGGTGCATCTGATGTGGTTACAGAGGTGGGATATTTTGGCGCAGGCCAGTTTATACCGTGTGACGAGCTGTCAGCAGGCATGGTTGGATATATTGCGGCCAGTATCAAAAATGTCAGGGATACACGCGTGGGTGATACAGTCACGCTCGTTGACAGACCTTGCGATGAGGCACTTCCGGGCTATAAGAAGGTCAATCCTATGGTTTACTGTGGTCTGTATCCTGCGGACAGTGCAAAGTATCCTGATTTAAGGGATGCACTTGAAAAGCTGCAGGTCAATGACGCTTCATTACAGTTTGAGCCTGAGACCTCACTGGCACTTGGCTTTGGCTTCAGATGCGGCTTCCTTGGACTTTTACATCTGGAGATCATTCAAGAGAGACTGGAGAGAGAGTTTGATCTGGATCTCGTTACCACAGCACCTAGTGTTATTTACAAGATTCACAAGACAAGCGGTGAGGTGATAGATCTGACCAACCCTTCCAATATGCCGGATCCGTCAGAGATCGAGTATATGGAGGAGCCATATGTGTCTGCAGAGATTATGGTCACAAGCGACTATGTCGGTGCGATTATGAAGCTTTGTCAGGAGAGACGAGGCGTATATATCAGCATGGAGTATATTGAAAAGACGCGTGCTCTCATAAAGTACGACCTTCCTCTAAATGAGATTATCTATGATTTCTTTGATGCTTTAAAGTCTCGCTCGCGCGGATATGCTTCGTTTGACTATGAGATGAAGGATTATGAGCGCTCAGAGCTCGTCAAGCTTGACATCTTAATCAATAAGGAGATGGTTGATGCACTTTCATTTATCGTGTTCAAGGAGAGTGCATACGAAAGAGGCCGTAAGATGTGCGAGAAGCTCAAAGGTGAGATACCGAGACATCTGTTTGAGATACCTATTCAGGCAGCAGTCGGCGGCAAAATCATAGCAAGAGAGACTGTCAAGGCGCTGCGCAAGGATGTGCTTGCCAAGTGCTATGGCGGTGATATTTCGCGTAAGAAGAAGCTGCTTGAGAAGCAGAAGGAAGGAAAGAAGAGAATGCGTCAGGTCGGTAATGTTGAGATACCGCAGGAGGCATTTATGAGTGTTCTTAAGCTTGATGAGGAATAATCCGGTCGGAATATGCGTTAGAGCCGGACATGGGCAGGGCATTTGAGCATAAGTATAGGAGAAATGGATAGTATGAAAAATCTGGAAATTTATATTCATACACCTTTTTGTGTTAAGAAATGTGAATATTGTGATTTCCTGTCATTCCCGGCTGATGATGCAACCCAGCTTCGCTATGTCAAGGGGCTTATGGCTGAGATGATATTTTATGGTCCTTTGATGAGGGATTATCAGGTGTCTACGGTTTATATCGGCGGAGGTACGCCGAGCTGGCTGAACGAGGAATGGACGGCAGCTTTGATGGAGGGGGTTTTTGAATGCTTCAATGTGGCTGAGGATGCGGAGATTTCCATAGAATGCAATCCGGGCACACTATCAAGAGATAAGCTTCTTTGCTACAGGGATGCAGGTATCAACAGACTTTCTATCGGGCTTCAGTCTGCTAACGCCGATGAGCTTAAGCTGCTTGGACGTATACATACCTTTGAGCAGTTTGTGACAAACTACGAGGTTGCCAGAAATGTCGGCTTTAAAAATATAAATGTAGACCTGATGTATGGTCTTCCACAGCAGAAAAAAGAGCATTATTTAAAAACCGTCAACAAAATAACAAGACTTCAGCCTGACCATATTTCAGCGTACTCGCTTATAGTTGAAAAGGGTACACCGTTTTATGAGAAATACAAGTTTGACATGGTTCGTCAGGAGGCGGGGATGAGAACCGAGTTTCTGCCTAATGAGGATGAGCTTTATGATATGGAAAGGGCCGGCCGTGAGGTGCTAAAGGAGGCCGGATACAGACAGTATGAGATATCAAACTATGCCAAAAAGGGTATGGAGTGCAGACACAATATCGGATACTGGACAAGGGAAAATTATCTTGGACTCGGAATAGGGGCAGCCTCTCTCATAGAAAATGTCAGATATACAAATACGTCAGACATTGACGATTATCTGTCAGGCTGCAGAAATATTCACGATGTCGGAGAGGAAATCTTTAAGAGTAATCTGCATGTATCAGCAGATGTTATAGATAAAAAAGGTCAGATGGAGGAATTTATGTTTCTGGGGCTTCGGATGAATGAGGGAGTCACCAGAGAAAATTTCGAGAAGGCTTTTGGCATTTCCATCGATGCAATCTATAAGGATACGATGGATGGCTTAAAGAGCCAGGAGCTGCTTGTGGCAAAGGGTGGTCACATATACCTGAGTGAAAGAGGAAGAGATGTGGCAAATTATGTCATGGCGCAGTTTTTGATGGGATAACTAAGAAATTGCAGGTTTTCAAAAGTTAAAAATCTGTTGAATAATGTTACAAGTTGTAATATAATAATCCAGGCGATTGCGTAAGCAGCGCGCAAAGAAACTGAATATGTAGCATAAAGGTGTCGGAGCAGACAAGCATTTTTATCAGATTTATGACAAGTGATGTGAGGCTGGCTCCGGTGAAAAGGGAAACAGGTGCAAATCCTGTACGAACTCGTCACCGTAATTAAGGAGTGACGGCCGAGAGGTCACTGGGCAACCGGGAAGACGGCCGAAGCGATGATATATAAGCCGGGAGACCTGCCTTTGTGTTGTACGGAAACAATAGTGTTTCAAGCCACGAGTAACTGGCTGTACGTGATGAAATAATTATAATTACAGACAAGGCTATGATAGCTGTATAGTCTGGATTAGAAGGATTTTGACATGTATAGCTCTTTGACATAATAGTCCAAAGAGCTTTTATTTTGACGCTTTAAGTGTTTTCGTCCTACATATTTAAAACATATGCAGCTTAACAGCTGCAAGGAGAATGAAAAGGAGAAAACATGAAAAAGAAATTAGTAGTAGTACTGATGGCAGCAGTTATGGCTATGACAGCAGTGACAGGCTGTGGCAGCAAGGCAGATGATGCTAAAAATAATACACAGGCATCTAAGGCTTCAGAGAGTGAGACAAGCGCAAACGCAGATCAGGAGGCAGCAATGCATGTGGCAGATTTAATCGATGCAATCTACGTGCAGGAGAGAACAGATGATACAGACAAACAGTGCAAGGAGGCTAAGGAGGCCTGGGACAAGCTCACAGACGCACAGAAGGAGCTTGTAGAGGGTGAGAATGCAGATCCTGACTATTTCGGCAGAGATACAGGCGATGCCTCAAAGGATGATCCGAGAAACCAGGATGATATCGGAGAGAACGAGATTCTTGTAGTAAGCTTTGGTACATCCTTCAACGACAGCCGTGTGGCTGATATCAAGGGTGTGGAGGATGCAATAGCAGCTGCAAATCCTGACTGGTCAGTCAGAAGAGCCTTCACAGCGCAGATTATCATCAATCATGTACAGGCAAGAGATGACGAGAAGATTGACAATATGGATCAGGCACTTGAGCGTGCGGTCAAAAATGGTGTAAAGAATCTTGTGGTACAGCCTACACATCTGATGCATGGAGCAGAGTACGATGAGCTTTCAGAGGCAGTAGAGAAGTACAAGGATAAATTTGAGTCTGTAAAGATTGCAGAGCCACTCCTTGGTGAGGTTGGAAGTGATGCAACAGCTGTAAATGAGGATAAAAAGGCCGTTGCAGAAATTCTTACAAAAGAGGCTGTGGAAAAGGCAGGCTATGACAGCCTTGATGCTGCAAAGGAAGAGGGCACAGCATTTGTATTTATGGGACACGGAACAAGCCATACAGCAAAGATTTCATACAGCCAGATGCAGAGCCAGATGACAGCTTTGGGCTATGACAACGTATTTATCGGAACTGTAGAGGGTGAGCCTGAGGATACATCATGTGAGTCTGTAATTGAGAAGGTGTCAGCCGCCGGCTACAAGAACGTCATTCTTCGTCCGCTTATGGTTGTTGCAGGAGACCATGCCAACAATGATATGGCAGGAAGTGATGATGATTCATGGCTTTCACAGTTTAAGGCATCAGGAAAGTTCGATAAAATCGATACACAGATTAACGGACTCGGTGAGATTGAGGGTATCCAGAAGCTTTATGTTGAGCATACAGCGGCTGCTATGAGCAAGTAGCAGTTAATTGAATGTATAGTGGGGAAGCTATAAAATAACAGGAGCAGTATATCAGATATGAGAAATTTATTTAGAAACAAGTTCACTTGTATTGTTGCAATGACACTGGTTTGTGCCATGAGCTTAGCAGCCTGCGGCAATAAGAATACAAAGCCTGACACAGAAAGCAAAAAAGCAGTGCAGGATGCGACAGAGAGTACACAGAAGGCTGAAAAAACAGAGAAGATAGCTCTTTCGGATGGTACATATACAGCAGAGTTTACTACAGACAGCTCAATGTTCCATGTGAATGATGCATATGACAACAAAGGCACACTCACCGTGAAGGATGGTAAGGCAACAATGCATGTTACACTCACATCCACACACATTGTAAATCTCTTTTTGGGAACAGCAAAGGATGCCTCAAAGGACAATGCAGAGCTTTTAGCGCCAACTGTTGAGACTGTCGATTACGGCGATGGCACAACTGAGGAGGTCAATGCGTTTGATATACCGGTTCCTGTTTTGGATGAGGAATTTGATCTTGCACTTATCGGTACAAAGGGCAAATGGTATGACCACAAGGTAAAGGTTTCAAATGCCACACCTGCGGATGCAGATGCAAGCGTATCTGAGAGTGCAGGAGAGCAGCTTCCAGACGGAACATACAATATCAATCTCGATTTTGAGGGCGGAAGCGGTAAGGCAAGCATTGCATCACCTGCTGAGGTGACTATAAGCGGTGGAGCTGCCACTGCAACAGTGCAGTGGAGCAGTCCAAACTATGACTATATGATAGTTGACGGACAAAAATATATGCCTGTAAATACAGATGGCAATTCTGTATTTGAAATTCCGGTAAAGCTTGATACACCAATGCAGGTTATCGGAGATACAGTTGCCATGAGCAAGCCTCATGAGGTTGAGTACACACTTACCTTCCACTCAGATTCTGCTACAGAGGTGCTTGGTGAGGATGGAGAGTAATTAAGCTATGCATGGAAGAAAAAAGATAATTATATATATAATGATATCAATTATAGGACTGTTCTGGCTGTCAGGCTGTGACAGTCCTTCTTCCGATTCAGGGAATACCGAATCGAAGGCTGAGACAGAGGCACAAAACGGTCTTATATATAAGAGCAGTATGAAGCTTTTATATGCAAAGAATTTTTCTGTTGACTATTATGAGGGTGGATACAAGATACTTACGACAAAGGACGGTACCAAAATACTTACCGTGCCAAAGGGCAAAAAGACTCCAAAGGATATTGACAAGGATATCATTGTATTAAAGGAGCCTGTAAGTGATTTGTATCTGGTCGCATCAGGGGTGATGGATATGTTTGATAAGCTTGATGCAGTTGACACTATTAAATTTTCGGGGCTTGACAGTGATGGCTGGTACATTGACAGCGCAAGTGAGGCTCTTGAAGGTGGCAAAATGCTTTATGCCGGCAAATATTCAAAGCCTGATTACGAGCTTCTGGTGTCGGAAAACTGTTCACTTGCCATAGAAAATACGATGATTACCCATTCACCACAGGTGACGGAAAAGCTTAAAAGCTTTGATATCCCTTCAATAATTGAGTACTCAAGCTATGAGGAGGAGCCGCTTGGCAGAGTGGAGTGGGTGAAGTTTTTCGGAGCGCTCACAGACCGGGATGAAAAGGCCGATGAGCTTTTTAATGAGCAGGTGGATATCGTTAATCGCATCGCAAAGGCAGATGGTGATACTGCTGCAAATGATGATAGCATACCGACAGTTGCATTTTTCTATATCACATCCAATGGACAAATCCAGGTGCGCAAGAGCACAGACTATGTGCCAAAGATGATTTCGCTCGCCGGTGGAAAATATATTTTTGATGCATCAAATGACGACGATACAGGCAGGTCAACCATGAATATGCAGCTTGAGGATTTCTACAATGGAGCAATAGATGCTGACTATCTGATATATAACAGTGCAATAGACGGCGGAGTGAAGAGTATAGCTGAGCTTTTGGATAAGTGTCCGGTGCTTGCTGATTTTAGGGCTGTCAAAGACGGCAATGTATTTTGTACCACGAACGATATGTATCAGCAGTCTATGTCCATCGGATATATGATTGATGATATGCATTCGATGATTACAGATGCACCCGACAGCAATATGAAATATCTGTTTAAGCTCAAATAGGTGTGCAGGAAAATCAATAGTATAAAAAGATAAAAGCGGAGCTACAACATGGAAAAAACCAGAAAAATAAGGTGTTTTACAACATTTATTATTCTTATAATCTTAATTATCATATTGCTTATCATGAATGTGTGTATAGGAACTGTACACATATCATTTAAGGCTGCATTTGAGACACTTTATGACCACTCAGACAGGGTGGGGCGTATTGTGTGGGATATCCGTATGCCAAGAGCTATCGCTGCGATGATATTGGGCGGGGCGTTAGCGCTTGCAGGCTACCTTTTGCAGACCTTTTTTCATAATCCAATCGCAGGCCCTTTTGTGCTTGGCATATCTTCGGGAGCCAAGATGGTTGTGGCACTTGTTATGGTATTTTTGCTTGGAAACGCCATACGCGTGAGTTCGCTTGCCATGATTGCCGCTGCGTTTTTTGGAGCAATGCTTTCGATGGGCTTTGTGCTTATCATTTCAAGAAAGGTAAGCAGCATGTCAATGCTTGTGGTGAGCGGTGTCATGATAGGCTACATATGCTCTGCAGTGACTGAGTTTGTGGTGACATTTGCAGATGATTCCGACATAGTAAACCTGCATAACTGGTCAAGGGGAAGCTTTTCGGGCATGACCTGGGACAGCGTCGGGGTGATGAGTATAGTGGTGGGAATCACATTTATTTTTGTTTTTCTAATGTCAAAGCCCCTTATGGCATATCAGCTCGGAGAGTCATATGCCGTAAATTTGGGTGTAAACATAAAGCATATCCGGGTGCTTCTGGTGCTGCTTTCAAGCCTGCTTTCCGCATGTATAGTGGCGTTTGCGGGCCCCATATCGTTTGTCGGAATAGCCGCGCCACACATAGTAAAAAGCATGCTAAAGAGCACAAAGCCTATATATATGATACCGGCCTGCTTCCTTGGGGGAGCGGTGTTCTGCCTGTTTTGCGATTTGCTTGCGAGGATGATGTTTGCGCCTACAGAGCTTAGTATCAGCACGGTTACGGCAGTATTTGGTGCACCGGTAGTGCTTTTTATCATGATAAGACGTGGCAAGGAGAAAAATGTCTGATGGAATATTATTTTACTGCACAAAAGCTGGCCGTTGGATATGATAACAGGCCGCTCATTGAAAATATTGATTTTTCCCTGAAAAGGGGAGAGATTCTCACATTAATCGGACCAAACGGTGCCGGAAAATCGACTATTTTAAAGAGCATTGCAAGACAGCTTTCGCTTGTGAGCGGTACAGTATATCTCGATAAAAGTGATGCAATGACGATGAACGGCAATGAATTTGCTAAGAAAATGGCTGTTGTGCTGACCGATAAGCTAAAGACAGAGCTTATGACCTGCTATGATGTGGTTGCGACGGGCAGATATCCATATACAGGGCGGTTTGGAGTACTTTCTGATGAGGATAAAAGGGCTGTGGATGAGGCGATGGAGCTGGTCAACGTATCACAGATAAGAGATAAGGATTTTACAAAAATAAGCGATGGACAAAGGCAGCGCGTCATGCTGTCGAGAGCCATTTGCCAGCAGCCGGAGATCATAGTGTTAGACGAGCCTACCTCATATCTTGATATAAAGTACAAGCTTGAGTTTTTATCAATACTTCAAAGGCTTAAAAGACAGAAGAACCTTACAGTTATTATGTCTCTTCATGAGCTTGATATGGCAAAGCGCGTGTCAGACCATATCATGTGTATAGATGGCAGATATGTGGACAGATACGGCACTCCTGAGGAGGTATTTACTGACTTATATGTTTCAGGGCTTTTTGGAATTAAAGCCGGAAGCTTTGATGAAACAGGAGAGGATTTGGAGCTTGAAAAACCGGATGGAAGGGCAAGGGTATTTGTCATAGCAGGAGGCGGCCTGGGCAGAAAAAGCTTCAGAAGCTTGCAGCGAAAGGGTATCCCGTTTGCGACAGGAATCATCTATGAAAATGATCTGGATTATCCTGCGGCAAAGGCTCTTTCTGCTGAGATTGTCAGCGCAAGAAGCTTTGAGCCTGTAGACGATGCCCTTATTGAAAAGGCAAAGGAGCTTATTGATGCATGCGAGGGCGTCATATGTGACAGAACAGAGTTTGGCACATATGAGCAGTTTAACAGCAGGCTGTATGAGTATGCATCCTCTACAGGGAAAATTATTAAAATTCCATTTCATGACGAATAATTGGCACAGCTTTAAGGAAGTTCACATAAATTCAGACGGCAGGTATAGATATGGCAAAGGTAATTATGGTACAGGGTACGATGTCCAATTCAGGCAAGAGCTTTCTTGTCGCGGGCTTGTGCCGCATTTTCAGACAGGACGGATACAGGGTGGCACCGTTTAAATCACAGAACATGGCGCTCAACTCTTATATAACAGACGAAGGACTTGAGATGGGACGGGCCCAGGTGATGCAGGCTGAGGCAGCAGGCATCAAGCCTATGGTGTGCATGAATCCTATTCTTTTAAAGCCTACAAATAACACCGGCTCACAGGTGATTGTAAACGGAAGGGTGCTTAAGAACATGCCGGCGAGAGAGTATTTTGCATACAAGAAAACTCTCATACCGGATATAAAAAAGGCGTTTAAAAAGCTTGAGGAATATGCAGATATCATAGTGATTGAGGGCGCCGGAAGCCCGGCGGAGATAAATCTGAAGGAAAATGATATCGTAAACATGGGGCTTGCGCATATGGTGGATGCACCGGTGCTTCTCGTGGGGGATATCGACAGAGGTGGCGTTTTTGCGCAGCTGCTTGGCACACTTATGCTTTTAACTCCTGAGGAAAAGGAGCGTGTCTGCGGGCTTATTATAAATAAATTCCGTGGCGACAAGACAATCCTTGACCCCGGTATACAGATGCTTGAGGAGAGAGGCAGGGTGCCTGTCACCGGAGTGGTGCCGTATATGGATGTACAGCTTGAGGATGAGGACAGCCTGACAGAGCGTTTTGACAAAAAGACAGACGGGCTTATTGACATAGCGGTTATCAGATACCCGAGAATATCAAATTTCACGGATTTCAACGTCTTTGAACAGATGCCAGAGGTGACAGTGCGGTATGTGACAACAGTAAATGAGCTGCGTCATCCGGATATTGTGTTTCTGCCGGGAAGCAAGAATACGATGGGTGATCTTTTGTGGATGAGACAAAACGGACTTGAGGCCGCTGTCAAAAAGCTCTCCTGTGAGATACCGGTTTTTGGAATATGCGGAGGCTATCAGATGCTGGGGGCTTCAATAGCCGACCCTGACTGTGTCGAGGATGGAGGCTTTATGCGTGGCATGGAGCTTTTACCTATTGATACTGTTTTAAAAGACAGCAAGACACGGCTGCAGACAAGCGGTGAAATAGCACATGTTGACGGTGTATTGAGCAGGCTTTCAGGCTGTCACTTCCTGGGCTATGAGATACATATGGGAAAGAGCATGTATTGCACAGATATGGATGAGCAGGTATCTTGTGCTGACAGGAAAAATGAGTTAAATAATGTCATATCTGATGGCAGAAATGTGTATGGCTCGTACATCCACGGCATTTTTGACACTGCAGAGGCCGCAAAAGTGATAGTGGATTATATTGCCGATAAAAAGGGCATTGATGTGAATGACAGTGCTATTGTAAGCTATGAGAGCTTCAAGGAAAAACAGTATGACAGTCTTGCGGATACACTGAGGGAGTATCTGGATATGGATGCAGTGTACGGCATGCTTCGAGAGGCAAAATATGATTGATTTTACAGTTGAAGAATTAAAAAAAATAAAGATAACTCCACCTGATGCAAAAATGTACAAAAAAATCCGTTCAAACTGGGATTCGGTGGCAAAGCCGCTCGACGGCATGGGTGATTTTGAGCTTTTAACAGCTAGGATCGGCGCTGTTTTGGGTGATGAAAATATAGATATCTCAAAAAAGGCGGTCATAATGATGTGTGCGGACAATGGTGTGGTTGCTGAGGGCATCAGCCAGTCCGGACAGGAGGTGACACTTGCAGTTGCAAAATCCATGGCAAGGAAGGCCTCATCTGTCGGACGCATGGCAATGACTGCAGGGGCTGATACAATTCCGGTGGATATAGGAATAAACAGTGACGAGAGTGTTAAGGGGCTGCTTCAAAGAAAGGTGCGTATGGGCACAAGAAACTTTGCAAAGGAGCCTGCTATGACAGAGGCAGAGACACTTGAAGCGATTGCTGCAGGTATAGATATAGTTAGGGAGTGTAAGGCAAACGGCTACAGAATTATCGCAACCGGTGAGATGGGGATAGGAAATACCACCACCAGCGCAGCAATGGCAGCCGCCATGCTAAGGTGCGATGTGGCCACAGTGACAGGAAGAGGTGCTGGCCTAAGCGACAGTGGGCTTGAGAGAAAAATCCGTGTAATTGAGGGCGCAATAGAAAAGTATGATTTGTATAATAAGGATGCCTTTGAGATACTTATGACAGTCGGAGGCCTTGATATTGCAGGACTTGTCGGAGTGTGTATAGGTGGTGCAATATACCATATTCCTGTTGTGCTGGACGGTGTGATAAGCATGGTTTCAGCACTGGCAGCAGAAAGGATTCTTTCGGGAGCTGTTGATTTTATCATTCCATCCCATGAGGGCAAGGAGCCTGCAGTGGCGCTTTTATGTGAGGTGCTTTCCGTAAAGCCTGTCATAAGAGCTTCCCTTGCGCTTGGAGAGGGAACAGGTGCAGTGATGATGCTTTCGCTTTTGGATATGGCGCTTAGTGTATACAAGGGGCGGACAACCTTTGACGATATCTCGGTATCACAGTATGAGAGGTATGTATAGATGATTACACTTATAACCGGCGGCAGCGGAAGCGGCAAATCAGCATATGCAGAAAAATATATTTGTCACACGTCAAAAGAAAAAGGATGTAAAGAAAAATATTACATTGCCACCATGCAGGTATTTGATGAAGAGGGGCAGCGTAAGATAGACAGGCACAGAAGGCTTCGTGCCGGAAAAGGCTTTATTACTATAGAACAGCCTCGAGATATCCAGGATGCGGTTTCTAAGCTGCAATCAGAAAATTGTTTAAAAACAGGGCGGTTGGCACTGCTTGAGTGTATGTCAAACCTTGTGGCAAATGAGATGTTTCCACCTGTAGATGCTTCCGATACTAAGGAAGCCGGGGTTAAAAAAGAGGCATTGGATGGACCTAATAATATGAGGGATTATGAGAATACCCTAATCAGCCTTGTGAGCAAAAAGGTGTTAAAAGATGTAAGTATCTTAAGTGAAAATGTTGCAGAGCTTGTAATTGTGACAAACAATGTATTTGAAGACGGAGTCTGCTATGATGAATCAACGATGAATTACATAAAGGCAATGGGAATTGTAAACAGAGGGCTTGCTGCGATGGCAGAGAGTGTCGTTGAGGTGGTTGCAGGCATTCCTGTTGCGGTTAAGTGAAGCATTGTGGAGGTTTAAGTGTATTATGAAGCTAATAAGGTCGTGCATAGTATCTTTTTCCATGTATTCAAAGATACCTATGCCACAATTCAAATGGAAGGATGATGACATGAAGTACATGCTGGTATTCTTTCCGTGGATAGGAGCTGTGATCGGACTGCTTCTTATGCTGTGGAGATATCTATACTCTCATTTTGGAGTGGCGGATATCTGCTATGTATGCGTAGGTGCGCTGATTCCGATAGCGGTTACGGGAGGCTTTCACATAGATGGTTTTATGGATACAATGGATGCATTTCATTCATACAAACCGCGGGAGGAAAAGCTTGCAATACTTAAGGATTCGCATATAGGGGCATTTGCCGTTATAATGCTTGCAGCCTATGGATTATTATTCATGGGAGCATTTTCTCAGATAATGGATGATAAAGCATTTATTGTTTTTTGTGCAGGCTTTTTCATCTCAAGATGCTTAAGTGGGATAGCGGTTGTGTCATTTAAATCGGCAAAAAGCGATGGACTGTTATTTATGTTTGCGGACACTGCACACAGGACGATTGTAAGGGCAGCACTATACATCCAGCTTGCACTGTGTATGGCAGTTTTACTCATTGTGTCACTGCCTTATGCGGTGGCTATGATCATTGCGGCAGCACTTAGCTTTTGGTATTATTATGTGAAAACCAAAAAGGAGCTTGGTGGCATCACCGGCGATACGGCAGGGTATTTTGTGTGTATATGTGAGTGCGCTATGGCAGTGGCACTGGGTGTTGTTTCTTTTATTATTTAGTATATTTGTTTTGAATATAGGAATGGTACGGATAAGATTTTGATAAAAGTTTATTATGTACTTTAAACTTTAGAATTGGAGAAAATATGAAGCTTGTGATAGGCGGAGTGGCACAGGGAAAGCTTGATTATGTGCTTGAAAATATGATAGAAGAATCAGAAAAATATGATGTATATGACTGCTTTTTTCTAAAAGATAATGCCAGCAATGATAAGGCATCAAACATGGAATGGCCATGGGATTTGCCCATCGATGATGAGCGGGTACTCATAATAGATAAATTCCATTATTTTATCAGGGCGGTGCTTGAGAATAAGCTTCCGCTGCAGGAATACATTTTGAAATTCATGCAATTTGCAGAGGAAAATCCGGATACAATAGTCATTGCCGATGAGATTGGAAACGGCATAGTGCCTCTTGATGCGTTTGAGAGAGAGTACAGGGAGCAGACAGGCAGAGCTGAGATACTGCTTGCAAAAAAAGCCGACGAGGTGGTTCGCGTAATATGTGGAATCGGTCAGAAAATAAAATAAACTGTATTTTTATAAGACACGGCTGCACAGCCTCAAACAGAGAGCACAGATATCTGGGCAGGACAGATGAGCCACTCGATGAAGCCGGAGTTTTTGAGCTTAAAAATGCGCTAAATAATGGTGTATACATGGCTTTGGAGGAAAACAGCCTAAAGGAGCAGATAATTATTACAAGCCCAATGAAGCGCTGCAAACAGACGGCAGAGATTATTTTGCCGCCTTCAAAACACCACAAAATTCATACCGTAAAAGAGTTTGCGGAGATGGATTTCGGGGAATGGGAGCTAAAAAGCTATAAGGAGCTTAGCTCAGATGTCCGTTTCAAGGCTTCATATCAGGCATGGATTGACAGTGGTGGTACACTTGCTTTCCCAAGCGGAGAGAGCAGAAAAGAGTTTTGCAAAAGAAGCATAGGTGGCTTTGAGAAGGTGCTCACACAGGCCTTAGAGCTTAATAGGGCTATGCCTGATAAAGAGATACAGATAGTATTTTTTGTGCATGGAGGGACTATTATGGCGATAATGAGCCATTACTGTGATATGGATTACTATGATTATCAGGTGAAAAACGGCTGTGGCTACTCGTGCGAGGTGGCGGTTGGGGGCGATGAGATAGTGTTTAATGAAATACAGCCCATATCGCTATGATTTATACATTTTTTGTAATTATTAAGAACCATATACACATTTTAAAATTAATTTTATTAATGCGTTTATTTAAGAAGGATTAACATATGTGTTATCATATTTTTGCATTTATAGCAGGCTTTGTGCTTGATTTATTAATAGGAGATCCGCATTTTATACCGCATCCGGTCAGACTTATCGGCTCACTCATTTCTTTTCTCGATAAGAGGCTTAATAGTGATGTCAAATATAATAGCTCTGAAAATGAAGCAAATTTAACAAAATATAAAAGAGGCGTGCTTCTTGCTTTTACTGTTATTTTTGCAACCTTTGCAGTATCGGTAATTATTCTTGTGGCAGCATACAGCATAAATCTGTATGCAGGAGTAATAGTAGAGGCTGTCATGACCTGTCAGATTCTTGCCACAAAATGTCTTCGTGTGGAGAGCATGAGGGTGTACGATGCACTAAGGACAGACGGAGTTGATGCAGGAAGAAGGGCTGTTTCCATGATTGTTGGCAGAGATACATCTGTACTTGATGAGGCAGGTGTCACAAGGGCGGCAGTTGAGACGATAGCTGAAAATACATCTGACGGAGTGATTGCACCTATGCTTTACACGGCAATCGGCGGGCCGGTGCTTGGCTTTGTATACAAGGCTGTGAATACGATGGATTCCATGCTTGGCTACAAAAATGATAAATATATGTATTTTGGCAGATTTGCGGCAAGGCTTGATGATGTGGTCAATTTCATACCGGCAAGAATCAGTGCATATCTGATGATTATTGCAGCATTTATTGGTGGCAGGCAGTTTGATGGACGAAATGCATACCGCATTTTTAAAAGAGACCGTTTCAATCACGCAAGCCCCAACTCAGCCCAGACAGAGTCCGTATGTGCCGGCGTTTTAAGGGTGCAGCTTGCGGGTGATGCAGTGTATTTTGGGAAGCTTGTGAAGAAAAAATATATAGGCGACAGGCTGCGAGAGATAGAGTACGAGGATATAAAGCGTGCAAACAGGCTGATGTATATTACAGCGTTTTTGTGTGAGCTTTTATCGGTGGCGGTGATGAGTATTGTTTTAATGCGGCTTTGAATATGGAAGATGATGTAAGAATTGATGGAGAAATTTAATGAAAAGCATCCATGGCGGCGACATATACAACAATAAAGTAAATATGGATTTTTCGGTAAATATCAATCCTCTTGGCATACCGGATACTGTTAAAGAGGCTATGAGTGATGCACTTTCGTATGCAGACAGATATCCCGACATAGCTTGCAGCGGTCTTAAAAAGGCGTTGGCAGGTTATTTTACACAGCAAGGCTGCAGTATACAAAGCGAGGATATAATCCCCGGAAACGGAGCCTCCGAGCTTTTTATGGCGATAGCTCATGCCATAAAGCCTAAAAAAGCAGTGCTTTTAGCTCCGGGCTTTTTCGGCTATGAGCATGTACTTGGGGCAGTTGGCTGTGATATCAGATATTTCCGGCTGGATGAGCAGAATGATTTTTCTCCTGCTGCACGCACTGATGCTTTAATGGATATGCTTACAGAAGATACAGATATATTTTTTATCGCAAATCCAAACAATCCGACAGGACATCTTGAAGACAGCTCTTTCATGAAGCAAATAATAAAGCATTGCAAAGAAAAGCATATTTATGTGGTGGCAGACGAATGCTTCATGGGCTTTTGTGAAAAAAAGCATTCTGTTTTGTCACTTTTATGTGACTATGACAATCTGATTGTTGTAAGAGCCTTTACCAAGCTTTTTGCTATTCCGGGAGTAAGGCTTGGATATATGGTCAGTAAAAATGATACAGTAAGACGAAAGGTTCAAAGAAATCTGCCGGAGTGGAACGTGTCTGTTTTGGCACAGATGGCAGGAGAGGCATGTATCAGGGAATCAGGATACATTAAAGAAACATCGGAGTATGTGGGAAGACAAAGAAGGCTGCTGTCAGATGGACTAAAAAAGCTTGGCTTTAAGGTATATAAAAGTGATGCTGATTTCATACTGTTTTACAGCAAGCTTCCATTATATGATATACTGCTTGATAAGGGAATACTGATACGGGACTGCTCCAACTATGTGGGGCTTTCGGCAGGGTATTTTCGTGTTGCGGTAAAGACATATGATGAAAATGTAAGATTATTGAAAGTGATAGGTGAGTGCATTGAAAAAAATTAAACAGCTAAAGCCGATGGAGATTGAAAAGAGAAGCTTTGAGATAATTTCACATGAGCTGTCTGAAAGGCAGATTACACTGCCTGCGGACCAGGAGATGATAACAAAAAGAGTCATACACACGAGTGCTGATTTTGACTATGTACAGACGCTTAAATACTCTAATGACGCCGTTGCTATCGCAAAAAAGCTGATATCAGAGGGCGCTGATATTGTGACAGATACCAACATGGCTCTTTCAGGCATCAATAAAAAATATCTGGCAAAATTCGGTGGACAGGTGCATTGCTTTATGGCAGATGATGAGGTTGCGCTTATTGCAAAGGAGAAACAGACAACGCGTGCGGCAGTAAGCATGGAGTTTGCATCAAGGATAGAAAAGCCTGTGATTTTTGCAATAGGAAATGCACCGACAGCACTTATAGAGCTGTATGATATGATAGAAAAAGGAATATATAAGCCTGCATTTGTAATCGGTGTGCCGGTGGGCTTTGTCAATGTGGAGGCAGCCAAGGAGCTTATTATGGAGACAGGCGTGCCGTATATCGTCAATGTCGGACGAAAGGGCGGCAGCAATATCGCGGCAGCAATATGCAATGCACTGATTTACAGTCTGGTGGATAGAGGCTGATGGATAAGGTATTTAGTGATTATGAGATACGGATTTACCACAGGAAGCTGTGCTGCGGCAGCCTCAAAGGCGGCGGCATATATGCTTTTAACCGGAAATGCTAAAAATAAAATAACGATTCAGACACCTAAGGGAATAGCATACACAGCTGATATCACCGACATAAAAAGAAGTGAAAACGAGGTGAGCTGTGCCGTGATAAAGGACGGAGGGGATGACCCTGATGTGACCGCCGGAGCCTATATATATGCTTCTGTACGGATTTTGCATTCCGATACATCTGCTTTGTGCAAAAAAAAGCAGGATTTGGTTATGATAAATATTGACGGTGGTGACGGTGTGGGAAGAGTCACCAAACCCGGATTAGACCAGCCTGTCGGAAATGCGGCTATCAATCATGTGCCACGTGAGATGATAGAAAAAGAGGTAAGGGAGGTCTGTGAGCTTTTGGATTTTAAGGGCACACTTGACATCACAATCTCTGTTCCAAAGGGGAAGGAGCTTGCAGAAAGAACCTTTAATCCAAGGCTTGGGATAGTGGGCGGTATATCAATTCTCGGCACAAGCGGTATAGTTGAGCCCATGAGCTCACAGGCTCTTATTGATACGATAAGGGTGGAGCTTAGACAGAGATATTCGCTTGGATACGATTATGTGGCGGTCGCTCCGGGAAATTACGGCCTTGACTTTATGAAGGAAAGCTATGGCTATGATCTGGACAGGAGTGTCAAATGCTCCAACTTTATCGGTGAAACAATTGATATGGCAGCAGATATGGGCTTTAAGAGGATGCTTTTGACAGGACATATAGGAAAGCTCATAAAGGTAGCAGGAGGCATCATGAACACTCATTCGAGGGAGGCTGACTGCAGGATAGAGCTATTGACGGCATTTGCGTTTAGGTGTGGTGTAGCGCCTTTTTACATAAAGCGCATTATGGACAGCCTTACGACAGAGGAGGCCTTGGCGGCACTTAAGGAAAGCGGCAGGCTTTATGAGGTGATGGATTATGCGATGGAGCGCATATGCTTTTATCTGGATAAGAGGGCAAAGGGCAGAATTGAGATAGACTGTATCATGTATTCAAACGAATTCGGAGAGATTGCAAAAAGCAGAAAGGCAGAAAAATGGTTTACTTTGTTGGCGCAGGAACAGGCGCAGCAGACTTAATAACAGTACGCGGAATGCGTCTTTTACAAAAGGCAGATGTGATAATTTATGCGGGCTCGCTTGTTAATCCACAGCTTCTGGACTATGCAAAGGAGAGCTGTGAAATATATAACAGTGCAAAAATGACACTGGATGAGGTCATCGCAGTCATGAAAGCAGCTGAGGCAGACGGGAAAATGACAGTGCGTCTGCACACGGGAGAGCCAAGCATATACGGCGCGGTGCGTGAGCAGATGGATGAGCTTGATGAGCTTTTGATACCATATGAGAGCTGTCCGGGGGTGAGCGCATGCTTTGGCGCTGCCGCATCATTAAATATCGAGTACACGCTCCCGGGCATTTCCCAGTCGCTCATCATTACACGCATGGAGGGGCGCACGAAGGTGCCACCAAAAGAGAGCATAGCAAGCTTTGCCTCACATCACGCTTCCATGGCGATTTACTTAAGCACGGGGCTTTTAGGGAAGCTTACAGAAAGCCTTATTGAGGGAGGCTATGAGGCTGATACACCAGCTGCAATTGTATACAAGGCAACCTGGCCACAGGAGGAGGCATACGTGTGTACTGTCGCTACACTGGAGCAGACTGCGAGAGAGCACAATATCACAAAGACAGCGATTGTGCTTGTGGGGGATGTCATAGCGCACCGGCATTACGAAAAATCAAGACTTTACGCACCGGATTTTTCGACAGAGTATCGCAAGGCTTCTGTAGAGCCACAGGATAACGATTGAAAAGGGCGTGAATATATAAATATGGGAAATTTATGGGAAATGAGAATATGAAAATTTGCATTGTAAGCTTCACAAAAAAGGGCTATGAGTTGTCATGTGACATAGCTTATAAGCTAAAAAAAAGTGCATATGAGGTGGAGGTTTTTACCAAATGCTCTAGATTATCGGATGTGAATATTAAAAATACAGACGATGAATATTTTAGAAATACCGGCTGCATATCGCAAAATATATCAGACTGGACAGCCGTACAGATGAGTAAGAAAAGTGCTTTGATTTTTATCGGGGCATGCGGTATTGCGGTGAGAGCTATAGCATCCTCTGTAAATGACAAGCTTAAAGACAGTCCTGTTATTGTGATAGATGAGCTGGGGCAGTTTGTTATTCCGATTCTTTCAGGGCATGTGGGAGGCGCCAATGAGCTTGCGGTATTATTAGCTGCACTGATGAATGCTACGCCTGTTATAACAACCGCTACTGATATCAATAATAAATTTGCAGTTGATGTTTTTGCAAAGAAATGCAGGCTTACAATAGTCAATAAAGAGGGCATCACAAGAGTATCATCAAAGGTATTGGCGGGGGAAGTGGTTACTATGTCGGTTGACCGGGAGCACATTCCGGCTAAGCACAGGCAGCTTATAAGGGCATTTTTAGATGAAGCTGATATGAGCGCTGACGCAATAAAAACAGTGGATTTCCCGCCTGCTTGCGGTGCTGATATTGTAGTATCATGCGAAAAAACAAAGGACCATAAAAATGGCAGTATTTACTTAAAACCCACACAGTTTGTACTTGGTATTGGGTGCAGAAGAGATACGGCGTTTGAAAATATCGACAGCGCAATCAGACAAAGTCTTTTAAAGCTTCAAATAGATATTTCGGATATAGACATGATCGCATCAATAGATGTGAAAAAAGATGAACCGGGAATAAAGGAATTTTGCGACAGAAACAGGATAGAATTTGTCACTTATACCGCGGATGAGCTCATGGCGGTGAAGGGTGAATTCAGTGCCTCACAGTTTGTTAAGGAGCATGTTGGAGTGGACAACGTGTGCGAACGTGCAGCAGTGCTTGCATGCAGCAGGGAATGCAATAAAGCAGGAAAACTTGTCTATAAAAAACATAAATATGACGGGGTAACGGTTGCGGCAGCAAAGTATCCTGATTAAATATAATTGCAAATAGCTGCATGGTTATATAAAATTAGTAGAGATGGAGATTAACATGAATAAAATTTATATAGTAGGTATGGGACCGGGCTTTGAAAGCATGATGACAAAGCAGGCCGTTGATGCACTACAAGCGAGTGATGTCATAGTGGGCTACACAGTATATATAAAGCTGCTCGGAGAAAAATTTAAGACAAAAGAGCTTTTGACCACTCCAATGCGTCAGGAAAAAGAAAGATGCCACCTGTGCTTTGAAAAGGCACTTGAGGGCAAAACGGTCTCTCTTGTATGTAGTGGTGACGCCGGAATATACGGACTGGCATCTCTTATGTATGAGATTGGACAGGAATATGATAACGTAGAGCTTTCGGTAATACCCGGCATTACGGCGGCAAACAGTGGTGCGGCAGTGCTTGGAGCACCATTAAACCATGATTTTTGCACCATCAGCTTAAGTGACCTGCTCACGCCGTGGGAAAAGATTGAAAAGCGTCTTGTGGCTGCTGCAGAGGGTGATTTTGTCATAGCACTGTACAATCCGTCAAGCCACAAGAGAAAGGACTATCTGATGAGAGCCTGTGATATTTTACTTCGCACGATAGAGCCGGATAGAGCCTGCGGCTATGTCGAAAACATCGGACGTGAGGGAACAAGCTATACAGTCTGTACGCTCGGTGAGCTTCGCAGTGCACAGGTCAACATGTTTACGACAGTCTTTATCGGTAATGAGGGTACACAAATAATTGACGGAAAGCTTGTCACAAGGAGAGGATATCAGATTGAGTAGAATACTGATTTTTGCAGGAACAACAGAGGGGCGCAAGCTATCAGAGCATCTGTGCGAAAGAGGTATAGAGCATACGGTTTGTGTGGCAACCGAATACGGTGAAATCGTGCTACAGGAAAATCCATATGCGCATGTTCATATGGGGCGTATGGACAGCGAAGGCATGAGAAGCTTCTTTGCACAACAAAAATGCAAGCTTATAGTGGATGCAACTCATCCGTATGCAGCCGTTGTTACTGAAAATATAAAGCAGGCAGTTTATGCTTTTAATAAGGCTCATGCTCTTACAGACAATAAGGCGGATAGCTGCATATCAGAAAATATCGAATATGTGCGTCTTAAGAGAGATACGGATATATCAGCAGATTACGATAATATCCGCTATTTTGAGGACAATGAAGCCTGTGCAACGGCACTTAACAATACAGACGGAAATATACTTCTCACAACAGGAAGCAAGGAGCTGTCAGTGTATTGTAAAAACTCCGGTGTCAGGGAAAGACTGTATGTGCGCGTGCTTCCGGGGCTTGAGAGCATAAGCTTGTGCATGAACAATGATATTACAGGAAAGCACATTCTGGCATTGCAGGGACCGTTTAGCACACAGCTCAATGAGGCGCTTATTGACCAGTATGATATCAGATGTCTGGTCACCAAAAAAAGCGGTGCGGCAGGGGGCTTTATTGAGAAAATAGCTGCTGCCAAAAATAAAAGCATTCCGGTCTATATTGTGGGGCAGAGTGGGAAAGATGATGGAATGTCATTTGAAGCTGTTTGTGAATATATTGACAGTAAATATATTGACAGTAAATATAACAAGCTTCATATAATGCTTGCCGGCATTGGAATGGGAAATGATGATTGCATGACAAAGGCAGTTTCAGATGCAATAGAAAGCGCAGATATACTGCTTGGCGCAAGCCGCATGATAGAAAAATACAGTGCGAAGATAGACAAAAAGCCGTATTATCTTGCAGAGCAGATAATCACATATCTGCATGAAATATGTGAAGATACTGCAAAATTCAGTAATGTTCTTATATTGTTTTCGGGAGATACAGGCTTTTACAGTGGAAGCAGAAAGCTGTATATGGCGATAAAAAATGAAATCTCTGAAGGAAAATTAAATGCGGATGTGTCAATCCTTCCTGGAATTTCATCTGTGTCATATATGGCGGCAGCAGTCGGTGAAACCTACAGCGATGCGTATATATGCAGCATCCACGGAGTAAAGCTGTCCAATATCACATCACGGATTAGCCGTCACGCAAAAACATTTATGCTGATGTCCGGTGTAAAGGATGTAAATATGCTTGGACAGCTATTAAGCAGTGACGAAAGGTATGGATTACAAAATAGCTCGGTAACTGTAGGCTACCAGCTATCATATCCGGATGAAAATATATCAGTTCTTTCACCACAGGAGTGCACAAAGCTTCAAAGAGAGGGACTGTATATCTGCATGATAAAAAATCCCAATCCGGTTGCAGCAAATGTCACACCTCATATAAGAGATGCAGAGTTTATCCGTGAAAAGGTTCCGATGACCAAAGAGGAAATAAGGCATGTAAGCATCTGCAAGCTTCATTTGAAATCGGATTCAGTGCTATATGATGTGGGAAGCGGAACAGGCTCCATAGCGGTAGAGGCCGCATCACTTTCAGATGATATGGAGGTCTATGCCATCGAGCAGAAGGAAAATGCCGTGCAGCTTATCACACAAAATAAAGAAAAGCATGGACTTGAAAATATCCATGTGATAAACGCAAAGGCTCCTGACGGAATGGAAAATCTTCCGGTGCCGACACACGCATTTATCGGAGGCAGCGGAGGCAATCTAAAGGAGATAATAGAAGCTCTTAAAGCAAAAAATCCACACATCCGTATAGTGATAAATGCAATTTCCATGGAAACAATTTGTGAGATAAAGGAAATACTGGCGGCATATGATGTGAAAAATGAGGATATCGTGCAGCTGCAGGTCAGCCGCTCAAAGCAGATAGGACATTATCATCTGATGCAGGCAGAAAATCCGGTGTGGATATGTTCGTTTGAATAGATAGAAAAGGATGAACACATGAAAATAAACCGTTTTATGATAGCCGCGCCTAAAAGCGGCAGTGGAAAAACAATGATAACCTGCGCTTTACTGCAGCTTTTAAAGGACAGCGGAAAAAACGTATCATCATATAAGTGCGGACCGGATTATATCGACCCGATGTTTCACAAAAAGGTGCTTGGTGTACCTTCAAAAAATCTTGATACGTTTTTTACGGATGAAAAGACAACAGTGCAGCTTTTCTTAGATAAAAGGGCTGATGGGGATTTTGCTGTCCTTGAGGGCGTGATGGGATTATATGATGGACTTGGCGGAATATATGAGCAGGGTTCGTCATACCATCTGGCAAAGGTGACGCAGACTCCGATAATACTCGTGGTGGATGCAAAGGGCATGGGAAAGTCAGTGCTTGCTCTTATAGCCGGATTTTTGCAGTATGACACGCAGCACTTGATTAAGGGGGTTCTGCTCAATCGGATGTCGAAGGGCTATTATGACATCATAAAGCCTCTGATAGAGAAGGAGCTTTCCGTAAAAGTAGTCGGGTATTTCCCGGAGCAGAAGGATATCAGACTCGAAAGCAGACATCTCGGACTTGTCATGCCGGATGAACTTGCCGATATTAAAGAACAGTTGGATGAACTTGCCGGAAGGCTTAAAAAGACGATAGATCTTGATATGCTGCTGGATATAGCAGCGGAGGCGGAAGAAATTACAAAAACTACAAATACAGAACAGATGCAAATTCAAAACCAGAATAACACAGTAAACATAGCAGTTGCCATGGACGAAGCATTCTGTTTTTACTACGAAGATAATCTCAGACTGATCGAAAAATGCGGGGCAAAATTACAGTATTTTTCGCCACTGCATGATACAAAATTACCTGATAATTGTGACGCATTGCTGCTGGGAGGTGGCTATCCTGAATTGTATGCAAAGGAACTGAGTGAGAATCTATCTATGAGAAACTCTATAAAAACTGCTTTTAAGACAGGTTTGCCGACTGTTGCCGAGTGCGGTGGATTTATGTATCTGCACACATATATCCATAATATTTGTGAAGAGGATGCTGATGCGCAAAATTATGTTTTTGGCATGACTGGCGCACTGGATAGTGAATGCCATTTCAAGGGAAAACTGGTCAGATTCGGGTATATCGAGCTAGAAGAAAAGCATAGCAATTTCCTGCCTACGGATGAAAAGATAAGAGCGCATGAATTTCATTATTACGATAGCACCGATAACGGAGCCGATTGTATTGCGACCAAGCCGGCCACAGGCAGAAGCTACGACTGCGTGATAAGCCATGATAATTACTGGCTTGGGTTTCCGCACCTGTATTATCCGTCAAATCCGCATTTTGCAGAGAGCCTTGTGAGAAAAGCATATGAATATAGAAGGAATAAAAATGGAAAACTCTTATAAATATTTTAAAAATACAGATTGCAAATATTTTCCGTGTCACAAGGGGCTTTCGGATGACTTTAACTGTCTGTTTTGTTATTGTCCTATGTATAGTATGCCAAACTGTCCCGGAAGTAAGACCTATATAGAGAAGAATGGCAAAAAAATCAAGGTATGTACAGACTGTACGTTTCCGCACAGACCGGAAAATTATGATAAAATCATACAGATTTTGATTAGGAATAATAATAACTGATTTATAGACTTTTGGGAGTATATTTGATAGTATGATTAATAGTATATTTATGGAAATTTAGGTTTTAGAAAGTCAGGGGGAATTAAATTGGAGATTAAATGTGAGTATTGTGGTTCCATGATACCTGAGAATGTTGAGCAGTGCCCGTATTGCGGTGCCAGCAATAATTCAATAAAAAGGACAGCAGACGGTACACCAAAGACCATAGCAGAGCTGGCAAAATGGTACGAGGACAGACATCTTCCACCATATGAAATCACACGATTTTTTATAGGAATCGACTACAGACAGCCGAGGGCATTTGGTATTTATCAGGATGGAAATGAATTTATCGTCTACAAAAATAAGGCCGACGGCACTCGTGCGGTGCGATATCAGGGTACAGATGAGGCGTATGCTGTTAATGAGCTGTATCTTAAATTAAAGGATGAGATTTTAAATCAAAAAGCGCATCAGCAGAAGCATACGAATGAGAATTTTGCACAGGAAACGAAGAAGGGTTTTTCAGATACATTTTCATCTAAAAATGTAAATGAGTATATCATTAAACCATCTATTGCTATGGTTATAGGCATTGTTATGTTCATTGCCCTGATTATAGTTGGATTTGCACTCAATGATACGTATAAGGGCATTGGCTGGGATTTGCTGATATCGGGTATTGCCGGTATTGTAGGCGCATTTTTCCTGACGGACTTTATTGAAAATCACAAAAGGTTTAAGCCGTTCGGACTGTACGCAGCCTGGCTTAAAAAGCCAAAGTGCAGTGCAATGCGTCATGCTATGCATTATTTTATTACTGTAGTTTTAATTGCACTTGTGCTCATTACACCTATACACAATTATTGCAAAACTGATTACTTTAAGTATAATGACACGGTTTATGTAAACAGCCATTATAGCTGGTTCGAATACGATGATGACAACTATGATTATAATGAAATCAGCCGTTCGGATGTTCCGCAGGAGGTTTTGGACAACAAATCCCTATATGGCTTTGACTATGCAGATCTGGTGTGGGACAGCTCGATTATTAAATTTGAGAATAGCGGCTATTATGAAGACCACTATGAGAGCTCAGGCAGCTCGAGCAGTGATTATGACAGTGACTATGATTGGGATTCCGGTGATAGCTGGGATTCAGGCGGAAGTGACTGGGATAGTGACTGGTGATTATTGTATAACATAAAAATATGGCAGGAAGGAGATGTTTTATATGCAGATTATCTTACAGAGAGGTCTTCCGTTTGAAGTAAAAATACCATCTGCCAGACCTGTTGACATTAGCGCGTTATCAGAGGTAGAGTTCAATGAAGAATTAGAGAAGGGGTATGCGGATATGCAGGCTGGACGGACAAAAAATGCTAAGAAAGCCTTTTCTGATATTCGCAAAGATTATGGCTTATGATATATGAAATAGAAGTATCAGAACAGGATATAGACAATCAGTTAAATATACAAACAAAGCAATAAGAAATATGATATAAAGCAGTCTTTCGCATTTATGATTGACTGCTTTTTCGTATCATTTGATGCTAAGCGTGAAATGAAAAAATGGTGCAGTAAACGCCAAAATCAATTTAATAGAAATTTAATAAAATTTGAAACTGAGTTACTATTTCGAGAGGGAATTGATCTCTGGTTGTCGTACGCAAATTTATTGCTGAATGTATTATATCATATCGTAATAGAAATGAAAATTCGGGAATCTTGCTTACAAACCGGGATTTTCATTTACAAACCGGGAATCTCAGTTACAAAACAGGACTTTCATTTACAAATGGGGAGTCTTGGGTTACAAATGGGATTCTCAGCTTACTATTTACCCTGGGTTACTATTTACCGTGATTTTAAATGCGATATTTCGGAATTGAATTACGATTTTTGATAGATTAGATTGTTTGAAACGCATTTTTATGATATGATGATAGATAACATGTGAACAGATATTTCAAGCAAATAAGATTGAGGTGAAAAATGGCAGTTAGTTACAAGAAATTGTGGAAATTGTTGATTGATAAAGAAATGATGAAGAAAGATTTGCGTGCAATGACAGGAGTTAGTACAACAACGATGTCTCGATTATCAAAAGATGAAAATGTAAGTACAGAGATTCTGTCAAAGATATGTTCTGCTTTGAATTGTGACGTGGGAGATATCATGGAATTTGTTCCGGATAAAAAAGAAGAGCAGTAAGGAGGTACGGGGACATGGAACATTCTTATCCTTATATTGCGTCTTTGACCAGAGAGCCGTTCCTTTTCTACGAAATGCGTTCTACCGCAAAGCTAATGGTAGAAGGATTTTCCAATGATGCGATTGTAAAAGAAATTGTAGAGCAGAATCTTTTTCAGTACCCAACGGAAAAATCTATCACACGCATGGCGAAAGCCTGCATCAAACGGCTTCATGCACTGGAAGATGATTCTCTGGTTTCTGCGATTGCTTCCCAGCCGACGGATGTGGCAAAACAGATTTGTTTGTATGCGTTGATGAAGCAGAGCCGACTGGTTTGGGAATTTATGCTGACCGTCATTGGCGAGAAGTACAGATTAAGGGACACGTCTTTTGGTAAGATAGATTTGAATACATTTTTTATGCGTTTACAGGAACAAAATGATACCGTAGCTTCCTGGAGCGATAGTACGATAACAAAGTTAAAACAGATTATTGCCAGAGTGCTTGTTGAAACAGAATATCTCGACAACCTCAAGGCAGATCATTTGAATCCAGTATGGCTGCATCCTATTTTAGAAAATGCCATCAGAAGCAATGGCGATACGGCGGTACTGCCGGCGTTTAATTGCTTTGTGTAGGAGGTAACCCGATGAGTGAAATAAAAGAGCGCCTGGACAAAGTTCGGGCATTGATTCAGGAACCGGAGTTCTTGGAAGGCAAGGGACTTAGCAATGAAGTGAATATCAGAATCTTTTGTTATGAACCGGAGAATGAAATGGTTGTCCGTCATTTTGTGAATCAGTTGGAAACTGATCAGTCCTTAGATTGCCATTTGATCGTTTGTAATTTATATAAAACATTTCTCTCTATCTGCGATGATATGGACATTACAGATGCGATTCCCGATATGGAAGAAGCTGACGGAAGTGCTTATCTTCTGGAGCAGCTTAACTCCGCAATCGGCAATGGAGAGTTCATCGATAAAATTCAGTATGAGCCACACGAACCGGGTGATGTACTGATGCTGACAGGTGTGGGCGAGGTGTTCCCGTTTATGAGAATCCATACGTTATTGGAAGCCTTGCAACCGTATTTTTCGGATGTTCCGATTTTGGTTATGTATCCGGGTAAGTTTGATGGTCGTCATGTAAAACTGTTCAATCGTCTGACACCAAATGATTATTACCGGGCATTCAATGTCATAGATTAAGGGGGATAAAGCCATGATGATTCGAGATATGTTTGCGGATGACATTAACCGCAAAATCAATGGTGTAATTAAAGTAGATCAGGCTGCTGATGATGTAATCGAGCAGGAATTAAATGAATATGTCATTACCAGAGAATTGAAGAAACACTTTATTACATTCTTCAATTATTACGGTGATGCTTTTGACCAGCCGACAGCCGATATGGGTGTTTGGATTTCCGGTTTCTTTGGAAGTGGTAAATCTCACTTTCTGAAAATGCTTTCCTACCTTTTGGAAAATAAAGAGGTAAAAGGCATCCGCAGTGTAGAGCGTTTCCGTAAAAAGTTTGAGGATGACCCGGCAACTTTTATGCTGATCGACCGTGCCACGAAGGGACAGACGGAAACCATTCTTTTCAACATTGATATTGAAGGCTTCAGCAATAAAGACAAGACTGCTGTACTTCGTGTTTTTGCAAAGATGTTCTACAACCATCTGGGATTTTACGGTGAAAATCTGAAAGTTGCCATGATGGAGCGTTATATTGACCAGCAGGGTAAGACTGAGGAGTTCCGCAGAGTTTTTGAAGAAAAGAAAGGCAAGTCCTGGTTGGAAATGCGCCGTGCCTTTGCTTTTAATGGTAAGTTCATTATCCCGACACTGATGGAAGTTTTGGATATGAGTGAGGACGATGCTAAGGCGTGGTTCAATGATAAAACCGCAACAGAAATTTCTATCGCACAGCTCGTGGAAGATATGAAAGCCTATGTAAATACAAAGCCTGCAAACTTTCATCTGCTGTTTATGATTGACGAGGTTGGTCAGTATGTCGGTACAGATACTGATATGCTTTTGAACCTTCAGTCTCTGACCGAAAAAATCGGAAGTGAGTGCGAAGGCAAGATTTGGGTGATCTGTACTGGACAGGAAGCTATTGATGAAATCATCAAAGTTCGTGCTGATGAGTTCTCCCGTATCCAGGCTCGTTTCAAAACAAGACTGAGCTTATCTTCTTCCTCCGTGGATGAAGTTATCCAGAAGCGTATTCTGAAAAAGAAACCAGAAGCAGCCAAAGATCTGGAAGGTATTTATGAGCAGAATGATTCGGTTCTGCGTAACCTGTTCAGCTTCAGCGGCTCTATTCTGGACATTAAAGGCTACTCCGGTCCGAGAGAATTTACAGAGAATTTCCCATTTGTGCCGTATCAGTTCATCATCATGCAGAAGGTATTTGCTGAAATCCGAAAACACGGAAATTCCGGTAAGCACCTGTCCGGTGGTGAGCGTTCCATGCTGTCCGGTTTCCAGGAAGCTGCACAGAAAATTCAGGAGAAGGATGAATACGCACTTGTTCCGTTCTTCCGTTTTTATGATACCGTACATACTTTCCTGGATGGTTCTATCCGTCGGGTGATCGAGCGTTGTCAGAAAGCTGCTGACAACGGGGACGGTATCGAACAGCAGGATGTGGATGTGCTGAAACTTCTGTATCTGATTCGATATATTGATGATATTCCTTCCAATCTGGACAATATCGTTATCCTTATGGCAGACGATATTCGTGTAGATAAGATTATCATGCGTGAAGCTGTCCGTGGATGCCTTGACCGTTTGATGAGCCAGAATTATATCGGCAGAACCGGTGACACCTATAACTTCCTGACCGACGAGGAACAGGACATTCAGCGTGAAATCAGAGACACCAATGTGGACACCGCTTCTATCGTGGAGCGTATCGCCCAGATGATTTATGGCGATATTTTCACAACTAAGAAGTTCCGTTATGGAAAATATGACTTTGCTTTCGACCAGATGGTGGACGGCATTACGGTTGGTGTGACAACTGGCGGTATGCGTTTACGGTTCCTGACTGTTGCTACCGATGCTATTGAAAAAACAGATTACCGTCTGATGGCAGAATCCAAAGGAAATGAAGCAATCGTTGTTCTGGCTGATACGCCTTACTATGAATCTTTGGAATCAGCTATGAAGATTCGTAAGTATGTATTGCAAAGAAATGTAAACTCATTACCAGATACAGTAAAGAAAATTATTGAAAATAAGCAGAGTGAAGCCACAAAATATGAAGAGAGTGCTGTGACTGAATTGCAAAATGCTATCGAAGGGGCGCAGTTTTACGTAGACGGTGAACATCTGGAAATTAAAGCCGGAAATGCCAAGAGCAAGATAGAACAGTCTCTTGAGTATCTGGTTGCTCATGTATATAGCAAGCTTGATCTGATTACAGACAATGCAGGCAGTGATGCAGATATTATTGCGATTCTGACAGGTGAGGTAACAGCACTTCCGGGCATGGAACCGAACCGTGATGCTGCTTCTGCTATGGAAGAATATCTGGAAATGCAGGATGCGAAAAAACTGCCGACTTCTATGGCAGATGTGCAAAGCAAATACAGTGCGATTCCGTATGGCTGGAAGGAAATCGACATTGCTGCGGTTGTGGCACAGCTGATTTATTCCCAGAAAGTAACCATAAAGTATGCAGGCAACACCATTCAGCCGGATGACACGAAACTGCCTGATATGCTCCGCAAAAAGAGTGAGATCGGCAAGACATCCATCAGCAAGCGTAAAACCATTTCTGCTACGATGATGCGTGATGTAAAAGCGATGCTCCGAGAGTATTTCGACATCATGGATGTACCGGACGATGAAGATGGTCTGATTCGTTTTGTGACGGAGAAGTTTACCGAACAGCGTGATTACTATGCTTCTCTGGATGCTCGTTATGACGGACATAAATACCCGGATCGTGCATTGGTACAGGAAGCCATTCATCTGATGGATGATGTACTTTCCCAGAGGAAAGATAACATTGCTTTGATTGAGCGTGTGCTGAAAAAAGAGGATGCTCTCTTTGATAATAAAGAAGCCATGAGTAATGGCATTGAAAACTTCTTTAAGACTCAGGTGACGGTATTTGACCAGGCAGTACAGTTTGAAAAATCTCTGCACGATGACCTTGACCGAATTGCGGAAAATGAGGATGCACATAAGGCACTGAATACCATTCGCCTGATTACCATGGTTGAAACCGGAGGTAAGTTCAACTATAACCGGATTCGTGAACTGAATCCATTGATGGATATGGTTCGCACCGCCCATGACAAGATGCTGGAAGAAAAACGTGCCGAGGTTCTGGAAACGGTTCGTCAGTGCATGGAAGCAACCCACACTGCCGCAAACGGTGATTCTAAGGCATCCCATCTGATTGAAAAATCAGACCGGTATTTCAGCCAGTGCAAGGAGAAAATTGCAGAATTAAAGAGCCTTGCCCTTCTGGATGCTATGTTCCTGCCGATGTGTCAGTACAAGGATGATACGGTCAGCAATATCGAGTCTATTCTGGCTCCGCCTGCACCGAAGCCGCCAGTACAGCCGACGCAGCCGGGGAAAGAAGCAGCTCCGTCAAAGAAAAAGGTTGTCCGTGCCTATAATCGACAGGTTGTATTCCAGGCAAAGACCTTACAGACGGATGCGGACATTGATGATTATGTAGAGAAGATTCGTTCTCAGCTGAAACAGTTGCTGAAGAATTGCGACGAAATCAAGCTGAATTAACAGGAGAGCCAAACCATGATAGAACTAATAAGTGCAGGGATTGGCGTTATTGGAGTGGTCATTGGCTGGGGACTGAATGAATTGACTACTACTTTTAGGGAAAGACCGAAGCTCTGCTTTCAAATGGTGTCTACACCAGATGATGAACTGATAGAAAAGGAATACCGTGTAAAAGAAAGTCCATCTGAACATGGAATAGAAATCTTTAATGTGGGAGAAAAGCCTTTTATTTTGGAGAGCTTTGTGATTTGCCACAAGAAGAAACTATTAGTGGATTGCCATATAGCTGAAAGTGACCGGATTATATTACCTTTTCATAATATCATATATACTTTGTCAGAACAGGAAGTAGATGCTTTGGAATGGCATTGCCAAAAGGAACACTTTGATAAATGTCAAGTGACAGCGTATAGTGTTGATCAAAAAAAGGTAAAGGGAATACTGCCAGTTCCATTGTTTGCAATACGGGCAAATATCAGAGATACGATAGCGGTTTAGAAAATTAGGAGATAAATATGGATAATAACCCAAGAGTATTTATTTCATATGCACATAAAAATCAAGCATATGAAGATAAAGTATTAAAGTTAGCAAATAGATTACGTTCAGAAGGCATTGATGCAATGATAGATCAGTATGAGGAAACACCTTCTGAAGGATGGCCACGGTGGATGGAACATCAAATAACGGAGTCAGAATTTGTTCTTGTCTTGTGCGAAGAAACGTATAATCGAAAACTCTATTCTGACAAAAAAGGTAAAGGTGTGGTTTGGAAAGCAAATAACTGTTACAGCAGGATCAAAGATAACAGAAGAGAATCCTTGTAAAGTGGTTCTCATGAGTCCGGAGGAATAGTATATGGATAAGAATGCGATTAAAAAATTTGCTGTCTGGGCAAGAACAGAGCTGATCGCCCGTGTTTCCCTAAAAGGTGTGGAATACGCTATTACAGAGAACAACATTGAGGATGAGGATGCGGACAGCGTTGGCGGCAAAGTCCTCACTGCTGATGAAAAGAAACAGCGTCAGGCTCTCATTGCCGAGATTAACGATAAAGGATATAAGCAGGTCATGGAGGAGGTTGCATATACTTGGTTCAACCGTTTCTCTGCTCTGCGATTCATGGAAGTCAATGGCTATCTCCCTTCTCATGTGCGTGTATTTACGGACGAGGAAAATAACTTTAAGCCGCAGATTATAACCGAAGCCATTCATCTGGATTTGGATGGATTGGATATGGAAAAGGTCTATGAACTGAAAGATGCAGAAAAGACCGAAGAACTGTATAAATATTTGCTGATCGTGCAGTGCAACGCCTTGAATAAGATTTTGCCGGGAATGTTCCAGAAGATTGCGGACTACACTGAGCTTCTTCTGCCTGACAATCTGCTTCGTGAAGGTAGTGTGATTCAGCAGATGATTGAGCTGATACCGGAGGATGATTGGAAGGATGCTGTCCAGATTATCGGCTGGCTGTATCAGTATTACAACAGCGAGAAAAAGGACGATGTTTTTGCAGCACTGAAAAAGAATGTGAAAATCACAAAAGAAAACATCCCTGCAGCAACCCAGCTTTTCACACCAGACTGGATTGTTCGCTACATGGTAGAGAACAGTCTTGGTCGTTTATGGCTGGAGGGACATCCGGATGTGAAAGAGCAACTTCTTCCTACCGAGGAAGAACAGTCTGCCTATGCTGCCGGAAACCGTGACCCGGAAGATACCAAATGGCATTACTATCTGGAAGAAGCCGAGCAGGAACCAGAAGTGCAGGCGCAGCTTGCCGAGATCCGAAAGGAATACGCTGCCCTGACACCGGATCAGCTGAAAGTTATTGATCCATGTTCCGGTTCCGGTCATATTCTTGCGTATATGTTTGATGTGCTGATGAAGATTTATGAATCATACGGATATACCACCCGTGAAGCGGTGGCAAGTATTGTAGAGAACAATCTTTATGGTCTGGATATTGATGATCGTGCAGCACAGCTGGCTTATTTTGCAGTAATGATGAAAGCCCGTCAGTATGATCGCCGCTTCTTCAGCCGTGGTATTCAGCCCCATGTTTATGCCATCGTGGAGAGCAATCATGTAGATAAATTTGCCGTGGACTATTTCTGTAATGGCGATGTGAAGCTCACAGCCGCTATGGATACCATTATCAGTGAACTGCATGATGCAAAGGAATATGGTTCTATTCTGACGGTCACACCGCAGGATTGGTCAGCTTTGTATGACCGTTTTGCAGAGATTATGGAAGATATAAATATATCCCGAGAAACGGCACTGAGAGAATTGCTGCCGTTGGTACAGACAACGCAAGCATTGGCGCAGAAGTATGATGCAGTTGTGACGAATCCGCCGTATATGGGTGGACGAAATATGAATGATAAATTGAATAGCTTTGTAAAAGAAAACTATTCAGAGTATAAGTCGGATTTCTTTTCGGCATTTGTGATTCATAGCTCAGAAATGACAAAGAAAAATGGATTTTGCGGATTTTTCACACCGTATGTTTGGATGTTCATTCAATCTTATGAACAAATGCGAAAATACTTATATAATTATGCGACAATCGAAACCTTGATTCAATTTGAATATTCAGCATTTGAGGAAGCAACGGTTCCTGTATGCACTTTTGCATTTCGAAATCATCGGTTAGAAAAAAAAGGAAATTATCTGCGTCTGGTGGATTTTCGTGGAGGTATGGAAGTTCAAAGACTGAAAACTTTAGAAGCAATAAAGAACCATAAATGTGGTTTCTATTACGAACAAAGCACAGATGATTTTTCAAAAATTCCGGGTAGTCCAGTTGCATATTGGGTTAGTAATAATTTCATGCAAATGTTTGATAAAGGAATAAGATTGGGGGAAATAGCAGATTCCAAACAGGGAATGGCTACGGCAGATAATAATAGATTTTTACGTGAATGGTACGAAATTGAATATAGCTCCATTTATTTCTATGCAAAAAATTTAGAAGATGCAAAAATTAGCGGTTATAAGTGGTTCCCTTATAATAAAGGGGGAGAATTCCGTAAATGGTATGGAAATAATGATTATGTTGTTAACTGGGGAAATGATGGTTATGAAATAAAACATTTTGTAGATGAAAAGGGAAAACTAAGATCGAGACCACAGAATCTTACATATATGTGTAAAAGCTCTGTGAGTTGGTCTGATATTACATCGGAAACAAATGCGTTCAGATATAAGCCAGAGGGACATTTTTTTGATATTACAGGAATGAGTTTTTTCTCTGAAAAAGATAAACTGTATTTGTTAGCACTCTGTAATACGAAAGTGGTTGCAAAAATTTTAGAAATAATAGCACCAACAATGCATTGTCAATGCGGGGATGTGGCTAATATCCCTGTAATTAAAGGCAACATGCACAGAAATCATATAGATGAAATCGCACAGAAAAATATTGAAATTAGTTGTAAAGATTGGGATTCTTTTGAAGTATCTTGGGACTTCCAGCGTCATCCGTTGCTTCGCAAGGTTTCTACCATTGCAGAGGCATTTAACCAGTGGCAGGCGGAATGTGATGACCGGTTTAATCATCTGAAATCCAACGAGGAAGAACTGAACTGTATTTTTATTGATATTTACGGCTTGCAGGACGAACTGACCCCGGAGGTTGAGGACAAGGATGTTACTGTACGCAAGGCTGACCTTGGCAGAGATATTCGCTCTTTCATTTCTTATGCCGTTGGCTGTATGTTCGGTCGCTACTCTCTGGATGTGGATGGTCTTGCCTATGCAGGCGGCGAATGGGAGGCCAGCAAGTATGCTTCTTTTGCTGCGGATAAGGATAACATCATTCCGATTTGCGACGATGAATACTTTGAGGATGATATTGTCGGTCTGTTCGTGAAATTTGTGAAAACTGTTTACGGCGCAGATACGCTGGACGAAAATCTAAAATTCATTGCTGATGCATTGGGCGGCAAAGGTCAGCCGAAAGATGTGATTCGGAATTATTTCCTGAGTGATTTCTATTCTGATCATTGCAAGATTTATCAGAAACGTCCGATTTACTGGCTGTTTGACAGTGGCAAAAAGAACGGCTTTAAGGCTCTGATTTATATGCACCGCTATCAGCCCGACACCATTGCCCGTATCCGTACCGACTATGTGCATGAGCAACAGGCTCGTTATCGCACAGCCATTGCTGATCTGGAACAGCGTATTGCCAATGCTTCCACCGGCGAGCGTGTGAAGCTGAACAAAAAGCTGACCACCTTACAGGCACAGGATACTGAGATCAGAAGCTACGAGGAAAAGATTCATCACCTTGCCGACCAGATGATTTCCATTGATCTGGACGATGGTGTGAAGAAGAATTATGCAATTTTTCAGGATGTTCTGGCTAAAATAAAGTAAAGGAGGGCTTGCGTATGATGGCAGATGAGAAGATTAAAAATTCCAATGAACTTGAGTTTGCTGTATTTTGCATTGAAAATGTAGCAGCAAAGCTGGGTGTGGATGCAGAGCGTGTCTATCAGGCATTTACCAAACAGAGTGATATTTTGCACGGTTACATTGTGCCAGAATATGAAGTGCTGCATACCCAGAGCCGGGAATATATCGTTGATGACCTTCTTGACGTGATGAAAGAAAGGGGTGTGGAAGTATGATTCTCTATCATGGTTCTTTCTTAGAAATTGCAAAGCCGGATTTGGTTCATTCTCGCCCCAATGTAGACTTCGGGCGTGGCTTCTATGTCACGCCGTTGTATGAACAGGCGGCGAAGTGGTGCGGCAAGTTCAAACGCCGTGGAAAAGATGGTATTATCTCCAGGTATGAGTATGATGAAAGCAGGGAAGCTGAACTGAAAACGCTGAAATTTGATTCCTATTCCGAAGAATGGTTGGATTTCATTCTGAATTGCCGCAGCGGAAAAGATTCGACAGATTATGACTTTGTTGTGGGCGGCGTTGCCAATGATAAGGTGTTTAATACCGTGGAGTTGTTCTTTGACGGATTGATTGATAAAACGGAAGCTATCAACCGCCTATGTTATGAAAAGCCGAACCTGCAAATATGTTTCCGCACAGAGAAAGCACTGTCTCTGTTGCATTTTGAAGGGAGTGAAACACTATGACAGCGAACCCGATTTTGCTTCAAAAAAAATATAGCCGTGTTATTGAATGCTTTGCTAAACAGCAGGGACTTTCACTGGATGCGGCATTGGATTTCTTTTATCATTCCCAGGTTTATCAGCTGATCCGTGATGGTGTTTCTGATATGCACTGCATGAGTGATGCTTATTTGGCGGATGAACTGGAACAGGAATATCAGATGAAGCAATAGTATGAGCAAAAGCTAAAAACAGGAAACATTTTGAAAAATATTTGAATTAATGACACTAAAGATATGATAAGGATCAATGAGAAAGGAAGACTTTTTAATGGCATATCGAGTAGTTATATCTTTGGTGGAAATGAAACAGATTTTAGAAGGGGTTGGTAAACAGAAAATTTTAGAAAGTTTTGACCTGTTAGAACAAGAAGATTATTTATTTGTCCGGAAATGTGATGAAATTAAATTAATAGTAGCATTGAATAAGATGACTTCGCTTTACATGAGAAATAGGAATAAGCCATGTAAAACAAAAAAAGGGTCATTTTATTGCATTGTGATTGATTTATCTGAAAGCAGAATATGTTTGGAACTTGAAGAGTTAGTATTGCGATATTGCAAAGGAGAAAAGACTATGGCAGCTAAACAAATTAAATTAGATGAAACAGCGGAAGAGTTAATGGAATATTCAGATGATGATTTGTACAATATCAATTCATGGGGTGCAGATTTGTCATTTCGTGAAATTATTACAATGTATGAAGAGGGCGAATTGTTAAAACCGGAATTACAGAGAAAGTATGTTTGGACAAGGACAGAAGCCAGTAGATTTATTGATTCCATATTACTAGGATTACCTGTACCAAGTGTGTTTTTGGCTAAAGAACAAGATGAAACAATGCTAATAATAGATGGATTCCAGCGAATTATGACAGTACATGATTATGTAAAAGGAGTTTTTTCAGGAGATGGGAAAATATTTAAATTATCTAATACTGAAAATATAAATGCCAGATGGAGAGGAAAAGCTTTTGCTGAACTTGATACTGAAGAAAAGAGACGAATACGTAGTAGCACTATCCATGCGATTATTTTTGAACAAAAACATCCTAGAAATGATACGGGTATGTTTCAAATTTTTGAAAGAATTAATACAGGCGGACGAACATTAAAAGCACAAGAAATACGAAATTGTGTATATCAGGGAAAATGTAATGACTTGCTTTTTGAATTAAATAAACATGATTCATGGCGAAAGATATTAGGATTAAATGTAGAAGATTCCAGAATGGCGGACTTGGAATTGATTTTAAGATATTTTGCTATGAGAGATTTACACATTAGAAATGAGGGACAATTAAAGCAAATAAATTTAGCCAAGTATCTTAATCAGTATATGGGCGATAAGACGAATTCAACAGGAGAAGATATTCTTGATATGAAACAAGATTTTATCACAATGATAGATAAAGTGTTTGAATTATTAGGGGAAAACGCATTTAAAAATTTAAGAAAAGAATCCGAAAACTTTGCAAGCAAAATAAATCCGGCGATTTTTGATGCTATATCTGTTGCCACATCATATGCAATTAAAACAGAATATAAATTCACGGAAGAAAATTATTTGGAAAAATATAAGAGATTATTGAAAAATGAAGAGTTTCATCGAGCATCCAGCAGTAGAACTACTAATATTGAAAATATTAAAACACGTATTCAAATAGCAGCAGAGTTCCTGTATGGAGTTACTTATGAATGGTGAATTTATACAAATGATAGAGGATACAAGAGCAGAACTTGATAGTATTCGTAAATGGATTAATGCTGGAAATCAATTTGATTCTAAAACAAGATATTTGATTTCTTATGCTGTTGTTAAAGCAAGTGGGGCAGTTGAAGTCATTTTCAAAAATATGATTTATAATTACTTGAGTGTTGGTGCAAATGAAAAAGCAAAAGGGTATCTTGAAAAAGCAATTATTGATAGTTCGTGTAATCCTAACACGGGAAATATGAGCAATATGTTACAGAACATTTCTTCAGAATGGAAAACGTTATTTGATCAGCAGGTAAAACAAAGTGGAGAAAAGGATAAATTAAATTCCCTTGTGCAATTAAGAAACGATTTTGCTCATGGCGACAGCATATCTGTTTCTATTGATACAGTTATTAAATATTTTGATTCAGCTGTTAAGATATTAAATATATTAGATAACGTGTGTACATAGGGGAAATGAGATGAAAATATTGCAACAGCCCATTTCTTTTGAAAAATATAGAGGCATATCGGAATATTTTGGAAATTATATTTGGAGAAGATAGTAGTGATTCAATTTGCAAAACATAGAGTAGCAAAAAGAGAGCGAGGTGTTACAATGACTATAGAAGAAATTCTTGCAGGAGAATCGAAGAATGTGGAGTTCAAAGAGAACCTGCCGGAGAAAAGCATCAAATATATGAAATCTGTGGTTGCCTTTGCAAATGGAACCGGAGGAAAAATCATTTTCGGAATTGCCGATAAAACCAGAAAGGTTGTTGGCTTTGACAAGGAAGACGTATTCAAGAAAATGGATGCCATTGCCAATGCCGTATCAGACAGCTGTGAACCGGCAATCATACCAGATATTACTTTACAGACGGTCGATGGTAAGACGGTCATTGTGGTAGAGGTTTCTGAGGGCAGACAGCGTCCATATTATATCAAAGCCCTTGGCAGAGATGGCGGTGTATATGTCCGTGTTGCCGGAACTACCCGCCTTGCCGATCAGTATATGGTAAAGGAACTTCTGTTTGAGGGCAGTAATCGTTACTACGATCAGGCTTTATGTACTGGGTTAAATGTTACAGATGAAGATATTGATGCCCTTTGCAAAGCTATGAAGGAGCAGGCTGTCAAAAATGCCCATACAGAGGAACAGAAAGCAGCGATTAAAGATGTGGGAAGACAGCAGTTGCGCTCCTGGGGCATTTTGATTGAGCGTGATGGAAAAGATTATCCGTCTAATGCTTTTGCTATTTTAACTGGCAACGGAGGACTTCATGTTGCAACGCAATGTGGTGTGTTCAAAGGGACAACGAAAGCGGTATTTGTTGATCGTAGAGAATATACCGGACCGCTTTGGGAACAGATAGACGAAGCATTTCAGTTTGTTTTGAGAAATATTCATCTGGGTGCTACTATTGTGGGAATTTATCGCCAGGATGTTTATGAGATTCCACCGGATGCCATTCGTGAGTTGATTATCAATGCTATGGTACACCGTAGTTATCTGGACCATGGTACAATACAGGTTGCGGTATATGACAACCGATTGGAAATTACTTCTCCTGGAAAGTTGCCAATGGGACAAACGATGGAGCGTATGAAAGAAGGCTATTCTAAAATCAGAAATGAAGCTCTTGCCCATGCGTTTGCTTATATGAACCTGATCGAGCATTGGGGAAGCGGCATTCCGAGAATTATAGACAAAGTAAAAGCTGCCGGACTGCAGGAGCCGGAGTTTATTGGTGGCGAAGTTGATTTGCGTATCAATATTTATCGAGGTCAGGTTGATACCAATAACGCCATAATTAACGCCAATGGCACTAAAAATGGCGGTAATGGCGTTAATTGTGGCACTAATGATGGCACTAATGGCGCTGAAATGCCGCTTAATAAGGAACAGACGCAGATAGAAAAATTGTTGCAGATTATAGAGAAGAATCCGTCTGCAACACAGGCATATTATGCGGAAGAAATGGGTATATCGAAAAGAACGGTTTCTCGAATGTTTGCTTTTTTACAGGAAAAAGGTAGATTGGTACAGAGCGGAACAAAACGAAAAGCAAATTGGAAAATTATAAGGTAGGAGGACAGCATGGATACAGATAAAATAATACAAGATTTAAATCGTAGGTTTGCTGCACCTCTTCCTGAGTTTTATCAGCGTCGTATCATTTTCTGGTACGATGAAGATAAGGAATTTGAGGATAAGCTGGATGAAGTGGTTCTGGAAAATGCAAAGGTGATTGCGCTGACTGGTAATAATGCGTTTTCTGTAAAGAAACTGCTTTCGGTAGATGATTTGACCACAAACTATCTGGTTTACAGTCCGTGTGTCTATAACCGCCCAGATGATAACTGGCTTCTGGATGTGGAGCTTTACAGTGAAGAGTTTCGGGCGGATCTGATTTCTATCTGGATGGATGAGATGGGACTTATATCAAATCCGGTAATGAGGAAACAGGTTAAAAATTATCGTGCTTATTTCAATGCGAAAGATCGTCGTTTGAAAGTCAGCACACAGAATAAAGTTCCGGAAACACCGGCACAGTTACATATGGCTATCATGGCGGCAATCTGCGGATTGAAAGATGCACAGCCTAATATGATTCTCCGTAGTGTGTTCCAGGAGGGACTGGATTTGAATAATAACACGGTTTATCAGGATTTTGTAAAATATCATGCAGACGCGGCTTTTTGGGCGATGGTTCGTCAGGGATGTGGATTTGTGGGGGAAGAACCAGATCTTGGGCAGTTGGCAATTCATCTGCTTTTAACTGCAGCGACCCGTACCATGCGGCAGGAATACCTTGCCGGACTGGACAGTTTTATTTCCATACCTCATCAGGCATACTGCTATGATTTTATTTCTGAATGGCTTCATAGTGATAACATTACTCAATTATATGATGTGGCACGTTATGTTGAGGATGAAGCTCGTCTGTATCAGCGTTTTGAAAAGCTGACAGTAGAAGATTTGGTAGGAACAGAGTGCTTTCCGTGTATTAACGAAGTAATTCTGACAAAGCTAATGACAGAGATTAGTGACCATATTATTGATGTGGATACCATTACGAATACCGTTGAAAAACGTAGAACTTGTGTATGGTATGAGCCATTTGAGAATTTTTATGACGGTATCTTACAAGTGGCGAATATGCAAAGTTTCTTTAAGGAACATTCTGCCGGATTCCATACCGCAGAAGCGAAAAGTATCTGGAAAGAATATACTGAGAGTTACTATCAGATGGACACTTATTACCGTTTGTTCCATCTTAGTTTTCAAAAGAGTTTGGAGACTTCCAATATTCTGCTAGATGATTTGTTCAAGCATGTTGTCGATAAGGTGGAAGGACTTTATACGCACTGGTTCTTAGGTGAGTTGGGCAACAACTGGTCGGATGTATGTGCGGATGAACTGGCAACTTACGGTAAAGTTTTGGAAGTACCGCAACAGGAGGATTTTTACCGTTCTCGTATCCAAACCTCGGATACGAAAGTATTTGTAATTATCTCAGATGCCATGCGTTATGAAGTGGCGGCTACGATGGCAGATCAGCTTCAGCGAGAAACGCAAAGTAAGGTTTCTATCAGCAGTATGCAGAGCATCTTCCCTTCTACTACAAAGTTTGGTATGGCAGCTTTGTTGCCACACAAAGAATTGACAGTAGAGGTTTGGAACGATATTTTGACGGTTTTGGCAGATGGACAGTCTACGGCAAGTACTTATAGGGACAAGGTTCTGAAAACAGAAGATTCAGCAAGTGTGGCCTTAAAGTATAATGACATCATTGCTATGAAACGAGCGGAAAGAAGTGCTTTGGTAAAAGGTATGGATGTGGTCTATATTTACCACGATACCATTGATGAAGCCAGCCACACTTCGGATACTGCAGTTTTTGCTGCGTGTGACAAGACTATTTCAGAATTAAAGAATCTTGTGCGTATCATTGTAAATGAATTTGGTGGAACGAATATTCTAATTACGGCAGATCATGGATTTCTTTATACATACAGTCCTTTGAAGGAAGAGGACAAAGTAGATAAAAGAGGATTTTTTGATGTGAATGTAACAAACTCTGACATTACAAAAAAAGAAAGTATCAAGCGATGTGTGGAGTATGGCAGAAGATATGCAATTATGCAGAATGGTGTGCAACCAGGTTACTTGATGCCTGTAAAATTCTTGGGCGGAAATACGGAATTCGATGGATTTGCACCGAGAGAAAGTATTCGTATCAAAATGAATGGCGGCGGTATGAATTTTGTGCATGGTGGTATCAGTTTGCAGGAAATGGTTGTTCCGGTGATTGAGTACCATTATCTCCGTAATGATTCTATGGAATACAAGCGTAATAAACAGAAATATGATACTAAGCCGGTAACGGTTAATTTACTGTCCGCAAACCGTAAGATTAGCAATATGATTTTTTCATTGAACTTCTATCAAAAAGATGCGGTCAGTACAAACCGTGAAGCTGCAACCTATCAGGTTTACTTTACAGATGAGGACGGCAAGCAGATTAGTGATATTCAGAAGATTATTGCAGATAAGACCAGCGATAACGGTGCAGAAAGAACTTTCCGTTGTCAGTTTAATCTGAAGTCTTTGAAATTTAGTAATACTGCTACTTACTATCTGGTAATTGCAGATGAACGAGGATTGCAGATGCCACAGCGGGAGCCATTTCAGATTGATATCGCCTTTGCGGTGGACGAGTTTGATTTTTTTAATTAATGCCGCAGGAGGAGAGAAAGATGGAGCAATTTGCAGAGGGTGAAAGTACCCGCGAAGAAATAAAGAACAAGCTCCGTCAGAACTTTGACGGTAAGATTGTTCGGAAAGACTTGACAAAGAAAATTAAAGAAGGGGCGAATGTCCCAGTGTATGTTCTTGAGTTCTTGTTGGGACAGTATTGCAGTTCAGATGATGAGACTGTTATAGATAAAGGTGTACAGAACGTGAAGCGTATTCTTGCTGACAACTTTGTACGCCCGGATGAATCACAGAAGATTTTGTCTCAGTTGCGTAAAAAAGGTAGTCACACGATCATTGATATGGTGACTGTTCGACTGGATATGAAAAAGGATTGCTTTTTTGCAGAGTTTTCTAATTTGGGCGTTGGTAATGTACCAATTGCCGACGAATATCCGGAAAAATTTGATCGCCTGCTCTGTGGCGGTATCTGGTGTATTGTTCAGCTGGATTATGAGGTTGAAGGCGACAATAACTTTGGTATTGAGGACATTGATGGAAATCCACTTCGTTCCAAACAGAAAAAGCAGAAAGATATTTCACCAATCAGTATCCGTAAGCTGACACCGATCCAGATGCCGCACATTGATATTGAGGAACTAAAGCAGGGACGAAAAGCTTTTACGAAAGATGAATGGTTGGATATCCTTCTTCGTTCTATCGGAATGGAACCGGATGAATTTACATACCGTGAGAAATGGTTGCTCCTGACCCGTATGATTCCATTAGTTGAGAATAACTTTAATCTTTGTGAGCTTGGACCGAGAAGCACTGGTAAATCTCATCTTTACAAAGAGATTTCACCAAACAGTATTTTGATTTCCGGTGGACAGACGACGGTTGCAAACCTGTTTTACAATATGGGACGCAAAACGGTCGGATTGGTCGGCTTATGGGATTGTGTAGCCTTTGATGAAGTGGCAGGTATCAAGTTTAAAGATAAAGATGGCATTCAGATTATGAAGGATTACATGGCATCCGGCTCTTTTGCTCGTGGCAAAGAAGAAAAAGCTGCTACTGCGTCCATGGTATTTGTAGGAAATATCAATCAGAGTGTGGACGTGCTGTTGAAAACGTCCAGTCTGTTTGCACCTTTCCCGCAGGAAATGGGAACAGATACAGCATTTCTTGATCGTATGCATTGTTATCTTCCAGGATGGGAGATACCGAAGTTCAGACCGGAGCATTTTACCGATGATTACGGTTTTATCAGTGACTATTTGGCAGAGTTCATCCGAGAGCTTCGCAAGGAGCAGTATGGAGATGCACTAGATCACTACTTCCGCTTTGGGAGAAATCTGAATCAGCGTGATACAATTGCGGTTCGTCGTATGATAGATGGTTATCTGAAATTGATGTATCCAAATGGTGAGTTTACCAAAGAAGAACTGGAAGAAATTGTTCAGATTGCATTGGAAATGCGTCGCCGTGTCAAGGAGCAATTGAAGAAGCTGGGTGGTATGGAGTTTTATGATGTGAACTTCTCCTATATAGATTTAGAAGATATGTCAGAACATTATGTTTCCGTACCAGAACAGGGTGGCGGTAAGCTGATACCGGATGGAATGTGTAATCCGGGACAGGTTTATACCGTATCCAGAGGAAAAAGTGGTATGATTGGTGTATTCCGTTTGGAAAGTCAGATGCTTCCAGGCAATGGCAAAATTGAACGGACTGGCTTAGGTAGCGATTCTAAATGCAAGGAAGCTGTGAACACGGCATTTAATTATCTGAAAGCCAACGGCAATCGGATCAGTGGCTCTATCAGCACCTCAACCAAGGATTACATCATTAATTATCAGGATTTGCAGGGTATCGGTATGACAGACAAATTGGCACTTCCAACATTAATTGCACTTTGTTCGATTGCTCTTGGAAAGCCTGTTGTCAGCAACTTGGCAGTGTTGGGAGATATAACAATTAGTGGTACAATGATAAAGGTGGATGAACTTGCCAATACACTTCAGGTGTGTCTTGATAGCGGCGCAAAGAAGGTGCTGATTCCGAGTACCTCGTTTGTTGATTTTGCAAGTGTTCCGGCTGATCTGATGAGTGCATTTCAGTTGATTCCTTATCAGAGTGCGGAAGATGCAGTGTTTAAGGCGTTGGGGGTAGAGTAATATAAGGAGGGATAGAATGTTTGAATCAGGACTTGAATTCTTAAGGGCAGATTTTCATCTGCATACACAAAAAGATAAAGAATTTTCATATAGTGGTGAACCAAATGATTTTGTGAAATCATATATTTCGGCATTGAAACAAGCTAATATTTCTGTTGGTGTTATTACCAATCATAATAAATTTGACAAAGATGAATATAAAGCCTTAAAAAGGGCAGCAAGCAAAGAAAAAATATTTATATTACCTGGTGTGGAATTGACTGTTAAAGAGGGAGCTAATGGTATACATACTCTTATAGTTTTTAATCCTGATGAATGGTTAGAAAATGGTAATAATCACATTCAAACATTTTTAACAGCTGCATTTGCAACAATATCTAATCCTGAAAATAGAAATACAAAATGTTGTTATGATTTAAAAAGCACATTGGAAAAACTGGAAGAGTATGGAAAAGATTATTTTGTAATATTTGCCCATGTTGATCAAGGCAGTGGTTTGTTTAACGAATGTGGAGGCGGTCTTTTAGAATCGCTCTCAGGACTTGCTCCGTTTAGAAAACGAGTTTTAGGAATACAAAAATCGAGGACAAGGGATAATATAAATAAATTTAAACGTTGTTTTGGCTATATTCCAGCCCTTATAGAGGGATCGGATCCTAAATCATTGAAAGATATTGGAAAAGGCGATAAACAAACATATTTAAAATTCGGAGAATATTCATATGCGGCGATTAAATTTGCATTACAGGACTATAAAAGTAGAGTTGCTGAATCATTACCGGAAAGAAAACATGGGTATATTGAATATATAAGTTTTCAAGGCGGAAAATTTGATGGACAGACTATTAGATTTTCATCAGAGCTTAATTCGTTAATTGGAATTCGCGGAAGTGGAAAGTCGTCTGTGCTTGAAGCAATTCGTTATATATTTGATTTGCCGTTGCAAACAGATAAAGAATATAAAGAATCACTGATAAAAAATATTTTTGGCTCAGGAGGGAAGGCAACATTATCTGTTGTTGATAAACATGGCAAACATTATATTGTTAGTCGTATATACGGAGAAAAGAGTAATGTTATAGATGAAAATGGACTTGACTTAAACATACAACCGTCAAGCTTGTTTGATGGAATCCAATATTTTGGGCAAAAAGATCTATCAAATAGTGCTGATCATGAAAATGGTCTTCTTGAGAAATTGGTTGGTGGAAAAATAGGGAAAAGTGCAGAAATAACATCTTGTGTGAAGGAGTTGACAACATCGGTTTCTCAATTATTAGATGCGAATAAAATTCCAGAGCAGATTGAGGAATGCAAAATTAAAAAATCTGAAGTTGAGCATAAAATGTCTATTTACAAGGAAAAAGGCGTTGCAGAAAAATTAAAAAAACAAACTGGATACACAACAGATAAAGCAAAGTTAGATTCTGTAAAAGGACGAATTGATTCAGCAGTACGAGAATTAAAAAAGTGTTATGATAATAATAAAGATGTGACTTTAGGCTTGCAGGGCGTGGAAAGTATTTATAATTCTGATATTATAAAGAAGGCAAGTGATATTTTAAGTGCAATTGGAAATGAAATTTTAAAAATTGGAGAAGCCGTCACGCAGATAGAAAGTAATTCATTAGAATTTGCAGATGTAGTGGAAATGTTAGCGAAAAAAATAGATGGATTATCTGATGAATTTGCTGAAATAAAAAGAGAAATCAAAGATGATACGTTAGATATTGATGGATTTGTCAAAATGACAGAAGAACTGGAAAAATATAAAGAGAATTTACAGCAATTAGATGAACGAGCTAAATCCAAAAAACAAATAGAAAGTGCATTCAAGAAAGCAAAACGTGAAAGAAATGATATATTGTTAGAACAATTCAATGCATATAAACTTGAAATCCAGAAAATTAATGAATCACAAAGTGAATTAAAAATTACTATTGATTTTAAAGGTGACAGAGATAATTTTAAAACACAGATGAAGAATGATTTTAGGGGGTCAGGTATTTCTGAAATAAAATATCAATCCTTATGTGACGCGTTTAGAGATTATGTGGAGCTTATAGAAGACTGGATATTATGTGATGGTATGAAAATCAAGGAAATTATTTCATCCTCAGAATATACAAAGCTTGATAAAAAATTGCAAGATCAGTATGCGGATCTTCTGAAGAATCAGGTTTCCAATAATGTTGAAATATATTATCATGACAAATTATTGCGACACCATTCAATAGGACAGCGTGCGTCAGCTCTTATATTGTTTATACTCATGCAGTCTGATAATGATATTATTCTTATAGATCAGCCAGAAGATGATTTGGATAATAAAATTATTTACGAAGAAGTAATTACAGCAATTGCGAAAAAGAAACAAGATATACAATTTATTTTTGCTACGCATAATGCTAACATTCCAGTTCTGGGTGATGCTGAAAGAATTTTTGTCGTTGAATATCAAGATACAACGATTGATATATCACAAGGGAATATTGACCTGAAATCTACACATAAGCAAATTGTAGATATTATGGAAGGTGGAGAGAAAGCATTTGAAAAAAGGCAATTAATTTATACTTCATGGAAATAGGTTGCATAGATGATCAGATTAAAAAATCAAGTACAAACAAATAAGTATATTCCATATTGGGCATAATTTAAGTTTCGCTAAGTTTTATTCATATAGATGTCTGAGGAAAATTTAAAAGAAAAACATGAAAAAAGCACTGAAAACCGTTGGATTATTGGTTTTACAGTGCTTTTTCTTTTTCATGATGTATATAACCACCTAAATAATAGGTATGACGCGAAGGCGGAAATAGAAAAACTTGAAAAAAATGGTGTAAAAGTGGTGTAAATACCGCCAAAATCAATTTAATAGAAAATTTATAAAGCCTGAAACCCCAGTGAAATCAAGGGTTTCAAAAATTTTATTCAAAAAATTAGCACTCAAGGGTTGACATTGCTAATAGGTGGTGGTATGTTATGTACAGATAAAAAATTAGCACTCCAAAATACAGAGTGCTAACAAATAAAAAGCATACTTCAGATGGAGCGTGTGACCAATGGAAAATGAAAACAAAGAACTAGAGTTGAGCGAGAGACAGCTTACCATACTGGATGCGATCATCCGTAATTATCTCGCCACAGGAGAGCCGGTTGGCTCACGTACAATTTCAAAATATACAGACCTTAATTTAAGCTCGGCAACAATCAGAAATGAGATGAGCGACTTAGAGGAGATGGGCTATATAGTACAGCCGCATACCTCAGCAGGAAGAATCCCTTCGGATAAGGGCTACAGATTATATGTAGACCATCTTATAGAGACAAACGATAAGAAGGAAAAAGAGCTTTCTGATATGAAGGAGCTGGTCATTGAAAATACCGAGAAGATGGAGCAGGTGTTAAAGCAGGCGGCAAAGGTACTTGCAAGCAATACCAATTATGCCACACTGGTTTCTGCACCGGATGTCAATCACAACAAGGTGAAATTCATCCAGCTTTCACAGGTTGATGAGCAGCACCTGCTTGCAGTAATTGTTATGAACAACAATATGGTCAGAAACAAGATGCTTGATTTATATGAGCCGCTTGACAATGAGACAATACTTAAGCTCAACATTCTGCTTAACACCTCATTAAACGGACTCGCAATGAACGAGATTAATCTTGGAAACATTGCAAGCATAAAGGAACGCGCTGGTATCCATTCAGGAATTGTCTCTGATGTGATTGATGCATTGGCACAGACCTTCGCGGAGAGTGAGGATCTTAAGATTTACACCAGCGGAGCGACAAATATTCTGAAGTATCCTGAGCTTTCGGATTCCAATAATGCAGCGACACTTTTGTCAGCATTTGAGGAAAAGGAAGAGCTAGCAAGCCTTGTTACCGAATCCCTATCCGATTCCGAGAAGAAGGACAATGGAACAGGTATTCAGGTTTATATAGGAAATGAATCTCCAATCCAGACCATGAAGGACTGCAGTGTTGTCACTGCGACATATGATCTGGGTGAGGGCGTAAAGGGCACGATAGGAATTGTCGGACCAAAGCGCATGGATTATGAAAAAGTAATGGATAATCTAAAGACTCTTAAATCCCAGTTAGATGGAATTTACAAGAAGTCTGAGGATGAAACATAGGAAGGTGGTCAAAAATGCCAGAGGATATTAAAAAAGAAACAATCGACAATGAGACTGCAGAAAACAAAGCAGAAGAGATAGAGATTGAAGGAGCTGATGAGGAAAGCACTCAGGCAGCCGAAGAAGCAAAAGATACAGATGTGAAGGAAGCTGAATCAGAGGATGATGCTTCAGCTGATGCAGAAGCCAAAGCAGATGAAAAGTCAGATGAAAAGAAAGGTCTCTTCAAGAAAAAGAAAAAAGATAAGAAGGATGAGCAGATTGAAGAGCTTAACGACCGTCTGAAAAGACAGATGGCAGAGTTCGAGAACTTCCGTAAGAGAAGCGAGAAGGAAAAATCCCAGATGTTTGACATGGGAGCAAAGACAATAGTTGAGAAAATCCTTCCTGTAATCGACAATTTCGAGAGAGGACTTGCAGCAGTACCGGATGATAAGAAGGATGATCCTTTTATCACAGGTATGGATAAGGTCTACAAGCAGATGCTTACAGAGCTTGATGCTGTAGGTGTAAAGCCTATAGAGTGCGTAGGACAGGAGTTTGATCCTGATTTCCACAATGCAGTGATGCAGGTTGAAAACGATGAGCTTGAGTCAGGCACCGTAGCACAGGAGCTCCAGAAGGGCTATATGTACAAGGATTCAGTGGTACGCCACAGCATGGTATCCGTAGTACAGTAATGATGTGTACATCTATCCGGCATGACAGTGAATCGGATTTTGTGATTCATGTGAGGCATAGGATGGTTACAAATATATAAAACAGGTAAAAACACTATATTTAATAGGAGGAAAATAAAATGGGCAAAATCATTGGTATTGATTTAGGAACAACAAACAGCTGCGTAGCAGTTATGGAAGGTGGAAAACCTACAGTTATAGCAAACCAGGAGGGTGCAAGAACTACTCCTTCAGTAGTTGCTTTCACAAAGACAGGAGAGAGACTTATCGGTGAGCCTGCAAAGCGTCAGGCAGTTACAAATGCTGAGAAGACAATTTCTTCTATCAAGAGACATATGGGTACAGATTACAAGGTACAGATTGATGACAAGAGCTACAGCCCACAGCAGATTTCAGCTATGGTGCTTCAGAAGTTAAAGGCTGATGCAGAGGGATACCTCGGTGAGAAGGTTACAGAGGCAGTTATCACAGTACCAGCTTACTTCAACGATGCTCAGCGTCAGGCTACAAAGGATGCCGGTAAGATTGCAGGTCTTGATGTAAAGCGTATCATCAACGAGCCTACAGCAGCAGCCCTTGCTTATGGTCTTGACAACGAGAAAGAGCAGAAGATCATGGTTTATGACCTTGGTGGTGGTACATTCGATGTATCTATCATCGAGATTGGTGACGGAGTCATCGAAGTATTATCTACAAACGGTGATACACGCCTTGGTGGTGATGATTTCGATAACAAGGTAACACAGTGGATGATTGACGAGTTCAAGAAGGCAGAGGGTGTTGACCTTTCTACAGACAAGATGGCACTTCAGAGATTAAAGGAAGCTGCTGAGAAGGCAAAGAAGGAGCTGTCTTCAGCTACTACTACAAACATCAACCTTCCATTCATCACAGCTACAGCAGAGGGACCAAAGCATTTCGATATGACTCTTACAAGAGCTAAGTTCGATGAGCTGACACATGACCTCGTAGAGAGAACAGCAATCCCTGTACAGAACGCTATGAAGGATGCAGGCATTACAAATGCAGACCTTGGACAGGTATTACTTGTAGGTGGTTCTACACGTATTCCGGCCGTACAGGACAAAGTAAAGCAGATGACAGGAAAAGAGCCAAGCAAGTCTCTTAACCCTGATGAGTGCGTAGCAATCGGTGCTTCTATCCAGGGTGGTAAGCTTGCAGGAGATGCCGGTGCCGGCGAAGTACTTCTCCTTGATGTAACTCCACTTTCTCTTTCAATCGAGACAATGGGTGGTGTTGCTACAAGACTTATCGAGAGAAATACAACTATTCCTACAAGAAAGAGCCAGATATTCTCTACAGCCGCTGATAACCAGACAGCCGTTGATATCAACGTAGTACAGGGTGAGAGACAGTTCGCCCGTGACAATAAATCACTCGGACAGTTCAGACTTGACGGTATCCCACCAGCACGTCGTGGAGTTCCACAGATTGAGGTTACATTCGATATCGATGCAAACGGTATCGTAAATGTATCTGCTAAGGATCTTGGAACAGGTAAAGAGCAGCACATCACGATCACAGCAGGATCTAATATGTCTGATGATGAGATCGATAAGGCTGTTAAAGAGGCTGCTGAGTTTGAGGCACAGGATAAGAAGAGAAAAGAAGCAATCGATGCAAGAAATGATGCTGAGAGCTTTGTATTCCAGACAGAGGATGCATTAAAGCAGGTTGGAGATTCTGTTGATGCCGCTGATAAGTCAGCAGTTGAGGCTGATATCGCAGCAGTTAAGTCATTCCTTGATGCACATAAAGAGGCAGAGGCTATGACAGAGGCTGATGTTGCAGAGCTCAAGGCAGCACAGGAGAAGCTCACACAGAGTGCACAGAAGGTATTTGCAAAGATGTATGAGCAGGCTCAGGCAGCACAGGGTGCAGCAGGAGCAGGTCCTGATATGAACGCCGGAGCAGGTCAGGCAGGTCCTGATATGAATGCAGGTGCTTCAAACGGTGCAGATGATGATGTCATCGACGCAGATTTCAAGGAAGTATAATTAAACAGATGCTGCCACAATGATATGAGGATTAATGACCTGTAATCTAGGTTATCAATCAAAGCATCAAAATGGCTGCGCAAGTAAAATCACTCGCAAGGTTGGCCACATGGCCGGCCTTGCGAATTAGTTGTATAATAAAAGGAATTTTCAATTATGGCAGAAAAAAGAGATTATTATGAGGTATTAGGAGTATCTAAGACCGCAACAGATGCAGAGATTAAAAAAGCCTTCAGACAGCAGGCAAAGAAATATCATCCTGACATTCATCCGGGTGATAAAGAGTGTGAGGAGAAGTTCAAGGAGGCTCAGGAGGCCTATGCCGTATTGTCTGATCCGGATAAGAGACGCCAGTATGATCAGTTTGGTCATGCGGCATTTGACGGCACAGGCGGCGGAGCCGGTGGCTTTGATTTCTCAGGCATGGATATGGGGGATATTTTTGGGGACATTTTCGGAGATTTCTTCGGAGGTGGAAGAAGCAGTGGCAGAAGAAATGGTCCTGCACAGGGTGCAAATGTCCGTCTCAGTGTTAGAATTTCTTTTGAGGAAGCTATATTTGGCTGCACAAAGGAGCTTGAATTCAACTATAAGGAGACATGCTCTACATGTGGAGGAAACGGAGCTAAGCCTGGCACATCTCCTGAGACCTGTACCCAGTGTAATGGTACAGGTAAGGTTGTCAGACAGAGCCAGTCTCTGTTTGGAGTAGTGCAGAATGTCACAACATGTCCATCCTGCGGTGGTTCGGGCAAGGTAGTAAAGGATAAATGTCCTACATGTCACGGTACAGGCTACAATACCAAGAAGGTTAGAAAGACTGTTGAGATTCCAGCCGGTATAGATAATGGACAGTGTGTCAGAATACGTGAATACGGCGAGCCTGGCATAAATGGCGGACCGCGTGGAGATCTTCTTGTTGAGGTTCTTGTTTCAAGCAGCAGGGATTTTGAGCGTCAGGATGTTAATATCTTTTCAAAGGCATCCATCTCATATGCTATTGCAGCCTTAGGTGGAGATATAAGAATCAAGACTGTTGATGGAGATATTATATATACAGTCGCACCGGGTACACAGACCGGTACACGCATCCGCTTAAAGGGCAAGGGTGTTCCTTCAACAAGAAATAAAGCAATAAGAGGTGACCATTATGTCACACTCGTTGTCAATACGCCTACAGGCCTTTCTAAGGAGGCAAAGGAGGCTCTTAAGAAGTTTGATGAGCTTTCAGGAGGCTCTCTGACTAAGGAAGGCGGAGCTTCTACTGATTCTAAAAAGAAAAAAGGATTTATGGATAAGCTCAAGGAGTCTTTGGATGATCTGTAAATAGATGATTTGTAATAGATGTCCTATGATAGATGTCCCGCCATGTGTGGCGGGACATTTTTTTCGGCTTTTTTAAGTATAAAATTATTGTTAACAGTCTATGCGTATAATTTCAATGTTCAAGTTCAATGTAAAAATTGGGGCTTTTATAGAGCACATTTTTATGGTATTATATGAGATAAGTTGTGGAGGCAGTCGTATGACTGCCTTGTAAAATGTACGGAAATGTTTTGAAATAAAACTGTATTTATACTATGTATCTATTTTATTAAGAGAGGATTTTTATATGAAGTGGAAGAAATACACGATTGAGACAACAACCGCAGCTGAGGATTTCATGAGCAGCATGCTTATGGAGCTTGGTATCGAGGGAATCGAGATTGAGGACAATATTCCTCTGACCAAGGAGGACCAGGCGGATATGTTTATTGATTTTCTGCCGGAGCTGCCTCCTGATGAGGGCATAAGCCATGTCAGCTTTTATATTGAGGATGATGGCAGTGACCAGTCAGATATGCTTAGGAAGGTGAAGCTTGGACTTGAGGATTTAAGAGACACTGTTGATGTGGGAAGCGGTGTGATTTCATCATCTGAGACAGAGGACCTCGACTGGATCAATAACTGGAAGAAGTATTTTTCATCCTTTACAATCGGAGATATATTGATCAAGCCTACCTGGGAGGAGGTAAAGCCGGAGGATGCGGATAAATTTATGATAGAAATTGATCCGGGAATCTCCTTTGGTACAGGAAAGCACGAGACAACCCAGCTTTGTATCAAGCAGCTTATCAAATATATTGAGGGCGCAAAGGAAGCCCCTACAGTGCTTGATGTGGGCTGTGGAAGCGGAATCCTTTCCATTGTAGCTTTAAAGCTTGGGGCAAAGGAGGTTGTAGGTACAGACCTTGATGCTGACTGCATGATTTCTACTCGTGACAATATGCAGGTCAATCATCTGGATGAGAAGCTTGGCACGTTTTACGTCGGCAATCTTATAGATGATACAGAGCTTCAAAAGAAGGTCGGCACCGAAGAATACGATATCGTTGTTGCAAATATCCTTGCCGATGTCATCATTCCTATGGCACCTGTTATTCCGGACAGGTTAAAGGAAGGCGGATATTTTATCACATCGGGAATTATAGATTTCAAGGAAAATGAAGTAAAAGAGGCTATCGAAGCAGCAGGGCTTAAGGTGGTAGAAATCAATCATCAGGGTGAGTGGGTCAATATCACTGCACAAAAGCAGGCTAAATAGTTTGGTGGATTATGTATCAGTTTTTTGTAGAGGAAGAGCAGGTTCATTCTGACAGCATCTCTATCATCGGAGGTGACGTAAATCACATAAAGAATGTACTGCGCATGAAAAACGGTGAAAAAATAAGAGTGAGCTCAAAGTCGGGACAGGCATATTTCTGTCATATATCGTCGATTCTGGATGATGAGGTTATCGCAGCTATTGACAGTGCAGATGAGGCGGGCACAGAGCTCGACAACCACATTGTGCTGTATCAGGGGCTGCCAAAGGGAGATAAGCTTGAGCTTATTATTCAAAAGGCTGTGGAGCTTGGTGTATCCGAGATTGTTCCGGTTGCCATGAAAAACTGTGTGGTAAAGCTGGACGAAAAAAAGGCAGCAAAAAAGCAGCAGAGATGGCAGGCTATCGCTGAGAGCGCCGCAAAGCAGTCAAAGCGCACGGTGATCCCCACTGTGAAGCAGCCGGTTACATACAAGGAAGCATTAAAAAGCGCATCAGAGCTTGATGTCACGCTGGTGCCATATGAGAATGAGCGTGGCATGGATGCGACAAGAGAGATAATGGGGCAGCTTAGGTCTGGTCAGACAATTGGTGTTATCGTGGGTCCTGAGGGCGGTTTTGCGCCGGAGGAGATAGCACTTGTGGATGAGCGTGCCACAATGCACAGAATAAGCTTAGGGCGCAGGATTTTACGCACGGAGACAGCAGGGCTTGCCACACTTGCCATGCTTGTATACAATCTTGATGCGTAGATTTGCATATGTGTATGTAGATATATAATATGATATGAGGGTCAAAAGGTATAGATATGCACAATTAATATTAAAATGACCTTTTGAGCCTCGAATCATAATATTAATACTATAAAAATACAGAGAAATTTATCGGTTACAAAGTAGAAGTCAGGAGAAAAAATGGAAGCATATTTGGATAATTCTGCCACAACCAGATGCTCAAAGGCAGCGGCAGATATGGTTTATAAGCTGCTTACAGAGGATTACGGTAATCCTTCATCGCTTCATATGAAGGGCGTTGAGGCAGAAAATTATATTAATGATGCTAAGAAAAAGATTGCAAAGACACTCAGGGTGCAGGACAAGGAGATACTCTTTACATCCGGTGGAACAGAGTCAAATAATACCGCAATAATAGGTGCTGCAATGGCAAATAAGCGAGCCGGAAGGCACATCATCACATCCTCTGTCGAGCATGCATCGGTTTTGTCTGTGATGCAGTTTCTTGAGGAGCAGGGCTTTGAAATCACATATCTGCCTGTTAACCATGACGGCGTGATAAGTGTTGAAGAGCTGAAAAATGCCGTAAGGGAGGATACGATTCTTGTATCGCTTATGCATGTAAACAATGAGATTGGCGCTGTCATGCCGATTGAGGAGGCAGGAGCAGCTATAAAAGAGAAAAATCCTGCAACACTTTTTCATGTGGATGCCATACAGTCCTACGGCAAGCTTGAAATCAGGCCGAAGCGCATGAATATAGATATGCTTTCAGTCAGTGGACACAAGATTCACGGACCAAAGGGCAGCGGCTTTTTGTATATAAAGGACAAGACCAAAATCAAGCCGATTATATACGGAGGAGGCCAGCAGAAGGGCATGCGCTCAGGCACGGAAAATGTTCCGGCATATGCAGGTCTTGGAGTGGCAGCCGAGGAAATTTACACAGATTTTGATAAAAAAACAGCACATATGTATGAGCTTAGAGACCATTTCATAGAGTCAGTGCAGCATATTGAAGGTGTATCAGTAAACGGACGCACGGATCATACCAATGCCCCTCATGTGGTAAGTGTGAGCGTGGATGGTGTGAGAGCGGAGGTTATGCTCCACACTCTTGAGGACAGGCTGATATATGTGTCTGCAGGAAGTGCCTGCTCATCAAACAAACCGGCAATCAGCTCAACACTAAAGAGCATAGGGCTTAAGCAGTCGCTTTTAGATTCCACAATCAGATTCAGCTTTTGTGTGAATACCACACAGGAGGAAATTGATTACGCTGTAACCGTGATGGCTGAGGTGATACCAATGCTTCGAAGATATACAAGACGCTAATGAGCTGCAAAGAGATCGCAGGTATTAGCATAGCCGGTAACCATGAAGGGTTAAAAAGTTACGTATTACGTATAATGAAATCTTTAGTAATAAAAATAGTAAATAAAACCAGTAAATAAAACCAGAACAGGAGAGTTACATGTACAAGACATTTTTGATCAAGTATGCTGAGATTGCGATAAAGGGCAAGAACAGATACATTTTTGAGGACGCGCTCGTTAAGAATATCAAATATCAGCTTCGCAATGTGGATGGAAGCTTTGAGGTAAGAAAGGAAAGCGGACGTGTGTACGTGGAGACAGATGGAGACTATGATTATGACGAGACAGTTGCCACATTGTCAAGAATCTTTGGTATCGTGGGTATCTGTCCGGTCGAGCTGCATGAGGACGAGGGCTTTGACAAGCTCTGTGAAGCAGTTATCGAGCATATCAACCATGTATACAAGGATAAGAGCTTTACCTTCAAGGTAAACGCGAGACGTGCCAGAAAGAACTATCCGATGACTTCCATGGAGATAAATGCCGCAGTAGGTGAAAAGGTGCTTGAGGCATTTCCTGAGACAAGGGTAGATGTACATAATCCGCAGGTTATGATCAATATCGAGATCAGACCTATGATAAATATTTATTCAGAGGAGATTCCGGGACCGGGCGGTATGCCGCTTGGCACAGCAGGAAAGGCAATGCTTCTGCTCTCCGGTGGAATCGACAGCCCGGTTGCAGGATACATGATTGCAAAGCGAGGCGTGGTGATCAATGCCACATATTTCCATGCACCGCCATATACGAGCGAGAGAGCAAAGCAGAAGGTTGTAGACCTCGCAAAGAAGGTTGCCAGATATTCAGGCAGGATAAAGCTGCATGTTGTCAATTTTACAGATATACAGCTTGCCATATATGAGAAATGTCCTCATGATGAGCTGACCATCATCATGCGCAGATATATGATGAAGATAGCAGAGCACTTTGCCGATGAGGATAAATGCTTAGGACTTATCACAGGAGAGAGCATCGGACAGGTTGCAAGCCAGACAATGCAGTCACTTGCTGCAACAAACGAGGTGTGCCATATGCCTGTATACAGACCGCTCATTGCCATGGACAAGAATGATATCATTGATATATCAAACAAAATTGATACCTATGAGACATCGATTCTTCCGTATGAGGACTGCTGTACTATTTTTGTGGCAAAGCATCCTGTTACAAAGCCGAATATCAACAGGATTAAGAGGTCTGAGGAAAGACTAAGCGATGTGATAGATGAGCTTATGAAGACAGCTATAGATACTACAGAGGTGATTATGGTGGATGCTGAGTAATCAGTGCCACCTTAAAGCAAAATAAAAAGGACCTGAGCTTCAGGTCCTAATTAATCAAATCATTGTGTCTGTATTACTTGGCTTCGTCGATGATATATGGCTTTAATACTTCCATAATCTCGTCAAGTCCGGTTTCTGTATGTATAGCGAGCTCTATTGGCTTAGAAAGGTCTAAGCTGAAGATACCCATAATTGATTTAGCATCAATGACATATCTGCCTGATATTAAATCAAAATCGAAATCAAACTGAGTAATAGCGTTAACGAATGATTTTACTTTCCCAATGGAATTTAATGAAATCTGTACTGTTTTCATATTGAAAACCTCCTTAAATAACTACTGTCATATAGATAGTAATAGTTTTTTAAGGAAAAGTCAATTAAATAGGAGTAAAAAAATAAAATGAAAAAAGCAGCCTTACATAATTTAGGATGTAAAGTAAATGCATATGAGACAGAGGCCATGCAGCATCTGCTTGAGGAGGCGGGCTATGAGATAGTTCCCTTCACACAAAAAGCTGATGTGTATGTCATAAATACCTGCTCAGTCACCAACATGGCTGACAGAAAATCCAGACAGATGCTTCACAAGGCAAAGAAAAACAATCCGGACTCAATAGTTGTGGCAGCCGGCTGCTATGTGCAGACAAGTGAAAAAGAAGTATTAAACGACTTATCGGTGGACATAGTCATCGGAAATGACAGAAAGCATGACCTGGTAAGGCTGCTTGAGGAATACTCTTTGGACAGTGTAAACGATACTGTGGACGATATAAATGATGGAAAGCATGATTTTGAGGAGCTCTTTATAGACCAGACCAAGGAGCACACCAGAGCCTTCATCAAGGTGCAGGACGGCTGCAATCAGTTTTGCAGCTATTGTATCATTCCGTATGCCAGAGGACGTGTCAGAAGCCGTAGGTTTGAAAATGTAATAGCAGAGGTTGAAAGACTCGCGGCAAACGGCTTCAAGGAGGTTGTGCTGACAGGTATCCATCTAAGCTCATACGGTGTGGATTTCGAGGAGGCTACAGGCCTTCTTGAGCTGATACAGGCAGTGAACGCGGTAAAGGGCATAGAGCGCATCAGGCTTGGCTCACTCGAGCCAAAGATTGTGACAGAGCACTTTGCGAGCGAGCTTTCAAAGCTTGATAAAATCTGTCCTCATTTCCATCTGTCACTCCAGAGCGGCTGCGATGCAACGCTTAAGAGAATGAACAGAAAATATACCACTAAGGAGTACGAGAGAGGCTGTGAGCTTTTGCGTAAATATTTTGTTCATCCGGCTATCACAACCGATGTGATCGTGGGATTTCCGGGCGAGACAGAGGAAGAATTTGCACAGACTGAGGCATATCTTGAGCGTATACATTTTTATGAGATGCATATCTTTAAGTACTCAAAGCGAAAAGGCACCCGCGCCGCAGTGATGCCTGACCAGATAGATGAGCAGATTAAGGCGGCACGAAGCGAAAAGCTCATAGCACTCGGTCATGCCATGTCTGAGGAGTTCAGGAAATTCTATATCGGAAAGAATGAGGAGGTTCTTTTTGAGGAAAAGGCCGTAATCGGTGATAAAGAATATTTTGTCGGATATACTAAGGAATATGTCAAGGTCGCTAAGGAAACTGACGAAAACCTTGAAAATCAGATAGTTTCAGGCCGTGTATCGGGTATGCTTACGGACGAAATATTACTCTTCGAATAATAAAAGGTTGTAATTTTATTACATTTATAATAAAATAATATTACAAGAAGGGCGAAACGTATGGAAAAAAATATTAACAACACACAATTTTTTACAGTTCAAAAGGAGCCTGAGCTTCAGGTAAGCGATGTACTCGAGATTGTGTACAAGGCATTAAAGGAAAAAGGCTACAATCCTGTTAATCAGATTGTTGGATATATTATGTCCGGAGATCCAACATATATCACAAGCCACAATAACGCGAGAAGTCTCATCATGAAGGTTGAGAGAGACGAGCTTGTGGAGGAGGTTCTCAAGACATACATTGAGAACAGCGCATGGGATTAATATGAGGATATTAGGTCTTGATTTTGGTTCAAAGACAGTCGGAGTAGCGGTGAGCGACGAGCTCTTAATCACAGCACAGGGTGTTGAGATAGTGCGCAGAAAGTCGCCATCCAAGCTCAGACAGACTTTGGCACGTATTGAGGAGATTATAGCAGAGTACAAGGTGGACAGGATTGTGCTCGGCTATCCTAAAAACATGAATAATACGGAAGGAGAACGCTGCGAGAAGACGAAGGAGTTCGGTGATATGCTTGCAAGGCGCACAGGTCTTGAGGTCATATACTGGGATGAGCGTCTTACTACAGTCGCAGCCGACCGTTCTATGATGGAAACCGGCATACGCAGGGAGAATCGCAAGGAGTTTGTTGATGAGATTGCGGCGATTTTTATTTTGCAGGGATATTTGGATTATCTGTCAAATAGTCGGTCTTAGTTTTTATGCAGAAAATTAAATTTACTGATCCGCAGACTAATGATGTTGTCGAGTTTGCGGTTGAAGAAGAGACAACACTTAATGGAACACGATATCTTTTAGTTTCCGAAGGAGAAGAAAGCGGAGACTGTGAAGCATATATTTTAAAAGAAGTAAGCACAAAGGATGAAGAGGTGCTTTATCAGATGGTTGAAGACGATGTTGAGTTTTCGGCTATTGCTAAGGTATTTTCTGAGCTTACGGATGATGACACTGCACTTGAATATTAGGATTGCAGTTGTACGTGAAATAAATTTGGAGGTAATATTTTGAAGAAAACAGAAAAACAGAATACAGGTAAGCTTAAGATCATTCCACTTGGAGGATTAGAGCAGATTGGAATGAATATTACTGCCTTTGAGTATGAGGACAGTATTATTGTGGTAGATTGCGGATTGTCATTCCCTGAGGACGATATGCTGGGAATAGATTTGGTTATCCCTGATATCACATATCTTAAGGAGAACATCGATAAGGTCAAGGGCTTCTTTATCACTCATGGACATGAGGATCATATCGGTGCTATTCCTTATGTACTTAAGGAGATAAATGTACCGATATACGCTACAAAGCTTACCGTCGGAATTATTGACAGAAAGCTCGAAGAGCATGGTATGCTTAAGACAGTCAAGAGAAAAGTCGTAAAATACGGACAGCACATCAACCTTGGCTGCTTCAGAGTTGAGTTTATAAAGACTAACCACAGTATCCAGGATGCAGCAGCGCTTGCTATCTATTCACCGGCAGGTATAGTTGTGCATACAGGCGATTTCAAGGTGGATTATACACCTGTATTTGGAGATGCAATCGACCTTGCAAGGTTTGGTGAGATTGGAAAGAAGGGTGTGCTTGCACTTATGTGCGACAGTACCAATGCAGAAAGACCGGGCTTCACACAGTCTGAGAAGTCTGTCGGAAAGGTACTGGACGGCATCTTTGAGGATCACAGGAAAAACAGAATTATCATTGCTACATTTGCATCAAATGTAGACCGTGTGCAGCAGATCATAAACTGTGCGGAGAAGTATGGCAGAAAGGTGGCCATCGAGGGACGAAGCATGGTAAATATCATTTCGATAGCCTCAGAGCTTGGTTATCTGTCGCTGCCTGACAATATTCTTATAGATGTAGAACAGCTTAGGAGCTATCCTGATGAGCAGACTGTCATCATCACGACAGGAAGCCAGGGAGAGTCAATGGCAGCTCTTTCACGTATGGCAAACGGTACCCACAGAAAGGTATCCATAAAGCCAAACGATACCATCGTATTCAGCTCAAACCCTATACCGGGAAATGAGAAGTCGGTTACAGGTATCATCAATGAGCTCATGATGAAGGGTGCAGACGTTATATTCCAGGATGTCCATGTTTCCGGACATGCGTGCCAGGAGGATATAAAGCTTATTTATTCTCTTGTCAATCCAAAGTACGCAATCCCTGTTCATGGAGAGTACAAGCATCTTGTGGCACAGGCAAAAATAGCTGAGCAGCTCGGATATGATACAGACCACATCAAGATCCTTTCATCAGGAGATGTGCTCGAAATCAATGAGGACGGTGCCAAGGTGACAGGCAGAGTGCATGTGGGCAATGTCATGGTCGATGGACTCGGTGTAGGAGATGTAGGAAATATCGTGCTCCGTGACAGACAGCGTCTGGCTGAGGACGGAATCATCATCGTTGTGATGACTCTTGAGGCAGGCTCAGGACAGTTGCTTGCAGGCCCTGATATTGTATCGAGAGGATTTGTATATGTGCGCAATTCTGAGAGCCTGATGGATGAGGCAAAATGCGTGCTGGATGACACAATGGAGCGTCTGACAGACAACAATGTGACAGACTGGGGCAAGATAAAGACAGAGGTAAAGGATGCATTGGGAGACTTTGTTTGGAAGGAAACAAAGAGAAGACCGATGATCATACCTATAATTATGGAAGTGTAGGAACAGCTTATGGATTTTAACAAGGCTTTATTTGGCTTTATAAGGGTTGCTTTTTCAATAATGATTGCTCTTTTAGTGCTGTTTGCGGGCATAAAAATCTGCAGCATCTGCTATGATTTTGGCTACAGAGTTTTTACTGAGCCTGCCATGACAAATGGCGATGGTCAGGATGTACTCGTTCAGGTGGAAAAGGGCATCTCCGCAGAGGAGCTTGGACAGCTTTTAGAGGACAAGGGCCTTGTAAGGGATCACAATTTATTTTATCTCCAGCTTAAGCTGTCTGCTTACTCAGGACATATAAAGCCAGGGATATACACACTCAACACTTCAATGACGGCAAAGGATATGATGGTAATCATGTCCTCCGACAAGAGCGATGAAGAACAGACACAGACTACGGAACCTTCGGATACACAGTAATTATCCGTTAAGCGCATTTGTGTCAATAATTAGATTAGGAAATACAAGAATGATAGTTGATGAGAGACTTGTCACATATATCAATTCCTTGGACAGAGGCAACACGCCTGTATTAGATGAGATAGAGAAGGAAGCCCTAAGAGACTTCGTTCCGATTATCAGAAAAGAGATGCAGAGCTTTTTAAAGCTGCTTCTTGCAATGCAAAAACCAATGCGTATTCTCGAGGTGGGAACAGCGGTTGGTTTTTCTGCCGTTTTGATGGCAGAGTATGCACCGAAGGATTGTCAGATAGTGACGATTGAAAATTACGAAAAAAGAATACCTATCGCAAAGGCCAACTTTGAAAGAGCCGGGAAGCAGGAGCAGATTACACTCTTAGAGGGCGATGCAACGGAGATACTTCCACAGCTTGAAGGACAATTTGACATGATATTTATGGACGCGGCAAAGGGACAGTATATCAACTTTATGCCACAGGTGCTTCGCCTTTTAAAGACAGGCGGGGTGCTGGTGTCCGACAATGTGCTGCAGGATGGCGATATTATAGAATCGCACTATATCGTTGAGCGCAGAAACCGTACCATCTACAAGCGTATGAGGGAGTATCTCTACAAGCTTACACACTCCGATGAGCTGGTGACGGCAGTGATGCCTATAGGTGATGGAATTACGGTGTCAACAAAGATTTGATGAATACAAAACTGTATGGGAGAAAAAATGAGAAAAATAGAATTACTTTGTCCGGCGAGCAGCCTGGAAGTACTTAAGATAGCAGTTATATATGGAGCTGATGCAGTTTACATCGGTGGAGAGGCATTTGGACTCAGGGCCAAGGCTAAGAATTTCTCGATGGAGGAGATGGCAGAGGGCGTTGCCTTTGCACATGCTCACGGTGTGAGAGTGTATGTTACAGCCAATATATTAGCTCACAACTATGACCTTGACGGAGTGCGTGAATACTTTACAGAGCTTCACAACATGAAGCCGGACAGACCTGATGCACTGATCATTGCAGATCCGGCAGTTTTCATGATTGCAAAGGAGGTCTGCCCTGAGATAGAAAGACATGTCAGCACACAGGCCAACAACACGAACTACGGCACATATCAGTTCTGGTGGAATCTCGGAGCCAGCCGTGTAGTGACAGCCAGAGAGCTTTCGCTTAAGGAGATAAAGGAGATAAGAGAGCACATAGATGACAGGATGGAGATAGAGACCTTCGTGCACGGAGCAATGTGTATCTCATATTCCGGCCGCTGCCTGCTTTCCAACTATTTCACAGGCCGTGATGCCAATAAGGGCGCGTGTACACATCCGTGCCGCTGGAAATACTCTGTTGTGGAGGAAAAGCGCCCGGGTGAGTATCTGCCGGTATACGAGAATGAGCGTGGCACATATATCTTCAATTCAAAGGATCTGTGCATGATAGAGCATATCCCGGATCTGATCGATGCAGGAATAGACAGCTACAAGATCGAGGGACGAATGAAGACGGCACTTTACGTGGCAACAGTAGCAAGAACCTATCGCAAGGCGATAGATGATTACCTTGAGTCACCTGAGAAATACGAGGCAAATATGCCATGGTACTTAGAACAGATAAAGAGCTGTACCTACAGGCAGTTTACCACAGGCTTTTTCTACGGAAAGCCTTCGGAGGAGACTCAGATATACGATAACAATACTTATGAGAAGGGCTACACATATCTTGGTATCGTAGGTGCGCCTAATGAAAAAGGTCTCTACCGCATGGAGCAGAGAAACAAGTTCTCGGTCGGCGAGCAGATTGAGATCATGAAGCCAAACGGAGACAATGTGCTTGCAACAGTACTTACACTCGTTGATGAGGATGGCAATGAGATGGAATCCTGCCCACATCCACAGCAGGTATTCTATGTAAAGCTGTCAGAGACACCTGATGAGTTTGATATTTTAAGACGTCAGGAGAATGAGGCTATTGCTTTAGATTAAAATAATTGTTTTTTAGGAATGAATCCGCTATACTAAATTATAGTATTGCGGATTTTTTTCGTAAAAAAATTCTATAATTATTGCAATGGTTGAAAAGATGAGAAAAACTACATTAGGGAGAATAATTCAGGAGAATCGAGAAAAACAACAATTTTCAAAAAAAGAGGTATGCAGGGGTCTGTGTAGCGTTATGGCATTGTCTAGATATGAAATGGATGAAAGAGTTCCAGACAAATTTTTGTTAGACGCTCTTTTGGAAAGGTTAGGTTTAAATCCATTCCGATATGAATTTGTTGCATCAGATCAAGAATTTTATTATAGTGTGAAAAGAGAACAAATTGAAAAACTAATGTATGAAGAAAATAGAGAAGAAGCTTGGAATGCTCTGAAAGAGTACGAAAGCCATATTCAAGCAAAGGATAAATTACATTGGCAGTATCTTTTATTGAAAAAAGGAAGCTTATTAGAAAAAGAGAAAAAATACAATGAGGCAATCGCAAAATTTAAAAAAGCTTTAGAATATACAAAATCTAATGAAATAAATATAGGGAAACAAAAAGATATTATGCTGACAAATATTGAAATAGAGTTGTTTTATTTACTTGGAAAAATCCAATATTTAAAAGGAAATAAGAAAGAGGCAGTTGCCTATTTTAGAATGCTGAAGGAATATATGGAACAAAGGAAGACAAGTCAAGATAAATGGAAAGAATATTATCCTTATATACTATATTGTTTGGCACAGTATGAATTTGATTTTCATAATTTAGGTAAAAGCTATGAATATGTGAAGCAGGCGGAAAAAGTACTGCTTGAAAGTTATCAATTTAAGGGATTGTATGAAATACTAAACTTAAAGAAAACATTGTGTTTTAGATTAAAAACTCAAGAGAAAATTAATGAACAATTTATTCAAATGTTAAAATTGATTACTATGAATAAAAATGGAGAATTGACAAAAGAAGGATTGGATTTATGGGAGAGTACAGCAAATCAGCAATTATAAAGTATACGAGAAAAGCATTAGGGATGACACAAGAGGAACTTTCGGAATTTATTTGTGATCCAGTAACTCTTGCCAGATATGAAAGTGGTAAAATTGATCCTACAGACGAAAAATTTCTGTGTTTAATGGAAAAAATGGGAGAGCAAGGAAGAGTTTTTCTGTGGCCATTAGAGACGGGACTTTTAGATGTGGAATCAGAGATTGAACAACTAAAAAAAGCTGTTGAACAACACGATTGGAAAAATGCAGAAAAAATTAAAAATGGACTTGTAAAAAATGAAAGTTTTAATGTAGATTATCCTGAGAATAAACAATATTTGAAGTGGATAGAAACAATTGTACAATATGAATTAGAAAAAATAGATGAAAATTTGGTGATTGAAGCGTTAAAGGAGGCATGGGGATATACATGTGGACGTTTTCAAACAGAAGAATTTCCTATAAATCGAATTTATCGTGAAACAGAAATTTGGATCTTACATGATATTGCTATTTTTTATAAAATATTAGGACAGTACGAAAAAGCATGCCTTTATTATGAAAGGTTATTACAATATTTTGAACGTAAGGATATGATAAATGACTGTAAACCGATATATTTGATATATTTGGGATATTCAAATGTTCTGGGGGCAATGGGTGAATATAAAAAAAGTGTAGAACTTTGTTTAAAGGCAATACGAAGAGGCATGATGAAAAATCAGATGAATTATTTGTATAATTTCTACTATAATATTGGGTGTAGTTTGCAAATGTATGGGGATGGTGAACAGCAAAAAATGGCAAAACTGTATGTATGGATAGCATACCAGCTTTGCCAAGTTTATCCTGAAAATAAAAGGAATTTAGAAATAATAAAAACAAGATATAATAGCTTTATTAATAAGGATTTTCCAGATCATAAATAAGTTCAGGTATGTCACTTTTGGGATTTTCGAAAGCGTTTGCCGAGAAAGAATTAGTAGAATAGGTGGAAGTATACGTTGTAGACGTAAGGCAAGCTAGAAGAATACAGGTTATTAGTGTTTTTTTGATTCTGAAAAATTTCATAAATATTGTCCTTTCACATTAAGTAGTTTCTTTGTATTATATAGAAAAAAATGGAAAAAACCATAACGTATTCGTTTATTTTGTATTTAACCGAATACGTTATGGCTTTTTTTTCTAAACGGATTAATATATAAATGGCAATAGCAAATGTTGTTGCTTAAAATGAATATTATAGATTTAACCAGGAAAGGAGGGGCTAACATGAAAATTAAAAAAGTAAAAACAAATGGCGGTTTAAATGTTATTCATCGTTGTTAGTGTGAAAGGATATACCATTTGAAGAGAAGGTTGTTTTAGAAAAATATGCAGAACTAGGTGTTTATCTAGAATATGATAATATGTGGATAAGATGGTTTAGGCGTGTGCAAAGAGGAGATAAAGAAATATGGATTCAATAAAAAGGATTATAAAAGATTACTGTTATTCAACATTTTTGGAAATATTTGCCTAGAACGGGGAATTTTTGTTTTATGTCTCTTAAATAAAGGGTTGACTATTATATTTGGTGTTGGAAGTGCTTTCATTTTAGGTACGGATGAAGCATTATTATATGATATTTTGTTTATAGTTGCAGCAGGAATTCTTTCATATTTAATAATGCTGTGCTATTTGCTTTTTTACTTTAAAGAGAAAGACAACACTGTAAAAACAATTAGCTGCAATTGATCTTAAACAGGAGAGGCGATTCCTCTTGTAAGAGACAAGCACAGCAGCACGGAATACATCGAATTTTTGAAGCTGTTAGATGATAAGTACCCAAAGGGAAACAAGATTTGCATCGTACTCGATAATCTTAAAGTTCATACATCAGAGGCGACCAGAAAGTACCTGGCAACTGTACCGGAAAGATTCGAATTTGTATTCACTCCCAAACATGGATCATGGCTCAATATGGTTGAAGGTTTCTTTAGCAAGATAACTCGTCAGATGCTCAGAGGTATCCGTGTTAAATCTAAAGAGGAACTTACTAATCGTATCTACAAATATTTTGCAGAAATAAACGAAGAGCCGATTGTGTTCCATTGGAAATATAATCTCGATGATATTGATGTATCGGAAGAAATCATTGTTGATACACTACCTGTCAAAAAGTCGAGTTAATTAAAGGTTGAATACTAGAATAGTAATACTTCTTGACAGAAGTACTACTATTAAAAAACCTAACTGTCTTTATAAATTTTAAAACCTAGGATTGTTAAAAAATAACAAGACTGTAATACTAAAATCAGGAAGGAGGACAAATGAGTAGAAAAGGAATAATTGCTATTTTTATTTCGGTTATATTAATTCTGGTTATTGGAATTTTTTTCTGGGCGAATCATAAAGAAGTTAAAGATAGTCAAGATGAATATACAGAAAACAATTATAATTCCCATATGGAATTAATAAATAAGGAAAAACTTGAAAGTATATTAAATAGCAATGAAGATGGTTGGATATACATCAGCAGACCAACTTGTCCGGATTGTCAAGAATTCTATCCAATTTTATCTAAGGAACTTAATGCTGAAAACAAAAACATTTTTTATTTTGACACTACATGTAAAGCTAGTGAAAAAAAGGAAATGCGAGAATTATTAAGAAGTCTTAATATTGAGGAAATTCCAGCTATAATCGAGATTAAGAATGGAAACAAAAAAATATTAGACATGCAAAATGATGATGACATCAAAAATTTTAAAAATAATTTTTAGGAGATAAAAATCGATGAAGAAAAAGGGATTATGTTTAGCGCTTGTAGCAATGTTATTATTCACACAAAGTGGTGCGGTGGTTTATGCTGAATCAATAAATGCTTCACAAGAAGCAATTAATAATATTGAAAAGATCACAGGAACTTCAGAAATAAATGCTGATATTTATGAAATAGAAGAGGATAAGATAATAGTAGATGGTACAGATGCGATTATCGAAATTCCGTATGACGCTGATGAAGAACTGACTATTGACGATGGCGAGGACAGAAAGGTGTCCATGAATTTACCTGCTGAAGTTATGGATACAGAAGGAATTTTATCAGATGATGGAACTGTATTATATAACTGTGATGAAAGTTTGTCTATTGGAGTTCAAGCTATAAAAGAAGAAAGTGATATTGCTTCAGAGGGAGTAAGAACATTAATTAATATTGAAAATAATAGCGCACCTAAAGAATATTCATTTGAATATGATTTAAATGAGGGTGAACGGTTAGTATCAAGTAAGGAACTATTAGGTGATGATTATGACACTGGAGAAGTTTTTGTTGTTGATGCTAAAAATAACATACTGAATATTATTGATGCCCCATGGGCTGAAGATGCTAATGGAAATAACATTGAAACATATTATAAAATTGATGGACAAACTTTGACACAAGTGATAGAGTTCAATGAAGATACTGCGTTCCCGGTAGTGGCAGATCCGTCATTTTGGCAAGTTACAAAATGTGCAGGAACTATTTTATGGGTTATTGGTACAACAATATTTACAGCTGCAAAAATTGTGAAGCTTAAAAAAGCAATTAAAGCTGCTGGTGGCGTACGAAAAGCAGCTAAGGGAATTATAGTGGCAATAAAAGCCAGTAGAGGTCTTGGTGGAAAGTGGTGGACAAAAATCAAATGGTCACAATTTGGATCGGGTCTAGCTGGTTTTGGTGCAGATTTAATTGGAATATCAGATATAAGGAGTAATTGTTCGTTTTAAATGAAAGATATAATGTTATTAATTGCAATTGTTATTATTTTTATATTTTTCCTGTTTGAAAACATTTCCATTGCAAAAAAAGATGGAATCAACAAAATGGAGATTGCAGGATTGATTATGTCTATAGTAGGAATAATAATGGTTGTTGTTACAAAAATTTTTGGAAAGTAAAGAAAACATATTTATTAAAAGACAGTAAGAGTAAATGCCATTGCTTATATGTAATTTTACATGATAAATCCGCTATACTAAATTATAGTATTGCGGATTTTTTCGTGACTTATTATAAAAAATACTTGAAGGAAAAATGGCTAATGATTTATAAAGTGGCAATATGTGATTAAACTATAATCAGCCGATAAGAGGCAAAAAGCGATAGAGATATGGTTGAGGAATGAAAATTGAATTAAAGATTAAGTGAGAGATTTATTTCTAACTGTCGTATCATAATAAACCAATACGATAAGAGATTGTGTCATTCAGGAAAATATAGACTATGTTACAAAAAATTTGATATAATGAGCGTAGCGAATTATATCACGCGCGAATGCGCATAAGTATCAGCCGCAGGCATATCATATACGTAAGCATATGATATAATATGTTCATATACAGGAGGTGAATTAAGCATGAAAGTACATAAATATTGGTCATTCGGAGCAGTAGTTACAATGGTTGGAACTTTTTATACCGGATATAAAGGGTTAAAAGCAACACACAAATACTTTGCGTTTGGCTCTCTGATATGCATGATTATGGCAGTTTATTCTGGTCATAAAATGATTTCGGGAAATAAGAGGACAAGAAAACAGATAGAAGTGAAAGAAGTGGAGAAATAACGTATGTTAGAATTAGGAACTAAAGCACCGGATTTTGAATTGCCGGATCAAAATGGAGAAATGCATAAATTAAGCGATTATGCAGGCAAAAAAGTGATTTTATATTTTTATCCAAAAGATAATACACCGGGATGTACGAAGCAGGCATGTGGTTTTTCTGAGCGTTATCCCCAGTTTACGGAAAAAGGTGCAGTTATTCTTGGAGTAAGTAAGGATTCTGTAGCCTCTCACAAGAGATTTGAAGAAAAATATGGACTGGCATTTACGCTTTTAGCAGATCCGGAGCGTAAAGTTATTGAAGCATATGATGTTTGGAAAGAAAAGAAAAACTATGGAAAAGTTTCTATGGGTGTGGTTAGAACAACATATCTTATTGACGAGCAGGGAGTTATCATCAAAGCTAATGATAAAGTCAAGGCGGCAGATAATCCGGAAAATATGCTTAAGGAATTAAATTGATGAAAATTATATTATCACCTGCAAAGAAGATGATTACGGACGCTGACAGTATAGAACCGGCTGCTTTACCGGAGTTTATTGATAAGACATCAGAGATATTAAACTGGTTGAAAGATAGGTCAAAAGGGGAACTGAAAGCTATCTGGAAATGCAATGACAAGATTCTGGAACAGAATTTTTATAGACTGGAAAATATGAACCTTTATCAGATGCTCACTCCGGCTGTCTTATCATATGAAGGAATTGCTTTTCAATATATGGCACCATCTGTGTTTGAAGATATGCAGTTTGAGTATGTGCAAAATCATTTGAGAATACTGTCTGCATTTTATGGGGGCTGAAACCAATGGATGGTGTGACACCTTATCGTTTAGAAATGCAGGCAAAGGTCGGAATTGGAGATGCAAAAAATCTGTATGAGTACTGGGGAGACTTGTTATACCGCTCAGTAATCGATGACAGCAGGATTATCATTAATCTGGCATCAAAAGAATACTCAAAATGTATAGAAAAGTATCTGACACCGCAGGATAGATATATTACGGTTACATTTTGTGAGTTATCCGGAGATAAACTGGTAACAAAAGGTACATATGCCAAGATGGCTCGCGGTGAAATGGTCAGATTCATGGCAGAAAATAATATTGAGAATCCAGAGGAAATTCAGAAATTTGACAGACTTGGCTATTTTTTCCGGTCTGATTTGTCATCAGCTACAGAATATGTTTTTGAACGAAAAATAGAAAAATTTCTTAAAATAAAAGATGCTCGGTAAGGGCATCTTTTATAATAATAGGAATTATTACTATTTTCTCTTGACAAGGAATTTAAAACAATATATAATTCTAATTAGGAATAAATCCCAACAAGGAGGGCAGATGACAAATAGAAGAAACACAATTCAGAAAGACCTGGTAAGAAATGCTGTATATGAGATGAAAAGGCATGTTACAGCAAATGAGGTGTATGAATTTATAAAAGAAGCATATTCTACAATCGGAAAAGGAACTGTATATAGAAATCTTGATATATTGGTAGAGGAAGGTGCATTAAGAAAGGTCGAAGTTCCGGATGGACCAAATAGGTTTGATTTTACATTGAAAAATCATTACCATGTCAGGTGCGTAAAATGCGGTGCGGTTTCAGATGTGGATATGGATGAAATACCGGATTTACTGGAAAGAATTCATAACACTCATGGAATTGAATTTTTGGATTATGATATTTCATTTAAGGGCATTTGCCCGAAATGCAGGGAGAAAGTAAAGGAGGAAAAACATGGAAGTAAAGTATTATATATGTAAACATTGTGGAAATATTATTGAAAAGGTAAAAGATAAAGGTGTTCCTGTAATTTGTTGCGGAGAACCTATGCAGGAATTAAAAGCCGGAGTGACAGATGCTGCTGTTGAGAAGCATGTACCTGTGTATACTGTGGAAGGCAGTTATGTTCATGTCGTGGTCGGAGAGACAAAACATCCAATGCTTGAAGAGCATTTTATTGAGTGGATTACATTAAATACCAATCAGGGAATATACAGAAAACAGTTAAATCCAGGGCAGGAGCCGATAGCAGATTTTTGTCTTTTCGATGGTGAACAGGTAGAAGAAGTATATGCATATTGTAACCTGCATGGATTATGGAAATGCTAAAAGCATTTTTTCAAATGCTGAATAAAAATGAAAGAAGGACTAATGGATGTATGAAATGAAACCAGAATATTATATCGGAATAGATATGATAGATGAAGAACACAAGCAGTTATTTAAGTATGCAGATGAGGCTTATGAATTGCTTCATGACGAGAATACACCAGATAAATACGATAGAATTGACATAATATTGGAAAATCTTCGTGATTATACAGTAAAACACTTTACTGACGAAGAGCAGTATATGGAGTCTATTAATTATAAGAAGTTATTTACACAGAAAGTTCAGCATCAGGAATTTATACACAAACTTGATGAATTTATGGAACACCATAATGATGAGATAGAAGATCAGGATGAACAGATTATGGGAATTTTAAAATATCTCACAGAGTGGTTAGTGAATCACATTTTGTATGTTGATGGTCAAATTCCAAAAGGCTGATATAGTAAGAAAGGCTGTTATTCTTTAGAGAGTAGCAGCTTTTTACTATTTTGAATATAAAATCTGACACCTACACTTGACAATATGCTCATGGGCAGAAGGCAGCTTATGGCATCAAAGTCATTTGTGATGGTTATGGCGGTCGTTCTTATCACTTTGCTGTTGTATGGAATCAAATGCATACTTGGCTTTTGTGGTGACAAATGCGCAGTATCTATTGTTTAATCCGCTGCTTCTTGGAAATATATTTTGAGTGCATTTTCTATTGACATAAATATGCATTTAAGTTATATTTATTTTATGGGGAGGTATGATAATGTATAATATTTTTTTCTATAAAGATAAAAAGGGCAATGAGCCGGTTAAGGAATATATAATTTCTCTAAAAAAGAAAAATTCTAAGGATAGTTTAATTAAATTACAAAAAATACAGGATTATCTAAATATTTTAAGAGAAAATGGAACCAGAGCCGGAATGCCTTTTGTACGCCATTTAGATGGTGAACTGTGGGAATTAAGACCGCTAAAGGATAGAATATTGTTTTTTGCATATAACGGTAATGATATTATTTTGTTATCGCAGTTTCATAAAAAAACACAGAAAACACCTCTAAGAGAAATAAAAAAGGCTAATAAACTTATGAAGGATTATTTAGAAAGGAGTAATGAAAATGAGTAAATCAAAGATTAATCCAAAAGGTTCTTCATGGGATGAACTTGAAAAACAATTATTTACATCAGAAGAGATTGCGGAAAGTGAAGTTCGTGTTGCAATCATTAATGAGATGATAAAAGCAAGAGAGGAAAATGGGATAACGCAAAAGCAACTTGAAGCAATGAGTGGAATTAAGCAGCCTGTGATTTCAAGAATGGAAAACGGAACGTCAGACCCACAGCTCTCTACAGTATTAAAAATTTTAAATTCATTAGGAAAAACATTGCAGATTGTTCCAATGAAATAGATAAAAAGCATCTGTCCGGAAAAACCGGATAGATGCTTTTTACTATAGGACAAAGTTATAATTTTTTATAAAAATCTGTGATGCGGTCCATGCGTGCCCCCATATTCATAAGCAGTGCATCCACAATAGTAATTGCAGCCATAGCTTCAACAACAACAACAGCACGTGGCACGATAATCGGGTCATGACGTCCCTTGATGGAAATCTCTATATCTTCACCGGATTTATTTACGGTGTGCTGTGTAGCTGCGATTGAAGGAGTAGGCTTTATGGCAGCTCTGAAAATAAGCGGTGAGCCGTCTGTCATGCCGCCGAGAGTACCACCGGAGTGATTTGTCTCTTTTGAAACAGCGCCATCCATCATAATAAAGGCATCATTGTTTGTAAGTCCGGTTGCCTTTGCTGCATCAAAGCCATCGCCGATTTCGAAGCCCTTTACAGCTCCGATAGACATAATAGCCTTTGCCAGATTAGCATCAATTTTCTCGAATACAGGATCACCGAGCCCGACAGGAAGCCCTGTGATGACACATTCACACACACCGCCTGATGAATTGAGTGATTTAAGGCATTCCTCCAGATATTCAGAAGCCTTTAGCGCTGCATCGGCATCAGGCATATAAAGCGAATTATTGTAAATCTCATGGGCATCAAAATTAACCTCATCAATTGTAACAGGACCTATTGACCTGGTGTATGTAAGGAATTTTATGCCAAGGCTCGATAGCATCTTTACAGCGATAGCACCTGCTGCAACACGGCCTATTGTCTCGCGTCCCGAAGAACGACCACCGCCTCGGTAGTCTCTGAAGCCGTATTTCTCATCAAAGCAAAAGTCAGCATGCCCAGGACGATAGTACGAAGCAATCTCACTGTAATCCTTTGATTTCTGATTTTTATTCCACACAACCATAGAAACAGGTGTGCCTGTAGTCTTTCCCTCAAACACGCCGGAGAGAATCTCAACAGCGTCATCCTCCTTGCGCGGGGTAGTGAACTTGGACTGTCCCGGCTTTCTTCTGTTTAAGAATATCTGAATATCCTCCTCACATAGCTCAAGCCCCGCAGGAACGCCGTCCACAACGACACCTAAGCCCTTTCCGTGTGATTCTCCCCATGTTGTTACCTTAAAAATATTTCCGTATGATGAACCTGCCATGTTGAACTCCTTTTTATAGTAATAGGTATATTATAAGTAATACCAAGTTGAATAGTCAAGAAAACTATGATATTATTTTATTTAGATAACTTTCGAACTATGTTTATATATATTTATGTATATATGTAACTATATTTACATGCCTGTATATGCAAAGCGCAAATTAAGCGAAGCATAATTTAAGCAAGCATAATTAAGCAGCATCATTTGTAGCAATTTTGCCACAACGTAAGGCACGTAAGCCGCGGCCACCGCGAGCGTACACGTGCTGCCATGAGAGCGAATAGCGAAGCTGTTTAGAGTCTGTAGAATTATGCTTCGATACACAGAAATGCACCGGCATGGACGCCGGGGCAAGGAGCTACCGAGCCATGGAGGGCGAGTAGCGACGGTTTCGTCAGCCAGAGAAAATCTATAAGCATAATTCGTACAGAATCTTAACAGCGCAGCGTAGCGAACAGGGCAGCACGTGGGCACTCACGGTGGACGTGTCTTACGTGCCGTCCTATGTACCATAATGAAGCAATGCAACAACAACTACAATAAGACAGAAAAAGAGGGAGAAAACATGGAATTTAATGGGGTATTTCACCAGGCATACGACAACTACTGCTATCCTTTAAATGAGGATGAATTAATCATAAATATAAAGACCGGTTATGATGTGAAGGAAGTAAATATCATACTCGGTGACCCATTCGCAGCCGGTATCCTAGGCGGCGGGGAGACCTGGAATGGCGATAAGCAGCCGATTATATTTAAAAAGAAATTAAAGCACCAGATATGGTGGACCACCACGGTAAAGCCACAGTTCAAGAGACTTAAATATTACTTCGAACTCATCACAGAGGACGAGAGATGGTTTTACTTTGAGGATGGCTTTGTGAGCGCAGAGCAGATGGCACTTGAGGGCAGAAGCCGCCAGTGCTTTGTGTTCCCATGGATGAATCCGTGTGATATTCCGGTCACACCGAAGTGGGTAAATGACACTATATGGTATCAGATATTCCCTGACAGATTCTGCAATGGAGACCACTCAATAGATCCTGACTATGTTGTTCCGTGGAGAAACAGGGGCAAGGTCAAAAATGAGGAGTGCTTCGGCGGAGACCTCGCAGGAATCATTCAAAAGCTTGATTACTTAAAGGAGCTTGGAATAAACGGAATATACCTGACACCGATAAACGAGTCACCGAGCAATCATAAGTACGATACAACGGATTATGCAAAGATAGACCCGCGCTTTGGCGATGAGGAGACCTTTAAGAGGCTTGTAGGAGAAGCACATAAGCGAGATATGAGAATCATGCTTGACGGAGTGTTCAACCACTGTGGCTATTATTTTGCGCCGTGGCAGGATGTTCTGGCAAAGGGAGCGGATTCAGAGTATTATGACTGGTTTATGATCAATGAATGGCCTCTTGACTTTAAGCATGGAGCGGCTAAAAAGGGACAGTTTTATACGTTTGGCTTTTTTGACAATATGCCAAAGCTCAATACAAATAATCCGGCGGTACGAAAATACTTTATCGATATCTGCGCCAACTGGGTAGAAAATTATCATATAGACGGACTGCGCCTTGATGTGGCAAATGAAGTGTCACACCGCTTCTGCAAGGAGCTTCGTGCAAGGCTTAAGGAAATCAATCCGGATATTTACATTTTGGGAGAAATATGGCATAATGCTCTTCCGTGGCTGCGCGGAGATGAGTTCGATGCGGTTATGAACTATCCGCTTGGAGAGAGCATCAAGGATTTCTGGATAGATAAGAGCCAGACAAATCAGGATTTTGAGTATACTATAAACAGATGTTATACCAACTATATGCAGCAGACCAATGATGTGCTTTTCAATCTGCTTGATTCACATGATACAAAGCGCCTTCGCTCTGATACAAAGAATCTCGACCAGTACTTTGCACAGCTTGCGGTGCTTTTTGCCATGCCGGGCAGCCCATGTATATATTACGGCACTGAGATTGCCATGCCGGGCAGCTATGACCCTGACTGCAGACGCTGTATGCCGTGGGAGGATATTGAGGCAGGCAAGTTTAAGGAGCGCATTGAGATGGTATCAAAGCTCATTCATTTAAGAGCGAGTGAGCCGCTTTTAAAGGGCAGAAACTTCCATTTCCCTGACGATTTTGCTGACAATCCAAGGGTAATACAGTTCAGAAAGATGGGCTGGGTGGATACATATGTGGAGGTTATAGTCAACTGCTCTGATGAGGATATTGAGGTGCCAAAGGACGGCGAGGTGCTCTTTGAGAGGCATTGCATAGATACCACACTGCTGACCAACGGAATATTAATCCGAAAGATTGTGGGCAATGGCGATAAGTAAAAGAAACAGGAGAATTAAATTACAATATGGCTAAATATGAGTTACTAAAACAGGAGGGACGTGCCAAGAGAGGTACCTTCCACACTGTGCATGGAGATATACAGACCCCTGTATTTATGAATGTAGGAACAGTCGGTGCGATAAAGGGTGCTGTCTCCACGGACGATTTAAAGGAGATAAAGTGTCAGGTTGAGCTGTCAAATACATATCACCTGCATGTAAGAACCGGAGATAAAATCATTAAAGAGCTTGGCGGATTGCACAAATTCATGGTGTGGGACAGACCTATCCTTACAGATTCCGGCGGATTTCAGGTGTTTTCACTCGCCGGCCTTCGCAAAATAAAGGAGGAGGGCGTGTACTTCAACTCGCATATTGACGGTGCCAAGATATTTATGGGACCGGAGGAGAGCATGCAGATACAGTCAAACCTTGGCTCCACGATAGCTATGGCATTTGACGAGTGCCCATCGAGTATTGCAGACAGACAGTATGTGACAAACTCTGTAAACAGGACCACACGCTGGCTTGAGAGGTGCAAAAAGGAGATGGCACGCTTAAACAGCTTACCGGATACCATCAACAAGGAGCAGCTTTTGTTCGGCATCAATCAGGGTGCTATTTATGATGATATCAGAATTGACCATGCAAAGCGCATTTCAGAGCTTGAACTGGACGGCTATGCTGTCGGCGGACTGGCTGTAGGAGAGAGTCATGAGGAGATGTATCATATTCTTGATGAGACAGTACCTCATCTGCCTGTTAATAAGCCTACATACCTGATGGGAGTAGGAACTCCTGCCAATATACTTGAGGGCGTTGAGAGAGGAATTGATTTCTTTGACTGTGTATATCCAAGCAGAAACGGACGTCACGGACATGTATACACGAATCACGGCAAGCTGAATCTGTTCAACCAGAAGTATCAGAAGGATATGCGCCCTATAGAGGAGGGCTGTAATTGTCCTGCCTGCCGCACATATTCGCGTGCATACATCAGGCATCTTTTAAAGGCAAAGGAGATGCTTGGAATGAGACTGTGCGTACTCCATAACCTGTATTTCTACAACAACATGATGGAAGAGATAAGGGATTCACTTGATGCAGGCCGTTTTGCTTCATACAAGGCTGAAAAGCTCTATGGCATGACACAGGGAGAGCAGAGCTAGCAGGTAAATATAAAAAATCTCGAAAATGATAAAAAATCCTTGCCGATAGCACGTTTAACGTGTATTATGGTAATAGTGCTTAAAACACATCAATTATAGAATATTTAGGAGGAACAATTGATGACATCAATTTTAGCAAACGGTCAGGCAGCAGGAACAGTTGGAATGATTGTCTGGTTAGTAGTACTTTTCGCAGTTATGTATTTTCTTATGATCCGTCCACAGAAGAAGGAGCAGAAGAAAAAGGATCTTATGCTCAATGAGGTTGCAACAGGAGACACAGTTCTTACAACAAGTGGATTCTACGGTACAGTTATCGATATCGAGGACGATACTGTAATCGTTGAGTTTGGTAACAACAAGAACTGCCGTATTCCAATGCAGAAGGCAGCTATCGCTGACCTTGAGAAAGCAGAGGATTCAGCTAAATAATGCAGATTTGTAAAGCCGTCACATAAGTGGCGGTTTTCTTATTATCCGCATCTCTTGCAATAATAATAAAAAACTGTTATTATAGTATGCAGTTATTATAAGCTGCAGTTATAAATTGCATGAAAAAGTAAAATATCCCGGCATATTGAAATAACTACTTTAATGCTTTAATATAAGAATATGTATTTTTATGTAAAAGAGGTAAGGAATTATGGAATATAAAGTTGGTGTAATTTCCGGAGACGGAATCGGACCGGAGATAGTCGCTGAGGCAAAGAAGGTATTGGATAAGATAGCAGACAAGTATGGACACAGCTTCAACTACACAGATATCCTGATGGGTGGCTGCTCAATTGATGCAACAGGTGTTCCTCTTACAGATGAGGCTATTGCGACTGCTCTTGATTCAGATGCAGTGCTGATGGGCTCGATCGGTGGCAATACAGCCACATCACCGTGGTACAAGCTTGCTCCTGAGCTTCGCCCGGAGGCAGGACTTTTAAAGCTTAGAAAGTCACTCAATCTGTTTGCAAACCTTAGACCTGCATACCTGTACAAGGAGCTTGCGGCAGCATGTCCGCTCCGCGCTGATATCATCGGAGACGGCTTTGATATGATGATTATGCGTGAGCTTACAGGAGGTCTGTACTTCGGAGCCAGAGAGACAAAAGAGGTGGACGGAGTTGTTACAGCCACAGATACACTGACATACAATGAGAACGAAATCAGAAGAATCGCAAAGCGAGGCTTTGATATAGCCATGAAGAGAAGAAAAAAGGTCACATCCGTAGATAAGGCGAATGTGCTTGATTCTTCAAGATTATGGAGAAAAATCGTTGAGGAGGTCGCAAAGGATTATCCGGAGGTTACATACGAGCATATGCTTGTTGATAACTGTGCAATGCAGCTTGTCAAGGATCCTAAGCAGTTTGATGTTATCCTCACAGAGAATATGTTTGGCGATATTTTATCAGATGAAGCAAGTATGGTGACTGGCTCAATCGGTATGCTTTCATCTGCAAGCCTTAACGATACAAAATTCGGACTTTACGAGCCGAGTGGCGGATCTGCTCCTGATATTGCAGGAAAGGGCATTGCAAACCCTATCGCAACAATCCTTTCAGCAGCCATGATGCTTCGCTATTCATTTGATCTGGATAAGGAAGCACAGGCAATCGAGGATGCTGTAAAGCAGGTGCTTAAGGAAGGCTACAGGACAATCGACATCATGCCGCAGCCTGGTGAGGCTACAGAGGGTATCACACAGGTTGGCACAGCACAGATGGGTGATCTCATCGCAGAGCGTGTGTAGCTTCAAGAATTAAGAGAGACAGCTGATAGGTTATAGATGTGCAAACCGTTGTGCATACAGTAGTAATGATGAAGCACTCAAAGAAATAGTCGGAGATAAATAAGGAGATAAAATATGATAAGTGATAACGCAAGAGCCGGAATGCAGCAGGCACCGGCAAGAAGTTTATTTAATGCTCTTGGTTTTACACCGGAGGAAATGAAAAAGCCTATGGTCGGAATCGTAAGCTCATTCAATGAGATTGTTCCGGGCCATATGAATATAGACAAAATCGTTGAGGCTGTAAAGCTTGGAGTTGCAGAGGCAGGCGGAGTGCCTGTAGTATTTCCTGCAATCGCAGTCTGCGATGGTATTGCGATGGGACATGTGGGTATGAAATATTCCCTTGTCACAAGAGATCTGATCGCTGATTCTACAGAGTGTATGGCAATCGCTCATCAGTTCGATGCACTTGTAATGGTTCCAAACTGTGACAAGAACGTGCCGGGCCTTCTGATGGCGGCTGCACGTCTCAATCTGCCTACAGTATTTGTATCAGGCGGTCCAATGCTTGCAGGCCATGTAAAGGGCAGAAAGAGAAGCCTTTCATCAATGTTTGAGGCTGTCGGCTCATACGCAGCAGGTACTATGACTGAGGATGATGTATGTGAGTATGAGAACAAGGTATGTCCTACCTGCGGTTCATGCTCAGGAATGTACACAGCCAATTCTATGAACTGTCTTACAGAGGCTCTCGGCATGGGACTTCGAGGAAACGGAACAATCCCTGCTGTATATTCAGAGCGTATCCGTCTTGCAAAGCATGCGGGAATGGCTGTTATGGATATGTACAACAAGGGTATCAAGGCAAGAGATATCATCACAAAGGATGCAATCATGAATGCACTCACAGTTGATATGGCACTCGGCTGCTCTACAAACTCTATGCTTCATCTTCCGGCTATCGCTCATGAGATTGGCTTTGATTTTGATATCAGCTTTGCAAACCCGATCAGTGAGAAGACACCAAACCTCTGCCACCTTGCTCCGGCAGGCCCTACATATATGGAGGACTTAAACGAGGCCGGCGGCGTGTGGGCTGTCATGAAAGAGCTTGCTGATATCGGACTTTTAAATACAGACTGTATGACTGTTACAGGAAAGACAGTTGGAGAGAATATAAAGAATGCAGTAAATAGAGACCCTGAGGTCATCAGACCGGTAGACAATCCATATTCAAAGACCGGCGGACTTGCAGTTCTTAAAGGAAATCTGGCTCCGGACGGCTCTGTTGTAAAGCGTTCGGCAGTTGTTGATGAGATGATGGTTCATGAGGGCCCGGCAAGAGTATTCGACTGCGAGGAGGATGCAATTGCAGCAATAAAGGGCGGCAAGATCGTAGAGGGTGATGTGGTTGTCATCAGATACGAGGGACCAAAGGGCGGCCCTGGAATGAGAGAGATGCTTAACCCTACATCCGCTATTGCAGGAATGGGACTTGGAAGCTCTGTAGCACTTATCACAGACGGACGTTTCTCAGGAGCTTCAAGAGGAGCTTCAATAGGTCATGTTTCACCTGAGGCCGCAGTAGGCGGACCAATCGCTTTGGTTGAAGAGGGAGATATCATAAAGATTGATATTCCAAACATGAAGCTTGAGCTTGATGTGTCAGATGAGGTGCTTGCTGAGCGTAAGGCAAAGTGGCAGCCAAGGGAGCCGAAGGTTACAACAGGCTATTTGAAGAGATACGCATCGCTTGTTACATCAGGAAATAGAGGAGCCATCCTTGCACTTCCTGGCGAGCAGAACGCGTAGTATATATTTTGATAGAAAATTCAGTACGAAATTTAGCTTTTACGTATTTTCGTATAAGGCTTCGTATAAGAAAAAGAGGAATACAAGATGCAGTTAACAGGATCACAGGTTATTATAGAATGCTTAAAAGAACAGGGTGTTGACACAGTATTCGGTTATCCGGGAGGAGCCATCCTTAATGTCTATGACGAGCTCTACAAGCATCCGGAAATTAAGCATGTGCTGACCTCCCATGAGCAGGGAGCGAGCCATGCGGCCGACGGCTATGCGAGAAGCACCGGAAAGGTTGGCGTCTGTCTGGCCACAAGCGGACCGGGCGCGACAAACCTTGTCACAGGAATTTCGACAGCCTACATGGATTCGATTCCGATTGTCGCAATCACATGTAATGTCGGAGTCTCGTTACTTGGAAAGGACAGCTTTCAGGAGATAGATATTGCCGGAATTACAACACCTGTAACCAAATACAGCTTTATTGTAAAGGATGTCGAGAAGCTTGCGGATACAATACGCAGAGCCTTTGACATAGCAAGAAAAGGCAGACCGGGTCCTGTGCTTGTGGATATTCCAAAGAATGTTACGGCAGATCTGGTAGAGTACACCAAGCAGGAGATAAAGCTCCCTGAGCGTGAGACAGAAACAATAACAGACAGTGACATTGACAATGCAATTGAACTCATAAAAGCATCCAAAAAGCCATATATATTTGTTGGAGGCGGAGTGGTTCTCTCCGGAGCAAGCAAAGAGCTTAAGGAGTTTGTTGACAAGGTCAATGCACCGGTTTGCGATACACTGATGGGCAAGGGCGCATATGACGGCACAAGTGATAACTACACAGGCATGCTTGGTATGCACGGCACAAAGACCTCAAACCTTGGAGTTTCGGAGTGCGACCTTCTGATTGCGATTGGTACACGTTTTTCGGACAGAGTGCTTGGCAATCCTAAAAAGTTTGCAGACCAGGCCAAGATATTACAGTTTGATGTAGACGCAGCAGAGATTAATAAAAATATCCGTGTTACATCGAGTGTTATAGGCGATGTGAAGGAAATCCTTACACACATCAACGAAAAGCTCACACAGCTTGACCACAATTCGTGGGTTGAGCATGTGCTTGCATATGCAAAGACCTTCCCTCTTACATATCACAAGGAGGGGCTTAGCGGACCATTTGTTATTGAAAAAATCTATGAAATGACAAAAGGAAATGCTATAATGGTTACTGAGGTCGGTCAGCATCAGATGTGGGCAGCCCAGTATTACAAATACAGCAAGCCAAGAACACTTCTTACATCAGGAGGTCTTGGTACTATGGGATACGGTCTCGGTGCTGCAATCGGTGCCCAGACAGCCAATCCTGACAGGACTGTAGTCAATATTGCAGGTGACGGATGCTTCAGAATGAACATGAACGAGCTTGCAACAGCTTCAAGAGAAAAGCTTCCTCTTATAGAGGTTATAATAAACAACCATGTACTTGGAATGGTACGCCAGTGGCAGACTCTTTTTTACGAGAAGCATTACTCGGCAACCGTACTCGATGATGGTGTGGATTATGTAAAGCTTTCAGAGGCAATGGGAGCCACCGCACGACGTGTTAAGACCCAGGAAGAATTTGAAAAAGCATTTGCAGATGCCTTAAAGAGCAAGACACCGTTTGTCATCGATTGTATCATTGATTCAGATGACAAGGTATGGCCTATGGTTGCACCGGGCAAGCCTATCGACGAGTCTTTCGATGAAGAGGACTACAATGCGACACAAGGAGGAAATTAGAGTGAGTAGAGTTTACAATTTTTCAGCAGGACCTGCAGTTTTACCTGAGGAGGTATTGCAGGAAGCAGCAGCAGAGATGATGGATTATAAGGGAAGCGGAATGTCGGTTATGGAGATGAGCCACAGATCAAAATGGTTTGATGACATCATCAAGGATGCCGAGAAGGATCTCCGCGAGCTTATGAATATACCTGACAATTACAAGGTGCTTTTCCTTCAGGGTGGTGCTTCACAGTTCTTCGCTGAGGTACCTATGAACCTTATGAAAAATAAAAAAGCAGGATACATTATCACAGGTCAGTGGGCTAAAAAGGCCTTTGCCGAGGCTAAGATTTACGGAGATGCCGTAGAACTTGCTTCGTCAGCAGATGAGACCTTCTCATACATACCTGACTGCTCAGATTTACCGATCACAGATGATATGGACTATGTATACATCTGCGAGAACAATACTATCTACGGAACAAAGTACAAGAAGCTTCCTAACACAAAGGGAAAGAACCTTGTAGCTGATGTTTCTTCATGCTTCTTATCAGAGCCTGTAGATGTATCAAAATATGCTGTTATCTATGGCGGAGTACAGAAGAATGTAGGACCTGCCGGAGTTGTTATAGCAATTATCAGAGAGGACCTTATCACAGATGATTGTCTCCCGGGCACACCAACCATGCTCAAGTGGAAGACTCAGGCCGATAATGATTCTCTTTACAATACACCACCATGCTACGGCATCTATATCTGTGGCAAGGTATTCAAATGGCTCAAGAAGATGGGCGGTCTCTCAGTTATGAAGGAGAGAAATGAGGAGAAAGCCAAGATTCTCTACGATTACCTTGATCAGAGCAAGCTCTTTAAGGGAACAGTAAGAAAAGAGGACAGATCACTCATGAATGTTCCGTTTGTAACAGGAGATGCAGAGCTTGATGCCAAGTTTGTAAAGGAAGCAACTGCAGCCGGCTTTGTAAACCTTAAGGGTCACCGTACAGTTGGCGGAATGAGAGCATCTATCTACAATGCTATGCCAAAAGAGGGCGTTGAGAAGCTTGTAGAGTTTATGAAGAAGTTTGAGGAGGAGAATGCATAATGTTCAATTACACATGCTTAAACCCAATCGCAGGAGTAGGTCTTGACCTCTTCTCTGACGATTATAAAAAGGTTGATGATATTAAGAATGCAGATGCAGCACTTGTAAGAAGTGCCGCTATGCACGATATGGAGCTTGGTGACAAGGTGCTTGCAGTAGCAAGAGCAGGAGCCGGAGTAAACAATATCCCGCTTGATAAGTGTGCAGAGCAGGGAATCGTTGTATTCAACACACCGGGAGCCAACGCAAACGGTGTTAAGGAGCTTGTGTTTGCCGGAATGCTTTATGCATCAAGAGATATCGTTGGAGGTATCGACTGGTGTCTTGCAAACCAGAATGATGAGAATATCGCAAAGACAGCCGAGAAGCAGAAAAAGAACTTTGCCGGAACAGAAATTTCAGGCAAAAAGCTCGGTGTTATCGGACTTGGAGCCATCGGTGTACTTGTTGCGAATGCTGCTGTACATATGGGCATGGATGTTTACGGATATGATCCATACATCTCAGTAAATGCTGCATGGAATCTCTCAAGAAGCGTTAAGCATATCAGCAATGTAGAGGATATCTACAAGAACTGTGATTTCATCACAATCCATGTACCTCTTCTTGATTCAACAAAGAAGATGATAAACGCTGATGCCATTGCAATGATGAAGCCGACTGCTATCGTATTAAACTTTGCCAGAGATCTTCTCGTGGATGAGGAGGCTATGGTAGATGCACTTGCAAAGGGAAAGATTAAAAAATACGTTTCAGATTTCCCTAACAACACAACTGTTGGAGCAAAGGGCTGCATCGTAACACCTCATCTTGGAGCATCTACAGCAGAGTCAGAGGACAATTGTGCTGTTATGGCTGTCAAGGAGTTAAGAGATTACTTAGAGAATGGTAATATCGTTCACTCAGTAAACTTCCCTGACTGCAGCATGGGTGCATGCACAGCTTCAGGCAGAGTCGGAATCCTTCACAAGAATGTAAAGGGTATGATTGGACAGATTACAACAGCTCTTGCAGAGGCTGATATCAATGTGTCTGATCTGACAAACAAGGGCAAGGGTGATTATGCATATTCACTTCTTGATCTTGATTCAGCTATCGATGCTTCTACCGTTGAGAAGCTTTCTGCTATTGACGGAGTACTCAGAGTGAGAGTAATTAAATAATGAATTAATATTTTATTTACATACTGATCCCCCATATTATATATGGGGGATTTAGTGGGTTATAAGGAAATATATAGAAAATATATAAGAGCTATAAGATATATAAGAAATAGATATATAAGAAATAGATATATAAGAAATAGAAATATAAGAAATGTAAGGAATATATAGGAGATTATATGATTAGACAAATTCTTGGTGAAGTATCAGTGCCGGTTGCAAATACTGAGGTACAGCAGGTTATTGAAAATCCGGGCATTGTAAAGACATATCTGGAGAAATATATGCCATCGCTTATCAGCTTTCTCGTGCAGCTTGTTGTTGCGATAGTGATACTGCTTATCGGCATAAAGGTGATTAAATCAATCGTAAAAATAATTAAAAAAGCATTTGATAAAAGCAGGATGGACGCTGCAGTGGCGTCATTTCTTGCCAATCTGATTAAATATTTTTTGTATTTTATCCTTGTCATGGCGCTGCTTTCGGGCTTTGGAGTGGCAACCGGCTCTGTAATAGCGGTTCTTGGCTCTGCCGGACTTACTGTAGGTATGGCATTGCAGGGCAGCCTGTCCAATTTCGCAGGAGGAGTGCTCATCCTTTTGATGAAGCCTTTTGGCGTGGGCGATTACATAGTTGACGGCTCTAGTGGTACAGAGGGCACTGTAAAGGACATAAATCTGTTTTACACAAGGCTTTTGACCATAGACAACAAGATGGTTATGATACCAAACGGAAAGCTTGCTGATTCTTGTATCACAAATGTATCTATGATGGATAAGAGAATGCTTGATTTGAGAGTGACAGTATCCTACAGCACAGATTTAGCCTTTGCAAAGAGCGTGCTTGAGTCTGTTGTCACATCAGCAGATACGATGCTTCGTGATGAGCCAAGCAATGTGTTTGTGAGCGAGCTGCAGGATTCTGCTATAGAGCTCGGTGCGAGAATCTGGGTGAAGAACGAGGATTACTGGAACACAAAATGGCAGCTTACAGAAGAAATTAAAACAGCATTTGATAAAAACAACATCGAAATTCCGTTTCCGCAGATGGATGTTAATATTCAAACAGGCGCATAGGACTTCCCTTTGACAGATTTTTTGAGGTAAATATACTTATAATTTAACTATAATATGTAAAAATGTGGTATACTAACATCATCGCATTTTAGGAGGAATAATTGATGACAATTCACGATTTGGCTGAATACGAGATTTTAGATGAGCACAGAGTGGAGGATGTCCAGTCGGACGGATTCATTCTGAGGCACAAAAAAAGTGGTGCAAGGATTGCCATTTTATCAAATAATGATGATAACAAGGTCTTTTATATAGGCTTTAGGACTCCGCCGGAGGATGAGACGGGTGTGCCACATATTATTGAGCATACCACACTCTGCGGTTCAAAGAAGTTCCCGGTAAAGGATCCTTTCATTGAGCTGGCAAAGGGCTCGCTCAATACATTTTTAAATGCCATGACATACCCTGACAAGACAGTTTATCCTGTAGCAAGTTGCAATGATCAGGATTTTAAGAACCTTATGGATGTGTATCTGGATGCAGTGTTTAATCCAAATATCACAAAGTACGAGGAGATTTTCAAGCAGGAGGGCTGGCACTACGAGCTTACCGGCAAGGATGATGAGCTTAAGATAAACGGAGTAGTGTACAATGAGATGAAGGGAGCATACTCATCGCCTGATGAGGTGCTTTCAAGCCAGATTTACCGCTCACTGTTTCCAGACAATACCTACAGCAAGGATTCAGGCGGCAATCCGGAGTATATTCCGAAGCTTACGTATGAGGCATATCTGGATTTCTACCACAAGTATTATCATCCATCCAATTCATATATTTATCTGTATGGTGATATGGATGTTGTCGAGAGACTTGAGTGGCTGGATAAGGAATATCTGAGCCAGTATGAATATAAAAAAATTAATTCAGAAATTAATAAGCAGCCTGCATTTGATGAAATAAAGAATGTTGAGGCACAGTATTCAATTACAATGGATGATTCACAGGAGAATAAGACATATCTTTCCTATAACCGTGTGGTGGGGGATACACTTGATAAGATGCTCTATCAGGCCTTTGATGTGCTTGACTATGCACTTGTCAGCTCACCTGGAGCACCTGTAAAGCAGGCATTGATAGATGCGGGAATCGGTGATGATGTGTATGGCTCATACGATGCGGGCATTTTGCAGCCGGTGTTCTCGTTTGTAGCAAAGAATGCCAATGCATCTCAGGCAGATGACTTTGAAAGTATTATAGAAAACACTCTTAAAGAGGTTGTTAAAACAGGAATTAATAAAGAAGCGCTTCTCGCGGGAATCAACAGCAGTGAGTTCAAGTTCAGGGAGGCTGATTTTGGACAGTTCCCTAAGGGACTTCTTTTTGGATTAAATTGTTTAGACAGCTGGCTGTTTGATGATATGAAGCCTTTTATACATCTGGAGTGTCTTGATACCTTTGCCAAGCTTCGAAGGGCTGTTGATACGGATTACTTTGAAAAGCTCATACAGGAATATCTGCTTGACAATACACATGGATCATCTGTCACGGTAAAGCCGAAGCGCGGTCTTGGCAATGAGAAGGAGGAGACTCTGGCAAAGGAGCTTTCCGATTACAAGGCATCTCTTTCAGATGAAGAGATTAAAAAGCTGATTGAGGATACAGAGCATTTAAAGAAATACCAGGAGGAACCTTCGTCAGACGAGGATCTGCGCAAGCTTCCGATGCTTACAAGAGCGGATATGAAAAAGAATGCTATGCCTTTTTCAAATATCGAGTATGAGCTTTTGGATGTAAAGGTTGTGCGTCATGACATAGAGTCAAACGGCATTGACTATATATCATTTTTGTTTGATGCAGGCGATTTTGAGCAGAGTGAGCTTGGCTATCTTGGCTTCTTCACAAACGCACTCGGACTGGTGAGCACCGAAAAGTACAGCTATACTGACCTGGCCAATGCTACCAACATATATACCGGCGGAATCAGCACAGGTACTGCAAGTCACCCGGATATTAAAGATAGAAATAATTTCGTGTTTAAGTTTGAGGTGAAGCTTAAGGTATTGGAGAAAAATCTAGATAAGGCACTTGAGCTTATGGAGCAGATGATTCTTGCATCTGATTTTTCCGATACAAAGAGACTTGGCGAGATTGTAGCACAGATTAAGGCAAGGCTTCAGGCTAACTTGAGCAGCTCAGGTCATCTGGTTGCAGCTATGCGAAGCATGTCGAGCTTTTCACGCTATGCGCTTTATCAGGACGAGCTAAAGGGAATTGCTTTTTACCGCTCTATATGCCGCATAGAAAAGGAACTTTCAGAGTCACCGGAGAGAGTATCGGATAAGCTTGCTTCAATAGCCAAAAAGCTGTTTGCAAGAAACAGAATGCTTATCAGCTTTACCGGAAATAACGAGGCATATGGCAATGCAAAGCCATCGTTGGAGAAAGTTATAGCTGGATTTAATAAAATGAGCGCTATAGGCAAGCAGGCAGAGGTGCATTTTAATACAGCAAAGGAAGCGTTTGTCGATGCATCACAGATACAATATGTGGCAAAGACAGGTGATTTCGTCTGCGAGGGCTATGAATACACCGGGGCACTTAGACTGCTGCGCATCATCCTAAGCTATGATTATCTCTGGATAAATGTCAGGGTAAAGGGCGGTGCTTACGGCTGCATGAATACCTTCCTTAGAAGCGGAGAAAGCTACTTTGTCTCATACAGAGACCCTAACCTTTCAGACACACTTGATGTCTATGACAGGATACCTGAGTATATAAAGAGCTTTTCACCTGATGAGAGGGATATGACCAAGTACATCATCGGTACCTTCAGTGCACTCGATACACCTATGAATCCGGAAGCAAAGGGCAGCAGATCACTTTCAGCCTATCTTGAGGGTATCACCTTCGAGCAGATTCAAAAGGAACGCGATGAGATATTAAATGCACAGCCTGAGGATATCAGAAGGCTTGCAGACCTTGTAGAGGCAGTGCTTAAAAAGGACAGCATATGTGTTATCGGCAATGAAAACATGATTAAGGAGTCGGCTGGCCTCTTTGAGAATGTTGAAAAGCTTATATAAATACAGAATTAAATACACAATCACATAGGAGGAAAAATGATACAGAATTTCAAATCGGGTTTTGTTACAATAATCGGCAGACCAAACGTGGGCAAATCAACACTGATGAACAGACTCATCGGCCAGAAAATAGCCATCACCTCAAACAAGCCTCAGACCACAAGAAACCGCATCCAGACAGTATACACGGATATGGAAAAGGGACAGATAGTTTTCCTTGACACACCGGGTATACACAAGGCCAAAAACAAGCTGGGCGAGTACATGGTCAATGTGGCTGAAAAGACACTAAATGAGGTGGATGTTGTGCTGTGGCTTGTGGAGCCGACCAACTTTATCGGGGCAGGAGAGCAGCATATCATAGAGCAGCTCAAAAAGGTCAATACACCTGTTATCCTGATTATCAACAAGGTAGATACAGTAGAAAAGGAAAAGGTGCTTGAGTATATAGACACCTACCGCAAGGTATATGACTTTGCAGAGATTATTCCTACGTCAGCCTTGAGAGGACAGAATACGGACGATGTTATTAATTCTATATTTAAGTATTTGCCTTATGGCCCGCAGTTCTATGATGAGGACACCATCACAGACCAGCCTGAGCGTGCGATCTGTGCTGAGATTATTAGGGAAAAGGCACTCCATGCCTTAAATGATGAGGTACCGCATGGTATTGCCGTAGGAATTGACCGCATGAAGACGAGAAAGACAAAGAGCGGTCCTATTATAGATATGGATGCCACAATTGTCTGCGAGCGCGACTCCCATAAGGGAATCATCATAGGAAAGCAGGGCAGCATGCTCAAAAAAATCGGCACAAATGCGCGCTATGAGATGGAAAGACTGCTCGACTGTAAGGTAAATTTGAAGCTCTGGGTTAAGGTAAAGAAGGATTGGAGAGACAGTGATTTCCTCATCAAGAACTTTGGATACAAAGAGGAAGAATAGTAATTTGAAAGTAAGATTAAGATGTCGCAGAGTGTAGTGTTGACCGGCATGGTGCTTTCAGCTATGCCGGTAGGGGATTATGACAAAAGAATAACGATTCTTACCAAGGAGCGAGGAAAAATCACAGCCTTTGCAAGGGGAGCAAGACGTCCGAACAGCCAGCTTATGGCAGGAAGCAATCCATTTTCGTTCGGTGAGTTTGAACTGTTTGAGGGCAAAAGTGCATATTCTCTTTCAAAGGTCACGATCAGCAACTATTTCAGGGAGCTGACACAGGATCTGGAGGCAGTATACACCGGGTTTTACTTTCTGGAGTTCTGCGGATATTTCTGTCAGGAGAACAATGATGAAAAGGATATGCTAAAGCTCCTTTATCAATCACTCAGGGCTCTTGAATCACCGGCATATAAGAACGAACTGGTCAGGGCTGTTTTTGAGCTTAAGGCTATTACGATAAACGGCGAGGGTCCATCGCTGTTTTCGTGTATACACTGTCATTCAAGGGAAGGACTTGGTGTCTTTTCGGCAAGACGCGGAGGTGTGTTTTGCGATAGCTGTGGCATGCAGGTGCAGGGCAGGCATATACTAAGCGATACACTCTATACCATGCAGTATATTGTTTCGGCGGATATCACGAAGCTGTACACGTTTGCAGTGTCAGACGATGTGCTTGAAGAGCTTAAGAGCATAATGAAGGAGTATCTTTCAATCTATGTGCATCATGATTTTAAAACAGCAGCGTTTCTGTAGTTGCCCCTTTAAAATATGACACTTGAAATCATATATACAAAAGGGTATAATATCATAGATTATATTTTAGGAGGCAGCTATGAGAAAAAAGCTATCAATGCTGTTGCCTGTTATTGCGACATGCGGTTTGCTTGCCGGGTGCGGTACGGATTATTATACCAAGGACAGCACGGTGTTTGTTGCAAAAAACGGCAGTGTAGTATCTACGGATGTCGAGGACTTTGATACAGCTGCATACAAGCAGGATGACTTACAAAGCTATGTGGACAAGTCAATAGACGACTACAATAAGAAGAATGACGGTTCGGTCAAGCTCAAAAAGCTGACTGTCGAGAAAAAGAAAGCATCGCTTACGATGAGCTATGCTTCGACTGACGAATATACTGATTTCAATGGGACAAAGCTCTTTTCAGGGACGATTGCGGAGGCACTGGCAGCCGGATTTGATTTCAAGACTGATTTTGCAGCAATAGATGATGGCAAGGCAAAGAAATGTGAATCATCTGAGTTTCTGGATGAGACCGGCTACAAGGTAGTTGTCTATGAGGGCAGCTCAAATCTGCATGTGAAGGGAAAGATACTATATGCATCTGTCGACAAAGTAAAGCTTGTAGATGACAAAACAGTTGCGATTGGTGACAAGTACAGCCTGCTTGCATCACAGACCATAGGGACAGAGAGTGTCACAGAGGGTACAGAAGCAGTAAAAACTGACGGAACTGAGAGTACAGATGCAGGAGCTGATGACAGTGTCAGTGATGACGATATATTAAACTCGGTCAAGGAAGACAGTGAGGTCACGTTCGACTTTGACAGCGAGGAGGATAATTCAGAGCCGGTGTCATATATCACATATGTTATATATAAGTAGTATATATGTAGATTAAAGATTGTTAAAATCGTTATTTAATTATAATTAAAAGAATATAAATAAATCATAAGATAGAGAGGAAACAAGAATTATGGAAAAGACCATGGACAAAATCGTACAGGTAGCAAAAGCAAGAGGATTTGTATATCCGGGCTCAGAAATTTACGGAGGCCTTGCAAATACTTGGGATTATGGAAACCTGGGCGTAGAGCTTAAAAACAACGTAAAAAGAGCTTGGTGGAAGAAGTTTATCCAGGAGAATCCTTATAACGTAGGTGTGGATTGCGCCATCCTTATGAATCCTCAGACATGGGTTGCATCAGGACATCTCGGAGGCTTCTCTGATCCGCTTATGGATTGTAAAGAGTGCCATGAGCGATTCAGAGCCGACAAAATCATCGAGGATTTTGCACAGGACAATGGTATTGAGCTTGAGACATCAGTTGATGGCTGGACAAACGAGCAGATGGTAGACTTTATCAAGGAGCACAATGTTCCTTGTCCGTCATGTGGCAAGCACAATTTCACAGATATCAGACAGTTCAACCTCATGTTCAAGACCTTCCAGGGTGTTACAGAGGATGCTAAGAATACAGTATATCTTCGTCCGGAGACAGCACAGGGAATCTTTGTAAACTTTAAAAATGTACAGCGTACATCACGTAAAAAGATTCCGTTCGGTATCGGACAGGTTGGTAAGTCATTCCGTAACGAGATTACACCGGGTAACTTCACCTTCAGAACACGTGAGTTTGAGCAGATGGAGCTTGAGTTCTTCTGCGAGCCTGGAACAGATCTTGAGTGGTTTAAGTATTGGAGAGGCTTTTGCCGTGACTGGCTCATTTCCCTCGGAATCAAGGATGACGAGATGAGACTGCGTGATCATGATCCTGCAGAGTTAGCCTTCTACTCAAAGGGAACTACAGATATCGAGTTCTTATTCCCATTCGGATGGGGCGAGCTGTGGGGCATTGCTGACCGTACAGATTATGACCTCGGACGTCATCAGGAGGTTTCAGGACAGGATCTTACATACTTCGATGACCAGAAGAATGAGAAATATCTGCCATATGTTATCGAGCCATCACTCGGTGCAGACCGTGTAGTACTTGCTTTCCTTTGCGCAGCTTATGACGAAGAGGATATCGGCACACCGGAGAAGCCTGATGTCAGAACAGTATTCCATTTCCATCCTGCACTTGCACCTGTAAAGATTGGAGTACTTCCACTGTCGAAGAAGCTCAATGAGAGTGCTGAGAAGGTATTTGCACAGCTTTCAAAGACATACAACTGTGAGTATGATGACAGAGGAACAATCGGAAAGAGATACCGTCGTCAGGATGAAATCGGAACACCATTCTGCGTGACATATGATTTCGACTCAGAGGAAGATCGCTGCGTGACAGTACGTGACCGTGATACAATGGAGCAGGAGCGTATCGCGATTGATGAGCTTGATGCTTATTTTGCAAAGAAATTTGAGTTTTAAGACTTTAATATAATAAATATAGTAATAAAGTCACATAAAGATGGGCTATCTGTTGAAATTGTGTAGATAAATTGCTATAATATAGTTAATTTAAGACAACCGAAGGTATTTTTTATACACTTTGGTTGTCTGCATTTAGGGAGAGTTGGCGGTGAAAGTATGGAAGCAAAAGAATTAAAAAAATTAAGCAGAAGTGAATTACTGGAAATGCTTTTAGATAGAAGTAAAGAGGTTGAACATTTAAGAAAAGAGCTGGATGAGTCAAAAAAACATATTGCAACATTGGAGCGTGAGGTTTCAAAATCCGGTGATATAAATGATGCAATAGAAAAGCTGACATCAGCAACGAGCGAGATTCAAAAATTTGCAGCCGTAATATCGATGGCTTCTAAAAATCTTACTAAAAAGTGATTTTGTAAGAAACAAATAGAATAATGTTATGAAATGGATATAAAAATGGTTGAGAAAATATATAAAAAAGTTATATATGCGCTTGCGCGCGTAGCAGTAAAATATATCGAGCACAAGAAAAAAAGACAACAGAATAAATCAGTTAACTACATTAATTCGACAAAACCCGAGTCGGATATTGAATATAATAAGAAAGCGATTGCTGATAATATTCCGGTAGAGGATATAAGCGGTGTTGCAAACATAAACGATATAGATGATTCTATATTTTTGGGCCAGAAAAAAGATATTGATATTATAGATTTAGGAAAAGATACAGAGCCGGATGAGGCAGAGCCAAAGCCGATGACCAATGAAGACAGGCTTGATATGCTGTTGAGCCAGATGATGCCCCCGTCAAATTCGGCTGCCATGGCTAATCTGACGGAAACGGCTGATTCTGTTGATACAACTAATCCAATGGAAACAATTGATTCGGTTGGTGTGGCTAATCTAACGGAAACAGTTGATTCGGCTGATGCGGTTAATCTGACGGAAACAGTTGAAACGGCTGATGCGGTTAATCCGACGAAAATAGTTAATTCGATAGACACAGCCGGACATGAAGCTTCGAATGAATATAAAGATACGAATAAACAGGAAGAAATAGATAGAGCGACAGATTTATTTGAAACATCACTGTCAGACAATTTGGCAGCGGATGTTGTAAAGTTGGATGAGTCAACAGAAGTTTCTGATAAACTACATAATGTTAATAATGATGAATATACTGATTTAGAAACAAAAATTGTTGAAAAAACAGAATCTTTTGAGAGTGAAAAGAATGCAAAAGCGGATTTTGAAATACTGAAAAATGATAATGCGGACGATAAAACGGATTCAGAATCTGATGATAAAACATATAATGATAATACAAACAATGATGAAAATGAAAAATATAGTTATCGAAGCATAATGACAGATGACTATGACAGATATAGCGAAGAGCTTGGAATCAAAGCATTAAGGCAGGAGCTTCGCAGGGTGAAGTACAACAGCAAGTTTGCGGGAACTCTGTTTAATACAGTAGGAACTCTTTTAGTTGTTGCTGCAATAGCGGTTCTTGTTGCAAATCTGTGGCTTCCGATTCTTCAGGTAACGGGAACCTCGATGTCACCCACTCTTGAAGAGGGACAGGTACTTATGGCATCAAAGGGAAACACTTTTAAAACAGGCGATGTAATAGCGTTTTACCTGAATAATAAAATTCTGGTTAAGAGAGTGATTGCAATGCCGGGCGACTGGGTAAATATCTCCGATGACGGAACCGTGTATGTAAATGACATTGCACTAGATGAACCGTATTTGAAAGAAAAGTCACTTGGTGACTGCAATATTGATTTACCGTATCAGGTTCCGGAGTCGAAAATTTTTGTGATGGGAGATAACAGAAGTGTGTCTCTTGACTCAAGAAATACTGCAATTGGTTGTATTTCAGAGGAACAAGTGGTTGGAAAAGTGACTTTGGGACTCTGGCCACTTACAAAAATTGGTAAAATTGACTAAGATATATGCAAATATAACACATGTCTATTGGTAAAAAGAGAGAAAGTGCTTCCGTGTGACCGTTGTGTGACCGAAAAGTGATATACTGTCATCAAAAGAAAGATAAAAGCATTTAATAAAACAAATATAATTATTTGAGGAAAGGAGGATGCAGAATGGATAAGGATATGGAACGTCTCGGCAAAGAGAGACTGAAAAGAGTAAAAAGACGTAGACAGCTTGCTACATTCGTTGTTTCTATGGCGGTCATCGTGCTGAGCATTACTATGTACAGACTTATACAACCTGCATCTGCAGAAGATCAGAACAAGTACGAGTTCGAGGTGGATGGACAGAAGGAAACATATACCAACCTGGGGAAGTTTAAAAATCCTCCGGTGGTGAAACTTGAAGGCAAACAACCTGAAGTGGAATGGGATGGAAAGACATTTAATTATAAGGTTGATATGTCTTTCACCATAGGTAAGGGCGAGCTCAAGGATGAAAGCGGAAATATAATTAAAAACTATTACATGACTTATGGACAGGATATATCTATTCCTGATGCGGTTTGTGATGGCTGGCATGCATATACAGACGAAAGCGGCAATAAGCTTTGTAATTATCGCTTTGTAAAAAACAATGATGGTACATTTTCTGCACTGATTAAATTTGCTGATGATTACATACAGAGCAACACTACTGAAGTTAAAGGTGGTGCGATATTTGGCGCAAGCGGCTATAGTGAAGTTAAGGACAATGGTGATGTTGCTGTTAAGATAGGCGGAGATGCTACATTAGATATAAGCAAGGAATATATCCATTGGGATAAGAACCATAGCGTTAATTATGATATTACTGTTAAAAAGTCAAATACAACAGATAATACACTTAAGAAAGATAACAATGGCAAATATGCTGAGTATGTTATTGATGTTTCATCTGAAAAAGGCACACCGGATGTTATTACTTTAAATGATGTGCTGCAGGCCGGTAAAATGTCTGTCGATACATCAAAGTTTACCTATACAATAACTAAAAATGGACAGCGGGTTGGCGGTGAATATACTGCTAATGTTACGGCTTCTCAGAATAATGACAATAATAATCATAATTATAATCTTACAGCAACGCTGCCTAAGCTTAATGCCGGTGAAAGCTGCCAGATAAAATACAAGTATTATTATGACACATCTCTTTGCGATAGCGGAAATGAGTCACAGGCGTCTAACAAGGTTACCGGTGAATCAATAAATAAAAAGTCTAACGAAAAGGTTATTGATACATCAAGCAGTATTATTAAATACAAGAGAGATGATCTTGATAAAACAGGTACGTACGACCAAAACAGTCAGACTATCAAGTGGACAATCACTGTTAATAAAGAAAGAAATAATATTGTTGGAGCCGTACTGACAGATAATTGCCTTAAGGATGCAAAGAATTTTAAAATGACATCTGAACAGGATACCAACTGGAAAGGTGCTCAAATTCATTATGACAAAGAAGGCAAGATTAGCAGTATTAGTTTTGTGGCTATGAATAATAATAAAAATGACAGTACATATGTTATTACATATGAAACACCTGTCACACCACAAAGCTATAACCAGACTGTTAGTAATCAGGTTATTTTCAAGAACAAAGAGATATCGTTTAGCAAATGGGCCGGAGTAAATGTTCCGGGAACTCGTGGAGATGTAAAAGTCACAAAGGAAGTGACTGCCAATAAAGAAGAACCAAAGAAAAACAGGTATGAGCTTAGTTGGAAATCAACATTTACCATTCCTTCAACCGGAGCGGATGCAGGTGCAAAGTTTGTTGATGAACTGACAAATACTACTTCAGACAATATGGCTCATTATATGACTTATCAGCAGGTTAAAGATGTATTTGATCAGGCGAAAAACATTTTTGGCGATAAGATATATAAATTTAAAGTAAAATCAGGCGATCAGGAGTATGATTTTAATTCTCTTGATAGCAAAACGGGTACTAAGTTTACCAGATTTTCGTTTGAGTTTAAAGATAAGTTTGTACCTTCTAATAGCAATGCAGATGGTTATAAAGTAACTTTAAATTATAAATCGTATGCAGACTATTCAGCAGGTGGCGAAATCGAGTTTAAGAACAATGCAAAATTCTGGGATGTTGATGCAAATGCATCTTTCAAAACAAAAAAAGATATTAAATCATCAATTGTTAAGAGTGATGGAAACAATAATACAGCAGATACATATGTAAAGACCACTGATGCAGGATATGACGGAACGCTCACATGGATTGTAAAGGTTACAATGGATAAAAAAGCAACCAAATATACAATCACTGATAATATGCCGGAGGGCATCAGCGTACAAAATGTTACTGTACAGTTAAAATACAATAATCCAGACCAAGGTTTTACATACCCTACATTGGATGGAAAGAACTATACGGTAGATAATTCGAACAACAAAACTTACTTTACTGCGGGAATTAATACTTCATGTAAAAAAGAAACAAGCAATGGTCGTGAAGTGATAACTACAACTGTAGAAAAGCCGAAAAATGCAAATGTGTTTGGATGGGAAGAGGGCTCTACAATTTTCCTTGTTTACAAATGTAAGGCTGATAGTGCTGAAACCCTGAAGGCAGGAAAGGAGCTTGTGTACAAGAACACAGCATCAGCTAAATCAGACAGTAATAATAAGATTGGTGAATCAAGCCAGACACAGATAATATCCAAACCAAAGCAGGATGGTGAAAATATTCCGGATTCAGGAGATAAAGTTATAAGCAAAAACGGAAGATGGGATGATGATGAACATAAGCTGAATTATACTGTTCTTATAAACCCGGAGGGCAAGACATATCTGGGTGCTGATAAGACATTAAATCTAAAAGATGTTTTGTCGTACAAAAAAGTAACCTATGATGATTCTTCAGCAAGGTGGCAGGTAGATTTGATGCCAGGTACAGTTAAGTTCAGAGAGGCTATCAAGCAGGATGATGGAACATACAAACCTGGTGAGGTGATATCTGATTGCAAGTGGACATATGATTCACAAGAAGCATTATATGATTATCAGTTTTCAAGCAAAACAATAAATGCTATTGTCCCTGATGGAAAAGCTATAATGTTGACATACACTTATAGTGTAAAGGCTGATTTGATACAGGAGTGGGGTGATTCAAAACCTAAATTTGATGTATCTAATACCGTTTCATTGGAAGGCGTTGATAATAGTAAAACAGAGATTCACACTGAATTAAAGTACACTAAATCTTATTCTTCGTTTTATGTATATAAGAATGATTCGTTTATTCTTTACAAGACGGAAGAGGGAAATAACGGAAAATTATTGCCGGACGCAGAGTTTGCTGTTTACAAATATGATCCAAACAGTACAGATTCTACGAAAACATCGGATGGATATGTCTATGTTAATAAATATGTTACCGATAAAAACGGTAAGATAGAGATTAACTTTGATAAAACAATGACATATAACACACAGTATTATGTTGTTGAGACAAAGGCACCTAGTGGCTATGTTCTTCCACAAGAACCGGCAAAGACTTATTTCTACTTTAGTTCGCCGGATACAGCTAAATATCCTGTGACAGCTCCAAATAGCAGCTTAACGGGAACCTGTCTGGCAAACAATTATGACATAGTATATATCGGTGATGAGGCTATTCCAACAACAGAAATTTCTGTTGATAAAAAGTGGGTTGATTCAAAGAACAGACCTATAAATAAGACGGATGGAAGTATTTATTTACAGTTACATCAGGTGGATTCGTCAGGAAACGATGTTAAGTACGGTGATGCTGTTAAAGTGACACCGGACAAAGATGGAAACTGGTCTTATAAATTTAAAAATCTTCCTAAGACAAAGACAGATGATATAGGTCATATAACCAACGAAACCTATAAGTATTATGTTACAGAGGTTGGAGTAGACCAAAATAACAGCGTATCGGGTTATGATGTTTCCTATGTATTTAAGGATACAAACGGAACTGAGATTAAGAGGACTGATGTCAATGTGGCACCGGGAAAGGATATGGCTGTTGATTCAGGTACTATTGAGATTACAAATAAGCTCAATGAGTATGAGCTTCCTGAAACAGGTGGAAGCGGTAACAGATGGTTGTATATGTTAAGTGGAGTTGTGCTTATAGCAATAGCTACAATAACACTTTTCTATAAAAAACAAAAAACATTATAAAAAAAGGAGAATGCAAAATGAAAACAATCAAACGAAGCATTGCTTTAGTGCTTGCTATGATTCTTACACTTGCAATGAGTGTAACTGTATTTGCAGCACCAAACGCAGACCAAAACACATTCAGTCTCACACTTAATAAGGCTGTCAAAGGACACACTTATGAGGCTTATCAGATTTTATCTGGTGATTTATCAGCAGATAAAGCAACTCTTTCTAACATAAAGTGGGGAGAGGGCATTAAAGCAGAAGGACAGACCGCTCTCGGCGGTGATGCTGTTGCATATGCTAAGAAGCTTTCTGATATGGGTAACAATTCTTCAGAGCTTAAAGAGCAGGCTCAGATTATCGGTGCAAACTTAGCATCAGCATCAGGTTCAGTTACAGTAACAGATCCGGATGCAAAGAATGTAATCAGCAATCTTAAGCCAGGTTACTACCTTATCAAAGATAAGGATGATTCTTTACAGGGTCAGGAATCTTACACAGAGTTTATCCTTCATGTTACAGATGATGTAAATGCAGATGTAAAGGCAGATGTTCCTTCTGTAGAGAAGAAAGTTAAGGATACAAATGATACAACTGGTGAGACAACTGGTTGGCAGGATTCAGCCGATTACGATATCGGAGATGATGTTCCATTCCAGCTCACAGCTACATTAGCAAACAACATTGAAAGCTACAAGACATACTCTCTCAAGTTTAATGATACTCTTTCAAAAGGACTTGACTACAACAATGATGCAGTAATTAAATTAGGTAACAAGGATATTACATCTTATTTCACACCTAGCTATGATGCAACAGCTAAGACACTTACATTTACATGTGACAATATCTTAGCATTTGGCGCTAAAAACTCAGATAAGATTGTTGTTGAGTATACAGCAAAGCTTAACGAGAATGCAGTAATCGGCGCAGCCGGAAACCCAAATACAGTTGGTCTTGAGTTCTCTAACAACCCTAACAATGGTGGTGAGGGAGACAGAGGTAAGACTCCTGAAGACAAGGTTATCGTATTTACTTACAAGTTAACTGTAAACAAGGTTGACAAAGATAATAAGCCACTTACAGGTGCAGAGTTCTCACTTTTCAAGAAAGTAAAGGTTGACGGAAAAGAAGAGCTTCAGCTTGTAGAGGTTAAGAAGATTCTTTCTACTAATGCAGAGGGAACAGTATTCGGATTCACAGGCTTAGATGATGGTACATACGTATTACGCGAGACAAAGACACCTGACGGATACAACTCAATCGAGGATCAGACATTTACAATTTCTGCAAAGCATGATGAGAATAGTGATGATCCAAAGCTTACAGCACTTACAGGAGATGTAGCATCTGGTTCAATTATTAATTTAGGTGTTATGCTTGAAAAAGGTGAGTTATCTACAGATGTAGTAAACAACAAGGGTTCAGTTCTTCCTTCAACTGGTGGTGCCGGACGTGTAGCAATCTACGTAATTGGTGCTATCTTAGTTCTCGGTGGTGGAATTGTTCTTGTAACAAAGAAGCGTGTTAGATAATTAATATCTGACTGGCACTATTTAGTTTTAAATATTATGCTGCCACAGGTTATAAATCTGTGGCAGCTATAATAGATTTTATTTAGAGTTTATGTAACAGTAAGGAGAGCACTATGAAAAGACGTTTATCTACTATTCTTTTTGGCGTAGTGTTTATCGCAGGGTTGTCCTTACTGCTATATCCAACAGTAAGTGATTATTGGAATTCATTTCATCAGTCCAGAGCCATTGCCAGCTACGTTGATGCTGTAGACAATACGGATGAGCAAAAGCTTGATGAGATGCGAAAAGCTGCACAGGCATATAACGAGAAGCTTTTAAGTAAGCAGGACCGTTATGAAATGTCAGATCAGGATAAAGCAGAGTATGAAAGTCTTCTTGATGTATCCGGTACCGGAGTGATGGGATATGTAGAGATTCCATCTATAAAAGTTTCATTGCCTATTTATCATGGTACGGACAATACGATACTCCAGATTGGAGTAGGACACATTGAGGGGTCATCTCTCCCGGTGGGAGGACCAAGTACACACTGTGCCGTTTCAGGTCATCGTGGACTCACCTCATCAAAGCTGTTTACTGATATTGATCAGATGGCAGAGGGAGATACATTCAAATTATATATACTTGGTGAAACATTGACCTATGAAGTTGATCAGATTAGAATAGTTCTTCCTGATGAGCTTAATGATTTAAAGATTGAAGAAGGTCAGGATTATTGTACACTTATCACTTGTACACCGTATGGTGTCAATTCACACAGACTGCTTATCAGAGGCCATAGGATTGCTAATGATGCGCAGGGACTTGTTGTAGAGGACGCAAAGCAGATACAACCATTACACGAGGCAATTATACTTGGTGTTGTGTTTTTGGTTTTGTATATAATAATATGTAAAATTCTTAATAAGACAATATTGTATAGATTCAGATAGAATCAGGAAGGAGGAAAAATGCACAATAACATTAAGAGGATTGCCAGCATAATGATAGCAGCAATGACATTTGTTTCATTGCCTTGTGGCAGTATATTTGCAAGGACACATATTGAAACAGATAAAGATTGTTCTATAACAGTTGATATTCCTGATACTTGGAATGATTTGGATACTGTGGATTTTCCCGTTGATCTTTACAGGGTGGCAGAGGTAGACGAAAACGGTACATATGCCGTGACAGATGATTATAAAGAACTGTCAGGCATGGTTGAGTCTATAGATAGTAAGACAACGGCTGATGATTATGAAAAAATGGCTAAGAGTGCATCAGAGATTGTCGATAAAGAAGGTTTATCTGCCGACAAAACTATTGAAGTGAAAAACGGAAAGGGGTCTGTGTCCGGAGTAAAGACAGGATTGTATCTGGTATATACCAAGCCTGTCAATTCAGCACAATATGGATATTCATTTGTACCATATCTTGTTTCGGCACCAAATAATGAGTTTGCAATGACCGGATCAGGCTCGGATTCATGGATATACGATAATATCACTATAGAGCTCAAGCCGGAGCAGAAGGAGCTGACAGGAAGTCTGCAGATAAACAAGGTTTTAAAGACCTATAATACAGAGCTGGGTGAACCAATTTTTGCTTTTGATATTGAGGCATATGATAAGGATGGAAATGTGGTATTTTCAGATATTGCTTCCATTAGATTTGATGGTGTTGGATTTAAGAGCGTAGTGATTGACAATATTCCAGCAGGTGCGCGAGTTGTGGTCAAGGAGGTTTATGCCGCCGGAAGCTACAAGGTTACATCATCAGATAATATTGAGACAACAATTGTTGCCGGTGATACAGTTAATGCAGATTTTACAAACGATTATAACAACAAACTTGTTTATAGTACGGGTGTCGTAAATCATTTTGAATACGACGGAACTGGATGGGAATGGGTGCAGAATTAATGAAAAAAATATTTGAGTCTTGTAAAAAAATTAATAAAAAGCATCGTGTTCTGGCGAGTGTAGTCCTTGCGTCGGTAATAATTGTTGGATGTATTTCTGTTAAACCGACACTTGCATATTTTACAACCTATGCTTCTGCTAAGGGTGGAGTATCAATAGATATTGGGCCAAAGACACGTGTTAAGGAAAAATTTAAGGATTGGGAAAAGATCGTTCAGATTGAGAATACCGGTAAAGTGGATTGTTTTGTCAGATGCAAAGTAATAGCTGCGAGTCAGTTTACAATCACAGCATCCGGTGATAATTGGAGTCTTTCCGATGACGGTTATTGGTATTACAGTAAAGTGGTACCGGTTGGTGAAATGACAGAGCCTATTACTGCTTATATTAAGGTTAGTGAAAAGGTAAAGACCAATTTTAATGTTGTAGTGGTTCAGGAATGTACCCCTGTTACATATGATGAAAATGGAAATCCTTGTGTAGCTCCGGATGCAAAATGGGATGCCGAGGCTCAATATGATGATGAGGAGGGCGGTAAGTAATGAAGAAGAAATATCCACTTATACTTGTAGCTTCCTCAGTTATTATGCTTGCAGTATCAACTATTGGATCTACTAAAGCAACTCTGACGTATATGAGTGACAATTATCTTGCGCAGATTGATATAAAGTCTATCGGTGTAACACTTACAGAGAATGGAAAAGATGTCAGCTGGCGTGATTATCAGCATAAGGATGATGCCTGGAGCGAGGCAACAGGTACTTTACTTGGAAGCATGCTAAAGGATGCCGGTGATGAGAAACTTATTCTTGACAAAAAATATAATGAAGAGCTTGCTGTAAAAAACAGTGGTTCAATTGACGAATATGTCCGAGTAACAGTGCAGCACTACTGGGTTGACAAGGAAACCGGAGAAAAACGCGGTGAGTTGGATCCGTCAAAGATTGAGATTAATTTTACAAACGATGGCTGGATTGAGGACACAAGTGCTAAAACTACAGAAAGAAATGTCTTTTATTATTCAAATATTTTGAAGAAAGGACAGACCTCATCTGATTTTGCTGATAAAATAAGCATTAACAGTGACATTGCAACAATTGTTGGAAGTACCTCAACAACTAATGATGATGGCTATACTACAATTACGACAACATATGAATACGATGGTGCGCAGTTCGTGCTTGAAGCTTCAGTTGATGCTGTCCAGACTCATAATGCACAGTCAGCAATAAAGAGTGCATGGGGTGTAGATGTTGGTATTTCTGATAATGGTGCTTTATCTTTACAATAAAGGGAGGATAATATGAAAAAGAAAATTGCATTATTTGCATGCATATTGTTTATCCTTGGTTCGATAAGCACTGTATATGCAGATGAAAATTCAACAGCCGCCGGTTCATGTAGTTTTACCGGCAAAGAGATGGTCAGCTCTTTTGATTCAAATAAACTGGCAGTTTCTGTTTCGGAAATGCAGCCCGGAGATGAGGTTACATTTTCCGTAAATATTAAAAATGATAGCAGCATTTCAACAAAATGGTATATGTCAAATGATGTACTTAGCAGTCTTGAGGATGCACAGTCTGTAGCTGCTAATGGAGGATATTCATATATTCTTACTTTTGTTGGTCCTGATGGAAAAGAGGACACAATATATAGCAGTACCAGTGTTGGTGGTGAAAAACCGACAACAGCCGGTGAGGGTCTAAAAGAGGCAACAAACTCTCTTGACAACTTTTTTTATCTTAAAACCTTAGAGCCGGGTGAGAGTGGAAGTGTTAAGCTTTTAGTTGGTCTGGATGGTGAAAGTCAGGGTAATGTATATCAGGATACACTTGCGAAGCTCATGATGAACTTTGCTGTTGAAGATAATTCAACACCAAATGCTCCTACTCACCCAACATTTACAACTAAGACATCCAGAGTAAAGACCGGCGATGTTTGGTCTATCGCTTCTATCGTTATTTTTGTTATAGGTATTGCCCTACTTATAACTTCATTTGTGAGTAACAGGAAGGGGGCTAAGAAAAATGAAAAAGTCGCTTAAATATTTCGCTGCTGCTTTGATTATGGTGGCCGGTATTTTTTCTCAGTCAACTAATGCCAAAGCATTTTCATATACCTACACTGTTTCGTTTTCGGCAGGTGGACAGGGCAGTATAAATGGTGGTATACAGGTTAGAAAAGCATCCGGCAACAGTTCATCGGTTTCAATCGAATCAAAAGGTGATAAGGTAGTTGTCAATGGATTGGAATATGGTGATGTTATCAGTTGTGATGCTCAGGGAAATGTTTCTTTAAATGAAAACAGTAAATACTATGTTAAGGGCATAAGACTAAGCGGTCGTGATAATAATACAGTTGCACAGTCGGCTTTCCTTGTATCGGGCGATCAGGATTATGTGGTTGCTTACGGTATACCGGGAGAGTTAGCAGAATATACCGTTAATTATGTTGATGCAAACGGAAATAAGCTTGCAGACAGCAAAACATATTATGGTAATGTAGGTGATGAACCTGTAATTGCATATCTTTATATTGATGGATATATCCCAAGCAGCTACAACCAATCAGGTAAGCTGGTTTCAGATGCGTCAAAAAATATATTTAATTTTGTTTATAATCGTGCCGCCACTAATATGGCCAATAATGGAAATGGTGGTGACAATGGAGCAGGAGCAAACGGCGCTGCAGGCGGAACAGGTGGAGCCAATGCTGCAGGAGTAAACGGAGCTGCAGGCGGAGCTAATGGAGCAGGAGCAAATGGAGCTGCAGGCGGAGCTAATGGAGCAGGAGCAAATGGTGCCGCAGGTGGAGCAAACGGTGCTGCCGATGTTGTAGTTCCTGATGGTCAGAATAATCCTCAGGATGGTGAGGCAGCCCCAGAGGCACAGCCAAATACAACTATTGAAGATCAGCAGACACCTCAGGCAGCTAACAGTGATAATACACATCAGATTGAGCCTGATAAGGTACCGCTTGGTAAGCTCATAAGTGAGAGTGGAATGGTAGTTCCGATCACGGTTGGAGCTCTTGGTGTAGTTGCAATTCTTGCACTTATGTTCTTTGTAATTGGTAAGAATTTAAGGGCAAATAAAGTAAAAAAGAATAATGTACAAAATAAATCTTCAGATAAAGAAAACAGATAACAAAAATTAGTTGATATTTGCTGAAATTATGGTATTATTAATGTGTGCGCTTGTATAAGGGCACACATTAATCAAGTATATGGATGGTTTTTTACCATACCAGAAATAAAATTTAGGAGGAATTGCAAAATGGCAAACAAGTGGGTATATACCTTCAAAGAGGGTAACATGACCATGCGTAATCTTCTCGGTGGTAAAGGTGCTAACCTCGCTGAGATGACAGAGATTGGACTTCCTGTACCACAGGGTTTCACAATCACTACAGAGGCTTGTACACAGTACTATGATGATGGACGTAAGATCAATGATGAGATTATGGCTCAGACTATGGAAGGTGTAAAATGGATGGAAGAGGTTAACAGAAAGAAATTCGGTGACCTTAAGAATCCTCTTCTCGTATCTGTTCGTTCAGGTGCCAGAGCTTCAATGCCAGGTATGATGGATACAATCCTTAACCTTGGTCTTAATGATGATGTTGTTGCAGCTATGATCGCTGGTAACCCAGATCCAGCATTCGAGCGTTTCGTATATGATTCATACAGACGTTTTATCCAGATGTTCTCAGACGTTGTTATGGAAGTAGGAAAGAAATACTTCGAGCAGCTCATCGACAAGATGAAAGAGGACAGAGGTGTTAAATTTGACGTAGACCTTACAGCAGCTGACCTTAAAGAGTTAGCAGAGCAGTTCAAGGCTGAGTACAAGAATCAGTTAGGAACAGACTTCCCTTCAGATCCGGTAGAGCAGTTAAAGCTTGCTATCGAGGCTGTATTCCGTTCATGGGACAACCCACGTGCAAATGTTTATAGAAGAGATAACGATATCCCTTATTCATGGGGAACAGCTGTTAACGTAATGCCAATGGTATTCGGTAACTTAAATAACGAGTCAGGTACAGGTGTTGCATTCACACGTGATCCTGCAACTGGTGAGAACAAGCTTATGGGTGAGTTCCTTATCAATGCACAGGGTGAGGACGTTGTTGCCGGTGTTCGTACTCCAATGCCAATCGCTCAGATGGAGCAGGAGTTCCCAGAGGCATATGCTGAGTTCCTTAAGGTTTGTGAGACTCTTGAGAATCACTACCATGATATGCAGGATATGGAGTTCACAGTTGAGAACAAGAAGCTCTATATGCTTCAGTGCCGTAATGGTAAGAGAACAGCTCCGGCTGCTCTTAAGATCGCTTGCGATTTAGTAGATGAGGGACATAAGACACCAGCTGAGGCTGTTGCAATGATTGACCCTCGTAATCTTGATACATTATTACATCCACAGTTCGATGCTGCTGCACTTAAGGCTGCAACTCCACTTGGAAAGGGTCTTGGAGCATCTCCGGGAGCTGCTTGTGGTAAGGTTGTATTCACAGCTGATGATGCTGAGGCATGGGCTGAAAGAGGAGAGAAGGTCGTACTTGTACGTCTTGAGACATCTCCAGAGGACATCACAGGAATGAAGGCTGCTCAGGGTATCCTTACAGTTCGTGGTGGTATGACATCTCACGCAGCCGTAGTTGCACGTGGTATGGGAACATGCTGTGTATCTGGTTGTGGTGACATCAACATGGACGAGGAGAACAAGAAGTTCACACTTGCAGGACAGACATTCACAGAGGGATCTGAGATTTCTATCGATGGTACAACAGGTAACATCTACGCTGGAATCATCCCAACAGTTGATGCTTCAATCGCTGGTGAGTTCGGACGTGTTATGGCATGGGCTGATGATTTCAAAAGACTCAAGGTTCGTACAAATGCAGATACTCCTGCAGATGCTAAGAAGGCTCGTGAGCTTGGTGCAGAGGGAATCGGACTTTGCCGTACAGAGCATATGTTCTTCGATCCAGAGAGAATCGCTGCATTCCGTGAGATGATCTGCTCTGATACAGTAGAGGAGAGAGAGACAGCTCTTAACAAGATCCTTCCATATCAGCAGGGAGATTTCGAGAAATTATACGAGGCTCTTGAGGGATGCCCAGTAACAATCCGTTTCCTTGATCCACCTCTTCATGAGTTCGTTCCTACAGAGGAGGCTGACATCGAGAAGCTTGCAAAGGCTAAGAACAAGTCAGTAGAGGAAATTAAAGCTATCTGTGAGTCACTCCATGAGTTTAACCCAATGATGGGTCACAGAGGATGCCGTCTTGCAGTTACATATCCTGAGATTGCAAAGATGCAGACAAAGGCTGTTATCCGTGCAGCTATCAATGTAAAGAATGCTCATCCAGACTGGGATATCGAGCCTGAGATCATGATTCCATTAGTATGTGAGATCAAAGAGCTTAAGTTCGTTAAGAAGATTGTAGTTGAGACAGCTGACGCTGAGATCGCTGCTGCAAACGCTGACATCAAGTACCATGTAGGTACAATGATCGAGATCCCAAGAGCTGCTCTTACAGCTGATGAGATCGCTACAGAGGCTGATTTCTTCTGCTTCGGTACAAACGACCTTACACAGATGACATTCGGATTCTCTCGTGATGATGCAGGTAAGTTCCTTAACGCTTACTATGACAACAAGATCTTCGAGAACGATCCATTTGCTAAGCTTGACCAGACAGGTGTTGGTAAATTAATGGAGACAGCTATTAAGCTTGGAAAGCCGGTTAATCCAAACCTTCACGTTGGTATCTGTGGAGAGCACGGTGGAGATCCTTCATCAGTTGAGTTCTGCCACAAGATTGGACTTGACTATGTTTCATGTTCACCATTCCGTGTACCAATCGCTCGTCTTGCTGCAGCACAGGCTGCTATTGCCTCAAAATAGTGAACGGTTGTTCGAAAATATGAGCGTGAAAGGCTAAGAAATAGTTTTAAATTTAGTTTTTAACGACCTTTAGAGGGGTGTCTTTTTAGACACCTCTCTTTTGTATATAAGATAAATTACAATCCGTCAATTTTGGATTTAGCTGGCAAGGTAAATTCTATTATTGTATAATTAGTGTATTGTGTGATAAAGGTAGGTTTTATATGATAGAGTTGATGCTTAAGTTGCTTACATATGAACCATACGAGAAGGTTTCAGGCAACGAAAAGGATTACATAGATAAAGTATTAAGTGAGAATATCACTAGCAGTACTGCTGTTACAAATAAAGAGTATATTATATATGACGAGCTGTTCAGGGGATTTATGGGCTTTCTGAATTATTCAAGCACAGGAATTTTATGGAAAGGTATTCAGTGGGATTCCTTAGGCTGGTTGAGAAACTGGAAGAATAAATATTATCCAGTTAATGATGGTATGATTGATGACAGAGCAATATATCCAGTTCTCTTTAAAAAAATATGTTTTTTTATTTTGGTTGAAGCTTACAAGGGTGATTCCAAGAAAAAACATACTGAGATGTCAGATAAGGAATTTATACAAGCAGTTGAATTGCGTGAGAACATATTTAACAAATGGCACATATCCCCTCGTTACAGAAAGAAGGTCAATAGGGACTCATACAGTTCCATCACATTAAATAGAAATGGTAAAAAGCAACCCTATCTTACGACTGTAATAAAGAGAGCATACTATGAAGCTGGTAGGCAAGGAGCTGAAGAAAATCTGATTGATTCAGATACTACAACCGAGTGGGTAGCACCTAAGCTGAACCAGTTACCAAGGTTTATAGATGTCTTTGCAGGAACTGGTACAGTCGCAGCATCTGTCGGTGCAAATGAAAGTATTGTGAATGATATTGATGTAGGTGCAGCATGCTTTTTATATTCTATGTCGCATGATTCTAAAGAGGTTAGAGAAAGACTAGCACAACTACATAATAATTTTGTAAGTAAGGATTTAAGCGGAGGACAGAAATTATATATTGTTAATGATTGGCAAAAACATAAAAAGAATTATGAACAATATATCAATAATCAAAAGTTTGAAGATGTTATGATTCGCTTGAGAAACAATTATGTATATATTCATAATCAGTATGTACAGGCAACCATCGGGGTAGTGCTTAATTTTGACAATGCTACCGCTAAGGATATTGAAATGTTTTACGATATTGGTGTTGCTTGGCTGTTTTTAAATTCCTTTAAGCAAAAGCAGGGAAGAGGTAATCAGTTTAATGCTATAGATATGGATATTGAAGCATATATGAAGTATCTGCGAAATGTCTTGATGGTTAAATATAAGGATGATAAGAAGTATGAAAAATACCATCAGCAGGATGAGTCAGATGCAACATTTCTGGAAAAGTACAGACTAAAAAAATCTCAGGTGAAATTTGAAAAAGGTATAAAATATATGGATTCATTGAAGAATACCATTGTTAAGAATGAAGATTTTTATACTGTTATACAAGGATATTCTGATGGTTTTATATACCTTGATTCACCTTATTTTCTTACTACAGATTATACGGTGCCTTTTCAGGATGAAGAGCATAAGGATATGCTGGATATTCTTCGTTATGCTGATTTTAATTGGCTCTTTTCTATGCAATATAAAAAAATTAATACAGATAAATTTAAAAAGAGTGAATTTACTAAGAATAGGAAATCCTACCAAGAAGCTGGACATCCTCTGATAAAGAACTATGATTGCTATTATAATGGCTTTGTTAAGCCTTTTGTTATAAAGAGTGAAATGAACATGCTATATTATGAGACAGATGCATCAAAGAATATTGAAGACAACAATTTGTGGGTGCTGTTCTTTTATTATAAATCTAACAACAAGGAAATGATGATATGCAATTTTGACTCAAGAAGAAATATCCCATATGCATTTGAGGGTGACAAAGAGATTGGGCATCATATTGAGATAATGCCATACAATGAGTTTTTAACTCATCTGCGTAATAGAAAAAAAAGCAGTTATAATGAGCTTAGAACAGAAGCTCATAACTGGCGAAAAAATGATATAATAAAAAACTATGCTTTAGGAGCTTGGGTTTAATCCCGAGCTCTTTTACTGTCTATAAGTATATATCCTTATCAAGTTTTCACATCCATTTCTATCACTTTAGAGTATAAAATAAAATTCATGGAGGTTTGTAACTATGAGGATAAAGGATTTTAGATCAGGAGCCGAGAGGCTCAATGATATTATGTCTGTCTGTGAGGACAAGGAGTTCACAGAAGTAGAGGTATCAGAAGTGATTGATGCTTTAGCAGCTGTGAGGGCAGATGTTTTTCTTTATGTGCAGAATTTGGCATGTAAAGAAGGTAAAGGGTGTGAGATTCATATAACATACCCAAGGATTGATTTTGATTTCCCTGCTAAAAATGGTGATTTTTCAGGGAGAGAGTTAATCTATCTTCCATTTATGAGCTGTTCTGTATGGCTTTGGGAGAAGATGTTGCAGGAGCCTGAAAATCCTGTGTTTGAGATGGTGAGATATTTCTGTATGTGTGTTCACTATCTCAGATGTAAGCTTGTTATGTATGGTGTTCCATACGACAAGCCATTAACATCCAAGTTGTTGAAAGAGTACAATATCTTGGATATGTTTGACACATATCGTTACGAGCATATTTTCAGAGATGCTTTACAGCATATAGAAGGGAGATAGATTATGGTAGTTAAAGATTGGAAAATCAGAATTCAAAGTGATGGTCGACCAGCCATCACTTTTCCTAGTGGTAGGCAGGATGGAGTTCTCCTGCCAGAGGCTGAGGATATTGAGCTATCAGATGAAGGTTTGATATTTTCTATCAGTCGGAGGGGTAAAATAACTCGTTATGAGTGTCCTTTTAACGAGCTAGGATACACAGCTCCACCAACACCAATAGCACAGCTTCAGGCTATGCGATGTGTATCTAATATACCACAGGGACACATTCTCATATTTTTATATGAGTTTATCTGTGGTTTGCTTACAGAAGCTACACCATACATAATCAAAAAACAGCCTTTTGATATGTATGATTTAGCTAGTGCTTATAGTGAGCAGTTAGAAAATGTAAGCATAAAAAATATTAAAGAGGCTGTTCTAAATAAATATGCGGAGGTACTGCATGGATAAAGCATTACTTACCACAAAGGATGCGAGCAGTCTTATTGGCTGTTCGCAGTCAACTTTAAGGAATTATGAGGCTGTAGGTCTTTTAGTTCCAGCAGTAAAGGTTGGCAATCGGAGATATTACTCCAGCAGTCAGGTCACTGATTTTATTCTTGACTGTTGTAGTGGTAGTATCGATGATTCAGAGCAGGGGAACTTTTTATCAAGCTCTGAGGTTATAAAAAGGCTTGCCATAAGCTATGAAACCTTAGAGGAGCTTGACAAACAAGATATTTTAGTTCCCTGTAGGCGGTTACCGCTCAGTCGTAAGAGGCTGTATTATGTGAGTGACCTTGAAAAATTTATAAGTAGGATGTAGGTGTATCCTATCTGTGTGATGCAGGAGTATTTATCCTTTAAAGGGGGTAGTACTCCTGCTTTTTTGTGCAGTCTTTAATTATATCGTAGTTCTCTTGTTATTCTACAGTTCATTTTTAGAGTCCTCATTTCTGATTATTTTTATCATCTTATAAATTATTTGTTTTTTTAGGAGGACTTTTATATGAGGCTAGTAGATATGTTTGAGGCAGTTGAGGGAAATGCAGAGGAGAAACTTGCAGGACAGATTTCTCTGACAGAAAACTGGTTGGTAGCAATGGGCTATACTTCTTTGAAAAGAGAAAGTAGAGGAACAAGCAATACTTTTTATTTCAAGGAAGGTGAGCCTGTAGTGTTTGTCAGTTATTACTCTAAAAATAAAGAAAGTGATAACATTGGCTTCACTACGATGGATAAGGAATTTTTTGATGATGAATTTAGGTACACTGATGGTAAAGTGGCTTTTTCATCAAGAGAGAATGGAATGAAGGTCATTGTAAGCAGAGCCAAGACAAACAAGATTCTTTGCAGATTAATGCTTGGAATTAATAGTAAGAATGTTTGTGTTGATCACAAATATCACTGCATATGGCTGAATGATAGCTTTTGCATCAGACCCTGCACATATTCGCAGAACAATAGAAATCGTAAATGTTCCAAGAGACGTGTAGGAGATGAGTTTGACTATGACCCAGCTTGCGATTTTACAGAGAAATGGTGGCTTGTTCTATGCGTTACCATGTTTCACGAGATTACATGGGAACAGGCAAAGGCATACAATATGGGAGGTGATGTAGAATGAGTTTATTAAGAACATACTCATTTAATGAGATAGATTACATAGATTCTGGCAGTTTGTGGTCTATGTTTAAAGAGATTGCTAGTGCTGATAGTAGAGGGTGCAGTTGCACCCTCGAAGTCGTTGAGGCGGTACTGTCAGGAAAATTGAAAATAGAACACTACGATTCAGATGGAAATGTAGTGTTTGACCTCCGCAAGTATGAGCGTAAGGTAGAAAAGCTCAGAAAGCTGGAGCTGGCTAGACGTCATAAGAATGAAAAGCCATTGCTTGATGATTATGATGATTTGGCTGAAGGAGGAGTAATAACAAGCTCTATTCCTGCATTGCAAACAGAAGATATTGCAAAAAATATCATCGACAATGCAGAGCTTCAGTGGGCATTGAAATCATTAGATGAGAAGCTATTGGATTTCATTGTCCTTGACAAAGTGAATATCAAGGTTGCCTTGTTACAGGCAAACAAAGGTATTCCAGAGTCAATACAGCTTGTAAAAGATATTGTGAAAAAATATCCTTATATGGGAGAAATCATTCACATTATTCTTAGCTGTGGCAAGCCTTTGGAAGAAGTGCTGGAGGTGGACTGATGAACAGAGAATTGTATAACTTATCAGATGAGAATACAAAGTTATTACTTCTGATTTATGAAATGGCAAAATCAGGAGCAATCACATTGGACTCATCCAAAATGGATCATGCTCAGATAATGTATGATTACCTAGAGTATGTGAGGCGAATGAAGGGTAAAAAAGAAAAAAGACAGCTTAACCAATTGATTCTGTTACAGGTGATTAAGCATTCAAAGTAATAATTGAGGACTTGTCAAAATATGATGAGTCCTTTTTGTGTGCCTATACGCAGCATATAAAACTTCAAGGTTATTATCTGCTGATGAATATTTCTTGTAGGTGTCCAGCATAGAAAGCATTTTCAAATCCCCAACCTTTGATTTAATGGTGTTTTTGTGTGTAGGTGTTGCATATAGGTACTTTTGAGGACGTTGTGAAATATATGATTGCCTTTGTATTTTTCTGTAGTTTTTAGGGTAAGAAATAACTCCCAAAAGCTGATGGGGTATGGGTAAACGCCAGTTGCCTTTTGCTGGCGAGGTTGTTATACTAAAAATAAATACTAAGTGGATTTTGGAGGTGGTTAGCATTATGATTAATAAATTTTTCAGAAGAGCGAAACGTATGGAAGAGACAATTGATGTTAAAGGTATTGAAACTGAAGAATTTCCCAAAACACTAGGGGATTTGGCAAAAACTGACCATTTATTTTATAGATTTTCACAATCATCTCCAGGGAGGAGTGAAGAAAAAGTATTTGCTCAATATATACCAGGACAAATAACAGAAGCTAAAGATAATGAAAAATATCTATCATTGTTACAGAGAAAACGATTGCGAGCTGTTTTATGTATGGTGATATGATAACACGATTGAATTTTAATCTTGATGATGAAGCATTTAAAAAGATAGCAAACACACCAATAAAATATATAGGAAATGCTTTGGGAGAATATGAGAGTAAATATCTTCTTGTGGAACAAAATTATTCATTAAGAGATATAACTACTATCGAAATGTTATTTGAATTAGTGCAAAATAGTAGTCAATTAAATTCTTTGTTTTATTTTAATTATGGTTCTTTGGATCAAAGATTGCATGAATTTGGTTATAAGGAATCAGAACAATTGGTAAAATATTTGAAGGAAGAATTTAATAAAAACATTCATATCACTCCTGATGATATGAGAAGCAAGTTAAGAGAGTATATAAAAAATATTGGAAGTTGATTTATATCATATGCATAGATTATGGTATAATGGTACAGCAATTCTAAGAAACATTCGATAAAGCTACAAGTTTATAATGTAAAGATACAGAGTCATCTTCGGGTGGCTCTAATTTTTTGCACATTTTTTCGTAGACAGGCAAATAACTGTATAGTCCATGCAACTTTTCAAGAATAATTTCAAGACAATCTTTACAGAAATTAAGGCTAGAGCTAACATACCACACAACCCTGAATTGTCGGGACTTTTTCTGAAAGGAGGACTTGAAAAATGTTGTTAAACACTATTGCTGAAAAGCACCCTAATTCTTTTGTGCTGTTGCTCCCTAAAACGAGGGATGAGCAAAATCGTGTGAGGGACTGGCAGGTCTTAAACACATCAAGGCATTATGATGAAATACTAAAAGTAGCAAAGTATTATCGTGCTGAAGGAATGAGTAATGCAGTCATATGCAGCACTTGTGATGAGCTTGTTGTTCCACCAAATGAAAGTGCAAAGTTTATCAGAGTATATTACTCGATGATTACGATTGCTCAGGTAGTTCTTCATATTCCATTGGGAGGTGTTGAGTAGTGGCACTAATTGACAGAGCAAGGGATGTCTATTTTGACAGGGCGAGGGAGCGTTGGAAACAGAAGGGTTTTGATGCTGACATAACAGATATTCTTGAAGATTATCGTGCAGAAACCAATAAAAAGATTAAAAGAGAAAAGGTCAATGTTCTATCTACATTTTTAATCAGTCTGTATGATTATGACCATGATTCCCTGCAGTTGGATATTACAAAGCTTATAGTTCTTAGTCCTAGTAGCGAGTTCCCAGCTAAGGATAAAAGGAAATTATTACAAATCCTTTGGTCTACTATTCAAATGCTGTATGCCGATGATTGGTCTGAAGTATTGAATGAAGTCAATCGACTGGGTGAGTGGGCGAGGGCAAATCCAGAGGAATTCCCTGTAAAATAGCCAATCTTGGGGTATCCCATAAATTTTTCTATTGAAAAATTTCAAAAATAACTTGCAATTCACTTCAAACAGAGTGATAGATAACACACGAAAAAAATTAAACTCACGAAATGGAGGATTTATTATGGTTAAGGTTTTAGTTAATGGAGGCTTATTTGAAATAAGCAAGGTTGAAGAGATTGTTGAAAAGAGAGTGCCTTTCAATGGAACAAATATAAGATTGGTGCAGATTGCCAAGGACAGTAAGCAAGCTGTAAGTGGATTGCACTTTCAAGTAAAGAATACTGAGTGCAACGTCTTTGCCATCGGTGAGTTCACGATTGGTAATCTGCCAACAGCTAAGGTCAAGGAAATCATGAAACAGTTATTATCTGATGGTTATTATGATTTCTCTGATTGTGATTTCCAGCCAATGATGTTTGTGGAAAAGTATAAGTTTGATGAAGGTAAGAGCAAGCCATATTTTTGTCAAGGCTCACTCATCCAGTTTTATGCACCAAACGATGTTTTCAACTGTCCTTTAAATATTAATAGAGCAGAAGTTCAGGCGGAGTTTGGAGATGAAAAAGATGATTTATCTGATATGTCAGATGAGGAACTTCGACAGGCTATCTATGAACTGGAGGATACTACTATGCTCCGCTTAGGTCAGATGAGCCGAGAGGAGCTGGAAAAAGAATACGATGGAATTGAGGTGGATATGGATGAATAAATCTACGCTTCCAGTTGGCATCAAGACCATGATTGGCTGGAAAAACAAGGGAACATTAACTTTTGACAATCCAATACAGCGTAGTGGTTCGCAGTGGACTCTTTTACAGAAGAGTCTGCTGATTCACTCCATATTGATGGGGTATCCCATTCCAAACTGCTATTTTCTTAAAACAAAAGATGAGAATGGAAACACTGTATATGATTGTTTAGATGCAAAACAAAGGCTGACAAGTGTTTTTGACTTTGTAGAGGGCGAATATGAACTTCATTCAGCAACTCCACCATGTACTGTTGATGGTTTTGAGTTTGACCTTGCCAACCTATCATTTGAAGAACTGGCGGATGATTTAAAAGATGAGATTTTAGGATGTCGCATGAGTATCTTTTGCTTGGAAGATTGCACCGATGAGGAAGTAGAAGAAATCTTTGCAAGGCTTAACAATTCTACACCATTAAGTCCAATACAGAAATGCAGAAGCATTATGTCTACAGAACTTGCTCGTTGGACGAAAGAAATTTGTAGCATGGACTTCTTCCAGCATAGTATTGGGTTAACAGTTGCCCAGCTTCGCAGAGAGGCAGATTTGGAAGTGTTGTTACAGAGTATGCTCCTGCTCGATTCAAGGCATGAGGGGTACGATGAGTGGAAAGGCATTTCCACCGCAGAAGTCACGAAGTATTGTAAGCATATTCGTGGCAAATACAACGATGATAAAAAGCTGATGATTATGGAGCTTTTTGAGTATCTTGGAAAAGCATTCAGAGAGCAGCATAAGTTCCTTAAGAAATCAAATATTCCAATGGTTGTTGTATTAAGTAAACTGGCTTTGGAAAATGATATCGAAGCTGAGAAATTCAAAGTATTCATTGATTCTTTCAGCAATTCTGTATGTGTTGATTATGAGGAAAACACAGGATCAGGAAATGTCAAGCGTGTCAAGACGGAAGGTAGACTGTCAGCAATCGCAAAAGCCTTTGCAGATTATTTTGACTTGGAGGATGCGAATATCTTAAGTGTTGAAAAAGATGCTGATTTTGACGATGTACCGACAAGTGAAAATGAAAACTCTGAGGTTGATGATGTTACAGCAAGTACTGATGAGGACACGCCAGCTATGGATAGTTTTATAAATGAGCCTACGGAAGAAGCTGTGGATACTGAAGATATGGACACAGAAGGAGATGATGCTGAGGAGGTTGTAGATGAAGCAGGAGAAAATACAGGCATATCTGCTAAGAGTGAATAAGCTGTCGGGTGTAGTTTATAAAGGCTATCTTGCCGAGGTTGATAACACCTTGGAGGCTGAGCAGAGATATGTTAATTTTAATGAAGCCAATGGTCTTATCGCAGTAGTCAGTATCAATAATAACATTGATGTAATCTGCAGTGATGAGGGCAAAATCAGAAATTTTCCAATCAACAGATTCTTGGTTAGTGATGATGGTGTTGTTCTTGATATGTTAGTTGGAGATATCATGTGTGTAAGACATAACAGTGAGGGCGAATTCACATCAATAAAAGAAGAGGATATTCCTATTATTGAGAGTCATTTGATACCTTTGATGCCAGATAAAATGATAGATTACGAGGAGGCAAAGTAATATATGTCATGTTCAATCGATAAAAAAGAAGTTTATTCAGCGAGGTATCCTAAAGGGACTATTGTAGAGCTTACAGAGCCTATTGATGATAAGTACAGCCCAAAACCAGCAGGGAGCAGATTTAAAGTTGAATACGTGGACGATGCTCTACAATTACAAGGGAGCTGGTTGTCACCAGCATCAGGCAGTATTGCTATTGTTATAGAGCATGATAAATTCAAAGTAGTATCATAAGCATATAAATAAGCGACTGTTTTGATTCAGTCGCTTTACTTATACAATCTATTCATGGTGAGAAGTATCGGGCTTTTTGTATTCTATAAGAGCTGATATATCCACATCTAGATAATCGCATAACTTACAGATTAGGTTGGTGTCCATTCTCTGGAATTCATCTCGGCAGTATCTGTTGAAGTTACTGCGAGGAATATCTAAGTCTTTGCATATTTTGTTTTTAGAAATACCTTTATCTGCAAGTATTTCATTTATGCGTAAGTGTAAAGTTCCGTAGTTACACATAATATCTCCTTTACTTTTTTACCTAGATTGTATATAATTAGTTACAGTATAATAATTCGCTATTTAATGACTGACTGTTTAGTTAGGTGCAAAAGGAGAAAATAAATGAAAAAGAGAATTTTGTGTGCAATCATGTCGGCAGTCATGGTTGTAGGTATGATGACTGGTTGCGGTTCAACGAGTGATGATACATCATCGAAATCTTCGGAAGTAACAAAGAAAGTGAAAGTGGAGGATTCATTTTTAACAAAACTAACTCCAGGAAAAAGTACTAAGGAAGATGTTGAAGAATTTTTAGATGATAATAATTTTACATATGGTGAAGCAAGTGATCATATAAACGTGAAGAATACAGGATTATTCTTGGGATATGAATATTGTCCAGAGACGATTTATTTTTCTACAGAAGAAAATTCTGAAAGAACCTTATTTCATCATATGACTTTAAAAGTATGGTTCAAAAATGTCGAGGATTATACTAAAGGTGCTGATGATATTGCTGATTATTTAAGTGCATTATCAACAGGAATAACAGCGAAAAAAAAGGCAAACGGTTATAAATTTAATATGTATTTGATGGATGATGAAGATGATTTTATGATAGTTTCGCAGAGTAATTCAAAAACATATAAAGATGGTATGGGTGATTATTACGATACTGGATACGATACTTGGATAGAAATAGTCTATGGTATAGATCATAAAGAATCATATTTCTTTGGTCATGATATTGAGTGGAAAGATTCTAATGGAAATAAGTACATTCCAAAAGTTTATAAATAAATTGAAAATGCTGATACTACAGAGTCTGTATATTCAACAGAGAGTGTTTATTAAGAGAATTTAGAAGAAATTTTGCATATTCACTGAGAGTAATTAATACATGCTTCAGGCAGTATTGCAATTATCGTGGAACAGGACAGTTTCAAAATTGTTTCATAAAATCAATGTTATTTTGTTATTGAATATTTAAAGACCAGTAAGTTCAATCGGATTTGCTGGTCTTTTTTTATGTCTGCATATCTGACAGTATCAGGGGTACTTTTTATCGGTTTCTGGCTCGCATTTCCGCCCCAAACAGCCCTTTAAATTGTGTTGCCTTGTAACTGTGCCACCTGCTATTAAAAGTGGCACAAATCGGCTCTAGCAAAGTTCCGACATTTTTCGACTTTTTACGACCTTGTGAAAATCACTATTTCTGTGGTATTTTTCCCATATATTTGTCGAGGTGTTTCAGCTACAATTATATTCATCTGAAAACTGTTAGTTAAAATATGTTGAGTGAATATTTCTTGTGCATTGTGTGTCTTATATGTTTTTTCATCCATAAAATCGGCGGAGATCCTGCCTAAATGTGGTAGGCTGTGCTTTTTTTGCAGTCAGCATATGGTGGCAGTTCTCATTTTCTATATCATATACTTCATCTATTGGTGCAGTCATTTTGCTGGAGTTTTTCTTGTGAAAATTGAATATTTTATTCCGGCATGGAGTGCATTTACATATTCGTTAGTTTGATTTCAGTACTTAGTATTAAATATTTTAGTGAGTTGTAATTTTTACAAGTATTTTAATTTCATGATGGTAGATTAAGTTCAGAGTTCATTCACTAGTAGTAAAATGGATGTATTATTAGTGATTGAGGGATTTAAGTATCCCTCCACCTGCAGGGAAAATTCCTATCTATCCCTAGAAGGCAGGGCAGTTATCCCTGCAGTTCCGTATAGTACCTGTAGATGCCCATTTTACTAGGCTTGCAGGTTCGTAGCGAGGCACAAACACCCAGCAGTACTGGCTATTGCTTGGGTGCTTTTTATTGCCCACACAGGCTCTTTTGTTGTGTATTGGCTACTACTTCCAGCGCTGTAAAATATCGCCATTTAGGGCTGATATGGTGCGTTACAGGGGTACTTTTTCGGGAAATGCATAGCTGGTTTGTCTGTACTCTACAGATACGACCATATAATAATTTTATACGACTTAAAGCTCCAAGCTGTGATACAATATAGAAAACGCAGCAAGGAGCTTTTTATATAATGTATGGTAGCAAAGAGATAAAGATTGCTCTCAGGAAGTATATTGCATCCACAGGCAATAAGACAATTGATGAGCAAAGTGTTATAGATATATTGGATAAAGGTAAAGATAGGGATTTTTATTCATCCAGCAAGGTAATAAAAGAAATTAGGCAGCAATACGGGGTAGGTCAATCCATTCCAGAATGGCTTAGAATGCTGACTTTCAGACTCATCTATGATTATTTGTCCATAGAATATGAAAAAAAGATTGAATATGATTCTAAGGAAATGGAGCATAGACAGGAAACTGGCAAGAAAAATAGTTTATATAAAGTGCCGACACAAGTATCATTGCTAGAAGCACTTGGTTTTAATAAGAAAGTGTTTGACAGCACCTCATGGAATATGTACTCCCCAGAAATGAAAATCAGACAAAGCAGGTTTAACCCTGTAGACTTTCCATTTACATATGCAGAAGTAGAGTCAAATCCTATATATGTAGCAATGATACATCATTTGGTATCTGAAGCACGTGTACTTACAGACAGCTTTGTAGATGTCTTTGGTAAAATGGGATATGTGCCAGCTTTTTGTGCTGAAGGCTATGCTCACAAGCTTATATTTAAAGATTCTCTAAAGGAATTTTTACAATATTATTATGGCATTACAGAAAGACCTACAAAAGCATATAAGGTGTTACAGTCTTATAAGGACTGGCTAAAAAAAATATATGATTATGAAAAAGACATGCCTGAAATACAAGATAATTTTATAGAAGAGAATTTTCAGGATTATATAACAGCTATGATGTCAGCAAATCTCTATGAACTTAATAAGGACGAAGAATTTTATGAATATGCAATAGTAAAGTTTTGTAATATGTGCTTTTACAAGCCATATTGGCAGAACAGATATGTTCATGGTGTTGAAAGATTCATAGATACTGACTTTAGACAAAAAGTAATAAAAAAGTTTCTAGATATAAGCAAAGAGGAATTTGTATCATATGCACAGGCACTTAAAAAGATTGGATATCGAGGAGAGATAAACTTACTGCTTGATGCGATTATTAAGTGGAATGTTGATTATGAAGATTATGTAGACAGTGATTTAGATATTAATTTTGCTGCATGGACAGAAGATGTATTATTGGAAAATATAGGTAGGTGTACACCGTTGTTGTATCTCGATGCACCTAAGCAAGGTGAATATCAGAGATTTAATTTTGATTCAGAGACATATATGAAAATGTTACGATTTCTTATTAATTATAAAGGTAATTGGATTCTTACTATGAAGAATTATAATTCTGATGAAGATAGTGACTTTGAGGATTATTTTGTAGAGATTAAGAAAGAACCTACAGAAGACAGTTCCAGCAATAATATGGGTAGAGATAAGTCTAAGGATGCTGGTAATAAGGATCAGGATAAGTCAAAAGAAGCTGATGATAAAAAGAAAGAACAGATGTATATGGGAGAAACATACGCCTTAAAGGATTTTAGGGATATATTAAAAACTTCTGAGCAACCATTATATGAATACATATATTCTTCAGCTGACAGGAATGTGCGTACAGGCATCAGTTTTATATCTAATATAGATTGTGATGATTTCACTCAGCAATATTTTAAGAGCAGATATAATCTTAACTTGAAAACAGGTGACAAGTTCACGAAGCAAAGACTTGTGTAAAAAATGAATATTAAGTAACCTATATTGAATATTAGGTAAAGCAAGGGTAACTCCTTGCTTTTTTTGTGCTGTTTTTTGAGAAATGTACACGATTTGATTTTTTCTGAAATGTAAGAAATGTAGTAATTTCAAGGGTTCATGGGGTATCCATTGCTGAAAAAATATGAGAAAGGGAAAACTATAGCGATATGAGATAATAAAAGAAAAAAACTTTTTTAGTGTAGAGGTGTAATATCACTCGTTAAGATTATCAGCTAATGTTGAAAAATAAATATAAGGCTTCAGAAGAAGTCAACTAAAGCATGATTTTAGCTGAATAAACATCAAAGTACACGATTTAAAAAGTTTTTTGAAACTGATAGCAAAGGAGGAATGTAGTATTTTCAAGGGTTCAAGGGGTATCTATTTCCTAAATAATTATGAGAAAAGGAAAACGTAGATTTAAGAGTATAGTGAATAATGTCAGGAGGACATATAACCTTTTAGACAAAGCAACATAAAAACAAGATTAATGAACAGGAGGACATTATTATGTCAGAGAACAAAAGGATAACATTAAATGAATATGTAGAAGCTATTATGAGTAAAGAACACTTCTCGGATATGTCAGAATTACTAAAATATTTAATACGTCAAGAGAAGATAATTAGTCGCTCAAGTATTGAGAAAGCACTAAATAATGCTCAGATGCATAAAACTCAAGAAAACTTATAAGAGCACACGATTTAATTTTTTCTGAAATGTAAGAAATGTAGTAATTTCAAGGAATTATTACTTAAGTAAATATGAGAAAGGGAAATTTCTTGGGAGAATATATAATTTACTCATGGTTGGGGGACATATAGCCCTTTAGACAAAGCAGCATAACAACAAGATTAATGAACAGGAGAACATTTTATATGAAGAGAAGCAAATATGCAAATTCATATAATTCAAGAAATCCTACAAAAGCACACGATTTAATTTTTTTTGAAATGTAGGAAATATAGTGATTTCAAGGATTCAATGGGTATCCAATTCCTAAATGAATATGAGAAATGGAAATTTCTTAAAAGATTTTATAATTAAATCACAGTCAGGGGCAATATGCTCCAATAATAAATATTTTTATATTAAAGGAGGACATTATTATGTCAAAGAATTTTAAGAACAAGGTGGAAAAATTTACTATCACAGTTAAGGATGCAGTAAAGAAGTTAGAGAGCAACGAGTATAGCGTTGATTTTATTGCTCAGAGAAGTGACGAGCAGTGGTCTGATGAACAGAAGGTTAATCTTCTAGATTCTATATTTTGTGGAATTGTTCTCCCTGATATGGTTATCGTTCAGTGTGAAGGCAAGGATAAGGTGATAGATGGTAAGCAACGTTTAACTACATTAAAGAATTATATTAACAATTTATTTGCTCTACCAAAGGATGTTGTTGCTGCATATGAAGATGTAGCAGATGATAATGAGATTTTGTTTAAAGGCTTATCTGATGAACTGAAAGACATAATTCTGAAAGCAGAGATTGATATTACATATTACAAGGACTGTACCAGAGAAGAGGCTGTTCTGCTTTTTAATCGTTATAACAGTGGAACACCATTATCAAAAGCTCAGAAAGCTAGAGGTAAATTTAGTGATAATACAATCAAGTGGACAACAGAAATGACAAATAAGCCAATTTTTAATGCTCCAATTGTTAAGCTTACATCTAAGCAGGTTAGAGAGGAAGTTAAGCCAGAGATGCTGTATCAGGGTATTTACTTGATTGATTGCTATTTAGGAATTAATGGTAAGGAGCGTCACATTTTCCAGAACCTTTCAAGTGACAAAATGAATGAATATTGTAAAAATACGATAGAGCACTTTTCTGATAATGAGCGTAAATCTATTGCTGAGACATTGGATTATGTAAGCAAAATTACAGGAAATGGTATAAGAAAGTCATTGATTCCATTTGTAATTTTATTTGGAAACTATGCTATCAATAATTGCATTAGTGCTGAAGAATTTAGTGAGTACGTTAGTCGTATTGAGTCTGAAGTTTTAAAAAATGAGGAATATAAAGAGAAATGTAAGCAGGCAACTATTTCAAAGAAAAGTGTAAAAGATAAGATGAAGTATTACAAAGATTTATTTATTAAAAAATTTAAAAAGTTTGACCTCTTAGATATGGAGCTTTCTGAGGCTTCAGTAAAGGATATAGGTGAGAAATCTAAAGATAGTAATAAGAAAACCACTAAGTCAAAGCCTGTAGTTGACAAGGAGGTTACTGAAACTACTGAGGTATCTGCTAACCCTGAAGCTACAAAGGATACTGCTGAAGTAGCAAGCACAGATGTTTCCAGCACTAACGGGGTATCCTCAGAAGCAACTGCTGATGCTTCATCTGGCACATCTGTAGCAACAAATGAAGATAGTGCATCTGATTCGTCAGAAGCAGATGCAGATCCTGCAAAGGATGTTTCAGATGGAACAGAAGTTGTTGCGTAAAACAAATATTAATAGGTCTGTCGGTAACATTTTATATGTACCGGCAGACAGAAAAAATAATACATAGATAGGAGAAATTTATTATGAGAGAAGAGATTACAATGATAAGTAGTGATGAAAACAGAAAGGTAATTATAAGTAAGTATACATATGATGGTTGCTCTATCAAGATGTATTCCAATGGCTTTTGCCAGATGGAATTACTTACATATGAAGACTTATTTCAATTGAGTAAGAAGCAGTTACGCATTCGCCATTGTATACAATTAGTTAATAGATTTTTGGAAGATGGTATAGAAGATTTGAGTTTTGATGATATAGATGAACTACTAAAGGCAAACAGGGAATATATGAATTGTTTTATTGAAATGCTCTTTGAAAATACATTAGAGATTGCAAAAGGCTTCGGTGGTATAGAATTTAGCACTGCATCGATTGATGTGTTGGGAAAGGCTTTAATCAATACATCACACAAATATGAGAAAGTACCATATAAGGAACTGGCAAAGTTAAGTACCGCAGAAGCGTTTTATAAGTTTTCAGGCTGGGATATGTATGACTTTGTAAATAGTTCTTTGAGTTATGGGAGAAAGAATGAAGAAGCAGAAAGTGCATTTGATTATGCAATGGACTATGTTGAGGTGGATGGCATATCGCTTTATATGTATCACGATGTATTGAATATACTGAAGAGTAATGAGTACCTTAGAAAAGTGGATTTCTTTAGCTCTGGTAAGGTATTAAAGCTGGATAATATTCAAGTAAATATGAAATTAGAGCTGGCAAGTACGAAGTCATTAGAAAAAAAGGTAGTGCTTACTTATATTCATGAGGATTGCACACCTGAGTTTTTGGTGTTGTAACTGCACTTATTTTGAAAGTTCTTGCTGTGGTTGTTTGCTCTTATATTGTGGATGAAATAATTAGGTGTTTATGATATAATTAGTCTTGAATTTTAGTATCAATGAAGACTGATTTTGAATATAAGGAGTTTTTACAATATAACAGATAGAGAGCAGAAAGCAGCAGCGAAAACATTTGTGGAAACTTGGAAAAATAAGGTGATTGTATGACTGATGAAGAAATGAAACGCTCATATGAGCGTTATAAACAATGGCAGGTTAATAAGAGTCATTATCGTAGTGAGTGCATTGCATATGTGTTGATGCTTGGCATAGGAGCATTTTTTGTTATCAAAAACTGGCAAGGTGTTTTTATTGGTGTAGGAATTGCTCTTATTGTAGGAGCTGTCTGTTTATTGATAAGGATATTACATAAGTGGAGAAATAAACAACAAGCTCTTTCAGAACTAAAGGCTATGGCTGAAGAAATGGGAGCAACGGATATACAAGTTGATAGCGAAAAGGGAACGATATCTTTTGTCACAACATCTGAGAGTTTGGATGATAGAAAATTTGATGAGATGAGTAAATCATTATCAGACAAGGGACTGAAAATAAGAGTTTCACGTACAAAAGAGGGGAAAGAGAATATGGCTGAAGCTAAGTCAACTGATATAGGATATGTAAATAAAAACAATCAGAAAAATAATGGAATAACATCTCATGAGGGAACAGACAATAATCAGTATTTTTATGAGATGGAGTGTCTGAATTGTGGGCATAAGTATTATGCAAATGGAACAGATATTTGGCAAAGAAAATGTCCTGCCTGTCAAGGTGGAAGGTCATAAATTTGAGGTGCAGTGCATGACGGATGAAGAAGAAAAGGTAATATGTGATTTTTATGCAAAAGAATTTCCAGATACGATGCCATTTGATGATATTTCTGCAAAGCTCGATACATTGAATAACCATCCACATATACAGCGATTGAGACGTATCTTTTGTGACAACCTAGTATTTGCATTAACGGAGGGATTTGTTAAATATGATGATGCATCTCTGGTAGCGTATGATGGTTCTTTGCTTAAGCTTGTGTATGAAAATATAGAGAAGTTGGACAAAGATAGTTATTTCTTTTGGGCATTCTATTATTATTTGAAAAAGCAGTACAAAAAGTGCAAAGACAATATACATAAAGTGTGTAGTGACAGGCTTAAACAAGGTGTTCTGAATGAGGATGGGGTACTGGATTTTTTCTTAGTTCCTTTTAAAAATGCACCTAATGAAATCTGGGATTTTATTACGGATGAAGTAAAAAGTGTAAAGTGCGAAGATGGAATACCAGAGTTCTGTGACTTGATCTCTTTGTATTATAGGAGCAATGATAATGATGCTGTAGTTGATGCGTTGCTTTCATTTATTCAGAAATATCCAAACTACAAATCTCCTAATGAAATGCTGGGATATACATATTACAATATGTCCATGTGGAATAATGCTATTGCCTGTTTTGAAAAAGTTGAGCAGGAGTATTATTTCTTTATGTCAGATATTTACTGGATGTTGGCATGGTCAAGTGGCAAGATAAAAAACTATGCTGATGAAGAAAAGTACTATCGTTTGAGCTATGAGCTTGCTCCTGAGATGCAGTTTACTTTAAATAATTTAGGCTATTCGTTATATAAGCAGAAGAAATATTTAGAAGCTAGGGATATTTTTAAGCAATGTTTGGATGCTGAAAAAGATTTGCCATGTGCAGCCAATAATTATGTGCGTGTTTTAATCGCTCTTGGTAGAAATGGAGATGCAAAGAAATTTATAAATTCTGGAAAATTTAAAGTTGCTAAAGCCATTCGTGACAGAGTGAAAAAGCTGGATAATCACAATGCAAGATTGAAGAAGTGTGATGTGGCAGTTGAACCAGATATTGATGACACCGACAGTACCGAGAAAGTTACAATAGACATTGGGGTAAAACGACAGCAGTTCTCTAATGAAAAGCTGTTAGAAGATGAGCTTACTGCAAGAATAGAAAGTGGTATGCCTGTATTTGGTATGAACCTTAAAGTGTATAAACGTAAAGGTGAGTATGGTCGGCAATATATTATTCCAGTTGGAAGACTTGATTTATTGTGTGAAGATACTGCAGGAAATTTATATGTTATTGAATTGAAGAAAGATAGTGGCTACGATGATGCTTATGAACAAACGGCTCAGTATCTTGACTGGTTTGAGAAAAGTGGAAAATTTAAAGGCAAAAAAGTATATGGGATTATCTGCTTGAATAATCCAACAAAGGAGCTTATTTCCAGAGTACATAAGGACAAGCGAATGAGATTGTTTGAATATCAGATATCATATACAGAGTTATAAAATCAAGATACATAAAAGAGTGGAGTTACCTATTGTCGGTAGCTCCGCTCTTTTATGGGTTTTAATGAATAATTCTGTTTATGAGAGTGCTATGAGCAATACTTCTTTGAACAGAGCCATCCTTATCGTGAGCAGATATATTATTGCATAAAATCATCTGAGCTATGCTGTTCACAGCCATTCTAAAAATGTGTTAATCAGGACTGACATGATTTTATATGCACTGATTATGTACCAAGTGATTCTATCGTGAAATAATACATTCTGATTTTATAATGAGCTGGTCTATGTTGTGTTCTGTCGGACTGGTGTCGTTTCAAATTAATAAAGTCTACTGTACTGATGCGATTGCTCGTTACTTGTGTAAGCAAAGATTTTATGTGAGATATTTCAGTAATATCAGATACTGTTTGCTCTAATAATGCAGTTGCAGGAGATAGTATCATCTCAAAAATGTAATATTATATTCTGCCGAGCAAGTATGTCTTGGCGTTGGTATCTTTGTATCTAAATATTTCTTGTGATTTTCCAGTCAAATATATCATGCATTCCCAGTTATGTAGTTAAAGCTAATATTTACATTTCCCAACAGCTTATGGGTAGTTATAGATGCATCGGGAAACTAAGGCTGACTTCCCGATGCTCAATCTGATTGTATCTTTGATGTAAAAGCAGATGTCTGTGAAATTATGGCTTGAAAAGGCTTTATTTTATGGCATTTTAATATGAAAAATCTGCCACCACAGAATTTGACAAATTTCTGTGAGTGATGCAGTAGGATGGAGGTACAAGATTATGAATGCAGGAAACATTTTTGAGGTATTTTTCTTGGCAAAAGAGAAGATTGCAAAGGAGCCTGATATTTTTTCAGATCCTGAGTACATGAAGATACTTCAGTCTGTCAAAAAATATTTTGACAGTTTCGTCTGGGTGTCGAACCCTATGGACAGACTGATATATCTGTATGCTGGTAAAGGTTATAACAACAATGCAGTAGCTGATTTTATTGGGGTGAATGTGAATACTTACCGCAGCAGAGTATCACGAGTATCCACAAAGCTCTCAGGTTTGCTCTTTGATGGTCAGAGGTTGATTGATGCTTGTGTATATGCACCAGTTGAGGAGATAGCAAAGACAAGAGCTTATATTGACCAGCTTAATAATAGGTTGGTTATTGGCAAGGAATTGTCAAATTATATGCTTGAAAAAATTCACAATATTACTGTGGATTCTGTTCAAGAACAGCCAATCACAGAAGAGGAGAAGTTTCAGGCTCTTATGTTGGTAGCTCATTTTAGTGAGCCTGCTATTGAGAGCAAGTTATCGGAGGTAAAGCCTGAAGCTCTTGCTTTTATTATGAATGAACTTTTCAGTTCTGATAGTTCTGAGTGGAGCATCTATTATAAAAAGATGCAGGACAAAGTATCTCATCTTGCTGTTCCACCACAAAAGGTGATTGATTACTGCAAAAGTGAATAATAATGTATTGTTGTTGGACTGGCTCTCTGTAGCCAGTCCTTTTTCTCTTTATAATAGGAAGTAACGCACTTCTTTGTATCTGCATATTTCTTTGGACTTGTCTTTTTTCTATATGATTCCCTTGCTATGAAGCACTACCACCAAATACTGTCGGCACTTTTTGTGAAATAGTGATTATTCCAAGCACCTATGAACAGAGTTATAGTAGGACACCACAGGAAGTCGTATATTCACAAAATAAATGGTGTAACTTTGTATTTGGCTCGATATTCGCATTATATGGTCTGATGGCGGATAGTCTGGCTGGTCTTTGAACAAGGGCACACAGCTCAATCTGTGCGGTCGGTTTCAAGGTCTTAAAATATGTATTAATCGACCTTTGTGATAAATGCGGTGTTTGTGTGATGTTGTCAGTATCATGGGTAGTTAATACGCACTCCTATGCGTGTTTATACGACTTCTGCAAATCACTTAAAGAAAGGAGTTGCTTGTTTATGAATAAGAGATGCGTTGCTCTTACAGATGAGCAGTATCGTGAGAGTATCAGCTTATTGCGTTCAGGATTTATTCTTGATGAGAAGCTTATCAAACCTAATGAGAGGATTGCAGCAGTTGAGGTTCTCCAAGCTACCTTAGGATTACGACTTGGAGATACATTAAAACTTAAAATGTGTTCCTTTATCAAAGATGGTTCTCGCTACCGCTTAGACATCAAAGAACAGAAGACTGGAAAAATGCGTACATTTACAGTTCCTATTGAGGTGTACAGTTTTATTCAGGATTATGCTATTTCCAATAACATTGGAGCTGATGCCAAGCTCTTTGATATTTCTGAGAGACAGGTGGAGCGTCATATGAATAAGGTATTTACCAAGATGGGACTGCCTTTAAGACAATATGGAACGCATAGTGCAAGAAAATTATTTGCCACTAAGGTCTATGTGGAAAATGATTACAACATAGAGCTGGTGAGAGTATTACTCCAGCATTCCAGTGTTGTTACGACACAGAGATATATTGGTATCCAGCAGAAACAGGTTGAGGATGCCCTTGCTGGTACAGTTGTGAATTTAGTTTAGGAGGTACAGCAATGACAGTAGAAGAAGCTATCAGAAATTATGTAGATGAAAACGATCAGTATGAGCTATATGAGGGATACTCAGGTCGAGGAATGTTTGGTCGTAAGTGCTTGGGTGTAGTTGTAAAGCAAGGTTGTTCTTTCATGGATTTCATTATAAACCTTACAAGATATATGGATAATTATGATGTTGATGATATTGATTTCAAGCTGGAGGGAGCTACATACGATAATCTTGGACTGGATACTGTAGTTTACTTTCCAAATATAGGGGGTGATGATGTATGACTAAGTTAGCAAAATGGCATGTTGAAGAAATTTTAGAAAATTTTGTGTTGGGAGGTTTTCCTGTAAAGGATGATGATAGGTTCTTAGCTTGCTCATCTATTCTTACATCTATGATTGATACTGTTGAGGTTGATGAGCCTAACAAAGCTTTTATTTTCCATACAATGTCTGGTAGTGAATACCTTTGTCCATTCGAGGATATTAGATGGACTGATAGGTTTGCTGAATTTTCCAAAGACAATTTGGAGCGTTTAAAGGTTGTTCCACATTTTGTAGACGAAGCAATAAAATTAGCCCATGAAAAAGAAAGTTATTTTGTTGCTTGGTTAGAGAAGGAAATCTTTAATGGAGATTTATTCATCGAAATAGGAGCTGGTGGTATTTTAAATGTTCATTTTAAATATGAAGATAAAGTTCATCGCTTAAGTAGTCAGAGTCATATGGGAATGTTTAAGGATTCTTATCTATACCAGCTTTCAGGGATAGTTGATTTTCGTCATTATGAATTTATTAGCGGTTCAGTAAGCACTTACCATATGAGCGATTCAATCAAGAGACTGGTTGTAAACAATATAGGAAGCAGACCTGTAACCATAGACAATGTAGTTTATAAACATGGAGTAACTGTTACCCGTGTAACTGAAGAAAATCATCCAGAAGGATTGATTAGTCCTGATGCATTCAATGGAAAGAGTTTACTTAGTGATTTTATGGAAGGAGTTGATTTGCTTGATTAAAGTTATTCTTTACCACCCGGGACAATATGGTGTATTTAGTGATGATACATACCATGTATGTGAAGATGTGTATGCTAGATTTGAAATGCTTGTAGGGAATGAAGAATTTCCTTTTCGAGATGAGGCATCTATAGCTTTTCTAAAGAAGAGAAATTGCAGTTTTATAGAAGGTGATAGATATGCGATTCGTGATGGAGCTGATATTGATAGAGTTTTTCCTATCACATATATCAATAGGTGTGAGCAGGAAGGTCTTATTTTAATTAGCAATTCACAAAAGGGTATCTATACGCATACAAAGCATCTTGACCGCTTAGTTATCAATGCTTTAAAGAAATTAGATATTGATATCTTGCTTGCAGTATGTGTGGATGAGGATAATGTTGATGGTATTTTATCTGCAGTAAAAGATTTTGAAGCAGTTAATTTTGATTATGGTGACAACTTATTTACTTTCTGTCGTAAGTTTGAGTATGACTGGAAAAGAGACTTGCCAGATATAGCTCGATTAATAGACATGAAATATCCAGAGGGTTGTGAAATTATCTTGACTTACAGAGAGTGGTTTGAGGCTGGTGTAATTTGTGATAAAAAGATATTTGCAAAAACATTTTTAAAGAAAAATCTCAATAGTAGAAGACTGGCTATTATGCTGATTGATTTTATGAAGGATGAGTCAGTTAGATTGTCAAAAGTTAATTCAACTAAAAATCCAGATACTAGACTTCTTTTTGATGACTTACCATCTATTGCGGATGATGTAAAGCAAACATTTTATTTAATTATTGATGTGGATGAAACCATTCGCAGTGAAAGAGATATAGTTGATTATTGCATCTACGGTGGTTGGATAAATAAAGAGTTTATCGAGGTATTAGGTGAGGAAGAAGTCTTACCTCTATTTGAGGATTTGATTCCAGATATATTACGAAGGAGGATGATTTTATGTGGTTGAGTTATCATATTCCTTGTTTCTATATTAATCGGGGCAGTATATGTGCCTGTTTCAACAAAGATTTCAAAGCAGAGCTTTTAAAAGGTTTAGAAAAAGAGGGAGTTACCTATATTAAGCTGGAAACAGTCAAAGTAAAAATGGGTGATGATTTTGTTGATGAGGAGATTTTAAGTTTTTATACAGATGATAAAAATACACATGAAAAACTACAGGCTTTCCTCGATATTTTTGATGATGCAGTTAATAAGTATGAGTCAGATTTAAAACAGAACTGTTATTTCTTTGAATTTGATGGTTGTATGTTATATGTGTATTGCTCAGGGGGAACTACAAGAAAACGTGGTCGTATTTCACCAGTAATTAGAAAACTTGAAGAAGTATGGAGAGAGCATCCAGATCTGCGTTTGGGACAGCTTTTGATTGATTGTGCAGGTGACAAGGATTTATTTAACTTGGAGGATGACGAGCTGGTGGAGGCACTGGAAAGGTTTGGTGATGAGCTGTGAAAATTACATATCATATTTCTTGTTGCAATTTTGTAGATGGGCATATAAAGGAACTTCACACAAATGAATTTTATGATGAGCTGATAGATAGATTGCAAAAAGAAGATGTTGAGCATATACAGGTACAAGAAGCACAAAAAATCTTTGATAAGCATAATACTGGTGCAGAATTATTATTGATTTTTTGGGTGGAGAATTACGCAAAGTTTCTACGATTATTCATAGAGATTGTATCAAAGTACCATGAAAGTCTTTGCCAAGATTGTTATTATGTGGAACTGGATAATGACATTGTAATAATAAAGGGGATAGGTGCTGGTGAGACAAGTATTTCATATGACTTGGATTAACAGGGGTAGTTTTCCGAAAAATAAAATAGAGTTCTAGTATTGTATACAAGAGACCAGTGAGCAAAGCACTGGTCTTTTTTGGGATATTTTCGGTGAGTTGTCGAATTAGGCACTTAAAAAAGAATGATGGCTCTGGGAGTTCGGGTTTCTCTCGATAAAAAATGGACTTGATTAGTTGCAGGAGTAGAGCTATAACACATAACACTGTCGCTATGGCTGCAGTTAGTGTTAGCGATTAACAGAGTTTGCTTACATATGGAGGCTGAAATTCAGTTGACGTATTGGCGGTATCAATTTTTTTGGGAGGATACCGTCTTATGAACGAAATTTCAGTTGATTTCGCTGCACTTGTTTTAGTTCAGATTGCTTTTGAGAAGAATTTGATAGACAAGAAAACTTATGAAGAAGTTATGAGAAAATATGGAGGAACTTTTTATGACAACGAGATTCATGAATAGAAAAGAAAGAGAAATTTTTTTTAGAGAGCATAATAAAAATGTTAGTGAAGCACTATATACGAAACCCTTAAGGGTAAAAATTTATGCTAGGGTAAGCACAAAGCACGAGTCACAATTAAATGCTTTAGAAAATCAGCTAGATTGGTATAAATTACGCATAAAAGACAATTGGATAATTGATTTAGATAAGGATATGTATATTGATAAAGGTATCACAGGTACTTTAGCAAAGAAAAGGGATGCTTTTTTGAAAATGATTGATGATGCAAAATCTCCAGAATGTGATTTTGATATCATAATTACAAGAGAAGTGCCAAGATTTGCTAGAAATGTTGAAGAAACTTTTCAGTATACAAGAGAATTGCGTGATTATGGAATTGGGGTTTACTTTATTGCAGAAGACATATGGAGTTTTGATGACTCACCAGAAGGTATTATGAGATTATCTATGATGGCTTCAATGGCTCAAGGTGAGTCAAAGAAAACTTCTGACAGAGCTAAGTGGGGACAAGAAATTAGTAGAAAAAATGGTCAGCCATATGGAAATGGTAATATTTTAGGGTATGATAAAATTCACCATAAGAAGGCAGATATAGATCCTGCGACTAATCAACCTTATAAAACAACTTTTACATATGTTATTAATGAAGAACAGGCTAGGACAGTACGAAGAATTTATAACCTGTGTGTAGAAGGGTTAGGAGCAAAAAAAATTGCAAAAGTGCTTACTAAAGAAGGACATTTGACTGCAACTGGGAAAAGCAAATGGCAAGAGTCAAATATTAATAGGATTTTAAATAATCCTACATATATGGCCTATAATGCATATGGGAAGTCTAAAGTAGTGGATTATCTGTCGCATAAGAAAGATTATGAAACTGATTTAGATAAATTACAAATGGTAAAGGGGGAATGGGAACCTATAATATCAGAAGCATTATGGTATATGGCTCAAGAGTGTCGTAACAATCGTAAAGTGACGATTATAAATACTGATGGTTCTAAAATGAAATATGGTCAACCATCAGAGATGAATATGTGGATTAGAAAGTTACAATGTTCTTGTGGACGAGGATTTCGTAGAAATAGATGGAGAAAAAATAAATTAACTGATGAATATATATATAGTTACCAATGTTGGAACCAAGTTAATAATGGAAAAAGAGAGAACTTAATTAAACAGGGACTTCCTTTTGAAGATGCTTGTGATGTTTCCTGCGTTCAGGAAAGTAGCTTAGATTTGATGGCAAAGAAAGTTCTGCAATTAGTTTGGGTAGAGCAGAGGGAAGCTATGAAACGTGCTATTGAAATGATTGCTGATTGTAATAAATCTGCAATAGTAGATAATTCAGATAAGATTGCAGCATATAAGCGAAAAATTGCAGATGAAGAAGCAAGTCAGTTAAAAGCTGTTGAGCTTACGACTAAAGGTCTGATAACAGAGTCAATGCTTACACAGACAATTAATAACAGTAAAGTGAAGATTGAGACGTACAATAAAATTATAGAGGAGTTAACCAATAATAAGGAGTCTGATTTCGATAAGGGAAAGATGATGAAAGATATCGAGGAGGCTTTTAATACTATTATTGATTTTAGTAAACCTATTATTGATTATGACATTATAGATAGATTTATAAATAAGGTTATTGTAAGAGAAAATTCAGAGTTTGTATGGATTTTGAATTTTAATAAAATTGTGAATTTAAAACCAATTGAGCGTATAAATCATTTGTCAGATGAGTATAAAGAAACGTTGATAGTAGATTCTAATTTTAATATCTTTGCTGATTTTGAAATTGGCTTGGATGAAATAGAAGAGTACCATAAATCAAGAGGAAGACGAATTGTTAAGAAATCTTGGAAACCATTGAAAGTAAAAGTCGCTATAGACTTGAAGAACTAATTGTATTATAATGAGCCTACAGATAGGTAGGCTCTTTTATAATGTTTAAACGATGATATTTAAAAAAATTGATGCAGACGATTGTATGTTCGCATAGCAGGGTATACAGCAGCACAGGCTGCTATCGCAGAGCAGGCAAAATAGACAAAGGTTATCACAGGGCAAAGGTTTTTATCCAGTTTTAGGGCAAAACTTTCAGCCAGTGAAATAATAAAAATTCATGTGAAAACATGATTTGCAAGTTAAAATAAAGAATGACCTTGTTGGTCTGATGAAAATATCAGACTTACAAGGTCTTTTTTAAGATAAAAAAGGATGAGTGTAGTACCTTGCTTTTAATGAGAATATATTAATATCTACATGACAACTATATCTAGCAATGATATAATGTGGTTAAAATAAGAAGTGAGGTGACAAACTATAAATAGTCAAGTGTTTTTTGAAAAACATTTGTGACCTAAAAATGGGTAATTTTAACAGACCA
>CAKRNE010000002.1 GCA_934365945.1 uncultured Agathobacter sp. | reverse complement strand
ATTTTATGAGGAACAGAAAATCTAATGCAGAGTTAAAGGGTATTACTCTGAAGCAATCTATTTTATGTTTGGAACATGAATGGACGGGGAACTCTCTGAAGGACAAAGAATTTTACACGATAGAAACTTTGTCCCAAAATAGGATAAAAGAGATTGCCCTTTGACACACTCCTCAAAAATCCCATGTTAAATTAAAATAATATTAGATTTCGCAAAAGCGGAATAATTAATTGAATAGGACACGCATACATCTGATTTTATTTAATGTGTCAAACTCCCGACTATAAAGGTGACAGCAAACGGATGATGTGGTAGAAGATATATAAATTATCCGTAAATTCAGCTTATTATTTGTGCGAATTCAATTCAATGCGACATATTGACAAAAAAATTGACAAGTTATATGATATATATAAGTTTGTTATACCCTAGATTGAAAAATTAAACCTGTACTTTGACAACTGAAAATGGCTAAAAAAGTCTAATTTACTTTTGCAATGGCTTCTTCTGGCAGACATGATATAGTTAAGATATCGATTGCTATCTGCTAGAAAGGGGCAGATATGACTTATTACAAAAAAGAAGGACAGATGGATCTGTCTGACAGGATTGCGATAGAAACCGGAATTAGCAGTAAAGATTCCTTCAAAAAAATAGGAAAACTACTCCATCGTCATCCGTCAACAATTGCACATGAAATTAAAGAAAATCGTACATTCATTCCGGGTAACTATTTTCTAAGAAAGGACTGCAGATTTGTAAGACAGTATGTACAGCATCACGTTTGTGGAGATGAGTCCTGCGAAGAAAACTGTTGTAGATGCCGAAGTGTGGACTGCCAGAGATACTGCGGTAAATATGTATCCAGGGCATGCCATAAATTCGAAAAGCCTCCATATGTGTGTAATAACTGTTCAGAGAAAAAGCTTTGTTCAAAAGACAAATATATTTACAGTGCAAAGCATGCTGATGCAACTGTCACCCGAAGACGAAGCGAAAGCAGACAGGGAGTTCGCATTTCTGATGAAAAGAAATCTGAAATGGATGAACTGATTACCAAACTTGTTAAAAAGGGACAGCCTCTTACCCACATATATGCTGAGCATGAAAATGAAATACCAGTATGTTTGCGGACTCTCTATAATTACATAGATGATGGTGAGTTGACAGTCAAAAACATAGACCTGCGTAGAAAAACCGGGTATAAGAAACGAGGAAAAGGGTATCAGCCACCTCTTGGATTTGCAAATATAGAATTCCGCCAAGGCAGAACTTACACTGATTTTGAGTATGCGATGAAAGTAAAGTATACAGAAGATGAAGTGGTAGAAATGGATACTGTAAAAGGTGTGAGAGAACAAGGGAAAAGGCTTCTTACAATGATATTTACGAAGAACAATGTAATGCTACTTTTTCTTATGCCAGATGGGAAAGCAGAATCTGTAAAAAGAGTGTTTGACTATCTTGAGTCAGGGCTTGGAATAGAAGTATTTAGAAGATTATTTCCAGTTATATTGACTGACAATGGCAGCGAATTCAAGAAAGTTGATGAGCTGGAGCTTACAACTGATGAGGATGGCTTTCTGATTTACAGAACAAGTCTTTATTACTGTGATCCAATGGCTTCATGGCAAAAAGGATGTATCGAGAAAAACCATGAATTTATTCGTTATGCGATTCCTAAAAAGAAAAGCTTAAATCCTTATAATCAGGATGACATCACTAAGCTCATGAATCACATCAATAGCGTGAAACGACCTGGACTTGGAAATAAAAGTCCATATGAGTTGGTTGAGGAAGATGATGAAGATTTTCAAGAATTAATGAGATTGTTAAAAATGCACCTCATCCCGCCAGATGAAGTGCGTTTGATGCCAGACTTATTTATTGAAAAGTAACTAAAAGACTTAAATGCAGGTAGTAATCGATTTGTCAATAGGTGTTATTAGACGGGTCGCGTTTACTTTTGCATAAGAGTTAGCCAGCTGTCTGTTTGCTATGCGATTTTCGATATACCCGCTGTCTGGAATATGCTAATTATAGCACCTTTCAGAAAGAAGGCACAACAATATAAGTCGAAATTTGGGGCGAAAATCGATTTTGTGTAATCAGACGATATTTCAGTCAAGTTTTAGTTTTTCATTCAAGGAAGTTTGTTATACGATAGGATTCGTGGAAACTTCGTAGAGTTTGATACTTTTGATACTCTGCGATAACAATTAGAAAGGAAGGAATGATTGTATTGGAAAACTATAGCAAAGATTTGATTGGGCAGGAATTAGATAAGGATAAGCTAATAGATTTACTGATAGATGAGTTGCCTGTATTAAGAGCGAAAATAGGGTTATCACAAGAGGAACTAAGTAACATAATTGGAATATCGCGTCAAACATACTCTACTTTTGAAACGGGAAAAAAGAAAATGCCTTGGAATACATTCTTATCAATACTATTCGTATTTAGTAACAATGAAAAAACGGCACCAATTCTTGAAGCCTGCGGTGCATTCCCAGACATGTTGAAAAATGAAATAAATATTGATAAACGAAGTTCTTAATAAGTTAAACAATTGATGAGAGGAGTGAGAAAATGGAATTCAATAGCATAGGTTATCGCATATTTGAGATACCGGCATATTTCTTCTGTGCTTTCTCTGGTGCTGTTGTAGCAATATGCGCATTTATCATCCTGTTATCTTCGAAGAAATATAATTTACAGCAACAAATAAAAGCATTAGCAATTTCTATTTTGGGTCTAGTAATATGTGCACGACTCTTTGGCTGTGCAACCGGTATTTATAGGGCAATTGGAAATGGCGAGTCTGTTACTCTTGATACTGTTAAAAATACAGGAATAGTATTTTATGGTGGCCTGATAGGAATGTTGATTACATACAATGTATGCATTAGATCAAGGCTAATCACGCAAAAGGATTACCATATTTTAGATGTCTTAGCTGTCACATTTCCCCTCTTTCATACGATAGCAAGAATTGGTTGTTTTCTAGCGGGGTGTTGTTACGGTATAGAAAGAAAGACGCCGCTTTCTGTGAAGTATACCATTCTGGAAAATGGAGTAAATGTAACTGCTATGAGAATACCGGTACAACTTATAGAAGCAGGATTCAATTTTGTGTTGTTTATATACTTGCTGATATTAGTAAAAAAAGATGAATGGAAAACAAAGTATATCCTATACAGGTACTTATTGATTTATTCAACAATGAGGTTTTTCCTAGAGTTTATTCGAGGAGATGCGGCTCGAGGGGTTATCTGCGGTATATCGTTTAGTCAGGTGATCTCTGTTGGCATATGGATTTTTGTGATTATAAGAATGATAAATACAAAACGAATTAAGGAGGAATGTTAATGGGAACGGTAATTAAGGACACTGTTATTGGTGCAATACTCGGAGCAGTAGGTGCAGTTGTACTGTATATACTCGGGTTTGGTGTTGAACTTTTGAACTGTGCATGTCAAATCATTACTTGCGACTGTGACGGAGGAGCTGCAATTCCTGGTATGTGGGAAGGCAGTTCATTTATGTCTGTGTTGATATTTTGCGTAATTGGTGGCGCGGTAATCGGCTTTGTATACGGAATATATAAAGCAAAGGTAGAGAGTGACGCAGAGGCATCCAAGAGAGCAGCTGAGAATTCAGAAGCAGCAAAAAAGCAAAGAATTCAGTGGGCTAGTGAAGCAAAGCAAAAGGCCTTGAATGTAAATAATACTTGCGAGACAAATAACAAGAATGTTTCTCCGTTAGTAAGTGCTACATACAAAGCAGATTCACAGATGGAAACGATTTTAGCTGAGTTAGCTAATACTGCCGAACTAAAAGGCAAGGTTGATGCTATGGCAAATGATATAAAGAAAGGTGGTGCTTCTAAATGATGGTTGTTACATGTACGAAGTGTGGGAAGACAATTCACAAGGCAGAGAAGTGCCCATATTGTGCAAATACTATAGGTTTTGAGAATGCGAATGAAGTTATAAATGTTCATGAGAATGTGGCTGATGAATTTTCGGATATGACAGATCTTTTGATATCTGGTAAGTTTTCTCAATTAATCGAAAAGTCACGTGTTGTTTTAAGATGGATGCCAACGTGTTCTTCTGTGTTTTGGATGAGATTTCTAGCTAAAAATGAATGTAAAACTGATGCTGAACTCATCCAAAAAGGTGTTCCGTGTGAGGATGCAGCTGACTTTTATAATGCATACAGATATGGATCGGCAGCTGAAAAAGCAGCATATGATAATGTTAAAAAGTTGATTGAGGCTATTCGTGTAGCTTTTGAGACGGCGGTTAATAGACATGAATATGAAGAAAAAGCCGCTACACCTATTGTAAGATGTCAAAGCGAATTTGCTTTAGAAATTCAAACTAGACAGAAAGAACTTTTTGATTTATGGACGCAGTTGGAAAAGCTTGAGCAAGAGATGTATGTTATCGAACAAGACTGTAAGCTTCTCCTTAATGAACATAGAATAGCGCTAGATAGTGCGAAGAACTCTGCATCTAGTATAAAAAATCAGATATATAAGCTTAGTGAATTGACTGCAGAAGAACTGCATAAGTATTTGGTCAGACTTGGCGATGTTCTGAATCAGTCAGATAGTAGTAAAAAAGAGATTGAACAAATGAGAAAGCAATTACCTTGGATTGGAACATTTAATAGTAAGGTTCAAGAGCGCGATTCTATTAGTTCGAAGATATCTACGAAACTGTCGGAATTGAAATCTTATGAAAACAGAGTTAAATCCACCGTTTCAGAGATTGAACGTATAGAAAAAAGACATCAGTTAGCTATGCGTTCGTTGGCGAATTACGATTTTAACAGTGTTCGACTGTTGATTGGAGCAAGGAAATTTGAGGAAATCATTAGCGAAGTAAGGTGTGCGATGATTGCTGAAAATGATAATGAAATAGCTTCAAACAATTAATCAGAAAGGAGTGCAGATTATAATGGAATATACAGCAGAATTATTTGTCAGATTTTTAACTAAATTAGGATCGTTGGATAAAGATGTCAGATCTACCCTTTCTGCGGCTGATAGTATGATTTCCTCACGCGATTCAAAGGAACAATCGGAATGGCATGAGGTACAGAATAGACTGGCTCAAGTTCAGAGTTCATGTGTTTCAAAGAGTAAGTCTGTTCTGACAAATTATCAAAGCAACATTGATACGATACTATCCAACGATATCAGTAGTAAAAAGGAGTATTTTACTCGCCTTCAGAAATGTAAGGAAGTATTATCTTTAATTGCGAGTGCAGAGAACAGTATTACGAATAAGGCTGAGTATGATGCTTCCAAGGTAACTCAAGCTCAGCAGACTAATATAACTGTTGATGATTTAATTTCTGGGAAGGCAGATTTTATTGGTTTAGCTAATGCGGTTAATATAGCTATTCGAGACGGTAAGAAAAAACAGATTTCGGTTGCATGTTCACAGCTTTATTCATTGTGCAGATATGCAGAACAGGTTTTGAATCAGGAGAAATCTAGTCTGTTATCATACATTAGTGGTAACAAGGATAGTGTAAGAAGTGAATTTCAAAATGCTGGCGAGGCTTCTCATATAAGCATGGAAGATGAGTGGGAAGCATCTGTTCGTAAACTGAATGAGATGTCTGCTAGTTTTGCCCAACAGAAAGAAGCTTCACGTGCAAAAACAGAGGCAGCCGAAGAGGAAGCGATTTCAGGGAAAAAGAGTCAGTTGGATAAAATTGTTGAGCGCTTTTGCTCGGAATTTAATCCTGATGAATTAAGGGATGAGTATATCCGTTTGTACGCATTAGAACCGTCTTTTGTTAACTTTGAATGTGCAAAAGATATGCCACAAAACTTGTATCTGAGCACATTGGAGTATGATGTTTCGGATTGGAATTTATGTGAATACACAAAGGAAATTTTAGACCAATACTTCTATTTCATGTACAGGGAGGGAAGATTGTACATTCCAAATTGTGCACAATTTGATTCGAAGTTTAACTACTTATTTAGATACAAGGAAAGCAATAGGACTAAAGTGGTCGAAGATGCTCGTAATCTTGGCATGAGAATTTTTATGATGTTACCTCCTGGAAAAGCTAAGTTCACATTTGTTGACCCGGTGAAGCTTGGAGACAGCTTTGCTTTGTTTAATAACTTGGTAGATACAGATGACCAGGTGAGCGAGGTAATTAATGGAAAGATATGGTCTGATCCAAAGGATGTTGAAGAAAAATTAAGAATTATGACAGATCATATTTCAAATGTTACACAGAGATGTCTCCAGGGAAAGTATGACAATATCTTTGAGTACAATAAAATAGCAGATCAAAACGCAGAAGCATACCAGATTATTTGTTTGATGGATTATCCCGCAGGCATGACAGAGCAATCATTAGGGTTATTAGAGCAAATCATTGCATCGGGTCCAAAGTGTGGTGTGTTTACTATTATCTACAGGAATGAAGATCAGTTTATCAAAATTCCAGAACGCTCTCGTCCGTTAATCGAAAATGTTGAGCGAGGATTCCAATTTTTTGATTATTCACCGGATGGTTCTATAGTAAATTATGCTGATAATTCCGTTAAAGGAAGAAAGATGATTTGGAAGGGCTTTGAAATGCCTGAAATGGATAAAATGGAAGGCATTCTGAGTGCTCTAAAATCAGGAATTAAATCTGCTGACAAAATCGTTGTTGACTTTGCGAAAATTGTACCGGATAAGGATGAGTGGTTTAAGGGTGATTGTTCTGAGGAGTTGTCTATTCCTATCGGTGTGCATGGTGCGAATATTATCCAAAATCTTCGTTTTGGCATCGGTGGAAGTCATCATGCGTTGGTTGCAGGCCAGACTGGTTCCGGTAAATCAAGCTTGCTTCATACAATAATCATGAGTGCACTCATCAAATATCCAGCAGATCAGTTGCAGATTTTCTTAGTGGACTTTAAGCGAGGTGTTGAATTCAAAATATATGCGAATTATTCACTTGAAAACTTTAAGGTCATAGCAATTGAGAGTGAACGCGAATTTGGTTGTAGTGTTCTTGAGTACTTGGATCGTGAACAAAGCAAGCGAGCAGATTTATTTAAAGGAATTAATGTTGATAATGTTAATGACTATAGAGCAAAATCTGGGAAGAAACTTCCGAGAATACTCCTTATCATTGATGAATTCCATGTTCTGTTCTCTAAAGATACAAATGATAGCATGAGCAAACATTCGTCTGTGTATTTGGAGCAAATAATACGACAAGGCCGTGCATTTGGTATCCATGTGATTTTGGCCTCTCAAACAATGGCGAATATTGGTGGAATTAGTAATGGCGTATGGGGGCAGGTTGGTGTTCGAATCGCATTGAAATGCCCTAAATCAGACGCAAAGTTTGTACTGGGAAATGATAATGATGGTGTTGATCTGTTATCGGCAGAAAACCCGGGACAAGCTGTTTACAATTCTGATTGTGGAAATATTATTGCAAATACAATCTTTAGAGTTGCATATATTGAGCAAGATGAACAAGATAAGTATCTGTCTTATATTTCAGAAAATATGCCTCGATTTGGTTATCCAGAAACAAGGATTATGTTATCAAATGTTGAAGATAACATCTACAATCCATTCCAAAGATTTTGCAATGGTGAAGAAGTTGATTTTGAAGAAAATAAACTTATGGTCGGAGAGGCGCTTAAGCTTGTTAACAATATGAGAATGAGATTCAGGAACAAAACTGGATCAAATCTTCTGGTAATTGGAAATGATGAGCAAAAAGCTCGTACAATGTTCTGCTTCGCTGTGTTAAGCATGGCTTTGCATGTGCTCTCTAAAAATGGATATAAGAAGCCTCAAAATCAAGTTATCTACTTATTTGACTATGCTCCGATTGAGGAATACGAGGAAAGAGATGTATTAAAAGAAGTTGCGGATCAATTGAAAGATTATATTCGATACATTCCTTTTGATGATGCGAATGATGAATTTAAGAAGCTGTATGATTCGTTGAGCCGCAGAGAAAAAGGGCTTGAAGAAATAAGCGATGCATATATGCTTGTCTATGGCCTTCAGAGAGCCAGAGATTTGAGAAGCAACAATGTGTATCAAAATAAGGTCTCGATGGACGAATTCGATGAATTCGGTGGAAATGTAGCTCAGCAACTTACAGTTAAACCCCATGAAATGTTTATGAACCTTCTTCAGAGAGGAGCTTCTGTTGGAATTAACGGATTAGTATGGGAAGATAACTTCAAAGTGTTTATGGCACATTATGCTAGTATGTTATCGAGTTTTGACATGAGAGTTGCATTTACTATGTCGGATGAGGATTCAATAAACTTTATTGAAGAACCGGATGGATCAAAAATACGAGAGAATGGTGCGGTTTACAGTTATAACGGAAACCAAAAATTCAGACCTTATAAAACTCCAGATAAGTCTTGGTTGAAGAAGGTTTGTGAAAGAATCAAAGAATATAAATGATTCGGCAGTGAAATATATCACCGGTGATTTGTGTAGCTGTTCCAGATCATCGGTGATATTAAAACTGAAAACATCAAAGCACAAGGAGGTTTTGGTAGATGGGTAGCTTTAAGGAAAATAAAGTAAATGCTATTGAAAAAGGCAGGGAAAAAGGTGACGGTGGCCTTCAGAAAGGTGAACAGCGTTATCAGGAACTCCAGACTGTAAAAAGTCTTATTGATAGCATAAGTCTAGAGGATGATGAAGATGTTGAAATGGCTGAAAGTTTAAACGATTCGTACCTTGAGGCTGGAAAACAGGCACATCAGGAGGAAGTAGAATCAGTTGTAAATGAAGCAAATCAAGATCTCGAAAACAATAAAGGAGAAGTGTCAGCAGAAAAAAGAAATGTAGAAAGCGCTGCTGACAAGGTCCGAGAAATGCAAAGCACAACAGATCTTGCACGAAATGCAGCTGCAAATGTTGAGGGGTCATTGCGTAAAAGTGTAGACGAATACTCCGACATGGAGAAAGAGACAGAGGACACTGAGTCACAATTAGAATCCCATTCTCAGGAGATACTGAATAGAATTGAAAGTTTATTTGGATAAGGGGTGAGTATAATGGCTTATTGGTATTTTGAACTTGACCAAGTTCCGGACTTATCTTTATCAAAATATATGTCTTTGGACGAGGCTGGAGTAGAAGGCGTCCTAAAAAAACATAGTAGCTTTTTAAGACAACTTAATCGAAAAGGTCTGTTATCAAGGGTGTTTTTTCATCTTTTGTACATGTATAATCCCGAATTGCCAAATGGTAAAAAAATGTCTGTAGCTTTGGTTGCAACTGGATTAGAAGATGCACTTTTTCATACAAAAGAATTGATTCAAAATTCATCGATAAGCCCTTATTACAATATTGTTAGCTGCGAATCTGTTAAATTAGTTAAGTTCGAGGAAGAAGACAATAGATTTTATATTCGGGTTAAAAATCACTTGGGTATTGATTCTGGCAGATACGAAATTACTGCAAGCACTACTATTAAAGGGCAATGCTTAGAGGGAAAAAGCATTGTAAACATAGAAGGCAAAGATAAAGAAATAGAAAAATGGAAAGTGTTTCTGAATTCTAATGAAGCGAAAAAAATACGGTATTCTATTCGGGTGAATGACGAAACTCTTTTAGAACTAAGTTCAGAATTGTCTGTAGAAGAAAATGGATTGAAAATTGATAACAGACGGTATGATTTCCTTTCTACGCTTGGCAAAAGAGAATTCTTCGTACAGCCATCTGTTATTCTGCCTGATGATAATGACTTAAGGTATTACCGCGTAGCCGCTTGGGAAATGAATGAAGATGCGCGCCTCTTCAGCATGCTGAAACTTATGCAAGGGCTTAAATCTCCAGTGACTTTTCGAGTTGATCTTTATGCATCGGATTACGCAATGCGTTTAAGGGAAGTACTCCCTGTACAGGAATTGAGAAATCGTACAAGCATGAAAGCACTTAAGAGTTCAGCCGGAATAACTGTAAATCGTGATGAAAATGCGGAGGAAACCCTTAAATATTATAACAAGCTGATTGAGTCATATGAGTCTTCTCCCCATTTTAGAGCCAATATTATTGCTATGGCAAATCAAAGAGATGTTGCAGAATTAATAGTTGATGCCGCTGGGGCGGAAGCTCTTGAAGAAGGAAGTTATACGATAAAAACAATGACTTCAAAAGAAGCTGAAACCCGTTTCTCTGTCTACTATGGGTTAGAAAGACCAATTGATATTGCACAAGATGGAGTAATCAATTATCTGCGATTTATGCCTAACCTTTTCACAATTGACGAGATTCTTCCGTTTTTTGTGTTTCCGGCTCTTTTTGACGGTGAAGTTATCGAAATTCCCAAAGAGACAGCGCCATCGTTTGATGAAGATGGTATGAAGATAGCAGTTGACGATAATGGATACGATGTGGTTTTCCCTATTGATTTGTTTAAAAAACATGCCTTTTTAGCTGGTGTTCCAGGTTCCGGAAAGACTACTAGTATGCTCCATCTTACATCAACATTATGGAAAAAATTTAAGATTCCATTTTTGATTTTTGAGCCGGCTAAACAAGAATATCGTGCATTGGCTCGAACGGCTGGCCTTGAAGAGATGCTAATCTTTTCTCCATCATCAGGAACGTTTTTTCCCCTTCATATTAACCCATTTGAGTTCCCTAAAGGTATGTCTCTTTCGGAGCATATCAGAAACTTAATGGCAGTATTTGAAGGTGCGTTTTCTTTAGCACCTCCGGCTCCTTTCATGATTGATTATTCTATCGAAGCTATTTATAGGGACAAAGGTTGGTACCCAGATACAATTAATGATGGGGTGACACTTCCTTATCCAACTATGCAAGAGTTATACGATAAGTTGGAAGTCGAGGTAGAAAAAACTGATTATGAAGGTGAAATCAAAGGTAACTTAAAGAGTATTCTTCAGGTTAGAATAGGAAGTCTGCTCAGGCGAGAGATGGGCGATGTATTCAATGTGGCTAAGTCAAGCGTGGCTCCAGAGGAATGGTTGAAAAAACCTGCTCTTATTGAACTAGAGGCGATGGGGTCTGGTCCTAGTAATTTTCTCTCACTTTTGCTTTCCACCTTAATCAGAGAATCTCTAAAGATAACTCCAAACGCAGATGGAAAAGAGCTTAGACATGTTATTTTCTTTGAGGAAGCACATAATCTAATTGGACCTGTAGCCCAGGAAATAACCGGAGAAGATGCGGATCCTAAAATGGCCGCAACTGCTTATGTTGTAAAAATGCTCGCAGAAGTTCGAGCACTTAAAGAAGGTATCGTAATAGCAGATCAGTTACCAACTGCAATGGCTCCAGAAGTTATTAAAAACACTGGTTTAAAAATTGGACACAGAATAACAGCGGAAGATGACCGAGAACTACTTGGTGGTACGATGTCTGCTACGGGGACACAATTGGAACAGATGGCTACATTTCTCCCTGGCGAAGCACTCATAACTTTTGAGGGATTATTAAGGCCGTTCAAAGCAAAAATGTGCCAATGGGAAAATGGTATGGCATCAACAAAATCACCCTCAAACCAAGAATTGCGGATTCTTTTGTGGAACACCAAAGGTTATAAAAGTGTTCTTTCACGCAGTTCAAGCATTGTATGCGGAAAGTATGAGGGAGAACTAAGAAAGCTTAAAGAGGAAACACAACGTATTTTGGCAGTAAATCAAAAAATAAAAAATGATTTAAAGGATGTATCGAAGTATTGCACTGATAATAATTTGTCTCTCGATGCCGTGCTTTCAGAAGAAGAATCAGATAATCCGTTGGTGCAAAAAGCTCAAGACACTGCTTTGAGAATCCTCAAAAGACGTAATGCATTGATTCCGAAAATAAGCACTTTCTTTGAAGAAATTGAAGAACTTCTGGTAAAAGAAAAAGGTTATTTCATTCAGAACGAAATGTATCGTAAAAGAATTGCAAATATTCTGATAAACACAGCGGATTTAAGAAAAAGGTTCTATGAGAGCATGTCTAAGAGTTTTGATATGTTTGATTATAGATATCAAAGATTTGGAAAAGAGATGGAAAGTTGGAATATAAAGGAAAAGCTATCATCTGCATTCCAAAGTGAAACCGAACAATATAGCTAGTCAAAAAACAATGAACCAAGGTTGAGAAAAATGGGTACAAAATTAGAAAATCTAAGTAGCAAATCAACAGAAATTGTTGATGAGAGAACAGACCTTGGGAATGCTGAAAGAAATAATACCGAAGATATATCTTCAATCAGAAGTGTATTAGAGGGGTATTTAAGAGATGACTCAGATGTTTCCCAGGTTAATAAAATGGCATCTGCGCTGGAAGGTGACAGACTGGAGATACAAGAGCGAAAAGATACGGTTCAAAAGGAAACATCCGAGACTGTAGATGAAGTTGATCAATATGCAGATGCACTTGCAAAAAATCTTGATAAATTAAATCAAATAGATAGCAAATCTGATTTGTCGGCAAAGAGCAGTATAGATCGGTCATCTACTGAAAGAAGATTGGATGAACTGGCCGAAATAAGAAAACTTTTAACCGAGGAAGACGGAGGATTAAGGAAAGCGTCAGATGTTCAACATTCTGAGGGAAGTATGTCTTTCGTAGAGTTGGGTAGTGCAATGTTATCGGATTTAAGCTATTCAAGAGCTCAAAACATAAATGAATACGGAGATCAATTGAATAACACTGGCGTCATTGCAGGAATTGTTGCTGATATTATTGCTGCTAAAGGCATTGCGAGTTTTTCAATCCCAAATGCTGAGCCAGCAAAAACTATTGGTGAAAAAATAAAGACTAAGGCGAAAGAATTCTTTTCTTCCGCCTTCTCGAAACAATCGAAGTTTGACAAAACATATACTCGTTTTCATCATTTGCATTCTAATGAAGTCGATGCACAGACTCATGATATCTTGTGTAAAACTGCTTTATCACTGGTTGCAAGTGAATTTTCGGACATTCTATCGGAGAAACAGTTACAAGAGGCTGCAAAAAACATATATTTACTTTCGGATGAAGAAATCGTAAACAAGTATCCTGATGATAGCCCAGAAACGCTGGATAAAAAGCTTCATTCCGGGGGTTTTTATCAGAATGGTGAAGTTGTTGTTCGCAAGGATACTAAGGCACCGTTTTTAAAGTTGATGTCTACTTATGTGCATGAGCTCTTACATATGAGTTCAGATGATAGTGTAACGCCGCATGAAGGTTTCTTGGAATATAGAAATGGTAAAATCCGCAATCGAGGAATTAATGAGGGAGCTACCGAATTATTAGCACTACAGATTCTTGAAAAGAATGGATATGAAATGTTTGCTAGATCATATGGAACTTTAGTAGATATTGCTGAAAAAATGCAAAGTATTATTGGTAAGGATGCTTTTAAGGATTTGTATAAGAAAAAAGGTCTTCAAAGTACTCGAAATAATTATGACTATTGCTTTACTAAAGGTGAATTTGACGTATTGTTGGATGATATTGATAGGGTTCATGATACTTATCCATCTGAAGATAATTCTCTTAAGATGTCAATTATGCAACGGCTCGAAGAATATGAAAAGCGTAAAAATGATAGCGGTTATAGAAATCGTAAGAAATTGGAAGTTAAGGGTGTGACGGCATCAATAAAGCAAAGCGTAAAGAGAACAGGTGTTGACCCAACACTCGGTCAAAGAGTACGAGCAAAGGGGTATGAGAGAGATGATTGACAATAAGGAAATTATAAAAGAAATATGCCTTCGCATTGTTGGCGAAAACGAATTGAAAACGAATCCAAAGATAATAAATCGTATCACTTTTTTCTACGATCAAGTCATTAGCGTATGCTTAGAAGATACACCAGAAATTGTTTTAACATGCATTGATGAAATATGTAACTTTGAAAGAAACTGGTATGACAGTAATGTTCATAACTTATCTCTTTTTGATGATTATTCAGTAGTCAATTGCATATCATTATTTTCGGTGATTTCACGTCAACTTGCACTGGATAAGTTTGATAAAAGTGAATATCCGTATATTAGCGTTTTCTTGGAAAACTTGTTTGATGGATTTTGTGAAGTGATTAGAGAAGGCCACGAGTTTGGAGAAATGTTCTCAGAAGAGATTTCAGAAATAGGAATTAATTTTTCATATGCGTCTGGTCATTCAAACTTAATGAGTCTTACTTTGTATAACAACATGATGCGCCATGATAACAGAGGAGAATAATAGTAATGGATTTTTTTGAACAATTTATGTTTGATGAGTTAGAAGAGCAGTATGCTAAAGATGACTTAACTACGTATGATTACGAGGATATTTATGAGAGATTTACCCATCTGGAACATTTAGAAGAAGTAAAGCCTTACTTATATGCGATGCGTTTCCTGGGAAAAGGAACTAAAGCAGAGCCAGATGCTGTTTTGCGTGAACTTGAAGTTATGGAGTTGTCCTCTGATAGTCAAATTAAAGGACTGTATTTGGATATTAAGCTGGTAATGAAAAAAGGAAATGCTGACGACATTGAGGAGTTAGATAGGTGTGTTAAAGGCGGATATTCGGAAAAATACTTGCGTGCGAATTCATATCTTTCATCTTATTCCTCCAATGATGAGGACGAATGTGACGATGCGTATGATAATGAAAACGAGGACGTAAGTTCATTGATTGCGGATGAAAAAGTGAAATTTAAGAGCATGATATTTGAGGGCTGTGGTTATAGTGGACTATATTTCACATCTGGTGATATAGACTATCTTAACGCAAAAGTATTTATTGAGCCTGTAAAATCGACACGTCGTTTTTCTGTTAGATCTCAGATATATGCTGGTGATGAGCCTTTTTCTAAAGTATTCAGCAATGAATATACACTTAAACCAGGCGATACATGGTTCACAACTCAAGGTTGGGGAAATAAGAACTTTAACTGCTATGGAAATAGAGTATATTGTTGGATTGTAGAATTTGATGGAGATGAGTCTGATACATACAGTCAGGAGTTTCGTTTCTACAATGGAAAAATAAAAAAAGCCGGAGTGAAAGTAAACGATATTAAACTATTTGCCTCTAAAGCCACAGGTGCCTTAGAGTCAGATCGTGATAAGTACTCTACATCATTTGACAGCTCATCTTTAGAATATGTCTATTTTAAGCTATTCGTCGAGGAGTTAGGACAAGAAACAACGGTGCAAATATTTTTGAAGGTAACCTGCTTGGAGGATAACTCTGTGTTCTATGATAAATATATATTGCAACATTTGGAGGCTAATACATATGAGTGTTGGAATGGTATAGGATTTAGCCAAAGAGGAAAATGGAAAACAGGCTTATATAAGTATTCACTTCATGTTGGCATCGGACCAGTTCATGAAGGAACTTTTACAGTCTATTAATAACGCTTGTTTGAGGAGGTGATTATTTGATTTGCCCATATTGTAAAAAAGAAATTGGTGCTACCACTGGTTTTTGCCCTGAATGTGGTCAAAGGCTTGAGCAGTCGGCTCAATCTTCGAAAACAGGAAATTATTGGAACGAGATGAATAAAGCTGATTCACAGAGAAACGACAAGTATAAGAATCTGGTTAGCAAGACCACGAAAGAAAAAAAGGCTCAGACAAATAAGACTATTTTGACAGCAATCTTTGTCGTTGTCATTCTGGCTGTTGCTGTGTTTGGTGGTATGAAATACCATGCTTACTCAGAAAAAATGCTTTCTGATGTACAGTCACAGTTGATTGGTAAAACTCTTACGGCACATGATACGCACATGGAGGGGTTAGGCTGGATAATGAATGAATACTGGCAATTAACCTTTATTGACGGGAAAAACTTGGATTATGCATATATCGAAACGACAGGGCCGAGAGACGAAGACGAGGTGCCTCAATATAAGGGAACCTATAATTATACGGTGTCCCGGTCAATTACAGGAAGTTATAAAATAACTACAAATGGTGTCTCTTATAAGTTAAACGTGAATGAGAACAACGAAGTTCGAGGAATTACTCGAAACTAAAGAATAAGAAAGAAGGTATATGTAATGAGCAGTTATGATGAGTTCGATAATACGATTACTTTATATGATGAAGATGGAAATGAGATAGAGTTCGATATTATTGAGCAAATGTCTTATCAGGGAAAAGAGTATTTTCTTCTTTGGGGCGAAGACGATGAAGAAGAGGATGTATATGTAGTAGTAACTAAAACTAACGGAGAATATGTTGTTGTTACTGATGACGATATCCTCGAACGAATGAACAAGAAATTTAAGAGTGGAATGGCCGAACTGGAAAGCGTAGCCAATGGTGATACATCAGTAGATGATTATATGGAATTATTCAATAAATTCTCGGGTTTGCAGGATGAACTAGGTGATTTACACAGCAAAATTGACGATCAATTGTCAATGAATGATGAAATAATGCTCGATTCCGAGCCAACGGTATCATCTTTTGATTACAATCAATATTTGTTGCATTCTCAGGATTATTCATTTAAGCAGGCATTGCAGGCATATGAAAACACAGATTATGTGCATGCTTTAGAATTGTTCAAAGAAGCTTCTTCCCAAGGAAATGCTTTTGCATACGCGCACATAGGTATTATGTATCATCAAGGCGATGGTTGTGAGAAGAACGAGGAGCTTGCCTTAAGCGCATTCAGAGAGGGTGCAAGAGGAGGATGTCCTTTAGCAGCGTGCTGGCTTGCAGAATTCTATCGTATGGGATATGCCGTAGAGAAAGACAAAGAGTTTGCGTTAAAGCTTCTAGCTAAAAGCATAAATGCCCTTAGAGATATGTGTAAGACTGAAGATACAACAGCCTTGTATTTCCTTGGATTTAACTTAATTCACGGGATTGGCATGGATATAAATGACGCAGAAGGTGTAAACCTCTTGGAAATTGGAGCATATAAGGGAGATGCAGCTTGTACAGTATTATTAGCTGAGTGTTATTTAAACGGTTGGGGTGTTTCGGAAAACAAGGAAAAGGCTTTTGCAATGTTGACCAGCCTGGCGAAACCTAAGAAGAATGGAAGCTATCTGTTGGGTAGATGCTATTACTATGGCTTAGGTACCGAAAAAGATTTCTTTAAAGCCGTTCAATATTTCAAGGATGCGGCAGAGTTAGGCCATGGTACAGCTAAAGATTATTTGGGTGATTGCTATTACAATGGTCAGGGTGTTAGCCAAAACTTTAGCGAAGCCGCAAGATGGTATAAAGATGCAGCAGATAATCATAACATTGGAAACTCTGCCCATAGCTTGGCGTTTATGTATATGAAGGGCGAAGGAGTTCCTGAAGATGAACGAAAGGCTATTGATTATTGGCATATTGCTGCGGATAAAGGAATCACACAGGCACAGCGGATTATTTCGCAGGAGTATCTGACAGGAGAGTACCTTAAGCAGGATAATAATAAAGCGAAAGAGTATATGGAAATGGCTGCTGAAAAGGGAGATCCCGATGCTCAGTTTAAGCTGGGACAATATTATGTGAGTGGACTGGGCTTTGATGACGACCATAAATGCTTTGAATGGTTTATGAAAGCAGCTGAACAGGGACTAGTTGAAGCTGAATACGTGGTTGGCGGCTGTTATGAGAATGAGGTGGGAGTAAAACAGAATCATTCTCAAGCCAACACTTGGTATCAGAAAGCGGTTAAAGATGGACATAAAAGGGCGGCATATGAGTTGGGAATCAATTATCTTGAAGGTCGTGGAATTGGTAAAGATGTTGAGGCGGGCATCATGTTGTTAGAAATTGCTTCAAATGGTGGAATTCGTGAGGCGTGCCGTGAACTTGCAGCTAGATATCACTATGGTATTCCAAATTATAAGGGGCAGATTCTCTATAAAAATCCGTCCGAGGCACAGAAGCTTGCAACTATCGCAGTTGAAGATGAGTCCGATGGTGAGGCTCAGTGTATCCTTGCCAAAATAATAGATGAGGATTTCGGTAATTCCCAGGCGGCTGTTGAGTGGTATCGTAGGGCTGTATCAAACGGGAATAAGGAAGCGATGCTTGGACTTAGCCGGATTTATGTAAATACTCAAACAAATTGTCAGGACGCAGTTCATATGCTTTCTAATTTGATTAATGGTAAAAATGGCGAAGCACAGTATCTTTATGCACAGTGTCTTGAAAATGGCTATGGTTGTTCGAAAGATAAACGAGAAGCGAAGAAATACTATCAGCTTGCTCAGAGTAATGGTTATGTAGGAGCGAAACCTAAGAAGAGATTTGGATTCTTCTAAGTCCGAATAAAATTTGATCCTCTTAATTCTTTGTGTTGTAGAAGAATTAAGGGAATCACAGAATGGAGAAAGACGGATTGGGAAAGATAAGAAGATTTATTGAATCACTAGAAGAACAGTTCAGGAGGATGATAAAAATATGAAATGCCCTTATTGTGGAAAAGACATATCGGATAATTCCGTTTACTGCACTGAGTGTGGACAAGCTTTGACAAACCATCAACAGTCAGACAATGTTGATCAGTATTGGGATAAAGTTCAGAAAGAGAACGAAAAGGCTGAAACAAAGCGAAAAGAAGAAATTAAAAAGAACGAAGACGAAAAAAAAGCTAAACGCGGCATATTGTTTGGTGTGCTTGCAGGTTGCATTGCTATTGCAGTAATCGTAATTTACGCCATGGTAATCGCTCCTGCAAATAAATACGATAAAGCAATCGTACTATATGATGATTCAAACTATGAAGAAGCGAGACAGTTATTTGCTGAATTGGGCGATTATAATGATTCTGCGCAATGGATTGATAATTGTGACCTGAGACTAAAGGAAATTGCATATAATACGGCTGTAACAGAATTTGAGGAGGGGGATTATTCTGCTGCCCTCAATGATTTTAGACTTCTGGAAGATTTTCAAGACAGTGAACACTATGTCGGAGAGTGTGAACTAATATTTGCTCAGTCTGCAAATGTAGGAGATTCAGTGACGTTTGGACATTACGGAGAAGACAAGTCTCCGATAGAATGGATAGTGTTGGAAAGAAATGACTCTGATATTCTTTTGATTTCAGCTTATTATGTTACATCAAAGGTTGCAAATGGAGATCAAAGTCTAGAATACTCTGACGACAGAGATGGACATGATTATCACTGTTGGAGTCAAAGTACCCTGAGAAGATGGCTCAATAACGATTTTATAAGTGAAAGTTTCTCTGATGGACAAATCCAGGCATTATTAACCAATGATATAGTTACTGATGAATATAGTGTTGACGACTATAAGGGTGGGAATGAGGAGGAAATATCTGTCACGACAGAGGATAGAGTATATATTCCTAGCAAGTATGATGTGGAGCGATATAACCTTAAGCCAGTTCCAAGCATGAGATATCCAGATAGTTCACCTATGGAAGGGTGGCTACGTGATCGAGGTCACGGAATAGCTTTCCAGTCCACATTGGACGAGAATGGTGACTATGGAAGCGAGTGGCATTTTTATTCCTCTTATGGAATTAGACCCATTATTCGATTGAAATTGAATTATTCAGAAATCGTAGAACAGTCAGAAGAATAACAACAAGACACCTATGATGTAGAACAAGAGATAAATGTGTCAATTCCGAAGGATGCGTTTGTTTTTGGCTCACATAGCTACGTAGTGTTTTCAAATTGTTCTTCGTGGGAGAAAGCAAGAGATTATTGTGAATCATTAGGTGGACATCTGGCTACTATTGAATCAGCAGAAGAAAATTCAGCTATGTTTAACTATGTTCGTTCTCAATTTGGTGGAAACGCACATTTTGGACTTATCGACAATGAAAATGAAGGAGAATGGCGATTGGTAACTGGCGAAAGGGTAACATATATAAATTGGCATTCAGGGGAACCAAACGGTGAGAGTTCAAGAGAAGATTATGGTATGTTCTATTATAAATTTGATGATGGATCGTGGAATGACGGCGATTTCAATGGTTGACCTCCAACATACATTTCACACCCCAAAAACTACATTTCGCGCAAAAAGTATAGATTGTAGGCACTATATGTTGTATAATAGGTACTAGAAATACAAGTATATGTGATATGAATAGAGAACGAAGCACAGATACGATGTAGGTACTTAAGGTATGGAGAGAACACATTTATGATTATAAAAAAGAAGAACATCCGTACAATTGTGATAACCTGTGCATTGCTAGGTATCATAATATTCAGCATTCACAGCTACAATGTATATATGAGCCGCCAGATATATAATGAGGGTACATCAAATGTCAAAGCCTCATACAGTCAGGTGAACCAGACCTTTAATATGTTTGCGCAACGCAACTGGAACGTTCTTTCTGACTGGAATGTTTATTTGACCAAAATACTTAATAACGACAGTGGTCTGCAGTGGAATGATTTTGTCAGGGAAAAGGAAAAGTGGCATTACAGTGATTTTTACCTGTTTAATGAGCAGAATCAGTTTATCACCATAGAAGGCAGAAGCGGAGTGGCTGATAATGCAAAAGATGCATTCAATGAGCTTTTTAAGGCAAATGAGCCTGTGATATCCAGCTATATATCTACAAAGGGGCGTGAGAAAGGTGTTTTTTGCATTTCCGTCTGATGGGATTACTGTGGATGGAATTTCATATACGGGGCTTGCTGTGAGCTATGATAATACGGACGTGGAAAGGATGCTCGGAGACAAGGCCTATAAAGACCAAAGTGATTGTTATATTGTTGATTCTGCAGGAAATGTCATACTCTCAATCGAACCAAAGACAGAGATTGATGATATGGTTGATAATCTGATTAATTTCATAGGTGATAATGCAACAAATTACGTTATAGATGATTTTTACGATGTAAAGACCAATATAGCTGATGGCAGTGATGGCTGTTTTGCATTTTCATACAATAAAAAAGATTATTATATGACATATCAGCCTACCGGAATAAAGGACTGGTCTATAGTAGGTATCGTTGAAGCAAAGGCTGTCAGTTCATTCATGTTTCAGGTGCAGTACAGTACAATTTTACTTATAGGTATAATGTTCATCTGCGTAATCCTGCTTATTTTTATGTATGTAATGAAGAATACCAGGCTCAAACTTCAGAAGGAAAAGCTCACTGTCATGGCAGTATCTCATGAAAAGGAAATCTCTGATATGCTGTTGAACAGTCTGGCAAGGATAGTGGACAGATACGCACTGTGTGATATTGAAAATGATACGTACGAATATCATGAGAGACTGATTCGAAAGCTTTATCCTGAGCGTGGCAGCTACAGTGACCTGGTGGAGTCAATATCAAACAGGTACACGCTGATTTCAGAGGAGGAGAGTAAAGATATCTCGGAGCTTCTTTCTCTTGAAAATATTTACGGAAAAATTAAAAATGAGCATGATTTTTTCAAATTTGAATGTGCAGAGAACAACAGCAAGCTATTTCTTTCAATGACCGTTATTCCGGCAAGATGGGAGGATGGCAGACTGACGCAGTATCTGCTTGTCTCGCAGAATATAGGCGAAAAGCATAAGATGGCAGATCTGGCAAACACTGATGTGCTTACAGAGCTATATAATAAGAGATATTTTGATACCATCATGAATATGAGAGTCCAGAGAGGAAAAGCATTTGCAATGATTTTTATGGATCTTGATTTTTTCAAGCCGGTCAATGATATATATGGTCATCCGGTCGGAGATGAGGTCCTTTGTAATGTAGGAAAGCGCATTATAAACAGCATACGAACAGCCGATTATGCATTCCGTATTGGAGGCGATGAGTTTGCATGTATAATAGATGGAAATGCAGATGAAAAAAATTGCTTAGAGAGCATAGAGAGGCTTCAAAAAGTAATATGCAATCCATATAACATACATGGTCATAAAATAAAAATCGGAGTAAGCTGTGGATATGCACTTTGTCCGTCCGATGCTGACACGGTTGAGAGTCTGCTAAAGATAGCAGACAGCCGGATGTATGCAGAGAAGGAAAAACATCATGCAGATAGAAGATAATAGATAGAAAATAATAGATAGAAGATAATTGTTTATCAAAAAAGCTATGAGCGCCCGCTTAAAGGCATTCATAGCTTTTTCTTTCTTATACGTGAGCACGAAGCTGCTCATCGACATATGGCTTATCGCGTCAGAAGCACTGATACATGAGGTCATGGTTTCTACGATGTCAGATACCTTTTCCATATTGTCGACAAGCTGCTGGTTAGATGCTTCAACCTCCTGCATTGCGGCATCGATTTCACGGATATGGCTTCCGAGCTTATTGGAATCCTTTGTGATCTTCTCAACATTTTCACCGGTTTGCATTACCTTTTCAAGAGTGAGCTGGATGAGACGGAGCGTTTCTTCAATGGATGAGGTCATCTTTCCAGAAATCTCGTCAAGCCGTGAGAGAGCCTCACTGATCTGACCGGATGAATTTCTCGTCTCAGTGCTTAAAGTACGGATCCGTTCGGCAACAACAGCAAATCCCTTACCTGCTTCGCCTGCACGTACAGCCTCGATAGAAGCGTTAAGAGCGAGGAATCGGATTCAGTCAGGTGGCGCATCGACATGATATAGCGCCTATGTAGCAAAGTAAAAGACGTGCTATCTGAAGCTGAAAGTTTTTATGATCTATAGCAGTGTTCTGACCAAGTACAAATATGTGAAAAGCAATACTTGCAAGAAGGCTTAGCATATTTGCAACGGCGCAGTAAATCATGAATTTTTCATCCTTAAATATTACAATAAGGCTGATTATCGGAAGTATGTAGGTGAATGCAATCGGTGAGGTTGTCGTACACAAAAGAAATACGTAAAAATACCATATCCGATGACGAATGCAAGCCGGTACCTGTCATTATCCTTCCCTTGATTTTTTAGAAGTATGTCACCACACACGAAAGGCAGCCAGCATAAAATAACAAAAATGATATAATATTTGAAATAATATAGCTCTTTTTTACTATCATAGTACTATAATTACAAGGCAGGCTTAAGAATTCATTAATATTTTATGTATTCTATTTACTTTAAGCTGATAGGAGAGTACTCTTTAGAAAACATACTAATAAGAATGCTTATCAATAAAGAAAGAGGTATATCATAATGAAGAAAAAACTGATTACAATTGTAATAGGAGCTATGCTTTGCGCAGGCTTATTTGCAGGCTGCGGACAAAGCGATTCAAAGCAGGATAAGGCAGCAGGCACCGAAAATGCAAAGCAGGCTGAGACCAAAGACGAAGGTGAAAAGGGCTCACAGGAAGAGAAGGAGCTTACAGGAACAATCGATGACATAAAGGACTTCATGTTTGTAGTGACTGATGACAAGGATACACCATACAGCTTTACCTTCGATGAAAAGCCTGACGGACTTGAGAGTGTCGCAGGCGGAGATAAGGTGACTGTAAAGTATACCAGAACTATTTCAGAGGTGGATCCGTTTGAGGGAAAGATAATATCTGTTGAGAAGGCAGAATAAGGTACCATAATCATGGATTGTATTTTGACGGTTAATCCGCTATACTATAGCGAAGTATAGCGGATTATTTTTGTGGAGGCTTTTATGGCAAATACTTTGAAGTTACCGGTTGGAATTGATGATTTTAGGAAATTGCGGGAATCGGAATTTTATTATGTTGATAAAACAAGACTTATTGAGCAGCTTTTATTAAACTGGAGTGAGGTGACGCTTTTTACACGTCCGCGCCGCTTTGGAAAAACTCTTAATATGAGCATGCTTAAGAGCTTTTTTGATATTGGCACAGATGAAACTTTAATGGCAGGCTTGCTTTTGACAAGGAAAAGCTCATATCTTCATTACAGCTTCTTTCGCAGCTATTGTATAAGCACTATGGAAAAAAGACAGTTATTCTCATAGATGAGTATGATGTACCGCTCGATAAAGCCTTTCAGAATGGTTATTATAATGAAATGGTTTCGCTTATCAGAGGTCTTTTCGGGCAGGCACTAAAGACTAATGAATTTTTACAGTTCGCGGTGCTGACAGGATGCCTTCGCATATCAAAGGAAAGCATATTTACGGGACTCAACAATTTCAAGGAATAGGTGGGTTTTGCATTATAGTGGCACTTACAAAAACTTAGGTTTATTTATTTCTCCCTCTTTCTGATATGCACTTCCGGAATTGCCACATTGTCGTAGCTTATGCTCTGAGATTCATCACTTGTATCCTCTTTAATAGTGGTTTTGTGTGTATGAATCTCCGGAATTGCCACGTTGTCATATGTCAGTTCGTAATCATGTGAGCCTGCTTCTTTTTTTGATTTGAAATATTGTTTGATTTTTTTAAACATAAGGGTACTCCTGGTTCTTAAAGTAAGTTGATGAAAAATGTAATTACAAGGCTGTTTAAAAAGTCTGCGAACAGACTTCCTACAAGTGGAATAAGCAGATAAGCCTTTACGGAAGGTGCATATCTGTCACATACAGCCTGCATATTTGCCATGGCATTTGGAGTTGCTCCCATTCCAAAGCCGCAGGTTCCGGCAACAAGTATTGCGGCGTCGTAGTCACGTCCCATGATGTTGTATTCTATAATGTATGTGAAAATAATTATCAGTATTACCTGTGCAGTCAGCAATATGATAAGTGGCATAGCAAGCGATGCAAGCTCCCAAAGCTTTAATGTAATCATAGCCATACCAAGGAAAAGGGACAGGCATATTCCACCCAGGTCGTTTATTTCACCCATATGAATGGTTGTGATTTTTGTATATTCACATATGTTACGCATAAGTGCTGCTGCAAGCATGGCACCGATATAAATTGGAAAAGTCATACCTGTTTTGGTGAGAAGCATTGAAAAAATAGTTCCGAGTCCAATTGCAAGTATAAGCTGGAACACGGCTTCAGCATACATATTTGTATGTCGCTCGTGTTTCTTTTCGTCCTCAACCAACAGGCTGTCATCCTCATTTGAAACCGTTTTCATAAGATTATGTTTTTCAATAAGCCGTTTTCCGAGAGGTCCGCCTATGAGACTTCCGAAAATCAGACCGAATGTAGCAGCCGCAGTACATATGGTTGTGGCACCTGAAATATTTAAATCCTCAAGTACCGGTCCGAATGCGCCGGCTGTACCATGACCTCCAACCATTGGTATTGAGCCGGTACACATGCCAATCAGTGGATTCAGCCCTAATAATTTGGCCAGACCTACAGCAGTAAAGTTTTGTAGCAGTATGAGTGAAATTACAAGTCCGAGAAATATAATAAGTGATTTTCCACCGGTTTTTAATACCTTCAGGTTTGCCTGAAATCCCACTGAGGTAAAGAAAAAAACCATACAAACTTCACGCAGAGTATCATCAAATGAGAATTCTGCCAGGTTTGTGACGTAGCATATACATGTCATAATAGCAAAAAGCAGACCACCTATAACGGGTGCTGGTATACAGAATTTTTCCAAAACATAAATTTTTTTCTTCAAATATCTTCCAAGTAAAAGTACCAAAACTGCGATAGCAAGTGTCTGGTACATGTCAAGTTGTATTTTCATAAGATACCTTTCATTTCTAAAGATGAATTTTATAAGTTAGTTTAAATGATACCCCTGAGCCTCATAGTATTTCAGCGCACCGGAATGAAACGGAACAGGTACATCGCTTGTGGCAAAATCTTCATTGAGCTCAAGCCTTAAGGATGTGGAATATTGAAGCTCTTTTTCTTTGTCAAATAATAGAGAGGTGAGCTGCTCAATAATATCTTCGGGTACAGATGATGTGGTTAAAAGCACTGATTTTGTACCTATGGTGCTTATGTCAGTATCCTGTCCACGATAAGTTCCGGCAGGAATATAAGTGCTTGTGTAAGCATCAGATCCTGCGAGCATTTTTTGGATTACGTCTTCGTCAATTGGAATCAGCCTGATATCACATTCCTTTGAAAGCTCGTCTATTACAGTGGTTGTAAGCCCGGCTGTACAAAAAAATGCGTCAATATCGCCTGATTTGAGTTCGTTTGTGGCATCAATATAATCAAGATTTTTAGTTTGCACGATGGATGACGGAATCCCCGCAAATTCGAGAATATTTTTAGCATTAAGCTCTGTACCGGATTCTTCGGCTCCAATGCTTACTGTATGACCGGCAAGATCATTGAGTGATTGTATGTCTGAATCTGCCCTGACAACAAGCTGACAAACCTCAGTATACAAACCGGCAATGGCTCTTAAATTATTGTTGTTTTTGTAGGCATCACTTATAAGATCTGCCTGGACAATACCAATCTCTATATAGTTATCGGCTAGAAGCCTCAGGTTAGCTGAAGAACCGGCTGTTGTACGTACCTTAAATGTGTAGTCAAGTCCTTCCTCATTAGCAAGCTCTGTAAATGTGTTCGCAAATGAATAGTACATGCCACCGATATCAGCTGCGCCAAATCTTATTGTTTTTACGGAGGCGCGGCATCCGGTAAGGATAAAAAGAATAATACACAGCATTATACTGATTTTTCTCTTCATAATTAATAGTTTCCTTTCGTATAATGAAATATGATTATATTTTACACGGTTTTGGGTATTATGAAAATATTTAATTTAAAATTTTCGTAAATTGCGTAGACTTGTTTGGCAAAAAATAATATAATATATAGGTTGAATAAAATAAAGGAAGGAATTATTATGGAAATTTTTGACATTATTAAGTCTATTATATTTGGAATTGTGGAAGGAATCACAGAGTGGCTTCCTATCAGCAGTACAGGACATATGATACTGCTGAATGAGGTTTTACCGCTTAGAATCGGAAAGAATCCGGATGATTTTTACAGTATGTTTGAGGTAGTAATCCAGCTTGGAGCTATCATGGCTGTTGTAGTACTGTTTTGGAGCCAGATATGGCCGTTCGGAAAGAAAAACAACAAAGCACCTTTAGCTAAAAGAGGTGTCGGCGCATGGATTAAGACAGACATTTTCGTATTATGGTTTCATATATTAGTATCTACAGTGCCTGCTGCAATCGTAGGAATATTGTTTGATGATTTATTTGAAGAGTTATTTTATAATTTCCAAACTGTAGCTATCATGCTTATTATTTTTGGTGTAGCATTTATTGTTGTTGAAACAAAACACAGCGGAAGGTCTGCAAGAATCAATTCTCTCGTTGACATAAGCTATACAACAGCACTTTTGATTGGATTTTTCCAGCTTATAGCTGCAGTGTTCCCGGGAACATCGCGCTCAGGTGCAACAATTGTCGGCGCACTGCTTATCGGTGTTTCAAGAACTGTTGCTGCAGAGTATACATTTTTCCTTGCAATACCTGTTATGTTTGGTGCAAGTCTTCTCAAGCTGGTTAAATTTGGTTTCCATTTTACAGGAGAGGAGGCAGCAATACTCATAATCGGAATGATTGTAGCATTTGTTGTTTCAATGTTTGTTATTAAATTCTTGATGGGATACATAAAAAAGCACAACTTTATCGTATTTGGCTGGTATCGAATAGTTCTGGGTGTTGTAGTTCTTTTATGCGGAGTTGCAGGACTTTTATAGTAAATAAAGGTTTTGAATAGTTGCAAATAAAGTGTGAATTAAGATGTATCGTGCAAATTTGAAAGGGTGATAAGATATGCATGATGAATTGACAGCAAATGATATTAAAAAAATGGAAGACGAGATAGAGTATCGTAAGCTTGTTGTCAGAAAGAAGGCTCTCGATGACGTAAAAGTTGCTAGAGCACAGGGCGATTTGAGCGAGAACTTTGAATATAAGGCTGCAAAACAGTTCAAAAATCAAAACGAAAGCCGCATAAGGTATCTTGAAAAAATGATAAAGACTGCAGTCGTAATCTCAGATGAATCTAATGATGACGAAGTAGGTATGTTTAATACTGTAGATGTTTATTTCGAGGATGATGATGAGACAGAGACATATAAGATAGTCACGACAGTGAGGGGAAATTCATTAAAAAATCTTATAAGCAAGGAGTCACCTCTTGGCGCTGCGATTTTTGGGCACAAGGTAGGAGACCGTTGTGAAGTAAAGGTTAATGATGACTATTCTTATTTTGTGAAAATTATGAAAATAGAAAATACTGTCGATGATGGCAGTGATGATCTTAGAAAGTTTTAATTAAAAAGGGAAGGAAAATTTATTATGATAACACTGACTACGTTTGGGCGTTTTCAGGCTTCTGAAAAAAATACCGTGATGGATGAAAAACTGTGGAGATCTGCAAAGGTTGGCCAGCTTTTTGTATATCTTGTCATGAACAGGGAGCGTTCTATCGGACTTGATGAGCTTACAGAGCATTTATGGCAGAATGGTGACTTTACAGATAATCCCGGCGGAGCATTAAAAAATCTTGTATACAGGCTTAGAAAAGGCCTGAAGGACGCTTTTGGTGACAGGGAATATATTATAAGCGGCAGAGGCTCATATAAATGGAATACTAATGTGGCAGTTAAACTGGATGTGGAGGATTTTGAAAAATATCTGAAATCAGCAAGTGCCGATAAATGTACACATACAGAGCAGACTATAAAGCAATATGAACAGGCTGTTGATTTATATAATGGAGATTTCTTATTGCAATGGACAGATATACACTGGATTGCAACACTTAATACATATTATCATTCACAGTTCATCACAATAGTCAAGTCACTGGCAAATATCTATGCTGAGGAGGAGCGCTATAACGAGCTGGAAAAACTTTGCAACAAGGCGCTGACCTTTGAGTATGGAGATGAGCAGATTTACTGTTATCTGATAGAGGCACGCATGCGCATGAAGAAGGTTCAGCTTGCGTTCGAATCATACGAGAAAGCCAAAACTATAATGGATAAAGAGCTTGGCGTCAGAAAAACCACGATGCTGAATAAAGTATATGATGAGCTGCTTGCCGTTACAAAAGGAAAGGACAGCTACGATATAGACCAGGTTAAGGAGGATATGAACGAGGAAAACATGAATGGTGTGTTTTTCTGCGGATATCCTGTGTTCAAGGAGATATATCATCTGGAGGTTCGTAAAAGCGAGAGGACACCTGTCCCTCAGAACCTCATCCTCTTTACGTTTTTCTCTGAAAAGCAGCAAAATCACAATGTATTTAAACTGCGTATACCAAATGCTATGAAATCTCTTGAGCATGTGCTGAAAATGTGTCTTAGAGTCGGCGATGTGGCGGCAAAATACAGTGATACCCAGTATATTGTGCTGTTGTCCAAGTGTGATTATGACGTTGCTCCTATAGTGGCTGACAGAATAGTCAGAAAGTTCAAAAAGATATTTAGTGTATCAGGAGAAATTGATGTTAAATACGACATCGAACCGGTTTCGGCTGAGAACAGCATGGTTAAAGACAATAGCATAGTTGACAATAACAGAGGTGTATAATTGTGAGAAAAGTATTTAGTATAATTACATCGATAATTTTGTTAATTCTAATTTTAATAATCGTAATATTGTTTATGCCTAAGCTGTTAGGAATACAGCCGATGGTTGTTGTCAGTGGAAGTATGGAGCCGACCTACAAGATAGGCAGTCTCTTATACGTAAAGGAGGATACATCTGATATTGAGGTTGGTGATGCTATTACCTTTTACAGAAATGGTGAGCTGGTTACCCATCGTGTGGCAGAAATCAACAAAACAGATCACACATATACCACAAAAGGAGATGCAGTGCAGGTTACAGACCCTCAAAGCGTGAAGAAATCCGATATTCTTGGAAAACCGGTATTTGATATTCCAATGGTCGGCTATCTGGCAGGGCTGCTTAACTCTACCGGGGGCAAGGTGATGTATATTATGATTATTATCATAGTTACAGCACTTATGTTAATCTGTGATATAAAAAGTAAATCATAAATTAATTTATGTGGACAACCCTTATATATAAACGAGAGGTAAACATATGGTTAAAAAAGTTGTAAGATGGATTTTACTGATAGTTGGTCTGGTACTTGTTGTCTACTCAGGAATCAATTTGTATAAAATATTTTCAGATTATAAAAGTTCCGACGATTTATATGATAAGCTTGAGCATGAGTATATTGCAGAAAGCGAGAACACAGAAAATAATACACAGGAAAAACAGTGGTATGATGATATCTCAGTTGATTTTGCAAGCTTAAAGCAGCAAAATCCGGATGTGGTAGGCTGGATATATTTTGAAAATGAAGATATCAGCTATCCGGTGATGTATTCGGGGGATGATGATTATTACCTGAGAAAAACCTTTGACAGGCAGCATGCCACAGCCGGCTCCATATTTTTGGAGGGCAATAATAATACAGATTTTAATGACTGTCATACCATAATTTATGGTCATAATATGAAAAATCTTTCAATGTTTGGAAAGCTCAAATACTACAACAGAGATGAAAACTACTATGATGAGCATCAGTATTTCCAGATTCTTATAGACGGAAAGAAATACCGTTATCAGATTTTTTCCTATGAGACTGTAAATGACTCAAGCGAAGTATATACGGTTGGTTTTGAGCCGGATGAAACATTTGGCAAATTTGTGAACAAGATGACAAGCTCATCACAAAAGGATACCGGCATCAAACCGACTAAGGATGATAAGATAGTTACACTTTCTACATGTTCTACCAGTGGAGAAACCTATAGGTTTGTCGTTCACGGAGTTCGGGTTGACGAACATTAAAGAGCGCAAACCTTATACAAAATGCAAAAATTAAAAGTATAATTAACAAATGGAGCATACAAAATGAAAAAAGAAGATGAATTGTTGAGAGATCTCACTGAAATGATTAAGGATACACAAAAGGGAGATTTGAAATGGAAGGTAACAGCACAGACTACCGAATACAACGATGAATCACAAAAACCGAAGGTTACAGAGGAAGGCATGGAATGGACGGTAGATGAGTGCTTTGTATCATATGAATGCCAATACAAGGATAAGGATTTTGTGATGATTACCTACGAGATGATTCACAGTGCGGGAACCAAAAAACAGACCACAAACCTTGTGTTTTTACCACCTCTCGGAATCCGGTATTTTGATATTGATACATTGTTGCCGTATGCAGTCAAGGCTTCCAATGTGTTGACCTATGAGATTCATACACTCTGGGTATTACTGCTTGATATGTATAAAAAGGATAAGACAAGTGTCTCACTTGATATAAGTCCAAGAGAACTGACTATTGAGGAATAACAAATATTTAAAATGGTAATTTGCACAAAAAGCGGAAACTCAATTTGTGTATATAGTTTCTTGAAATATTCTATATTTATGGTAGAATATACCTATAGAAACTACATACGCGAAATTAGTTTCCGCTTTTTTTGAAAGGACAAGCTTATATGATATCAGAAAAAGAAGAAGAAATTCTTGAGGCAACCATCAATGTATTCAAACGTAAAGGACTTAAATTTACGATGGATGATATTGCAAAGGAGCTCTCTATCAGCAAAAAGACCATATACAAGGTATTTGATAACAAGGAGACAATGTTCCTGTGTATGGTGGATTACTGCTTTGATAAAATCGATAATGAAAAAAACAAGATGCTTATTGACGATAATCTGTCAACACTTGATAAAATCACTGCGATACTCAGCTCTCTGCCAGAAAGCTACAGATCAATAGATTTTGATAAACTGTATGTTTTGAAAAAAGAGTACCCTTTGGTGTACGAAAGGGTTGAAAACAGACTTGAAAGCGGCTGGGAAAACACAATAGCTCTTTTGAAACAGGGGATAAACGAGGGCGTTGTAAAACCGGTTAATCTTCAGATATTCAAAACTATGTTTGAGGTTACGCTGGAGCAGTTTTTCAAAAGGGATGTTCTCGTAAAAAATAATATATCTTATAATGAGGCACTCGATTCTGTAGTGGATATTATGATTTACGGTATTGCAAAATAAATAGTTAAAGGTACATTTATTTTTGAAATGATGTACCGGATAGCGGAGGTTAAAAAGATGCAACTTAAAAAAAGACAAAAAGCAGCGTTTGGCTTTGGAGCTTTTGGAAAAGACATTGTATATATGTTGATTTCATCATATTTACTTTACTATTACAATGTAGTGCTTGGTATGAGCAGCGTATTTATCGGAACTATAATGATGGCAGCCAGGATATTTGACGCATTTAATGATCCGATTATGGGAATTATAGTAGCAAAAACCAAAACCCGGTGGGGAAGGTTCAGACCGTGGATATTTGCAGGAACTGTTTTAAATGCAGTAACAATATATGCTTTATATGCCACACCTGAATCCATGGGAGAATCTGCTCAAAGAGTATGGCTGAGTGTATTTTATTTTGCCTGGGGCATTACATACACTCTCATGGATATACCGTTCTGGTCAATGATTCCGGCTATAACTGAGCCGGGAAAAGACCGTGAACAGCTCACATCTATTGCGAGAACCTGTGCAGGCATAGGTGATGCAATTCCTACAGTGCTTACAATGACAGTTGTACCGATTCTTGGTGCATTAGGTACCGGCTCAGGATACAGAGCAGGCTTTAAATGGTGGGCCTTGATAATCGCCATAGTATTTGTCATATCTGAAACAGTTTGTGTGTTGTGTGTGCCTGAAAGACCTGTAAAGACGGACGGCAGTTCAAACGGGATTTTGGATATGTTTAAGGCTTTGATACACAATGACCAGGCCATGACGGTTGTCACATCAATTATACTGGTTTATACATCAATAAATATTTGTGGCAACCTTATATTGTACTTTTTTAAGTTTGATGTAGGAAACGAGGGCGCATATTCGGTATTTGCGGCGGTAGTATTTGCGGCACAGGTGCTTGTGATGATGATAGTGCCTGCATTGCGCCGGAAATTTACTAAATTTGAGCTTTTTATATTTGGATTTATTATTCAGATAGCAGGCTTTGCCATGATGCTTTTACTGGCTGTCAGTGGAATCTATACATCGGACAATTGGTATGTTTTCTGTCTGCCGGGATGTATGGTATATATTGGATACGGAATTTTGAATGTTATTATGACAATTTTTCTTTCGGATTCAGTGGATTATGGTGAAGTGAAAAACGAAACGAGAGAGGAATCGGTAATATTCTCTATGCAGACATTTACTGTTAAGCTTGCATCAGGACTTGCAATATTTCTGGCAGGAATAATCGTTGATGTTATAAAGCTGGACAAAAATGTACTGGTGCAGTCTCAGAGCACACTTAATGGACTTCGTATGTGGATGACAATCCCATCCGTGATTCTGCTGATAATCGGAATTATTATATTTAAGAAGTTTTATAAGCTGAACGAGCAGAAAATGAATGAGATTAAAGCCAAATTAAAGCTAAAGTAAATTTAAATCAAATTTAAATTGATTTAAAATTTAATTTATAATAATATCTGCACAGCTACAATAAGTATTGAATAAAATAAATCTTCTTTTAACCTATTATAGTGGATGTTTGTTCAAAATCATTAGAACTTTAATCAAGAGCTATTTGAATTTTAATCAAAAGATATTTGAACTTTAATTAATGAAAATGAATTAAGAAGTGAAATCGAATAAGAATAACTAAGAAGAATAGTAATGAATTATAAAATCAGGGAGGAATGAGTATGTATGCAGTAATAACAGGTGCAAGCTCCGGAATCGGTGCGCAGTTTGCAAGACGGCTGGCAAGAGACGGGTATGATCTGATTCTTGTTGCCAGAAGAGAAGACAGATTAAAGCAGCTTGAGAAAAAAATAACAGCTAAATATAAAAATACAAAATGTGTGATTTTTACAGCCGACCTGCTAAAGATCGATGAATGCCAGAGACTTTCGGATTACATTGAAAAAATGGATGTAGAGGTGTTTATCAATAACGCAGGTTTTGGTGATTGCGGAAAATTTGAGGATACAGATATTGCAAAGGAACTCGACATGATTGATTTAAATGTCCGTGCCATGCATTTTCTGACCAAAAAGACACTTATTCAGATGAGGCATAAGGACAGAGGCTATATCCTTAATGTTGCAAGTTCCGCAGGGCTTATTCCGGCAGGTCCTTACATGGCTACGTATTATGCCACAAAAGCATATGTGGCAAGTCTTTCGCGAGCAGTGGCAAAAGAGCTTCGCCAGCACAATAGCGCTGTATATGTGGGCTGTCTGTGCCCGGGACCTGTGGATACGGAGTTTAATGATGTTGCCAATGTCAAATTTGCCCTTAGGGGAATTTCTGCTGAATACTGTGCAAACTATGCCATAGACAGGATGAAGAAGAAAAAGACGGTAATAATTCCGACATTGCAGATGAAGCTTGTAACAGTCTGCGGAAGGCTTATCCCTCAAAGCTTGTATATTTCATTGGTTTCACATCAACAGAAGAAAAAATTTCTTTCTCGGGCATAATGACTAAAATAGTTTTAAAAATTGGTGGAATTAACATATTTACAGTTTTGAAAATTTGAAATATAATATTCACGAAAATAATCGAAAAGGAATGTGCAAATATGGAGCTTGGAGCAATATATTCAAAAGAAAAAACCGTATTTAGCGTTTTTTCACCTATTGCTGAAGAGATTTCAGTAATATTGTATGACAACGGCATAGATGGAAAAGTAATTAAAAAGGTGCCAATGTCTAAAGCTGACAATGATAATTCAAACACCTGTCATTCTGACATTTTTACTGCTACAGTTGCTGGTGATTTGAATGGGAAATACTATACATATGAAGTTAAAACAGAAGACGGCGTTTTCGAATCTCATGACCCATACGCGAAAGCATGCGGGGTAAACGGTCATAAGTCGATGGTTATTGATTTGTCAACCACCAATCCCGAAGGGTTTACGGAAGAAAAGATTCCAAAATGTGATGATCCGATGAACATGGTTATCACAGAGGTGTCTATAGCTGATGTATCATCGGATGCGTCGGCGCATGCAAAATATCCCGGCAAATATAAAGCCTTTACAGAGCCGCAGATACTTGATTACTTCAAGGATCTTGGAGTCACACATCTGCAGATTCTGCCGTCATATGATTTTGGAAGCATAGATGAAAGCAGACCTGACCTGAAGCAGTACAACTGGGGTTATGATCCTTATAACTATAATATTCCGGAGGGCTCATATGCTACAGATCCGTTTAATGGAGCTGTCAGAATAAAAGAGTATAAAGAGATGGTTCATGCAATCCATGAGGCCGGAATTGGCGTGATTATGGATGTGGTTTACAATCACACATACAACGTGTTTGACAGTTGCTTCTACAAGACCTCAGGCAATTATTTTTATCGCATGGATCCAGAGGATGAGACAAAGTATTCTGATGCGTCTGCATGTGGTAATGAGATAGCCTCAGAAAAAACTATGGTCAGAAAATATATCATAGATTCCCTTTGCTATTGGGCAAGTGAGTATCATATCGACGGATTCAGATTTGATCTGATGGGAGTTCTTGATATTGATACAATGAATCTGGCAAGGGAAGCATTACTAAAAATAAATCCTGATATAATTATGTATGGTGAGGGCTGGACCGGCGGACCGGGAGCGATACCGGAGTCGGCACGTGCTTTAAAGCAGAATGATAAAAAGCTGCCCGGAATAGGAATGTTTTCCGATGATATAAGGGACGTTGTCAAGGGCCATGTATTTTATATGGATGAGCTTGGCTTTGTAAATGGTGGCAAGGAAAAAGAGGAAGCGCTCAAAAAAGCTATCATATGTCCTGAATGGGCAAATACACCGAATCAGGTAATCAACTATCTGTCGTGTCATGATAATTACACTCTGTGGGACAGATTTATTGTATCAAATTCGCATGAAACTAAAGAGCAGAGGCTTCGCATGAATAAGCTGGCTGCAGGAATATTATTTACTGCACAGGGAATACCGTTTTTCTTAAACGGAGAAGAGTTTGCCAGAACCAAGACAGCTAAAGAGGGAGGCGAGCCTGTTGAAAACAGCTATTGCAGTCCCCTTTCAATAAATGTCATATCTTATGACAGAGCTGAAAAATACAGTGATTTGAGAGATTATTACAAGGGTCTTATATCACTCAGAAAGCATCACAAGGCTTTCAGGCTTGATACAATTGAGCAGATACATAAATCGGTACATTTCATAGATGATGTGCCGGAGGGAGTGGTGGCATATACCATTGAGACTTCTGATGAGACTGTGTTTGTAGCATACAACTCATGTAAAAATAAAATTAGCATTAAATTACCTGACAACGCTTCGGAAAATAGCTGGAACGTGCTTGCCGATGACAAAAATGCAGGCAGCACAGTTCTTTACACAATAAAAAACCAGGCATCAATACCTGAGGTATCATGCCTGATTGCGGTAAGCAGATAACTGATATTAATCAGTTGTTAATCATTTTAAACAGTTATTAAATCAATCAGTGAGTTGACTTGTTGATATAATTTGTCTTGTATTTTGAATATACAATTCTCTGGCTGCGATAGAGACCAAAGTATCCTGAAAGCATATAGCTGAAAGGAATTGCCAGTAAAAAGTAAGGCATTCCGTCGTAGCCAAACAGCTCAAAGCTGATAAGCAGCGAGGTGATTGGGCAGTTTGTGACACCGCAGAAGAGTGAGGTCATTCCCACTGCTGCACAAAGAGATGGTGAAAACCCTATTATATTTCCGAACAGGCAGCCAAAGGTAGCTCCTACAAAGAACGATGGAACAATTTCACCACCCTTGTAGCCGGCACCGAGGGTCAGTGCTGTAAATATAATTTTCAGTATAAATGCCTCAGGTCTGACAGAGCCGTTAATAGAGCTTTGAATGACATTGATTCCGGTTCCGTTATATGTCTGATTGCCCACCAAAAGTGTTGCCACAATGACAAGACAGCCGCCTACAAAGGCTCGTGTATATCTGTTTTTAAAATATTTTTTGTATGCCCACTCTGATGAATGCAGGGCAACACATAACAGGATGCTCACCAGGGCACAGAAAATAGCGAGTATTGATATTTTTATCGAATTAAAAATTGTAAAATCCGGTATGTCATCAATTGTGAAAAATTTGTTTGTTGCATTAAAATATGTTGCTATTCCGTGTGCGATCAGAGAGCTGATGACACATGGAACAAGAGCAATATAGTACATTACACCTACACTAATCATTTCCATTGAGAAAATAGCGGCAGCCATAGGCGTGCCGAAAAGTGCACTGAATGCGGCAGACATGCCACACATAATCATTACATGCTTGTCCTTTTCATCAAAACGGAACACACGGCCAATCGAGCTTCCGATGCTGCCTCCCATTTGAAGAGCTGCACCTTCTCGACCGGCAGAGCCACCAAACAGATGGGTGATGAGTGTGGATATAAATATGAGTGGTGCCATCTGAAACGGCAGCTTGTCATCTGAGTGAATAGCGGATATTACAAGGTTTGTTCCGGTATCGTTATCATCCTTAAAAATATGGTAAAGGAAAACGATAGCCATACCGCCTAACGGCAGAAAATATAAAATCCATGGATATTTCATTCTGAAATCTGTCGCAACAGATAAACAAAAATAAAAGGCTGTACCGCATAAACCGGCAACTATGCCAACAACAATAGAGAAAATAACCCATTTAATTGATACAATTAAGCGGTTGAAATTATGTTCAACCTTGTGCTTTATTAATTCTTTGGTTATTTGATTCATTATTACACCTCTTTTAACATTTTTCTTTTGTTAAAATGATAGTAACATTATGTAAATAAATTTACAAGTTGTTATTTATGATGGTATAATAATAAAAGCTGTGGTTGATGTTCTTTATACATTAACCTGTGAATTTGTAAATATCATATGTGATTGCATATGATTAATATAAATAAATATATAATTATAATTTAATAATGTAACTAATCAAAGTCCACATAGTTACATATCTAACAAAGGGAGGATTATTATCATGAGAACAAGTGGTATATTAATGCCTATATCATCACTTCCATCGCCATATGGTATTGGAACAATGGGTAAAGAAGCAAGGAGATTTGTCGATTTTCTTGAGAAAGGCGGTCAGACATACTGGCAGATACTTCCAATCTGTCCAACCAGCTATGGTGATTCACCATATCAGTCATTTTCAAGCTTTGCAGGAAACCCGTATTTTATCGATTTAGAGTTACTTTGCAAAGACAAGCTTCTTACCAAAAAAGAGTGTGAGTCTTACAAGTGGGGTAAAAAATCACAGTATGTCGATTACGGTATCATGTACGTGAACAGATACGATTTGCTCAAAAAGGCATATGACCGTTTTAAAAAGAATGTTCCTGCTGATTATGATGATTTCTGCAAAAATGAAGCTGAATGGCTTGATGAGTACACACTTTTTATGGCATTGAAGGATGCTAACGGTGGAGTAGCATGGTCTGAGTGGGATGAAGACCTCAAGGTCAGAAAACCTGAGACTATCGAGGCTGCAAGGGAAAAATATACTGACGATATCAATTTCTACAAGATGCTTCAGTATCTGTTTTTCAAGCAGTGGACAGCACTCAAGGCATATGCAAATGACAAGGGAATCAGAATTATAGGAGATGTTCCAATCTATGTTGCAATGGATTCAGCCGATGTATGGGCAAATCCAACACAGTTCTATCTTGACGAGGAGCTCAATCCAATCGAGGTTGCAGGATGTCCTCCTGATGCTTTCTCTGCTGACGGACAGCTCTGGGGCAATCCTCTTTTCAGATGGGATGTCATGAAAAAGGATAAATATAGCTGGTGGACAAAGCGTATCAGTGCCATGGCAAAGCTCTATGATATTGTACGAATTGATCATTTCAGAGGCTTTGATTCATTTTATGCTATCCCGGCAAAGGATGACACTGCAAAGAATGGTGTCTGGAAAGAGGGTCCTGGCATGGATCTTTTCAATGAGCTTGAGAAGAAGCTCGGAAAGCTTCCTATCATTGTAGAGGATCTTGGTTTCCTCACACCTTCAGTTAAGAAGCTTTTGAAGGATTCAGGCTTCCCGGGAATGAAGGTTATCCAGTTTGCTTTTGACTCCCGCGAGGACAGCGATTATCTGCCTCACAATTATCCGACTCACTGTGTTGTATACACCGGAACTCACGACAATGACACAGTTATGGGCTGGATGAAGACAGCTCCAAAGGAGAGTGTCAAGTTTGCAAAGGATTATCTGAACCTCACAAAGGAGGAAGGCTACAACTGGGGCATGATGCGTGCAGCATGGTCATCAGTAGCGGATATGGCAATTGTCCCTATGCAAGATCTTCTGGGACTTGATTCAAAAGCTCGTATCAATATTCCTTCAACAACAGGTGGAAACTGGCAGTGGAGAGCAACACCTGAGCAGATAGACACTAAGCTTGCAAAGAAGCTTCACAGATGCATGGAAATGTATGCACGTCTGCGTGAGGAGCCGGAAGCTGAGGAGAGCGATACTGAAACAGAAGACGAGAAGACTGAAACTAATAAGACAGCTTCTAAAAAGACATGTGCTAAAAAAACAAGCTCTAAATAAAAACAAATAATAACTAATAATAATTAAAAAGAACGCCAGCCGGCGTTCTTTTTTTGCATAAATCCCCTGACAAAGCAATATACTATAGCATAGTACAGAAAGGGGTCATTTTATGGGCAGCATGGATTTTGATTTATATAAAGATATAAAGTGCCGTACAAACGGTGAAATATACATAGGTGTGGTTGGACCGGTCAGAACAGGAAAATCCACGTTCATAAAGCACTTTATGGAGCTTTGTGTCATTCCAAACATGGACAATGAATACTCAAAAAAACGTGCAGTTGATGAACTGCCGCAATCAGGACAGGGAAAAACGATTATGACAACCGAACCCAAGTTTATACCTCAGGATGCAGTTACGATAGCTCTTGACGATGGTTCAAAGGTAAAGGTGCGTCTTGTGGACTGCGTGGGCTTTACAGTTGGCGACGCGGTTGGTTACTATGAGGGAGAAAGTGACCGGATGGTAAAAACGCCGTGGTTTGACGAGGATATACCTTTTGAGGAGGCTGCCGTTGTGGGAACCAAAAAAGTAATCGAGGAGCATTCCACAGTAGCAGTACTCGTAACAACAGACGGCAGTATCGGCGATATAAAAAGAGAAAGCTATGAAAATGCTGAAAGAGATACGGTTTCATACCTTACAGCATCAGGAAAGCCCTTTGTCATCATAATAAATACAACAAAGCCCTATAGTAAAGAAACAAAAAATCTTCAGACAAAACTAAGCAGGGAATATAACACATCGGTGCTTGCAATCAACTGCGAGCAGCTTCAAAATGAACAGATATCTGCAATTATGGAAAAGCTCCTGTATGAATTTGCCGTGACGAGAGTGGATTATGAGATTCCCAAATGGGTTCAAATGCTGCCATCCGACAACAGTGTCAAGCAATCTGTTATTACATATGCAAAGAATTTTCTGCTTCGCATAACAAAAATTAAAGACGTTGCAGATATGAACAACATGATGCCAAAGCCGGAGGATGACATTTTGAAAAATGTTTCTCTGGTGAAGCTCAGGCTTGACGACGGAACCGTAAAGCTAAAGCTGGAGATTGATGAAAAATACTATTACGAAAACATTTCAGCGCTTTGCAATGTAGAGATAAAGGATGAAAAGGAGCTGATTTCCATGATCATTGAGCTGACACGCGAGCGGAATGCATATGATAAAATTAAAGATGCATTCACCAGTGTTCAGCAAAAAGGCTACGGAGTAGTAATGCCTGAGCTTTCAGATATCACAATGGAAGACCCGGTGCTCATAGCACACGGCAGTAAATACGGAGTAAAAATGAAAGCCATTTCCCCATCAATCCATATGATAAGAGCCAATATTGAGACAGAAATTGCACCGATAGTCGGAAGCAGGGAGCAGGCAGAGGACCTTATAAGCTACATAAAGGATGGAGAACAGAGCGGTGAAGGAGTCTGGGGCACAAGCATATTCGGAAAATCAATCGGAGATCTGATGGAGGACGGAATACGCAATAAAATACTCCAGATGGATGATGAATGTCAGATGAAGCTGCAGGAGACAATGCAGAAAATTGTCAATGACTCAAATGGTGGAATGATTTGTATAATAATCTAATGCAGCATTTGAATGTCTACAGTCTGAAACATCTGCCTATTGGCAGATGTTTTTAACCTATTTACATCCCTGATTTTCCGGTGCATTTCACCCAATCATCAATATTGCCGTTTTGAATAGCAGAAAAAAGCCTTTTTTTGACACCCGGATTTTCCAGATTGAGCTGTCTGACAAGCTGCTTTACATATTCGCGCCGCGTGTGGCCGTCGTAAGGGCATGGATTCTTGCACACCGGCAGATTGTATTTATTCTTAAAGCCCCTCACATCAGACTCGCCGACATACATAAGCGGACGGATGATGGTAAGCCCACTGCCGTCCAGCTGTGTAACAGGCGCGAAAGAATAAAACTGTCCCTCATATAGCAGGGAAAGAAACATAGTCTCTATAATATCGTCCATATGGTGTGCATATGCGATTTTGTTGCAGCCGACAGACAGCGCAAAATCATTCAAAGCTCCCTTTCTAAGCTTTGCACACCATGAGCAGGGACTTGCCTGATTCTTGGATTTCTCAAGAGATATTCTTCCGATATCAGTTTTCACCACATAAAACTCCACCGAGAGCTCATCACACAGTGCCTTCACCGGTGACAAATCAAAATCTTCATATCCCAAATCAACCGCAATCGCTACAAGCTCAAAGGGCACAGGATAAAAGCTTCTGATGCCGGAAAGAGCATAGAGTAGCGTGAGAGAATCCTTTCCGCCTGAGACACCGATGGCGATTTTGTCATTTTCAGTTATCATATTGTAGTCGTCAAGAGCCTGACGGACCTTGCTGTATAATTTTTGTAATTTCATGGTAGATATTATACTATAAATCTGTGAAAAAACAAAGTTTCGAACAAAAATTCGTGTTGCGAGGGCAGACTTTGGGACTCGTAATGTGCTAAGCTAGAGTCATCACAAGAAAGTAAGAAGATAAGAAAACAAGCTATTTTATTTAAGACGAAATATGTTATATAAAATTAAAAACTATAAAAAAATACACAACATGAACAATATGTGTTATTATAGGATTATATTACTAGATATAAAGCTGAGTATTTATTATATTGAGGCAATAAAAAAAGGCCAAAGACCTTTTTTTATTCTGCACCACGCAGAGTCAAATGACGATGCCGGATAAACCTTATTTGCACTCGCTTTGTTAAATCTATTTAATTATAACACGTATATTATTTTAGTCAACTAAAATTTAAGGGAGGATTTTGTATGGCAGTTTTTAAATATTACTTAGGGCTTGATATGGGAACTAATTCGGTTGGTTGGGCTGTTACAGATATTCAGTACAATATTTTAAAGGTAAAAGGTAAAGATTTATGGGGAATAAGAGAGTTTAATGAAGCATCAACTGCAGCAGAAAGGCGTACTCACAGAGTAAGTAGGAGAGCAAGACAACGTAAGACGGTTCTAATCGGTTTGTTAAAATATTATTTTCATGATGAAATATGTAAGAAAGATCCTTATTTTTTTCAAAGATTAGATAATAGTAAATATCATTTGGAAGATAAAGATGATGAAGTAAAATATACATATAATATTTTTAATGATATTAATTATACGGATGCTGACTATTTTAAACAATATCCTACTATTTTTCATTTAAGAAATGAATTGATTTTTAACCCAAATGAACATGATATAAGACTTGTTTATCTTGCATTACTTAATATGTTTAAACATAGAGGTCACTTCCTTAATGATAGTTTAATAGATGATGACAGTGAAATGAAAATAGATGAAGCCTATCTTGAATTGGCTAATTTGTTGTCTGAATACACAGAATACTATTTGAAAACAGATGTAAATATTACTGAACTTGAAAATATTTTATCGGATAGAGATGAAAGCAGAACTAAAAAATTTGAGAAAATTGTTGAACTTTTGGAAATTGATTCGAAAAATAAACCATATAAGGAGATGATTCGTGGTTTATGTGGATTAAAGTTTAATGCAATTACAATATTTTCAGATGTACAGTTAGAGGATGGACAAAAACTAGATATTTGTTTATCAGATGCTTCTTTTGAAGAAAAAGCTGATGATATAGCATCAATTCTAGGTGAAGACTACTTTCAAATTATTTTATCAATGAAACGTTTATATGATATTGGTTCTCTTTCTGAAATTATGAAAGGGTATTCTTATCTATCAGAGGCGAGAGTTGCATCATATAAAAAACACAAAGAAGATTTATGTTGTCTTAAAAGAGTAATAAAAAAGTACTGTAACAAAGAATGCTATGAAAAAATTTTTAATAGTGATGAAGATGGTTCTTATGCTTCATATGTAGGATCATTCAATTCAAATTCAAAGCAAAGAAGAGTAGGAAATAAAAGATCAATTGAGGATTTATATAAGGAAATAAAGAAGATTTTAAAGGCAGTTCCACAGGAAGATGCAGATGTACAAAGAATATTAACATCTATTGATAATGAGACATTTTTACCAAAACAATTGACGGCATCAAATGGAATAATTCCAAACCAAATACATGAAAAAGAAATGAAAAAAATTCTTTCAAATGCAGAAAATTATCTTCCTTTTTTGAAGGAAAAGGATGAAAAGAATCAAACTGTTTCAGAGAGAATATTAAAATTGTTTACATTCCAAATTCCTTATTATGTAGGACCAACAACAGAAAATAGTCAAAAAAATGGTGGAAATGGATGGGTGATAAGAAAAGAGGCTGGACAGGTTTTACCTTGGAATATTGAAGAAAAAATAGATATGAAGGCCACTTCAGAAGCTTTTATATCACGAATGATTAGACGTTGTACTTATATAAGTGGAAAACCAGTACTGCCAAGGGCATCCCTCGAATATCAAAGTTTTTGTGTTTTAAATGATATAAATAATATTAAAATTGATGGATATAGGATTTCAGTTGAACTAAAACAGGACATCTATAATGATTTATTCTTAAAAGGAAAGAAAGTTACAAAAAAACAACTTTGTAAATATTTATATTCTAGAGGATTAATCGCAAGTGAAAACCAAGTATCAGGTATTGATATAGAAATAAATAATACTCTTAGCACATATAAAATATTTAAAAATATATTTGGTGATGACATAATTTATGACAGTACAAAGATAATGATAGAAGATATAGTATTTTGGTGTACGGTCTACGGTGAGTCAAAAAAGTTTTTAAGAGAAAGATTATGTGAGAAATACGGAGATAAACTATCACAAGATCAGATAAAGAAGATTCTAGGTCTTAAATTTAAAGATTGGGGAAATCTCTCAAAAGATTTTTTGGAATTATCTGGGGTAAATAAAGAAACCAACGAATCAATGAGTATTATTAAGGCACTATGGGAAAATAATTTAAATATGATGGAGCTAATTAATAGTGACTTATTTGATTTTAAGGAGAAAATTGTCGAGTATCAGACTGATTTAATGAAAACAATTTATAATATTGAAGTAGACGATTTAGAAAATTATTATTTTTCGGCTCCAGTAAAAAGAATGGTATGGCAGACAATACTTGTTGTAAAAGAACTTGTTGGTGTTTTAGGATGTGAACCTACACGAATATTTATTGAAATGACTCGTAAGCATGATGAAATTGCTAAAAGAACAATAAACAGAAAAAAGAAATTTGAAGCCTTGTATAAATCAGTAAAAGATGAAGATACAGATTGGATGAATGTTATTGCAGATGCTGATGATACTGGAAGAATAAGAAGTAAAAAAATGTATCTTTATCTTACTCAAAAAGGTAAATGCATGTATACTGGAAAACATATCGAACTTAGTGATTTGTTTAATAGTAATTTATATGACATAGATCATATATATCCAAGACATTTTGTTAAGGATGATAATATTGATAATAATTTAGTATTGGTATGTAAAGATAAAAATGCACATAAAAGTGATATTTATCCGTTGGAAGAGCAAATTTATTCTTCTCAAAAGGAAATGTGGTCAGAATTAAAAAAATTAGGATTCATAAATGAAGAAAAGTATAATCGTCTTACAGGAAGAAATTCGTTTACCGATGAGCAAAAAGCTGGCTTTATTGCAAGACAACTTGTAGAAACAAGTCAAGGAACTAAAGGAATAGCTAATATTTTACAACAGCTGTTGCCGGAAAGTAAGATAGTTTATGCTAAGGCCTCTAACGTTTCAGAATTTAGACAAAGTAGAGATATACCTAAAAGTCGATTGGTTAATGAGTTTCATCATGCACATGACGCTTATCTCAATATTGTTGTAGGAAACGTTTATTATGTTAAATTCACACAAGATCCACTTAACTTTATAAAAAATGATTATGACAAAGATAAGATTAATAATAATTATAATTTGTCTAAAATGTTTGATTGGGATGTTAAACGTAAAGGCGAAGTGGCATGGATTGCTCAAAAGAAAAATGGAGATGTTGGAACAATAGCAACTGTAAAAAAAGTTCTGAGTAAGAATACACCACTTATGACAAGATATTGTTTTGAAGGAAGAGGAAAAATATCTAAAGAAGAAAGGCATAGTGCTAAAGAAGCTAAACAAATTGGATATTTACCATATAAAACAAGTGATTTAAAAATAAAAGATGTAACAAAATATGGTGGTTTTACAAGTATAACAGTAGCTTATTATTTTGTTGTTGAACATGATGAGAAGAAAAAACGTATTAGGACAATTGAATCTGTACCGCTATATCTAGCAGATAAAATTAATAGTAATCATGAAGAATTAGATAAATATTGTAAAAATGAGTTAGGGCTGGTTAATTTCAATATAAGAGTAAGAAAAATTAGAATAGGATCATTGCTAAAACAAAATGGATATTTCTTTTATATTACAGGAAAGACAGGTAATCGATTGATAGTTCGAAATGCAGTGAATATATGTTTTCGTAAAGAATGGATTAAATATAGTTCAAAAATTGAAAAATATCAAGAGAAAAAGATTATAGATGATATAATTACAAAAGACAAAAATGAACTTTTTTATGATGAATTTATAAAAAAATATGAAAACAGTATTTTTGCCAATAGACCAAACTCAATTTTGGAAAAATTGAAAAAGGCATTCCCTGTTTTTAAAGAAAGTAATATTGAACAGCAATGTTCAATATTGTATCAGTTATTAAACTTATCAAAAATATTAGGAAGTGAATGTGATTTGAGGCTAATAGGAGAATCGCCTAATTGTGGTAAAATGTTGATAAATAAAAAAATAGGAGATGATGATATTTATTTAATCAATCAATCTGTAACAGGGCTGTATGAGAATAAAATCAATCTCCGTACAGTATGAGTTGGCGTACAGTCGTCATATCAAGTAGTGCTAAGTTAGACTATCAGATGGGATACTTAATAGTAAGGAATCAAGATGTTGTTAAAATACATATTAGTGAAATTTCTATTTTGATAATTGAAACAACATCTGTTTCTCTTACTTCTGCGTTACTTTGTGAATTGACGAAGAAAAAAATAAAAGTAATATTTTGTGATGAAAAAAGAAATCCATCATCCGAACTTATTCCATATTATGGAAGCCACGATACAAGTATGAAGGTAAGAAAGCAAATTGCGTGGTCGGACGATATAAAAACATCTGTATGGACAGAAATTGTAGCTGAAAAAATTCGTAAGCAAGCTGAAAACCTAGATAAATGGAATAAATCAGAATCACAAATGCTCTATGAATATATTTCCCAAATTGAGTTTGGAGATGCAACTAATCGTGAGGGACATGCAGCAAAAGTATATTTTAATGCATTATTTGGACTAGATTTTACAAGGACATCTGAAAACAGTATTAATGCGGCATTAAATTATGGATATAGTTTGCTACTTTCGTGTTGTGCAAGAGAAACAGCTTTGAATGGATATATTACTCAATTAGGATTGTTTCATGATAATATTTTTAATCAGTTTAATCTCGCTTCAGATTTAATGGAACCTTTCAGACCCATTGTTGATGATATTGTAAGAGCAATAACTCCGGATAAATTTGAGCATGATGAAAAAATAGAGCTATTGAAATTATTACAAAAAGAAGTAATTATTGCGGGAAGAAAGGAGAGTGTGAACAATGCAATGAAAATATATTGTCGTAGTATCTTTGATGCATTAAATGATAGTGATATTTCATTGATTAAGTTCTACCAAAATGAGTTATAGATATATGAGAATTATGGTATTGTTTGACCTACCTGTATTTACCGAAAAACAAAGAAAGGAGTATAGAGAGTTTAGAAAATATCTATTAAAAGCAGGTTTTTTTATGCTACAAGAATCAGTATATTGTAAACTGGTTCAAAATTCTGGAATTGCTGATATTGTTCAGGAAAATATAAGAAAAAACAAACCTGGGGAGGGCTTAGTACAGGTTTTGCGAATAACAGAAAAACAATATTCAAAAATGGAATATATTGTTGGTGAAAATACTTCGAATGTATTAGATAGTGATGAAAAATTGGTAATATTATGAGATTAGTTAATACTTTTTATAATTTAGAGTTAGAATTAAAAGAAAATCAGATATTAATTCTTTCTGTGGAAAATCCTAAAATCTACAGAGAGTTTCTTAAAGACTTATGGAATCAATATAAAGGTGATAATGGAAATTTTATACTTTCTGATAATACAAAGGAACTGAAAATATCACAAAAGATAGAATGTATATATAATATATTTAATATCAATCAGAATGATAAAAAAATAATATCAAAATTATATCAGGAACTTTCACTTCAGAATGATTTATTATTACAAGGTGAATTCATGCACTTTAGACAAGCTGTTATTGAATATTTTGACAAAGTGATTTCTACAGTTCCTTACAATTTAAAATATAATTTTGATACAGATTTAATTACATTAATGAAAGCTATTTCTTTAGAAAACGCTCAGGATGCGGAAACAACTATAGAAAAATTGATACAATATATCAAATTAATGCATGAAATATGTATGATTGATATTTTTGTTATTCCTAATTTAAAATACTATTTTTCGCCTGAAGACATTAAGCAATTTTATCAGTTTATTATTTACAGTAAGATTCATTTAATTATTATAGAATCACATAGGACACCTGCCATTAATGATGAAAAGGGTTGGATAATTGATAAAGATATGTGTATAATTGAATTATAAGATTTAACAGTATATTCGCAGATATATTAGTGTTCGGTGATAACCAATTAAAAATTTGAGGTTTGAGAGCTTTGTTAAATCAATAAGTTACAAAACAGTTTCTGGGCCTTGTTGTGTAGGATCATCGTTTGAGAGCTTTGTTAAATCAATAAGTTACAAAACGAAGAATTTAAGAAATTCGCTAATGGGATTGTTTGAGAGCTTTGTTAAATCAATAAGTTACAAAACAAAAAGCAATTAAATATAACATAGTGACTTGTTTGAGAGCTTTGTTAAATCAATAAGTTACAAAACTGAAGCTCAAGTCAAAGGTTGAGTTCTTTGTTTGAGAGCTTTGTTAAATCAATAAGTTACAAAACGAGAGATGGTGTCCTACTGTGTGGACGTCTGTTTGAGAGCTTTGTTAAATCAATAAGTTACAAAACACACAAGCAGAAATGCTGGAACGCTACCGGGTTTGAGAGCTTTGTTAAATCAATAAGTTACAAAACAGCAGCATAGGTTTGACGCTCTCTCTGATAGTTTGAGAGCTTTGTTAAATCAATAAGTTACAAAACACTTGCGGCTGTTAAGTCTGTTGTCTGGCTGTTTGAGAGCTTTGTTAAATCAATAAGTTACAAAACAAATCACAGGAGAGACTCATACAAAATAGTGTTTGAGAGCTTTGTTAAATCAATAAGTTACAAAACTGAAGCTTATTAAGGACGGGTACAGTGAGCGTTTGAGAGCTTTGTTAAATCAATAAGTTACAAAACTGGTATGTCTCCTACAACATTGAAAACTAGTTTGAGAGCTTTGTTAAATCAATAAGTTACAAAACTGTCAGGAATGGCGAACTACATCACGAAGCGTTTGAGAGCTTTGTTAAATCAATAAGTTACAAAACCCGGAACAGATTACGGAGTAGCCACACAGGGTTTGAGAGCTTTGTTAAATCAATAAGTTACAAAACGCCGATGAAATATATTAATGAAAATCCAACGTTTGAGAGCTTTGTTAAATCAATAAGTTACAAAACCGACAGAAACGCAGTACAAAGAGCAAGCGGTTTGAGAGCTTTGTTAAATCAATAAGTTACAAAACGAGTTCCTTACAAAATACTGCAACATTAAGGTTTGAGAGCTTTGTTAAATCAATAAGTTACAAAACCCTGCTATTGAGCTGTGCCGATGCTTCATCGTTTGAGAGCTTTGTTAAATCAATAAGTTACAAAACTTTATTCGCTAAATCTACGGCATGTTTAGCGTTTGAGAGCTTTGTTAAATCAATAAGTTACAAAACACAGAACTATGAGTGATATAGAGCCAATTGGTTTGAGAGCTTTGTTAAATCAATAAGTTACAAAACGCCGGAGCCTGGGGAAATGGCGACGACAGAGTTTGAGAGCTTTGTTAAATCAATAAGTTACAAAACCCATCCTCGCTGATATATCCAAGAGACTTGTTTGAGAGCTTTGTTAAATCAATAAGTTACAAAACAAACACAGGTTGATGAAAGCAACCTTCTGGGTTTGAGAGCTTTGTTAAATCAATAAGTTACAAAACAATAGTTGACGGTCAAGCGCCCTCCGACGGGTTTGAGAGCTTTGTTAAATCAATAAGTTAAAAAACAAATAGTGCCGGCAGTGGGACTTGACCCCAGTTTGTGAGATTTGTAAATCAATGATTGATTAAAGTAATATATAAGAATACGAAGTCAAGTTTTCACCGTTTCCAGATTATCGACACATTGTGTCGACAATCTGGGAGCAGTATATTTTTTATTATTTTATGAGATTGCAAAATAAAAGATTTTCCACTAGCTGAGTGGAAATTTCATCTAACAACTAATGATTAACAACTATAATATTTCCAATTCTAACAGAAAGGATTTATAGAAATGGCAGATTTTAAATATGAAATAGTAGAACACATCGGCATCCTCTCAGAAAGTGCCAAAGGATGGACAAAGGAACTCAACAGAATTTCATGGAATGGTGGAGAACCAAAGTACGATATCAGAGACTGGGCACCGGAACACGAGAAGATGGGAAAGGGTGTTACGTTGTCTGAGGATGGGATGGTGAAGCTGAAGGAATTGTTGTAAATATCATTTCAAATGGATACTTAAAAAAGTGTTTAATGAGATAAAAAATCTGATTTGACAATTATACGATATAGATGCTTAATAATAACATATGCAGTATTTATGCATACTTGCAAATTATGCTTAATTACTGCATAATACCTAAAATGGGGAACAAATATGTATTATGCAATTATATCTACTGAAATTAATCAAAAGGCTGCAATAGGCGCTAACAGTTCGGCTTTTTATGATGCCAGAAAGATTATAAATTTTTTAGAATTAATAGGAGAATAAAATCATGAGCAAAGTATTAGAAGAAATGAAAACCAGAAGAAGCATTCGCAAATTCAAGCCGGATATGATTCCGCAGGACATCCTTGACCGGATAATTGAGGCAGGGACCTTTGCGGCAAACGGCAGAGGTGCACAGAATACCATCATTATTCAGGTGACAAACAAGGAAATTAGGGATGAAATTGCTAAGAGAAATGCCGACATAATGGGCAGCAATACTGATCCATTTTACGGTGCGCCGGTTATTCTTATCGTTCTTGGAAAGAAGGACTGGCCTACACATGTTTATGATGGCAGTCTTGTGATGGGAAACCTGATGCTTGCAGCACATGATCTTGGTATTGGAAGCTGCTGGATTCACCGCGCGAAGGAAGAGTTTGAGTCTGACTGGGGTAAGGAGCTTCTTAAATCACTTGGCATCGAGGATGAGTATGAGGGAATCGGACATTGTGCTATTGGATATGTTGATGGAGATTATCCTGACGTGATTCCGAGAAAAGAGAATCGCGTGTTTTACATATAGGAGATTACCGTTATGAATTTTTTATTTGTAGCACTGGGCGGTGCCGTAGGTGCAATGGCCAGATATGCCATCAGTCTTATACCTTTAAAAACTGAGTTTCCTTTTTTGACTTTAGTTACCAATGTACTCGGTGCAATTCTGATTGGCTTTATTGTCGGAATCACAAGTGCCAGGGATGGAGTATCCAAAAATATGGTTTTATTTTGGAAGACCGGTGTATGCGGTGGCTTTACCACCTTTTCTACATTTTCGCTGGAATCCTATAATCTGTTTGAACATAATCACTGTCTGCTCGGATGCGGATATGTGGTGTTGAGCTGTTTAGGATGTATATTTGGTGTAATGTGTGGTGAAAAACTTGCTGCAATAATCAAGTGATGAGTATCGGGTGGTTTTGCGAACGCGAGTGGTGTGATTCTGAATAGACAATACAAATCGATGGGGAGATAAGTGTATATGAGTGAAACGGAAAACAATGAGCTGATTGCCGAGAATCAATCTAAGGGAGCACGGAGCAAGCAAAAACTTAAGCTTTTGTATCTGGCGAAAATTCTTTTGAATAATACGGATGCAAACCATGATATTACGCTTGATGAGATTTTAAATAAGCTGCATGCGTACGATGTCACAGCCGCGAGAAAAAGTCTGTATGATGATATAGCCCAGCTGAATGATTTTGGTATCAAAACCAAAAAGACGCAGTATGGCAGGACAGTTCATTATCAGGTGATTGGCAGGGCGTTTGAGCTTGCGGAGCTTAAGCTTTTGGTGGATTCTGTCGCGGCTGCCAAGTTCATCACTGAGGAGAAATCCAATGAGCTTATTAAGAAGCTGGAGAGCCTTACAAGCAGACAGGAGGCTGCTACTCTGCAGCGTCAGGTATATGTTGCCGGAAGAGTGAAAACCATGAATAGCGACATCATGAAAAATGTCGATGCCATACACAATGCAATTTCAAATAATTCAAGCCTTTCGTTTCAATATTGCCGGTGGAATACGAAAAAAGAGCTTGAGGTGAAGCATGACGGCGCCAGATATCATGTCAGTCCATGGGGGCTGCTGTGGAATGATGGCAATTATTATCTGATTGGATATGACCATGATACACATGTAAAGGATATTCATCATTACCGTGTAGACAAGATGAAGAATATCCTGATTGAAAATAAAGTCCGTGAGGGAAGGGAGAAGCTCAAAAAACTTGATATTGCTTCTTATGGCAAATCAAAGTTTGGTATGTACAACGGAGAAGAGATAAAGGCTGAGATACTGTGCAAAAACAGCGCTATAGGTGTCCTGATTGACAGGTTTGGAACCGATGTGACGATCTTAAAAAAGGATGAAGCTCATTCGCGCGTTTTTGTGAAAGTAGCTGATAACAAGCTTTTTATTCATTGGATTATGGCAATGGGGGATAATTTTAAGATAATAGGACCTGAGAATCTGGTGAAAGAGGTTCATGAGGAGCTTGAAAGACTGACAAAACAATATGGACATTCGGACTAAATTTTGAAGAAAGTGCCATATTGTACAAATAAAATCTTGAAGAGAGGTATACATGAGTATTTTAAACGTAGAGCACCTAAGCCATGGCTTTGGCGACCGTGCTATTTTTGAGGATGTTTCCTTCAGACTGTTGAAGGGCGAGCATATTGGGCTTGTCGGTGCAAACGGTGAGGGAAAATCGACTTTTATGAATATTATTACAGGCAGGCTTATGCCTGATGAGGGTAAAATAGAGTGGGCCAAGAAGGTGCGTGTGGGTTATCTTGATCAGCACACAGCGCTTGAAAAGGGCATGACTATCGGCTCCGTGCTTTCCTCTGCATTTGATTTCCTTTATGACATGGAAAATGAGATGAACGACATATATGCGCGTCTTGGCGATGTGGACGAGGATGAGATGAATAAGCTGATGGAGGAAGCCGGCACGATTCAGGACATGCTTACCATGCATGATTTCTATATGATTGATGCAAAGGTTGAGGAGGTTGCAAGGGCTCTTGGACTTTTAGACCTGGGGCTGGATAAGGATGTGACCGATTTAAGCGGTGGTCAGAGAACCAAGGTGCTGATGGGAAAGCTCCTCTTGGAGAAGCCGGATATTCTGCTTTTGGATGAGCCTACCAATTATCTGGATGTGGAGCATATTGAGTGGCTTAAGCGATATCTGAACGATTATGAGAATGCGTTTATTCTCATTTCTCACGACATACCGTTTCTGAATAGCGTGGTAAATCTCATTTATCACATGGATAATAAGAAGCTCGACAGATATGTCGGGGATTATGACAAGTTTATGGAAGTCTATGAGATGAAGAGAGCCCAGCTTGAGGCTGCGTACAACAAACAGCAGCAGGAGATTAAAGAGCTGAAGGATTTTGTGGCGAGAAATAAGGCGCGTGTTGCTACAAGAAATATGGCGATGTCACGTCAGAAGAAGCTTGACAAGATGGATGTTATTGAGCTGGCTGCTGAAAAGCCAAAGCCGGAGTTCAATTTCAAAACTGCGCGTACTCCGGGGCGTTATATTTTTCAGACAAATGGCCTGGTCATCGGCTATGATGATCCGCTTTCATCCGCTCTCGACCTGGAGATGGAGAGGGGACAAAAGATTGTTCTTACCGGCGCAAACGGCATTGGAAAGACGACATTGCTTAAGAGTATTCTTGGGCTGATAAAGCCGCTTTCAGGAAGTGTTACACTTGGAGATTATCTGGAAATTGGGTATTTTGAGCAGGAGATGGATCAGTCGGTTACAACCACATGCATTGAGGAAATATGGAACGAGTTTCCTGCATTTTCGCAGTATGAGGTGCGAAGCGCGCTTGCCAAGTGTGGTCTGACGACAAAGCATATTGAAAGCCAGGTGCGTGTGTTGAGCGGTGGTGAGCAGGCAAAGGTACGCCTGTGCAAGTTGATAAACAGAGAGACCAATATTTTGCTTTTGGATGAGCCTACCAACCATCTGGATGTGGATGCTAAGGATGAGTTAAAACGTGCCTTAAAGGAATACAAGGGCAGCATACTGATGGTATGCCACGAGCCGGATTTCTATGATGGGCTTGCAACGGATGTGTGGGATTGTTCAAAGTGGACTACGAGATTATAAAATAAAGGTAACTGAATATTTGCAAATAATAAATGAAATTAATATGGCAGCATAAGTATCATTTTTAAACATGATACTTGCGGTGCCATGACTTTTAAGACATAAATATTTAAAGCAGGAGATGATTTTTATGCATATCAGTATACTTTTAATGGAACAGATAATAGAGCTTTTTATCATGATTTTAATGGGCTTTATTATCGTGAAAGCAGGTATTGTGAAGGATGAGGACAGCAAGGTTTTATCAAAGATTGTGCTGTATCTGATCATACCGTGTGTTATTATCAATGCTTTTCAGGTGGATTACACTTCCAAAACAGTGAACGGTCTTTTGATTGCACTTGCGGCATCTGTGCTTTTACAGTTAGTTTTGCTGTTTGTTATTTCTGCTATTGGCAGGCTTTTCCATATGAATGAGGTGGAGGTAGCATCAGTTTATTATTCAAATTCAGGCAATCTGATTGTCCCGATTGTGACATTTATACTGGGACAGGAGTGGGTGCTTTACGGCTGTGCCTTCATGAGTGTGCAGTTAGTGTTTTTGTGGACTCACTGCAAAAAGATTATAAGCCGCGAGAGCTCATATGACTGGCGAAAGATTGTACTTAATATCAATATGATTTCCATAGTGATAGGTGTGGTGCTTTTCTTTACGAGGATTCATCTGCCGCAGATTATTAATGACACAATCGGTTCTGTCGGCAGTATGATTGGCCCTGCGAGCATGATTGTGACAGGCATGCTCTTTGCAGGGATGGATTTAAAGAAGGTTTTTGCCAATAGAAGGGTATATTTTGTTACCTTTCTTAGAATGATTCTGGTTCCGGTGATATCTCTTATTCTTATTAAAATCAGCCATCTGGCATATCTTTCTGCAGATGCGCCAAAGATTATGCTTATTGTTTTCTTAGCGCTTATTACACCTTCTGCATCGACTGTCACACAGATGTGTCAGGTGTATGGCAATGATTCGAGATATGCCAGCGCTATAAATGTAGTGACAACGCTTTGTGCTGTAGTGACGATGCCGGTTATGGTGCTTTTGTATGAAGAGTTTATATAATAACCAAAAGCAGAAAGCATGTTTTCTAAACTAGAAGGTCATCACACAGTCCCTTGTGATTTCATCAAGCGAGGACACTCCACACATTTTCATGGTGTCTTCAAGCTCTGTGCCGATCTTGTCTATGTAAGCACGCACACCATCGGCTTCTCCACCGTATACAGCCGTTACAAACGGTCTTGCGATAACAACTCCGTCTGCACCCAGTGCAAGGGCTTTAAAGACGTCTGTGCCGCTTCTGATGCCACCATCTACGAGTATCTTCATACCAGAGCCTTCAAGAGCCTTTACGATGCTTTCAAGCACCTCAGCAGTGGCAGGACACTGGTCAAGTACACGTCCACCGTGGTTTGATACAATAATAGCACTTGCGCCTGCTTCTTTTGCCTTAAGAGCACCCTTTACGGTCATAATTCCCTTTACAATAAATGGGGTTCCGGCCATCTGTATGATATCGCGAAGCTCTGAGACTGTTTTGCTTCCTGCTGGCGGATCGAGATTTTTGAGGAATGGAAGACCGGCTGCATCGATATCCATAGCTACTGCAAATGCGCCTGATTCATGTACCAGCTCCATTTTCTCACGTATGGTCTCAATGTTCCATGGCTTTACGGTAGGTATTCCGGCACCATCTGCATTTTTGATAGCCTTTGTTGCTGCAACCATGACGTTTGGGTCAGTTCCATCGCCTGTGAAAGCTGCGATGCCGTTCTTTGCACAGGCTGACACGAGAATATCGTTGTATGTTACATCATCCAGACAGTCTCCGTAGTGAAGCTGTACTGCACCGACAGGGCCTGCAAATACTGGATATTTGAAAGTGCGGCCAAAGAGTGAGAGAGAGGTGTCTACAGGCTTATTCTCGGCAATAGTATCCATGTTTACACGGATTTCCTTCCATTTGTCATAGTTGCGTATGGCTGTGTCACCGATACCCTTTGAGCCGGGACCGGGCATCTGGTTTTTGCATGCGCGGCCGTTGCATTCAGGACAAGCCTTGCAATATTTACCCAGACGTGGTCTGGCATTTTCGATACATTCTGTATAGTTCATATTTTTCCTCCGAGTGTGAAATCTTTTTTAAATTTTATCATTGAGATTATAGCACAATAATATTTTTATGTATACAAAACAGATGAAACAACAAAATATATGAAAAACTCTTGACTTGGAGTGGACTCCAAGTGATATAGTTTCATTGTAGCAATCAAAAAGGAGGCGATGTGAGTGACTATCAAGGAAGTGAGTGAGCGGTTTGGTGTGTCTACTGATACACTCAGGTATTATGAGCGCATAGGCTTGATTCCACCGGTTGCAAGGACTTCAGGCGGTATACGCGATTATACCGAATCAGATATTGGCTGGGTGGAGCACACTATATGTATGCGCAATGCCGGAGTTCCGATTGAGGCGCTTATTGAATATATCAGGCTTTTTCAGATGGGAGATGCCACATTTGAGGCGAGATGTCAGCTTCTCAAGGAGCAATACGAGCAGCTTGACGAGCAGAAAAAACAGATTGAAAATACGATGGAACGCTTACAGTATAAAATTTCTAAATACGAGAATGCGATAAAGACAGGTGAATTGACCTGGGACAAATAGGAGGACAAAATATAATATGTATCTTGAGAAAATTAACGGACCAGAAGATGTAAAGAAAATTAAGATAGATGAGCTGCCGGTGCTGGCGCAGGAGATAAGAGATGCCCTCTTGGTAAGAGCAAGTAAGCATGGCGGACATTTTGGACCGAATTTTGGAATGGTAGAGGCGACAATCGCTTTACATTATGTATTTGAATCACCTAAGGACAAAATTGTTTATGATGTATCGCACCAGAGTTATCCTCATAAGATGCTTACGGGGCGTAAGGAAGCGTATTTGTCTGAACAGCACTATGATGATGTGTCAGGCTATACAAATCCAAACGAGAGCGAGCATGATTTCTTTACAGTCGGACATACATCAACGTCTGTCAGTCTGGCTGCAGGTCTTGCAAAGGCAAGGGACTTAAACGGTGAAAACGGCAATGTGATTGCGGTCATCGGAGACGGCTCATTAAGCGGAGGAGAAGCACTTGAGGGACTTGATTTTGCTGCTGAGCTTCAAAGCAATTTTATTATTATTGTAAATGACAACGATATGTCGATTGCTGAAAATCATGGAGGTCTCTATCAGAATCTTGCTCTGCTTCGAAAGACTGACGGTCAGGCAGAATGCAATCTGTTTAAGGCTATGGGACTTGACTATGTGTATGTGGACAGGGGCAACGATGTGGCAGCTCTTATCGAGGCATTTAAAGAGGTCAAGGACAGCACTAAACCGGTTGTAGTGCATATAAACACACTTAAGGGTAAGGGCTATGCCCCGGCAGAAAAATGCAAGGAGCAGTGGCATTACAGCGGTCCATTCAATATAGAAACAGGAAAGCCGCTATTTGACAATGTGGAAGAGGATTATTCTTCTGTGACCTGTGAATATCTGCTTGAAAAGATGAAAAATGATTCTTCTGTTGTTGCAATTACTTCCGGTACGCCGACTGTTATGGGCTTTACAGAGGATAAGAGAAAAGAGGCTGGCAGTCAGTTTGTCGATGTAGGTATTGCAGAGGAGACTGCAGTGGCACTGGCATCCGGAATTGCTGTAAATGGTGGTAAACCATTTTATGGTGTATACAGTTCGTTTGTACAGAGAACCTTTGACCAGGTATCACAGGATGTCTGCATCAACAACAGTCCGATTACAATGGTAATATACCAGGGCTCCGTTTATGGAATGAATGATGTTACACACTTAGGCTTTCAGGATATTCCGATGCTTTCAAATATTCCAAATCTGGTATATCTGGCACCGGCAACAAAGGAAGAGTATCTGGCCATGCTTGACTGGAGTATGGAGCAGACATCTTATCCGGTTGCAATAAAGCTGCCAGGCGGACCAATGATTTCAGATGGCTCAAGTGTGACAAAGGATTTTGGCACACTAAACAGGTACGAGGTGGCTCAGACAGGAGAAAAAATTGCAATTATCGGTCTTGGAACCTTCTTTGGACTGGCAAAGGAGGCTGCGAAGCTTCTTAAAGAAGAAGCCGAAATTAACGCAACTGTAATCAATCCGTATTATATCACCGGATTGGATGAGGCGCTTTTGACTAAGCTTAAGCAAGATCATGATACTGTTATTACTTTAGAGGATGGTATTTTAGATGGCGGCTTTGGCGAAAAAATCGCACGATTCTATGGTGCAAGCAATATGAAGGTGCTGAATTATGGATTGAAAAAAGAATTTCTTGACAGGTATGATGTGGATGCTGTACTGAAGGATAATCATCTGACTGCAGAGCAGATTGTGGAAGATGTGTTATCTATTTAGGATTCCTCGTGATTTGAATTATTAAACTATTGATACCCTGTAATGTCTAAATATATGGTGTTACAGGGTTTGATTTATTACTTATATTATGTTGGAAAGGCATGAACAAAGAATGTGGGCTGCATAAAGCCATAGATGGACTTATGAGCCGAGGCGTCTAAAAGAAATTGTAGAATTTCACAGCTTGTAATTGAGAAGAGAACCACAATCTGTTATAATACCTTCATAATCGAATAGGGAAAGAGTCGGGTGTGATTTTTCGGTTGCCCCTAGTACAGAAGGACATGCTGTTTATGTCCGGATGGAGAGGAGGCGTGGTAATCATGAACACAATGGAAGTATTAACTCTGTTGCTTGTAATCTTTACTGCACTGGCATACATAGATGGACACAATAAAAGAAAATAGCACCCACCGACCAAAGTAGTGCTATTTCTTAATTAAGATTTTTATCTACTGAGGCAATCGGAAGTTTTATATCCGATCAACTCTTTCTTTATCTCGATTATAATATAAGACGGCTGATTTTTCAACTGTCTTTTTGTGTTTAATAATATAAAATATCTGAAAAATAACAGATGTGGAAAATTCTAGTCATTAACAGACATGGACAAAGGAAGCAGTGTATTAAAGGACTACTTCAGACTATGTTGAAGCATACTAATGTATTGCAAGCGGGGAGGGCTTTCTTTTTTATCTGTTTAAAATTCCTTTAGTACTTAAAATAAAATTATAAAGGCCTGATAAATCTATTCTATGGTCTCGAAGCAGCAAGAAAAAAATAACTATTGCAATAACTAATATGTATTTCCATAGAGGTTCTTTTTGCTTTTTCCGGTTGTCTTTTGGCTTTATGTGATATATTTTACTCATCGGTGAAGCTCCCCTTTTTAGAATTATATTTGTTAAACTGTTACAATTTTAGCACATCAGCTCACATGTTTAAATTGGTAAATTTTAACAAACATTTATTCGCGGTATTGACAGATTCTAAAAATTGAGTATTATGATAAATTGTTTAATCAATTTAAAGTACTGCAGCGGAGCGGTACTATTTTTTAGCGGTATACATTTATTCGCTAAATCTAAGTTTAACGAATAAATGACTCTATAATAGGTACCAATGTACTATATATTAATGCATATGTCTATCTAGTTTACTCTATAATGCCCATAATTTAGATACACATATATAAAAACGTAAGCCACCGGAACCGCTATTTGCATCAGCTCCGGTGGCTTCTTTAAAACCACAGTTTTTCTATACAACAATACAATTATTATGCAATTACTTATTATGATTTCTCATGCATTCCCTGTATTTAAGTATCAGCTCAATTGAGTCCTCAACTGATATCTGGCTTGTGTTCAGGCAAAGATCATAGCTTCTTGCATCTCCCCATTTTTTACTGGTATAGTAATTGTAATAGCTTGAGCGCTCTTTATCTTTTTTCTTGATTATATCCTTTGCCTTGTTCTCAGGGATATTGAGTCTTTCACTGATTCTTTTAATCCTGTCATCCATATTGGAACGTACGAAGATATTGAGGCAATGAGGCTCGTCTGCCAAAGCATAGTCTGCACAGCGGCCCACGATAACGCATGATTCATTTGCCGCAATCTTTTTGATAGCATCGAACTGTGCTAAAAACACCTTATGATTCAGAGGCATATCAAGAAACGGTGCTGTGGAATAAGAGCCGCCGGTGTATGTGTCCATGACCAGCGAATATAAAAAGCTGTTTGTAGGCTTTTCGTCGTGTGATTCAAATATTTCTTCACAAAGTCCTGATTCCTTAGCTGCCTGCTGTAAGAGCTCTTTGTCATAAAATTTAATTCCAAGTCTTTCGGCTAAATCGCGTCCGACCTGTTTTCCGAGGCTTCCAAATTCTCTTCCTATAGTGTAAATTTCGTTTGATCCCATAATTCAGACCCCCTTATATAAAATATAAAAAATATATCACTATGTGACAATTTAATTTAGTTGTTATTTATATTATACAACACTTCAAGCAAATTGGCAAAGTATTTTGGTAAAGGTGCATCAAATTCCATGTATTCACCGGTTTTTGGATGAACAAATCCTATAGTTTTCGCGTGCAGACACTGTCCTTGTAGGCCCTTGAAACGGTTTTTGGTCGGTGAATAGCTGGAATACAGCATATCTCCAAGCAACGGGTGATTAATGCTTGCCATGTGCACACGTATCTGGTGTGTTCTGCCGGTTTCAAGCTTAAACTGCATATATGTGTAGTCGCCAAAGCGTTCAAGCACCTTATAATGCGTGACAGCCGGCTTTCCGTTTTTCTCATTGATGGCCATTTTCTTGCGGTCATTGGGATTTCTGCCTATGGCGCCTTCTATTGTGCCCTCGTCATCCTTTACATTGCCACAGACAATGCCTACGTATATACGGTTGCAGCTATGGTCCTTAATCTGTTCAGATATCTTTATATGGCTTTCATCGTTTTTGCAGACAATAAGGGAGCCTGTAGTATCCATATCTATGCGATGCACTATACCGGGCCGTATTTCGCCGTTTATGCCACTTAAAGAGTCCCTGCAGTGGTACATTATGGCATTTACAAGTGTATCACTGTAATGCCCGGCTGATGGATGTACAACCATGCCCTTTGGCTTGTTGACGACCAGTACGTCATCATCCTCGTATAGTATGTCAAGAGGAATGTCCTGTGGCAGGATTGGTGTCTGTACGGCATCAGGGATTGTGACATCTACTATATCATCAGCCTTCAGCCTGTAGTTTGCCTTCTGGGGCTTATCATTGACCAGTATTTGGTTTTCTTTTAGTATCCGTTGAAAAAAGGAGCGAGAAATATCCGGATAAATGCTGCTTAAGTATTTATCCAGTCGTTCTCCCTCCTGTTCACTCTGGACTTCAAATGTATCTCTATTCATAATTCATAGTGAAGCTTTCTCTTTTTTTATTTTAGTAACTATTTAAAACTACATTGCACATATTAAATTGCACATATTAAAAAGTGCATACAGCACTAATTTTCATGCTTTTCATCATGGTTTTTATCATGCTTTCTATCAGGAAAGATTATGGAGAAATCCTCCTCCTTGTAGTAAAACAGCCCGAGTATGATAAACATAAATGCCGCTACAGTGACATAAATGTCTGCCACATTAAATATTGGAAAATTAATCAGGCTAAAATAAAAGAAATCGACAACATAATTATTAATAATCCTGTCTAAAAGATTGCCTATAGCGCCTGAGATAAAAAGAATCACAACCACATTTAATAATCCAAATCTCTTTGTGTGTGGTATTTTACAATACCACAGGCAAAGCAGAATTACTACGGCTATCGTTATTACAGAGAAAAATATCATTTTGGCACGCAGAAATGCCATTGGATTGCTATCCCAGTATGAAAAATGAAATATCCCCTGAATAATCGAAAGCAAATCTACACCAAATGCAGCACTTTGGTTTTCCAGATATCTAAGTTCAAAAACGTCGGGTATAAGTTCAAAAACACCTTTGCCGGACATCTTAAGCTTTAAAACTGCAAGATATTTTGTGAGCTGATCAAGTGCCACAAGTAGGAATACAATAATTGCAGCCCAGCAAAGCTGTTTCCTGCTCTTTGTTTTTTTCATCATATATAATACTCCGTTATCTGATATTTAATACCGATTAATTAATAATGACCGGTATTAATAAGATGCTCCCGGAATATCAAAGGAATCCATAAGATTTTGGATGTCTCCTGATATATCTACGCCATGTGGTGTGGCAATAAATATAAAATTGGAAACCTTCTGTAAATTGCCATGAAGCGCATATGCAGAGCCTGATGTAAAATCTATGATACGTTGTGCTGTATCTACGTTAAGTCCCTCCATATTGATAATTACAGTGCGTCCGTTTAATAAAGTGTCTGTAATTTCTATTTCGTCTTCAATTGAACTTGGTTTTATTACGCATACTTCCATGTCTGATGCTACCTGCTTTCTGGATGATTTTGAGATTGGTGTGATTTTTGATGAATTTTTTGCCGGTTTTTCTTTTGGTGCCGGTGGCTCAACCTCTTTTACCTTTTCTTTTCTTCTGAAAGGATTTCTTGGAAGCTCTTCCTCTTCTTCGTAATCATCCATATAATCTTCATTATCAAATTCTTCGTCATCCTCAGAATTCAAGCTCATTTTATCTAAAATTTTATCCATTAAACCCATTGTTAAATATGTTCCTTTTCTTATTATTTTGTTTCATGAAAATTCTGTCATATATTCTTGCAGAATAATTATGATGCAGTACCATAATCACGTGCCCCAAAAATTCCTGTTCCGACACGCACCATCGTGGCACCCTCCTCTATTGCAACGGTATAATCACCTGTCATACCCATTGACAAAATATTCATACTGACATTATCTATGTTTTTAGCAGCTATGTCAACAGATAATTGTTTAATCCCTCTAAAGTATTGGCGATTATCTTCAGGATTTTCAACAAATGGTGCTATAGTCATAAGCCCTTTCACCCTGATATGATCAAGCTTTGCTATTTCTTCAACTAAAGCAATAGCCTCAGCTTTTGATGTGCCGAATTTGCTTTCCTCACCGGCAATATTAACCTCAACAAGAATGTCACATATAACATTATTTTTTACGGCCTGTTTTTGTATTTCTTTTGCCAGATGTAAAGAATCAACCGAATGGATCAGAGATGTTTTGCCAACAATATACTTAACCTTGTTTGTCTGAAGATGACCTATCATATTCCATCTGATATCTGAGGGCATAGTCTCCATCTTATTGCACATTTCCTGTACTTTATTTTCACCAAACTCGCGTATTCCGCAATCATATATTTCCTGAAGCATTTCAACAGGCTTTGTCTTGCTGACTGCGATAAGAGTTACTTCATCTGTATTTCTGCCGGCTCTTTCACACGCTTCTTTGATATTTTTCTGTACTTGTTCTAAATTTTCCTTTAACATGTAAATCATCCCTTCTGTATATGAGTATAATATTTATTTTCTGATAGTCTGATTTTCCTTTACGGCACTGCCGTCAAGTGCTATATGGTCATATAATGAAATACCAAACGAGGTTTTGGATTCCACTATTGTGTAATTATCATTTTCTGACAGCTTATTAATCTGCTTAAAAACCGCATAGCCTTTATTGATATTGTATACACCGGTCAGCTTGTCCTTATCTTTACCAACCGTATAGGTTGATGATGAATCCGGCTGTTGAATAATATCACCCTCCTTTAAATCTTCATCATCGACAAAGTAAAAATCATCATTTTCACTGAAGATTGTCGGCTTTACTATGGTAACGGAATTTGATGATTTGTCCTGAACCATTACAGACAAATCTGATGAACTTCCGCTTTCAGTAAAAAGGCTTTTTGGAATTGTAAAAAATTCCTTCTGTGTAATGGCAGAATTAGGGATTTTGAGTCCTGTATTTGAGTTGAGCACCAATTCAACATTTGTAAAACGTTCATTAATGTATCTGATTAATGAATTCTTGAGATTCAGTTTTAAAAAGTATTCATTGTCTTTTTTTAAAATATCAAATGATACGGTTGTAACAAAATCATCATCGCAGAAGCGTATTTTTATGACTGATTTTTCATTTAGTGTCTTGGCTATATCATCGGATACATTAATCAAAATATTCCAGTTCTCACTTGTAACCAGCTTATATACCGGATCAAGCTGATTAACTGTGGTGTTCTCCGACAGATCGTTATTGGTATAATTGGAATTATTGAACTGGTCCAGTGTAAAGTTATCTGTTGTAACATCCTCGTATCCGTCAATCCCGTAGCACACCACCCCGGATGATGAGGGATTATAGGTGTAAAATGTATTGTTTGCCTCAGCGTTTGTTATCATATCGCTAAGATTGGTCAGTGCATTCTGGCTGAGCTCCTGTGTAAGTGTAGATGCCAGACTGCTTTTAAATGTATATACCTTTGAAAAGCTCTTTCTGTCATAACCCGATGAAAAGCTGTTGATGTCAGAAATAATGGCATCTGCAGCCTTATCTGTTATGGCTGATGAGTCATTCTGCTCTCCTGTAATTTTTGAAGAAACAGAACCATCTGTGTCCACAGAGTAAACCACATCTTGGGAGCTGACCTTTGAGCCATTGGCAACATAATAATTTAATTGTCCGCTTTCCTCAGCATAAACTACGCTCTCACTTCTGATTATAAGCCCCTTATATATATTGTTGGTCGCAATAGTGCCCTGTTGCACCTCATATTCTGCTATAGGCTTTGAAGTAAAATATGTAAATATATGAAATATTACATAGATTATTATAACAAAAAATACAATAAAACCTATATTGAGTTCAAATCCTTTATTATATTTTACTACATTATTTTTTTTCTTCCGGGACACGAATTTACTCCTTAAAAAAGGGGTGTGTAATACACACCCCATAGTTATAGTCTACATTATAAAGAAATGATGACCTTTGCCTTTGCACATTCAGGTAACTGCTCGATGTTCTTTGATACGCTTAAGATGAATTTCACCTTAAACTTTTCACTGATGATATCAAGTTTCTCAATTGCCTTGGTTATTGCTGCTTCTTCTTCAAGCGATGCTATGGTTAAGAAGCTGTCAAGATACATTTCCTCAAGATCATGATCCTGCGAAACTATTCCGCAGACAAAGCCTAAAAACTCATCACAATTATCTATAGGATAATCCATAACATTAATTAGTCTGACCTGATTGTTCAGCTCATACATATGCTTCTGACTCTTGTCGAGATAAACTATGGATCCCTCTTTGCCCTTTACTGATGAATTCACTTTGTTTAAAAGCTCTTTTGTCTTTCCTTTGCCCTTTTCCCCGCAAATTATTTCTATCATGGCGCTTTCCTCCTATAAATAAATATTGTGATTTTAGATAAAAATTATCCTTGTTTTAATAATATTATAGTATAAATAATCCTAAAACTCAATAATTAATTAGCAAATCCACTCAATATATCATTCATAAGAGTATAGAGATCTCTCTTACCGTCTGCCTTGTATACGATGCTTATAATACGTTCATTTTTTGCATTCTGACTAAGCAATACCAGACAATATCCGGCTTCACCGGTGGTGCCGGTTTTTCCGCCTATTACGGTAATATTCTCCGGTGCTTTATAAGCTCCTGTCAGATATCCGCAAGTGTTTTTAAATGTCTTCGTAACAGCTGCTCCTGATGCATTAGTGTATGATACATCATGAGTCTGTGAGCTTATGATATTTGCGAAGCTCTCAAGTGATATCGCATTTTGGAATATGAGATACATATCATATACAGTAGTATAATGATTCTCATCAGGCAATCCGCTTGGATTTACAAAATTTGTGTTGGTGGCACCAAAGCTTTTGGCTGTATTATTCATCTCCTGCGCAAAGGCCTCTATTGAACCGGAATAGTATTCGGCAAGCGCAATAGCTGCGTCATTACCGCTTTCTAACAGCAGACCGTATAATAAATCACCAACGGTCATCACATCACCTTCTTTTAAGCCACAGACAGATGATGAATTTCCCGGATTTGCAGCATCATGGCTTACTGTGACAGTAGCATTGGTATCGCAGTTCTTTAAAATAATATATGCTGTTATAATCTTTGTTGTGCTGGCCGGATACAGCTTTTCAAATATGTTCTGGCTGTAAAGAACCTGGTGTGTGTCGACATTAAATGCACCGGCTCCCTCGGCTACAGAAGATGATGAAACCGAATCAGAACCGAAATTGACGTCATTTGTCACACAAAGCTTTGAACTGAAGTAATCCATTCCATTGTAACCGTTGATATAGTCATTGGCATATGGATCATATGCGTTCTCAATCTTGTCACCACAGCCTGTCAGGCAAAGTGCCGAAATACAGACCAGACAACACACACTTTTTATTTTATTAAATTTATTTGTACATCTCACGCCAGTCAAGATCTCCTCTGTCTAAAGATAATATGAGTAACTCTGCAGTTGCAAGATTTGTGGCAAGAGGTATATTATGCTCATCACATATACGGAAAATACTGTTTACCTCCGGCTCGTGTGGCTTTGGCTTTAATGGGTCGCGAAGGAAAATAACAAGATCTATGTCGTTATGCTCGATCTGCGCTCCAAGCTGCTGGATACCTCCTAAATGACCTGCAAGGTATTTGTGTACCGAAAGGTTTGCCACCTCCTCGATCAGACGTCCTGTTGTGCCTGTTGCGTACAAATTATTCTTGCTTAAAATACCTCTGTATGCTATGCAGAAATTCTGCATCAGTTTTTTCTTTGAATCATGTGCAACTAATCCTATGTTCATTGCTAACCTCCCTTATGAATATTTTTTCGGCTGTAACCCTACATTCAGGACAATACCCATTCCCATATACAGTGAAACAAGTGATGTAAGTCCATAACTGACAAACGGAAGAGTCATACCAGTATTTGGCATAAGTCCGGTTGCCACGCATATATTAATAAATGCCTGGAAGCCTATAAGAGCTCCCATGCCACAGCATATCAGCTTTCCGCTTGTATCCTTTGCCTTTCTGGCTATAAGTATACACTCAATTACGATAAGAAGCAAAAGAATTATTATACTGATTGTCCCGACAAAGCCAAGCTCCTCACCGGCTACGGCAAAAATAAAGTCTGTCTGAGGCTCTATAATATAATTGCTGTTCTTCATCGAGGTGACAACCGAATTGTTAAGTCCCTTGCCAAACAACTGCCCTGAGCCTATTGCCCAGATGGAGTTCCTCTGCTGTGCTGCTGTATCAGCGTAATTTGTCGGGTCAAGCCACGACATTATACGTGTAGCAGGGTAAAAGCCTTTTTTGATGAGTGCATCGGCATGTGTGTATATATAGCTTATCACTATCAAAACTATCGGTACTGAAACTCCAAGTACCGGCATTATTATTTTATAACTTAATCCGCTAATAAACAAGAGGGCAGCGAAAATTAATGCAGTAAGAATTGTCGTTGAGTTGTCCGGCTGCTTTAAGATAAGGAATAAAGGTATACCGGCAAAAATTACAGAAAACACAAGAGTCCTTACTGTATTTATACTATCCTCAAACCTGGAAAAGAAATAAGCAAAAAACAAAATAAGTATAATTTTTGCAAGCTCAGAAGGCTGGAATCTGATACTTCCTATCTTAAACCACCGCTGGGCTCCATGTGAATCATCACCGGCAAATATTACAAGTAAGAGCAATACAAGCATTCCGATATAGTATATCCATACAAATTTGAGCAAAAACGAATAATCCACAAGCGATATTACGATCATAATGGTAAGTCCCACTACAAAACCTACTATCTGCTTGCTTTGTACGGATTCCTTTGCACTGCCTATCAGCAGAATGCCAATAATCGTCAAAACCACCATATATAATACCAATTGAAAATGATAATTCTTTAGTCTGTACTGTTTGAGCATTTTGTTACTTCCTATCTGTTATCTGTAAAACTAATATATGTTATTTATCGCGCAGGATAATTTTAATATCATAAGCATCATCGCTTATATTCATATGTCTGTGTATGACATTTTTGATTTCCTTTTTTATCTGTGTCATGCTTTCAGCGTGAGCGCATGCCCTTGAATCCTCTGCAATGATGAGTGCAAGACGGTTTTTGGCATAATCTGCGGTTCTCTTAAATTTTTTCATATTCAGATTACCTCCGCTTCACATCTGTCTGATACATTGTTAAGCATCTGCCGTGACAGTATTGAAAACACACGACGTGACTTCGTATGCATCTCGCAGATTGGCACTCCCCTGTTCTGACATACAATAATGTTTTTGTCAAGAGGTATCGTACCCATGACATTTGCTGAGAGAATATTGGCAATGTCATCTGAAGAAATCATCTGATGTTTTCTTACCATACGCTCGTCATATGCATTTACTACAACCGACACTGACCTAAAATGCTTTGAATCAAGTATTTCCATGCATCGCCCGGCATCATGTATTGCCGATATATGAGGCGTGGTCACAACTATTGCACTATCAGCGGGAGCTATAGAAAAGAAGAAACCGCTGTCTATGCCGGCCGGACCGTCTATTAGACAGTAGTCAAAATGTGCTTTTAACTCCTCCACAAGGATTTTTAATCCGGCTTCGTATTGCAAAAGCCCGTCCATATGCAGGGCCGCCGGAATCAGATGCAGATTCGGATATTTTCTATTGCGGACAATTGCCTGTTTTATACGGCATTTATTGCTTAGTACATCAAGCAGGTTATAATTCACCTTGTCCTCAATTCCCATTACCAAATCCAGATTTCTAAGTCCCATGTCAGTATCGAGCATGATAACCTTTTTATCTAACCGTGAAAGTTCAACTCCGATGTTGGATATTACTGTAGTTTTACCAACACCGCCTTTTCCTGAAGTGAAAACTATTGCTTCACCCAAAATTTAAACCTCCGTTAGTTATGATTATAATATTAAATTGAATATATTTGAATTTCACCATCCGTAAACTCTGCAATAAGAGGCAGCGGCTGATGCCTTTTCAAAACTGATTTTTTTGCCCTTGGAGCATTTCCTACAAGCGGTCCTATCCTGAAATTTTCAGGTCTGAAATCATTTGCCATGATAAAAGGATCCTTTATCACTGGGTCATTTCCTGCCAGTGCCTGCCCTTTTAAGGCTCCAAGTATAATGATATTGGCTCCCGCCTTGACGATTGCGCCCTTTTTGACATCTCCGTAAACCACAATATTACCGGGCGCAAATACTTTTTCTTTCATAATAACATCTCTTTTGATAAAGAGACAGTTATTGTCATCTTTTTTACCTGATAAATGCATATCATCATATGCCTGCATTTCAGCAATTGTTTCCTTTATCACATCATTTTCAATAAGGTGTGATATATTTACCGATGTATATTCATAAATTGCATCCAGTATTATATTTTTTTCGCGGTCAGTAAGCTCCCTGCCTTCTATCATGATGGCAAAGGGCTCTGTACCTAAAAAATACTCTGATTCACGAAACTTGTTTATGATGCTGACTAGCAGTTCTTCAAACGGCAGTTCATCGTCAAGCACAACACTCACATAGTTTTTACCGCTTTTGAGTACTACCGGTAAAGCCATTATTTCCTCCAAATTAATCTGTACGGGCACTTGAGCCTGATGCATTAACGCCCTCTGCTTTTACAGAAAGAAGGTCATCAAGTGACTCCAGATTGTAATAGTATGAAATTATATTTCTTGATGCTGCAGCCGCATTGTGTGAGCTGTAGCCGAATGAGATACGCGTAGCAATCGAAATCTCAGGATTGCTGTAAGGGGCATATCCCACAAAAAGAGCATGGTTCGGGCGAGTTTCAACCTGCTGGGCAGTACCGGTTTTTCCGGCAACCTCAACACCTGTGAAACCGCCAAATACATCGTGAAGATCCTCAACTACCATTCGCATTCCCTGGTGTATAGCATCCCACTGACTCTGGTTTAAGGTATCTGATATATCTTTAAATTTGGAATCGTACTGTTTTACAGTTTTTCCGTCGGCATCCGTAATTTTATTCATCAGCTTATAATCATACAGTTTCCCTGATACTACAGCAGTCACATATCTTGACAGTGATACTGTCGTAAAGTTGTTATTACTCTGTCCGATTGCTGCCATTACAGGGTACTGTGTAGCTATGGATGGTGTTTTCTCTACAATTTCAAGACCGGATTTCTCATTAAGACCGTAAATAGATGCATATTTTTGTATGTATTTCATACCATTTTCATCATCATACGAGCCTGTATCCTTACTTGCCAGCCTAAAGCCTGTTGTATAAAAGAATACGTTACATGAATCACGCAGTGCCTCTGACACATTGTCCATGCCATGTGCTCCGGGATAAATCCAGCATTTTGGCTGATTGCTGATATCTGTAAATATTCCGGTACAGTTTATCTTTGATGAAGTATCTATCACTCCCTCAGCAAGTCCTGCTGTACTTGAAACCATCTTAAAGGTAGAACCCGGTGCTGTCTGTTCCTGTGTGGCATAATTCCATAATGGATTCGACTTATCCTCCCTTAATGCCTGATAGTAATCGGCATCCACAGTATTTGCAAGCTTGTTGTTATCATAGCCGGGATAGCTGACCATGGCCTTTATCTGTCCGGTGTTTATGTCTGTTATGACAGAGGAGCCTGTACATGGGTCAAGAGCGAGCTGCGCCGGGGTGATTTCTATGTTATTAATCTTGTCCATCAGAAAAGCATAAGGACTGATAGAACCGTTGGCTATATTGTTAACTGTCGCATCATCATAATCTAAAACACCCTGGTCAAATAATAAAAGGCAGAGCTGCTGACCTGTAACTGCACCTGAATTGACCATATATTTATAGATTATCTTGGCAAAATCCTTATTTGTTGACAATCCGTTTTCAATATATGAACAAAGTGCTGAATACACCTCTGATGAGTCGGCATACTTTTGATTTACATCAAGCTTTGTTATATCTATCCACTGCTTTGATATGCAGTATTTGAGATAATCCTTTGGTGATACAGTGCCTTCCTTCCACGCTGTGTATGTGGAATCAGATGAATCTATCTGATCAGACAGTAATAATCCGTCATCACTGAGCATAGACATTACACAGGTGAAATAATCAAGCACCTGCTCTGACATACCGGATGTTCCTGTATTTCCATTTTGAAGCTCACTGTCTATCGTGCCAAGCGCCCCCTGAAGCTGCTCACTGAAGCTGGTGTATATAGACTGCTCTGTAGCAGAAGCATCAGCCGCATTAAAATGGGTCAAATCAATTACGTTGTTATTCAATAAGGCAAAATATACATCCGTAATGGGAATCTCACCGCTTTTGATTTTAGAGTAGACAATTCCTGCGATTTCCTGCTCAAGCAGCTTGTAGGTTGCCTCCTGAAGCTTTATATCAATACTCAGATACACATCATTTCCGGAAACCGAATTCTTCTGGCTGATTACATCTGTAATCTTACCAACATTATTGACATATACCTGTTTCTCACCGTTTTTACCACGGAGATAGCTTTCATAGTATTGTTCGAGTCCTGACTTTCCAACCATGTCATTTTGTGTATATGAGCTGTCATCCTCTGACAGTTTATTGTACTCATCAGTCGAAATCTTACCTGTATAACCCACAATCGGAGAAATATACTCGGCATAATTGTATTTTCTTATAGTGTCCTCCTCAATTGAGACACCTGTAAGAGTATCTGAGTGCTCATTCACATAGGCAACTATTGTATCGTTTACATCCTTAGCAATGGTCGTAGTCTTGTACTTTGTAAAGCGGTTCTGTTTGATGGCATATCTTACAACCACAATGTCATATATTGTCTGCTTATCATATTTATCACTTACATCAAAGCACTCATTCTGGTTGGAACGAAGATAATCTATGACATTCTCGGCAGTTGCATTAGCCTCATCAAAGCCAAGCTTTTTATTATATTCAAGCTTTTCATATTTCTTGCCGAAGACATCAGAGAGAAATCTCTTACGTGATGTCTCGGATGTAATATTAAAGCTGTATGTACCGTCTTCATTGATGTCAATCGGAAAATCTTTATAGATTTCCCCGCCGTTTTTCTTTATGACTGCAATAAGCTCCTTAAGCTCCTTGTTCAGAAGCCGATTGTGTTCCTTTGTCGAAGAATAGTTGCCGTTATCAGAAATAACAACCGAGTAGGCAAGCTGATTAAACGCTAAAAGATTGCCATTACAATCATATATATTGCCTCGCGAAGCATCTATTGAAAGCGGCTTTTTAATAAGCATTATAAAGTTTTTCTGATACTCAGCTCCGTTAACAATCTGAAGACTGAAAATTCTTTCTGCCAGTATTGCAAATAAAAGCATCATTACTGCTGCCAAAACAAACAGTCTGGAGCTGAAAAATTTTTTCAGATAATCTTTTATATCATAAATCAAATTTCTTTGCTCTCCTTTTCTCGTGTTCTTCAAGCTTCTGATTAATCTTAAGGAATAACAGATACAAAAGTATACTTACAACCATTGTGTATACAAAATCAGGAATAATTATTGACTTAAGATAATACAAGAACCGGAATCTGCCTCGAAGCAGAAACATTATAAAATATACAAACAGATTGTATATCAGGTCACTGCCGCCAATCAGAAGCATCGGAAGCTTTATATCATCCGGATAAAATCTTTTCTGGAAAAAACCATTGATATATCCGATATACATATATATTAGAGCATATACACCTAAATAATTTCCGCAAAAAATGTCAATAAGAAGTCCACTGAATAATCCTATCCACAGTCCCTCTTTTTTGCCACGCATAAATCCAAACGATGATACCGCTATTATTAACAGGTTTGGTGATATACCGGCTATTGCAAAGGACTTAAACAAGGTAGTCTGCAATACAAAGCATATTGTAATTATGATGAATAATACTATTTTACGTCTCATTATGCTCCTCTATCCTACTCTGTTGTGGTCTGTGTCGAATTTTCAGTACTTTCTGCTGCCTGAGTATCATCAGATCCTGTGTTCTTGAGCTGTGTAATTACCATTACATTTTCAATGTGTTCAAAATCAACGACAGGTGTGATGGTGCCGGACTTGGTAAGGTTATTGGAATTGTTCTCAACAGATGTGACATATCCCACCAGAATTCCCTGCTGGTATCTGTCTGAAACGTATGATGTCACAACAGGATCTCCAACCTGTACTTTACCATCATCATCCTTGAGCTCTGTAAATGTGATAACCTTATTTTCGTTCATTGTCTTTATATTACCGCTTACAGTGAGATTATCCTCGGTGGTTGAAACCATGCAGCTCACCTTGCTTGAATCATCAATAATACATCTGACCTTGGCATAATTGTTGCCGGCATCGGTGACAATACCAACCAGTCCGCTTCCGGCAAGCACATTCATGCCGACGTCCACGCCGTCTTTTTTACCCTTGTCAATGGTAAAGGTTGAAAACCAGTTGCCACTGTCCTTTGCTATAACACTTGCAGCAACCTTTTGATAGGTCGGATATTTAGCATCAAGGTCAAAAAGCTCTCTGTAATTGTTTAACTCATACTGCTCGAGCTTGTTGGTGGTAAGCTGTGTAGTAAGCTCCTCAACCTGTTTTTTAAGCTTTTTATTTTCAGATTTAATCTTTCCCAATGTACGAAACTCGGTTATCTTGTCCGAAATGCCGTTTCCAAGAGTGTTAATGCCCTTCTGCATAGGTACGAATACATATCCGGCAGCATCCTGCAGCGGACCTCCGGATATGTTCATAGTAAGGCTTAAAAATATTGTAAGAAAACATACTCCGGTCATTATAAGAAGAGTGAATCTTGCCGGCAGCTTATTATTGCGATTTCTTTTTCTTTTTCGAAATTTACTACTCATTTGAACCTCTAATTAGGATTTTGTTATTTTATGCTGAACGGAAGTGTCTTGTATTTTGATTCGGAAACAATCTTAACAAGGCCTCTTACAGCACTTTCCTCAGGGAACTCTGAAGGAATCACCTTTATTCCTGTAATCTGCTCAAAGAGCTGACCAAGTCCCTGAAGCTTTGAACCGCCACCGGTAATATATATTCCGGAATGAATAATGTCCTTTGCAAGCTCTGGCGGAGTTTTCTCAAGTATCATTTTTATGGATGTGCATATTGATTCAAGATTTGACTTCATTGCCTCATATATGGCCTCTGAAGATATCTCCATCTCTATAGGAAGTCCGCTTAATACGTCACGTCCCACAACTACCATCCTGTCCTCACGTCCAGGAAGGGCTGAGCCTATTGTCTCCTTTAATGATTTGGCTGTTTTCTGGCCTATTACAAGGTTGTATTCTTTTCTGATGTAGGAAATAATCGACTCATCAAGTCTGTTGCCGCCAAAATGAAGCAGGTCACTGAGTACCAGTCCGCCAAGTGATATGACAGATGTCTCTGTAGTATCGGCTCCCATGTCAACAATCATGACTCCCGTCGGCTCATTTACATCGATATCAAGCCCTACAGCATCAGCTATAGGCTTCTCACAAAGCAGCACCTTCTTTGGCTTTGCCTTGCTCTTATAAAAAATCTCATAGAATGCTCTTTTTTCAACAGGTGTAATATCTGTAGGAACAGCTATTATAAACTCAGCATTCTTTATTCTTGCCTTTATTCTGTGCTCCAGGAAATCAAATATCATTTTCTGGAGAAGATTATAATCTGCAATAACTCCCTCAACTACAGGGAATTTGACCAGAATATTTTCAGGAGCTTTTTCATACATGGCATATGCTGAATTGCCATATGAATATATCTGATTTTTATTCACTACTGCAATAGTATTTTTCTCAAGCATTGTCTTGCCTGTAGCCTTTGAATATACCTTGAAATTGTTGGTTCCCAAATCAATTCCATAAACGTTATTACTCATAATGATTCTACCTCGTCTTCTGTTTATATAATTTTATTTTCATAGAAGCTGTAATATTCGTTATCTCCGATGATAATGTGGTCACAAAGCTCTATCGAAAAAATCCTCGAGCCTTCCGCCAGCCTGTCTGTAACAGCTATATCATCTTTGCTGGGAGTACAGTCACCACTGGGGTGATTGTGTAAAAGAACTATTTTTGACGCATTTTTCTCCAAAGCAGTCCTCATGACAGAACTTATGTCCACAACAGACGAGCTGAGGGAACCTTTGGATATGAATTTGTCACCTAAAAACCGGCTTTTTACATCAAAATAGGCACATATCACAACCTCCTGCTGCAGATGTCTCATCTGCTCCATATAATAATCAGCTATTGTGACAGGTGTATTCATGCGTATGCTGTGTGCCCGTTTTGCTTTTGAGATGCGCATCGACAGCTCTGCTACAGCCTTAAGCTGTATTGCCTTAATCTGTCCGATTCCCGAAACCTGAATAAGCTCATCATATGACATCTCATAAAGATTTAAGAGGTTGCCATGCCTGCCGGAAAGTATCTCCTGTGCTATATCTACCGCACTTTTATCTTTTGTGCCGGCTTTGATAATGATTGCCAGTAAATCTGCATCGGACAGTCCGGATGCCCCCAGAGATAAAAATTTTTCATAAGGACGCTCGGATGCCGGTAATTCTTTAATTGTTTTGTTTGTCTGCATTTAATCCCTTTCGCTTCTCCCAGGCGATTGACAACGGATTTAAGCAAAGTTTTCAGTTAATTGTAGCACACCTAAACGAGCTTAACAAGATTTCTCTCATAAAGTTTTTGTAAAGACATCAAAATTCCAAGCTTTGCATGGTACCATGTGAGTCCTCCCTGAAAATAAACCGCATATGGAGGCTTTACAGGGCCGTCAGCAGAAAGCTCAATTGATGAGCCCTGCACAAATGCGCCTGCTGCCATGATAACATCACTGTCATAGCCCGGCATCGCCCACGGCTCAGGTGTCACATAGCTATCCACCGGCGCTGCTGCCTGAATGCCCTCGCAGAAGGCTATCATGGCATCGCGGTTATTGAACTCTACAGCCTGTATGATATCGTGACGGCTCTCAGTTCCGTCAGGAACCACCTTAAAACCAAGCTTTTCATAGATTTTTGCGGCAAAGATTGCTCCCTTTAATGCTCCGCTTACGACAGTCGGTGCAAGGAAAAAGCCCTGATAAAATGACTGGATGACTCCAAGTGAGGCTCCAACCTCCTTGCCAAGTCCCGGAGATGTGAGGCGGTATGCGGCATTTTCAACGCATTCCTTTTTGCCGACAATATAGCCTCCGATTGGTGCAAGTCCGCCTCCCGGATTTTTGATCAGTGAGCCAACCATCATGTCTGCTCCAACCTGGATAGGCTCTGTCTCCTCTACAAACTCACCGTAGCAGTTATCGACCATACAGATCACATCAGGCTTTATGCTCTTTACAAAGGCGATGAGCTCGCCTATTTTTTTGACCGAAAGCGTAGGTCTTGTAGCATAGCCCTTAGAGCGCTGGATTGTGACAAGCTTTGTTTTTTCGTTGATGGCTTTCTTTATTCCGTCATAGTCAAACTCACCGTCAGGCAGTAAATCAACCTGCGCATATGTGATGCCGTACTCAGCAAGCGAGCCCTTTGAAGGGCGTATGCCTATTACCTCCTCAAGTGTATCATAAGGCTTTCCGACGGGGCTTAAAAGCTCATCGCCCGGGCGCAGGTTTGACATGAGGGCAAGTGCAAGTGCATGTGTGCCACAGGTAATCTGCGGTCTTACAAGCGCATCCTCTGCGCCAAAGCAGTCAGCGTATACCCTCTCAAGTGTATCTCTTCCGAGGTCATTGTAGCCGTAGCCGCTTGATGTCTGGAAGCACTCTGCGCTCACCTTGTTTTTCTGCATGGCAGCTATGACCTTAAGCTGATTATACTCAGCATTTGTGTCTATTTTGTCAAAACGCTCCTTAAGCTCCTTTTCTACAGAGGTTCCGAAATCCAAAACCTCCTTTGATATTCCAAGTGTCTCATACTGCCTGTAAATGGCTTCATTGGTATCTAACAAATTATAATCCTCTTTTCTGCTAAAATTTCTTGTATTTTATTTAATATTTTATTATCATCATATGAATATTCGTTTTTTTCTATCCATATGGTGTCTTTTTCTCTCCTAAACCAGGTAAGCTGTCTCTTTGCAAAGCGCCTTGATTCAAGCTTTACCTTGTCCACAGCCTCATCAAGTGAATATTCTCCGTCGAGATATGCAAGGATTTCCTTGTAGCCTATGCCCTTCATGGATACCATATCGCTTGTACAGCCCATCGCCTTTAGCTTTTTCACCTCATCGACAAGTCCGTTTGAAACCATGATATCAACTCTCTTATCTATCCTCTCATAAAGCCTTTCTCTTACATCATCCAGTACAAAATAGGCAAAGCTGTAGGGTGACTGCTTAGCTCTTTCTGTCTCGTTGTGCTTTGAAATCGGCTCATGGCAGGTGTGATAATATTCAATTGCCCTGATGACGCGCTTTACGTTATTCTCATGGATGCTCTCGTAGGATACAGGGTCGATATCCTTAAGCTTTTCATGCAGTGCATGATTTCCATGCTCGTTAGCAAAGTCGTACAGGCACTTTCTGTATGCCTCATCCACATCCTGCTTTGTGAAATCAATGTCATACAAGAGTGCCTGTATATAAAAGCCGGTGCCGCCGACAATTATCGGTATCTTTCCCGCTTCGTATATCTCATTAAGAGCTTTTTTCGCCATATCCTTAAAGATAAATACATTGAACTCGTCTGATGGCTCAAGCTCATCTATCAGATAGTGCTTTATACCGTCCATCTCATCGACTGTAACCTTCGCAGAGCCTATATCCATGTATTTGTATACCTGCATGGAATCCGCGGATATTATAGCACCATTTATTTTTTTTGCAAGCTCAATCGATAGAGCTGTTTTTCCTACTGCTGTCGGTCCGGTCAGGACGATCATCGGTTTTTGTGTCATATTGCACCTCTGTTCAAATGAGTATATTTGTCATACGATACGTTTGAATTTCTTTTCTATCTCATATTTGCTCATAGAGATGATGGTCGGTCTGCCATGTGGGCAGTTGTAAGGATTGTCAAGTGACAAAAGCTCATCTATCAGCTCATTTATCTCAGGAAGAGTAAGCTTGTCATTGCCCTTGACTGCTGCCTTGCACGACATGGATGCGACCTTTTCCGTGATGATATCAGGTGTCTGTCTGCCTGTCGCGTTGGAAAAATCATCGAGCATCTCTATAAACAGATCCTTCATATCTATGTGGAATAAATTGTCGGGAATTGCACTGATCATGTATTCCTTGCCACCAAAATGCTCCACCTCATAGCCAAACTGCTCTATCTGCTGCCTGTATTTCTCAAGCATCTCACTTTCCCTTGCATCAAGAGTCATGACAATCGGAGGGCTTATGCGCTGTGATGTGAAATCCTTATTAGCAAGCCTTGCCATCGTTTTTTCATACAGCACCTTTTCATGAGCTGCATGCTGATCTATAATGTACAGCTTGTCCTCAAACTCTATGAGCCAGTAGGTCTTAAAGAGCTGGCCTATGATGGAAAATTGCTTTTTTGAGCTCTCTGTTAGGAAAACCTTGTCGTAATCGCCAAGTGTCTGCTGCTTTGATGTGTTATCTGTGCGTTGCTCATTAACAGCAGGTGATTTTGCAGCAGGTTCTATTGCTGAGGAATCTTTCACTGCTGCTGTCACGCTCTGTCCGTACATGCTCCCTGATTCTGCTGCCCTCACCTCATTGATACGCCGCTTCTCAAACGGCTCCGGTATAGGTTCCTTATACTCATGCACTATCTTTTTAGGCGCAGGTGTACTGTCTACAGGCACCTCGGGAATCATCTCCTTGTGGGACAGAATTGCATATATTGTGTCACACAATTCAACATATATCTCGTTATTGTTGTCAAAGCGAAGCTCCATCTTGGTCGGATGCACGTTGACATCCAGCTCACTGAAAAATGTAAAGTAAAGCACTGTAAACGGATACTGATGCTGCATCAGAAAGCTCTTGTAGGCCTCCTCGATGGCACGTGACAATATATTGCTCTTTACATATCTGCCGTTTATGAAATAATTCTCATAATTTCTGTTGCCCCTCGTGATAACAGGCTTTCCTATAAAGCCCTCCACCTTAAAGTATTCACATTCATGGTTCACCTCAAGCAGTGATGACGATATTTCGCGGCCGAATATATGGTATATAATATCCTTTTTATTGCCGTTTCCCGAGGTGTGAAGCTTTGTCTGGTTATTGTTTATGAACTTAAACGATATATCAGGATGGGAAAGTGCAAGCTTTTCGACCATATCACTTATGTAGCTGCCCTCTGTCTGTGCTGTCTTTAAAAACTTGCGTCTTGCCGGAACATTATAAAACAAATCCTTTACTATGAAGGTTGTTCCGTCAGGAGCACCGATTTCCTCATTTGAAAGCTCCTTTGAGCCCTCAATTACATATCTGGTGCCGGTGAGCTCATCGTAGGTCTTTGTGATAAGCTCAACGCGGGCAACGGCCGAGATGCTTGACAGCGCCTCACCTCTGAAGCCGAGAGACTTTACAGTAAGTAAATCCTCTGCCGAGCGGATTTTGCTCGTGCTGTGACGGTAAAATGCAACCGCAACCTGGTCTCTTTCGATTCCGCAGCCGTTGTCAGTGATACGGATAAATGAGATTCCGCCCTCCTTTATCTCCACAGTGATGGCTGTTGAGCCTGCATCTATGGCATTTTCCACCAGCTCCTTTACTACGGAGCACGGACGCTCAACAACCTCTCCTGCAGCTATTTTATCTATTGTTTCCTGATTTAATATGGCAATATTTGGCATTTTAATCCTTTCTACCAGCGGTTTTTAACCTTGTTCTGGAGCTGATACAGCTTGTTTAACGCATCAAGTGGTGTCATGTTGCCTATGTCTATGTTTCTAAGCTCATCAATTATATCATCATCCTTCACTGTGTCGAAAAGTGAAATCTGTGTCATATCAACCTCGTCAAGGTGCTCCTTTTTATGCTTGTGGCCATTGTCAACGGATATGCTTTTTACAGTATCCGTGATGTCATTTGCAAGAAGCTGCTCTGCTATTTCCTTGGCACGCTCTATGACTGAATCCGGCAGTCCTGCAAGCTTTGCAACCTGTATTCCGTAGCTTCTGTCAGCTCCGCCCTTTACGATTTTTCTTAGGAATACTATGTCATCACCCTTTTCCTTTACAGCGATGCAGTAGTTGTTTACACTGTCAAGCTTGCCCTCAAGCTCCGTGAGCTCGTGATAATGCGTTGCAAAAAGTGTCTTTGCGCCAAGGAGCTTTGGATTGCTTATATGCTCGACAACTGCCCAGGCGATGCTAAGTCCGTCAAACGTACTCGTGCCTCGTCCAATCTCATCGAGAATCAGCAGGGATTTGGCGGTTGCATTCCTTAATATATTTGCCACCTCATTCATCTCGACCATAAATGTACTCTGTCCGCTTGCCAGGTCGTCAGATGCTCCGACTCGCGTGAAAATACGGTCTACTATACCGATATTTGCAGTTTGCGCAGGCACAAAGCTTCCAATCTGTGCCATGAGAACGATAAGAGCTGTCTGCCTCATGTAGGTGGATTTACCGGCCATGTTTGGTCCTGTGATGATTGATATGCGGTTTTTGTTCTGATCCAGATATGTATCGTTTTCTATAAACATGTCATTTGTAATCATTTTTTCAACTACAGGATGACGGCCGTTTTTTATGTCGATTATTCCGCTTTCATTAATCCTTGGCTTGCAGTAATTATTCTGGCTTGCAACAAGTGCAAGCGAAGCAAAAACATCAATTATTGCAATAGCTCTGGCTGTTTTCTGGATTCTTGAAACATTGTCTGAAATCTGTTTTCTTACATCACGAAACAGCTCATACTCAAGTGAGGTGAGTCTGTCCTCAGCTCCGAGAATCGTATCCTCAAGCTCTTTAAGCTCCGGTGTGATGTAGCGCTCTGCATTGGTGAGTGTCTGCTTTCTTACGTAATAATCTGGAACCATATCCTTGAAGGAGTTTGTGACCTCAAGATAATATCCAAACACTTTGTTATATTTGATTCTTAAGTTTTTGATGCCTGTCTTTTCACGTTCACTGGCTTCAAGCTCTGCAAGCCATGTCTTGCCCTTGGTTTTTGCGTCACGAAGACGGTCAACCTCCTCGTTGTAGCCTGCTTTTATGATATCTCCATCGCGCTGTGAGATAGGCGGCTCATCCTCAATGGATGAAAGTAAAAGCTCATATATATCCTTAAGCTCGTCGAACTCTTCGTTAATCTCATCGGTAAGCTCACACGGTATGTCAGAAAGCTGCTGCTTTATTGGCGGAAGCATCCTTAAAGAATCCCTGAAGGCTATAAGGTCACGCGGATTGGCTGACTGGTAGGTGATTCTTGTGATGAGACGCTCAAGGTCATAAATAGGATTAAGGTATTCCCTGATCTCATCTCTTGTGATTTCATTGGCATTAAGTGCCTCGATAAGCTTCTGGCGCTTTATTATCTCTGTTTTTTCGATAAGAGGCTGCTCAACGTAGGTGCGAAGCAGTCTTGCACCCATAGCCGTGCGTGTCTTGTCAAGTACCCACAGCAGTGAACCTCTCTTTTGCTTTTCCCGAAGTGTCTCTACAAGCTCCAAATTTCTCCTTGAGGAGCTGTCTATTATCATATATTTGCCTATAGAGTACGGATGAAGCTCAAGTATGTTGTCAAGCGAGTTCATCTGTGTCTCATAAAGGTACTTTAAAAGGGCTCCCGAAGCTATGACTCCACTCTCATAATCCTCAAGTCCCAGAGCCTTTATCGTCTGTACGTGGAAATGTGAAAGCAGCGTCTCATTTGCAAGGCCATCGGAAAAATACCAGGAGTCGAGTGCTGAAACGGTAATTGACAGTCTGTTTTTCATATCGTCAACATCTATTCCGCTCATGTAGAAGGCTTCATTGCATATGATTTCCGATGGATTAAATCTACTCACCTCATCTAATAGCTTCCTCTCGGCATCCACCTCTGTAGTAAAAAAATCACCTGTTGTGACATCACAGGTCGCTATGCCGTATTTGTCCTCAGTGTATACAATCGACATTATATAATTGTTTTTTGCCTCATCCAAAGAAGCCATATCAGTGTTTGTGCCCGGTGTCACAACACGGATTACCTCGCGCTTTACGATTCCCTTTGCCTGCTTTGGATCCTCCATCTGCTCACAGATAGCTACCTTGTGACCGTTTGATACGAGTCTGTTGATATATGAGTCTGCCGCATGAAACGGTACTCCACACATAGGAGCTCTTTCTTCAAGTCCGCAGTTTTTGCCGGTGAGTGTAAGCTCAAGCTCCTTTGAAACCATTATCGCATCGTCAAAAAACATCTCATAGAAATCTCCCAAGCGATAAAATAAAATACAATCCTTATATTGCTCTTTTGTCTGCAGATAATGCTGCATCATTGGTGATACTTCTGCCACGAATATTTCCTCTCTTTACGTGTATAAATATTATTCATGTGTATATATTATTTGAAATCCGGCTTATATTTTTTAATAATTGCCTCTGCGACCTTTATGCCGTCGATTGCCGCAGAGGTGATGCCACCTGCATAGCCTGCGCCCTCACCGCAAGGGTATACTCCTGAGATATTGCTCTCAAAAGCCTCATCTCTTTTTATGCGAAGCGGAGAAGATGTGCGTGTTTCCATCCCGGACAAAATTGCATCTTTTCTGTCAAAACCATGTATCAGATGACCAAAATGTTCCATTCCAAGCTTAAACGACTGTTCCATGTCAGCGTTCATGAGTCCGTTCAGCTTTGCAAAGACTTTTCCTCCCTTTGTACAAGAGTCAAAATCACCGTATGCGGCTGTTAATCTGTCATCACAGAAATCACCGAAAAGCTGCTGTGGAATTAAACCACCTCCACGCTTATAATTTTCTGTTTCTAGCTTTTCCTGAAATCTCACTCCGGCGAGGGCATCATCTGCTCCGAAATCCTTCGGTGAAACAGATACTATGATGGCACTGTTTGCATTTTTGCTGTTCCTGTCGTGATAGCTCATACCGTTAACCACTGTGTGATTTTCGGTTGACGATGAGTTGACCACATATCCTCCCGGGCACATGCAGAATGAATAGACTCCTCTGCCATTCGGAAAGTTTGAGGTAACCTTGTATGGACTCGGCGGAAGTATGATCTTCTTTTGGATACCATACTGTGATTCATCTATCATGCGCTGCGGATGCTCCACGCGAAAGCCGACAGCAAAGCTCTTGCACTCCATATCAAAGCCCTTATTGTAAAGCATTTCAAATGTATCTCTGGCGCTGTGACCGAGTGCCAGAACGCATATATCTGTCTTTATCTCTTTATTATTACTCTCAGAATCCGTGTAAACACTTAATAGCTTGTTGGAAACTATGTCAAGATTGCTCACACAGGTGTCAAATACAAATGCAGTCCCTTTGTCAACCAAAAACTCACGCATGTTGACAATTACTTCTGAAAGTACATCAGTACCGATATGTGGCTTGTTGTCATAAAGTATTGACGGATCTGCGCCAAAGCGCACAAAGGTCTCAAGCACAAGACGATTCCTGCCTGACGGATCCTTTACTGATGTATTCAGCTTGCCGTCTGAAAAGGTTCCGGCACCGCCCTCACCAAACTGTACATTGCTTTTTGGATTAAGTATACCGCTCTCCCAGAATTTTTGTACATCTAAAGTTCTTTTCTCTACCTTGCTGCCGCGCTCGATAACTATCGGACAAAAGCCAGCCTCTGCCAGTATGTATGCACAAAACAGCCCTGCTGGTCCTGCCCCTGCAATAACCGGGCGCGTGTCAAGCGGAGTATCGCCGTGTTCAGGTATCCGGTACTCTTTTTCTTTATATATGAGCACCGACGAACTGTTTGCTCTTTTAACAATTGCCGCTTCACTATTATTTGTATCCTCCAGCTCTACAGCAACGGAATATGTATAGAACAGCTCGGGTTTTTTACGCGCGTCAAGTGATTTCTTTAATATGCGGTAAGTAAAAGCTGTCTTGGCATTGAGCTTAAGCATTTTTGTTATTTTCTTTTTTAGTGCCTCATCACTGTGCGTGACGGGAAGCTTTATCTGGTTAATTTTAATCATTTACTGCATTTCTCCTGCTATATATCCACTTGTCCATGCCCACTGCAGATTGTAGCCGCCGCATATACCGTCCACATCAAGCAGCTCTCCGCAAAAGTAAAGCCCCGGATGGATTTTGGACTCCAGTGTACGTACGTCTATCTCCTTTGTATATATGCCGCCTGCACACACCTGTGCAAACTCGGCTCCTCTGGGCTTTCTTACCGAAACGGCTGTATGCTTTATTGAGCGTGTAAGACTTTCACAATCATCATCTGTCAAAAACCTTCCCTTTTTATCAGGAGATACTCCTGATTTGTGTATCAGCTCAAGAAGAAGCTTATTGTTTAAAAGTCCGTTAAGCATCTCATTTAGTGAGCGGTTGTCTGTGGTTTTACTGCTTCTGTCCCTTATGTATCCATAAAGCTCATCATCGCTAAAAGTCGGCAAAAAGTCAATTATCACCTCGACCCTTTGACCTTTATCTATGGCTCTTGACATAAGACTTGAAATCTGAAAAACGGGTATGCCTGAAATGCCATAGTCAGCCAGTTGCAGCTCCCCTGTATTTTGCTCTGTCATTTGACCGTCTATCACAGAGGCGACAGTGGCATCACACCTGACTCCTGTTATTTTTTTGAAATTAAGACCATCACAGCTAAAGCCGCAAAGTGCGGGCAGTGGCTTTTGAATATGGTGCCCGAGAGCTTCTATCATGCGAAACAGGCTTCCGTCACTTCCAAGCTTAGAGGAAGCTGTAAGGCCACATGCTATAATAAGCTTTTTTGATGCAAAGATGCCCTTGTCTGTTTGAATACAGTAACCGGTTCGATCATCTGCCTTCTTTTTTGATGCCTTATAAGCTGCGGTCTTTGTGTCTTTAGCCGTAATCCTTCCGGGCTTAATTTCGGCAATATTAACGCCAGTCTTCACGTCCACATGAAGTCTCATAAGCTCCATGCGAAAGGCTGCCACAACAGATGCAGCCTGCCTGGAATTTGGATAAATGTAGCCGGCATTGTCATATGCAGGTATTCCAAGCCCTTTAAAAAAGCGTATTGTATCAGCATGATCAAATTGCGACAAACCGTTTTTAATCAGCGCTTTACTACCGTGAAACTTGTTTACAGACATATCAGTGTTTGTGAAATTACATCTGCCGTTTCCTGTTGCAAGTATTTTCTTTCCTATATCATCCTTGTGCTCTAAAAGTGCCACGCGCGCGCCCTTTGATGCAGCAGTTGCTGCCGCCATCAGCCCGGATGCACCGGCACCTATTATAATTACATCGTACATATTCTTTCCCCTAACTGATTTATTTTAACATTAACTTGAATAGCTTTCAAGAAAATCGTACAAATCAGTTTCGTTAAAAAAGTAAAGTCCATTTGTTACCTTATTTTTTACTTCATCGGGCAATTCTTCAAAATACACGCCCGTATCAAAGTATTTTTCGCTTGCAGCGCCATTGTATACAGACAGCATTCCGGAGTCATTTATGATGCAATATCTTGCATTCTTAGCCTCATTTGATGTCTGAAGACTTTCTTTTTTATCTTTTTCTTCTTTATATTTTGCATCTTTATCCTTGTCCTTACTTTGTGCGATTATCGCTGCATTGTCTGCTGCTCTTTGCGTATTGATTTTTTCTATCGTAACAAGTGCAAGAAGAATTATAACAATAGTTAAAAAACAGATACCGATTTTGCTTTTCATATTATCACCTCAAAATCAGTATCTGTAAATTTCTGTTATTTATTCAATTTTATAATAAATGACATTTTTTTGCCACCTTTATGATAAGTGTGCCCTTTGGAAAATGTCTAAGCTCATCTTCTGTCAGTCCCTTGAGCAAAAGGAGTGCCACTGCATATGAGACAATCGCAATGATTGCGGCAAGAATAAACGCGATAATCTCAATATGGCATGCCTTGTAAAGTAAAAAGTATACTATATACGAAACGACTCCCATAATGAGTGAGCTGATGGCCGGTATGATAAAGGTCTTTTTAATCTCCTGCTTAAAGCCACTGTATTTCTTTAAAGCCATGCTGTTCATAAAGCACATGAGCAGTGCAAAAAATGTATTGGCAAGCACTACTGCATGGATATTGAGCCTGAATATGAGCATAAGCAGTATGAGCACTATGACATGCGCCACAATCGATATAGCGGCGTTGATTACAGGAACCTTAAGCCTGTCAATGCCCTGCAGCAGTCCGTTTGACAGTGTGGAAAGTGAGTAAAATACTACCGCAACCGCACCGACATACATCATAAGTGATGCCTCTGCATTTGTTGCACGGGTGCTTGAAAAAAGTATATTAAATATCGGCAGTCCAAACACTGCAAGCCCTACTGCACATGGGAACGCGACAACCATGATAAAGCGTGTGGAAAGATTAATCTGTCCTCTCACTGCCTCCATGTCGTCCCTGTGATATGCGCCTGTAAGCACCGGTACAAAGGACGCTGCCATGGCTGAGGCTATGGATATAGGCACATTGATTAAAAGCTTGTACTTTCCTGTGTATACACCCCACCATACGTCTATATCATTCTGAGTGTAGCCCTGAAGCAGTGCAACCTGCTTGAATATACCCTGGTCTATGATACCACTGATATTGTAGATAGTGGTACTTAAAAGCACCGGAATAACTGTGATTACAAGGATCTTCATGGTGTAGCCAAATGAGCTTACCTTCACATTGCGCTCTTTTTTCATCTGCCTTTTGAATACATTCATATAGATGGCAAAGATAAAGATTACAAATAAAAGCGCTGCCACAGAGCCAAGCACTGTTCCGAGTGTACCACCTGCTGCACCATATGCTGCGGCGTAATGCTCCTTGTCACCAAGCACTGCACCGATTCTGGTACCTGTACGGTAAAGCACGTATGCGGCCCACACACTGACTATGGCGTTCACCACCTGCTCTATTATCTGTGAGACGGCACTTGGCATCATGGTACCCAGTCCCTGGAAAAAGCCTCTGATGACGCCGAGCACTGCAACTATCAAAAGCCCGGGAGCCAGCACTCTTAAGGCAAAAATACTGTACGAAGTATTAAGAAGCGTTGTTGCAAAGAAATCGCCTCCGAAAAACAGTATGAGTGCAACTGTTGTACCACTGATGGTTGCAAAAAGCAGCGCGCACTTTAGTATCTGATAAGTCGCAGTCCTCCTCTTTTTTGCCATCTGGGTTGAAACCATTTTTGATACGGCAAGCGGTAAGCTGTATGATGAAATAATAAGCATGACATTGTATATTTCAAAAGCTGTGGAATAATAGCCGATTCCTATATCGCCCAATATACGCTGCATCGGTATACGATATATGAGTCCTATTATTCTGCTTATGATGGATGCTACGGCAAGTATAGAGCCCTGTACTAAGGCATTGCTTGCCCCGTTATTTTTCTTAGACATTTATAAAATCCTCTGTTTCAATTGATAACCAGCTTAAATATTAGCGTGTTATTCCTAAAGCGTCAAGTATTTTTCTCTGGTGTTCTTCCATTACGGCCGCCTCATCAGGTTCCATGTGGTCATATCCGAACAGATGAAGCATGCTGTGTGTGATCAGAAAGGCAAACTCTCTTTTTTCGCTGTGTCCGTATTCTAAGGCCTGCTCCTTTACCTTGTCAACGGATATGATTATGTCACCGAGCATGACCTCTCCTGTATCAGGGTTGAAATCATCCTCATTCTCATCTGAAAGGAAAGAAAAATCCCCGGGTGCTTCATATGAAAGCATCGGAAAAGACAGTACATCTGTAGGCCTGTCTATCTGTCTGTACTCCTTATTGATGGCATGTATTCCGGCATTATCTGTCAATGTCAGATTGACCTCTGCCGCATAAGGAAAGAGCTCATGCTCCAGTGAAAACTCAACAACCTCTTTTGCCAGAGTCTCATAATCAAAGTCAAAATCAACCTCTGTTTCCTTTTCGAGAAAAAAACTCATTTTAGTAATTCCTCCTTTTTAAGATAATCCCTTATTTTTAGAAAATGATTCATGCTCAGTCCGGATTCGTCGTATATCCCGGACGCTGAAAGCTCATTTAAAAGCTGAATAATAAGAATATCATGATTCCATTCACTGTCTGCAACATCAGCCTTTATGTGATCAAGCTTCACGATAAGCGCATCTACCATATGCACAAGAGCGGATTCCGGTGTCTGCGGTTTCCGGAGCTTTCCGTAATACTCATACAAAATATTGGTGAGCTGTTCCGGAAAATACATCGCTTCAGCACGTTCAACTCCGTAGAGGATGCTCTTTTTTTTCTGCCATTGCCCTATACGGTAGTAAAATCCTCCTGCTGCACAAAGTGCTGTATTTAAGCCGGCCGCCTTTGCCGCCCTAACTGCAACCGTGGATACGAAATTGCTGTGATTGTATTCTGAAAACGAATGCTCCCTAAGCTCCTTAACTGCTGAAAAATCATCGGATATAATAGCTATAAGTTTGTCATTAACCTCGTCAGCGCTCTTCGGTCTGAATATTCTCGAACACACAAAACCCACAAATGCAGATAAGATACCGCCGGCGCCACCGGCAACAAAAGCTCTTTCAGAAAACTCCTTTGTCGACATATAATAGAATATGCCCGGAGTCACAATGCTCAGACATATAATAATAATATAAATACATATCTGAAGCTTGTCCTCCCTGAGCATTTTGGCAAGCATAACACCAGCAAGCACCAAAAAAAGCTCGCATATAAGCTCATAATAATCCCCTGATACAGTAACCGCAAGAAGAATACAAAAATATGAGCCGCATACCAATGAAAGAATCTCATTTCCCGCAAGACAGAGTAAAATTGCTAAAACAATTACCGGTCTGCTGTACAGTGGCAGTATTCCAAAGCCTGCACATAGCATACAGCAAAACAAAAAGACTAACGCAAATCTGACATAATCTGTCCTTCTGTTATTGGAAAACAAAAGCTTTGCTCTCTCATACTCTAATTCAAACAGTAAAAGCATAAAAAATATAATATCTATAAATGCAATACAAATCCATTCGTCCGGATACAAATTGCCCAAAAGACTGAGCACAAATGACAGGGCAACAGTGGATAAAAATATCGCAACAACCGATACAACCCTTCTCAATTGCCCTTCCTCTGCTTTCTTGCAGTCTTTGCAGTCTGCTTATTTTCATAATTATCATAAGCCTGAACGATTTTTTGTACAAGCGGATGCCGCACAACATCCTTGCTTGTCAGATTGCATATGCCTATGTCATCTATATTTTTAAGCACCCTAAGTGCCACATCAAGTCCTGATTTTGCTCCCGGTGCCAGATCCTTTTGAGTCGCATCACCTGTCACGACAACCTTTGAGCCAAAGCCGATTCGTGTAAGAAACATCTTCATCTGCGCCGGAGTTGTGTTCTGTGCCTCATCGAGTATGATAAATGCATTGTCAAGTGTACGGCCTCTCATATACGCAAGAGGAGCCACCTCTATAAGACCCTTTTCCATGTTGCGCTGGAAGCTCTCGGCTCCCATTATCTGATAAAGCGCATCATATAACGGCCTCAAATACGGGTCAATCTTGCTCTGCAAATCTCCCGGCAGAAAGCCCAGCTTCTCACCGGCTTCAATCGCCGGACGCGTCAGAATAATACGCCCCACCTGCTCATTTTTAAATGCTGTGATGGCCATTGCCATGGCAAGATAAGTCTTTCCTGTTCCGGCAGGTCCCATGCCAAACACGATCATCTTTTTCCTGATGGCATCGACATACTCCTTCTGGCCTATGGTCTTTGGCTTTACAGGCTTGCCGTTAATTGTGTGGCAAATGATATCCTTGTCAATCTCGACAATCTCACTGCCTCTATGCTCCTCCAAAAGAGCAAGAGCATAGTTTACATTCTGCTCCGTGATGACGTTTCCTCTCTTTGCCAGCGCGATGAGCTGCTCGAACACCTCTTTTGCCCCATCAATATTTCCCTGTGCACCGATAATCTTTAAGGAATCGTCTCTTAAGACAAGCGTTACATGCAGTGCGCGCTCTATTTTTTTAGCGAAGGCATCAAACTGTCCGAAGACGTTTGGTATATATTCGCCCGGTATTTTTATAGATACTTCATTTAAACTCATTAGTTTATGTGCCTTTCAATCAAAAATATTTTTCATTATAACACAAAAATAAGATTTGTCATAATTTACCTGTAATTTATTCCCTCTGATATATCAATTTTCAGGGTGTTTTTTTCTATGTATATGCTGCACCAGGTGATATCGGGATATTTTTCCTCGAGCTTCTTTTCAAGAAGACTGTAATCAGCTCTCTTGTGACTGCCTATTGTTACATGTTCGCTCTCTAAAAGTGAGATTACTGACTCATCATAAGTGAAGCGGTTTCCATCCGGCACAATATGCCAGATTCTCATGCAGATGAGTGCATATATACCAAAAACACCGATAATGGCAGCCATAATAATACGTATTTTATATAGGAATGCTTTTATAGCAAAATATCCCTGTCTTTTTACCACGAGAAGCTTCGTATGTGTCTTTTTCAGGTGCGGCCTCATGAGAAAAATATCGTTTGTACTGCAGCAGGCCTCATATTCCTTTGGACTTACATACTTAAGTTTCCATATTTTAATATGGTTTGCCGTGCACAGATTTGTGAATCGCCTGATATTGCAGCCTGTAAGCCTCACCCTTGCATAAGCTCTAATACTCATATATGACACCCTTTAAATGGCCGGCTATTATTATTAAATCCTTTGTAAATTCCTTTATTTCAAGGCGGCTGCCGGATATTTTGATGGTACTGTCTGCTGCCCTTACAGTTACGGCCTTGTCCGAAAAAGACAGAATCCCCTTGTGGTTTTCTATAGTCAGCTCATTATAACCATATGCTGTTACAATTGGAAGCCCAAGAACTATGTCCTTTGGAAGCTCAAACGAATCAGTTACTTTTTGCATCTTCATATATTAACATATGTTTATTTCGTCTGAATTATGCCGGCTATTTGTGGTACGGCTCATTATTGCTGATACGGAATGACCTGTATATCTGCTCTAATAAAATTACGCGCATGAGCTGATGTGGGAATGTCATTTTAGAAAATGACAGCTTATAGTCAGCGCGCTTCAACACTTCATCGGACAGCCCCAGAGAGCCTCCTATTACAAAAACAAGATGACTTTTGCCTCCTGTCATAAGCTTATCCATCTTCTGCGACAGCTCAACCGAATCAAGCTGCTTTCCATCTATCGCAAGACAAAATACATATGCATCGTCTTTTATATTTTTAAGAAGCCTCTCACCTTCTTTATTTTTTACGATGTCTATCTCTGTCTGTGTGGCCTGCTCGTTTGTCTTTTCATCGGAGACCTCAGTGATTTCAAGCTTACAGTAGCGGCTTAGACGCTTTGCGTACTCAGCAATCGCATCCCTGTAAAATTTTTCTTTAACTTTTCCTACACATAATATTGTAATTTTCATCGTTTCATTATAACATATAACTATAATTAAACAATATGGAGGCCGTATGAAAATATACGTTGATGAACAAAAAAGATACGAGGATACCAAGGCAACCGGGCAGTGCTTCACCGCAGTCGGTGCGATAGGGCTTATTGCTATTGTGCTGCTTGATACAGGAGTTATAAGCCTTGCCGCTTTAGACTCTGTAAACAAGCTCATGATTTCTATCGTAATGGGGCTTGTTTTCTTGATATTTTTTATCATAGGAATCAAGTCATTTATGGAGCTTAAGGATATTTCAAAAAAGATGGATAGGAATAATTCCCTCGAAAAGGAAATCATGGAGTATGTGACCGTCACTCACAGGGATGAGCTTATGGCTTTGGCATCATCAGATGAAAAAAGCGATGTAAACTCAGGTGATTTATACTATAAAAGAGCTGAGCTTATCACATCAGTAATTACCGAAAAATACAGCCTGCTTGAGGAAAGCTTCCTCGATCATATGGTTGAAGAAATTTATTCTAAAATTTATAGTGATATTGTCGAAGAATAGTGCTATAATAATTACAATTTATTTTTTATGAGGTGAACAAAATGAAAGAACTGCAAGATCGAATTCTCAAGGATGGCCAGGTAATTGGCACAAATATCTTAAAGGTCAACAAATTTATCAACCATCAGGTGGATCCGGTGCTTATGGAGCACATCGGTGAGGATTTCGCAAATCACTTTGCCGATAAGGGAATCACAAAGGTTGTCACAATAGAAAGCTCTGGAATTGCTCCTGCACTTATGGCAGCAGCCAAGATGAATGTACCGCTTGTTATTTTAAAGAAGCAGCCATCAAAGACATTACATAATGATCTGTACCAGACACAGGTTACTTCCTTTACAACAGAAAAGAGCTATGAGCTTACACTCGCGCGTGATGTTATCTCAGAGGATGACAATATTCTTTTGATTGATGACTTCATGGCTGATGGAGAGGCCGCTACAGGTGCTATCAGACTTCTTCGCATGGCTCACGCTACAGTTGCCGGTATAGGAATCCTTATCGAGAAGTCCTTCCAGCCGGGCAGAAAAAAAATCAACGAGCAGGGCTATGAGGTATACTCACTTGCACGAATCAAGTACATGGATGAGTATCAGATAGATTTTATTGAAGAAAATTAAAATCAGATTTAATATTTGAAATCAATACGTATTATACACAAAATCCACTACCCTATTTACAGATTTATGAGTCTGTGAATGAGTAGTGGATTTTTTAGTGTTAAAGTATAGACTTTATGCTAGTCTGTCAGGCTTACGCTCCAAAATCGAAAAGTGAAAGCTGGTTAGACTCCGGCAATGAGCCAAGCAGTCCCAAATCTGACATAAGGTCTACAGCTGTTCGCGATACATGGGTTCTCTCCCTGAAATCGTCCTTTGACAGGAATGGACCGTCCTTTGCCGCTTCCGAAATATAAATAGCGGCATTGTCACCGAGTCCGTCAATACTGTTTATGGCAGGCATGAGCTTTCCGTCAATTATCTGGAAACGGTTAGGGTGAGCCCTGTATATATCAAGAGGCATGAAATCAAAGCCTCTGGCATACATCTCCTGTACGATACGCATGTCTTTGAATACATCCTGCTCCTTATTGGACAGAGTATCCTTTCTTTTTTTATAGTCCTTCATGTAGTTTTCGAGCCTGTCCTTTCCCTGACACATGAGCTCATATGAAAAGCCTGTGGCACGGATTGAAAAATATGCAGCGTAGTATGCAAGCGGATAGAAAACCTTACAGTAGGCGATTCTCCAAGCCATCATAACATATGCCGCAGCATGGGCCTTAGGGAACATGTACTTGATTTTCTCACATGACCAGATATACCAGTCAGGTACGCCGTGCGCCTTCATATCCTCCTTCCACTCTGGCCACTGAGGACATTTGCCCTTTGCGATAATACCCTTTCGCACCTTCTCCATGATATTGAAGGCTTCCTCTGACTCAAGTCCCATGGAAATCAGATAAGTCATGATATCATCTCTGGTACAAATACAGGTTGAAATAGTAGCTGTGCCCTCCTCGATAAGAGTCTGTGCATTGCCGAGCCATACGTCGGTACCATGTGACAGTCCTGCAATACGGATGAGGTCAGAAAACTCCTTTGGCTTTGTATCAAGGAGCATGCCCATGGCAAAATCGGTACCAAACTCAGGTATACCTAAAGCTCCAAGCGGACAGCCATCGATATCCTCAGGCTCTATGCCCAAAGCAGATGTGTCCTGAAACAGCGACATGACAGCCTTATCGTCTAGTGGAATCTTTGTAGGATCAACTCCTGTCAGATCCTGCAGCATACGAATCATGGTAGGATCATCGTGTCCGAGTATATCGAGCTTTAACAGGTTGTGGTCGATTGAATGGTAGTCAAAATGCGTTGTCGTGATGTCAACTGTCATATCATTGGCGGGATGCTGTACAGGTGTAAAGGTATTAATCTCCTCCCCCATCGGCAGCACGACTATACCGCCCGGATGCTGTCCCGTGGTACGGCGCACACCGACACAGCCCTGCACTATCCTGTCAATCTCACAGTTACGCTTTCTGACACCGCGCTCCTCGTAATAGTTTTTGATGTATCCAAACGCGGTCTTGTCCGCAAGTGTACCTATGGTTCCGGCTTTAAAGGTCTGTCCCTCTCCGAAAATAACCTCTGTATACTTATGAGCCTTTGACTGGTACTCACCGGAGAAGTTCAGATCGATATCTGGCTCCTTATTTCCCTTGAAACCGAGGAAGGTCTCAAATGGAATATCAAAGCCCTCCTTGCTTAACGGTCTGCCGCACTTTGGACAGAGCTTATCCGGCATATCACAGCCGCCACGGCCCGAAAATGCCTTAACCTCAGGCGAATCAAAATCACTGTATTTGCAGTGAGTACAAAGGTAGTGCGCATGCAGCGGGTTAACCTCTGTGATACCTGACATGGTTGCAACAAATGAGCTTCCTACGGAGCCTCGCGAGCCAACCAGATAGCCGTCCTCATTTGATTTCCAAACAAGCTTCTGGGCGATGATGTACATTACGGCATAGCCGTTTGAAATGATAGAGTTAAGCTCTCTGTCAAGGCGCTCCTTAACTATAGGAGGCAGCGGATCTCCGTACATCCTGTGAGCCTTGTTGTAGCAGATTTCACGAAGCATGCCGTCAGAATTTTCAATGACCGGTGGACATTTATCAGGTCTGACAGGTGAGATACGCTCGCACATATCTGCTATCTTATTGGTATTGGTGATGACTACCTCCTCAGCCTTTTTGCTTCCGAGGTACTCAAACTCCTTAAGCATCTCCTCAGTGGTCCTTAAGTAAAGCGGCGCCTGCTCATCTGCGTCCTTAAAACCCTTTCCTGCCATTATAATACGGCGGTATACCTCGTCCTCTGGATTTAAGAAATGCACATCACAGGTTGCAACAACCAGCTTTCCGAATTCCTCTCCAAGCTTAACAATACGCTTATTTATGTCGATAAGGTCATCATTTGAAGCGATGTCAGAATCCTCGTCACGTATCATAAATGCGTTGTTTCCAAGAGGCTGTATCTCCAGATAATCGTAGAAATTCACAAGTCTTGTGATTTCCTCCTGAGGGCGTCCGTTTAAAATAGCCCTGTAAAGCTCTCCTGCCTCACAGGCTGAGCCTATCAAAAGTCCGTCACGGTACTTGTTGAACTCAGATTTTGGTATTCGTGGTCTCTTGTTGTAATACTTGATGTGCGACAGAGAGATAAGCCTGTATAGATTGGTACGTCCCTGGTCGCAGGTTGCCAGAATGATGGCGTGATATGTAGGCATCTTTCTTATCATCTCAACAGATGATTTAGCCAGTGCATTTACCTCATCTAAGCTCGATATGCCTCTGTCCTTTAGCTTTTCAATAAATTTGACAAATATCTCCGCGGTACATGCAGCATCATCCACTGCTCTGTGGTGATGGTCAAGCGATATATTTAAAGCCTTGGCCACTGTATCCAGCTTAAATCTGTTTAGCTGTGGCAGAAGCACTCTCGCAAGAGCCACCGTGTCCACGATTGTAGGATTACACTCCATGCCAAGCAGCGCGCAGTTTCGCTTTATAAAGCTCATGTCAAAGTCAGCGTTGTGTGCGACCATAATACAGTCCTTGCAAAACTCCATAAACTGTGGCAGTATGACATCCACAGTAGGCGATGAGATAACCATGTCATCTCTTATCGAGGTGAGTTCCTCAATCCTGAACGGAATAGGCACCTCAGGGTTTATAAATGTGGAGTATCTGTCCACAATCTCACCACCGATGACCTTCACAGCACCTATTTCTATGATTTTATTCTTCTCAGGAGAAAAGCCTGTTGTCTCTATATCAAATACCACGTATTTATCATCCAGCGACTGCCCGGCTGCATTCTCCACAATATCCTTTGTATCATCGACCAGATATGCCTCCACCCCGTAAATGACCTTAAATTTGTCGTCCACCGTATGGTTAGCGTCAGGGAATGCCTGCACATCACCGTGGTCTGTAATGGCAATGGCCTTATGTCCCCAGCGCATGGCACATTTCACAATATCTTTTACGTCAGATACGCCGTCCATGTCGCTCATTTTGGTGTGACAGTGAAGCTCAACACGCTTTTCGGCAGCAGTATCCTCCCTCTTTGAGGTAAAATCAGGTATCTTTTTAAGTCCAACAATTGAGCTTATTGACAAATCACTGTCATATTTATCTACAGTCACAACTCCCTTTGCCTTAATAAAGTTGCCCGGGGCAATATATGCAAGAATATCTGCTACGTCGTCATTTCTGGCGAAGAGCTTGAGCATGATGGTGTCTGTAAAATCAGTGACTGCAAACATAATGATGGTCTTTTCGTTTCTGATTTCACGTGATTCAACTGTAAGGATCTTGCCCTTTATTGTAACCTCACCGATAGGACCGTCAATCTTTTCAATGGCCATCTCCTCGTCGTCAAAGCTTCTTCCGTACACGATATCAGGATCATTGTCATATTTGCGCCTGAAATCGCCCCTGCGCTCGAACTTCTTTTCAAATTTCTTTTCAAACTTCTTCTCAGGTTTCTTATCAGTGCCTGCCGAATTACTCCTTGAATTGCTGTCAGAGTCTGTTTTTGCCTCTTTTTTCCTGTTTGAAGCTTTAGTTGCATCGGTTTTACTGTCATTTATTGTACCGGATGCATTCTCATTGCCTCCTACAAACATTGCACCGTCATCGACAGCCACCTTAGCTTCTTCGTCACCGTCATCCTTTGCCATGGCAAATTTAGTGCGGGCTACAATATTTTGCACCTCCTGCTCAATCTGCTTGTCTGCATTCTGACGGTATTTGCTGACCTTTGGTTTTTCGTACTGCAAATTAACGATAAAATCCATTCCACAGCGCTCACAGAACACCTTCTCAAGAAATTCTATGACAGTATTGCCTCTGGTCTTTGCGATTATGGTCTCCTCGAGTGTGACTGTGACATGTGTATCATCTGTAAAGCTCCATTTTGAGGTACGCAGCAGATTGTACAAAAGCACGCTGTGACTGTTTATTTCGTCAAGAATACTGTCAAAATAGACATCAAAAAGAGTCTTCGGTGTGTACTGCGAAGACAACTCATAAGACTCTATAATTTTTACTGTGATATCTTTACTTTTAAAGATCTGTTTTTTAATGCTTTCCTCAAGCTTCCAGATATTTTTTTTGAAAATAAGGCGTTTTGCTTTTACATATATTTTGTAAAAATCTCTTGCATGGTTGACAGAAATTCTGGTAACATCCGCGGTTTCCAGCAGATTCTCCATATCCTTGTCCAGCTTAAGTGTAGGGAAAACTTCCTTAAATGTCTTTGTCAAAATTATTCACCCCAATGGTCAAGCTCATATTTCAATGCACCCAAAAGCTCGCTCTCAGGCACCTTTTTAAATACCTCACCGTGCTTTATGATAAGACCCTCGCCGATTCCTCCGGCTACACCAAGGTCTGCTTCCTTTGCTTCACCCGGACCGTTTACAACACAGCCCATGACAGCAACCTTTATGTCAAGGTCATAGCCTGAAACCATTGTCTCCACCTGATTTGCAAGCCCGATAAGATCTATCTGTGTACGGCCGCAGGTAGGACATGAAACAACCTCTATGCCACCCTTTCTAAGACCAAGAGTTCTTAAAATGAGCTTGGCAGACTTGATTTCCTCGAGAGGGCTTCCAGTGAGAGATACACGTATTGTATCACCAATGCCCTGACTTAGTATCAGTCCAAGTCCGATGGCTGACTTTATATTGCCGCTTATTATTGTGCCTGCCTCTGTGATACCAACATGGAGAGGATGATTGGTTTTATCTGAAATAAGCTCGTGCGCTTTTACACACATCATGACATCGGACGATTTGATACTAATTACCAGATTGTCATAGCCCATATCCTCTATGAGCTTTACCTTGTCTAAAGCACTCTCCACAAGTCCCTCAGCTGTCACGCCATGATACTTCTCTACCAGGTCTTTTTCAAGGGAACCGCTGTTTACACCGACACGGATAGGTATATTTCTTTCCTTTGCCGCATCAACCACAGCCCTTACTCTTTCGGCACTTCCTATGTTGCCGGGGTTGATTCGGATCTTGTCGGCTCCGTTTTCAATTGCAGCTATTGCAAGCTTGTAATCAAAGTGTATATCTGCAACAAGCGGTATAGTAATTTGTTTCTTAATCTCCTTAAGTGCCTTTGCAGCCTCCATCGTAGGCACAGCACATCGGATTATGTCACAGCCCAAGGCTGTCAGGGCATTTATCTGTGCCACTGTGTCAGCAACATTCTCAGTCTTTGTATTTGTCATTGACTGTATGAGAATCGGGTTTCCTCCACCGATTACCTTATTTCCGATTTTTACTATTTTTGTCTCCATGTGTATATCTCCAATCTGTTATAAAATCAGACGATTAGCTTTCTGATATCATTGAACATGACAACAACCATAAGAAGAAGTAAAAGCACGATGCCAACAAGATGCACATAGCCCTCCTTCTCAGGGTCTACTCTCTTTCTTCTTATAGCTTCAACTATCAAAAATACAAGTCTGCCACCATCAAGTGCCGGCAGTGGCAGCAGGTTCATCACACCGAGGTTTGCAGAAATCAACACTCCCCAGTTTAGCATATTTAGTATGCCAAGCCATACTCCCGACATCGAAACCGCCTGCTCATAGGTGTCTCCCATGTTCTTTACTATGCCGACAGGTCCGCTTAAATTATTTACAGAGGCTGCTCCTGTGCAAAGCATTTTAAGCCCCTCTATGGTTGTATAGATATTGTACTTCACCTCATAGCAGCTATAAAGCAGCGCCTTTCCAAAGCCCGGCTTTGTACGCTCTCCCGATACATTGAAGCCATACAGATATCTCTTTGTTGTCTCATCATATTTAGGCTTCAATGTGGTGGTATGCCTTTTGCCGTCCCTAAGATAGGTCACATCGACTGTTTCACCCTCATGAAGCATCGAATAGAGGCTTATCTCACGGTAAAAGTGTATATTTGTATTGTTCAGCTTTACAATCTCATCACCGGCCTTAATACCGGCCTCCTCAGCCGCATAGCCCTCAATAACACCAGCAAGCTTTGGACTGTCATAGCCTACAGAGCAGATAATAATGAGAGCAAAAATAAATGCCATGATAAAATTAAAAAAAGGTCCGGCAAAAACAACGCTTATGCGCGCCCACACGGATTTGTTGTTGAAGGCTCTGTCATCACCTGAGCTTTCATCCTCGCCCTCCATGATACACGCTCCGCCAAACGGAAGCAGCTTTATGGAGTATTTGGTCTCTCCATGCTGCACTCCAAAAAGAGTCGGTCCAAGACCCAGACAAAATTCATTGACCTTTATGCCATTTGCCTTTGCAAGCCAGAAATGTCCGAGCTCGTGAAAAATTACTATGATGCTGAATAATATGATTGCAATAATAATACTAATAATGTTCAAAATTACCACCTTTTACTGATATAGTCATACGCGCACTGTTCTGTATCAAGTATCTCATCCACTGAAGGATTTTCAATAAATGATGCATTTTCCATACATGCCTCGATTATATCAATTATTTCCAGATATTTAATCTTTTTATTCAAAAACAGTGCCACTGCTCTTTCGTTTGCAGCATTGAAGGCCGTTGGAATATTGCCTCCCGCCCTTGCAGCCTTCATGGCGAGTGCAAGCCCTTTAAAGGTGTCAAGATCCGGTGCCTCAAAGGTCAGATCCTTAAGCTTAAAGAGATCAAGTCTGTCACCGGAAAGAGCCGGTCTGTTCGGATAATACAGGGCATACTGTATAGGTATACGCATATCAGGAGTACCAAGTTGTGCTATAACTGCTCCATCCGCATACTCGACAGCCGAGTGAATGACGCTCTGAGGATGCACCACAACCTGGATCTGTGACAAATCGACATCAAAAAGCCATTTCGCTTCAATCACCTCAAGCCCTTTATTGACCATGGTTGATGAATCAATAGTGATTTTCTGACCCATTGACCAATTTGGATGCTTTAATGCATCCTCCACCCTTATACCTTCAAGCTCAGAGAGCTTTTTGCCTCTGAACGGACCGCCGGATGCTGTCAGAAGAATCTTTTTAATAGGATTCATAGAATTTCCCTGCAGTGACTGGAAAATGGCACTGTGCTCACTGTCCACCGGTAGTATGGACACACCGTATTCCTTTGCAAGCGGTATAATAATATGACCCGCTGTAACGAGAGTCTCCTTATTTGCAAGTGCGATGGTCTTTTTTGCCTTGATTGCGGCAATTGTAGGACGGATGCCAAGCATACCGACAATTGCGGTTACAACTATATCGCAAGGCTCAATGGTGGCACATCTGATGAGACCATCCATGCCATAGCCCACCTCGATATCTGTGTCTGCAAGACTTATGCGAAGCTTCTTCGCATCGTTTTCATCACTTACACTGACAAACTGTGGCTTGAATTCCCTTGCCTGTTTCTCTATAAGCGAAAGATTTCTGCCACAGGAAAGTGCTACAATCTGCATATCGCCGTGCTCTCTTACCACATCAAGTGTCTGTGTTCCGATGGAGCCGGTAGAACCAAGTATTGATAATTTTTTCATGATAATTCCTCTTTTTAATGTGCTCATATTGGAGTGGCTCAATTAGAGCCACCTTGATAACAAGAAAACCTGCTTCTTACATGCAAGCTTGACGCATCATCTTTTTTGTTCTCAATGGCTCTGAATAGCTGCCTTTTAGCTTAAAAAGTAACAAGCCAGATAATAAATGATTGGTGCTGTGATAATCATGCTGTCAAAGCGGTCTAAAATTCCGCCGTGTCCGGGAATCAGGTGTCCGTAATCCTTGATATCATAGTTACGCTTAATAGCTGACGCACACAAATCTCCAACCATTGAGATAAGGCCTGCAACAGCAGCGATGACAGCAAGTATAGCAATCTCTGTACCGTCTATATTCATGTGATTTCTGAATATAAAGCAGTATAAGGCTGTAAGAAGAGCGCTGCCAAGCACACCACCTACTGCACCCTCTATGGACTTCTTTGGTGAAAGCTTTGGCGCCATTTTGTGCTTTCCAATCAGCACTCCGACACAGTAGGCACACGTATCACAGCCCCAGGAACATAAAAATACCAAGAAAGCAAGGTAAAGCCCGTTGTTGAGTGTACGAATCTGATAGACATATGAAAGCATTGCTCCCACGTAAAACATACCAAAAAAGGCTGCCATGAGCTGCTTTGCATCATATTTCGGATATGAAAACACATACACAAACATCAGTATGATAAGAAAGCCCATGAAAAGCATCATCACATCAGGTATAAAGCTCCACCTTAAGTTAATGTAATACAAAATCAGAGCAATATACGGTACAACTGATAAGAGTGATTTTTCAAACTTAAACACTCTGAAAAGCTCAAACATACCTATACACGAGATCAGAAGTGTGGAAAAAAGAAGCACCTCGTTTCCCGTTACTATAAGAAATATAGCGGCAATTACAAGAACTATTCCGCTAAGAAGTCTTGTCTTAAACATTATTTATCCTCCGTGTCGTTTGTATCTTTTAATCCACCAAAGCGACGGTCTCTTTTATTATATGCATCTATAGCCTTTTTAAGCTCATTTTTATCAAATGCAGGCCATGGAACATCTGTAAAATAAAACTCAGCATATGCAAGCTGCCATAGCAGGTAATTTGACAGGCGCTGCTCACCGCTTGTGCGGATAAGTAAATCAGGATCCGGAAGCTCTTTTGTGTCAAGATATGATGAAAAGGTATCTGCATCTATATCATCTGCTGACAGCTTTCCCTCATCATGGTCAGCTATCATATGCTTTACAGCTCGTATCATCTCATCACGGCTTCCGTAATTAATTGCAATTGTCAGGTTAAGACCTGTATTTACTGATGAAACTTCTTCAAGGTTTCTTATTTTCTCTTGAAAATTCTCTGAAAGCCTGCTTATCTCACCAATTACGCGAACACGCATATTGTTTTTATTGGCAGTCTTTATACAGTTTTTAAGATAGCTTTCAAGAAGCTTCATTAGTGCAGCAACCTCAGGCTCAGGACGATTCCAGTTCTCGGTGGAGAAAGCGTAAAGTGTCAGATATTTAACACCGAGGTCATTTGCAGCCTTACAAATATTTTCAACATTTTTGGCACCTACAGTATGACCGTAGTTTCTTGGCATACCCTTGCTTTTGGCCCAGCGACCGTTTCCGTCCAGAATGATTGCTATATGCTCCGGAGTACTCATATTTTATTTCCTTTCGTTTATGTATATTATATGTCTATATGTTCAATAATCCATGGATAGTAACTATTTAGCTACCGGGAATAAGATAACTAAATAGTTATGAAATAAGCAAATAAGGGACACGAATAACATGTCCCTTGTTTGTATACGTGATATAAATACTATACAGTAAGTATCTCTTTACATTTTGCATCAACCGCAGCGTCAACCTTTGCGACAAACTTGTCGGTAAGCTTTTGAGCATCATCCTCAAGGCCTTTAATCTCGTCCTCTGAAATGCCCTCATCTTTGCCTGTCTTCTTGATGCTGTCGATTGCATCCCTTCTGATATTGCGGACAGCAACCTTAGCTTCCTCACCCTTTTTCTTGATGTCCTTTGCAAGCTCCTTACGTCTCTCCTCTGTGAGCTCAGGGAAAACAAGTCTGATAAGCTTTCCATCGTTTGTAGGATTGATTCCGATGTCAGAGCAGTTGATTGCCTTCTCAATCTCCTTAACCATAGAAGCCTCCCATGGCTGAATCTGAATCATTCTAGGCTCAGGAACACTTACATTGGCTACACTCTGAATTGGTGAAGGTGTGCCGTAATAATCTACACGAAGCTTGTCAAGAATATGTGGATTGGCTCTTCCTGCACGGATGCCTGCATACTCTTCCTCGAGATTATTTAATGTTTTTTCCATTTTATCCTGGAAAGGGTTTAATCTTGAATCCATATTATCCTCCTGATATGCATTATATGTAATTTACTATACAGTAACCTTTGTACCGTTGAATTTGCCTGTAAGAGCATTTACAATGCTGTTCTCCTCATTGAGTCCGAATACATACATAGGCATCTTGTTCTCAAGACACATGATAGACGCTGTGAGGTCAACTACTGCGAGCTTCTTCTCAACAACCTCTTCGATTGAAAGCTCATCATACTTCTTTGCAGCAGGATTGGTCTTTGGATCACTGTCATATACTCCGTCAATAGCCTTGGCAAGGTAAATACCATCTGCCTCAATCTCAATAGCACGAAGCACTGTAGCCGTGTCTGTTGAAAAATAAGGATGGCCTGTACCACCGGCAAAGAAAACAACCATATCATGTGCGAAATACTTGTTTGCTCTGTCCTTAGAGAAAAGCTTTGTCATGTTGCCACACTCAAACGGAGTGAGAACTGCAGTCTTCATTCCAACGTATCTGAAAATCTCAGATACATAAATGCAGTTCATAACTGTAGCAAGCATACCAATCTGGTCAGCCTTTGTACGGTCGATTGTCTCACTTGTTCTGCCTCTCCAGAAGTTACCGCCACCGATAACAATACCTACCTGTGTACCGTTATCTACAATCTGTTTAACCTGTTTTGCAACCTCAATGACTGTTGCCTCATCAAAGCCGTGGTGCTTATCACCGGCAAGAGCCTCACCACTTAATTTTAATAATATTCTACTCATATTTATTTACCCTCGAAAAGTCCCTGAACGTCGATATCAGCGTATGTCTGAGAACAGAAGCCCTCGATAACGGCACCGTTGTTAATCTGTACTGAACGTGACTTGATATTACCCATGATAACTGCTGAAGTATCTACTACAACCGGTCCCTGAACATCAATATCACCCTTTACAGCTCCCGCGATAACTGCTGAAGCTGCAGAGATATTGCCGATAATAACAGATCCTGCACCTATCTTAACAGTTCCTGTTGAAGCAATTTCTCCCTCAACCTTTGCTACATCTGCGAAAAACTCTGATGAATTTGTGTTACCGTTGATTGTTCCTGTAACAACAATCTTGCCATTACACATAACGTTTCCGTTGATTGTTCCCTGAATATCAAAGGATCCTGATGACTGCATATCACCTGTGAGTACAGTGCTTGCTGTAATAACAGATGTTTCATCCTGAACCTCCCCTGAAATAAATGTGTTGTTAACCTCAGGAATATTGTTAACTGCTGGTATCTCGTTCATTTGTTCAACTTGCTCCTCTTCTTGTAAATTTTTAATTGTCTGCTCTGCAAAATTCTCGCTTGGTGTAGGTTTAACTACCGGTTGTGCATTTGGTGTCTCATCAACATGCTCAAGTAAACTGTCGAGCTTTGAAAGCTCTGATTCAACATCAACATTCTCGCCAATAGTATCTACTACAAGATTCTCTGCGGTAGGTCTTGATACATTTGCCGCAGCAGCCTTCGGCTCCGCCTCTCTCACAGGCTCTTCACCCGGAACGAGCTCGTTAACTGCCTGTGAAAAATCATCCTTAAATTCTTTGAATAATCCCATTAATATATCCTCCGTTTATTTTCATTGTCCAACACTATCTGCTTTGATGTATTGAACTTTATATGTACTATCATCAATCGGCAAAATCTCTGCACCCATATTGTTAAGTGCATCAATTAATGGTCCTATAGCCTCTGCCGTGGTTGAACTGTTTGAATCATCATGTAATAACACAACCGAATTATCATATTTGGCAATTCCGGAAGTTACATTAGACACGATGTTATCTGTTGTACAGCCATCCGCTGTATCACCCGAGTTTACATTCCAGTCATAATATGTAATATTTTTGGAATTGAGTATCTTAACCAAATCAACCATATTGACATTGCTGATTTGGTTCATACTGCCACCCGGAAAACGGTATATGTGCGGGGTGACACCTGTTAAATTCGAGATATATCCGGAAATCTCTGTCAGATCATCAGTAAATGACTGCGTTGATTCATATATTTTACTGTATGAATTACTATATGAATCCATAGCAATGGTATGTCCCTCATTCACTATGCGTCTGTAAACATCTTCATATTTACCGGAAGTATCAGCAGTGACAAAAAAAGTTGCCTTGACATTGTATTTTGCAAGAGTATCTAAAATCACTCCCGTGTTATCCCCGGGGATACACTCAAAGGTAAGGTATACCTTTCTTGCATCCCCTTCCTGATACACGTTGTCCTTTGAATCAAGCTGTTTTACAACAGTCTGCTTCGAAGCATCAGCATTCTCGCCCTCGGAGCCCTCGTTAACCGGTTCTGTAGTATTTACGGTTGACGATACTGCATTATTAAGCTGTAACTCTAATTTGTAAATTCTGGAATTGAGCTTAACAACCATAATTCCAAGTACAACAATTGCAAGCAGTGATATTGCCATCCATATTGCAATTGTCATTATAATACTTGTTTTTATACGGCTCACTCTTTTACGGCGCTGCTGTTGCTGCTCAGCAATTTCTTTGTCTTTTGAGTCCATATGCTTCCCCCGTGTTATGAGTGATTTTGCAACTATCTGTAAATTGACAGTCACATGATTCTTATATTATTTTATCATATTTTCGTGACTTGTAAAGATATAAAAAATCCGCAAAAGTTTAAATTAGCTTAAACTTTTGCGGAACAGCATTCGTTTAATCTGCGTATGCAAAAAATCTTTTAGACTCCTGCCATCTGAGCTGCTACCTCAGCTGCGAAATCCTCCTGTTTCTTTTCCATACCTTCACCAACTTCAAAACGAACCATCTTTGCAATAGTAAGATCCTTTGAAACTGACTCAAGATACTTGCCAACTGACTGTTTTCCATCTTCAGCCTTAACATATGTCTGGTCAAGAAGGCAAATTTCCTTTAACTGCTTAGAGACACGACCCTCTACTAAGCCATTGAACATCTTCTCTGCTGTGATAGAAGCCTTATCTGCCATAGCAAGCTCACCAAGCTTTGCCTTTGCAGCATCTGATAAGAAGTTCCATACATAGTTCATGTTGTTCTTGTGCTCGTTGAAGTTGTTGATATCGTCATCGCTCCAAAGCTTCTCATTGATTGCCTTGTCAATTAACTTATTGAGAATAGGCTTTGGAAGTGTTGTAGCATCATTTAAAGCACTGTCAATAGTAATTTCTCTAAGCTTTGCAAGCTCATCATCAGAGATATCGTTTCTGCTGATGTACTGTGGGTTCATAGCTGCAACCTGCATAGCGATATTTGTGATTGCCTCTTTAGCTGCATCATCTGCTGCACCATTTGCTGCAATGATAACGCCGATTCTTCCACCGCCATGGATGTAAGAAGTAACAACATCGCCTGTAACCTTTGCAAATCTACGAACAGATAACTTCTCTCCGATTGTAGATGTCTTCTCAACAAGAAGCTCGCTAAGTCCGTTTGTAGCAAGAAGAGCGTCTATATCCTCTCCGTTTGCACCACCATTTAAATCAGAAGCAAGTGCTGTATCAGCTACAGTCTGAACGAACTCCTGGAATGTCTCATTCTTAGCAACGAAATCTGTCTCAGAGTTAACCTCTGCTACAACTGCAACGTTTCCGTTTACGGCAACACGTGCGATTCCCTCAGCAGCGATTCTGCTCTGCTTCTTTTCCATCTTAGCTGCGCCGCTTTTTCTTAATACCTCAACAGCGGCATCCATATCACCGTTTGTCTCTGTTAAAGCCTTTTTGCAGTCCATCATACCTGCGCCTGTCATTTCACGCAGCTCTTTTACCATACCTGCTGTAATAGCCATTTGATCATCCTCCGATATTAATCTGTTTTATTCCTCAACTGTCTCCTCAGAAGCTTCCTCAGCAGTAACCTCTTCCTCAGCTCCCTGCTTTGCCTCGATAACAGCGTCTGCCATCTTAGATACGATTAATTTAACAGCTCTGATAGCATCATCGTTTCCTGGGATAACATAATCTAACTCGTCCGGATCACAGTTTGTATCAGCGATACCGATAAGAGTGATTCCAAGTGCCTGAGCCTCTTTGATACAGATACGCTCTTTCTTAGGATCTACTACGAAGATTGCATCCGGGATTCTCTTCATTTCCTTGATTCCACCAAGGTTCTTCTCAAGCTTATCCCACTCTTTCTTGAGTGCGATTACTTCCTTCTTAGGAAGAACATCGAATGTGCCATCCTCTGCCATTGTCTCGATAGCTTTAAGTCTTGCAATACGGCTCTCGATTGTGCGGAAGTTTGTAAGCATTCCACCTAACCATCTCTCGTTTACATAGTACATACCACAACGCTCTGCCTCAGTCTTGATAGCATCCTGAGCCTGCTTCTTTGTACCTACGAAAAGGATTGTACCACCCTGAGCAGCGATATCAGATACTGCATCATATGCCTCATCAACCTTTCCTACAGACTTCTGTAAGTCGATGATGTAGATACCATTACGCTCTGTGTAGATGTAAGGAGCCATTTTAGGGTTCCATCTTCTTGTCTGATGTCCGAAATGAACACCTGCCTCGAGTAACTGTTTCATTGAAATTACGCTCATTTTATTTACCTCCGTTTGGTTATTAATCTTCCGTGTGTTTCCAATTAGATCAGCCACCGGTAAGCGTTATCCGGCACCGGCGATCATCCGCACACGTGCTTTATAGTATTTAAGCCTTTGGAATTATAACATACCAAAGGCTTATGTGCAAGCAATATTTATTATTTTTGTGTAAGTATATTAATTATATCGTCATATGAAGCTCCATAAGGTATCTCATGGCTGCCATCAGCTATAAACTGATCCACACCCTTCTGCCCCATATAAACCCTGAATTTCTCAGCATCGTCAATAATACCTGCTGTCTGTAATCTTTCAGCAATCATCCTGCAGGTATCTCCACCGCCAACCGTAATCGTGAAAGTAGTATTCTGCTGCGGCTGTGCGGCATCTGCACCGGCGGCATCTGATGCAGCAGAGTCCGTTGCAGCAGCATCCGAAGGCGCTGTTGTATCAGCATCCGCTGTATCGGTGGTATTGTCTGCATCGGTATTGTCTGTGCCGGTCTGGGTATCCTCAGCCGTTGACGTGTCTGCTGTTGATGTATCCGGCTCAGATGAGTCGATTTTTTTATCGGTTTTTCCATCAGTTTTATTATCGGTCTTATTATCGGTCTTCATCCCGGATGAGTCTTCTGTTTCAACCATTCCGAGAGCCTTTGCCTTTTCAATTATTTGTGAATCTGACATTGATGAACCATGATTGCGATATCCCACCATCATTATAAAAACGGCAAATATAATCCCAAGTCCAAGTCCACGAAGATAATATTTTAGTCTCACTTTATTTTCCCTCGTTATATAAATCAATCACAAGCTTAACCTCACCCTTGCCAAGCCCAAGCTCTTTTGCTATTTCCACGATATCTTTTCCGGATTTGTAAAGTCTCAGTATCTGCGGATTATGGTTTATCTCAGAAATATCATAAACCCTGCTGCTCTGCACATCTGTATTTGACAGATTTTGGGAGGGCATTGCTGCATTTGAAGCCGTCATATTCTGCGCAGGCATATTTCTAGTTGGCATATTTGAGGCAGCAGCATTCTGAGTCACTGTATTCTGCGCTGCCATATTTGGAACTGCTGCATTTAAAACCGCGGTATTTGAAGCTGCATTATTCCGAACCACCGTATTCTGTGACATTATATTTTGTGTTGACACATTCTGTGACATTATATTTTGTGTTGACACATTCTGTGACATCATATTTTGTGCCGATACATTCTGTGTTTTTACGCTTGCTGTGTTTTTTGTTCCTGTAACCGTATCTGAAGAAGCAATGCCTCTGCTCTCTGTTACCGCCTGACGATTTGGTACTGGTGCAGCATGCCCCACCGGCTTTGCACTTGACACTGTTTTGTTTGACAGATTATTGATTTTGGATGCATCAACGGGTTTGAATGTTTTTTTTGCCTGGGCAGTTATTTTTTCAATATTTCCGGACAGACGTGTGAGCTCTTCATGCTTATCGTTGAGCATACTGTACAAAAACATTATCTCATTGTGAGATTTATTAATCGAATCCAAAACCGTATCAGAATACTCATTTATAGCCATAATCTTCGAATTGGTTTCTTTTTCCAGATCCCTTTTAGTCTCATCCGTTTTCGAAGCAATATGTTCGTTTAACATTCCGTCTATCGCTGACTCAGCGTTTTTGACCTCTTTTTCCGTTATAACCTTTAATTCTTCAGCGCTCATATCCGCAATTTTATCCAAATCATTTTTAGACAGCTTATCCTTTACCATAAAGCTGCCTATCAAAAAAACTATTCCTACCAATATGAGTGTAATTTCCAAAGTAGTCATATTATCCCCTTTATCATATATTAATCTGTTGTCAGAATGTCCATATACGGACCCATAACCTTGCGCATTTTTATCAGACCCTTGGTATGAAGCTGTGAAACCCTTGATTCCGACACATCAAGTATATTGCTTATCTCCTTTAAAGTCAAATCATCATAATAATACAGCTCAATAACCTTTCGCTCTTTTTCAGTGAGGTTGTCAAGAGATTTCACCAGCATGGTCTTAAGCTCTTCTTTTGTGACAAGCTCTTCAGGCTGTGTGAAATGTGAATTGTGTGTTGCATCCATCACCGGCTCAGGTCCTGTCTCCGCAAACTCATCAAGTGAAATGACATTTGTAACCTTAAGCTGTGACTGCCAGTTGCACAGTTCTTCTCCTGATATGTCCAGCTCCCTGGCAAGCTCTTCATCACTTGCAGTTTTGCCGGTTCGAAGCTCAACCTGCTTGATAGCCTCATCAATTTTGCGCTGTCGCTGCCTTACCGTTCTTGGAATCCAATCCATCTTTCTTATCTGATCAAGTATTGCACCTCTGATTCTCAGGCTTGCGTATGTCTCAAATTTAACATTTTTCTCCATGTTAAATTTGTCAATTGCATCAATAAGACCAAAGATTCCATAGCTCACCAGATCTTCGTATTCAACATTATGTCCCAGATACATGCTAAGGCGTCCAGCCACCAGCTTCACCAGTTGTGCATATTCAATTATAAGCTGTTCACGCAATGCCGGTGTGGGATTCTTGCGATAATCATCCCACAGCTTCTCTTTATCTACTGTTTTCATTGTTCCCCCTGAGTTCGGCAGACCGGTATAATGTACTGAAATTCAATGACTTATTCATCAGTATTTCCGGCATCTGAACCGGCCGATGCATCATCTGTATTGTCATTCGGTGTGTCATCTGCCTTTTCGGATTCATTTTCACTTGTATCCTTGTCAGCCATTACCATCAATGCTTTATCAAGCACAAGCTTCATAATACCGCCTATTATATAAAATATAACCAGTACTGAAAGAAGTCTTGTGGTAAATGTCATCAAATCAACTCTCTGTTGCAAAGAAAGTATGCTGCACACAAAGCCTGCCAAAAGCATGACAAGTGGAGGCAAAAATTTACTTTTCATATCAAATCACCTTTTCTGATTTACCGACAGCTTTAATTATATATTTTCCTGTCTCACAGTCAAGTATAACAGTTCTTCCATAGTTAAGTCCAGTATCTTCTGCTTTTAATGGAATTTTTAATGAAGAAAGCATTTGTTTTGCCATCTCGGTATTTCTGTCACCAACACATCCAATCGCTGTGGTGCTTGACATTTCGAACATTTTTGCTCCACCGGCAATTTTGGCAACAAGTCTCCTTGGGTTCGCCCCCGCCTTAACTATCTGATTGTAAAGTTCTTTAATACCGGTGTCTCCAAATTTTGCAATGTTTGTATTATTACGCAGCTTTGTACTGTCAGGCAGCATATAATGCACGAGCCCTCCAACCTTGATAACAGGATCATATAAAGTCAATCCAATGCATGAACCAAGTCCAAGTGTAGTCAGGCAATCCGGTGCTTTAGCTATCTGTAAATCAGCCATTGCTACTTTTATTGTTTTTGCCATAATATAAGCTTCTCCTACATACTGATTCCCAAAGCCGATAAGATATTGTCATATGAATCAGGATCAGGCATCAATATAAAATAACCATTCATCATAACCTCGTTGCCAAATTCCGTTTCAATGAATAATGCATTATCCCCATACTGACCAAACTGTACAGCCGGTACACTGAGTATCGAGGCTGCCATATCTACTGCAATATACGGAACGGACGGTTTGATTCTAAGATTTGTAAGTGTTGAAAGTGCTGAAAGATATGATCCGGCAATAATATTGCCTATCTCCTTCATTGCAGAAAGATCCATCTCATCGAACGGCTCATTATATTCAGGAGCTCTTCCCATAAGCTTATTCACCAGAAAATGAGCTGCCGGAATTTTCATAAGAAACATCATGCTGCCGGATATATCCTGCTCCACTTCAAGAAAAATACCTACTATGGTCTCTTCCTCGGGACAGATTGCATCGCCAATCTTTGTTGCGTCCACAAGCAGTACCTTTGGTACATTCATAGACATAGATGTGCCAAGCATGCCCGCTATTGCCGTCGTTGCATTTCCGGCTCCGATATTTCCAAGCTCTTTAAGCACATCCATATACATTTCGTTAACATTATCTAAAGAAAATTTATTCATAAAATATTACCCTTATACTGTAAAACTCATATAGTGAGGCAGCTACTGCCTCACTATACATGATTCATTTAATTATTTTCTTTTTCTCCTACGATAGCGCCAATCTCAAAAAGTGAAATAAGCTCGTCACCATTTTTACCTATTCCATTTATGAAAAGTTCTTTTCCCGTAGATGAAGATGAAGTATCAATATTCGGTTTATCAATCTCATCGACCACAAGTGTAACGACCTCGCACACCTCATCAACAATAAGACCAATCTCGCCCTTTTCCTCAAGCTTCAATATAATAATCCTTGTCTGAGATGTATATACATCATCATCAAGTCCCATTTTGATTCTGGCGCTCATTACAGGAACTATCTCACCTCTTAGGTTAATAATACCCTTAAAATACACCTGAGCCTTTGGAACACGTGTGATTTTCTGCATTCTGACAATATTGTCAACATATCCTATATCTATACCAAATTTTTCTTCTCCGACTTTGACGGAAATATATTGCCTGGTTTCTTTTTCCTGTACATCAAATTCATTATCTGCCATGTATCCGTCCTCCAATTACATAAGTGTATTAACATCAAGTATTAAAGCTACATCACCGTCTCCGAGAATAGTTGCACCGCTGATGAGCTTGTTTCCATTAATATACTTGCCAAGAGATTTGATTACTATCTCCTGCTGTCCTATCAGGTTGTCCACAACAAGTCCCGCCTGCTGGTCACCCTTTTGTACAATAACAACCGTAAGGTGATCAGGCTCCTTCTCCTGTGGTTCAATATCGAGCATCTTATCAAGTCTGATAATAGGAATAACACTGCCACGGAGATGAATAACCTCTTTGGCCTGTACATACTTTATATCCTCAACAGGTATATCCTCAATGTTAGATATAGAGCCAAGTGCAATAGCATATATCTCATCCCTTATTTCAACCATAAGAGCCTGGATAATTGCAAGGGTAAGAGGAAGCCTTACGGTAAATGTGGTTCCCTTTCCGAGCTCTGTAGATACAGACACATCGCCACCCAACTGCTCAATTCCCGACTTCACAACATCAAGGCCTACACCTCGGCCGGAAATATCTGTAACTTTTTTAGCCATTGAAAAGCTTGGCATAAACAGAAAATTGATGATATCATTCTGAGATAAATTCTCAGCCTGGTCTGCAGTCAAAAGACCTCTTTGTATAGCCTTGTTCTTGACAGCCTCTGTATCAATGCCGTTACCGTCATCACCAACCTTGATGACAACATTGTTTCCCTCCTGGTATGCATTCAGGAAAATTGTACCAACCTCAGGCTTTCCTCTTTCAAGTCTGACCTCATTACTCTCAAGTCCGTGGTCTGCTGAATTTCTAAGCAGATGCTGCAGCGGATCTCCAATCTGATCTACTACGGTACGGTCAAGTTCTGTATCCTCACCGGTAATTACAAGCTCCATCTTTTTGTTGAGCGTACGTGACAAATCCCTGATCATTCTAGGGTATTTCTGTGTCACACTCTCAATAGGAACCATTCGAACCTTCATTACAGACTCATGAAGATTTGTGGTAATTCTCTCAAGATATTCTATCTGCTCATGGAACGACTGGTTATTTCCGTTTGAGCCGTCCGAACCGCTCATGGCAACCAGACTGTTTTTCGCAATAATAAGCTCAGAAACCTGATTCATAAGCATGTCAAGCTTTTCAATGTCAACTCTGACTGTTCTGCTTGTAGTAGGCTTTTTGTGGTGAACAGCCGGTTTTTGTGCTTCTTTTGCAGAAGCTTTATCGTCCTGGGCTTTACCGGCCTTAGGAGCCTCTGCCGGAGTATCTGCCTTAGGAGCAGCCTCCTCCTGTTTAGGAGGTTCCTCTCCCTCGACATGGAAGGTTGTCAGCTCGCGGCCTTCAACCTTTTCTATCTCTGACACATCTGCTGCGGCCTTTTGTATTTTCTCAAACGGTTCTCCGGATGCCACAAAAAAGCTGAATGACAACTCAAACTTTTCATCCTCTATATCCTGTGAGCTTGGTCTGTAAACCACAATCTGTCCCATTTCTTCAACAGCCCTGAACACAAGAAATGCTCTCGCGGCCTTAAGCAGACAGTCAGATGCTACTGTAACTGTAACACCATATATTTTCTGTCCCTGTGCAATAGCCTCATCCACAAGTTTTTTTTCGTTGTCGGTAAGCTCAATTTCTCCTAGAGCGTCTGCCTGATTTTCACTTTGTGCCGAATCCGGCTGTGCCTGTGCAGCAGGCTCTTCCTTTGGAGTATTGTCTGCAGGAGCTTCACCATTTGCCTTTGCGATAAAATCATTAAGCTCCTTAATAATAACCTCATTATCGTCAGTTCCCTCATCAGAGGTTTCTTTAATATTCTCTACATAGCTGTCGATAGCATCAAGGCATTTAAACAAAAGGTCAATCATGGAGCTGTCAACCTTAATTTTGTCGCTTCTAACCTCCTGAAACACATTTTCCATATCATGTGTAAGATGCTGCATTCGTTTGAATCCCATGGTACCTGCCATACCCTTTAATGAGTGAGCTGCACGGAAAATTTCATTTATGGTATCCTTATTCTCCGGCTCCTGCTCGAGAGTCATAATGCAATCTGACAATGTCTGGATATGTTCTGAACTTTCATCAATAAATATTTCGAGATACTGGCTTACATCCATTTTATTTTACCCCCACGTTTTTTGTGATAGTTTCGGCAACCTTAGACAATGCAACAACCTCATCCACAACACCGGCCTCATAAATAGCTCTTGGCATGCCATATACAATGCATGAGCTCTCATCCTGTGCAATAACATGTACAGATTTTTTCTTGCCAAGTGATAATATACCGTTTGTTCCATCAGCACCCATACCTGTGAGTACAACGCACACAACCTCATCAAAGCCCGTCTGTCCCAGCGAATCAAACATAATATTCGCACACGGCTTGAGCCCACCAATAGGAGGCATGTCGCTATAGCCAATCACATGTGAGGCACCTTTCTTATTTACCACAATGTGTTTACCACCGGGTGCAATATAGACAACACCCTTTTTTAAGAGTTCGCCGTCCTCTGCTTCTTTAACCTGAACTTTGCTGAGCTCATTAAGCCTTGCAGCCATGCTACTTGTAAAGCCGGCAGGCATATGCTGCACAAGTACAACCGGTGCATCAATATCAGCAGGAATCTTTGGTATAACACTCTGAAGTGCTTTTGGTCCTCCGGTAGACGAAGCAATCGCGATAATCTTGTTTTGCCCCGGTTTCTTAAGTCTGTTTACTGAAGACGCCGCTGTCTTATCAGCAGCCGGTGTCAACGACGGCTTTTTAAAATGGACTCTTGCTTTTGTTGCAGCATACAATACATCAAGCAATGCTTTTTTAAAAGCATCACCCTTTGCTTCGATTATATTACTTGGCTTTGTAACAAAATCTATAGCTCCAAGCTCCAATGATTTTATAGCTTCATCCGCGCCCTCAACAGTGAGTGTGCTCGCCATAACAATATTGGCCTTTATCTTTTCCTTCTGAAGCTGCTGCAATAATTCAAGACCATCCATCCTTGGCATGTTGATGTCCAAAACCACTCCGTCATACTTTTTAGTACGAAGCTTTTCCAATGCTTCAAGACCATCCTTGCATGTGTCTGTTACCTTAAATTTATTGTCTGAATTGATTATATCACACTCAACCCTTCTCAGGAGTGCAGAATCATCAACTACTAAAATTTCTAAACTCATAAGCCTACTCCATTTCCCTGCGCCTTATTCTTCGCTCTTGCTCAAATACATATCGCACTATTTTCTCTCGGTCAGCAATCTTCTCAAAAATAAACTTTATCCTGATAAAATATCTTGTCTCATCAGGACTCTTTTCACAATTCACAACACAGCCTAGTAAGTCAAAGACCTCCTCTGTATCATTTACATTCAGTATAAAGTGAACCATCAGAAAGATTCCCTGCTCAATCGGTTTTTTGTCGGAGAAGCGGATACCTCCACCACTTATATCAAGTATAACCGAATCACTCCACTGAGATTTTTCTATCCCAGCAGTCCCTTTATATATCATATCACAAAAAGCCGCTTCACTGTTATAGATATTTTCATCATATTTCAATATACTGTAGCGCATATTGATCATACACGGCATTCTGAAAAAATCCCGCCTTTGTATTCGTTTCAACTCACTTGTCAGCTCTACGACAAGAAAATAAAGATTTTCTTTTTTATAACGTTTTCTGACTATTGCTCTGCCCTCTATAAGGACCTTATCTGACGTATAGAGTATAAAGCCAAACGTCTCTCCCACCTGGAGCAGAACTATCCTGCCGGCAGAAACCGGCATGGTAATCTCCCACATTTTCTCTGAAATCAAATCCGAAAAACTGCTTTTATATACTGCATCGTTTTCCGCATTTGTAAGAGAAATATCAAGTTTATCTCCTGGCAAAATTTTCTTTGTAAAATCCATATCAAACCTCTTTTATTGTTTCTTTAAAAAGCTCGAAAAGATATGCGCGATTGATTTTTTAACTGTATTCTGTGTAGCTTCATTTCCAAGCAGCTTTTCGGCAATATCATCATAAGCTCTGGAAGCCTTTGAAAACGGTTCACATATAGAAACAATCTGCTGTTGTCTGACCGCCCTTTCAACTGATGCATCAGATGGAATATATCCCAGATACTCAAGTTTTCCTTTCAAAAACTGCATTACCACAGAATTGATTTTGTTGTATACTATATTTGCATCATCCCTGGATGTAACTTTATTTGCTATTATCTTTATTCTGGAATTATCCGGCACAAAGTTTTTTCTTTTATATAACGCCTTAAGCAGTGAATATGAATCGGTAATAGACGTCGGCTCCGGCGTCGTGACAAGAATAATCTCTGAGCTTGATGCCACAAACTCCATTACCTGGTCAGATATTCCGGCCCCTGTATCAATAATAATAAAATCATACATACTGTTGAGTTCATCAATTTTATGTACTAGAAAATGTATCTGCTCCGGTGTCAGATTATTCAGTCCGTCAACACTTGATCCTGCTGATATAAAATCAATGTCACGAGGTCCTCTTGTTATGATATCTTTAATTGTGTGTCCGTCATATATCATATCCGCAAGCGTATATTCAGGAACAACCCCAAACATAACCTCAACATTGGCCAATCCAAAATCAGCATCAAAAATAACAACCTTTTTCCCGGCCTGACTGAGCTTTGCAGCAAGATTGACAGAAACATTCGACTTACCAACCCCGCCCTTTCCGCTTGTGACGGTAATAACCCTGGCTATATCGACGAAATTCTGATTTCTAAGCTTTATAACATTTCTAAGCTGTTCGGCCTGATCCATCAAATTCTGCCTCCTAATAATTGTTTTACAATTTTCTGGGTATCAAATACCTCAATATCGTCAGGTACATTTTGTCCGTCAGTAGCATATGATATATCCGCGCCTGAATACAGCTTTATGTTCAGCAGATTTCCATACGATGAAGTCTCATCAAGCTTTGTAAAAATAAGCTTATAATCAGCAATTTTACTGTAAGCATCCACTATCGCCTTAAGATCATTATACTTTGTTGTCGCGCTGACCACCAGATAAACACTCTTGTCATAATCCGGATTAATTCCTGCTATAAGATTTTTAATATCACTCTTCTGCTCTTCGTTTTTGTGGGAAAAGCCAGCAGTATCCACAAATATGACATCAGCCTGCTCATGTTTTTCTATTGCATCATTGAGCTCTTCCTTTGAATATATTACAGACATAGGTGCATCGAGAATATTTGCATACGTGCGAAGCTGTTCTGTAGCTGCGATACGATATGTATCAGCAGTAATAAAGGCAATTTTTTTATCATGCTCTACCTTAAATTTAGATGCAATCTTTGCTATGGTTGTAGTTTTTCCAACACCTGTCGGTCCTATAAAAAATACAACCTTTGTTTTTCCGGGTGTGAGCTTTATTGTCTCCGGCTGTCCAAAGCGTAAAATAAGCTTCTGGTATACATTTGACAATATAACATCCATGTTGTTGCCCGGACGTAAAAATCTTTCTATTTCTTCAAGAATCTGATTTATGTATTTTTCATTTACATCGTTGTCCAGAAGTGTTCTGTATAATATCTTTACAAATTTAAGCTCATCACCATTTTGAGATTTTAAAACCGGCTTTTCGAACCCTTCAACCATAGCTGCAAGCGAATCAAGCCGCTCCTTTTCGTTTAACTCTTTTGTGTTTTTACTCTCATCTAACGGCGTTTCATTTGCCTTTGGCTGCTTGTTTTTTTCTTCGGTCATATCCTTTTTCTTGTCAAAGGCAGCCTCAAAGGAAGCCTGATCAACAGGTTTAAGCGGTGGCAGAGATATTTTCTCATCAGCTCTGATATCAATGATTCCCGACGGTCTTGCCTGCTGTTTTTCATCCATTGCTGCTGTCACCTCATATGTGGAGCTTTTAAATATTCCGAAAAATCCCTTCGGCTTGATCTCTTTAACATTCATAATAACGGCATTGGATCCAAATGCCTCTTTTGCCTTTTCTATGGCCTCTTCTTTTGTATTACCTGTAAATTTATTAATAGTCATTTATGCTGTCACCATTCCTACCGACTGAAGCTCAACATTGGATTCAACCTCATTATACGAAATAACAATAAGATCCTTAAAATAATCTTCAGTCAATTTTTTAAAGTACATTCTCACAATAGGAGATGTAATAATAATAGCACTCTTTCCCAAACTTTCCAACTTACCAATCTCAGTTTCTACAGACTTCATAATTGCCTTTGTCTTATCCGGATCCAAAGCAAGATAAGAGCCCTGCTCTGTCTGTTTTACGGAAGACATAATTTCCTGCTCCACAGTCGGATCCAGCGTAATAACACTCGTTGTCTCATTGGCAGGAAAATATTTACTTGAGATAGCCCTCTTTAAGCCCTGTCTTACATACTCTGTAAGCACATCAGTATCTCTGGAGGTCTGCGCATGGTCTGCTAAAGTCTCAAATATTGTCAGCAGATCCCTTATGGAAATCCCCTCAGTAAGAAGATTCTGCAATACCTTCTGAACCTCTCCAAGTCCGAGCAGCTTAGGAATAAGCTCATCAACAATAACCGGATTAGACTCCTTAAGATTGTTAACAAGATTCTGCACATCCTGTCTGGTGAGAAGCTCTGCAATATGCGAACGGATAACCTCTGTAAGATGTGTTGCAATAATCGAAGGCGGATCGACAACAGTATATCCAAGGCTTTCCGCACGCTCTCTCTGGCTTTCTGTAATCCAGATGGCAGGCAGATGGAATGAAGGCTCAAATGTAGGTATTCCTGTAATCTCCTCCTCGACGTATCCCGGATTCATGGCCATATAGTGATCAAAAAGTATCTCTCCCTCCGTCACCTGTATACCCTTTATCTTTATAATATACTGGTTTGGATTAAGCTGGATATTGTCCCTTAAACGAATGATAGGCACCACGGTTCCAAGCTCCAATGCTATCTGGCGCCTGATCATCACGACACGATCCAGAAGATCTCCGCCCTGATTGACATCAGCAAGTGGAATAATTCCGTAGCCAAACTCAAGCTCAATAGGATCCACCTGCAGCAATGACACAACATTTTCGGGCTTTCGTATCTCCTCTGCATCGGTTTCGGCCTGCGCCGTTTCCTCCTCGATACTTTCTATTCCGGCATTCTTTTCAATCCTTTTGGCAGTCACAAAAAATGCCACCGCAAGACCTATGAAAAGCCACCACTCATTGCGAAGAGGTGTGACAACTCCCAGGAAAATAAGCACAGCACCAACTATATAAAGTACCTTTGCCGTTCCAAAAAGCTGTCCCAGCAGTTCTGTGCTGAAATCCCTTTCATTTGAGCCCTTAGTAACAAGGATACCTGTTGAAAGTGATATCAAAAGTGAAGGAATCTGCGAAACAAGTCCGTCACCTATGGTCAAAAGGCCAAACTTCTGTATAGCCTCACCGGCAGCAAGTCCCTGAAACATCACTCCCATGACAGTTCCGCCTACAAGATTTATCATAGTGATGATAAGACCTGCAGTAGCATCTCCCTTTACATACTTTGTGGCACCATCCATGGCTCCAAAGAAGCTTGACTCCTTTTGAATCTTCTCACGCCTCTCCTTTGCCTCCTTGTCAGTAATCGCACCTGTATTAAGATCCGCATCTATAGCCATCTGTTTACCCGGCATGGCATCGAGGGTAAATCTGGCAGTAACCTCGGCTACTCGCTCTGAACCTTTGTTTATGACAACAAACTGTATAATAATGAGCACTATAAATACAATTGCTCCAATAACCAGATTTCCTCCACCGACAAACTGTCCAAACACATTTACAACAACACCCGGATTTCCGGTTGAAAGAATAAGACGTGTAGATGACACATTTAAAGAAATCCTGAAAATGGTAGTAAATAACAAAAGTGTCGGAAAATATGACATATCGAGCACTTCTTTTACAAATAAAACACTGAACAGAATAATAAGAGCCACTGAAAGATTAAACGCCAGCATTACATCAAGTAAACCGGAAGGAATAGGCACAATAAAGAAAATAACTGCACAGAGCAGATAAATTCCAACACCCAGATCGGATTTTTTTAACATATTCTATTCCTCCTTTCTCTTATTTCTTATTTCAAATTTCTAATGATTCTCTTTGTAAATCATAGCCAGTATCTCAGCTACCGACTGATAAAGCTCCGGCGGTATCTCTGCTCCAAGCTCCACGTTATGAAACAGCATTCTTGCAAGCGGTTTATTCTCAACTATACGGATATTATTATCCCTGGCAATCTCTTTTATCTTCATTGCAACATAATCCTGTCCCTTTGCCGTCACAACCGGTGCCTGATTGGTATCTGCATCATACTTTATGGCAACGGCAAAATGAGTCGGGTTTGTAATTACAACATCAGCCTTCGGCACATCCTGCATCATTCTGCGCTGTGAGGCTTCCTGCATTCTCTTACGCTGCTGACCCTTTATTGTCGGATCTCCTTCAGTGTTTTTGAACTCATCCTTGACCTCCTGCTTGGTCATCTTCATATCTTCATTGAACTTGTGTTTATTGTAAATATAATCCACAATTCCAACAATCAGATATACTATGCTGATTTTAAGACCAGTGTTTATTATTATATCACCAACCAGTGCTACCGCTCTTTTAAGCGGAAGCTCATACAAAATAAAAATATCATTCTGATGAGATTTGATTGATGAGTATGCCATATATAAAATTACACCTATCTTGATCACAGACTTAATCAGCTCAAAAACGGAATCCTTTGAGAAAATACGCTTAAAACCGTTTATTGGATTAAACTTATCAAGCTTCGGAGCCATGGGTTTCGTGGTTACCTTCCAGCCAACCTGAACAATACTCACAAGTATAGTGACAACAACTCCAAATATAAAAAACGGAAGGCATGTAAGTAAAAACTGCAGAATAATGTCATTCATGAAATTCCTGACGGTTATTGATGACATATTTTTCTGAGTCTCGTTCAAAAAGTCAGGCATCCTGTTGTATATGTAAGAAAAAAATCCCAACAGCTTTCCGCTTACAAATGACATAAACACCTTCAGTACAAGAAAAAGCACAATAAGGTCAAACGCTGCCGTAAGCTCCTTACTTTTTGCAACCTTACCCTCATCTCTTGCATCTCTTAATTTCTTATCGGTAGCAGGCTCGGTTTTTTCACCGCCCTCGCCATCCGCTGCAAACCACTGAAGATTATAACGCAGGACGATATTTAATTCATTATCTGTATAGCTTTGGGCTTTTTCAGTACATTCCTTCAATTATTGATACCACCATTGTTTTTATCTCGGTAATTATAAAGTTGGCAATACTTGGAACAAGATATATTGTCAGAAACAAGACAACAAATCCGACAAGAATCTTTATCTGGATACCAACAGAAAACATATTCATCTGTGGTGCAACCTTAGCCATTATACCAAGTATACAGTTAAAAATCATTATGCACGCAAAAAAAGGCAAAAAAATTCTAAATCCAATAATAAATAAATCGCCAATATATTTTGTCATGGAAGACATCAGATGCTCAAAATTAAACTGTGCTCCTCCAAGCGGTACAACCGAAAAAGAGTCACACACTGCTCTAAGCAGGTAATTATGCATATCAGACACCAGAAGCAGTGCAAGAATGACATAATAATAGAAATTGCCGGTAACGGTTGTCTCTGAATTCATTGAAGGATTAAACTCTGTAGCCATCGACAGGCCGATATCCATATCAATAATATTTCCGGCAAAAATAACAATGGAATTACAAATATTTGCCGCAAAACCAATCAGCAGACCTGTAATTCCTTCTTTGACAACCAGCACCGCGTAACCTACCGCACTGACATAGGAAAGCTCTGGTCTTTCTATGATATTGTACATAAACACTGCTGTAATCGCCGATAATCCAACCTTTAGCCGGCTGGGTACAGCATTATCCCCAAAAAAAGGGGCTATATATACAAAAGAAGCTATACGCACCAAAATAAGTAAAAAATATTCAAAATTAGTAACCGAAAATGAATAACTAACCATATCTCTTTATCCCATGCTCAGATAATAACTGAATTTTGACCATAAATCAGTCATAAAACCCGACATATTATCAAGCATCCATGCTCCGCAAAGCATCAACGCAATAAAAATCGCCAGCATTTTGGGAACAAATGTAAGTGTCTGCTCCTGAATTGATGTAACTGTCTGAAAAATACTGACTATCAAACCAACAATTAATGAAACAAGCAAAAGCGGAGCTGATGTGATAATAATATTATATATAGCTTCCTTTGCTATATCCAAAACCGCTTCCTGGGTAATCATAAGTCCACCTCCTAGTAAAACGTCTTGACAAGATTACCGATAATCAAATCCCATCCATCTGCCAGAATAAAAAGAAGTACCTTAAACGGCATCGAGATGGTCGTCGGCGGAAGCATCATCATACCCATTGACATGAGCACAGATGAAACCACCATATCAATAACAATAAATGGAATATATATTAAAAAGCCCAATATAAAGGCATATCTAAGCTCGCTTAATATAAAAGCCGGAACAAGTGTAGTAAACGGAACATCCTTGTAATCATCATATTCCTTACCTGATATATCTACAAACAGCTTAATATCCTTGGTCTGTGTCTGTCCGTACATAAACTCTCTAAAAGGTTCCTCTGCTTCTTTAAAAGCCTCCTGCTGGGTAATCTTTCCCTCATCTAAGGGCTTAATTGCCTTTTCATTGATAGCAGAAAAGGTTGGCCACATAATAAAAAGTGTCAAAAACAGTGCCAGACCGACAAGCACCTGGTTAGGCGGTGCAGTCTGTGTTCCAATGGCTGTTCTGACAAAATGCAGGACAATTATAATCCTGGTAAACGATGTGAGCATTATGAGAATGGAAGGCGCAAGAGAAAGTACGGTGAGTACCAAAAACATGCGGATAGGTGTAGATAACGAACCTGACTCATTATTGTAATATATATTAAGTCCATCCGTCTTATCTGATGTGGCATTGGCAAGATCCTTGTCTCCTGCATCCATGCTTGTAACATCTTCCAAATCTTTTGTGATATCATCAGTGGATATGTCACTTCCGGATGTAGTCTGGCTTGCTTCAACACTCGCCGGATTAAATATACATAATGAAAATGTAACTATGAGAACAGCAACTGCAAAAACAAATGAAGCCTTGCAATATACTGCCTTAAATTTCTTCATGAATCTATTCATGTTTGCTCCTGTTATCGTATTTTTCCTTTAATCTGCCAAATATCTCAGCAAAAGGATCCTGCTTATCATTTTGACTGTCAGGATTCATAAAAGATAAATCCCTAAGTTCTTCCTGTTTAAGCTCAGTCAGATAATGAACCTCGTCCTTTCCTATAGATACAACAAGGTATTTTTCACCGGCCTGAACTATGCTGACCATTTTATTATTTCCAACGCTTATAGTTTCGATGATGCGGAGATTTTTGTTAAAGCTCCGCCCTTTCTGGATACCGGCCATCCATCTTGTTGTAAAATATGTAATTATCAGGACAAAGACAAAAATAACCAGAACTGTTATAAGCTGAACAAAACTGTCTAAAGATGATAAAATCAATATCATTTTTTAACTTCCTATACTAATTACGCAAATTAATTAATAGCTTTTGCGGCATTGATTATCTCTGTAATTCTTACACCAAAGCTTTCTTCAATGACAACGACCTCGCCCTTTGCGACATACTTGCCATTGACCAATACATCAACCGGTTCTCCCGCAAGCTTATTGAGCTCGATAATCTTTCCCGGTCCAAAATCAAGGATTTCAGAAATAGACTTTTTGGTACGTCCAAGCTCTACTGTCACCTCAAGAGGTACATCCATAATCAAATCAATATTTTCCGGCTGATATGCCGGATTAGGCATCGCACCAAACGGTGTAAACTGTGCAGGCTGCACATTTACTGACTGTCCCATATTATTTTGTCCCATCATGTTTTGATTCATCATGTTTTGATTCATCATATTTTGATTCATCATATTTGGATTTGACATGTTTTGATTCATCATATTCTGATTCATTGCATTTTGATTCATTGCATTTTGATTGTTCATATTATTGTCAGCAGACTGCTGTGGTGCTGTAGCTGTAGCTGCAGTATTTGCAGCAGGTGTCTCCTCTTTGACATTCTGCGAGTCAAGCTCCATATTTTCAGTAACACCCTTACACATATCCTTGACAAAATCAGGTGGGTACAGCTGCATTATCTCACTGTCCACAAGGTCGCCAATTTCCATTCTAAATGAAATTTTAACAAATTCATTTGCGAGGAAGTTGTCAATCTCACCCTCATCCAATGTATTTTTCAAATCTACAACTTCTGCAACAGGCGGGCTGATGTCTATTGTACGATTGAGCATTGAAGATAAAGATGTAGCAGAAGATCCCATCATCTGGTTCATAGCCTCACTGATTGCGCTCAGATGAAGCTCTCCTATCTCACCGCTTATATTGGTACCGTCTCCTCCCATCATAAGATCAGTGATCACCATTACATCCTTTTCCTTAAGGACAAGAATATTGCTTCCGTTAAGTCCCTGTGTATATCCGATTTTAATGAATACACATGGTCTTTCGTAATCATTTACAATATCATCCCAGTTCGAAAATGAAACTACAGGTGTAGAGATTTCAACTCTTCTGTTTACAAGGGAAAACAAGGTTGTTGCCGCTGTTCCCATACTGATATTGGCAATCTCGCCTATGGCATCCTTTTCAGCATCTGTCAATAATTCATCGCCAGAACCGGAAGCACTGTCGTTATTTAATAATGCATTAATTTCTTCCTGCGATAAAACTCCATCCATGATTTATTACTCCTCTCTGACTACCGATGTTATCCTTACTGCATATTTGTCTCCGGCAGATCCCGGTAGTGCAGTGAATTTTTTGATATTACCAACATAGATATCCAACTCATCATCTACATTTCTGTCCAGTCTTATAACATCTCCCGCAACAAGAGACGAGAAATCCTTAACTGATATAACACTCTTACCGAGCACAGTCCTTACCGGAATCTGCGCTTTATGGATAAGGCTCTCTATCGCATGTCTATAGTTGGAATCATCCTGATTCTGTATGTTTGAATACCAGTATCTGGTATTTAACTTTTCAATAACAGGCTCAAGCGTAATGTATGGGAGACATACATTCATAAGTCCCTCAACATCACCAATCTTTATATTCATTGTAACAATTGCAATCATCTCACTCGGTGAAATAATCTGTGCATACTGTGAATTGGTCTCAATTCTTTCAAGATGCGGCTTTATATCAACCACATTCTCCCACGGTTCAATGAGCAGATTGATACATATAACAAGAATCCTCTCTATGATCAAAAGCTCTATTTCTGAGAAGTCCCTGGTCTTTTCCAGACTGTCTCCTCTTCCGCCAAGCATTCTGTCAACAATGGCATATCCAAGGCCTGCCGCCATCTCAACAATGATATTACCCGTTAACGGGGCAAAATTGACAATTCCAAGCAATACCGGATTTGACAATGCATTGGAAAACTCAGAATATGTAACCGCCTCCGAATTCATCACCTCTACCTGTACGGATTTTCTCAAATAAACAGGAAGATTAGTAGTAAGCAGTCTTCCATAATGTTCGAATATTATTTCCAGTGTCCTTAAATGTTCCTTGGAAAATTTGGATGGGCGGGCGAAATCATAGTCTTTAACCTGCTGTTCATTATTTTCTTTTATTTCATCTACATCCAGCTCACCACTGCTTAAAGCGTTGAGCAGGTTGTCTATTTCGCTCTGGGATAAGACATCACCCATCTGTTAATCACCACCTGTGTTTATAATAATGATATGACTGCTGTAATTTGAACAGCCATATTTATACATAATCTGCCAATTTATTGTGTAAGTGAAGATACAATATTGACATCGACAATATAATCTGCCCCAAAATCTTTTTGAAGCTTTTTCAAGATTTTATCATGAATTGCACTCTTATCTGCATTATACTGCTCCATGCTGTATTCACCGATAACATCTGTAATTTCCTTAAGGATAACATTCTTTTTTGATGAAAGATCCTCTTTGTACTGCTTATAGCCGTCGCTCTCCTTGTTTAAAGAAAGTGATATACCGCAAACAAGTATATGCATGCTGTTATCCTCAGAAGGTGCAAAGCTGAATGTGAGGTTCTCTCCATCCGCATTTAAAGCATAATCTGCAATCTGCTCCTGAGGAAGCTGTGACGCTGATGTTGCCGCTCCGCTCTTTAAATCGAGCGAAATAGCCTGACATACCTGATCTATAAGATTATTTGCTTTTTTCGTCTCAGGTAATATTGTGAAAATAAGCAATGCTGTGAGCACAAGATTCGCAAATACAAGTGCAAGAATAAGAACTGAAATCAAATTTTTTTTCATATCTTTTCCTTCCCAAAATTAAATTAATTATTCAAATCCGAATTGTACGAATTATATACTTTTATCTCTACACGCCTGTTTCTCGCGCGTCCGTCCGCTGTTGCATTATCCGCTACCGGATCATAATCACCTCTGCCGGACGATTTGATATGAGACGGATCCAGATTCGTGTTGGATCTGATGTAATCAGCCACACTGAGCGCACGATACATCGAAAGTACATCATTACTCTCAAACCTTGACCTTGAAGAAACCGGCACATTGTCCGTATGTCCCTCAACCTCAATCAGATTATTCTGATATGTGGACAAAATTGTCGAGATTTTATTTACAACAGGATATGCTTCCTGCATAATCTCAGCCTTTCCGGATTCAAAAAGCAATGCTCCGTTAAGACTAAGCTGCACATATTCAGCATTAAAATCTACGTCCACCGCATCCTCAAGACTGGTGTTTTCAAGCTGCTTCTCTATCTGCTCAGACATCTTTTCCGATTCTGACAATCCCATCTGTTCGTACTGTTCCTCGGCATTTTTATCCTCACCCTCAGTAGTACTCTCAGTGTGTGACTTTGAATTGGCCAGGTCATTGTAATACTTGTCCAAGAACTCAAGCTGACTGACTCCGGCACCAATAAGCTTTCCATCTCCTATCGATGTGCCTCCTGCCGGCAAAATACTTATACTGCTGGATAATGATGCTATGACGAGCTGGAACTTTTCCGCATCTACAGTTGACATAGAAAACAAAAGCACGAAAAAGCAGAGTAACAGGTTCATCAGATCAGAAAACGTGGATTGCCACGCCGGTGCACCCTTCGGTGGATCCTCTGGTCTTTTCTTAGCCACTATTCCTCACCTCCGCCATCAGTTGAAAGAGCCTCTCTCTTATCAGGTGACAGGAATGATTTAAGCTTTTCCTCAATCACACGCGGGTTCTCACCAGCCTGTATAGAAAGCAAACCCTCTATAACAATTGTCTTGATGGTAACCTCAATCTCATTATTTGCTTTTAATTTATTGGCAAAAGGTGCGCAAAGCCAGTTGGCAATAAGTGAACCATAAAATGTGGTAACAAGCGCAACTGCCATGTTAGGACCGATGGTTGAAGAATCCTCGAGGTTCTTTAACATGTTAATAAGTCCTATAAGAGTACCGATCATACCCCAGGCAGGCCCCTGCTCGCCCCAGAACTCCCAGAATGTGATAGTTTTCTTATGTCTATCCTCCATGCTTATCATGTCTGTCTCAAGTATTCCACGGACAAGCTCTGCATCCGTACCATCAACAACAAGCATGATTCCCTTTTTAAGGAACTCATCCTCTATGCTGTTTGCGGCTTCCTCCAGCGCTAAAAGTCCCTCTTTACGACTGACATTTGATAATTCAATTATTTTATTGATGGTCTCACCCGGATCCACCGTCTTCTCCTTGAACGGAAGCGCGATAGATTTAAGTCCCGCAATAAAACCTGACAGCTTGTTCGAGCACAAAACCGCACTTAACGAACCACCGATTGTAATGACTGCAGACGGTGCATCAAGGAAATTTATCAATGCTCCGACTCCACCATTCTGAATGATACCAAATAATACCATTCCGATACCAAGTATTACTCCTAAAAGAGATGCTATATCCACTTATATACACCTTCCCTGTTTTAATTTATTGGTCAAAAGGACCTTCTTATTGATTTTACTAAATTTTGAGAGAAATGTCTATGTATAATTTGACATTTTCTATAAAAAATACAAAATATTGGGGAACGACTTATATCGTCCCCCAAATCCTGTCAAAAATTACTATCTCTTAAGATTAATAAGCTCCTCAAGCAGTGTATCGGATGTTGTGATAACTCTTGAGTTTGCCTGGAAACCACGCTGTGTTACTATCATATCTGTAAACTGTGACGACAAATCCACGTTTGACATCTCAAGCTGTCCTGAAGCAATTGAGCTTCCGTCTCCAGAGATTTCCACACCGATTCCATCGAAATCACCGGAGTTTAATGTTGTCTGATAACAGTTATCTCCTACTTTTTCAAGACCTGATGCGTTCGCAAACTGTGCTACCGAAATCTGGCAAAGTAAAACTGTATTACCGTTATCATATGAACCATAGATTTTTCCGTCATCATTTACTGAAATACCAGTTAAAGCTCCAAGAGCTTTTCCTTTTCCGGAACCATCCTTTATATCTCCGTTCATGCCTCCGATGGTAGATGTTCCGTTATTGTTATAGTTCATTGATTTACTGAAATCCACGTCTATATCGCTGAATTTACTTCCATTCTTGGAAGCACTCTGTGTGTTAAGCACTGACAGATTAAGCTTAATAGTATCAGCCGCAGCTGAGGTTGCACTGGAAATGGATGTAAATGTTCCTTCACTCTGGTCAAATTTGAGCGATGCGTCTGTAAATATAGACTGTACGTCAATAGGATTTCCATTGTAGGAATAATATGTTTTTCCATCCCGACCTGTAGTAGTAACAAAATTACCATCCTTGTCCAGATCAAACAATGAATTTCCCTTTGAATCAACAATATCTGTAAGCTTCACATCATATGTACCATCAGTATTTGTCTTCTTAATGTTGAACTTTGCTGAATAGTTGTATCCCAGATCATCGAAGAACGGAATTGTTATAACACGGCCTGAATCTGCTGCCTGGGTGTCATTTTTATCAAGGACACCGGATACATATGCCTTTGTTGTAGCCTCCGGTGCTGATGTCTTGGTTGCAGATGACATAACTCTAAGCGCAGATACCTGATCCTGCATCACATTTCCATTGGCGTCAACCTGCCAGCCCTGCAGAGTATATCCTGTAGAGCTCATACACAGATAGCCGTTACCATCAACATAGAAGTCTCCGGCACGGGTAAAGAACCTGTTTGCTCCATCACTTACTATAAAAAAGTTTGTAGAATTTTTGTCGTTAAGTCTAAGATCAAATGGATTACCTGTTGTCTCGGCAGAGCCTGCTCCTGTAATGTTAACAGCGGTTGAGCCCGATACCACACCAAGTCCTATCTGCTTTGCATTCTTTCCACCGGTGCCTGATGCCGCATTTCCAAAGGTTGCTCCCTCTGTTGTCTGGTACATTATCTCACTAAAACGCACAGATGAAGACTTAAAAGCCTCTGTGTTAACATTTGCGATGTTATTACCGATAACATCCATTCTTGTCTGATGTGTCTTAAGTCCTGACACAGCAGAATAAAGTGATCTCATCATAGTTGTTTGTCCTCCTATACTACAGATGGACGGTCAGGCTTTATCTGTCATTCAAAAGCCTCTTGCCTCCTTAAAAGGTCCGGCTACATAATTACCGCTCCATCAATGTTTGTAAATACGTTTGCATTTGTTTCTTCCTGATCCATTGCAGTGACCACCGTTTTATTTGGCACATTGACAATAAATGCAAGATTGTCAACCAGAACAAGTGATTCATTAACGCCCTTCTTTTCTGCCTCCGTAACGCCATTGGTCAGACGTATGTTCTGTTCATCTGACAGATTGATATTTCTCTGGCTGAGTCTTTGCGTGGCATGCTTTGAAAATTTAAGAGGTTTTTGCTTCTGTCTGAGCACCTCTTCAAAGGATACCTCTGAATCCGCATTTTTCTGCGTCTTTGTTCTGTTCAGATACTGATTAGTCATCTGTTCAATGGATGAATATTGATTAATTATGTTTTTCATAATTCACCTCATTATTATGAACATCATTATTTCTGAGTATCATTTTTGCCGTTTTCATCTTTTCCTGTTGTATCTTTTTCTTTTGCTTCAAGCTCTTTCATTTTCTCCTCGTAGGTTTGAAGCTTACTGTAATCAGAGGCATTGATGAACTGCTTCTCATAATCCGTAAGTCCGTCGTACAGCTTTCTGATTGCCTCAACATCAGCTTTTGATGAGGCTGTAAGGTTTTCAATCTTAGGAAGCTTTGCAATAAGATTTGAAAAAGTACTTGAATTGACGATTGCATCATAGTACTCATCTGTTGATACTGAATAAATACTTGAATAATCGTACATTTTTTCATTTATGGACAACTGTATTTTGCCATCCTTGAATGAAATATAATCAACCTTACCACTATAATAGCCTGAATCACTGTCCTCGTCTGTCACAACAACTTCTTTTCCAACCAGCGCCATTGCCGCATTCTTCTGAGTCTGTTCTGATGATGCTGACAGGGAATCCTTCATTGAAAGTGAGGCCTCAAGCTGTGAGAATGTAGCCATCTGTGCCACATAATCCGTATTGCTGGTAGGCTCAAGCGGATCCTGATACTGCATCTCAGCACTTAAAAGCTTTAAGAAATCATCATATCCAAGATTTGTACCGCTTGTTTTAGTGCTGTCAGTCTTTCTGTTTTGGGTTGGTGTTGTAGAGGTTGTGTCAAGCTTACCGTTTGTCACGTTCGCTGTAACTGCCATATTTTTCTCCTTTCCAAAAATTAATTATGCCATGAAATCAACGGAATTTCCGTTGTCTCTCATTATCTGTGCTGTTAGCCTTGCCTCATCGGAAGCTGTCTCATTTGGACCTGATTTATTTCCGCCATTATTGCTGCTTTGATGAGTATACTGCTGCCCATCCTGTCTGCCGTTTTCATTACCTGCATTCTGTTCAAGGTTTCGCTCAAATTCATGAGTTGCAATGGTTATCTCCACATCATTTACTCTGATATTGGCATCCTGCAGATTTTCCCTCAGAGTCGCCATCTGTGACTCGAGTGCATTTTTAACAGCTTCATTTGACACTGCAATCCTTGCTGTTATCTCGCTGTTTTTTTCAGTTACGTTTATATACAGCTTTCCAAGATTTTCAGGGTTAAGCTGCATTTCTATCACTGACTCACCTGTTGTGTTGGCTATACTTATCTGATCCACAATCTGCCTGATAATCTCGGTTGTATTAACTGATGTGTACTTAGGTTGCACATCAAAGGCTTCAAAAACGCTCTCAGGCTGCGTCTGTTCATTTATCATGGTATGCAGTACATTGTTTTCATTCTTATCGCCAAAACTGCGCTCTTCTGATGAGCTGTCACTGTTTAAGTCAGCCTTCATGGCCTGTTTTTCAGGCTTTAAACTATCGCTCTCATCCCCTGCCTGCTGCGATAAGGCATCGTCAGCTAAACCTGTTCTGTCCTTTTTAGTATCCGCCGGCTGCGCTTTGGTTTCAGATGCATCTATACTTTCTGATGAAACTACAGTTTCTGGTATGTTTGAAGCTTCAGCTGTTGCAGCGGTTTCTGACATACTGCGTTCTTCCACATCTGTAGCTGCTGTAGTCTCTGATGCATCTATATTTTCAGATGCTGCGGTGGCAGTGGTCTCTGATGTACCAATATTTTCAGACACTGTGGCTGCAATTGTCTCTGATGTATCTGCAATCTCTGATGTTCCTATAATCTCTGACTTTGTCTGGTACTGCTTAGATACCGCTCCTTCAGTCTCACCTGCCAAATCAGAAATCTGTACATTTGCCATATCTTCCCCTGACAAAGCTGTATTTCCCTGATCCGGATTGCCAGGCTCCGTAAAAGTCTCAAGCTCCTGTGGTGTTTCAAGCACTTCCATATTGGAAACAGCTTCAAGCAATGCCTGATTTTTAGACGCAATATCCATCACATCAGCATACAAGCCGGTAAAATCACTATTGAGCACCAGTTCTTTAGGATTGTTGTCTATCCCGGCAGCATTTGCAAACAGCGCTGTAAGATTTTCAGGCTGAAGCAGATCCATTGCCGTAATGCCAAGCATCTGCATTATTTCACAGAGCTTATCCTCTGTTATGTCTAAATCCTCTGTCACCTTTTCAACTATCTGTGATGACACCTCTTTTGTGATTTCATCGGCATCTGCCGCTGACAGTCCGCTATTATCAGCCTTTTGAATATCAAACGGCCTCGTAAACGCATTGCTGCTGTCCTTACAGGTCACATTAGACCGATTGACACTGTTTTTGGCATTTGTGCCATTGCCTGCCTGCTTTCCAAGTACATTCTTGAAATCAAAGCCTGTGGATTTCGCCGGCATAACCTGATTTACTGTCATAGCTGCCTTCGATGCCGTTGTGACAAGGTTTGATGCCGCAACCGCAGATATATTTGTATCTGCCATTCTTCTCCTCCTTTCCTTTTGATTATTTTGTGGTGCTGTCAGCACCTGTAGGATTCATAATCTTTGTGACCTTCGCGGCATTATTCGAATCCATTTTTCCAAGAATATTGCCCCTGGACTGTGCATCCATGGCATTAAGAATCTTGGCGACAAGCTCAAAATTGTCTGTCATGCTGTCAAATATAGCCGCAGCCTCCTTTGGCTTCATCTTCGAATATGTCTGTGCGTAGTCCTTAATCTGATCATCCTCCTGCAGCTGTTCACACACCTGCTTATACAGGACCTCTGCGTTAGCAGGATCTATGCTCTCGTAGTAGGCCTTATATTGTTTTATATCGGGTGCTTTGTCGGAAAAAACAACCTCTTCGTCGTATTTTTCCTTTTCCTCTTCGAATTTATCCTGCTCATCCTTGTACTTGCTAAGATCCTGTATCTGGGCATTCAAATCATTTATGGTCTGTGCGTCAGACTGTGATTTTGTGTTGGCCTCATCCAGCTCTTTTTCAAGCTCCTTTATCCTAGCAACAGCCTCATCGACGTTTTTGTACCCCGAGCTTTCGGAAGACGACTCAGTTGTGGCAGAATCATCACCAGTATCCGGTAAAATTTTGTTTATTACAGGAACATCCTTCAGAACCGGAGTCAGAAATGAAGAGCCGAAGCCTCCCACATCAGCCTTTATCAGTATTGCAAAAATACCAAGCCAGATAACAATAATCAATATCGTGGCAAGCACAAGTACTATTTTGCCTGAGGCAGAATCATTATCATCGGAATCTATATCCTCACCGCCATTTTTTTCAAGCTTTTTTTGACGTTTGGCTTCTTTTTTTTCTGCCTTTTTTCTCTTCTTTTCTTCTTTTTTGTCAGGCTTGGATTTAATATCTTCTTTCGAGTCCTCTACTTCATTTATCTCAGCCATAATTCCTCCAAATATTAATTGTTATATGTAAAGCTGACAAGCTGGTCAATTTCCTTTGACTCATTGTCTCTTTCTTCCTTTTGAAACTCATCAAATTTCTTTTCACGCAGCTTTTCATGGGTCTTGCGCTCCTTCATAAGCTCATTGAGTGCATATCTCTTGATTTCAAGCTCATCCTCGGCTTTTTTCACATTGGAAAGCTGGGTCCTGATCGCTGATTTGATAGAATTTATATCCTTTTTCAAATTGTTTATATTTGAAATATTAAGCTCACCGCACAAAGATTCCTTAAGTCTCGTTTCATATCCAACGCGCTTAAGAACGAGCTCATCAAGTCTGTCTTTTTCCGTCTGATATTTACGGTTTGCTATAGAAAACTCATTTTTTGCCTGTGTTTCGAGCTTCATTTTTATTTCCAGTATGTTCTGCATGCTGTACTTAAACTTTGCCATTATTCAAATACCTTTTCTAAAAGCTCAAGTTCTTCATCAAAGCTGAATTTTTCATCTGTTCCCTGACATAAAAAATTATTAACTGCAGCAATTTTTTGAATCGCATAATCAATATCAGGATTTGAGCCTTTTTTATAGGCTCCGATATTGATAAGATCCTCAGCTTCATTGTATGTGGCAAGCACATTTTTTAATTTACCGGCCAGAGCCTTATGCTCTTTGGCGGCTATCGAGCTCATAACACGGGAAATGCTCTGCAGTACATCAATGGCAGGATAATGATTCTTGTGTCCAAGCTTACGGTCCAGCATTATGTGTCCGTCCAAAATTGAACGCGCCGTGTCTGTAATAGGCTCATTAAAATCATCTCCGTCGACAAGCACTGTATACAAGCCTGTAATAGAGCCTATATCAGCCCTTCCGGCTCTTTCCAGAAGCTTTGGCATCTCAGAATATACACTCGGCGGATAGCCCCTCGTAACCGGCGGTTCTCCGGACGCAAGACCAATCTCTCGCTGAGCCATCGAAAAACGTGTCAGCGAATCCATCATCAGAAGCACATCCTTACCCTTGTCCCTGAAATACTCCGCAATACTTGTAGCAGTTTTTGCAGCCTTATTTCGAATGAGCGCAGGCTTATCAGATGTAGCAACAACTACCACCGACCTTGCCATTCCCTCAGGTCCCAAATCCCTTTCTATGAACTCTCTTACCTCTCTGCCTCGCTCTCCGATAAGAGCTATCACATTGATATCTGCTCTTGTATTTCTTGCGAACATACCAAGCAGGGTACTCTTTCCTACGCCGGAGCCCGCAAAAATACCTATACGCTGCCCCTTGCCAACGGTAATAAGCCCATCAACGGCCTTTACGCCAAGCGGCAATACTTCACTTATAATCTCCCTCGACATAGGATCCGGTGGCGGAGCCTCAATAGGGTAAGCCTCCGGCAGATTTATATGATCACAGTCAGCATCTGTAATTCTGCCTATACCGTCAACCGTATGTCCAAGCAGCTCCTCGCCCACATACACAGATAGCGGATGCCCTGTATTTTCAACGATGCACCCTGCACCGACTCCATCCACATTATCGAACGGCATCAGAATAAGATGTGAATCACGGAATCCCACAACCTCAGCCGTCACAAAATCACTTCTGTCATTATCAAGAAAAATCTTGCAAAGATCATTTAATCTCGCCTCAGGACCCACAGATTCAATTGTCAGACCTACAACCTTGGCAACCTTACCAAAACACTTGTAATACTCGCCATTTATGAGCTGTAAATATTTTTCTGCTGTTTTTAACAATTATGTAGTCCCTTCCTTTTCCTAACTGCAAAGTGCTTTTATATCATTCACCAGATTATTAAGCTCCATGTCTATGCCACAGTCAAAAACACCAAAGCTTGTCTCTATCTGACAATCACTCGTCTCAAGATTTGCATCATTGACAACCTCAATATCAATATCATTTCCTATACGCTCTTTTATCTCATCAAGATGTGAAAGCATGAACTTATAATTCGTGTGAGCCACATGAATCCTGAATTCCCTGCCAACCTCGACCTTTGATATTGTATTCTTGACCAGATGAAGCAGTATCTCTTTGCTCTTTCCAAACTGGATATGAAACACCTTGTCGAACACTTTGATTATTGCCTCTACAAGGTCTGACTCAAGCTCATCTGAATATTTATTATATTCATCCTCCAGGGATGTCTTTTTCTCAGCAAGCTCTTTTTCTAAATCAGCCTTTTTTTGCTCAAATTCATTTTGCTGTTCATCAAGTCCATCAGCGTAGCCTTTTGACTTATTGTCAGCATATAATATCTGAGCGCGCTGTTTCGCCTCATCCATAAGCCTGTCTGCCTCAGCCTTTGCGTCATTTATAATTTTGTCAGCTTCAAGCCTTGCATTTTCAAGCAGCTTTTCTTTTTCAATATCAGCATTCTGTTCGGTGATTACATCAGCATTTAAGCCTTCACTAAATGTATCATCTGCCTTATATTCTGCGGTCTTTTCTGCCACACCGGCATCTGTTTTATGGCTGACATCAGGCTTAACAGCCTCAAGCACCAGCTTTCTGAGTGCTAAATTGTTGTTTATTATTCTGACCTTTTTCTGCTCATCAGTCACATAATACTGCTTTAATATATTAGACAACTATATCATCACCTCCACCCCTGGAAATAACGATATCTCCCGAATCTTCAAGCCTACGGATGACAGCAACAATCTTCTGCTGTGCCTCCTCAACATCCTTCATACGCACCGGACCCATAAAATCCATGTCCTCTTTGATCATGGCTGCAAGACGTTTTGAAAGGTTCCTGAAAATAACATTTTGTACTTCCTCTGTGGAGCTCTTAAGCGCAAGCTCAAGATCAGCGTTTTCAACATCTCGCAATACTCTCTGGATAGATCTGTCATCAAGCAGCAGAATATCCTCGAATACAAACATCTTCTTTCTGATTTCATCTGCAAGCTCAGGCTCTTCAATCTCAAGAGATTCCATAATACGCTTCTCTGTAGAGCGGTCTACGCTGTTTAATATATTAACAATTGAATCTATACCACCGACAATTGTGTAATCCTGGTTGACCAGTGATGAAAGCTTTCTTTCGAGCACTCTCTCAACCTCCTTAATAACATCAGGCGATGTTCTGTCCATCTGTGCAATACGTCTGGCCACATCAGCCTGCTTTTCAGGCTGCAATGCGCCGAGAATCATAGCTGCCTGACCGGATGAAAGATATGACAGAATCATGGCGATTGTCTGTGGATGCTCATCCTGTATAAAGTTAAGTAACTGGCTCGGCTCTGTCTTTCTGACAAATTCAAACGGACGTACCTGTAGCGATGCAGTCAGCTTTGAAATAACACCCTGTGCTTTTTCCTCTCCAAGTGCTTTTTCCAAAAGCTCCTTTGCATATCCTATACCGCCCTCAGCAATATACTGCTGGGCGAGACACACCTGATAAAATTCCTCCAAAACCTCATCCTTATCGGTTGGAGAAACACTTCTTGTGTTGGCAATCTCCAAAGTAAGACTCTCAATCTCATCCTCTTTAAGATGCTGAAAAATTGATGAAGCCTTCTCAGGTCCTAATGTAATCAACAAAATAGCAGCCTTTTGTATGCCACTGTAATTATCACTCATAAAATATTACTCCCAATCTTCATTGAGCCAGTTACGTAAAAGTAACGCGGCTGCTTCCGGATTCTCATCGACAAATTTTTCAATAAGCAAACGTGTCTCTGACTTCTCGCTATAACCGATATCCTCAAGCGGCTCGTTTGTCTCTGTGGTCTGCTCCAGGAGAGAATCAACAGAAATTTCTTCCTCCTGTGGCTCCTCCTGTGTTGAGCGTGTGCTCTTAAACACAACAAATCCAAGTAAAGCAAATATAAGAACTGTTATAACAATCTGTAAGATATCACTAAGTGAACGCGCATTTGACGTCTTATCTACAAACTCGGGCTGTTCATACACAAGAAAAGAAACCTGCGAAATTCCTGTAGCATTTTGTACCGATGTGATAAGATCCTGGTCCACATCTGTAACCTTTACAGGGTCAGCATGTTTTGATTTGTACTCCTCCCATGTTGTATCCTTAAGCTTACCATCTTTTTCCAGTGTGCTTTCATCATACACCTTGTATCTTGTTGCAACCACCGTGATTGATGAAGAATCATATTTGATGCTTCCTCCATCATTCTTACTTGTCGTTATTTTCTCATCATTAAGATATTTTTTATCGGAATCGGTGATGGATGACTCGGATGGTGTTCCATCCTGTGTAGTGTAGGTTGTATCATCACTGTTTGAATCAGTTCCCGGAGTTGCTGCCTGTCCGTTTGTAGCATCAGACTGATAATCCGATTCGCTGTCAAGCAGTCCTGTATCCGTCTGCCCCTCAGGCAATGTATAGTTTTTCTGCGCAATCTCGGTCTTGCTGAAATCAATGTCCAGATTCATGCCAACCTCAATGCCTGAAAAAACATTTGATTTTTCAAGGGTTTTCTTGACCTCTGACTTAACCTGCTCCTCAAGCTTCTGCTTGTATGACAACTGGGATGACGCAATTCCTGCCGACGATTCGGCATCTCCACCGGAATACAGAACATTTGCCTTTTTATCAATAATCGTAATGCCCTTTGTAGTATCGTTTCCCAAAGCTGTGGCAACAAGTCTTGCTATAGCGTAAGCCTGATCATCAGATATTGAGTCCTTAAGCCCCAATGTAACGGCCGCTGTAGCCTCCTCATCAGACTTCAGAATCGTGCCATCCTTATCAGGCATGGTGATATCTACACTCGCCTCTTCAATATATTTTTGTTTTTCCAGATGATCCTTAAGCTTGTCCTCCAGATAAACCTGATATTTTTTCTGTTTGTCAGCCTCAGTAGTGGAGAAGCTGCCATCAGTGACATTGTCTATCGAATATGCCTGTGCCGGGATACCATTGTCTCCCAAGGCCATAATCGCATTGACTTCATCTGATTTATTGACATAAAATACCAGATCACTGTCCACATCATATGTAATATTGTTATCCTCAAGCACGCCCTTGATACTCGAGGCGTCAGATGCACTTTCCGCCTCTACCAGCTCAACCTTTGTCGGTCTTGAAAGCACAACTGCAAGTATGACAAGTGCCACTATCACCACCGCAACTGCACTTATCATGAGCGAGCGCTGCTTTGTATTAAATTTTTTCCACCATGCTACCACTTTATTAAGTATAGCTTGTATACGTTCAGGCATTATTAATTACTCCTTATATTGACATCTGCATAAGCTGTTTATATGCGTCAATAATTTTATCTCTTACCGCAACTGTATACTGTAATGCAACAGATGCCTTTGTTTCTGCAACAAGCAGATCGTGTGTGTTGTCGGATTCACCGAGGGCAAATCTGACCTCCTCCTGTTCAGCGCTGTTTTGCAGATCATTTGTCTCTTCAATGCTTCCCATCGCTGCCGACAGCACATCTGAAAACGAATTGCTTTCATCTGTCTTTTTCAAAGAAGAATTATCAAAAATCGAGCTAATCTGATTTGTTGAAATTCCGCTAATACTTGATATATCCATCAAATCACTCCTTAAAAATCATATAGTCATTACTTGCCAATCTGTAAGCCCTTTTCAGCCATAGCCTTGCTTGATTCAAACGCCGTTGCATTTGCTTCATATGCACGCGTTGCATCAATAAGATTAGTCATTTCTGTTACAGTATTGACATTTGGGTATGAAACATAGCCATCAGCATCAGCGTCAGGATTTGATGGATCGTATTCCTTGATAAAATCCGTCGAATAATCCGATTTGACACTGCTTACCTTTACTCCGTTTCCAACCGCAGCATTCTTTGAAGCTGAATACACCTGACTGAACGGTGTCACATTTTTTTCTGAAAATGTAACTATCTTTCTGCGGTACGGACCTCCCGATGCCGTAGATGTGGTGTTAACATTTGCAATATTCTGGGCAATAATGTCCGTACGGAACCTTTCCGCCGTCATTCCCGATGCACTTATATTAAAAGACTGAAATAATCCCATCCTGTAAACCTCCTGTTCATCCTAATCATCCTAATTATCCGATTGCTTTCTTCATACGGTCGAACTGTGAATTTATACTGCTTGTAAGACCCTCGTACTTAATCTGCTCTGAGGCAAGCTCAACATTCTCCGTATCTATATCTACATTGTTTCCATCCAGCCTGTACGAATAATTCGAGTGATCCGTATATACATTCGGAGTCAGCTTTGACAGATCCAGCTCTCCAAGCTTACTGTCAAGTGACTTGTGCTTGCACCTGCCAAGTTCCTCGGAAAGCACACTCTCGAAGTTAAGATCCTTGCGCTTATATCCGGGTGTATCTACATTTGAAATATTATTTGTTAATATTGATTCTCTTTTCCAACTGGCATCCGCTGCCTTTGTCAGAACATTGACGTAATCAAACGCTGTAGAATTTATCATTAATAAACCTCCATACATTCCAGATTAATTTATGTATTCCATAAGTACTCTATCATATTTATTATAAAGTAAAATTCACAAAATACAAGAGATTTTTGTTGTTTTTTACACTATATTGTATAATTTTGTCGAATTACGCACTATATGTACTCTTTTGAATGCCTGTTCATTCAAAAAAAACCCATGACATATACGTCACAGGTCTCTTTTTACCATATTTTTATTAATTCAGGAATTTTTATTACGGATTTTATTAAGCTCGTCAAATACTACATCATTTACAACCTTAATGTATGTTCCCTTCATACCTGACGAACGTGACTCTATTACGCCCGCACTCTCAAACTTGCGAAGAGCATTGACAATAACAGACCTTGTAATGCCTACTCTGTCTGCAATCCTGCTTGCAACAAGGATTCCCTCATTGCCATCCAGCTCATCAAATATATGAATTATCGCTTCCAGCTCCGAATAAGAAAGTGTGCTGATTGCCGAACGGACAATAGTCACCTTTCTCTTTTCCTCCTCATTCTCCTCGTTGACGGAGCGCATCATCTCAAGCCCCACCACTGTAGTTCCGTACTCTGTCAGAATGATATCGTCTATGTCATACTCTCTCTCACTTCTGTACTCAAACAGCGTTCCAAGCCTCTCTCCTGCAATATCTATCGGTGTAATGATAGCCTTGTACATTCTTGTATCATCACCAAAGCCCAATGTCTCCAGATTTACATTTTCTTTTGTGGAAAGTATTCCAAGAAGCCTCTCATTTAAGTCAGAATCAATATAACCGCCCACTTCGTCAACAATAAGCTCATGCAGCTCATCAACATTTTTGCAAACGCTTGAACCAAGCACCTTTCCTTTTTTGCTTATAACAAGAATATCAGAATCAAGTACTCCTGTAAGCACCTGGCAGATATCGTTGAACACAACCTTAGAAGAGCTGTTATTGTGCAGCAGCTTGTTGATTTTTCGTGTTTTATCTAATAATTGTACTCCCATTAATTGTTATTCCTCTCTTTCCGGCATTTTGTCAGTCACGTAACCGCACTGCTCATCAGCGCAGGCTATTTTATTGCCTTTGACTATCATATATCCTCCACATCTAGGACATTTTTCCTTCACAGGCCTTCCCCAGCTCATGAAATCACACTCCGGATTATCTATACAGCCATAGTATTTTCTACCTTTTCTCGTCTTTTTAAGCACAATATCCTTACCACATTTAGGACATGGCACACCAATTTTTTCAAGATAAGGCATTGTAAATCTGCAATCCGGAAATCCCGGACATGCCAGAAATTTGCCATGCGGACCGTATTTTATCACGAGATTGCGTCCACACTCAGGACATATCTCATCGGTCACCTCATCCTGTATCGTTACCTTTTCAAGCTCCTTCTCCGCCTTGTCTATTGCTTCCTTCAAATCAGGATAAAAATTCTCAACAACAGTTTTCCAATTTACATTTCCGTCAGCCACAGCATCTAAAAGTGACTCCATATTTGCAGTAAAATTCTCATCCACTATGGTTGGAAATGAATCCTTCATGATAGAATTAACAACCTCTCCTATCTCTGTCACATAAAGGTTTTTATTTTCCTTTGTGATATATCTTCTGGCGAGTATTGTTGAAATGGTAGGCGAATAGGTACTAGGTCGTCCTATGCCAAGCTCCTCGAGTGTCTTAACAAGAGAAGCCTCTGTATAATGTGCGGGTGGCTGGGTAAAATGCTGCTTAGGCTCAAATTCTTCAACAGTAAGCTTCGAATCCGCTGTCAAAGGATTTTTAAGAACCGGCTGCTTTTCCTTTTTTGCATCATCAGCTGCAGTGTATGCAAGCTCAAATCCATCAAAAACAAGCCTTGAGGTTGAGAAGTTGAAAACATAATCTCCAACTGAAATCTTTACGGTTGTCGTCTCATACTCGGATTTTGCCATACGGCTTGCCGTAAAACGCTTCCATATGAGCTGATAAAGCCTGAACTGGTCTCTTGAGAGCGAATCCTTAATCTCAGAAGGTACTCTGTTGATATCAGTAGGTCTGATTGCCTCATGCGCATCCTGAATATTTTTGCTGCTCTTTCTCACGTCATCTCCGCTTGAAAGATATTTGTCACCATAGCTATTTGAAATAAAATCCCTTGCCATAGCCTCAGCTTCATCTGACACACGGACAGAATCCGTACGCAGGTATGTGATTACACCGACAGTACCCTGTCCCTTTATATCAACTCCCTCGTATAACTGCTGTGCTATACGCATGGTCTTTGATATAGGAAAATTCAAGGCCTTTGAAGCCTCCTGCTGCAAGGTACTTGTCGTAAACGGGAGCGGCGCCTTATTGGTTCGCTGTCCCTTTTTGATGCTAAGTACCCTGCACTCTTTGCCCTTTATCTCATCAAGTATCTTATCCATCTCTTCCTTGGATGAAATAGCTATCTTATTGTCGCCTTTTCCGTAAAGCTTTGCGGTAATAGGCTTCTTCTCGCCCTCCACATCAACCGTGGCATCAAGACTCCAATACTCCTCCGGGATGAATGCGTTAATCTCATCCTCCCTGTCGCATATGATGCGAAGCGCAACAGACTGCACTCTTCCTGCACTAAGACCTCTTTTGACCTTGGCCCAGAGAAGAGGACTGATTTTGTAACCAACAATACGGTCTAAGACTCTTCTGGCCTGCTGTGCATCAACAAGGTCCATATCTATCTTTCTCGGATGCTTTAACGATTCTTTTACAGCATTCTTTGTGATTTCGTTGAAGCTGATACGGCTGACATCCTTTCCCTCAAGCTTTAATGCGTGAAGCAGATGCCATGAAATAGCTTCTCCTTCACGGTCGGGATCGGTTGCGAGATATATCTTTTCAGCCTTCTTTGACTCCTTACGAAGCTTTGCAAGTATTTCTCCTTTTCCGCGGATTGTAATATACTTTGGCTCAAAATCTCCGTCCACATCAATTCCGAGACTGCTCTTCGGCAGATCCCTCACATGTCCGTTTGAAGCCATTACTTCATAATTTTTGCCCAAAAATTTCTTTATAGTCTTTACTTTTGCAGGCGACTCTACGATAACCAGATACTTTGCCATTATAAACTCCTTATATAGTAATTTGAAATTGATTCCTTAACAAATCCCTTATTTATGAGATTATTCAAAATTTCAAAGAGCTCCGCCAATTCATACGGTACTTTTTGTGATAATGTCCCAATACCGATAGGACAAAAATCGAGTAAACTATACACCAATGACTCCTTTTTATCAAGTAAATTTTTTCTGAAATCCATCTGTGTACACTCCGTAAGCCTTGTCATTGTTATATCTGAGACAAATTCATCAATATTATAAATTATGTCTGCGCCCTGCTTTATAAGCCTGTTACAGCCGTAGCTGAGCGGATCTGTAATGCGCCCCGGAATCACATATACATCCTTCCCCTGCTCCATTGCAAAATCCGCCGTAATCAATGAACCACTCCTGCTTTTTGCCTCCACTATAACTACTATATCGGAAAGTCCGGAAATCATTCGGTTTCTCATCGGAAAAAACATTTTTTGTGGTCCCGTGCCCGGCACCAGCTCACTTATTATGCCACCTGACAGCCTGATTTTATCATACAAAAACCGGTTTTCCTTAGGATAGCACACATCAGCCCCACAGCCTAGAACTGCATATGTATTGCCCTCTGCCTCAATACAGCCAAGATGGGCATCTCTGTCAATTCCTCTTGCCATACCGCTTATTATCTGTATTCCCTGCTTTGAAAGCGCTCTTGAAAGTGCTCTTGTGACCTCACAGCCATACGCACTCCTGCCTCTTGCACCAACTATTGATACACATTTGCGGTCCTTGTCAGGCAGTTTTCCTATATAAAACAGACTGTACGGAGGGTTATTTATATTTCTCAGCTTGTCCGGATATTCCTTGTCCTCTATCGTAACAAGATTTATATCCTTCTGCAAAAACATAGACCATTCTTTGTCTATATCAAAGCTTTCTGCCGATTTTTTGATAAGCTCTCTGTCCTCGTCCGTGAAAAAGCGTATATCCTTAAGCTCATTTTGCGACATAAAAAACAGCTTTTCTGCCGTAATGCCACAATCATACAGCAGCTTTTTCTTTGCATTGCTTATCTCCATAAGGCCTGAAAGCCAGAGCTTAAATTTCATCCGCACGCACCTCCCCAGAATTTTTCATTTATGCTTCTGTAGCATATTGCCTCGTTGAGATGCTTTGTCTTTATTTCTTCGCAGCCCTCCAGATCAGCAATTGTCCTTGCAACCTTTAATATTTTATGATAGGTACGCGCAGTAAGCCCAAGCTTTTCATACATATTCTCCATATAGCTTTGTTCGCGTTTGTTGAGATAACAGTATTTTTCCAGCTTATCCGTTGTTATTTTGGAATTGTACAAAAATTTTTCATCCGCATACCGCTTTTTTTGTATTTCATGACAGCTTATCACACGCTTTCTGATATCCTCTGAGGCTTCGTTTTCCGATACGCTGCTTATCTCATCAAAGCTAAGCGGTGTCGCTTCCACACATATGTCTATTCTGTCAATTATAGGCTGTGAAACCTTGTCAAAATATCTCCTGAGTGTCGGCTCTGAGCACCTGCATCTTTGCATATCGGGATAATAACCGCAGCTGCAGGGATTCATCGCACCAAACAGCAGAAAATTTGCAGGATAAGTCACGTTTCTGCCCGCCCTCGAAAGCCTTATGCAGTGCTCCTCAAGCGGTGCTCTCAATAAATCAAGCATACCTCCCTTGAACTCGGCCAGCTCATCCAAAAACAGCACACCATTATGCGCCAGAGAAATTTCACCCGGGGAAATTTTGGTGCCGCCGCCTATAAGAGCTGCCTGTGTCACAGAATAATGCGGGTTTCGAAACGGTCTGTCAACCTTTAACGTATTATCATTGTCCAGAAGTCCGCATACACTGTATATCTTTGACAGCTCAAGCTTCTCATTTTCGGTAAGCGGCGGTAAAATAGACGGCATACGCTCTGCTATCATCGTTTTGCCTGCTCCGGGCGGCCCTACGAGCAGTATATTATGCATACCGCCTGCAGCCACCTCACATGCTCTTTTTATGAATTTCTGGCCGTTTACATCTGCAAAATCAGCATATTTTCCATCACAGTCCCTTGAATCTGTTATACCTGATTTAAAAATAGCATCACCACTGTCAAGATTCTCTATTACATCCTTCAGATGATTTATCCCATATATCTTTGCGCCACATACAAGTTTCCCCTCGTTCTCATTTTTATGTGGAATGATAAAACGTTCAATTCCCCTTCCGTATTCGTCAAAAACTATTGGAAGAATACCGCTGACAGGCAGTATCTCACCATTTAGATTGAGCTCACCGCAAAGAGTGCACCCCTTTAGCTTTTCCTCATCAATAATACCCATTGCAATCATAATTGCCACGGCAATCGGCAGATCAAAGCCTGTACCGGCTTTTCTTATATTTGCCGGCGAGAGATTGACTGTAATTCTCTTTGCAGGAAGGGCAATCCCGCAATTATGAAGCGCCGTTTTCACTCGTTCCTTTGCTTCCCTTGCTTCCGGTGTCAGGTTTCCAACCATATCAAATACAGGCATTCCCGTAGAAATATCCACCTCAACCTGCACCGGAATGGCATTAATTCCATCTAAAACAGCCGTTCTGACTGTACTGTACATATTTTCTCCTATTCCAATTGGGATAAAATGCATAGACAAATGCATAAAAGACATGGCTATATAATACCATACTTTATGATTTTGTAAACACTTATTCAAGCATTTTTTTCAATTTTTTCAGGGCAGCTTTTTCTATTCTCGAAACATATGACCTGGATATTCCAAGCTCCTTCGCAATCTGCCTCTGGGTCAGCTCATCATTGCCGTCTAAGCCAAATCTTTTTACAAGAATATAGTATTCACGTTTGGAAAGCATCTGTTTCATGCCATTTTTTAGCTTTTTAAGGTCATTCGCCCGTGAAATATCCTCGAGCACATCATTTTGATCATTTTCTATTACATCAACAAGATGTATCTGGTTTCCTTCCTTGTCAGTGCCTATAGGCTCGAATATCGACACATCGCCCCTTGATTTTCTCTTGTTTCTGAAATACATCAGAATCTCATTTTCTATGCACCGGATGGCAAATGTTGCAAATCGGTTCCCATAATCGGGTTTAAACGACGAAACTGCCTTAATAAGACCTATAGTGCCTATTGAAATAAGCTCCTGTGTATCCTCCTCTCCTGCTGCATATTTTTTAGTAACATGTGCCACGAGGCGCATATTGTGTAATATCAGTTCATCCCTTGCCTCTTTATCATTTTGCGCAAGTTTATCAAGACATATCTTCTCCTGTTCCTTACTTAGCGGTGATAAAAATGTATTCACAAAGGCACCTTGACATTTTTTGCTTATAATATCATATGTAAAAATCATTAATTTGTGATATAATCTTTGCCATGGAAAGAATAATTGACTTTAAAACGACCTGTAACGACAACGAAAAAACGGTAGAAGCCTTCCTTAAGGAACATGGTTTCACGCATCAGGTGCTTGTAAATCTCAAAAAAACAAATAACGGTATTACAAGAAATGGTGTCTGGGCTTACACAAACGAAAAAATATCTGCAGGCGACAAAATAAGTGTTCATATTGTAGAAAACTGTAATTCAGACAATATTCTGCCAATAAAAATCCCGCTCGACATAGCCTATGAGGATGACGATCTGATCGTGATAAATAAGCCTGCCGGCATGCCGGTACACCCTTCAATGGGCAATCATGACAACTCTCTTGCCAATGCCCTTATGTATTATTTTAACAGCCAGGGGTTATCCTTTGTGTTCAGATGCATAAACCGGCTCGACCGCGACACGACAGGACTGACTATAGTTGCAAAGCATGCCCTCGCAAGCGGGATTTTGGGCAAAGCTGTCGCAAGGCGTGATATCCACAGAACCTATTACGCCGTCTGCAGCGGCCATACCCCTGACTGCGGACGCATTGATGCTCCAATCGCTAGGAAATCAGACTCAGCCATAGAGCGGTGTGTAGACTTTGACAAGGGTGAATATGCCATCACTGACTATACAAGGCTTAAATACAATCCTGATAAAAATCTCTCCCTCGTGCAGCTTAAGCTTTTGACCGGGCGCACTCATCAGATACGTGTACATATGAAATACATCGGTTTTCCGCTTATAGGTGATTTTTTATATAACCCTGATTATACGTACATGGACAGACAGGCCCTGCATTCCGGACGGCTTGAATTTATACACCCTGTCACAGGCGAAAAAATGGACCTCATATCCGATATTCCATCAGACATGAAGTCTCTCTTCAAGCTTGTTTAGGGTTTTCTTTTCGTAGGGGACTTTTCCCTTAAGCACTTCATTTTTAATATACGAATATGTATAGTCTTCGCCCTTAACCGATAGCATAACTAACAGATACTCAAGAAGTGCTTTCGTATCCTCATGAATCATATAGTGTGCTACACTTTTCTGATAATATATAAGTGCGCTGCTGTCAGTATATTTTTCTTTCTGATAGTTTTTGGAAGCACTTACTCTGTCTATGAACATCTCACAGACGTACTTTATGGGCATTTTCATCCCCTCCATTGGTGTATGGATGTCCTCCCCGGGCTTTGGAACCGCATAATCAATCCAATACTCCAGATGATGCTTATTGCGCCCTTTATGATGCAGCCATGCCGCCGAATATCCCTTATCAGCTCTTTCCGCATTATTGGGGCTCATATAGCCCTTATAATATCTGCAGCCCACCAGAAACTCTGTCGGAGTGTATTTTGACAGGTCATGAAGCAGGCCCTGCTTATAAAGGCCAATCCGAAAGCAGCCTGCCATAACCAGAAGCTTATGATGTGTAATTGTCATAAAATGCCTGATTGCGTTCATATTATTTTCCTAAAAGTATGCATATTGACTGCGGGCTCACATCCGCATACTGCTGATTTTCACACACAGTCTCATTCTCATAAAACGGAGTCTTAAGACTGCTGTCGCATACCGCATACCATTTCATTCCTTTCTTAAGCTTAGGAAGCGCGAGCTTCTCTCTTGATGAATAGAAATTATATGCAACATAAATATAATCTCTGTCCTCATCGCCATAATCACCGCAATACATAACCCCTACACACAGCTTTGTCGGGTCACACTCGCCTATCCATGCATTCTTACCGTGATAAGAGATGTCAGGATATCCAACCGCCTTGTAATCGCAAAATTTGTATGGCTTTGCCGCCGAAATCACAGGATGTTCATCCCTGAAACGAATAAGTCTCGTCAAAAAACGCACATTTTCTCTCCTGCTGCTTTCGTTCGCCCAGTTTACCCAGCCTATAGGGTTATCCTGACAGTAAGCGTTATTGTTTCCGCTCTGGGAATTGCAAATCTCATCCCCTGCCATAATCATAGGAACCCCCTGCGCCAGAAAAAGCATAAGCATGGCATCCTTCCACTTTATAGCTCTGATATCTCTTACAAATTTCTTCTTAGACGGACCTTCAAAGCCATAATTATTGCTGAAATTCCACGACGGTCCATCTGTATTGTTCTCGCCATTGGTCTCATTATGCCGGTCATTATACATAAACAGATCAGTAAGCGTAAAACCATTATTGTCGGCTATATAATTGATAAAGCCAATATTTTCCCCCTGCTTGCGCTGCTGGTTTAAAAGCTCATTCATATTACAGTTTATGTGATTTAACATCATTCTGGCAGGAAACTGGTACTCTGCCCTATCGATATAGAGATTTTCATACCTTCTATCTTTAGGAACCACAGACATGTCAAAGCTGTCGTAAAGTATTTTTGTACGGCTAAGCATTGCATCCTGGATAATAGCTGTAAGAGGCAGCTTGTCTCCAAGCAGCCTGAAACCATCAACATGAAATCGCTGTACCCAGTAATGCAGCGCACTAAGTATAAGATTATGGTCTGTATTTTCCGGAAAATACATTTCCATGATACACTCCATATTGTTTTTATGAAGCCTTTGTACAAGCCTTGCAAACTCGTTTGCGGCATCAGACGGCTCATTTGCATAAGATGCCTTTACGGCAAAATAATTCCCCCTTGTGTATCCCCAGAAATTGACCTTTTCATCTGCCTTAACCGAATGTCCTAACTCTGCTTTGTGCTGCTGCCTGGAATATTCCGGTTTTACATAATCAGGTACAACGTGCTTAACAGGAACCGTCATCTCCTCAAATTCATAGACCGGCATAAGAAGCAATGACGTAAATCCCATTTTTTTGATGTACATTATACGGTCCGAAACCGCCTCAAATGTTCCGGCATGCTTATTCTTTTGGGCTGTATCCATTGAAAAGCCTCTTACATGAAGCTTATACAGTTTCATCCTGTCACGGCTTATCTCCGGCTGGATATCCTTTTTCCAGTCAATGGCAGGCTCGTCAATGCCGCACTCTATCTCATAATCCTTTTCTGCTCTTTCACAGTCATTCCATTTTTCCCTTCCATATATCCTGGCTGCATATGGATCAATGTGTCTTACACCATTTATCAGGTAATAATATGAGAATTTCTCACAATCAAAGTCATAAATCCTCACCGACCGAAGCGACCCGAGCGAATATTGTGCCGGCACCTCTATATTGTATTTTTTCTTTTGAGCTATATCTGTAAGGACAATGTTGCACTCATCCTCTTTTTGTGCAGCGAAAGTAAACACTGCTGTATTTCCTTCCTTGTATGCACCTATTCTTATAAAGTTTCCCTCTGTCAGTCTGAATCTCATGCAGCACCATCCAATCAATTTTTTATATCTCTAATTATACTAGTTTTGACTTTTTTTGTATAGAATTATTTGTTATAATATATTTATTGGGTCATAGCTTCTATGCCCAATGCACAATACTGATAATACATTTAAAAGAAAGAGGTATCATATGGCAGAAAAAGCAACCCCTGTAACACCTGAAGAGGCTGACGATATCCGCGTAACACTCGATCTGGACAACGGCAGCGTAGAGTGCAAGGTTATCACTATTTTTGAAGCTGATAAACAGGACTACATAGCACTTTTACCATTAAACGAGGACGGCAGTGACAATGAGGACGGCGATGTTTATCTGTACCGCTATTTCGAGGACGAAGAAGGACTCCCTAGAATTGAAAATATCGAATCCGATGAAGAATACGATGCAGCAGCCGACAGATTCGATGAGCTTTTGGATGATGAGCTGTTTGATGAGCTCTAGTTTTTTTCTTTACACTCACCAATGAATCGGGAAGCCATGGCTGTTTTATCATTGACTGACTTTACAGAGTATATTGACAGATTTGTCTTTGCTCTTGTCATTCCCACATAAAACAGCCTGCGCTCCTCCTCAATATCCTTTTCAAGCACTGCCTTCTTATATGGCATAATCCCCTCATTTGCATCAATAATATACACATTCTCAAACTCAAGCCCCTTAGAGCTGTGAAGTGTTGCAAGTGTCACGGCATCAGGATTTGTACTCTTATTCTGCGCCAGTATTTTTAACCTTGCTGAATACTCCTGTATATGCTCATACCATTCCTCAAAGGTCGCATACCCCTTTGCTCCGGCCTGAATTTCATCAATCACATCAAATAAATCATCCCTGTTTATATTGCGATACTGTGCATATTCTGTCAAAAAATCATCATAGCCTATGCCCTTTCTGATGTAATTTATACTGGCATAAGGGTTCATATGGCTCATAAGCTGCATATCATATTCGAGCTTTTCAATACGTTCGGCTATCCATGGCTTTTCATCAAACAGCTTAATCCACTCATCAAAGGCGACCTCCGGTTCACACAGACTGTCTCTGGAAAGATAGCGCTTTGGTCTGTTCATAATCTGCAGGAAATCACTGCGCTTCCTGCTTCCCTTTGATATCCTCTGATATGTAAATATATCACGCGCAATCCAGTGCTCATATATGTTTGGTATATTGTCCTTTGTTTTAAACGGAATATTATAACCCATAAGCTGTTCTATAAGTGCTCTGGGCTGCGTATTTGTCCTGAAAAGCACAGCAAAATCACTAAAGGCAGCTCCATCCTTCATTTTTTTATCTATATCACGTATCAAAAACAGATTTTCATCCTTCCTGTTCTCAAAATTCACGAAGGCTACAGGCACATCCGACCTGCTGGCTGCGATTATTTTCTTTTCAAACCTTTCCCTGTTGTGGGAAATCAGATTTAAGGATGTATCAACTATGTATTTACCACATCTGTAGTTTGTATCAAGCAATATCCTCTTTGCATCCGGATAATCCTTCTCAAATCCAAGCATTATCTCAGGCTTTGACCCTCTGAAACGGTATATGGACTGGTCATCATCTCCTACAATAAACAGATTATTCTGCGGAAGTGCAAGCAGCTTTATAATCTCATACTGCAGACGGTTTATATCCTGAAACTCATCTATAAGTATATACTTATATTTGTTCTGCCACAGCCCAAGGATATCCTTTCTCTTAGTAAACAGCTCATATGTGTATGAGAGCATATCGTCAAAATCGATAAGCCTGCTTTCCCTTAATCTATTCTCGTATTTTTTGTAAATATCCCTGAATATTTCCTCTCCGCATACACTTGAATAGAAGTGCTCAATATCTATACGGCTGTTTTTTATAATACTTATTTCTGCCAGAAGATTGCCAATAAATTCGTTTTCATCCTTGTATTCCAACCGATAGTATGACATTATTTCCCTGATAAATTTATATCTTGTCATCTCATCAGCTATATTTGCACTTGTAAACCTGTAGGCATATTTGAGTATGGTAAAAAAGACAGCGTGAAAGGTGCCAAACGACACATTCACCCTCTCTTCACCCATTAGAGCATTAAACCTCTCCTTCATCTCACCGGCTGCTGCCTTTGTAAATGTAATAACAAGAATTTCTGAAGGATTTACATGATGTTTCTTTATTAAGTTTTTTGTTCTATGCGTGATAACAGCGGTTTTCCCAGAACCCGGACCCGCCAAAACAAGCATAGCGCCATCAGTATGTTCGATGGCGCCAAGCTGGGCTTTATTAAAATCCATATGATACCTTTATCTAGTTATTAGAAAGCTTTTCTATACCATTCTTTATTCTGGCTATAGACTCCTCTTTGCCAAACACCTCCATGAGCTCTGTAGCTCCACCCGGTGTCATCTGCTTACCTGAAACTGCAGTACGGATTGGCCACATAACATAGCCTATCTTATAACCCTTTTCTGTGGCATATGCCTTAAGAGTCTCAAAAAGTGCATCATTTGAGAAGTCATCACAGCTTTCAAGAATAGGAACCACATCGTTTAATACCTCAAGTGAAGTCTCTGGATTTGTCTTCATCTTCTTGTGTGTATACATGGCAATATCGTAATCCGGAAGCTTTTCAAAGAAATCAATATGCTCCTTGATATCAGGGAATATCTCAATACGTGTCTGAACCATCCTTGCTATCTTCTTAAGGTCATAATCCTTTGTGACAACCTCCTTTATATATGGAAGAGCCATCTCATAGAATTTGTCAAAATCAAGCTTCTTTATGTACTCACCGTTCATCCATTTAAGCTTTGTGAAGTCAAATACAGCAGGTGATTTGCTCATATGATGATAGTCAAACTTCTCGACAAGCTCTGGAAGCGACATAATCTCCTGATTGTCCGAAGGGCTCCAGCCAAGAAGCGCTACAAAGTTTACAATGGCCTCTGTAAGGAAGCCCTGATCCAGTAAATCCTCAAATGATGAATGACCGCATCTCTTTGAAAGCTTATGATGCTCCTCATCAGTGATAAGAGGACAGTGTACATATACAGGCACATCCCATCCAAATGCCTCATAGAGTCTGTTGTACTTAGGTGATGATGATAGGTACTCGTTTCCTCTGACTACATGTGTGATGCCCATCAGGTGATCATCGACTACGTTTGCAAAATTGTATGTAGGATATCCGTCAGATTTGATAAGAATCATATCATCAAGCTCTGCATTATCTACTGTGATATCTCCGTAAATCTCATCCTCAAATGTGGTTGTACCCTCTGTAGGGTTGTTCTGTCTGATGACATATGGCTTGCCGGCAGCAAGATTTGCCTCAATCTCCTCCTTTGACAGGTGTAGGCAGTGCTTGTCATAAATAGAGATTTCCTTGCCTGCAACTGTTGTCCTAAGGCTGTCAAGACGCTCCTTGTCGCAAAAGCAGTAATATGCCTCACCCTTGTCGATAAGCTCCTTTGCATACTTCATATAGACGCCCTGTGCCACACGCTCACTCTGTACATATGGACCGCATCCTCCATCCTTGTCAGGACCCTCATCATGGACAAGACCCGTTTCCTCAAGTGTCCTGTTGATAATATCAACAGCGCCCTCCACCTGGCGTACCTGGTCTGTATCCTCTATACGCAGAATGAAATCTCCGCCCTCATGCTTTGCAATCAGATATGCATAAAGTGCAGTCCTCAAATTTCCTACATGCATTCTTCCTGTAGGGCTTGGTGCAAATCGTGTTCTAATCTTACTCATTGAAATGTGCTCCTCTATATTATTATTTTTGTAACCATTAAAAATCAGCTAACAACTACTGTTTTAATCATTTTTCAACTTGAAATTATATAACAATATGGTCATTTAATCAATCCTCATATTCAAGTTCCATATTAAGCTCGGCAATTTTATTTAAAATCCGGTTAATTTCATTAATTTTGTCTCCAACCTGTTCTCTGTGTGACAATATTTCCCTTCTAAGCCCGGTAACGGCTTCGATGTTATACTTCATGCGGCCTCTGAGCTTTTGCCTTCTGCCGATAAGCTCATGCTTCAGCTCCACCATCTCGCGGTGATCTACAATGGCATTGGTGTAATTAAGCCATACTCTCGCATCATAGAAATCATTGGTCTGAAGCACCCGAATCAGCTTTTTACTGTTATATTCCAAATCCTCATTTGTCTGTCTGAAGCGCTCTTTTTCCTTTACCGCAAGCAGATACTGCTCATATATGTATGTCAGCTCCTTTGAGTTTTTTATGTGATATTTTTCATAGGTATAATCTATCGTATTTTTCACATTCACATATTTAATCTTGACTCTGTTTTCCAGTACAATCGCTCTGTTTTTGTTTACATTACAGCTTCGTATCGACCTCTGCTGTTCCTGATACGAATAAAACACGAATGTTCCAGCAAGAGCAGCTATAATTGCTCCGATAAACGTAAAAACCGTTGTATCAACATCAAGCTGAAATCTAAGAGCCATGCAAAGTACAACAACTGTCACAAAAAACGCAATAACCAAAACGGCATAGATTCTAACCTTCTTTTGCGCTGCCACAGCCTCATCCTTTTCAATGTCAAGCTCCATCTTTTCACTCTCAAGGAATCTCAAATCCCTGTTTATGGCATCAAGACTTCTCTCATTTTTTTCAAGTCTTTTTATCGCCCTTGGTATCTCAGCCTCCTGCTCCTGCATCTGCACATACTGGCTGTCCGATATTTTGTTTTCGGTTTTTAGAAATTCCGTCCTTTTTCTTTCAAGCTGTGCTATGCTTGCAGCGGCATCGCACACAAGCTTTTTGTCCGGGTCTTTCATATTTTCCATACGCTCTATATCTGTAAGATAATTTGTAACCTGCGCATACTCTTCCCTTGCGGCCTCGAATTCTCTTGCCGCATCTATCATCTGTTCGCAGGCATCAACCACCTGAAACTCTGCTGATTCCTGTTTTATTATCTTTTGAGTATATTCCTCTTGCTGATTTGTTTTTTTTCGACGTTTAAATAACATGTGAACGATATTCCTCTTTATATTTTAAAATAATGTCTGCCTTTTCTGCAGCTGACATATTTTTTATTTCTGTGGCCTTTGCCTCTATCAGGGCGCTCTCACTACCCGAATAAAATCCCTTTATCACATCCTCTAATTTAACAAGCTCTGCTTCATCTATCCGGTAATCCTCTACAACCGTATTAAATTTATCATCATCACCCATACATTTGTATGAAATAAGACATGACCACAGGGATTTTCGGTTTTTGTTGTACTGATAAGCTTTTCTGAAAAAATCTGCTGCTGTTTCAAACAGAAACAATCTTGCGTATGCACATGCCATGTTGTTATATACGTTGCCGCAAAGTGCTGTATCAGCAGTTTTGGCTTCCTCCGATGACAAAAGCTTCCTGTATTCAATAATGGAATTTTGATACTTTCCCGCTTTCATAAGATTGTCCGCCCGAAGCTTAGCACATTCAAATGAACTTTTCCCCTCAAGCTCTCTTAATGTATCGTGAACCGATGATATCTGCGTGGCACTGCAATAGCCTGAATACTCAAGTATTTCTGTGACAAATGCTGACAAACGGCCATTGGTTGATATAATCATTTTAAGATGTTGCGCAAGCTTTTCAAGCTTTGCCTGATTTTCTATCCACGCACAAAGCTCCTGATTCATGAAGCTTTTATCCAGAAGATATACGTTGTTTATAATATAATAGTCCAGCTCTTCTATCGAATATATATTTATCGACACGCCCTCCAGATAAAAGGGCATGGCTGCAATTGGTTCATTGCAAAGTAATAGCTCTCCCATATGCCCTCCTACATAGTCATTTCATAGTGCCATACTTTACCGGAGCTTCTGAAGATTTCTCCAAAGCCCAGGTCTTTAATCTCAATATCAATCTTATCATCCGAAACAGGTGTCGCTGTAATTCTTATTCGCGTAGCCCTGTCAGGTCTCACCGGCATATCAGTCAGCTCAAGCGTCTCTATCTTTGCCTCCCTGCTTTTTGGAAGCTGCTTCCAGAAATCCACCTCATAGGAGTCTCCAACAATGACCTCGCACTCTCCTTTAGCCTCAAACCAGTTTGTCCCTGCGCTGATCAAATTGTAAAAGGAGAGATTCCCTCTGTCCTTTACCTTAAGGCTCAAATTAAATTTCATCTCATTCTCACCCATATAGACAAAAGGCCAACTGTCTTCATTATCTCTTGTACGTGCCGCATAACAGGCGCCCTTTGAGAAAAGATTGTTTCCCATAAAAACACGGCGCCCGCTGCACAATATAGTTAACGACTGCTTCATCCACGACTGTGAAAATCCATCTCCGACCAGATATACTGTTGAGACAGCATGGTTTTTAAATGTATCTTTTATAATTTCCGAAAAGTAACTGTCCCAGTCATCCTCTTTCATTGCATCGTACACTATCTCGTCAATTGAAACCACCTGCGGAGTTGTCCTTATATCACGCCTCAAACCCATACAGCTCAGATTATCCCTGTCTTTTTCAAAAAGAAAAACATCATGAAGCCACAGAGCTTTTTCCTGATTCAGGGCATAATAATAAAAGCTCTCCTTGTGATCTATAATCATAAGCTGCTTAGAATTAAGCCCAAGCTTTGGCAGAAGACCGACAAACAGCTTCACGTTTTCTTTGGTAAGCTGCTTAAGACATATGACCAGTTTGTCACACACTGAGGGATTGCCCATCTTTGAAGGTAATGCAATAAGCTTTTTGATAAATAAAGCAAGCAGATCCTCAGCCATAAAGATTTCATCTTCAATAACGATTTTTTCCTTAGACATAGCCCTCTTTAGCAGATTATCAATGCATACCAGCTCGGCACTTTTTGACATTTTGCGGGCCTCATCACCGTAATACCACATTCCCATGTTTTTTCTTCTTGCAAGCACCAGAGGAATCTGATACACCATTGAACCCGCAATTGTGCTGGCCGTTTCCGGCTCTTTCATATTAAATTGAAGAAAGCTTACCATGGCATATTTATCATTAATATCAATGCCTATATAGTAAGAATTGCTTTTTTGCTCCATCTGTATCCTTTCCTCTTTACATCAGTGTAAAAATCTGCTTTGTCAGGCTGTCCTTTTTGCGGTATTCACTGACATTATTGCAAAGTGTTTCATCATCCAGCAGTGTATTTGATATTATTATTTCATTTGTAAGATTATATCTGCTGTGGTCAGCTCCACCATATATGTTGTTGCAGGTGAGTCTGCTGCTCTCTTTAATTAATACCCTTCCGTCACTCTCCTGTGTAATATAATACCTGATCATCTCGCCAAAGAACATGACAAAGGTTTTGACATAAATCCTGCCATAAACTGGCTGCAGCTCCTCCTCTGTAAAATCATCCCCGTCCTCATCACGACTGTAATGCAGTACCACACGGCAATTCTCCTCCGTAGCCATATATTGAAGAAAGACTTTATCATATAGATAATATTTCTGCACCAGTCTGTAGTCAAGCTTTGCAAAAAAATTAAAATACATATTATGGCAGATATAGTAGTCAAGCAAAGCATCCTCTATCTCATATTCCGCGGCTGATATTTGGCCTTTTACCGACATATGCTTTAAAAGTGCAAGCTTACACGCATCATTAAGAGTGCGTCTGCATACATATCTGTTTTCAATAATATCAAAAATAAAATCACAATCCGAAATATTTGAAAGCAGATAATTATGTGCCAGCACTGAAATATATGCCAGCACAAGCATATCATTGCCACCCTTGTCATAATAAGACATGAATATTTCGGAAATTCCGGTCAAATCTCTGCCTGTATATAAAGCCTGCTCTATAATCCTTTCATCAAGTCTGATTGATGATACAGAAAACCGTCTTGACGCAGTCCACAAATCTATCATCATATCCGTAGGGCCGGAGTAATTATCACAAAGATATTTAAGCATTGTATCATTATATTTTCCTGTCATAAAAGCTGATGCAGAAAGCCTGAGCATAAACTCATCTTCCTCCTGACATGCAGCAAGCGCATTCTCACAAAGCGTAACCTTAGAGGCTGCAGACATCTGATCTATTCCATACTCCTGCACGATATCATATGCCCTTTCAAACATATGGTTTTCCACAAGCATTTCAATCAGATATCTTCTCGTTGCAGCAGACAAAAGCTCGCAATCAATGCCCTGCAGAAGCTGCTTTATATCATCCTCTTTATCATGAATACGACAATATTTAAGGATTACAGCAATCATTTTATCCCTATAGGAATCAGAAAATTCTTTATTGTAAATTATCTGTTTAAAATATATGCTGTCGCTTTCCTTAAGTGCGGAATAATCTGTAACATCTTTAAGATGAAATGCTATATATGAAAGCTCATTTGGCGCATAAAAAAGACACTTGTCCAGATATTTTTCCGGATTCATAAGTCTTTGCATACGATATGAGATGCTGTCCACATACCGGTACCCCTTTTCATCCTCAAACAAGATGACATACCGGTCTGAAAACAACTGAAAATATGCTGTCTGATCAATAACCGGCACTATCTGCGGATTCTTCATCTGGCTCTGGTAAATAACAGCTCTTACAATATGCCTGTCAAACACTATCAGCTTATATGAAAATATAATATCTGATAAAGAAACTGCTAACTCATCATTGATAAAACCAAGCTCAAGCATATCGTCATAAAGCACCGCAAGATTATCATCCATATGTGACTGTTTTGCCTGTTCCATTGCAAAGCGTGTCATGGTACTGCGGTATTTATGATATATTTCCGGTTTTTTTGTTTTGGCTGCTATTATATTATTGTAAAGCACGGCAAGCTTACGATATGGCAGCTTATTATCATACTGAAAATACATCTGCACAATATCAGGAACCGTAGAAATCTGTCTGTCCTCCATTGTGATAAGAAATGACTCATATAACCCTGTTATTCTAAGCTTAAGCTCTATTGCCTTTTCAAACCATTCATGATATCTGACATCGTTCTGCTGTCCCTTAATTAAATAACTGCATATAATGCCAATATACTCGTCAGACGGACAAACTTCATAGGCTGCTGTGAGTAAATCAAATACCTTTTTTTCAAAACCCGATGAGAGCTCCACCACCTCGAATATCTGCTCTGCAAGCTCTTTACTTAATGCCTTGTTCTTTACTGCCCAACCTAAAATCCGAAGCTCAAACGTGCCAAGCTCCTTTAACAGATACGGATCCTTCCACATCAGATAATATGCCTCTACATACATAAACGGTGATGAGCACCCATTCAATATCCAGTATCTGATGTCCTTAAGCTTACCTGCATCATTATCAAAATACTGCTCTCTCAAAAACAGAAGAACCCAGAAAAGAAGACTGCTATCAGGATTTTCATAAAAAATAAGCTCAATCTCATGAGTCATCCTGTCAACATATGACGGCTCGCGCTCCAGCAGAGTCTTTAAATACAGATAATATCCCCATACAGGAGCTTTTTTATCACTAAAGTCTCTCTTAAAATCATTAAGAATCCATTCTGCTTCCTGACGCTGACGGTTTATAATATACGCCTGTGCCTTCATCAGTTCATAAAGAGGCTCCTTTGGACAAAGTGCATGCAGATGCTTAAGATCCTCTATTGTCTCATTGGCCCATACTCCGGTGACGATTCTCTTTAATCTGTAGCTTTGATACAGTTGTGTAATGCCAACCATGCTCTCTTTAATATCATTTCTTATGCTTTTATTGTTACTTTTATTGTTGTTCTTATTTTCATTTGCACGCGCTGTAACCTCTATCGTAAATGTCTGATGTATACATTCAATAAAAATACGTCCAAAATTATTTCCTGCATGCATACGCTCATTATCAATTATATAGCTATAGATATAGGTTTTTCCGATAAACTCATCAAAGGTCAGCACCTGTCTTGACAGCTTAATAAACTCACAGTCAGTACGCACATGAATCTCCGCATATCCCCAGTTCATGCGTGTAATCTCAAAGCTGCCACTTTGATTTTCAGACGAAGCTGAAAACTCCTCCTTTGTTTTGTCAACCTTTATTGAGACCGGCTGTTTCTTATGAATACCGACCAAAAACTCTTCCATATTGCGTGAAGACGGCTTAGCAGCCATAATCCCACGGTAAATCATGCTCTCAATAACCATATCCTCTGATAGAATATTAAGAAAATTCCTGTTATAGAAAAGATGATATGCCTCTGTCCAGTTACTTTGGGCAAGCTTTGTAAAATCATCAAGATTTTTGATTACCCCCACAGAGGTTTCCGCATAAAGCCTTGTGATTCTTGCACAAAAAGAAAGACTGTACTCTATCTGATTACATACAATCACAAATCTGCCCTCGCAGGTATCGCCCTCCGTGAGACCCTTACTGTTAAATTGATAACGAATCCTGACTTTCTCGCCCTCGAAATGCGGATTCAGACACTCCATCCTGGGATTAGTCGAATATACTATACCACGGATTTTTATCTGATTCGTACTTTCTATAGCAAAGCTTCCTGCTTCACTTCTTCCCTCAATGACCGAAAGGTCTATTGTCTCCTCTGAAAACGCTAAAATCGGTTTCGTGCCATTAATTCTGCCTGCAGCTATCTGCCCTATACGTGCTCGCACAATTGTTACCCCGTTTACGTTAAATGTTGATTTTTTATATACATATTTATATAATGTAAATTATATACGATTTGCAATGCTGTTGCAATGCAAATCAGAAAGGAAATTACAGCTAATGATAGAACAAAAGGAGCATTTTCACGGCAGTGACCTTGAAAAAATAGAAAAAATATATGGTATAAAGAAAGAAAACATTGTGAGCTTTGCAGCAAATGTCAACCCACTCGGTGAATCCGGTAAACTAAAGACAGCGCTTTCTGAGCGCATTGATGCAATCACAAAATACCCTGACAGGGAGTATACTTCCCTCAGAAAGGCTATCGGCAGCTACTGCAAATGTGATTTCAATCACATAACAGTCGGAAATGGATGCACGGAGCTCATCTCACTTTTCATTCAGATTACAGCTCCTAAAAGGACTCTCCTGTTAGGTCCTACTTACTCTGAATACGAGCGTGACCTAAGGATAAACGGCAGTGATATCTCCTACTATTTTCTTAAGGAAGAGGATGATTTTAGGATTAATCCGGATGGATTCATCTCTGCAATTACAGCGGATACCGACCTTGTCATCATCTGTAACCCAAACAATCCGACAGGCAGCCTTATCACACCGGATGAGCTTAAGAAGGTTTTAACCCACTGCAAAGAGACAAATACCTATGTGATGATTGACGAGACATATATAGAGTTTGTGCCGGATGTGGACGAGCTTTCGGCGATCCCTCTGACAGCCTTGTTTGACAATGTGATTATACTGCGCGGCACATCAAAGTTTTTTGCCACTCCGGGACTGCGTCTGGGCTATGCCATCACATCAAATTCACAAATTCTTACAGACATAAACACAAACAAAAATCCATGGATGATTAACTCACTCGCCGTCGTCGCAGGCGAAACCATGTTTTTGGATGAGGAATATATAAATAAAACAAGAAGCCTGATACTTTCAGAGAAAACCAGATGTAGACGGCTGATAGAGGAATCACATAAATTCAAGCTTTATCCATCCTACAGCAATTTCTATCTGCTTAAGATACTTGATGAAAATACAGATGCACATACTCTCTTTGAACGTGCCATCAGGCAGTGTATGATGATAAGAGACTGCTCTACCTTCTCGGGGCTTGAGGAGCGCTTCATACGCTTTTGTATAATGAAGCCAGAGGATAACACAAGGCTTATTAATTGTCTGACACAATGATGCTAACTGCCTTTATATAAACATAACATATAACTTAGTATATAAATTTTCTAAACGTATAACCAAAAAGCTTCCGGCTGGATCAAATCCTTCCGGAAGCTTTTTTATGATGCATCATAAATAATGCTTTAAGCTCTATATTATTTTGCAGATAAGAACTCGTCAATTCCCTTTGCTGCTGCTTTTCCTGCTCCCATGGCAAGAATAACCGTTGCAGCACCTGTTACGGCATCTCCACCTGCGAATACGCCCTCTTTTGAGGTTGCGCCTGTATCCTCGGTAGCTACGATACACTTTCTCTTGTTTGTATCAAGACCGACTGTTGTAGAGGAAATAAGTGGATTTGGTGATGTACCAAGTGACATGATCACTGTATCGCACTCCATCTCATACTCAGAGCCTGCTATCTCAACAGGGCTTCTACGTCCTGATGCATCAGGCTCTCCAAGCTCCATCTTGATAAGCTTAACACCCTTAACCCAGCCATTCTCATCAACAAGAATCTCTGTAGGGTTCTCAAGGAGATCAAAGATAACTCCCTCTTCCTTAGCGTGATGTACTTCCTCCTTACGTGCAGGAAGCTCTGCCTCACTACGTCTGTATACAATGTGTGTCTCTGCGCCAAGACGAAGAGCTGTTCTGGCTGCGTCCATGGCTACGTTTCCACCACCGACAACTACAACCTTTTTACCTCTTGAGATAGGAGTCTCATAACCCTCCTTAAATGCTTTCATGAGGTTATTTCTTGTAAGGAACTCGTTAGCTGAGAATACACCGTTGGCCTGCTCGCCAGGGATTCCCATGAATCTTGGAAGTCCTGCTCCGGAACCGATAAATACAGCCTCAAAGCCTTCTTCCTCCATAAGCTCGTCAATCTTAACTGACTTTCCGATAACCACGTTTGTCTCGATTTTGACGCCAAGTGCCTTGACATTCTCTACCTCTGCCGCAACAACCTTGTCCTTTGGAAGACGAAACTCCGGTATTCCGTAGCTTAATACTCCGCCGGCAGCGTGAAGTGCCTCAAAGATAGTTACATCATAGCCAAGCTTTGCAAGGTCTCCGGCACATGTAAGTCCTGCAGGACCTGAACCGATAATAGCAACCTTTTTGCCGTTTTTCTCTGCAGCTGTCTTTGGCTTGATACCATTCTCTCTTGCTGTATCAGCAACAAATCTCTCGAGCTTTCCGATTGAGACAGGATCACCCTTGAAACCTCTGATACACTTGCCCTCGCACTGGCTCTCCTGTGGGCATACACGTCCACATACAGCAGGAAGTGCTGATGACTCTGAGATAATCTCATAAGCCTTTGTGAAATCACCGTTTTTAACCTGCTCAACGAATGCAGGAATATTGATAGAAACAGGGCAGCCCTTCATACACTGTGCATTTTTACAGTTTAAACATCTGCTTGCCTCTGCCATTGCCTCTTCTTTATTGTAGCCGTAGCAAACCTCTTCAAAGTTTGTGGCACGAACCTTTGGATCCTGCTCTCTGACAGGTACTCTCTTTAATACATCGACTTCCATTATTTGTCACCTCCGCAGTTTCCGCAGCCACCGTGATGTGTTGCGCCCTCTTCATAGGCAAGCTTAGCTCTGCCTTCCTCTGTCTTATATTGCTGCTGTCTCTTCATAGCCTGGTCGAAATCAACAAGATGTCCGTCAAACTCAGGTCCGTCAACACAAGCGAACTTAACCTGTCCGTCAACCATCAGACGACATGCACCACACATACCTGTTCCGTCAACCATGATAGGGTTCATTGAAACGATTGTAGGAATCTCAAGCTTCTTTGTGAGCATACATGTGAATTTCATCATGATCATAGGTCCGATAGCTACGCAGCAGTCATATGTATTGCCGGCATCAACAAGTGCCTGAAGCTGCTGGCTGCCGTTGCCGTGGAAGCCGTATGAGCCATCATCTGTACAAACATAGAGATTCTTTGCAACAGCCTTCATCTCATCCTCATAGAAAAGGATATCCTTATTTCTAAAGCCCATGATAACATCAGCATCCACACCGTGCTCTTTAAGCCACTTAACCTGTGGATATACAGGAGCTGTTCCAAGTCCTCCTGCGATAAATACTATGTGCTTTTTCTTTGTCTCTTCGAGATTTCCCTCCTGACAAAGCTCTGATGGACAGCCGAGTGGTCCGACGAAATCCTCTAATGCATCTCCCTCATTAAGAGCCATCATTCTCTCTGTTCCTGCACCGATAGTCTGTACTACGATAGTAACAGTCTCTTTTTCCCTGTCATAATCACAGATGGTAAGTGGGATTCTCTCTCCTACCTCATCTGTCTTTGCGATGATAAACTGACCAGGCAGACACTCTTTTGCAACTCGTGGTGCCTTTATATCCATAAGGATAATGTTGTCAGCCAATTTTTCTTTTCGAACTATTGGATACATAGTCTTCCTCCTAGTTAAATCTTATCCCATTACATATGTAATCTGATACTCAATTTATTTCATACTTTTTTAATTTTAAATGAAATGATATAATTTTTCAATATGTTTCTTTAGATATTCCATAAAAATATGTTATAGGCTTATGAAATTGCGTTATCTTTTGACATTTGTCCGGTACTTTATATCAAAAACAGGAACCAATCCATATTTAATGAATCAGCTCCTGCACTTTTATTATCATCTGTTATGAGAAGTATACAAGCTCATCCTGCGGCTTCTCGGCAGGCTCGATGGAAATCGGATAAAGCACCGGTCCCTTTCCCTTGTACTCCCTCGCAAACTCCACATGAACTCTTGCGGTGATGGTAATCCACGATTTGTGAGGAATGCTGCTCTCATCCTCATACTTACACTTAAAGCCTATAAAGGTCACGTCCTCTATACAGCAGGTCATTGCAAACCTGCCCGGTACCATGACGCCCTTTCTAAGCTTATCAGGATTGTATACAAGAGCAAGGAATTTGACAACCTTGCCATCGTACTTTTTGTAATTCTCCATGGCATCCATATACCAGATGGCATAGTCTGCATCGGAAAGCTCAATTACATCCTGATTTATGTCAAACGGCAGCTCCTCCGGACGCTCATCAATAGTACCGTCCTTGCGCTCATAGACTATCTGAGCCTTGCGGTTGATATTCTTGATGGTACGCCTTAAGTGGCCTCTGTCTGTATCATCGTCTGTCCTGTTAAATATGACAACATCACTTGCAAACACCTGCTCCTGCATCATCGCACGCATATTGTTCATATAAAGGTCAAATGTGGTGGAATCAACTGTGGCAAGCGACTGCACGATAACCCAGCCCTTTGGCAGCTTTGCTTCTATTATCTTATCAATGCCCCATGTGCCGTTGTACTCTATAAATACCTGCTCAGGCAGATACTGCAGGTTGAGCTCGTTAAGCTTCGCTTCTGTAAACTCATCCTCAGAGTCAATCTCTGCAACCTGGAAATTGGCAGCCTTAAGCTTGTCCATATCATACTCCACATCACCATCCTCGCACATGATAATAAGCCCCTTTGAGCCGTTTGCAAAATCATTCTCGAAAATGGTATCCTTAATCAGTGAAGTCTTGCCACTGTCCATGAATCCGGTAAATAAATATACTGGAATCTCTTCAGCCATTTTGTTAGTTCCTTTCTGATCATTGTGTTAATGTGTAACTATTAAAATATAAGTAACTGAATAGTTACAAATATACTTAAGCAAGTCCGAAGAGCTCTTCAAGCTCGTGCTCGTGGATATCTGTTCCGATAACAACGATACGTCCTGTATAGTCAGGCTCTCCGTCACGAATCTCATACTCGCCCGGAACCATATCAAAGTAAATCCACTTGCCGTCTGTTCCCTCTACCATGCCCTTTGAACGAAGAATCTTGTCATCCTCTACAAACTGCTTAAGAATTTCCTCGAGCTTAGCACGCTCAAACTTGTGAGGAGTCTCCTTGCCCCAGCTTGTAAATACATCGTCAGCATGATGATGTCCGTGCTCATGATCATGGTCATGACAGCCACATGTGCAGCCCTCGCCATGCTCGTGATGATGCTCATGCTCGTCATGGTCGTGGTGGTGCTCATGCTCATCGTGATCGTGATGGTGCTCGTGCTCGTCGTGATCGTGATGGTGCTCGTGCTCGTCGTGGTCATGCTCGTCGTGGTCATGATGATGGTGATGATGCTCAGCCTCATCCTGTGCATGACGTGCCTCTGCAAGCACCTTCATCTCAAGATTGTCCTGACCCTCCATTGTCTTTAGTATCTGCTCTCCTTTAATAGCATCCCAGTCAGTAGTGATAACTGAAGCCTTTGGATTTAATGCCTGAATCTGCTTTACACAGAACTCAAGCTGCTCAGGTGTAGCATTCTGGCTGCGGCTTAAGATAACTGTTGTAGCATACTCTATCTGATTGTTGAAGAACTCACCAAAGGCCTTCATCTGCTTGCTTGCCTTAAGTGCATTTACCACAGTAACAAGAGCATTGAGCTTGACCGGCTGCTCTTTTTCAATATCTATAACTGATTTCATGACATCTGATAATTTACCCACGCCGGAAGGCTCGATTAAGATACGGTCAGGATGATACTTTGTAATAACCTCATTTAAGTTCTTACCAAAATCACCAACCAGTGAACAGCAGATGCAGCCTGAGTTCATCTCTGTAATCTGGATACCGGCGTCCTTTAAAAAGCCACCGTCTATACCAACCTCACCGAACTCATTCTCTATGAGAACGATCTGCTCACCCTTAAAAGCTTCATCTATCATTTTCTTGATAAATGTAGTCTTTCCAGCTCCAAGGAAACCTGAAATAATGTCAATTTTTGTCATTGTAATTCACTCCTTTTCTTTTCACTAAGTCCTATTTTACTAGCAATAATGCAAATATGCAAATTAAATTTTTATTATTAAATTATGTTAACACATAACAAAAGAACTACCGCACGCGGTAGTCCTCTCTAATACATTAATTGTATTTTCTTTTTCTAGCTGCTTCAGATTTCTTCTTACGCTTTACGCTTGGTTTCTCGTAATGCTCACGCTTACGGATCTCCTGCTGGATGCCTGCTTTTGCACAGTTTCTCTTGAATCTGCGTAATGCGCTATCTAAAGTCTCGTTTTCTTTAACTATTACACTAGACATAACCTAAAACCTAACCTCCCTCCAGTTGTGTATTGTGCATCAACTGTTAGGTATCTATACTTAATTGCACTAACATGTATTTTATCAAAATATCCGGATTTGTCAAGATAAATCCAAATATTTTTTACAGTTTTTTTCCGGATAAATAAAATTTGTTATATTTTTACAAAGATGAGCTACATACTTTATTTTTGTTTATCAATATATGTAGCAATACCTATCGTTCCGGGACCTGAAATACACGCATTGGTTACTGATGATTTTTCTATAACAAAATCATCGCAATTTACATTTTTTTCTATTATAGCTGCTATGAGCTCCTGTTCTTTTACAGGAATACCTGAATGCGATATGTTTATATCCGATATCTGCCTGCCCTTAAGCTTCTTAACCGTCCTTTTCACAAAGCGAACTCTTGCCTTATCAAAATCTCCGACCATAAAGCTTCTAATGTGAAGAGAGCTTCTTTTGACTACAAGTATCGGGTGAAGATTTAAGGCTTCAAATATTATCTTTTTTCTTTTACCCACAAAACCATTTTCATAAAACGGTTCTATACTGTCAAGCAGAAATTCTGCCTTAATTCTTCCCTGAATGCTGTTGATCATTGTAATAACTTCCTTCGCATCTGCACCCTCACTTAATTTCTGTGCTGCATACTTTAATACAATTCTCATTCCACAGGACAGCTGTCCCGAATTAACAACATTTACACTGCCAAAGCATTTGGCAGCATTCGACGCATTATAGTAGCTTTTGCCCAAATTCATCGCCACTGATATATGAATAATCTCCTTTGCCTCGGTAAGCCTTGTTGCGAAGAAGTCTTCATAATCCTCCACGCTGACCGCTGAGACTGATATCTTTTTTCTGTCATTCAAAATCATATCAGAGATATTGTCAATTCCTATTTCAACCGTATCCTTAAAACGTCCGCCGGGTGTATTTATATACTGATATACCTGCTTTACAGACATGCTCTTTGCCTCTTCGATTGGAATATCACATACACAGTCCGTTGTTATTATCAGCTTTTTCTTCAATACATCTGCTTTCTCCTGCATATCCCCTGCAAGACTCTTTTCAGACACATAGTGTGTATCAATACAGTATTCCAAAAATTCATTAGGAATATGAGACATTATGGATGCTTCAAGCCTGTTTCCCTCAAGCGGCTTTTCTATATAACCGTCAAATCCCTCCTGCATTATATCATTGATAACATTTCTCTCACCTTCTGCAGTCATTAGTAATACCTGTGAGCCTCTGCACAGACCGTTTTCCTGCTGTTTAATCTTCTGCAAGGCCTCTACACCGTTTATTTCCGGCATCATATAATCAAGCAAAATAATGTTATAATACTTCTGGCAGGTCAGATTCAAAGCCTCCAAAGCTGAATTTGCCTCATCAATCTGCACCTTTGTCCCTCTTAACAGCTTCACCGTAACCATACGTGATGCATCATTATCGTCTACCACTAAAACTCTGACATCCGGAGCCTCAAAAAGATGCCTGAATTTGGTATGCTCTCCCTCTTTTTTTGCAAGAAAATCTATATTTCCAATCGGACTGCCATCAATAATATCCTGCTCTAAAACAATGGAAAAAACTGACCCCTTTGTGTATATACTGTCCACCGTTATCTCTCCGCCCATCAAATCCATAAGCTGTTTACAGATAGACAGACCAAGCCCGGTTCCCTCAATTCTGTTAACCTCAGAGCTGTCAGCACGCGAAAAACTGTCAAAAATGCTGTCTATTACCTCCTTTTTTATGCCAATTCCGGTATCTGCAACGGAAACAGTTATTTTACACCTCTTATCAGATATAATCTCAGAGTTTGCTGTGAGCGTAACACTTCCCTCTTTCGTATATTTGGCAGCATTTACGAGAATATTCAAAAGCACCTGCTTTATTCTCTTAGGATCGCCACACAAAACAGACGGCAGCGTATGCCCTATATTTACATAAAATGCCAGCCCCTTTGATTCAATCCTGTTCCTTATAACAGATATAAGCTCGCTAAACATTTCCTGTGTATTATAACTAACATCATATATACGCATTTTTTTATTCTCAATCTGCGAAAAATCAAGGATATCATTTACCAGAGAAAGCAGCATTATTCCTGCATTTTGTATTACAGCAGCATTTTCTGCCACCTCATCCGAAATCGTGTCATCCCTCAATATCATTTCATCAAGACCAATTATAGTATTTATAGGCGTACGTATTTCATGGCTCATATTTGCAAAAAGCCTACTTCTTGAAGCACTGATTTTTTCAGTTTCATTTTTCTGATATATAGCTATTTCTCTCGCCTTGCTGTAGGATTTCAATTGAAACTTCATAATCATTCCAAGAAATATTCCAATAAATACAATTGCAAATAATGAATCTAATACAGCAAGAAAATTTGATTCTATCGGTATTATAAGCTTTGGATATTTGTATCCTATCAGATAAACAGCAATATCATCCATTATAGCCAGAATAAGAAACAAATACATTTTTATCCCATCAAAGATACCTATAATGTAAAATATTCCCAGCACAAACCACACAGGTGCACCGCCCATAATCCCACCATTGTTAAAATACATAAGTGGAAATACAACATATATCGCAGCCACACCAATGACAATCGCAGCCAGGTCTGTTCTGTTAAGTTTAGAAGACAAAATATGACCTATTATCAGCGAAACTAATAATATCACCATCAACATGATTGATTTAATACATGGCTGTACAACAATCTGCTCTATCATCCCAAAAAAGCACATTATCACTCCGATATCAATCAGCTTTTTTAAAAGTTTTTCCCTTATATTGTATTCCGTGACGTTTTTAGGCATTATCATCACCTTCCAATAGCAATTCATCAATAATTTTCTTTAGCATATCAAGTGCAGACATGTAATCAGAATTTTTTATTTTCTGCTCAACCTGACCTGTTCTGTCAGCCAGTACCACCTGACCATAAGAGCAGCCGTTTAAATCATTTATTATATGCAGCATGTTATTTTCATCAAAAGAATAAACAGCTTCCTCAAACGCACTGTAAATGGCACTGAGCTCATCGGACTGTATGCTTGTAAGCTGTGTCAAAGCCCTTTGTGTCTTCTCATATTTATCATCTTTGAACATCTCCTTAAGCCCATCTAAAACACGTATATACTCACTGACAAAAGCATCATTATTATCTTTTATGTAAGCTGTATCATCCTTTTTTCCTGCGAGCTCAAGATTTTTTGCCATATCCGACAGCTTATTGATACCGACACTTTTCATTGAACTTTTAAGACCATGCACATAAATGACATAGTTTTTCCAATCGTCATTTTCGTATGCCTGTTTTATTTTATCTAACGTACTATCGCCATTTTCTATATGTACCTTCAAAATTTTCATAAGATTTTCTCTTGAGCCACAATACAAAATTCCCTGCTTAAAATCTATAAAATCAGCCAGTTTGATTTGTGACGGCTGTTCTTTCGCCTGTACGGTTTTAATGCTGTCAGTTTCTTTTCCGGCAAAAGAATCTCCCACGATTATTTTATCTGCCGTTAAATACGTTTTCAGTATTTTCTTAAGCTCGGACATTTCAACCGGCTTTGGCAGAAAATTCTCAAAACCCTCTTCTAAAAACATTTCCCTGGCACCCAGTACGGTATTAGCTGTAAGTGCAATAACCGGAACCTCCTTAAAATAAAATCCGTTCTTTTTTCTAAGACGTCTGAAGGTCTCTATCCCATCCATATCAGGCATCATATGATCCAGAAATATAATATCATATTTTTCTGAGTCAGCCATTTTCAGTGCCTCTTCACCACTTAATGCGGTATCGGCCTCAATCTCAAAGGTCTTAAGCAGCCCTACAGCCACATTCAGATTCAGCTTGTCATCATCCACCACAAGCACCCTGGCCTGTGGTGCCGTAAATTTGTCATAATTGTCTGTCGAGATACTATTTCTTCCTTCATCCATTTTTCCAAGAAGAGCCATTGCTGCGGAAAAAACATATAAAGGCTTCATAAGCTTTATTATGCTGTCTGATTCTATTTTCTCCTCCTGCTCTCTGTCAATGACAACTATCACATTGTTTTCTTTATCGGCCAGCTCATTGAAATATTTTTTATCTTCGCTATACTCTGCATAGCTTATAAAAAAATGAGTATATCTGTTCAATTCGACCCTTCGCTTAAATTCGGCCAGATTGTGACACATATGCATAGGTATCTTAAGATTTTTTGACATATTGTCTATTGCAGCTTTATACTCATCTCTCATTTGTATGAGATGGAACTGCTCCATATCCAGATATGCAAGCACATTTTCATCAGTATCAAACTCAGCAGAAATAACAGGCTCCTGGTTTGCTACCTTCTGAGGTATTACCACCTTGAATTCACTTCCCACCGCCGGCTCACTGCTTACAGTTATAGTTCCGTTCATCTGCTCAATAATTGCTCTTGCAATAGGAAGACCAAGGCCCACTCCGCCTTCCTGTCGGTTTCTCTTTGTATCAGCCTGATTAAAGCTTGAAAATATTTTCTCAATATTGTGCTTATCCATACCTATTCCGGTATCCTTGACCGTAATCACCAGATTAATTCCGTAAAACTCTCTTCTGTAGCCGATTTTTATCGCTATACAGCCTATACTCGTGAATTTTGCTGCATTGCCTATAATATTGTAAACAACTCTTTTTATCTTAGCCTCATCACCAAACAGTTCACATGGTATTGTGCTGTCACAATCTGCAATTATCTCAATATCTTTATTCTTTCTGAGTACATATGCAAATTCCACTATATCGTTAATCAGAGAATCAACACTGTATTTCGATACATTAATCTCATATTTTCCTGTTCTTAAATCCGAAAAATCGATGAGATCATCCACCAGGGAATTTAATCTTTTGCAGGACATCTGTATATTTTCCACTTTAAGCCTGGTTTTTTCGTCAGGATTGTTCTGCAGCATAATCTCACTCATGCCGTTTATAGAATTAATAGGTGTACGTATTTCATGGCTGACATTTGCCATAAAATCATCCTTACTTTGTTCAGCCTCTTTAAGCTCTTTTTCAACCTGGCCCAGTCTTTTGTCGCGTCTTCGCCTTCTGATGCCCAGCAAATGTATATAAAAAATCACCAGATATGCGTTGCCTATAGGTACAAGATTATTATATATATCATCTACTGAGGATAAGGTAATGGATTTGAGTATGACTGCATGATAAAAAACAATCACCGATAACGCAATCGTATTGTATAAAAGGATACCGTCTATATCATAAAATCCAATAAGCACTGTCTGTGCAATAAAAGGCACTATTATCGAACCAATATCGCCTGTATGCATAGAATACAGCACAAAACAGACTACTATCAGGATGGAATTAAGCTTAGCCCTGCCCTCATAATCAAAATAGCGCCCAACATATGAAACAACAGAGACTGCTGCCACTGCTACCATAAATGTCGGTAACCATGTACTCCATTTGAGCTTTAATGCACTAAAAATCATAAAAGAATAATTTATGACCAGCATTATGAGTATAATTTTTTCCGTGTTGTCCTTTCGTCTGTTCTGACTGTACATATAAATCCTCTGCACTTATTACATAAACTAATACTTACCGTTTCCCTCTCCAAGTGAAATTATCTGCTCATTTGGATTACTCTGCATATGTATTTTTTCCGCTCTGGTTTCAGGCGCAGCAATCTGCCCCTGACCTGAAGACTCTCCAAGATTATAAATTGAAATCATGTCTCTCATATGAATGGCCTGGCCTGAAAGCTCTCCGCTTGCAGCTGCACACTCCTCACTTGTAGCTGAGTTAGTCTGTACTACCTGAGATACCTGATTGATTGCCTGATTAATCTGTGCTACGGCAGTTGCCTGATAATTTGATGCCTCTGCAATATTGTTGACAATCTTCTCACTCTGTGTCACGCCATCTGTAATTGATACCAGTGCCTTTGCAGTATCGTCTGCAATCTTAGAGCCCGCTTCAACCTTTACAATCGAGCTTTCGATAAGCTCTGCTGTTTCTGCTGCAGCCTGAGCACTCTTTGCAGCAAGATTTCTGACCTCCTCAGCAACAACCGCAAAGCCTTTTCCGGCATCACCAGCTCTTGCCGCCTCAACTGCTGCATTAAGTGCTAAAATATTTGTCTGGAATGCAATGTCATCAATCACTTTAATTATCTTTGATATGCTCTCTGATGATTTATTAATATCATCCATGGCATTCATCATGCCTTCCATCTGCTCATTTCCCCTGCTCACATAATCAATTGCACTGTGCATGAGGTCTGATGCCTCTGTTGCATTTGTCGCATTAACCTTTGTCTTCTCTGCAATATCTGTAATTGAAGATGTAATCTGCTCGATTGCACTCGCCTGCTCTGTTGAACCCTGTGCCAGTGCCTCGCTTGCACTCGCCACCTGTGAAGAGCTTGTCATAACCTGATATGCTGATTCATTGATGTTTGAAAGTGCATTCAAATTCTGCTCAACCATCTTTTGAAGTGCATATCCAAGCATATCCTTATCACTTCTTGGGACAATCGTAACTGTCAAATCTCCGTTCGCAACGGCCTCAGCAAGCTTTAACTCTTCCTTCTGTGCTTCTATAAGCTTTTGATAATCTTTTTTCAGTCTGCCAAACTCGTCATTCTTTATCTCGCCCATATCCACATCAAGATTTCCTGCGATAAGCTCATGTGTTACCTCACTTATTTTATTAAAGCCCTTTCTGAAGCCTCTTAAAAAGTATATTGTGGTAAACCCCATAAATACAATAGATCCAAAAAATACAATTCCCAGAAATACATGATAATTCTGTGTATATTTTACCGGATCATCTGCCTTAAGCTGATTATTTGAAAACATATAAGTTTGAATTATTGTTAACAATATAACTAAATCTGCTCCCAAAAATGTAATTATTAATTTGTTTCTAAAAGATGTTCCTTTCATCTTTACTCCTCCTTCTCATCTGTTATCTGTTCTAAAAGTGCTGTATCTTCGTCGTTTAATAATTTTTCAGGATCCAGCAATAGCTTTACTTTATCGCCAACCCTTCCTATACCGTATACATATTTGTTTTGTGATTTATCCGCCTTTCCAATCTTTGGATTAGGAACAATATTACTCTCTGTAATCTCCACAACCTCTGCAATCTTCTCCACAATAAGACCGACTACAAGATTTTTTACATTCAACACAATAATACAGGTTCTGTCATTATACTCAAACGGCTCCTGCCTGAACCTGATTCTCGCATCAACCACAGGTATAATTTTACCTCTGAGATTTATAAGGCCCTTAATGTAATCCTCCGTCTCCGGTATTTCGGTAATCTCCTGATAAACGATTATCTCGTTTACATATTCGATTTTTATTCCGAAATACTCACTGCCGGATTTAAATGTAACATACTTATCCTTTTGTGCATCATTATCTGCCATAAACTTTTCCTTTCCTTTTCTTTTTTATCAAAAATCTATTCCACAATACCTCCCGAATCAAGAATCAATGCTATACTTCCGTCTCCAAGCTGTGTACAGCCCGACAGACCTTTAACCTTTTTGATATACGACGGAATCGGTTTTACAACTATCTCCTGCTTTCCAATCAGTGTATCAACAAACAGGCATATCTGTTTTCCTTCCACCTCAAGAATCACCATCATTCCATCCTCTACGTTTTCTTTGCAGCCGCTTATATGATACCAGTCTCCGATTCTTCTAACCGGATAAACCTCGCCCCTTATCATCACACTCTCAGTGCCATCCGGGTCGTGAATCATCATATCCTGCTTAACGCTTACAAATTCTTTTACTACCCCCGCCTCAATAACAAAGCTGGAGTTACCTACCTTCATCACAATTCCATCTATAATCGCAAGTGTAAGAGGTATCTTTAAATTCATTGTACTGCCGCATCCGGGAGTACTTTCTATCTCAAGCGTTCCGCCTATTTTCTGGATATCTGATATAACCACATCCATTCCGACACCACGTCCTGAGTATTCTGTAACCTTTTCGTTGGTGGAAAAACCAGGCAGTGTGATAAAATGATAAACCTCTTTGTCCGAATACGCATCATCCGGCTTTGACGGATCTAAAAGTCCCTGTTTTCTTGCCTTTGCAATAATCTTTTGACGATCAAGCCCTGTACCGTCATCACTGACACTGATCCATACCTTTCCTGATTCAGTTTTGGCTGCCAGGGTAACGGTTCCCTTTGGATCTTTACCTGCTGCTATTCTTTCCTCCTTTGACTCAATACCATGGTCTACGGAATTTCTCACCAGATGCATGAGCGGATCCGAAATATGCTCAATTATATTTTTGTCAACCTCAGTTGTATCTCCCACCATCTCAAAATTAATATCCTTGCCAAGCTTCCTTGAAACATCGAATACAATTCTGTTCATTTTCTGGAAGGTATTGGTGAGCGGTACCATTCGCATTGACATAATTACATTTTGTAAATCTGTCGATATCTTAGACATCTGCGCAGCCGCTTTGTTAAAGTTGTCAAGCTTAAGCCCAGCCACTTTAAGATCCGGGTTCTGCAACACTACAGATTCCGAAATAACAAGCTCTCCTATCAGATCCATAAGCATATCCATCTTGTGTATATCCACACTTATAAATGAAGTCTTTTCGCCCTTTGGCTTTTTATCCTTTGCAAGCTTTCTGCCTTTTCCGGGTTCTTTTGAAGCTACGACATAATCTCCCGGCGCAGGCTGCTTTTTATTATCGGATTGTTTATCACTTTCTTTGGCCTTTGCCTCTATTTCTTCAACAGACGAGTCCAAATCTATTTTAAGTGAATCGGCTGTGGCATCACCAAAGCCATTATCATATTCTTCCTTTGTGCATTCACTGATATCAACCCTTTTAATATCATATCCTGCCTTTACGACTTCTTCTATATCCTTCCTGCCTTTTGATGTTTTAAGAAGAATCTTAAAGCCATCTTTTAATATTGCTTCGGCAGTATTCTCATCAGATACAATATTTTCAGGCTCATAAAGCATCTCTGTTGCAATCGGCTTAAGAGAATATACAGCCTTATACGCATGTACATTTGCAAGCTCCAGATTTTCAAAATACTCTATCATTATTCTGAAATAATGATAAGTGCTTCCGGAAACTGCCGGCGGAATATAAAACTGCTTTGCTGAGGTATCCTTTTTTTCAACCGTCGGCGATGCTTCGTTATTTTGTTTTTTAAGCCTGGTAAGAAACTCATCAAGCTTTGCTGTTATAGGTTTGGAATCTCCATCTGCCTCCTCACCGTTTTGGATTTTATCCATTTCCTCTGTTATAAAATCTGCCACTTCCAGGACATGCTCTACAAGCTCCACATGAGGGACATTTTGCGGATGCGATTCTCTTAAATAAAAGAATACGTCCTCAAGCTTATGAGCTATTGCCGTAATATCGTCATACATCATTATGGCTGAAGAGCCCTTTATCGTATGCATTGTACGGAATATCTCATTCATACTGTCTTCATCAAAGCATTCCTCGTCCTTTTGTTCAAGAACTATTTCCTGTAAATTTTCAAGAAGCTGTGTGTTCTCAAACAGATATGTATCGAGCATATCCTGGGTATTAAATTCAACACCCATTGCACATTCGCCTTTCTTTATTTTTCATCTATAAGTCCTATTTTCTTTAACGCCTGCTCAAACTTTGCCTGGTCAATCGGCTTGCCCGAATATATGGTACAGCCCAGGTCAAATGCCATTTTAACATTTTTTTCTTCGTTTAAGGCTGTTGCCATTATCACCTTTACTTTCTTATCCTCAGGTATATTTTTCCCTTTCTCGAGATTTCGTATACCCATGAGCGCCTGATAGCCATCCATAACCGGCATCATAATATCAAGACAGACAAGATCATACGGCTCACCTTCCTCAAGGGCGAGCATAAACGCATCTACAGCCTCCATTCCGTCTACGGTCACATCACAGCTTCCATATTTTGACAGGAAATTGGCCATATATTTTCTTGTGACAAAATCATCCTCTGCAAGTAAAATTTTCATTTTCTTCTCCTTATCCTTGATTAATTAAATTATATGTTTTTTTTGCAATGTTTTGAAGCTTTTCCTGATGCATGACAGCTCCAATATCATATGCAGCCTTTGGCATTCCATATACAACACAGGTTGATTCATCCTGTCCTATTGTACGCGCTCCTGCATTTTTCATTTTAAGAAGCCCTTTTGCTCCATCTCTTCCCATGCCGGTAAGAATAATACCTATCGCATGTGGACCCGCAGCCTTTGCTACAGAGTTAAAGAGAACGTCAACCGACGGACAATGTCCGTTGACCCTTTCACCCTTTTTCAAAACCACCTGATAATTGTCGGCTATTTTTACTACGGACATCTGCTCATCACCTCCGGGAGCGATAAGCACTTCCCCTTTTGTGACTATATCTCCGTTTTTTGCTTCCCTGACCTTGACTCTGCACTGCGAATCCAGCCGGTCGGCATACATTTCAGTAAATTTGGGTGGCATGTGCTGAACCACAACCGTTCCCGGTATATCAGTTGAAAAATTCCTAAGCACCTCGGCTATCGCCTCCGTCCCTCCTGTTGAAGCTCCGATTGCTACCAGATTTGTTTCTGATTTAGAGGATGTGCTGTAATTATTATCAAACATAACCGGCTGTTTGTATCTGCTCACTCTTGCAGTTGATGCCACTTTTATTTTAACCGGAAGTTCATTACACAAAAAGCTGTCAAGCTGTTTTCTGTCAGTAACAGTGGGCTTTGCAACAAAATCCACAGCGCCGGCCCTCATTGCATCAAACACCTTTTCACTAAGCGCACTTATTACGACGACCGGCATTGGATATTGTGGCATTAGTTTTCTTAAAAACTCCAGTCCATCCATTCTCGGAAGCTCTATATCCAGCGTCATCACATCCGGTCTGTATTTAATTATTTTATCTCTTGCTTCAAACGGGTCGGATGCAGTGGCTACAACCTCAAGTGCATTATCCTTTTCAAGACTTTGAACAAGAAGGTTTCTGAATACAAGAGAATCCTCAACTACCAGAACCTTTATTTTTTTCATTATGAATTCCTCTTATTTTCTAAAAACTGCCGGTGATACAAGCTTAAACGGTACCACCTGTCTGTTTATTGTCTCTGTCTTTCCGAGAAACAGATATCCTCCCGGCTCAAGACAGTCATATATTTTCTTTAGTATACTTAATTTTGTATTGTCATCAAAGTAGATAAGCACATTTCTCAGGAAAATTGCATGCATTTTTTTCTTAATCGGAAAAGCAGACATCAAATTAAACTTCCGATAAAGCACCTCTCTCTTTAATTCATCTGTTATTATAAAGCAGTCCTCATCAGGTATCCTCCGAAAAAATCTCCTTTTCCATGGCTGTGGAAGCGGATTAATCTGTTCCTGTGTATATATTCCTTTTATCGCCTGTTCAAGCACTGCTGTAGATACATCAGTTGCAAGTATCTGTGTATCCCACGCTTCCTTCTCCAGGCCAAAATAATCCAATATAATCATTGCTATTGTGTATGCTTCCTCTCCTGTAGATGAGGCTGCACACCATATCCGAAGTTCCTTATCCACCACTTCTTTTTTCTTAATCCACGGAAGAACCACCCCTTTAAAAAACTCAAAATGCTCAGGCTCTCTCATAAAATAAGTGTGATTTGTCGTCAGTATGTCAACCAGCTTTTTTTCAAGCTCTCCCGTGATGTCTGATTCAAGGGCATCCATATAGCTGTCATAGCTGTTATGACCCATACCTTTGACATAGTTTTCAAGCCTTCCCTCCATTATTGTCTTCTTATGGCTCATATCAATCCCATATTTACTTTTCAAAAAATCCCTTATTCTCAAAAATTCTCTTTCTGTCATAATCAAATCTCAATTTTTCAAATAAACTGTGTTGATATTTTCCTGCATATATCAAATAACTCCGGGTTAAACTTTATATCTTTCTCAGCCTCAAGTATCTCGAATGCCTGACTACCGTTAAATGCTCTTCTATAAAGACGCTCCTCTGTAAGCGAGCAATATGCTCCCACCAGCGAAACTATCTGGGCTGACAGCGGAATGCTATCCTTCTTAAGTCCTTCCGGATACCCCGAACCATCCCAGTTCTCATGGTGATAATTTGCAATTTCAATTGACATATCTACAAAATCATTATAATCTCCCTGCTCCTGCACATCCCGCAGTATCTTGGCTCCTATTGTTGTATGTGTCTCCATTATTTTCTGCTCAAGCAATGTAAGACTTCCCTTCTTTTGCAGGATTGCCGATGGAATTGCAACATTTCCGATGTCGCAAAGTGGTGCGGCAAGCTCTATTGTCTCAACAAACAAATCAGATATAACACTCTCAAACCCCGGTGACAGCTGCATCGCCTGCGCCAGTATCCTGCTGTTATGCTGAAGTCTTTCCATATGCTTTACATCATATGAGGAGTTTTCCCTTGCCACGCGTCCAAGTGCATATAAAACATTTTTCTTTTCCTGTTCCATCTGCTTAAGCTGCTGTTGTATAGATAAAGCAAGCTTTCTATTTGCGTTTTGCAGATCATTGTTCATATCAGCTATTTTCAAATGCACAGCAACGCGTGCCTGCACCACCTCATGAATAAAAGGCTTTGTGATATAATCCTCTCCTCCGACCGAAAAGCCCTTTGTTATATCATCCGGCGAATCAAAGGCTGAAATAAATATAACCGGTATTTCACGCGTCAGCGGGTCATTTTTTAAAATACCACACAGCTCAAAGCCGTCCATCTGTGGCATTGCCACATCCAGCAAAATAAGATTCGGCTTTATATGTTCCATAATCTTAAGGGTCTGTATTCCATTTTCTGCAAGTACAGGTAAATATCCCATATCAGAAATAATATTTCTAAGGACAAATCTGTTTGCCTCAACATCATCAACAATTAGAATTTTCTTTTGATCACTCATGACGTCTCCTAAAACTACAAATCACATATTTTTTTAAGTTCATTATATTTCTCAACTGACTGATCATAATCTGCCTTTTGAACTGCCATTTTAAGCTTAAGCGCGAGGACCTTTATATCCTTCGGTGCCTGTGATGTAAGCCGCTTTATTGAATCCGCAAACATCTCTGCCTTCTCCCAGTTGCCCATTTCAAGACAGAGAATAAGCTTCGACATATGTATTTTCATTTCTGATATATTGTCCTTGCTGCCATACTCATAAGTCTTTGAAAACACCTCATCAGTATCAAAGGCCTCCCTTATATTTTTAGCATACTTGTTTTCTATGAGCTTTACACCGCTATCTTCATCAACAGACTCAACCCAGATTGAAAATGAAAACATCGTACCCTTGTTCGGCTCACTGTCCACAGTAATATGTCCTCCCATAAGGTCCACAAGCTGCTTTGCAATGTTTAATCCCAGACCTGTTCCTCCATATTTTCTCGACACAGAAGCATCAACCTGCGAAAAGCTTTTAAACAGCTTATCCATATCAGATTTTGCTATGCCAATGCCTGTATCCAGCACTATAAAAAAAAGCTCAATTCTGTTTTTTTCCTTTGCAGTCATCAGAATCTCAAGTGAAATCCTTCCCACATGAGTGAATTTGCAGGCATTGGAAAGCAGGTTGTTGAGTATCTGCGTTACGCGAAGCTCATCTCCGATAACAGCCTCCGGAATTTCCGGTGATATTGTAACAAAAAATTTAAGTCCCTTTTCTGTAATCTTTGGCATATGAGTCGATTTCACAAAATCGACCATCTTTCTAAAGTTAAACTTACGCTTTTCCAATGTAAACTTACCTGCATTGAGCTTGGAGAAATCTAAAATCCCATTTATAAGCTCATTCATCGCATTGCAGCTTCTTTTTATTGTATTGAGCGCATCTATTTTACCGGAGTCAGTTTCATTCTCAAGCAAAATATTTATATTTCCCAAAATCCCATTGACCGGTGTGCGCAGCTCATGTGTTACATTAGCAACAAACTCTGTCTTTACCTGTTCATTGGCAGCCACCTCCATTTTAGCTGTCTCGGCTGCTTTTTCAAGCGCATACTGGTCAGATATATTTCTTATCATCAAAACATATGGTGATATATCACTGTCTGTCTTTATTGCCTTAACCAAGGCTCTGAAACAGGTCTGATTCTTGCGGTATATCATCATTTCTCTTGCCACACCATCAAAAATGAGCTCTGATATATCTGCGTTTTGAAAAATAAACACAATAGGTGTACCTATTGCATTGTCATCAAGCTGCAGCTCTTTTTTGGCCATCTCATTAATCTTACATATACAATTGTCATTATCAAATGCCAGAAAAATCTCTATGGCATTGTCTATTATCAGTTCAAATACATCTTTATTATCCATTTAATGAACCACCATATTAAATAGTACAATTATACTATATTCTATTCTAATACTTATGTCACTTATTGTAAATCATTTTTGAGTAAATTTTAGCAATTTTTAGTTGATTTTGAATAATATAAAAGAATCCGGCTTTATTTTATAAAATCCGGATTCTTTAACGATATTATAATATACTAATCAAGCTTTACAAATATTGATGTTTCTTTCTTTAATGAATCGGCAATCTCATAGTTTTCATCCATCTTATGAGAAATATTATCCATATCCTCAACAATAAGCTGTGTACTGTCTGCTGCCGAAACAACTCCATTAACACCCTCACTGATAGCATGTGAAATGGTATTGATAGATGCTGAAATTTCAGTCATGGACTTCTTGAGAGAATCTGTTTTCTCCTTGAAATCTGTCATTGTTTCCTCTATATATGAAGCCTTATCCTTATACTCTCCTCCCGACTCCACGAAACGTTCAAATTCAGGGAGAATTGAGTCATTCATATATCCAACAAGGCCATTGGCATTTTCAGCAAGGTTATTAACTGCATTTGTAACAACACCATTGATACGCTGGATATTATTGGCAGCCTCCTGGCTGGCAGCCGCAAGCTGACTGATTTCCGTTGCAACCACAGCAAAGCCTTTTCCTGCTTCTCCCGCTCTTGCTGCCTCAATTGAAGCATTTAATGCAAGCAGGTTTGTCTGACTCGCAATGTTTAGAATATCATTTGTAAGTGTATTAACCTGCTTTACGCTGTTACTTTCTTCTATAGCCTGCTGTAAAACATCAAGTATCTCACTTACCTTCTTGTCTGTAGACTCCATATTGGTGCGCGCAACTGATTCCATTGACTGTGCATGAGTCTTCATTTCCTTCGTATAATCGCTCAGCTCATCTGTTTTTTCTGCGATGGTTTCAACCTCTTTAGCTACATTTTCAGTGTTCTCATTGATAACTGTAGCATTCTCTGAAATATCCTGCATTGTAGCTGAAAGCTCCTCAGTCAAAGCTGAAAGGTCTGAAACACTGCTGTTGCTGGTCTGTACGCTCTGGCGCACATCATCAACAACCCTTTCCATCCTGGCAGAGTTTGTAACTACAGCCTTAAAGATGGTCTGCAGCTTTGTCATAAATACATTTATTCCCTTCGCAACAGCATCAACCTCGGCATTAGACATATATCCAACTCTCTGTGTAAGGTCACCCTTTTTGTTGTCAATGTTGACAATAATTCCGTCAATCTCCTTCTGTGTCTTAGAAAGCGGCTTGATAACCATTGAAATAACAGAAAGTACTACCACTAAAAGTGCGGCAACACTGACAACTATTGTAACCACACATGTGACAACAGAAGCCCGATATGTACTCTCAAGGCTTTGTCTTTCATTCTTAGTCTTCTCGGTCACGCTATCTCTCATCTGTGAAATAGCCTTTTCTATATTGTTTGTATACTTGGCTATCGAGCCGTTTGCAACGCCGTAGGCCTCGTCATTTTTACCGGCAGCACTGAATGCCATTACGTTTCCGCATTCTTTAACAAGGCTTGTATAATTTTCGCATACAATATTATAGTTTCTCTTTGTCTCAAGATTTACGTAAGGAGCATATTCATCCAACAGCTTTTTCATACTGTCCTCATGCGTACGTACATCAGAGACAATATCTATCATAGATGATAAATCTGTGGATACGATATGTGACAAAGCCAGTGTATGCAAATCTAATGTCTCAAGCTCAATATCGTTTAATATCTGTGTTCCAACCATCGAATTGTCTACTATCTGTGAGGCCGCACTGTTGACCTTTGATAGATTTCTCAACGACCATATACTTGATATCACACTGACAAAGCCAACTACAAACACAGGTATAAGTATCATTTTGGTACTGAGCTTTTTCCTGCCCTTTTGCCCAACTGCCTTTTTGTTGGTTGTTTTTTTATTTACAGGTTTTTTCGCTATAACCTTTTTTGAATTTTTGTTGCTCTTTGCCACATTTTTTTTACTTGCATTTTTGTTAACATTTTTTTGTTCCATTATGCTCACCCCTTTAATTTGCTGCTGATTCGGTGATTTCAGCAACAAGATTATCCATCATCTTCTGCAAATCCATATTGCTTGGATTACCCTCTGCCATATTCTCGCCAAATTTCGTTGTGGCATCCCAGTAAGAATTACCTACTCTTTGAAGCTTTCCGTACTGTGCCTGATCCATTACAGCAGCAATTGAAGGCACCTTTGCTACAGCATCATCTGCTGCCGCATTCTTATTTGCCGGGCCTGCATTTTTCTGTTCAAAGCGAAGCTTCTGGTTGTCCTCATTAGTAAACCACTCTGCAAGCTTGGCTGCCCATTCAGGATATTTTGTATAAGCATTTACTGCCATATATTTGTATCCCTTAAATGATGCCATCTGCACCTGCTGTCCCGCACAGGTGTAAGTAGGAAGCTTTACTGCACCATAGCCGTCACCCCAGGCCTCCTGAATTGCTGTGGCATTCCAACAGCCGCTGACTCCGGCAATCACACTGCCGTCCTGTACTCCGGCAAGAAAATCTGTATCTGTGCAATTCTTAAATCCCGGTTTTGACGAAATATCAAGCATTGCCTGCGCAACATCCACACCTTTAATGCTTGTGATTATCGTATTCCAGTTACAATGATTTGTCACACCATCATCATTTACTCCAAAATCCAGTCCTGTGTTTCCAAAGAATGAATATAGATACCAGCCTGATGTCCAGTCCATTGTAAAATATTTGCCGTTTGCACCGGCAACATTAAGTATGCCGTCAAGTGTAGCAACATCATTGTCTGATAAATAATTTTTATTGTAAAACAAAAAGTAGCCATTATCGGCTGTCATCGGATAAGCATACAGATTGCCGTCAATTGTCGCTGCCTCAACTGCACTCTCATCACTCGCTGCAGCTATCTCATCAGCATTCGGTACCTGATAAAGTGCTCCACCTGCAACCATTGAATTGAGCTGGTCATCAGCGACCGGAAAAACATCTGCAGCTCCATGTACATTATCCAGCAGATTATCTCTGGCATCAGCATCCTCAGCTTCCTCAACTATAATATTAAACTTTGTACCGCTGTTTGCTGCCTTAAAGCTGTCTATCATCTGATTTGTCAAATCCATATCCGAAGCAGACGACCATACCCTAAGCTTCACCTCTTTATTCTTATCAGTCTCTATTTTATCAGTCTTTGATGCCTGTATCTCAGTTGTATCACCTTTAGAAACTCCGCATCCGCCAAGCATTGTAAGTCCCATAGCAGCCACAAGTGCTGTAGCCATTAACCTCTTCATACAAAATACATCCTTTCAATTTTATTTATATCAATATCTTTTTATAATATCTTAGTACAATATTACCATAGTTTTACAAAAAAAAATAGACCTAATTTGCTTTTTTCACAAATCAAGGTCCATTTTTTAATTAATTGCATATTTATTTACTAAATAAGCAAATACTACTTAATCATACCTGAAAGCGCATCATTCACAGCAGCAATAGCATCAGGAATACCTGCCGGGTTCTTTCCTCCGGCCTGTGCCATGTTAGGGCGTCCACCGCCGCCACCGCCTACTTTTGAAGCGATTGCCTTAATGAGGTTTCCGGCATGTGCACCGCTCTTTATAGCAGCGTCTGTTGCCATCGCAACGAGATTTACCTTGCCTTCATTAGAAGAAGCAAGTACGATAACTCCCTCGCCAAGCTTTTCCTTGAGGGAATCGCCCAGATCACGGAGTCCGTTCATATCAACACCTTCAACACTTGTTGCAAGAAGCTTGACACCATTTACATCAACCACCTGATCCATAACATCGCCGAGTGCATCCTTTGCAGCCTTGCTCTTAAGAGACTCGTTCTCACTCTGAAGTGCCTTAAGCTCAGCCATCAAATGCTCAAGTCTTTCTGTGAGGTTGGCAGGAGTTGATTTAACAACCTTAGCAGCCTCCTCAAGCTCCTTCTCCATATTGCTGTAGTATGCGAATACATTGTCGCCTGTGATAGCCTCGATACGTCTTACGCCTGCAGCCACACCGCTCTCTGAAAGAATCTTAAACACCTTAATATCAGATGTATTCTTTACATGTGTACCACCGCAGAACTCCTTAGAGAAATCACCCATTGATACGACACGTACCTTTTCACCGTATTTCTCACCGAAAAGAGCCATGGCACCTGTCTTTTTAGCCTCATCGACAGTCATGATATCTGTGTGAACTTCAATAGCTTCGTTGATTTTCTCATTAACGATATCCTCAACCCTTTTAAGCTCCTCAGCAGTCATAGCAGAAAAATGAGAGAAATCAAAACGTGTTCTCTCAGCATCCTGATAAGAACCTGCCTGCTCTACATGTGTGCCGAGTACCTCACGCAGTGCCTTCTGAAGTAAATGTGTGGCAGAGTGATTTCTGCATGTGTTTGTTCTTGTTTTTGTATCAACAGAAAGTGTAGCCTTCTCGCCTGTGCGGATCATTCCCTCTGACACATAGCCTACATGTGCATATCTGTTGCCGACAACCTTTACAGTATCCTCAACAACAAATGTACCGCTCTCTGTCTTTATTATACCCTTGTCACCCTGCTGACCACCCATTGTGGCATAGAAAGGTGTGCTTGGTACGATTACAGAGCCCTTATCACCATCTGAGAGTGCCTCAACAACATCATTGGATGTGGTAAGGAAAGCAATCTCAGCTGTATCTGTAAGCTTGTCATAGCCTGTAAACTCTGTAGTGATTTCAGAATCTATATCATTGTAAACATTAGCATCAGCGCCCATATAGTTTGTTTCCTTGCGGGCTCCTCTTGCCTTCTGTCTCTGAGCCTCCATACAGCTCTCAAAGCCTGCTTCATCATATGTGAAGCCCTTCTCCTCGAGAATCTCTGCTGTGAGGTCTACAGGGAAGCCGTATGTATCGTAAAGCTTGAAAGCATCCTCTCCTGAGAGCACCTTGACACCGTCAGCCTTCATGCGTTCTTCCATATCTGCAAGGATACCAAGTCCCTGGTCGATAGTCTTTGCGAACTTTTCCTCCTCCTGAGTGAGTACCTTAAGGATGAAATCCTTTCTCTCCTCAAGCTCCGGATAGCCGTCCTTACTCTCATCAATGACAACCTGTGCGATTTTACCAAGGAAAGCTCCCTGTATGCCAAGTGTACGTCCATGCATAGCGGCACGTCTGATGATACGGCGAAGCACATAGCCCCTGCCCTCGTTAGATGGCATAACACCATCAGAGATAAGGAATGTAGACGAACGGATATGGTCTGTGATAAGGCGGATAGAAACATCGTCCATCTCATCGACATGATATTTCTTGCCTGAAAGCTGGCAGACCTTATCGCGGATAGCCTTCATGGTATCGATATCGAATACAGAATCAACATCCTGCATTACAACTGCAAGACGCTCAAGTCCCATACCTGTATCAATGTTCTTGTGTTCAAGCTCTTCATATCCGCCATGTCCGTCACCGTTGAACTGTGTGAATACATTGTTCCACACCTCCATGAAACGGTCACAGTCACAGCCCACCTTACAGTCAGGCTTGCCACAGCCATACTTCTCACCGCGGTCGTAATAAATCTCAGAGCAAGGACCGCAAGGACCTGCACCATGCTCCCAGAAGTTGTCACACTCACCTGTCTCAGGATCTCTGTAGAAACGTGTAATACGATCTCCAGGCACTCCTACTTCCTTGGTCCAGATATCAAAGGCCTCATCATCCTCACCGTAGATGGAAGGATAAAGCCTGTCCTTCTCAAGACCGAGCACCTCTGTCAAAAACTCCCATGACCATGCGATTGCCTCGTGCTTGAAATAATCGCCAAATGAGAAATTTCCGAGCATCTCGAAAAATGTAAGGTGACGAGCTGTCTTACCTACATTTTCGATATCACCTGTTCTGACACACTTCTGACATGTAGTCACACGGCGTCTTGGCGGAACCTCCTGTCCTGTAAAATATGGTTTAAGCGGTGCCATACCTGCATTAATAAGAAGCAGACTGTTGTCATTGTGAGGCACCAGTGAAAAACTCTTCATTGCGAGATGTCCCTTGCTCTCAAAGAACTCAAGGTACATACGACGTAATTCGTTAACGCCATAACTCTTCTTCATTGCTTGGATCTCCTATTCTTTTGTCTTTGCGTCCTTCATTTTACGAAGCTTTACCCCTATCAGTGCCCCGCAAAAGCCTATGGCCGCCAAAACAATCATAATAATAACATATTGTGCTACGCACATGAAAAAGTCCCCCATAATTACCCTCCTAAAATTTATTGAACCAATTTATTATAAATGAATTTGTCAAATAATTCAATAGTTCTCTCCAAAAGCAAACGTCTGATTTTCACGTTCAATCTCAATCACCCTGTCAGCCATGTCCTTATTGCTCAGTCGCTTCTTGTATTCGGCGATGCCGCTGTAGTCCTGCCACATGTGCATAGGGAAAACAAATTCTGCCGCGGTATTTTGCAAAAAGAAATCAAAGCCCTTGAACTGATACTCCATAAGCTTTGGATCCATCGGGAAAAATGCCACGTTTATTGGCTTTTCCGAAAGTTTTTTTATCTCATGCCTGAAGGCTCTGCGCACTCTGCCGTTTATCAGATCACCTGCGCCATCCCACTCCCAGTCATTTAAATCACCAGCATGAAACAGGCTGACTCCGTTTGAAGTGACGTAAAACGCCACACCGGCATCGGTAGATCTAAGTGTCATTATATCCAGATCATCCACATGATATGTATTGTCAGGCGAAACAAATGTCACGCGCTCCCTCACAGCAGGATCAATGCCGTGCTTTGACAGAAAATGTGGGCTGATACGTATATCCTTCGAAAATATATAATGTATATTTGAATATTTGTCGGTCAGACGCAAAATATCCATATCATAATGATCCTTATGACTGTGACTGGCAAACATATAGATTTTTGTATCAGGCTCATAAGACGGCAGCTTACCTGTAAAATGCATTCCCTCCACCTTGTCTCCATCAAAATAATCGAATATAAGCACCTTGTCATCCAGCTCCACAAGAAAACAGCTGTGATGTATAAATACTATTTGCATAAATTTCCACCTTCTTTATTTTTATTAATCCAAAAGATACCTGTCAATTGTTTCATGAAGCTCTTTCGGCTTCGTATCCTTCAAAATATATCCCTCCGGCTTCAGGCTCACTATATTCTGAACCGTATTCAAATCATTTTTCCCTGTCAGAAACACAATCGGTATATCTTTAAAATCATTATCGCCCCTTATCATCTGCATAACCTGGGCACCATTAACAATCGGCATCTCATAATCCAGCAGTATCAGATCCGGTCGTCTTAATGTCAGAAATTTTATAGCCATTGCACCGGAATTTACCAAAACAACCTCATATTTATCCTCAAGTAATGCTTTCATTTTTCTTAAAAGAACCCCTGAATCATCTATGCACAGTATAGTTTTTCTTTTACTACTGTAAAATACATTAAGCTGTGCAACAATATTTTTGGCAATATCCAATACCTTTATAGGACGAACGAATGAAGCTATTACCATATGCTTTGGCACAATTTTCCAAAGCATAGCAAGCTCTTCGGCATTTCCTATGGCAAATAACGGTATATGGGCTTTTATGGCCATATCCACAAGAACCTTTAAATTAACACTGTTTCTTAAAAGCTGTTTCCCTGTAAAAATAATATATGCATATATTTTTTCTTCTGCCATGTGTATACTGGCACTTGAAACATCAACCACCTGTGCTTCAACCCCACTGTCACTAAATGCATTCTCAAAGGATCTTGCCAGATAACTCAAATCTTCCATTATTATTTGTATTTTTTTATTATCTGAACTCATAATTCATCCTCCGCATATCCTATTTTAAACAATCTATCATTTCTTCGGTCATTCTCATAATATCCTCCATGGCAACGTCATCCACATACAATCTGAGTTTTTCTTGCATCCCGCATATATTATCCGGCATGCAAAAATTTTCAAGCTCTTTCATGCACTCATCCATTCCATCAATATCGAACGCATCCACACAATCGTGAAGTCTTTTAAGCACTCTTATTATTTCATCTGCAGAGACTTTAGCCTTTGTCTTATCATTTTCGTCTATATATTCTGCAAGTATAGGCTTTAAGGCTTTATATTTATCAATTAACGCCGGCGTTTTGTTTTCCAACGACTCAACATTCCCTGTTCTTCCAAGCATTTCAAGCTCCTTTGCCATCTCCGAAAGGTCAATTGCCCCGACAAGCAAGGCCGAACTCTTTAACGCGTGAACCTCTATCACAAAATCATTGATAAGGCCCTCCTCTAACAACTGGCAAAGCTTTACCGACTTGCTGTCAATTGACCTGTAAAATGTAGGTACAAGCTTTTTAAAATTTTCCCTGGAGCCACAGTTTTTTACGGCGATTTCATAAGAGAAAATCTTATTTTGTGATTTATTATTTTTTAATTTATTATCTTGTGCATCATGAAGCTCATCATATATTTTTTTCTGATCTGATGAACCTTCAAAACCTGCAAGTATATTTTTAGCCTCCTGCCTTGACAGTCTGTGTATCTTCTCTGCCGGCAGCCATTTGAGAAACTGCTCACATATAACGCAAAAATCAATAGGCTTTGCCACAAAGCCATTCATTCCGGCCTGTTCAAACTCATTCCTTGCATCAACCATTGCATTAGCTGTGAGTGCTATGATCGGAAGCTTTTTATATTTTTCATCGTCAAGCTTACGAATAGCAATTGTTGCCTCTATTCCATCCATAACAGGCATCATGTGATCCATTAAAACCATATCATAATCGTTCATCTTAACCATTTCAAGTGCCTGCCTGCCATCATCCGCAGTATCTATGTGAAACTGCAGTGGTCTGAAAAGCTCCTGAGCTACAAACTGATTTGGCTTATTATCATCAACAAGTAAAATCCTCGCCTCAGGTGCAGTAAACATATTATCAATTTCTTTTGCGATTGTACTGTTTTCATCCATATCATGCACAGTCTGTGAAATAGGTGTCGCATCTACGACATCCTGTAAAACAGTAAAACTAAACTCACTGCCCTTTCCATATTCACTCTCAACCGCAATGCTTCCTCCCATCAGCTTCACAAGATTCCTGCAGATAACAAGGCCAAGCCCTGAGCCTTCTATCTTTCTGTTTCTCTTTAAATCGACGCGTTGAAAAGAATTAAAAAGCTTCTTTTGATCCTCTTCTTTTATTCCTATGCCTGTGTCCTTGACTGAAAACAAAAGATTTACCCTCTTTGCATTGCATTCCTGTATTTTTACAGTAAATCGGATGTAACCTTTTTCAGTATATTTGATGGCATTGTTGATAAGATTCATGACAATCTGACGTATACGCCCCGGATCTCCACAAAGCGTACATGGTATATCATCTGAAATATCATAAATGAGCTCGACCGGCTTTTTTTCTACCAGATTCTGCATTGTCACCTTAAGATCATGAAACAAAGAGAACACACTGTAGTTTTCATTAACAAGCTGCATCTTTCCCGATTCTATCTTAGAATAATCAAGCACATCATTAATAATATTTAGCAATGACTGACTGGAACGGTAAATATTATTCAGATACTCTTTTTCCTTTTTTTCATGGCTTGAGCGCAGCATCACCTCGGTCATTCCTATAATTGAATTCATAGGTGTTCTGATTTCATGAGATATATTTGACACAAATGCCGACTTTGCCTGATTTGCAACCTCTGCCTGTTCGACCAGCTTTTTCATCTTGTTGTTCTGCTCGATAAGACTTGTAATATCAAAAATCGTCAGCATATATCCCTGTATAACCCCATCATTTTTAAGCGGTATTTCCTCTACCTGATAATGATGCTCAAGCCAGTCAAAATGTCCGTCCTTAGTATTAATTCGATTATATAAGTCTTTTTTGCTGAAGTTTTCCGTTTTTTTCATACTAAGAAGAATTAGCTGTGCCATCGGATTGCAATAGAGTATATTTTTCACATCATCTGTAACAATAATTCCCTCCTTGAGCTGCTCAATAACATGTCTTTTAGCCGTTCTGACCGGGTCAAATAATCCATATCGCACAACAGAAATACTTGTAAAAACACAGGCTAACAGCATACCTATCGGTGTTGGATCATCGCCCCTAAACAGTCCCAATACTCTTGTCAAAAGCAAAAACAATGGTGCTATCATTGCAGCGATAAGCAGCACATGCAGCATCAGTCTATGAGGCATGCTTCGTTTAGACCGGTATGAAGATACTATAATGGCAACTGACACTATTGTTTCCGTCAAAATAACTGACATATAAATGTAATACAGCGGTGCGGGCTCTATTTCCAGACTATATCCACCCACTATTAGATTTGATGGCTTCAGATAATATGACTTATAATAAAGTGTATGGTAATTCAATGTGACAATAATAATATAAAGCGCAATATTAATAAAAAGCACTATATGCATCAGTCCTTTAGGCGGCTTTATATTTCTCCACCTCAGAAGGAAAGTCAGTATGCAGTAATTTGCAAAACATTTTCCCAGATACTCTATTTTGCCTACCGCAATAAGTGTTTCCTCTGAACCTCCCAGTATATATATACATCTGGACATGAGTGTAACGAGACAGCATGCCACAGAAATAAGCAGTGCGCTCTTGTAATCCGTCTCATCCTTTTCAGCTATCAACAGTAACAGATATACTGTCACGCAGACACCAAAAATATGTACTCCCAACCATATATATGCAGCCATAAGTATTCCTCACAAAAATAAATATTTCAAATATACGTAGCTAATGTATCCAATAACCACACAATGTACTAGTACTTCAATACCATTATGCTATTATCATTCACTTAAGTCAACAAAAAATTTTCGTAAAACTTCGCAACACTTATGTCACTGCTTCTACTTAAGCGCAACACCACGCTTTCAAGCTATGCGCTGCAGAGTAAATTACAGCAATATTACAGCCTGTCTGAATCCAGTACAATTGTGAACGGTCCGTCATTCTCAAGCTCTATCTTCATATCTGCTCCGAATACTCCTCTCTGTACTCCAGAAACCGCCTTCTCGCACTCGCTGATACAGTACTCGTAAAGCTCATTTGCCATATCAGGGCTGCCAGCCTCAACAAAGGACGGACGATTGCCTTTCTTACAGTTTGCATAAAGCGTAAACTGTGATATAAGAAGCAGCTTTCCGTTTACATCATTTATCGAAAGATTTGTCTTGTCGTTCTCATCGGCAAAAATTCTCATATTTACCAGCTTTTTTATCATCTTATCAGCAATCTCTTTAGTATCTGACTCTGCCACGCCAATTAAAACGCACAGCCCCTTTTCAATGCTGCCTGTTATATTTCCATCTATAGTGCATTTTGCATGGTTTACACGCTGTATTACAAATCTCATTATTATGTATTCTCCTTAAATCTGTTATTTACCGGTTATAAATCGGACATAATTCTTTTATTACAAATTTTATAACGTTATAATGACATATGGGTTATATTACAAATTATAATGTTATAATAATATAATGACATATGGTGTTTACTACCATTTTATTTAACAATAACTTTATAAGTGTAAACCATATTCAAAAAATAAACAAGTATGAGTATGACATTTATGCCGGATGATTATAGTCCAAAAACTAATGTCTGGCTTTTATTTTATATGAACATCCCTTACCCTTAAACGCTTTTCGCAAGCAATTAACAACTATCTGTAAATTATAGCTGAGTTATAGCAGTGAATTATATTGTCAAGTAAGATGCTATTGTGTTAAAATTATAAATATAAAATTATAATAAACCAATTATCTTATTAAACCACAAGGAGGATACTTATGAACTACAGTATTGAGGGAGAGCCATTGCCGGTTGTAATCTGCAGCCTTGAGGCAAACGAGACTATGATCACTGAAAAAGGTGCCATGTCATGGATGACTCCAAATATGAAGATGGATACTACATCAAATGGAGGCATCGGCAAAATGTTCGGCCGTGCATTTTCCGGTGAAAGCATGTTCCAAAACCGTTACACCTCTATGGGTGGTCCGGGAATGATAGCCTTTGCATCATGCTTTCCGGGATGCATCAGACCATTCCAGATTGCACCCGGACAGGAAATAATCGCTCAGAAATCAGCATTTTTAGCTTCAACCTCCGGCGTCGAGCTGTCTGTATTTTTTCAGAAAAGAATAGGGGCCGGGTTCTTCGGCGGTGAGGGTTTTATCATGCAGCGCCTGTCAGGAAACGGATTGGTATTTTTAGAGTTTGACGGCTATATAAAGGAATATGAGCTTGCACCCGGTCAGCAGCTGGTGATCGATACCGGCTATTTAGCAGCCATGACAGGAAGCTGTCAGCTTGAGATTCAGACTGTCCCAGGTATCAAAAATGCGGTATTCGGCGGTGAGGGATTATTCAACACCGTTGTCACAGGCCCTGGCCGTGTATGGCTTCAGAGTATGCCGGTTTCTCAGCTTGCCGGTGCTATCAAACCTTTTATTCCAACAGGCAACTAAGTAATAACAGGACTGTCTATATTCAGGCAGTCCTGTTTTACACTTTGCACCGATTTGTCTAAGCCATACCATTTGCAGTCTTGTACTTCCATAGCATCTCAGCGTGATTCTGCTCTTCTATCTGTATATCTGCCAAAAGCTTTCTGATATCCGAATTTCCAAATACAAATACATCGGAATTGTACTCGCCGGATACAAGCTTTTCTGTTCCTATACAGTCTGTAGCCAGATAACAGTCAGCCTTTTTGTCCTCAGAATTGCCAAGTGAATCGTATGTTGCAGCAGGATTATAATCCTTCCCCTTTGAATCATTGCAGTCAACTGACGGAACCTTTCCCTTAATCACCTGATCCAAAGAGTCAAAATGCTTTTGCTCATCCCTTGCGATTTCTTCAAAAAGCTCCTTAAGCACCGGATCCTTTGCCTGATTGCTGTATTTGGTATACTTCTCAATACATGCCTGTTCCTGTGTTTTTAAGTCCTCAATAGCGTTTGTTTCTTTTTCTGTTAGAATCATTTAATAGACACCTCCTGTCAGCATTATTATGTACAAAGGTGCAAATTATATTTATGATTACAGTATTTTTTGTTTAATAATAAATCTGTCTGAAATCATACTTAAGATACATAAAATGATTTCCCGTAGGACATGCTAACTTCATACTCGTTGAAAAAATAAAAGTAACAATAACTATTCAGTAATCAGGAGGACTATTCATGAATAATACTCGGATATATAATGCCAATACACATAATAACGGCCAGAATATTTCCAACTGGCATAACTATAAGCAGTATCATACCAATCATCTCAACATCTGTGGTATATCAGATGATAAAACAGACTGTAGCCGCCAAAGTGCCTTTTGCGATGGTACAAGCTATGCCGATTTACCACTTGGGTGTGTATGTGAAGGAACTGAAGTCAGAAACAGTGCCGACGAAATTGTCAAGATTTACAATATAAAGCACTCCCATCAGCCTATTTAGCCAGCTCCCAGAATGCCACTGCACTTGCAGCAGCCACATTTAGCGAATCGACACCATGTGACATTGGTATCTTAACAGTATAGTCACATGAGGCAATCGTCTGCTCATGAAGCCCTTCGCCCTCAGTGCCAAGCACTATTGCAAGTCTTTCCTCTGAGTGAAGCATAGGATCGTCTATACTCACAGAATCATCAGTCAGAGCCATAGCGCAAGTTTTAAAGCCCAGTCTGTGAAGCTCACCAATATAACCTTCATAAGCACTGCTATCCGGCTCATGACTATCACACCTATCATGCAATGAAGTATCCGCAAAAGTGCTGCCACTGTCGACATTGCACTTGGAAAAATAAGCCCATGGCACTTGAAATACAGTTCCCATGCTCACCCTGATTGCGCGCCTGTACAAAGGATTGCTGCAGGCAGGAGTGAGCAGCACAGCGTCCATATGCAGTGCTGCCGCTGACCTGAATATGGCTCCGACATTTGTTGGATTTACCACATCCTCCAGTACAGCAACTCTTCTCGCACCCCTGCACACCTCTTCTACAGACCTTGGCTTAGGCCTGTACATAGCACAGAGTGTGCCTCTGGTCAAAGCAAAGCCTGTCAACTTTGTGAGCAGATCAAATTCTGCAGTATATACCGGTATATCATGACATCTTTCAATAATACCTCTTGCCTCGCCATTGACATGCTTTGTCTCCATCAGAAGAGAAACCGGTTCACATCCCGCATCAAGTGCCCTCTCTATGACCTTTGGACTTTCAGCAATAAACATTCCCTCTTTGGGATTAGCTCTGTTTAAAAGCTGATTTTCAGTCAATCTGGCATACACATCCAGATTGGGATCCATAAAATCTGTAATTGTGATTATATTGTCAGGCATATAATCAATCCTCCCTCAGATGTACTACCCTGGCTGCCGCACGACGCCTGCTGTCCTCCTGGGCTGCATAATGCTTACGTGTGGTATTTACATCCTTGTGCCCCAGAACATCTGCCACAAGATAGATATCACCTGTTTCCTGATAAAGTGTAGTGCCATACGTACTACGAAGCTTATGAGGAGTAATATTCTTAACAGTAGTCACGAGCCTCGAATACTTTTTCACCAGCTTCTCTACCGAACGCACTGATATACGCTTCCTCTGTAAAGAAAGAAAGAGCGCATTAGTATGCCCCTCTGCGGGTGTAATAATACTTCTCTCCTCCCAATATGAAAGAAGTGCATCACGTACCTCATCACCAAAGTAGACAATCACATCGGCACCACCCTTTCGGTGAACCTTGATTCCATTGTTCTTAAAATCCACATCATCCATATCAAGTCCCACGCACTCTGATACACGGATACCGGTTCCAAGAAGCAATGTCATAAGTGCCAGGTCACGAACCTTGGTTTTCTCATGGAAACGCTGCTGATTCTTAGACAGACTGTCTCCTGACTCAACCTCATCAAGAAGCTGTGCGACCTCATCAGTATCAAGACGAATGATATTCTTCTCATGTATTTTTGGAAGGGTTACCTTGCTTGCAGGATTGGTATCTATAAACTCTTTCCTGAAATAAAAATTATAAAAGGTGCGCAGTGAAGCAAGCTTTCTCTTGATTCCTCTCTCATCGTTAGTATGTACGACTCCATCCTTCTCATAATACTTGAGATAAAACAGATATTCCTCAATATCCGAAGGACTGATCTGATCCAACAGAGATATAGGATAGTCCATTATATCATATTTCTTAAGCGATGGGTTTGCACTCTTCATGTACTCAAAAAAGGTCAGCAAATCATATGCATACGCTATCTTGGTTCTTGAAGATTTATCCGCATCTATTCCGATAAAAAAATCCATACAGAACTTCGGGAGCTTCTGTATCATATCTCTAAGCTTTAATTCATTTTTTATATTAATATCTTCGTAATAAGCGTTGTCTTTCATAATAATACTATATAATAATCAAAGTCAGCTCTAGCCAAGCACTTCTTTGATTTTCTCCTCTATACGTTCCTTAACCAGTGCTGCTATATCCTTCGTCTTCATACCCTTGTACTCTTCATACTCAATAGGCTTTAAATAGTGAACCTGAGTTGTAACAGGACCAAAATGAAAACTGTTGAACACCTTATATGAATCTATGAGAGCTATTGGAATAATAGGTACATGAGATTTCAATGCAATCTTAAAGCTCCCTGCTTTAAAATCCTGCACTTTATTCTTATTATTGAACTTATAGCCCCCCTCCGGAAACAAAACGTATCTCTTGCCGTTTTTCACATCCTTAGCTACCTCATTGATTATAGTAAGCCCCTGCCTTGGATTGTCTTTCTCTAAACGCTTTGCCTGAACCAGATCCACAAATTCCCTGACAAGCATTGTATGAGACTTCTGCTTATCCATTACAAACGAAAGTACTTTGTCATGTGTAGTAATAATTCCAAGCAAATCATACTTTCCCTGATGGTTGGGATACATGATATAGCCACCTGTTTCAGGAAGATTCTCAAGACCATACGCCTCTGTTGTAATCTTTCCTGATTTGTTCATCAAATCAATGCAGTGCCGCATCATATCATATCTCTCAGTTTCCGAATATTTCTGCGGATGATCAGCCATGTATCTCATTTTAGGAACAATATACGGCGCTCTGTGAAAATTTGCAAATATAACAAAAAATAGCTTTAACATAAATATCCAATCTCCTGTTCAACGAAAGCGAATACAATAACGATATAGTCTGCTTCGCTGCATCTGACCTATATTATATAAGAAACAGGAAATTTTAGCAAGATTACATCACTTTATGTCCTGTGAATAATATGAAACAACTATATAATCGCCACTGCGCACATTGCCATCGGTAAGGCTATTGAGCCTGCAAACCTCATCTACATAATCCCTTTTGCTTACCTGGCTGTCGGTAATATATCTGTCAGCAATGCTCCAGACGGTGTCACCATCCTCAACCCTGACACTGGTATAATACTTGTTATATGGCTTGCTGTCAGTAGAACTGGCAAATATATGAATAGTGCCGCATAATATAATGACAGCTGCTATAAATGCAACAACAGTCCATCCAAACATTTTTCTTTTTCCTAATAAAGTATTTCCTCTCATAAAACCACCTCTTGTATTTTCCGAACATGTGTTTGTTGTTATCGTGATTACATAATACATCCCGAACAATCGTTTGTCAAGAGAAAAACGAACAAAATTTCGGAATATATGTTTGCTTTTATTTTAGTTTTATGATATACTTTTTTAAGATACAATTTTTAATTTATTTTATAATCATAAATGAGGAGCAAAATACCTTTTCACCCTCATATCATTATATTATTTAAATATTCAGACGGAGGATTTACCTATGGCATTAGAAAAGATTTCAGACAAGCAGAAAGAGATACTTGAGTTTATCAAGAGTGAGATTTTAAACAGAGGCTATCCGCCATCAGTGCGCGATATCTGCGAGGGTGTACATTTAAAGTCCACATCAAGCGTCCATGCTCATCTCGAGACACTTGAGCGAAAGGGCTACATAAGAAGGGATCCTGCCAAAAACAGGGCTATAGAGATTATAGATGACAGCTTTGGTTTACAGCGACGCGAGATGGTTAACGTACCACTGGTTGGCCGTGTAGCAGCAGGTGAGCCGATACTCGCAACGGAAAACATTGAAACTTACTTTCCTGTACCTGCCGAGTATATGCCAAATAAGCAGTCCTTCATGCTGAAGGTCAAGGGCGAGAGCATGATTAATGCAGGTATCTTCGACGGTGATAATATCCTCGTTGAACAGCAGAGCGATGCTTCAAACGGAGACATGGTCGTAGCACTTATAGATGATTCAGCTACCGTAAAGACCTTCTATAAAGAGGACGGTCACATACGACTCCAGCCTGAGAACGACACAATGGATCCAATCATAGTTCCCGACTGTGAAATACTCGGCAAGGTGTTTGGAGTATTCCGTTTCTTCTAATAAATATTACAAAAATATCGCACCCATATGCTTAGCTAAAAAGCGCAGCATATGGGTGCGATATTTTAAATAGATACTACAATGAATGTACATCCACTACTTTTCCATCTCTCCATATTCTGTCGAGATCATAGAACTGTCTGTCTTCTTTAGAGAACAGATGCACGATAATATCCTGATAGTCCATTAGAATCCATGTAGAGTTACCGGTTCCCTCTACCTGCTTTTGATGCACTCCGTTTGTATACATAGCCTCATCCACGGCATCCTCCATGGCTGTGAGCTGATTCGCATTATTTCCGTTTGCAATGATAAAGTAGTCTGCTATAGAAGAAACCTCTCCTATGTCGAGAACTGTGATATCCTCTGCCTTTTTGTCTTCAAGTGCTTCCACTATCTTTTTAACTAAATCAATTGTCTGCATAGCAGTTATTCCTCCCTGTTGTCTCTATATTTAGCATAATAATTGTAAGTAATCTGGGTAGTTGGATCTATTGCCCCACTCTTCGTATTAAGGAAATTGATTGTATCATACAATATCTCTGCAACAGTCCTGTCGAGATCACTAAAAGCAAGCTTCCTTATCTCTTCAAGCCTCGGTGCCTCACATCTGTTTGGCTCAATATAATCTGCCACAAAGAGTATTTTGTCAAGAAGCCCCATGTCTGCCTCTCCTGTAGTATGCACTCTTATGGCATGCAGTATCTGCGCATCCTTAATGCCATACTCTTCCTCCGCAAGCACCATGCCTGCCTTTGCATGTAACAGCCCCGGGTTTGACATCTCCACCTCTGTTATGTCTATATTTTTCTTTACACAGAGCCCGATTTTATTGTCCGTTGGAAGGCACTTGGCACAGTCATGAAGCAGACCTGCAAGCATTGCCTTTTCTATTGAATAACCGTTTGCCATGGCAAGACAACCAGCTGTATACATCACTCCGAGTGTGTGCTGATACCTTTGTTTATCAAGGCTTTTCTTTAGCTTTTTCTTTATTTCTTTTACTTCCATACTCTATCACCTGTATAAATTATTAGCCTGTATATACGACATAACTGCAGCATCCAGAAACATTTCCGCGCCTTTAGGACTCTTTTGTCCACCGGCCTGAGACTTGGCACGTAACAAGCTCCTGACCTGCGTAGACGACACATCTATCCTGTCACAGCTCAAAAGTCTTATATCAGCAGGAAACATATTTTTGATATGAGCAATCTTTTCCTCCATCTGCAGCTTTGGAAAATTTTCTCTCACCATAACAAGAATAATTGCTGTTTGGGCTATGACATCAGGTCTCATCCATGTTTCAAAATAGTCGAGCGAATCACCACCCATGATAAAATACAGCTCATCCTGCGGATAAAGCGCCTTTAGCTTTTGGAGTGTCACATACGTATAGCTGGTTGACTCATCCTTTATTTCAATATCAGACACCTCAATACCGGGTACTGCTCTTGCTGCCAGCTTACACATATTGTACCGGTGGCTAAAGGCTGTCATTGCATTCTCCGTCTTGTTCGGAGAGTGACCTGACGGGACAAGAAAAAGCCTGTCAAGAGAATACTCCTCCATTGCCTTTTGCGCCATGTATATATGACCTTTGTGTATCGGGTCGAATGCCCCACCAAAAATCCCTGTTTTCATGGCTTATTCCGGAAGCTTAATCTTTGGATTTTTCTTTGCCGGACGGTAAAAAATCATTTTTTTGCCTATTACCTTAACCACTGCAGAGTGTGTTCTCTCACCGATTACACTTGCAATCTCTCTTGGATCATCTATACAGTTTTTAAGAACTGCGACCTTGATCAGCTCCCTCTTTTCAAGTGCTGCATCAAGAGCCTCGATGATTTCCGGAGTAAGCGATGCCTTTCCGATATTGAAAATAGGGTTAATTGTGCTTGCAAGGCTGCTTAAATATGCACGCTGTTTACTTGATAAATTCATATATACTCTTTCTCCTTACTTGTAATAATCAAACTCGAAATCATACATGCGGACAGTATCTCCATCCTCGATGCCCATATTTTCAAGCTCCTTGATGATACCCTGCTCACGCAAAAATCTCTGGAAGAAAGCAAAGCCCTTCTCCGAGTCCATATTTGTGTATCCAAGCATTTTCTCAATCTTTGGACCTGATATCTCATATGCACCATCGGCTGCCACCTCAACCGCGTACGGCTCATCCTTAAAGAATGAAAGTGCAGGATCAATCTCCGGCTCATATACAGTAACCTCTTTAGGACAATTTGCAAGCAGGTTCTTCACCTCGTACAAAAGCTCCTTAAGGCCCTTACCGCTTACAGCGGATATCGGGAATACCTTTATGCCCTGTGGCTCAAATTCGGCTCTTAAGGCTGAAATCACCTCATTCTCGTCTCCTGCTATGGCATCTATTTTGTTGGCTGCAATGACCTGTGGCTTTTTGAGAAGCTGTGGATTGTATGCTTCAAGCTCCTTGTTTATCGCCTTGATGTCAGCAACCGGGTCACGTCCTTCAGTCCCTGCCGCATCAACCATGTGTATCATGACCTTGGTACGCTCTATATGACGCAAAAACTCATGACCGAGTCCTATGCCCTCTGATGCTCCCTCGATAAGTCCCGGGATATCAGCGATTACGAAACCAAAGCCCTCATCCATATCAACCACACCAAGATTTGGCTGTAATGTGGTGAAATGATAGTTGGCAATCTTTGGCTGTGCATTGGTAACTCGTGACAGAAGTGTTGATTTTCCGACATTTGGAAAGCCTACAAGCCCTACATCCGCTATTACCTTAAGTTCAAGCTGCACCTCAATTTCTATTGCATCCTGTCCAGGCTGTGCATATTTAGGCGCCTGCATGGTCGATGTGGCATAGTGCTGGTTGCCCTGGCCGCCTTTTCCTCCGCGCAAAATCACCTGCCTTGTATTGTCACCGGACATATCAGCTATGACCTTTCCGCTTGCTGCGTCCTTTATGAGTGTACCCTCCGGCACCTTAAGTATAAGGTCCTCTCCGTTCTTTCCGTGGCAGTTCTTTTTGCCGCCCTCCTGTCCCGGCTCGGCTGCAAACTTTCTTCTGTGACGATAATCCGTAAGTGTATTGATACCCTTGTCCACGAGGAATATAACGTCTCCGCCTTTTCCTCCGTCTCCACCGTCCGGACCACCGTTCGGCACGTATTTTTCACGGCGGAACGATACATGACCATCTCCGCCTTTTCCTGATTTTATGATAATTTTTGCACGATCTGCAAACATAATTTTCCACCTCATGCTGAATGTCTGCATGAAACACTCAGTATACTTTATGATAAATCATTACCACGCTATATTTATTACATTATCTATAACATTATTTCTACGGCACAGTAATAATAAAATAAATCAATATTCCTGCTAATTTACAACATAAAAACCCCGGCTAATAAAAGTCGGGGTTTAAATCTTATTCGTTCACTACTGGATATACGGAAGCCTGTTTCTTATCTCTTCCAACTCTCTCAAATCTTAATACGCCATCAACCTTAGCATATAATGTATCATCTCCACCGATACCAACGTTTGTACCAGGGTGAATCTTTGTACCACGCTGTCTGTAAAGAATATTACCAGCTTTTACGAATTGTCCGTCTGCTCTCTTAGCGCCTAATCTCTTAGACTCAGAGTCACGTCCGTTCTTTGTAGAACCAACTCCCTTTTTATGAGCAAAAAACTGAAGGTTCATATTCAACATGTCTTACACCTCCTTGAAGTCTAGAATGATGTACTCATTCCCATAGTCTCTTTGTATTCCTTTTAGTCCCAGAATCATGGAATCCATAAGCAGTGCAACATCACCTGTCGCCGGCTCATCAAGTCTGTAGTCAATCATACCTGTCTCTTCGTCTGTATCAAGACTGTACTTAGCATGACACAGCTCCTCAGCGGAATTGATGAAATTAATCACCAGTGCTGAAACCCCGGCACAGATTATATCATATCCGGAATCTGCAAAACCTGCATGTCCCTTTGACTTAAAGCCCATCTTATGTCCTTTTGAATTCTGATAAACGGTTATAGCTATCATTATCCGTTAATTTTTTCAATCTTAACCTGTGTGAAAGCCTGTCTGTGTCCGTTCTTTTTGTGATATCCGGTTTTTCTCTTGTACTTGTAAACGATAACCTTTTTAGCTCTGCCTTCTTTAACTACAGAAGCCTCAACTGTTGCACCTGCAACTGTTGGATCTCCAACCTTGAGATCATCTCCGCCTACAACTAAAACCTGATCAAAAGTAACCTTCTCACCAGCTTCAACGCCAAGCTTTTCAATGGTAATGATATCGCCTTCAGATACTTTGTACTGCTTACCACCTGTTGCTATAATTGCGTACATATGGCACCTCCTATTTATCATTACTCGCCAGTTACGGTGTTGCGAAAGTCGCAAACTTATACCTCACTGTGCGGCATACTTCAGTATATTAGCATAGAGCTATCTATTCGTCAAGTGTTTTTTCTAAAATTTGTTTAAGAGATTTGTGAACCTTCTTTCTGGTCAGCTCCACCAGTCCAAGCTTTGTGATATCCACAAAGGTACAGACTGTATTATCGTCCTTTATATACCGTTTGAGCGCTTCAATAAGCGTATCCCTTGACGCCTCAGACTTCATATTGATGAAATCAATAATTATCATTCCCGAGATATTTCTGAGCCTAAGCTGCCTTGCTATCTCCTTTGCAGCCTCCATATTGGTCTTTAATATGCTGTTGCTCCCTGACGATATATTCTTTGCGCTGTTTACATCTATAAAGGTAAGTGTCTCAAGCTGTTCTATTATGATGTTGCCACCACAGTCCAGCCATACCCTTCGCGAGGTCAGATTATCAATCAGGCCTCTGATGCCATAGAGCGTTGACAGGCTGATAGCTGAATCGTCATATCTCATTATCTTTTCAGGAGCATGGTCATATATGCCGTACTCTGCAAGAAGACTGTCATATATATCATCGCAGTCCGTCTTTATCCACTCCACCGTGGCAAAATCAATCGTCTTCATCAAAAGCAGATAGTCGCTCATTCCATGATATACGCATGAATAAAGTGCCTGATGAGGTGCCTTTTTTATTATCTGATTGTATTTCTGTGCTACAGAATACGCATCAAGCGAAACCGCCTTATCATCCACATTTTTGGCATTGGTTCTGACTATGATGCCATAGCCCTCTTTTTCGTGATCTGCACACTTTGAAAGCACAGCTGCTCGTAAAAGAGCTGCCCTTTCCTTATCCAGCTTTGATGAAACACCTATCTGTGTATCAAAATTGGTCAGAATCACATTGCTTCCAAATATCGAAAGCTTTGTTGTGACCACCGGGTCCTTTGTCTTTAGCGCATCCTTTATGACCTGCACAAGTATCTCATCGCCCTCACACAAGCCTGCTTTTTTCGATTTTTTGTTTGTGTATACAGGATTTTTCGCATCATTAAGTGACAGATAACAGCTCTTATTCTGCGCAATGGTAACAAATGCCGCATTTATACCCGGCAGTATCTTATTTACCCTTGCCGCATATATATTGTTTATTATCGTATCCTTCTCGGGAAGAAGCTGGAAATCCTTATAATTTCCATTTTCATCCATCATTGCATACACTGTGTAGGTCTTATTATTTTTTACTGTCTTAGTAAGAATAATTCTGTTCATTATGAGATTTCTTCTCCCATGTCAAGCAGACAAATAAGTGTTCCATCGTCTTTTCTTGCATACACTTCCTGCCTGTGGATTTGTATGGCAAGCGGATCATAGGCAAGGCCACACCTTTCGTATATGGCTTCGAGCACAAACTCAGGCTTTATATTGTCAATGCTTCCTGTTGATACCTGCATGAAAAACTCAGGCTTTTTGTCTTTTTCCATGACTGTAAGCTTGTATACAAGAGGCTTTATATCCACCTCTCTCTCACTCTTTTTAGTCTTTTTCATCACAACAAAGGATGGCTCATCAAAAAAGTGCTTATCTATCGCTTTCTTCCACTCATCTATGGTATATGGGCTCTCATAGCCCTCCTTGAAGCTAAGCACATAGTCTGCAGCCGCAACAAGCGACATTGCTTTCTTTGCATCATCCGGTAAAAGCACATAGCCTGTCACCTCGACTCCGTCCACCATCTGGGCATTTAAAGCCGCTATGCTTTTTTCTGTAGACTCTGTTGTATTTACATCTATGTCAAAATACTCACCATCGCTTGTGATGCCTACTCCAAGCGGTGCCGCAAACGACATAATCTGGTGAGCAGAATACCCTTCTGAATAGCGGATATCAATATCTGCTCTTCTAACTGCCTTCTGGAAGTATCTCATCATATCGAGATGTCCTATAAACTTCATGCAGCCCCATTTTCTGAACTTCACTCTAATTTTCATAGCAGACACCTCCTCCATAGCTCTTTGCACCGCAGGCCGAGCACCTCATGCGGCAGTTAGGAGTGACTGTCTCCTTGTGGGCTGTCTCCCACTCTCTTATCATAAACTGCTTTGTCACACCTATATCGATAAAATCCCATGGGAATACCTCATCAATAGGCCTCTCTCTCATCGTGTAGAAATCCGGATCAAGTCCGCATTCCTTTATCGAATCAATCCATCTGTCATAGTCAAAATACTCTGTCCAGGCATCAAAATATCCGCCCTTTTCGTATACCTTTACTATCGCATCGCAAAGCCTTCTGTCGCCTCTTGCCAGTATACCCTCAATCACAGTGACGTATGCCTCATGCCAGTTGTATCTGATGCTCTTTCTGTTGAGCTGCTCCTTTACATGGTCATTAACTATCTTTGCCCTGCCCAGGTACTCAGAAGGCTCATACATCCTCGCCCACTGGAATGGTGTAAACGGCTTTGGCACGAAAAATGATGTGCTTATCGTAATCTGACACTTTCCGGCTCTCTTTTCCTTTGGAACGGTATCATAATATAATGCCGCTACATCGTTTGCAAGCTCAGGAATGCCCCTCATATCTTCCTCTGTCTCAGTAGGCAGACCAAGCATGAAATAAAACTTCACCTTGTTCCAGCCACCCTCAAAGGCCTGTTTTGAACCATTCATAATATCATCAATTGTCAGTCCCTTATTTATGACGTTTCTAAGGCGCTGTGTGCCGGCCTCAGGTGCAAATGTCAGACTGCTCTTTTTGACGTCCTGAACCTTCTGCATGATGTCGAGCGAAAACGCATCAATTCTGAGTGAAGGCAGGGAAATATTTATCTTCTTTTCCTTGCAGATATCAAGCAAAAATGTGATGAGCTCGTCAAGCTCCTTATAGTCGGATGAGCTTAAGGAGCTTAAAGAAATCTCCTCGTGTCCCGTATTTTTGATAAGTGCTGCTGCAACCTCCTTTAGGTGTTCAACCTTTTTCTCACGGTTTGGACGATAAATCATACCGGCCTGACAGAAACGACAGCCTCTTATACATCCACGCTGTATTTCAAGCACCATTCTGTCCTGCGTAGCCTTGATAAAAGGCACAACCGGTGCCTCCGGGTAAGTCGAGTTAGTTAAATCTACCTGCACCTGTTTTTTAATCTTTACAGGAATATCATCATACTTAGGCTTCATGCAGCAAATTGTTCCATCCTCATTGTACTCTACATCATACAAAGCAGGTACATAAAGACCCTCAATCTTTGCAGCCTCATGTAAAAACTCTTCCCTTGAAAGACCATCAGCCTTTGCCTTCTTATAAAGCTCAAAGAGATTGCCGTACTGTGTCTCGCCCTCTCCGATATAAAATATATCAAAGAAATCTGCAATCGGCTCCGGATTGTAGGTACAAGGACCGCCTGCAATCACAATAGGGCAGCCTTCCGCTCTGTCCATTGAACGAAGCGGTATCTGTGCGAGGTCTAATATCTGCAATATATTTGTGTAGCACATCTCATACTGCAGAGTCATGGCTACAAAGTCAAAATCCTTTATAGGCTCCTGTGACTCAAGTCCGAAAAGCGGTATATTCTCCTGCTTCATGATTTCATGCAGATCAGGCCACGGAGAATAAACTCTCTCGCACCACACGTCATCCATGCGGTTGAACATATCATATAATATCTGGATTCCCAGATGTGACATACCAATCTCATAAACATCAGGAAAACACATCGCAAAACGTATATTTACCTGCGATGTGTCTTTCATTACTGAGTTGAACTCATTCCCGATATATCTAGCCGGTTTGTCTACCTTCATAAGTATCTCATCACTTAAAGCTAGTTTTCTCATATAATTTCCTCTAAATAATTATTGTGTTTTAAGGCTATCGCTGTGCCAGCTCCCCTGCGATTTCTGCCCATGTGATATTTTTCTGAGCCATAAGAATCATGCAGTGGTACATAAAGTCCGATATCTCAAACTTCAAATCATCACTGTCCGGATTTTTGGCTGCCAGAATAATCTCTGTGCACTCGTGTCCGAGCTTTTTTAATATCTCATCTATGCCCTTTTCCATGACGGCATTGGTGTATGAGTCCTCCTTTGGATTCTTCATACGATCAACTATCACCGCATAGACTGATTCAAGCACGGTCAGAGGATTCTTCTCCACATACTCTTTTTTCACGATATTATTGAAAAAGCAGGTCCTGTTACCTGTGTGACATGCAGCTCCCACCTGCGAAACCTTTGCAAGGATAGTATCATAATCACAGTCCGCTGTCAAAGACTTTACGTACTGTAAATGTCCTGATGTAAGTCCCTTGGTCCAAAGCTCATTACGGCTTCTGCTCCAGTATGTCATGCGCCCGCTGTTTATCGTGACATTGAAGGCCTCCTCATTCATATAGGCAAGCATGAGCACCTGCTCATTGCGGTAATCCTGTACTATGACAGGCACCATGCCGTCAGAATTGAGCTTTAAATCAGACCATTTTAAGTCGGGAGTAAAATTGTCAACGAGTATTCCTCCGTCAGAAAGCTTTGTCTTTAACGCCATGATATCATTTTGAGGATCATTGATAAACTCTCCTGCAATGCCTCTTAATGTTTCACGCTTCATGACATCAATTATTTTATCCATGTCAAACTGCGGCATATAGACCACATACGGTGTGGATGTGAGATTCTCAAGCGCATCTATTATATCTATGTTTAGGACTAAAAGCTCATGAAAGGTATCCTCTATCTCCTCCTGATGCTTGAAAATATAGTCTACATTGCTGATTGACAAAAGGATTTTATCCTTGCCAAACTTCTCGCTTGCCACATTTGCAAGCTCCAGGCTTGAATCCTTTGTGGCATTAAAGATTACCTGCAGACAGCCTGCATACAGCAGCTTTTTCACGTCCTCTATGCGGTTGATATTGCCTCCGGCACACACCTTTATGTCGATATTTCTGTTGATATTTTCTATCGTATGTATGTTTTTCTCATGCTCATCATCATCAGTTGAAAGATCAAAAATAATAATCTTGTCTATGCCACTGTCATTGTAAAGCTGACACAGATTGTAGACGTCACCCATCACTGTCATATCAGACGCTGATTTCACGGCCTGGCCGTTCTTTAAATACAGTGTAGCAACGATGTTCTTAAAACCAGTCAAATTACAAACTTCCTTTCGTGGACATCACGTCCTTTATTCTGCTATCATAGGTGCAGGCATCGTCAAGCGCCTTGGCAAATGCCTTAAACATAGCTTCTATCATATGATGATTATTTCCCGGTGTCAAAACCTTTATATGCAGGTTCATCGCAGCAGAGTAAGAAACGGCGTAGAAAAACTCCTTTACCATCTCTGTATCCATATCTCCGACTCTCTCGCAGGTAAACTCACCGTCAAACTGCAGATACGGTCTGCCTGATAAGTCAATGGCGCAAAGCACCAGCACCTCATCCATCGGTAAAATAAAGCTTCCAAATCTCTTTATGCCCTTTTTGTCTCCGACAGCCTGTGCTATGGCATTGCCAAGCACTATGCCGCAGTCCTCTATAGTATGATGACAGTCCACATTTAAATCACCGTCGCATGTCATATCGAGGTCAAAAAAACCATGCTTTGAAAAGCCCTCCAGCATATGGTTAAAGAAGCCTATGCCTGTGTCTATATTTGATTTTCCGGTTCCGTCTATATTTAAACCGACCGAAATATCAGTCTCTTTTGTTTTTCTGCTAAGCTTAGCGCATCGATCTGCCATTTCTTACTCCTTTATTCTAAGACTAATCCTCAAATCTCACCTTGATTGAATTTGCATGTGCTGTAAGCTTCTCACACTCTGCAAACTGCTCAATATCTGTATGTATCCTCTCAAGCGCCTCTCTTGAATATGAGATGATGCTTGACTTTTTGATAAAGTCATCTACAGACAAGGCTGAGAAGAATTTTGCTGTTCCGTTTGTAGGCAAAACATGGTTTGGTCCTGCAAAGTAGTCTCCTAAAGGCTCTGATGAGTACTCTCCGATAAAGATTGCTCCCGCATTTTTGATTTTTGTCATGACTGAGAAAGGATCTCTTGTGACAATCTCCATATGCTCTGAGGCGATATCGTTTACTGCATCAATTGCCTCGTCCATATCCTCTGCAACAAGTATATATCCATAGTTTTCAAGCGATTTCTCGATGATTTCTTTTCTTGAGAGAACCTCAACAAACTTATCAACTTCCTCTGATACTTTCTTTGCAAGCTTTTCACTTGTTGTGATTAAAATGGCTGATGCCATCTCATCATGCTCAGCCTGTGAGAGTAAATCCGCTGCCACGTAGCGTGGGTTTGCAGTCTCATCTGCAAGCACCAGAATCTCGCTTGGACCTGCGATTGAATCAATGCTGACATATCCAAATACAGCCTTTTTGGCAAGAGCAACGAAAATATTTCCCGGTCCAACAATCTTGTCTACCTTTGGCACACTCTCTGTACCAAATGCCATTGCAGCGATAGCCTGTGCACCGCCTACCTTGTAGATTTCATCTACTCCGGCCTCGTTTGCTGCTACAAGTGTGGAAGGATATACCTTGCCGTCAGCTGAGCATGGTGTACACATAACAATCTTCTCAACACCTGCTACCTTTGCAGGAAGCACGTTCATCAGTACAGATGAAGGATAGACAGCCTTGCCGCCCGGCACATATACTCCTGCCTTTGCTATAGGTGTGACCTTCTGTCCTAAAATGATGCCGTCCTCTGTTGTAAACCATGAGTTCTGCAGCTGCTTCTCATGATATTTTCTGATATTTACAAGAGCCTTTTTTATAACAGCAAGAAGCTTCTCATCAACCAGCTCATATGCTTCCTTTATTTCTTCCTCTGTGACACGGATATTTGATGCATTTACATCCGCCTTGTCAAATTTCTTTGTGTATTCAAAAACAGCCTTGTCACGGTTTTCCTTTACGTTGTTTATAATCTCATTTACCGTGCTCTCATACTCTGTATAGTTGTTAGGGCTTCTCTTAAGCAGGCTCTCCAATATGTTTTTCTGTGAATCCTTTGTAAGTTTTAAAGTTCTCATTACAGCCTCCGTCTAAAATCATGTATTGATATAAATTATACGCTATTTGATAACAGTCTTCAAATCGCTTATGAGCTTTGTGATACGCTCATTGTCCATCTTCATGCTGACCTGGTTTACCACAACCCTCGCAGACAGCGGACATACCTCCTCAAGCACGGTAAGTCCGTTCTCCTTAAGTGTAGTTCCGGTCTCTACTATATCACAAATCACCTCTGAAAGTCCAACAATCGGAGCAAGCTCTATTGAGCCGTTCAGCTTTATAATCTCCACTGTCTGATGCTTTTTATTGTAGAAATAGTCCTTTGCGATATGAGGATACTTGGTGGCAACCCTTATCTGCTCATGATGCTGCAAAAGCTCCCTTGCGCTCTCCGGTCCGCATATGCACATACGGCATTTTCCAAAGCCTAAATCAAGTACCTCGTAAATATTTCTTCCCTCCTCGAGAATGGTATCCTTTCCTACCACACCGATATCGGCAGCTCCATACTCCACGTATGTAGGCACATCAGGTCCCTTTGCCAGGAAAAATCTAAGCTTAAGCTCCTCATTTACGAAAATCAGCTTTCTGGTATCAGGATCCTTCATCTCCTCACAGGTGATGCCTATCTGCTCAAAAAGCTGCAGGGTTTTCTTTGCAAGTCTGCCCTTTCCCAGGGCAAAGGTTAAATATCTGTCATCACTCATCTTTTATTCCTCTATAAACTCTACTCTGTTTATACGGTTGTCTACCGCATATGAAGCATAGTCCTCTTTCGTTTTATTTTTGTCCTTAAGCACCATCTGTGTATTTATTCCGTCTCTTCTAAGCTCCACAGAGCGCTTGATTGCCGCATGATATGCAGCCTCCTCAAATACTATAAGTGAGGAATTCTCAATAACCGGCACATCAATATCCTGACGGCTTAAAGCTGCCATGAGCTGATCCACAACAATTGCAAAGCCGATTGCCGCAGCGTCCTTTCCAAAGTGTGAAAGCAGCTTGTCATAACGTCCTCCCTTTACAATAGGCTCTCCTGTACCATATGTGTAGCCCTGGAAAATGATACCTGTATAATATGTGTAGTCGCTGATAAGTCCAAGCTCATACGAAATATATTTCTCGATGCCGTATGCCTTTAAATATTCTCTCAGCTTGAGCAGTGTATCAATGGATGATAATATCTCATCATAGCCATCTGCAAGCTTTAAAGCCTCCATAAGCTGCTCATCCTGTAAGTCGAAATTATCCAAAAGCCCAAACAGCTTCTTTAGCTTGTCGTTCATGGAAAGACTGTCCACAAACTCCTCCACACCGAAGAAATTTTTATTTGCTATGAGCTCTCTTAGGTTTTCCTCCTGCTCCTCAGACAGACCTGCTGCCTTTGTGAGACCGTAAAAGAACTGCGAATGTCCGACTGAAATCTGGAAATTCTTAAGTCCGCTCTCAAGCATTGACTCGACTGTCATCGAAAGTATCTCGGCATCGGCAGAGATAGAGCCGTCACCAATCAGCTCTGCACCGCACTGTGTGCTCTCCTTGAGCCTGCCCTGATAATCCGATGAATTGATAAAGGTATTGCCCAGATAACACAGCTTAACCGGCATATCGTCCTCTATATAATACTTAGCCGCACTTCTTGCAATAGAAGGAGTAAAATCAGGACGCAGAACAAGTGTATTGCCCTCCTTGTCAAAAAACTTGTACAAATCCTTTGAAGGAATTGTTCCCACATCGTTTCCAAAAATATTAAAAAACTCAAAGGTAGGTGTCATGATATCATGATATCCGTATTTCAAAAGTGTACGGTGCAGCTTATCCTGCAAATACAGCTTTTTTTTGCATTCTCCATTATATATGTCTCTTACTCCGTCAGGAGTGTGTAATAATTGATTTTCCATAATGTGTAAAATCTCGCTTTCATGTAGTAAAGTGTTATCGTGGTAATATGCTACCATACGATAGTGATACTGTCAAGCCCTGCAATTTAAATCAAGCTGTAGTGCGTTCAGATACGGGACAAGTATTCCGGGCACCTCCGGGAGGAAAAATGCCGGCTCAAGCTCCTCATAGCGGAAGCTCTTCCTGCCGCCCTCTGCAGCTCTGTCCCAGAATTCTGTCAGCTTTTTAAATGTGAGATAATAGTATTCGTTCCTGTGTGTGTACGATATGAGGATAAAAGCAACACCATCCTGTTTTTCAAAGCATCTCATAAACTCTACCTGATGCTCATGTATATTGGCAAGGGGAAACGTGTCGGTATTACATTCCTTTGCATCAAAGCATACCGGGATTCCCTGTACAGCTCCAATATAGTCAACCGTACTCTTCTGCTCGAAATAAGCCAGTGTAATGTGTCTTGTTTCCGGCTCCATCTTTATCGGTGTAATCGGAGTGGGAATCTTCTGTATGAGCGCAAGGCCGTTCTCTCTGTATTTTTCGTTTGTCTTGTTTATCATATCCTCTAAGGTCGAGCCTCTTAAGCCTCTTGAGTTCCAGGTTGCCATATCGTTTCTATCTTCCTTAATACTATAAGCTCTATAAATTCTATCACTATCCGGGCGCATATTGACATCACACTCTAAGCCATGCGCCATAATAAAATAATGTCAGAATTAAATTCCCACCCTGCTCCAAATGTCAGGCAAGGCTGCCTCTATATATCTGCCATCAGGCAAAATCACATGGTGCGCATGCAAAAGCTGGCTGGTCACATGATAGTTTTCTTTGTAAAAAGCATTGATCCTTTTATCGCCATACTTCATATCACCTATGATCGGATGACCAATCGATGAAAGATGTGCCCTGATCTGATGACTTCTTCCCGTAATCAGATGCACCTCAAGAAGCGTTGCTTTATAGCCCCCGGCACTCATCTCAATTGTCTTAAGAGGCCTGTAGGCAGTCTTTATTGGCAGTGATTCATCACTTATAGACTCCTTGGTTATCTGCACCTTATTTACAGCCTCATCCTTTGTCAGAAAGCCCTCTATGGTCATAGGCTCATCCACCATGCCTGCTACAAGCGCCATATAATACTTTTCTGCGGTTCTTTCCTTAAGCACCTGTGACAGATACTGCAGCCCGTGAAGCGATTTACCCATCAGAATAAGCCCCGAGGTATTTCTGTCCAGACGATTGCACACCGATGGCTTAAAGCTCTTATAGGTGTCAAAATCAAGCTTTCCCTCTTTTATCAGGTATCCGATAAGCCTTTCGTTCGCAGAAATATCAGTCTCCTTGGACTTCTGTGACAGCATATTGACAGGCTTGTTTGCCGCCAGTATATCATCATCCTCATACACCACGCCAAGTCCGTCAGGTTTAAGTGCTCCAAGTGCCTTAAAATCCTTCATCAGACTGTCCTCATTGACGGAAAACTTAGCAAATGTATCATCTGACAGAAAAATTTTAATTTTATCGTCAACTGACACAATTTCTGTGCCTGACGCTTTCTTATCATTCAGTTTTATGTTCTTCTTCCTGAGCATCTTGTAAATAAATCCCATAGATGCGTTTGGAAGTATCTTTTTAAGGTATTTGTCAAGCCTCTGGCCTGCCTCGTTTTTACCTGCTTTAAATTCTTTCATAGCCTTTATCTTGTATATCTATCTTTTCTTCTTGTGGACATTTCTGATTGTTTTCTTTTTGTGCGCTGTGCCTGCGGTGTTACTTCCGCTTCCGTTTTTTCCTCTCTCTGTTACATTTTTAGAGTTTTTCCTTGCACCTGCATTCCTGCCACTGCCATAACTGCTGTTTGAATTTTTATCAGACTTAGAACGTTTTCTGTCCCAACCGCCATCAGTATGCATTTTCCTAGGCTTTATCAGGCACTTTTTGTCAAATCCGATCAAGTCCTCCCTGCCGGCCTTCACAAGTGCCTCGTGCACAAGATCATAGTTCTTTGGATTGCGGTACTGGATGAGCGCTCTCTGCATAGCCTTCTCATGCGGGTTAGTTGTGACATACACCGGCTTAAGTGTTGCCGGGTCAAGCCCTGTGTAGTACATGCATGTAGAGATGGTAGACGGTGTCGGATAGAAATCCTGCACCTGTTCCGGCATATATCCCAGATCGCGCAGATACTCGGCAAGCTCTATGGCTTCCTTAAGCGTTGAGCCAGGGTGTGATGACATGAGATAAGGCACGAGATACTGCTCCTTGCCTATCTTTTTGTTCATATCCTTGTATGCCTTCACAAAGCTGTTGTAAACCTCCACACTCGGTTTTCCAAGCCTGCTCAAAACAGCATTTGAGATGTGCTCCGGTGCCACCTTGAGCTGTCCACTGACATGATACTCGCACAGCTCACGCAAAAAGGTCTTGTCCTTGTCATACATCAGATAATCAAACCTGATACCTGAGCGGATAAACACCTTTTTCACCTTTGGCAGTGCACGAAGCTCTCTAAGAAGCTGTATATAGTCGCTGTGGTCAACAATCAGGTTGGCACACGGCTTAGGAAACAGGCACTGCTTTGTAGGGCATGCTCCCCTTGTGAGCTGCTTTTTACATGCCGGCTGTCTGAAATTGGCTGTAGGTCCTCCAACATCATGGATATAACCCTTAAAATCCTTATCCTGCGTGATAAGCTTTGCCTCGTCAATAATCGACTCATGGCTTCTTGTCTGGATTATCCTGCCCTGATGGAAGGTCAGTGCACAGAAATTACAGCCTCCAAAGCAGCCTCTGTTGCTGATGAGAGAAAACTTTACCTCGCTTATCGCAGGCACTCCGCCTGCCTCCTCGTAGCTCGGATGATATGTCCTCATATACGGCAGTGCATATACCTCATCCATCTCCTCCTGCGACAATGGCTTTTGCGGTGGATTCTGCACCACAAGCGTAGAGTTGTCATATGGCTCTACAAGCCTCTTTGCACAGAAAGGATCGGTATTGCAGTACTGTATGTAAAAGCTTCTCGCAAACTCTCTCTTGTCCTCTTTTATGACATCGTAATCTGGAAGCTCAATAGCATCATATATGATATCCCTGTCCTTAGTCTTGAACACTGTGCCATCTATAAATGTAATATCCTTTACATCCATGCCGCTATCAAGCGCATCCGCAATCTCAATGATGCTTCTTTCGCCCATACCATATGAGATGAGATCCGCACCGGAGTCCAGAAGAATCGAGCGCTTGACTTTATTTGACCAGTAATCATAATGTGCCATGCGCCTAAGGCTCGCTTCGATGCCACCTATTATGATAGGGATTTTTTTATAAGTATGGCGTATCAGGTTACAGTACACAACAGTCGCATAATCAGGTCTCTTACCCATCACTCCGCCCGGTGTAAAGGAATCCTTAGCTCTTCTTTTCTTTGAAACCGAATAATGGTTTACCATGGAGTCCATATTGCCTGCTGAGACTAAAAAACCAAGACGCGGCACCCCAAGTATAGATATAGACTCATCATCCTTCCAGTCGGGCTGTGAAATAATGCCGACCGTATAGCCGTGTGCCTGCAGCAGTCTTGCAATTATTGCATGTCCAAAGGACGGATGATCCACATATGCATCTCCGCAGACATACACAAAATCAAGCTGCTCAATGCCCTGATCTATCATATCCTGTTTTGAAATCGGTAAAAAACCATTACTCATATCATACCTCATAATTAAAAATTTATTTGCCACAATTTATCTGCATAAGCGCAGCTGTTTCAGCCTGTGTCAAAGCTCTGTAATCCCCTGTTTTAAGGTCATCAGGCAGCTTGAGCGGTCCCATGGATATTCTCTTTAGGTAGATTACCCTCTTGCCAAGCGCCTCAAACATCCGCTTGACCTGATGGAATTTTCCCTCTGTTATCGTAAGCTCAATCTCGGATACACTGCCGCTTTTTTTAATGACAAGCTCTGCAGGCTTTGTAAGCCTTTCCTCACCTATATCGATGCCCTCTTTAAAGCTTATGATATCATCCTGTGTCACTTCACCATCAATACGTGCAAAGTAAGTCTTTGCCACATGCTTTGAAGGGCTTAAGAGCTCATGTGAAAGCGCGCCATCATTTGTGATGAGTAAAAGCCCTTCCGTGTCTATATCAAGCCTTCCTACAGGAAACAAATCATCGTGCACAGCATCCGTGATATAGTCCATGACTGTCTTGTGCACATTGTCCTTTGTCGCAGAAACACAGCCTGATGGCTTATTGAACAGATAATACTCATACTTTTGATACTTAACTATTCTGCCGTTAACCGACACCTCGTCGGCATCAGTATCTATCTTTGTCTCAGGCTTTACTGCTACCGTGCCATTTATTGCTATCTGCCCTGTCTTTATAAGCTTTTTCACCTCAGAGCGTGTGCCAAGCCCCATCTCTGATAAAAATTTATCTAATCGAATCATATTGTTTTTATTTTATATCCATTTCTGCCATTTTCTTTTACATCATACAAAATTTTGTCGGCTTCATTTATGAGAATTTCTAATTCATCCTCTTTTCGTACCTGTCTGCATACCATTCCCTGTGAAAGAGTAACAATATCTGCCACAGGAGACTTTTCAGACTGCATATTTTTTTCAATGACCGCTTTTTTTACATTGGATGAATACTCTTCCATATCATTTGGTCTGACATCCTGTATAATAACAACAAATTCATCTCCACCATATCTCGAAAGAATCATTTTTGGGGTCTGTTCATCAGGCTTTAAAGGACAACACTTTCTTAAAATTCCGGCAACCGACTTAAGACATTCATCTCCATATGAATGGCCGTAATAATCATTAACCTGTTTAAAATAATCAATATCAATAATAGCAACACCTATCATCTGACCTTTTTCGGATGCCTCATCAATCATTCTCTTTGCACTTTTTTTAAGACCATACCTGTTATATAATTTTGTAAGACCATCTGTCATAGCCATATTCTCATAAACCTGTTCTGAATCCTTGAGTACCTCAATATACATCCGCAGTTGGATTGAATTGACAATTGACTGATGATAATTATAGGTAATTAATTCGTATGTTTTTATATACTCTTTTGTCCATTTTTTATATTCATCAAAATCCGCCTTCTCACCAATACACGTAAGCCTATATTTAATCAGCTTAATTCTGATACGAGGAAAAGACGAATCTGTCATCTGATTTTCAATGAGATCAAGCTCTTCCAGGAGAATATCGTATTTTTTTAATTTATACAAGAAATCACATAACAGAACATAACTGTCGAGGAACTCCATGACAAGCTGCTGTTCCTTTGATTCTTCAACAGCCTTTTCAAGTGTCTCGTCCAATTTATCAGTATTTCCCGCTATATACATCATCTCAGCCTTGAAAAGCTCAACCGAAAACTGTGTCTCAAGGTATTTCCTGTTTACCACAATATACTCAAAACACTCTTTCATGTTTTCCAGATCTCTCATGTTAAAATAATCAATAAAAAGATTGAGATTTACAGTGACTATATTCATATAAGTGTCTTCTGATTCATCGGCCTTTTTAAAACATTCTAATGCCGATTTAAAATACCCACTCGATTTTTCATATAATTCAAGCATTTGAAATATAACACCTATGTTGCAGGCACACAATCCCTTAACATGATTTAAATTATGTTCCTCACATATCTGAAAGCATTTAAGATAAAAATCAAGAGAATTTGAAAGATCGTCTCTGTTATCTGTTATAATTCCAAGTATATTGTAAGCTCTGGCTATCAGTTCATAGTCTGTATCCTCCAATAGCCGGATACATGAATGGATATATTTCTCCGCCTTATCCGGTTCAGTCATGACTAAAGCCTCTCCCTTATAAAACAAAGCCTCTCCCATAACCTTTTTGTTACCATTACCACTTGCTAAATCATATAATCTGTCGCATAATTCCAATTGCAAATCTATATCTTTAAATCTGTTATCTTTTATTTTTACTAATAAATCATCTCTGGCATCTTTCATTTTGACATCGCTCCTTGTTCATATTTTCATAACTTTGCGAATATATTGTTATATGAATAAAAATAGGTCAAAAAAATATATCTTTACAGGTTTTATCCTGTTGTTTTGCTTTTATTACATATCATTTCCCGCACAGGTGAGTGCGTGCGCCAAAGCCGGTGTCCTGCTATGGTTCAACCAGATATTTCCGCTTCTTTTTATATTTACGATTTTGTCTAATCTGATTATATCTACAAATGTGCTGCAGTCTGTTCCTAATAAATATATCCTGCTGCTTACATACCTTATAGGCATCATTTTCGGATTTCCTATAGGTGCAAAGCTTACAGCCGATTTTTACTCTATTGGGTATATAGACAAAAAACACGTAGAAACATTAAGTGCCCTGTCCAATCACTTCAGCCTGCCTTTTATCATAACATATGCCTTTTCAGAGCAGTTAGGCATACATAACCGCTACAGTATTTATCTCGTATCACTCTACCTGCCTTCTGTAATTGGTGTATTAATCATGCTTTCACTCACAAAAAACGGTTCCGATTTCCAATCGCATAATTTAAGCAATACAGATTGTCTCACACAAAAAATTCCGGCTCAAGGATTTAAGCTTAACATGCAAATCGTTGATGCCGGAATAATGAAAGGATTTGAAACCCTCATAAAACTCTGTGGATATATTGTATTATTCTCTATAATCGCACGCATGCCACAGATCATAGCAGATAAAGCTATTATTCAAAAGCCCGTATTTATCGACATAATGAGCTCTATTTTAGAGGCAACAAACGGTATAAATATAATCTGCGAACTGCCATTACCGCATACTCTGTCAATATTGCTATGTATCTTTCTGTTGTCATTTGGCGGTATGTCATGCATTGTTCAGACAAAATCAATTTTCCAGGGCCAACACTATAACCTGAAAAAATATATATTACTCAAATCCATAATGAGCCTGCTTTCATGCCTGATATTTATTATGCTATTTCGTATCCTCATCTGAATCAGAGCCTGAAATATTTGTAATCTCAATATCAGAGTCAGTATTCTCTTCGGCTTCCTTAGTCTCATATGTTTCCTGTGTCAAAGGTTCATTGGCCTCTGCCTCAGGCTCTGTGGCCTTATCCTCTTCAGGTGGGAAAAGCTCTGCCCTGTTTGATGCGACAACATCCTCAAAATGCTGTAATGAATTAATCAGGCTCTCATAATTTGTCTTTGATGCCTTAATCGATCCCGTAAGTATATCCTCAATGCTCTTAAGCTGGCTGTCTGTATATGCCATGGCACTCATTCTGAGGTTATTGGCCTCGTTTGTGGCATTATCGAGAATCTCCTGCGCCTGCTTTGTGGCAATTGATACCACTTCATTGGCCTGCTCATATGCCTGCTGCATAATCTGATGCTCGCTGACAAGCTCATTTGTCTGAATCTGTGCCTGCGCGATTATCTGGTCTGCCTTTGCCTGTGCATCTGCAAGAATAGCCTCTTTATTGCTGATAATTTTCTGGTATCTCTTGACCTCCTCAGGGGTCTTTGTACGAAGCTCAGAAAGCAGTTCCTCTAACTGTTCACGATTGACAAGGATCTTGTTTCTTGAAATAGGTGACGGCTTACAGCCATCAATATAATCTTCGATTTCTTCTATAATCTGTTCCATTTTACTGCTCATGAAATACTGTCTCCTTACCTGGTAATATTGTATTTAGCATAAATTCTATCAATGAACTGTTCAGGTACGAACTTTGATATATCCCCTCCGTATGATGCAAATTCCTTGACAATTGTAGAGCTTAAATATGAATAATTAAGGCTTGAAGTGAGAAAAACCGTCTCTATTTCCGGATTCTGCACTCCGTTAGCCTGCGCAATCTGCAGCTCATACTCAAAATCTGTCACTGCACGCAATCCTCTTATTATGATTGTCGCATTGATTTCCTTCATGTAGTCAACTAAAAGTCCTTCGAAGCACCCTACCCTCACGTTTGGTATGTGTGCTGTCATTTCCTTTATCATACTAACACGTTCTTCCAAAGAAAACAACGAGTTTTTTGCACTATTGTTGAGCACTCCAACAACCAGCTCGTCCACTATTTTGGCTGAACGCTCTATTATATCGAGGTGTCCAAATGTCACCGGATCAAAGCTTCCCGGATAAATTCCTACCTTCATATTGTATCTCCTATGCACGTTTTATAAAAACATGCTTGTTTGTCTTGTATATTTTTTCTTTGACTATCTCATAGCCAAGCTCTGTGAGATAATCAAAATCAGTATCGTTTGAAGCCTCAACTACGATAAGTGTGTCATCCTTAAGGATATCGCTGTCAGATAGTGCAATAAGCACTTCCTTTTCAAGCTCCTTATTGTACGGCGGATCCATAAAGATGATATCGAATTTGTATTTGCCCTCAAGAGTACGTACTGCCGTAACAGCGTCCGTCATCATAAGCCTTGAGACCTTATCAAACTTTGTAAAATGGATATTGTCCTCGATGCATGAAGCTGCTTTTCTTGAATTCTCCACAAATACAGCATAGGCTGCACCGCGGCTTAACGCTTCAAGTCCTATCTGTCCGCTTCCGGCAAACAGATCTAAAAAATATGCTCCGGGAACATCAAACTGCATGACATTAAAAAGAGTCTCCTTCGTCTTGTCAGTAGTCGGTCTTGTATCTTTTCCCTCGATAGTCTTTAGAGGGAGGCTTCTCGCCGTTCCTGCTATTATTCTCATACTTTTCTCCCTGTTATATTCTATTTCTGGTCCTTTAAGACGTCCTTATTCTTTGCGATATAGTCAATAAGTGAAACAACTGTGAGCACAAGTGACACATAAATGAGGATTGTTCCAAGGATATTCAACCAGCCAAGCTGTAGATTGATATTAAAAATAATAACAATAACCATAAGCATTTGGAAGGTTGTCTTAAACTTGCCCCAGTAGCTTGCCGCAATGACAACTCCATTGTCTGATGCAACGAGTCTGAAACCACTTATGATAAACTCTCTTGCAATGATAATAAGCACAACCCATACAGGGATGAGCTTTAAATCAACAAGGCATATCATCGCAGAGCATACAAGCAGCTTGTCTGCAAGCGGATCCATAAACTTTCCGAAATTTGTGACAAGATTGTATTTTCTTGCAATTTTTCCGTCAGCCATATCGGTCAGACTTGCAACGATAAAGATCGCAAGTGCTATATAATTTCCGTATCCGTCAAAAAACGGTGAAATAAGGAAAAATACAAAAAACGGAATAAGTATCACTCTTAAGATTGTAAGTTTGTTTGGTAAATTCATTTTACAAGTTCTCCTATCAAATCATATTCATACGCACCGGTTACCACAACCCTGCATATATCGCCGGTCATGAGCGTCTCATCAGTGTTGATGAATATATATCCGTCAACATTCGGTGCATCTCTGTATGTACGGCCGATATAAGCATTTTCATCAGCCACCTTGCCCTCTATGAAAACATATAATTCTTTACCCTTTAGTGTCTCATTTTTATCAAAAATGACCTCTTCCTCAAGCTCCATGACATCAGCCTGCCAGTCGGCCTTTGTATCCTCATCTATCTGGTCAGGCATTGCAGCTGCCTTTGTGCCCTCCTCCGGGGAATACGTAAAGGCTCCCAGACGGTCAAACTCCATATCATTTACAAACTGCATAAGCTCCTCGTGATTATCCTGCGTCTCCCCCGGGAATCCACATATAAGTGTGGTCCTTAATGTGATATCAGGTATCCTCTCACGCAGCATTCTGATGCGCTGTGTAAGCTCAGCCTTTGTTGTTTTTCTGCCCATACGCCTTAAAATATCGTCATTGCAGTGCTGGATTGGCATATCAAGGTAATGGCATACCTTCTCGTCCTTTATCATGGACTCTATAAGCTCATCATATATCTCCTCAGGATAGCAGTACATAATCCTTATCCAGAACAGCCCGCTTATCTTGTTGAGCTCATCCAACAGCTTATGGAGAGACTTCTCACCATACAAATCCACTCCGTAAAGTGTGGTCTCCTGGGCAACAAGTATAAGCTCCTTTGCCCCCTGCTCCACAAGGCTCTTTGCCTGTTCAATCAAATCCTCCATCGGCACGCTTCTGTAACGGCCTCTGACAGAAGGGATGACACAGTAGGTACAGTTTTTATTGCATCCCTCTGCTATCTTAAGGTAAGCGAAATGCCCTCCTGTGGTGACAATACGCTTTGTCTTTATGCTCGGAAGCCCCTCTAAGGTGTGCAGATTGCTGTATCTGTGTTTTTCAAGTGTCTCATGGACAGCTTCAACTATAGTATCATACGAATTGGTGCCAAGTATGGCATCAACCTCGGGGATTTCCTTAAAAATCTCATCCTTGTATCTTTGTGCCAGACAGCCTGTCACAATAAGCGATTTGCATTTGCCGGTCTCCTTGTACTGAGCCATCTCGAGAATAGTATTGATGCTCTCCTCCTTTGCATCGCCTATGAAGCAGCAGCTGTTTACGATAATGATATCAGCCTGCGTCTCATCATCGGTCATCTCAATGCCGTCATTTGCAAGCATGCCTATCATATACTCTGAATCCACAAGGTTTTTATCGCATCCAAGCGAAATAAATAATAATTTCATAGTACCTCTCAAATGTAAGTAATTACAATTAAAAGGGAAAGACAAAACAGCCTTTCCCTTTTAGATTAAGCCTCTTCGCCTTCGTTTAAATCCTCATCATCTGAGACAATTCTGACAGCGCCTGTGTACAGCTCCTCAACAGCAATAGATAAAGGCTTATTGCATTTAGGACGTGCGATAAGCGGTTCTGCACCGTCAATAATCTGACGTGCACGCTTTGCTGCTGCGATAACGATAGAATAACGGCTGTTTACTACCGGCTCCTCACCTATCTCTACATTGTTGTTTACTACCTTCATTAACTCTACATACGATGGATGTATCATATTATTTATCTCCTTTCGAAAAGCTTAAAAGCTCTTTTCTCATTTTATTTATAAAATCTATATTTGATGATACCAGATAATCCTGATTCTTTTTCGTGTCATCTGAGCTGTGGATTATATCATTCACGAGCTTTACACAATCGTCAAGCTTATCATTTATCACTAAATAATCATATTTTTCTATGCCCAAAGACTCCTCATATGCTCTTGAAAGCCTCTGTGCACAGACCTCTTTTGTCTCGGTGCCTCTTCCGACGAGCCTGTCCTTAAGCTCATCTGCACTCGGTGCTGACACAAACATAAGCACCGTATCAGGAAACTGCTCCTTTATCTTTAAAGCTCCCTGGATTTCTATCTCCAGTATCACATTCTTTCCGGCATTAAGCTGCTCATTGACATATGACTTTGGTGTGCCGTAGTAATGATCTACATACCTGGCATACTCAAGCAGTCCATCTGCCTTTATCATCTGTTCAAATTCTTCCTCTGAGATAAAGAAATACTCTCTGCCATGCTCCTCACCCGGCCTTGGGTCTCTGGTCGTGGCTGATACGCTCAGTGCATAATCCTCACCGTGCTTTGCCATAAGCTCCTTCATGATAGTACCCTTTCCGGAACCCGAAAAGCCTGAAAAAACAACTAATTTTCCTGTGTTACTCATCACAATCTCCTAAACTTACTCAATATTTTGAATCTGCTCCCTGACCTTTTCTATATCAGTCTTAAGGCTGATGCCTGTGTCAGAGATCTTAAGATCATTGGACTTTGAAAGGATGGTGTTCGCCTCACGATTCATCTCCTGTGCCAGGAAATCGAGCTTTCTTCCCACGCTGCCACCGGCATTAAGCGAATCCTTCACGGAAAGGATATGGCTTTTGAGTCTGACCGTCTCCTCATCCACACAGATCTTGTCAGCAAATATAGTGACCTCCTGGGCTATTCTTGAGTCATCCAGCTGATTGTCTGCAAGAAGCTCCCTCAGCTTTTCCTCAAGACGCGCACGGTATTCTGCAATTATCTGTGGCGAACGCTCCTCAATGAAATCAACATATGATACCATATTATCGAGCTTTTCGCAAAGGTCTTTTTTAAGATTTTCTCCCTCGCGCACACGACTTTCGACAAATGGCTCAAACGCACCGCGAAGAGCCTTCTCAAGACTGCTCCACAGCTCATCCTCATCTACAGGCTGCTCCTCCATCACAAATACCTCCGGATATCTCGACAGTGTGCTTACCCTTATATCATTCTCCAGTCCGAATTCCTCTGACATCTGATTCAGATACTTCAGATATTCTCCTGCAAGTGCCTTATTGTACTGCAAAGAGAAATTATTCTCCGTAAAATCCTCATATGTGATATAAATATCGACCTTGCCACGCTCTATGTACTCCTTGAGCAGTGTCCTTATCGCACTCTCAAAGAAATTGAGCTTTTTAGGCATCTTGATATTTACATCCAGATATCTGTGATTTACAGATTTCACCTCGACTGTAATCTTACGGCTTGCATCTGCGTACTCGTATCTGCCAAAGCCGGTCATACTTTTAATCATAATTTTTCCTTTCGCATATGCATAGATGAGTTTATTATATAACTCCTTGAGATTTTCGTCAAATATATTATAATATAAATATTCATATGTACAATAGCTTTTAATAGCTTTTGTTTTTGAAGATTCAGAATATTTACCGGAAATAAGGAGGACCATCATGGCTTTAGACGGAATAGTCATTTCAAATATAGTTGCCGAGCTAAACAGCACGATACTAAACTCAAAAATCAGTAAAATCGCAGAACCTGAGGCTGATGAGCTGCTTCTTACCTTAAAGGGCTCAAACGGTTCGTTCAGGCTTTCGATGTCTGCAAGCGCATCTCTTCCATTCATCTACCTGACACCCACAAATAAGGTAAGCCCTCTCACCGCCCCAACCTTTTGCATGGTTTTAAGAAAACATATAGCAAACGGACGTATCACAAAAATTTACCAACCTGGCATGGAGCGTATCATAAACTTTGAAATCGAACACTTAAACGAGATGGGCGATTTATGCCACAAGGTGCTTATTATAGAGCTGATGGGCAAATATTCAAACATCATCTTTACCGATTCCGATGGTACGATAATAGACAGCGCCAAGCGTATTCCCGCATCCGTAAGCTCGGTGCGTGAGGTGCTTCCGGGCAGAGCCTACACCATTCCCGCTACACAGGAGGATAAATATAATCCTCTGACTGTAGATTCGAAGCAGTTTGTAGATATTATATCTGCAAAGCCGCTTAGTGTTTCAAAGGCTATCTACTCATCCTTTTCCGGCATCAGCCCCCTTGTGGCAAATGAGCTGGCTCACAGGGCATGCCTTGACGCAGACTCCCCTGTAGCAGCCTACTCACATGATGAGCTTTTGCACCTGGGAAGTAACTTCACATGGATGATGGATGATATAAAAAGTAATCGTTTTACTCCTAATATCGTGCGCGATGGAAATGAGCCAAAGGAATTTGCTTCGATAGAGCTGACTCAGTATGGCGATCTATCGGTCACAAAATACGACTCTATATCAGAGGTTTTAGAGCTTTACTACTCTGAGAGAAACACCTACACCCGTATACGCCAGAAGTCAGCCGACTTAAGAAAACACGTAAATACACTTTTGGAGCGAAACCAGAAAAAATACTCCCTGCAGATGAAACAGCTTAAGGACTCCGAAAAACGTGAAAAGTATAAGGTATACGGTGAGCTTATCAACGCATTCGGCTACGGACTTACGCCGGATGATAAGTTTCTTGAGGCTGCAAACTATTATGATGACAACAAAATCATCAAAATCCCTATCGACAACACAAAAACACCTGCCGAAAACGCACAGAAATACTTTGACAAATACGGAAAGATGAAGCGTACCGCCGAGGCATTGAACGAGCTGATTATTGAGACAAAGGGGCAGATAGACCACCTCGAGTCCATCCAGAATTCGCTGGATATCGCATTAAGCGCTGATGACCTCGTCCAGATAAAGGATGAGCTGATAGAATACGGTTTTATCAAAAAGGGAAAGAACGCAAAGAAACAGAAGGTAAAGAGCAAACCCTTCCACTATGTCTCATCCGACGGCTTTGATATGTACGTCGGCAAAAACAACTACCAGAATGACGAGCTCACCTTCAAGCTTGCAACAGGAAACGACTGGTGGTTCCATGCCAAGGGCATGCCGGGCTCACATGTCATCGTTAAGGCCGAAAATAAAGAGCTGCCCGATAGAACCTTTGAGGAGGCCGGCAAGCTCGCGGGCTACTACTCAAAGGGCAAAAATGCCGACAAGGTCGAGATTGACTACCTGCAAAAGAAAAATGTCAAAAAGCCAAACGGGGCCGCAGCGGGCTTTGTCGTGTATTACACAAACTACTCTCTCACGATTCACCCTGATATATCCGATATCAGGCAGATTGAGTAGGCTTATCAAAACAAAAGCTGATATACACATGCATAATCCTGCATGCTATATCAGCTTTTATTTTAACCATTTAAGCTCATCACAGATTCATCCGCTTCAATTGTTCTTTTGCAAATTCATCCATTTTCTTTTTAAGTATTCTGTTTTCCGGTGTACAAAGTGCCGGGTCTGCTTCAAGCACCTCATCCACCATCTCAGATGCTTCCTTTAGCACATCGCTGTCCTGATACACATCCGCAAGTGCAAACGCAAGGTCTCCACTCTGCCTGATTCCAAAGAAATCCCCGGGACCTCTGAGCTTTAAATCCTCACTTGCTATATAAAAGCCATCATTTGATTTATTCAGTATCTCCAGACGCTTTTTCGACTTCTTTGAATTTGACGAATTGATGAAAATACAATATGACTGTGCATCTCCCCTGCCCACACGGCCTCTTAGCTGGTGAAGCTGTGCCAGTCCAAACCTGTCCGCGTTTTCTATCATCATGACGGTTGCATTAGGCACATTTACACCAACCTCCACTACAGTTGTGGACACCAGCACCTGCGACTCGTTATTTGCAAAGCGCTGCATCACCTCATCCTTCGCCTTGCTCTTCATCCTGCCGTTAAGCATATCTACCTTGATATCCTTTGGCAGCGCCGCTTTAAGCACATTTGCATAGTCTGTGACATTTTCCCCTTCCGAGTTTTCGGTTTCCTCCACAAGCGGACATATAACATACGCCTGATGGCCGGCTCTCACCTGCTCAGCAATAAAGCTGTAGGCCTTTGGCCTGAATGCCGTGCCAACCACACAATTCTTGATGTGAAGCCTCTTTGCAGGCACCTCATTTATGACAGAGATATCCATATCACCGTATATGATTATAGCAAGCGTACGTGGTATCGGAGTGGCACTCATCACAAGAATATGCGGCTTCTTCCCCTTATCGGAAAAGCTCTCTCTCTGCTTCACACCAAATCTGTGCTGCTCATCTGTGATGACAAGCGACAGATTGGAAAAATCCGCTTTCTCCTGTATGAGCGCATGAGTGCCTATAATAAGTGCATTTTTCTCATTTTCAAGGCGCGCATAGGCTTCTCTTTTCTGCTTTGCCGTCATAGAGCCTGTAAGAAGCACAACAGGACTGTCAAGCCCAAACTGACTGACAAGTGAGCAAAACGTCTCATAATGCTGGTTTGCAAGCACCTCTGTCGGAGCCATAATGGCAGACTGATAGCCACATTTTGACGCCCACGCCATAAGAAGAAAAGCAACAATCGTCTTTCCAGAGCCTACATCGCCCTGAATAAGCCTCTGCATCACATAAGGACTTTGCATATCCTGCTTTATCTCATCTATTGTCTTCTTCTGCGCGCCTGTCAGCTCATACGGAAGCTTCTCAATCAATCCGTCTATAAAAGCATCATCCGTAAACTCAAACTCATTTTTGTCCTTCTGCTGCTTTTTATTCTGATACCGCATGCCCATGATAAAGAGAAAAAACTCATCAAAAACAAGCCGTCTTCTTGCCTCCACAAGAGCGTCAAAGTCATCAGGGAAATGTATCTGCTTCATGGCATAATTATACTCGCAAAAGCCGTATCTGTGCCTTATATCCTTAGGCAGATAATCTGACAGCAGTGTATCATGTGACAGAGTATCCTTTATCGTCTTCACTATCAGATTGTTTGTCACACCGCTTGTCACGGAATACACAGGCTGCAGTGTATCGCGTATAGCCTCGTACTTTTGCACCTCATACACCACAGGCTGCTCCATCACATATCTGCCACCCTTTGGCTTAATATGTCCGTAAAATATAAGATGCCTTCCCTGCACAAGCTGCGCCTTAAGGTAAGGCATGCGGTACCATACAAGCTGTATCATATGCCCGGGCGAACCGATATCCTGCAGTGTAATCTGCATTCTCGCTGTATTTTTCACTACAGGCGCCTTTTTAATCACAGCATGGATGGCATAGGTGCTGCTCTCGTTTACATTATTCAGTTCATCAATATCCGTTATTTCCGGAAACTTTACATAATCCCGGGGAAAATGAAGGAGTATATCACCAACGGTGTATACTCCCATTTTAGCAAATGCTTTTTGTGTTTTTTCCCCGATGCCCTTAACTGCGGTAATCGGTGAAGCTATATCCATATTTGCTCCTAAATAGATGTCATTTATCTTTAAATAAAAATGCTTTACTCTACAGAAATAACATAATAGTAGATTGGCTGTCCGCCATCGTTGACCTCAACCTCTACATCAGGGTATTTCTCTTCGATTGCTGCTGCAAGCTCATTAGCTGAGTCCTCATCAGAATCACTTCCGAAATAGATGCTGACAATCGCAGAATCCTCATCTACCATGGCATCTACCATCTCAAGTGTGGTAGCCTTTAAGTCTGTTCCAACAGAAAGGATGCTCTTGTCTCCGATTCCCATGAAATCGTTCTGCTTGATAGTCTTTCCGTCAATCTCAGTATCACGGACTGCATATGTCACCTGTCCTGTCTTGACATTTTCTATCTCAGCCATCATCTGCTCTTTATTCTCCTCGGCACTGTGGTCAGGGATATAATTTACAAGAGCTGTGATACCCTGTGGTATGGTCTTTGTAGGGATAACAATAATCTGCTTATCCTCAACAAGGTCTACTGCCTGGTTTGCAGCCATGATGATGTTCTTATTGTTTGGCAGGATAAATACTGTCTTTGCATTTACATGCTCGATAGCATTGAGCATATCCTCCGTGCTAGGGTTCATGGTCTGTCCACCCTCTATGAGATAGTCCACTCCAAGGCCTCTAAACACCTCATTCATGCCCTCTCCGATTGAAACAGATACAAAGCCCATTTCCTTTGCAGGCATGTTATTTGTCTTTTCTTCAGCCTGAGCAGCTTCATAAGCCTCTTCCTCAGCCTTCTGCTGTGCTGCAAGCTTCTGCGAATCCTTTATGAGCTTTTCCTGATGCTCCTCACGCATATTGTCGATCTTTATCTTGCTGAGTGAACCGAAGGTAAGTGCCTTCTGCAGTGCAAGTCCCGGGTCGTTTGTATGTACGTGAGTCTTTACGATCTCATCGTCAGCTACAACGACTATAGAGTCACCGATTGACTCGAGGAATGCCTTGTATGCGTGCTCCTCATTGTCTGACATTGGCGCATTGAGTACAATAATAAACTCTGTGCAGTAACCAAACTTAATCTCTGCCTCAGTCTCTGCTGAAATCTTTGCAGGTGCTGCTCCTGCAGGTGCGCCCTCGATTGTATAGTCAATCTCCTTGCCGATAAGGGCATCATATGCTCCCTTTAATACCTGAACAAGTCCCTGTCCGCCCGAATCCACAACGCCTGCCTGCTTTAATACAGGAAGCATCTCCGGTGTCTGGTCGAGCACATACTCAGCCTGCTTTATAACCTCTTCGACAAATGTGACAACATCCTCTGTATCGTCTGACAGCTCAAGAGCCTTTTCTGCTGCGCCCTTTGCCACTGTGAGGATAGTTCCCTCCTTTGGCTTCATAACTGCCTTGTAAGCTGTCTCAACTGCTTTTTGGCATGCCTCGCAAAGAATAGTGACATCTATCTCATCGTATTCCTTTATAACCTTGCAGAAGCCTCTGAAAAGCTGTGATAAGATAACACCCGAGTTTCCTCTGGCACCTCTTAAAGAGCCTGATGAAATAGCCTTTGCAAGCTCTGCCATGCTAGGATCTGTAAGCGAGCTGACCTCCTTGGCCGCAGACATAATTGTCATTGTCATATTTGTTCCGGTATCACCATCCGGTACCGGGAATACATTCAGCTCATTTATCCAGTCCTTTTTTGAATCAAGATTCTTGGCTCCCGCAAGAAACATCCTTGCAAGGAGCTTTGAATTAATGCTTGTGATCTCCACTTTTTGTAGTCCTCCTTAATCAATTACCCTTACGCCCTCAACGTAAATATTGATTTTTGCAATTTTCATTCCTGTAAATGACTCAACCTTGTACTTGACCGTCTCGATAAGATTGTCCGAAACAGTGCCGATTGAAATACCATACGCTACTATTACATGAAAATCAATGGTAATTTCGTTGTTCTCATCTACCTTTACATTTATTCCATGGTTCAGGTAATCTCTCTTTAAAAGCTTTACAAGACCATCCTTCATGTTGACCGCTGCCATGCCTACTATTCCAAAGCACTCTACAGCTACAGAGCCTGCATAGGTTGCAATAACATCTGTATCAATTAAAATTTGTCCATATTGGGTATCCATCTGTCCCTTCATAATATATACCTCCATCATATTGTGACGTAGCTAATGTTATTATACCTTTTTTTTCACAAAAAGCAAATATTTTTATATTTTATCCTTGCATTCTTTATTTTAATCTGATAGAATACATTTGTTGTGAGCTTAAGAGTATGGTAAGCTTAGTGAAATGCAAGGAGGTGCAATATCATGGCAAAATGTGCAATTTGTGAAAAAGGTGTTCATTATGGAAATAATGTCAGCCATTCTCATAGAAGATCAAATCATGTTTGGAAGTCAAACATTAAGAAGGTTTCTTGCAAGGTCAATGGAGTTCCACAGAAGTTATATGTATGTACTTCATGTTTAAGATCTGGCAAAGTTGAGAGAGCTTAGTCTTTATTTTTGAATCTTTTGAATTTTAAAGGACATCCGTTTGGATGTCCTTTTTATTTGCTCACATATATGAAATTAATCCTGCTTGTCGTCCTCTGCCTCGTCTACCTTTACATCGTCGAGATTAAGGTCATCATTTTTCCCCTTTGAGAAGCGGCTTACAATGTCCGGCACCATATCAAGTATCTTTGTCATACCATCCTGATTCTTTACATTGACAAGCTTTGTCTGTCCATTCTGGATAACGAGCACTGCACTAGGCTGAATCTTTCCGCCCATACCACCGGCTCCGTTATTTTTCTTTTCTGCCGAAAATGCTCCTGCCGCCACTCCAAACGACACATCCACAAGCGGAAGTATGATTGTATCCCCTATATGAATCGCATCACCGACTACTGTCTTTGTAGTGATAAAGCTGTCCATCCCCTTGAAAAGTGACTCCACTGTGTTGTTGAAACTATTATCTGCCATAATATCTTCCTCCTATCTGCTTATCCTATTATATAATCTGCGGCAGTTTTTATCAAATAAAATTCTAAGTGTTGCCGCTAAAATACTTATTACTATCACATGCCCCTTTATATCAAAGCTGCCCTTTGCATACGGCTTTTCACTCTCGAAATCAGGAGTAATCTGCCATCTGTTTGTATAGCCGACAGGAAAGCATGCTAAAATACCTAATGAAATGCCTGTTGTATCCGGCGAGCCGGTTGAATAAACCATTGTAAGCTTAAGCCTCCTTGGGCATATTCTTTTAAGAATGATAAAAAGCTCTTTTTTCAGATGTGAAAAAGCTGCTTTGTTTCTCTCATCGCCGCATTCTCTTTTAAGCTTTTCTATACCGTTTTTTATTTTATCTGACTTGTCTTTAAATTGCTTTTTATGTGACTTTTTGTGTAACTTTTTGTTTCGCTTTTTATACGTTTTTTGATGAGTCTGTGCTGTGCTTTCATTCTCTGTCTGTCCATCTGTGATATGTTCTGACTCATCTGCCGGTATTTCAGGCTTATTTCCGGTGTTTTCACAGCCTTTATCTTCTGCTTTGGCATCATTATCCATTGAGTCAATATACAAAGTTTCATAATTATCAGCCCCTGAATCAAACTCAGCGGGCTTTTCATCATATTCATCATTTTCATAATCAGATTCAGCTTCATAATCTTCATACTCAGATTCATCTTCATAATCTTCATAATCAGAGTCAGAATCCTCAAACAGCTTCTTCTTCACAAAGATAAGCCTTATATATCCGTCAGCCTCCCGTGCATACTCTATATGCAGCGCAAACAAATGAAGAAGCCATGACACATGCGCCTTTACTCTTATGTCTGTATTGTCAAAGCTCCCGACAGCCCTGTACTTAACCGGCACAAACAATACGCAAAGCACCACTGCAAGTATAAGAGCAAGCACTACAAGGAGTATGATGCCTATGACCTTTAAAATCGTAAATATCATGTATCTAATTCCTCCGTCTGCTCTTTAAATAGCTCTTTACATCAGTTTTACCTGTATTTTCGTACGTCTCCTTAACGATATCGCAGGCCAGCAAAAGTGCCTCATCATAATTGCCCGCTACTGCGATTATGTGCAGATTCTTCTTAGGATATCCCTTTTGCAGCAATTCTCTTGTCGGAATGATATCCAAAAGGTTTTCCTCATTAGACGGAAACGTGATGATGTATGTGTGAAGCATGCCGGCATTATGCTCTATCTTCCACTTGATTTTTTTTATCTTTCCGGTAACAGACTCTCCTACAAATAAATCCTCATACCATTTCATTCTAAAACCTCAAAAAGCAGTTTTTTAAACTGCTTTTTAATAATACTAATAATACTTGTGTGTCCCCCATAAGTTACTTTTCTTTAAATCCAGATACTCATTGTAAGCCTTCTCAAGTATCTGCTTCTCATTTGCAAACTTGAGCAGATGATACGCCTCATGATACTTGTAAAACCCTGAATCCATGAAATACTCTTCTCTTTGCGGTTTACTATAATAACTTTCGCCCATCATAAGATACCAGTGTACATCCTTTTCCACTGTATCATGTGGCACGGTAAAAGAATAGTGGCTTTTACCCACGTATTGGATTATCGTTGCACTGGCACCGGTCTCCTCTTTCACTTCACGGATTGCAGTGTCCTTGTACTCTTCATCAGACTCCACTGTTCCCTTGGGCAGTACCCACCCCTCGTACCGGTTCCTGTAGTTCTTGTATAAGAGTAATATTTTGCCACGAAAGATTACCACACCGCCACAGCTCGTTGCTTCTATCATTGCCATTCCTCCAAGTGTGGTTTAAACGCTATCCGTCAGTTTCACTAAAATTTGAACGATAACGCTTGTCATTACACTTAAGTATAACCTACTTCTGAAAAAAGTGCAACAAGCCTATTCATTGAAATATTTATCAAATACTTTTTTTGCTACCGGCACCGCATATGTGCTTCCGGCACCCGAATCCTCCACAACCACTGCTATTGCCAGATCATTGTAGCCGTCCTTTTTTCCATAACCCACAAACCAGGCATTGGTCTGGTCTGTAGAGTCTGATACCTGGGCAGTTCCGGTCTTTCCAAAGGCCTCATAGCTTTGGTCGCTTAGCTTTGCGCCTGTTCCATCGGATACAACTGCTGCCATAAGATTCTGAAGAAATGCCGCCTGATCCTTTGACATAATCTGCTTGTACGAAGCAGGTTTATTCTGCTCCACAAGCGCCCCACTTGCATTTTCCGTATGGTCTACCAGATATGGTCTCATCAGATTGCCGTCATTGCAGATTGCACCGGCAATCATGCACATGTGAAGCGGTGAAACAAGCGTATTTCCCTGACCTATCGCAGTCTGCATGGTCAGGGCTGATGTAGCATTGTTATCCAGCGCAAACTTACTCTTTTTTGAATCAAAGGCTATAGGCAGATCCTTGTTGAAAAGCATATCGTCACACAAGGTATTAAGCTTATTGTTGTCCACCAAAAGACCTATATTGGAAAAGGACGAGTTGCATGACTTTGCAAACGACTTTGTTAAGTCCTCCTGTCCGTGTGATTTATTTCCGGCACAGTGGATTGTAAAGCCATCCTCCGTGATACTGCCGTCACAGTCAAAGCTATAGTCGTTGTATGTAGACGGATTTTCGTTATAATACTCAAGTGCTGTAAAAATCTTAAACACCGAGCCCGGGGCATACTGTCCCTGTGTTGCCCTGTTGTAAAGAGCTGTGCTGCCCTCACCGTTTACGCTCTCCCAGTCACTTGCTATGGTATTTGGGTCATAATCAGGCTTTGACACCATAACTGCAATCTTTCCTGTTTTCGGCTCAATTGCAATAACAGCACCCTCGTAATCTCCAAGTGCCTTATAAGCTGCTGCCTGTGCCTCATAATCCAGTGTGGTTATGACATTGTCACCAGTATTTTTCTTGCCGCTTATATCATTTACTATCTGGTCAAGGAAAAACTCATGCGAGCGAAGCAATGAGAAATTTTCCTGCTTTTCAAGCCCCGCCTTACCGTTTACGGCAAAGCCCGCCACATGCGCAAACATCCTGCCGTCAGGGTATTCCCTGGTCTCAGACGCATCTGAACCTACCTTTGTCTGTGCAATGACATGCCCATCCTTAGTCTGTATCGCGCCTCTCACCACGTTCTTAGAGAAAAGATCCTGCAGCGAATTGTATGGACTGTTGATGAATTCGTCGCTTTTTACAAACTGGAAATATAAGAAATAACCTATCAATCCAACAAAAACTATAAGGAAAAAATATGTAACAACCGCATACTCTCTATTTCTGTGTCTTCGTGCTGTTTTTGCCGCCTGCTGTCTGTTTTTGTCTGTTTTTTGTCTCATGGTCCTTTCGTCTCTTGTCATCTATATTTCTCCTTTTTTCAGGGGCTGCCTGCATAATATACATGCCCTGTATCATTCCAAAAATAATCATCGTAGATAGAAGCGAGCTGCCACCGTAGCTCACAAGCGGCAGCGTCACACCGGTCATCGGTATAAACTTGGTTGAGCCGCCGACAGTTAAAAGCACCTGAAGCGCATATACACTGCCAAGCCCAAGCGCTACATACTTGTAAAATACATCCTTCATCTGCATGGAAAGATTAAATATCATAAGAAAGCAGCTGACACAAACCATAATGAGGCAGACAGCAAATATACCACCCATCTCCTCTGAGATAGCCGCTATGATAAAGTCCTTTGACACAATAGGTATCTTATTCGGCAGTCCCTGTCCCAGTCCAAAGCCAAACAGTCCGCCTGTACCTATGGCAAAAAGCGACTGACACACCTGATAGCCGGCCTTGTCTATGACAGAAAGAGGATCAAGCCATGCAACAATTCTGTTCTTCACATGTGAAAACAGATGATAACCAGCGTACATTCCAAGCCCCACAAACGCGAGTCCTCCGGCAAAAATATAAAACCTTTTTGTCGCAACATAAATCATGACCAGATATGTAAAAAAATACAAAAGTGCTCCACCGAGGTCGTTTGATGCAACAAGTATCAGCACAAACACGGCCGATACGCCGCTTGTTATGGCAAGCTGCTTTAAATCAGTTGATTTATACAGCATGGATGCTATAAAAAACACAAAAAGTATCTTTACAAACTCAGATGGCTGAATTGAAACAGGACCAAATGTCAAAGAAAGCTTTGCTCCTCTGCTCGCCACTCCTACCACAAGCACTGACAAAAGACCAAGTATTCCCACACCGGCATATGTCCATGTCAGTTTTCGAAACATCGTGCCTTTTTGCATGATAAGCGGTATTAAAAACGCAAATATCGTTCCGGCAAGTACAAAAACAAACTGCCTTAATGCCTTGTCAAACGAAATTCTTGTTAAAATAATCATGCTTATGCAAAGCATCATCACCATATTGTTTAGCACAAGCTCTGAGGCATTCTTATAAAACTTATGATAAATCAAATAAATTGATTCAAAAAGCACAAGCTGTGCTATATAAAATCCTATTATCTTTGTATCCATTGTCGTGACAAAGAGCACCAAAAAACCATCTAAATGAATCAGAAACATATAAAATCTCTGCAGATTATATATATGCCTCTGCTTTTTCGGCTTGTCGGGATACTTGAATAAATGAAAGCATAAAAAAGTATATATGAGAAAAAGTATTATCATAATATACTTGGAAAGCTGTACTATCAGATGTACCATGTTATTCTACTCCTCTTTTGTAATGTCCGTTTGTATATTCAGCTACCTTATCATCCATAACCGCCTTAATCTGCTTTGGAGTCTCGATTGTAAAGCTGTATCTAAAACTTCTGATACCTGCCTCCTTAAGCTTACTTATGTTCTTTGTGAGCATGGTAGGCAGTGAATTATATATTGTATTATAGCACTCCTTACAGTTGTTACAAACTGCAAAGGATTTATTGTATCTGTCCTTTAAATATATAAGCTTTTGCTTTTTATCACAGCCCTTTGTGTTTTTGTGCACACAATTGGCGGTTGTCATAAGCGGATAATATCCATAGACTATCATCTGCGAGCCTATATTGTTTCTATGCATAATCTCCCTTGAATTGAGTTCAAGCGGCACTGTGTCACCACTTACTCCGTGCTCAAAAAAAGCACTCTTTGAAACATCATTAAAGGTATACATATTGTGGTCTAAAATAACTTTTTTCCCTGTAAACAGATTTTCTGTCAGATAAAGCTCCTCGTAGTTTTTCACCACAAAGCCCTCAAAGCTTACCTTATCAAGCTCTTTTGCGATAGATACAAAATAATCAGATGAATCCGCCCTGAATATCGTAGGAAGCATTAGATACACCTTCTTATTTCGCTTTGTAAGGCATTTCACATCATCTGAAAACTGCTGTATCAGAGTATTCCTATCATACATGTCAAAATCCAGATAAAATACATCAAAGCATTCATAGCCAATAAGTGTATCAAGCTGCGCGCGTGTCATACACGAGCATATGGTGGTGTAATCATTTATAGCTTCATCATGTGCTACATCACTTTTTACGACATGCTCAGGAAGTGCTGTAAGTCCTGACATATCAGCGTATCGTGCATCATTCCTGTAATACTTTTTCAACAGCTTGTCACAAAGCCCTGAAATTGCATCACGTCGCAGCTTGTTTAGTGCTCCGTTTGGCACAAAGACGTTTTCTCCGATTTGAGCTTTAATATGTGAAAACTCAAAGTCTGTATCACCGGTTTTGTTTATCCTGTCGATAGCAGCTTTTTTATCAAGCGGTGCCTTAAGTGCGGCGCTAACAGGTTCTATTGAAGCTTTGTATGTCACATCACCTCTTTTTACAGTGAGGCTTCCCGGCTCGCCCTCTCTTAAAACAAGCTCTCCCTCTATCGAAAGCTTTCTTTTTTCAGGCGAAGGCTCTGCAGCATTTGAAACGAAATTAGGCTTCACATAAGTCACCATATCAGAACCATTGTGGTCGAAATAATACCTGTCTGTGAAACCACAGCGGTTTCCAAGTGCCTTTATTCTGTCATAATCTGCATCGGTAACAGGCTTCATACTGTCGATATAGCTTCTGTAGTATTTTACCACTCCGCATGCATACTCAAGCTGCTTCATACGTCCCTCAATCTTGAGCGAATAAACACCTGCATCATGCAGCTTGTCAAGTGCCTTTATACCGCACATATCCTTAAGGCTTAAAATGTATTCATCCTTTTTGCCCTCCACGGTATACGGCAGTCTACACGGCTGTGCACAGCGGCCTCTGTTTCCGCTTCTACCACCTAAAATACTGCTGAAAAGACACTGTCCGGAATACGAATAGCACAATGCTCCGTGCACAAAGGCTTCAAGCTCCATGCCTGTTTCCTCATGTATGCGCTTCATCTCGGCAAGAGAAACCTCCCTTGCCATGACCACACGCGTCACTCCAAACTGTGAAAGAAAACGCACTCCGTCTGCTCCAGTCACCGTCATCTGTGTACTCGTATGTATCTCCATTGACGGAAAATACTCATGGATAGCCTTCACCACTCCAATATCCTGCACTATCACTGCATCAAGCCCTCTTTTGTAGTACACAAGCAGGTAGTCGTAGAGCTTTGAAAACTCACTGTTTTTAATCAGCGTATTGACCGTCAGATACACCTTTACTCCTCGTAAATGTGCAAAATCAATTGCCTCTAAAAGCTCCTCTTCTGTGAAATTATTGGCATATGCCCTGGCTCCAAACATGCTTCCGCCCACATACACAGCATCGGCGCCGCTTTCTATCACACCCTTAAATATCTCAAGGTTTCCTGCCGGTGCAAGCAGTTCAAAATCTTTATTTCTCATATATTTCCTCATATAGATGCTTATTTTATGTGCTTTAAATCACAAAGTAATTTTTGACTATCTTTTCAAAAGTTCTTATATGCCGGTATAGCCTATTGTTACAGGCTTTTCCGGCATTTTTCGTTATGGAAGATATTCTCAAATCTTCTTATATCCCCGTATGTTTTGGTGTTCAAAAGTAGTATGTGGAGTAGTAAATTCTCCGTTTGCTACTTATGCAATCAGCCGCTTCATTTCTGTTATCGACGTTTCGGAAGTCGTATGCGCGTAATAGTTCAACGTCATATTGATGTTGGAATGTCCCATGATGTACTGCAGTGCTTTGGGGTTCATTCCCGCATTTGCTAATGTGGTGCAGAATGTGTGGCGTAAAGTGTGCGGTGTCATTACCTTTGGCAATGCTACCTTTTGCGTTTTGTTGTATTTCCTTACAAGTCCTCGGAACATACTTTCATAGTTGACTGCCACTTTTAGCAAGCCATTCCGGTTAAGGAACAGAAACTTTGTGTAACCCTCCAAAATAACAGGCTGTGCATATTTCCGTTTATTCAGCACCCGTTGAAATGCTTCCAACACTTTTTCACTCATAGGAATAACCCGGTTGCCGCTTTTCGTCTTAGGTGTTTCCACATAGTAACCCACGTCTGCAATCTTCAAAAGTTGGTGGTCTACATGGATAAGCTGTTTATCTAAGTCAATATCAGCTTCCGGCAATCCGCAGAGTTCCGAAATGCGAAGTCCAGTCCCTAACAGTATGATAATCTCGTCGTAGTATTTCTGATAGACTTTATCATGCTGCACAAAGGACAAAAAAGCCGCTTCCTGCGTAGGGGATAGAGGTTCCTTTGGTTCCGTATCATCTTCAAGGACGGTGTTCAACTGGAAGTCAAACGGATTTTTACGAATACAATCGTCCTGTATGGCTGTGTAAAAGGCAGCCTTTAAGGAACGCTTGTGGTTGTTGATAGTCTTGAAGCCGTAACCTTTTTCTTTCATGCGTAACGCCCATTCCTTTGCGTCGGAGAGCTTCACATTTTCAATCCGGCAGGCTCCAAGTTTATCCTCCTGCAAAATCCGCATGAGCTGTTTTCGCCCCTGCTTTGTACCATGCCGCACATTTGCCCGGTGACGTATCTGCTTTGCGTAGAGCTGGCAGACCGTCATTTTCTTTCCGATATGGTCGATACCGTCGTCAAGGTCTTTTTGGATTTCTTTCTCTTTTTCCCTCAACGCTATATCGTCGCGTTTTCCTGCCGGGGGTTTGTCCGTAGGCACTAACTTCCAAGAATACACAAACTGCGGTTTTCCAAAGGTATCTATATATTTGTAGGCATATCTTCCGTCTTTTCTCTGGCTCTCTCCGGTGCGGAGAATACGATTTTTATTATCCCGTCTTTTTTCCGACATCGTTATGCTCCTTTCCATAATGGAAAGAGCCTTGATATGCTTGACTACATTGTACCACATTCAAGGCTCGATTTCACTATCAGATTGCGTCCACCGTATCAATCATTTTTTCAAACTGCTTCCGCTTAATCTAAATACGGTTTCCGTTCATCATTACCCAGTCCGGGACGGGATTTTCTTCTGCCAGTTTCCGCAGCTTGCTTTCTCCGATACGGAAATATTTTGCCGCTTCTTCTATGGTAAGAGTGTACTTTTCCCAAATCGGCACGTCGTTATTGTTCAATTTGTCGTCCCCCTTTCTTAATGGGTCAAAAGTTAATGTGTAACATAGGCTTTAATCGGACGGCTATTAGCGTAACCTCATGTGACTTGCACCCCTCCGGCGGTCTGCCGAAGCCCTACCCATTGCCTGCGACGCTTCTAACGCTCGGACTATGGCTGTAAGGAAGTATCATTATATATTCTGTGCGTTATCGCCCGCAGGGTGCTATCCCTGCTTTACGGTGTGGTATTTCTCGCTCGCTTTTCGGTTAAGAAAAAGGTCATGGCGTACCCACCGCATGGCTCGGCACAAAAGGAACGTATCCGATTTGCCTTATACTGCGTCGCCGTTCTATTGCGCCGCTTTCTTTGTCAAAGAACAGAGAGCTGTTCTGCGATATGGAACGGAAAAGGGGGAAGCGTTCCAATACCGCGTTGGTTTATTCAGCCCTAAATGTGAGGATTGCCCTCATCAGTTTTGCTTGCAGCCTTTCGCGTATTTCTTCGTCTACTCCAAAATAAACATTTCCTCGCTCATCATAGAGCTTCCGCATGGAAAGACTTGCTATATAGCCGCTGAAATGCTGCAATACAATCTTCATTGCGTCCGGGTCGCCTTTGCTCGCCGCCAAAATAACGGGATAGGGAACAAGGACATTTTCCGGGTACTCGGTCGGTTTACCATTCAATCCATTCATCAGCGTTTTCCTCCAAATATTTTTTTAACTGCTCAAAGGAGCTTGTCCGGCGATACTGTACCGTACTTATTGAGATATTGAGTTGCTTTCCGATTTCTATATCAGTCTATCCCTCAAAGTAATACAGCAGTATAATTTTGCGCCGTTCTTCGGGCAAAGCCCGGATAGCTTCAAGTAGCAGTTTTGGGGTTATTTCTTTTCCTGCCATTTGATAAGACGGCTCTGCTTCTTCGTCTTGAAAATACTTATCGACGGTATAAAGTTGCCGTTCCTCATGCAAGGCAAGGTTGGAAAAAGTAACCTCCCGAACTCTGCGCCGACGAATTTCTTCATGGGCGTTGCACGCTTCGTTGTGCAGCACTGATTTACAGAACTTTTGAAACGCACATTGCTTTTCAAATTCCCTGCGATTAGGTGTCATGGTGTTCACCTCCTTTCTGCCGAAAGGCGGTAGTACCTCCCCTTTTCGCGGGATAATACAGGCGACTTTTTGCTTTGCCAAAAAGAGGACAAAGTTTTTGAAAAAATCTTCTGTAAACGCAAAATACGCCCGCCCGAAAAAACTCGGACAGGCGCAGAGAAATTAAAAGAAGTATTCAGATGATTTGACAATTCATATATATAGCCGTAATAACCCCTTGTAGGAGGCGGGCTTTTTTTTGATAAGGTATTCCTTATCTGTATGTATTCATTCTTTCCTTTTTTCACAATGACAACCTCCCAATATACCGCCCCTGCTGATTGCATGGGATAGAGAGTGTCAAAGTGCTTTAAGCAAAAAGAAACGACGGCTTTTTTTCTTTTGCCGTCGCGCGGCAGATTTAGTCTATTTTATATCCATTTGTTATAATATTTGCAATATCTAAATTTATTCTCTGTGGTTATTCAGTCACTTTTTTCGCCTTACCAAAAACAAAACACAAGCAAGAGAAAATACAATACTACATATAATGTACGTCCAATTAAAAAATGAAATATTGATTAAATATTGTGCAGATTGACTTTTAATGAAGTTAACATATGGCATATTGTTACCAATAGTTTCCATAACTTCAACAATGTTTGTCGGACTTAAATTATATAAAAACGAGCCAAACAAATATAATGTGATTTTTTCAACGATAGATGGTAGAAGAATAGCCAATACATAAAACCAAATTTTGTATTGATTACAGGATTTCCATAAATATATTGTTCCTAAAAGATACGGTATAATAGCAAGTACCCCGCCTAAAAGGGGTGTATATAAATGAAAGCCTAAAACAATAAATACAATACGAATTAAAAGGTACACTCCTAAAATAATTATCCAGTTCAGTAACAATACCAAAATAGAATTTTGCTTTTGTCCGTTTGTTACGTTACTCTGTTGTTGCATTTCTACACCTCCCGAAAGAAAGGACGTTCCACTTTTGGAAACGTCAAGGTTACGGTTGTTCCACCATAAGAATTAGTCTGTATTTCCACTTTTATAGTTAGGTCATTAGCCATTTTTTGAACAAGGTATAACCCCATGCCTGTAGAACGACTTAAATAACTTCCTGTATCGCCGGTAAAACCTTTATCAAAAACAAATGGCAAATCCGATATGGGTATGCTCATTCCATTATCGTTAATAGATAAGATGATTTCTTCACTTTGTGAAGCTTCATTGATTGAGAATTGAAGAAAGGGAGAAGATTTTTTTTCAGCATATTTTACACTATTACTAATAATCTGTCCTAAAATAAACATTAGCCCTTTTTTGTCGGATATAATTTGATATTCATTCCCCAAAAACTCAATAGAAAATCCAGCTTCTTCAAGCAGAGTTACATTATCCTCAACTGCTTCTCGACAAGTCCTAAAAATAGATAGTGGTTCAAAATAATAATCTTTATGGACAGCACCAAGCCGAGAAAAATAAAGGATTTGTTCAACATCTTGCCGCGCATGGTCACGCACGTAAAGCATACGAGTATGCACTAAAGGGGACATTTCGTTTTTTCGATTATCCAATAACAATGTCATAAGCGATAGTGGCTTTTTAATTTCATGCGCCCAATTTTCAATATATTGTTCATAGTCCGAAATCTTTATTTTCTGTTCGTTCACATATTCCTGCTGTGTTCTCAAATGCTGTCCCAATTCACGAACATAGGGACGTAATAACGCGGGTACAATTTCACATAGTAAGTATTCATTAGTATCATCTGGTTCCAATAAAAACCTATGAAAAACAACATCAGCTTTGTTACTTTTTTTGATTGATATAGTAATCGGTATAGTAAGTGCAGCCAATGAAACAAAAATTATCAAGGCAACATAGCTTGTGAAATATTCCGGGTAAGCCAACCAAGCAAGGAATATAAAGAACAAATCCAAACACATAAATGTTATAAACCAAATTCGATTAGAAGAAATAGCAATTAAAAGATTTTTCCATTTATTCATATGTCCACCTGCTCTTTCAAACGGTATCCTTGCCCTCGCACCGTTTCTATACGTTCTTCAAGCCCAAACTCCCGAAGCGTTTTTCGCAGCCGAGTAAAATTTACTTGTAATGCATTTTCGTCTATAAATTCTTCTGTTCCCCATAGTCTAATGCATAATTCTTTTTTAGAAACAATCTTAGGGCTATTTTTCAAGAGAGCAAGTAATATTTTTCCTTCGTTCGGTGGCATAAGGTAAGAGCTATTCCCTACATAAATTGTAAAGGTATTCGGGTCAAGTAAAAAACCACCTCCATCAAGTAACCCTTGCTGTACCTGTTCTTCTTTACGTCGAAGAAGATTTTTAATTCGGGCAAGTAAGCGTGACATATTACAAGGTTTTGTTAAATAGTCATCAGCCCCCAAGTCTAATGCGTGCAGTTCGTCCTGCAATTTATCTCTTGCAGTCAATACGAGTACCGTACCAATCTGTTTAGCTTTCAACTCTTTACATATTTCAAAACCCGAACGAAAGGGAAGATTGATGTCAAGCAAAATTAAGTCGGGAAAATATGCTGCTATTTCTGATACTGCGTTTTCAAAATCCGATAATCCAATCGTATCATATCCCGATTTTTCTAATAAGTTCAACAGTTCTTCTCGCATATAAACATCATCTTCAACCACAACTATCTTTGCCAATATGTCCGCCTCCTTTCCCATAATATTTATAAGCCTGTTAAGAATTGGGCTTGTAATTGAGCTTTCCTATTTCACGATTAGCTGTTCGAGCAACAGCCACACCGTAAATTACCATAACAAGAACAACAATAACAGCCATAGCAATTAAAAGAGGATAGGACTGTTCAAGGTGTGCCGCTCCTGAATATAAATATAGCTGCATGGCATATATCCCTACTGCTCCGCTGATACACGCTAATATAAGAGGAAGCAGGAAATACCATAATACTTGTTGGTTGATAGAACGCTTAATTTGTTCACGTCGTGCTCCTAAAATAGAGAGTGTTAGATACCTTGATTTTGTAGTTTGCATTTGCGTCAAGAATTGCAGGGCAAGTAATGCACACGCAATAATCAAAAACATAAATCCCATGTATAGTGTTGTATAACTTCCGGAAATAACATAAAATAATTGTCGCCCAAAATTATTAAGATAGCTTTCGTAATATAGACCAGATGGTTTTAACAAATCACGAACTTCCACAATCGGTAACATTAAACCTTTTGTTTCAACAAGTTCATTAGGAATACAAAAATTCCAATAAACCATACAAGTGTCTGAATTTACAAATTCTGAATATATCTCATCTGAAACAATCAATGCAGTTATAATCTTGATATTTTCATCTGCGGTCAACCCTTTCATCGGTACAGAGGGAACAAGATAAAATGGTCTTTCGTTGATAGAAAGCAACGCTTCATTATTCGCCTGTGCGTCTGCTGCAATTTGATTTAACAGTGTAACCGTTTCATCTTGAGCATTACCTAAAAAATCTGGGTTGAGATAATAGACAACTTCATTGTTCCCAAGGCTAATCTGTTTTTCTCCCGCGGCATCCAATAACCGATTATAGGAAGATACAGGAATCAAATAAGGAGAAGAACTACCAGTATCAATAAGACCTAAAAGGTTTAAGGCAGCAGGTTGGTCGGAGCCAAAACTATACATACCATCTTCTTGTGTGGCAGGGTCTACTACATCTTGAGGTAAATGCTGCACGATTTGTTTCCTAAATTTCGACCAATCAACAGGAGAACTTATCCCATCCGAAGCAGTGGATTTTATATTTCCTATTTCCATACGGTTCAGATTTGATACATAAGGACGAATTTGTTCGTTGGAAAGATACTTCTCAACAATTTGGTCGTTGCCCATTACAGTAAAGTCATAAACAGAAGTACCTCGTGTCAATTCACTTCCATATGACATTATGCGCACTGAGCCGTCGGTAATTAACATAATAGTAAGCATCATCAGAATGGACGCTACGCTGATTGAAATATATTTATTAACGACATTTTCATGCAACTGCCGTAAAGTAAATACATAAAGTCCTCTTGTGGCTTTGTGTTTTATAGAAGCTGCCCATATACTCAAAATTCTTGCAAGTCCTCGAATAAATAGAATTGTTCCGATAATTCCAAGTAAAACGGCAATAAGCAGCATTGCCCCACTCGCAGCCATAAAATGCTCTACAACAATCCCGTACGCGACAAGCAAAATTACGGTGCCTATAGCAAACGATACGAAACTTACATATGGATTCCCTGTGCGTTGCTTTTTCGCCATCTCTCCATAAACAAGTTGATGTAGCTCTTTACAGAACAGCTTTCCGCATAGAACAAACAATGCTACAAACTGAATAATCAAGAAGCCTAACGATGTGAAAATAGCGGCACTTACAGAAAAACTTAATTGGTGTGTAATGATACCATGCCCTACTAAACGCGCGGTTGTAAGACTTATAGCTTCGGATAAAAAGCCACCGCATACAAGCCCTCCTAAAAGAGCTAAAAACGACGTGATTAGCCCCTCTGTCATTATTTGAATAAATAATTTAATCTTTGTCATTCCAAACATCAAATAAAGCCCCAGTTCTCGACTACGACATTCAAGTTGATATTTGTTTGCAAATACTACGAGAAAGAACACAAATAATAAAGCACAAAGATAAACCGTCGGTAAAAGATTAGTAAGCAACCGTTCTACTGCGTCGCTCTCAATTTCACTTAAAAAACGTATTACGTCCTGTTGTCCAAGAGAAAGCACTATATAAAACATTGCTACAGCTGTTATCATTGTCAGAAAATAAATTAGGTTTTCGCTACGGCTCCGTTTGGCGTTTCGCCATGTGAGATTAAAGAACATTTGCACTTCCTCCCCCCATTTGAGCCATCACTTGTAAAATACGTGCATAAAAATCTTCCTGTGTTTCATTTGGAATTTTACGACGTAACTCATGGAAAATAACACCGTCTTGAATGAACAAAATACGAGAACAGAAACTCGCGGCGTTAGGGTCATGCGTGACCATTAGGATTGTGCGTCCACGCCTAAGATTGATTTCCTGTAACTTCTCCATGAGTAAACGTGCTGATTTTGTATCTAATGCACCTGTAGGTTCATCAGCCAAAATAATATCGGGGTCAGAAATCAAACTACGTGCAGCAGCTACGCGTTGTTTTTGACCGCCCGACATTTGTGACGGAAATTTAGAAAGAACGTCTGTAATTCCAAGAAAATCTGCTATATCTTTTAGCTTTTTTTCCGCTGTAACAATGTCAATATTATGAATTGATAAAGGCAATATAATATTTTCTTTACCAGTTAGATTATCAAGTAAAGCAAAATCTTGAAATAGATAACCAATCTTGTTGCCACGATATTCAGCCAACTTCGTGCCATCAAAAGAGCTTATATTGGCACCTGAAAGTAAAATTTGACCTGAAGTTGGTTTAATTACCGTCGCAATACAATTTAATAATGTAGTTTTACCGGAACCACTTGCACCCATAATACCCAAATATTCACCATTGAGAACATTAAATGAAATCCCATTTAGAGCCTTTGTGGGGACACCATCTTTTGTGTAAACTTTATGCAAGTCGCACACTTCCAAGAGTTTTTCTGTATAATTCATTTTTACACCTCGCCTTGTGGATTGTTGATTGTTTACCAATTATAATTTTACTGCATAATAACTCAATGTAACACTTACATTTGATGTAAGGTTTTACGTAAGGAATTATCTATTTTTTATTCCCTTTCCTACGTCCATCAGTAGGCTTCTCTGCCGCTTTGGGTATCAACCACATATAACCGATTTTTGAAACTCCCGGTATTCTGTTCTGTTTACAAAGTATCTGTACTCGCCGTTCAGAAATGCCCCATTTTTCCGCTGCTTCTGGACAAGACATATATTCCATAGTTCAACCGCCCTTTCCTCAAACTTTATCAATATAATTATAATCGGATAACCGAATAATAGCAAGTGTATGATATGCTCTATTTCTATCCATACTATGATGTGTGTAATCATATCTCGAAAGAGAGATGAAATATACAATGTAGTTGGGTGAAATGATTATGAAGCAGAACAAAGAAAAGTTTGATTTTAAGGCTTTCGGACAGGCTATAAAAGCGGCAAGAAAAGCAAAGGGGATTTCCCGCAATCAGTTAGCGGATAAGCTGAACATTGCGCCGCGATATATCGCGTCCATTGAGAACAGCGGACAGCACCCAAGTTTGCAGATTTTGTATGAGCTTGTAACCTTGCTTGACGTATCGGTATAGTCCCAATCTTCGGGAAGTGAAAGCATTTGCGACAACAAGCCCTTTGCTTTTAAGGAAAGCTCCTTGTTTCGTAAATGGTGGTTGCTCATAACCGTATAACCTTTATTCTTTTCCACGCGGAAAACTGCCATAGCTTCATCACTCCTTTGGTTGGATTTGTTACGCAGTAGAAACGCGTTTTTGAGGGAAAAGGTATCAACCCTTGCCTTTCTCATTTTCACGTCCTAAAAGCCGCATAAATCAAGGCTTTTTTGACCCTTACTGCGTAACATGAGGGCATAAAAATAGCGGCGTTCCTGTTCTCCTGTGTAGGAGTGAGAAACGCCGCCTTATAGGTGGTGCTTATTTTATTTTTTTTCGGCGTGCCGCGTAAGGTGGTGTAGCGGTTTATCCGGCAGCTCCGCAGGTGCTTTTACATATCAAGGCGCAATCCGTTAAAAGTAGTAAATAAGTAGTAAAATCAATCTGCAAACCTGCGAATATGCCAGTAGATCAAGCATTTTTCAAGACAATCAACTAATTTTATATAAACCCGCAATAAAATAGGGAACAGTGTACGATATCTGTTCCCCTTTTATTGCTATTTATCGCTACTGTCATTTGCCCCTTTAGAAGCATGTGCAGATTTTTTAACAGGCTTTTTTCCATCAAGAAGTGACTCCTCAAGAGTTGCCTCAAGTCTCGCCTTGTTGAGTAAAAGCTCCTTGTTTTGTGCCTCAAGCTCCTTCATGCTTGCCTCAGCATTCTCGGTCTTTACCTGATTGGAAATTAAATCATGCTTTAAATCGTATATTTCCTTATCCTTATTCTCTATATCACCCTCGAGCTTTTCGACAAGTGCCTTTGCCTTGAAATAATCATCCGCAATATTGAGCTCGATAAGTGTGCTCTTCATATTGCCCGGAAGATGCTTATACTCATCCATATCATCAAACTCTGCAATCTTGTTGTTGATGTATGCCGCAACCTTCTGTAAGTATTCCTCATTCTCATATCCTGACAGTGTGTAAACCTTTCCGTCTATTACCACCTCGGCATTTGTTTTTGCAGACATTTAATCATCCTCCGTTTTCACATTTATTCAAACCAGCTATATTAGTATTAATATTACTTTTACTATCAATTTCAATATCAAATACTTAATTATTATATGCCTTATAGATATAAATTGCAACTTTAAGCCCTTTTTCTCTCAAAATGCTCAAAGGCAAGATCTGTCGCCACACGTCCCTTTGGCGTGCGGTTTATGAAACCATTCTTCACCAGATACGGCTCGTAAACATCCTCAATGGTTCCGGCATCCTCGCCTATTGCCGCCGCAAGCGTATCAAGTCCTACCGGGCCTCCCGCAAACTTGTCAATGATAGTGAGAAGTATATTTCTGTCATTCAAATCCAGTCCGTACTTGTCTACCTCCAAAAGGTCCAGTGCAAAGCTTGCCACATCATAGGTGATTTTGCCGTCATACTTGACCTGTGCAAAATCCCTGACACGCTTTAATAGTCTGTTTGCAAGTCTTGGCGTGCCTCTTGAGCGTCTTGCCATCTCGTAGGCTCCCTTGTCATCTATCTCAACTCCAAGCACCCTTGCAGAATTGATGATAATCTGCTTTAGCTCATCGACAGTGTAAAACTCCATGTGATTTACCACACCAAATCTGTCTCTAAGCGGTGCCGACAGCATGCCTGCCCTCGTAGTTGCTCCTACGAGTGTGAATTTTGGCAGGTTGAATCTGATTGACTTTGCAGACTCGCCCTTACCTATCATGATATCTATGGCATAGTCCTCCATGGCAGGATAGAGCACCTCCTCCACCTGACGGTTTAGTCTGTGGATTTCATCGACAAACAGTATGTCTCCCTCAGAAAGTCCGTTGAGTATGGCTGCCATCTCTCCCGGCTTACCTATTGCAGGGCCTGAGGTCACCTTTATCTTTGTGCCCATCTCATTTGCAATGATTCCCGCAAGTGTTGTCTTTCCAAGCCCCGGAGGTCCGTAAAACAGCACATGATCGAGCGCCTCGCCCCTTGATTTTGCGGCTTCTATATATATTTTTAAATTGTCCTTTATCTTCTGCTGACCGATATAGTCATCAAAATACATAGGACGCAGGGATTTTTCTATCTTTATGTCCTCTTCCTGCAATTGTGTGGAAATTACTCTTTTCACGTTTTGTTCCCCGTTTCTGTTTTAAGCCATACAGCTTTTTACAATCAGCCCATATTTTTGAGCGCAAACTTCAGCACATCCTCTACATCCATATCCTCTGTGATATCAACCTTGGACACTGCCTTAAGACTCTCCGTAGATGAGTATCCAAGCGCATTAAGTGCCATGACTGCATCATTTTTCACAGTGCTGTTCATGGATGCAGCGACTCCGGATGCCTGATTCTCAAGCTTCTTTTCAAATGCATCCTCGAGCGACAGCTTGTCCTTTAAATCAAGGATTACTCTCTGAGCTGTCTTTGCACCTATTCCCGGCGCCTTTGATATAGCCTTTGAGTCTCCCGATAAAATAGCAAAACGCAAATCATCGGCTGACAGAGTTGACAGAATCGCAAGACCGCCCTTTGGTCCGATTCCGCTGACTGTAATTAAAAGCTTAAAGATTTCAAGATCATCCTTACTCAAAAAGCCATAAAGTATCATGGCATCCTCCCTGACACACAGGTAGGTGTAAATTTTTACATCCTCTCCCTCGTCAGGCAGCATATCAAAATACTGTGTCGGTATGTAAATGAGATAGCCTACACCGGCTGCCTCCACTACAATGCTGTCTATATTTTTTTCTGCAAGCTCACCTTTTATATATGCGTACATTAAATCCTTCTGCTACAAACAGCAGCTCCTTTATTTATTAAATATCGTAACTATTACAGCCCATTAAAACTACACATGAAAGCTGTCAGAAATCCTCAAAAGCACCTGCGAAGCTGCTATTCCGATTACAAGTCCCGTGATACAGCCTGCCACAAGAAGCACCGGAATATAATACACCACGCTGTAGGTTGACAAAACTATAGCCGCAACTATTATCTGTCCTATATTGTGACACACTCCACCGACCAGACTTATTGAAACCGGGCTGAATTTATCTGATTTCTTTAGCAGATACATCACAATGAAGCTCAGTATACAGCCTGCCAGTGAATATATGATGCTGAACGCATTTCCAAACATAAAGCCCGAAAGCACCGCCCGGAATACACATAGCAAAAAGGTCTCTGTGGGCGATGCTATATAAAGCATGATTACGGTCACTATATTTGTAAGTCCAAGCTTTACTCCCGGTATACCTACCGCAAACGGTATAAGCGACTCAACATAGCTTAGCACCAGTGCCAGTGCCATAAGCATACCAAGGTATGCAATTTTTCTGGTTTTCATTTATCTCATTTCTTTCTATAAAATATCCTGATATCACTTTGATATGGAATCTATATCGGATTTCGTGTCGCTTTTTACCGTCACAACAACCTTGTTTGGCAGACAGATAATCGACTCGCCCTCCTTTGATATCGCCTTCTGCTTTACACACAGATGATCCGGACAGTCGGCAGCAGTCACATCAGCCACACCATCCTTTATGACAAGGGTGTTTGTGACATCACCATCAACGTTTTTTATCTCAATTGTATCATCCTTTGAAAGCGGATATGTGCCATAGACCCTTCCGTCGACAGTCACCTTGACAAATGCATCGCTGTCAGCGTTTTGTCCCTTTAAATATACAAGCTTCCATACAAGAAGCAGAGCGACAGAGATAATTACAATAACCGATATCAGGATTATATCATTTCTGCCAAAACGCTTACGCATCCTCTTCTATCTCTCCCATATAGTAAAAGCCTCTGCACTCATCGAGCTTCACATTGTATATATTTCCAATCATATCCTTTGTACCCGGAAAATGTACTATCGAATTGTTGTCCATACGACCGGTCACATAGCCCTCCTTCTGGTCATCCATCTCCTCTGCAAGCACCGGCACCACTTTGCCCTCATAGCATTTTGCCTTTTCTGATGAGATTGTCTGAACCTCCTTTAAGAGTCTGTCAAACCTGTCCTTGACCACATCATCAGGCACCTGATTCTCCATAGTGGCAGCGCGTGTGCCTGTTCTCTTTGAGTAAATAAATGTAAAAGCACTGTCGTATCTGACCTGCTTAACAACATCCATTGTCTCAAGGAAATCCTCCTCAGTCTCACCCGGGAAGCCCACAATGATATCAGTTGTGATTGCAATATCAGGAATCTGCTCACGAAGTCTCTTTACCTCGTCGAGATACTTCTCCTTGTCATAGTGCCTGTTCATCTCCTTAAGCACCCTTGAGCTTCCTGACTGAAGCGGCAGATGCATATGCTTGCACACCTTGTCGCACTCCTTTATTGCCATAATCAGGTCGTCTGACAAATCCTTTGGATGAGATGTCATAAAACGTATTCTCTTAAGCCCTTCAATCTTATTAACCTCGCGAAGAAGCTCTGCAAAGGTTATAGGATTGTCAAGTGTTTTACCATATGAGTTGACATTCTGTCCAAGAAGCATTATCTCGCATACTCCGTCTGAGACAAGCTTTTCTATCTCTCTTATGATATCCTTAGGCTCCCTGCTTCTCTCCCGGCCTCTTACATATGGCACGATACAATAGCTGCAGAAATTGTTGCAGCCAAACATAATATTGACACCTGATTTGAAAGAGAACTTTCTCTTCACCGGCAGATCCTCGACAATCTGGTTGGTATCCTTCCATATGTCAATCACCTGTGAGCCTGACTCGATATTGTTGCATAAAATCTCTGCGAACTTGAATATATTGTGGGTTCCGAACACGATATCTACAAACTTGTAGTGCTTTTTAATATTTTCAACAACCTCAGGCTCCTGCATCATGCAGCCACAGAGAGCAATCTTCATCAGAGGATTCTTTTTCTTGTAGTTTTGCAGATAGCCAAGTCTGCCGTACACCTTGTTGTTGGCATTCTCACGTACGGTACAGGTGTTGTATACAATGAAATCCGAATGCTCATCAGTTCCTTCCACGTAGCCAATCTGCTCAAGTATTCCGACAAGCTTTTCTGAGTCGCGGGCGTTCATCTGACATCCGAAGGTCTTTACAAAATAAGTCATTGGACGTCCGATTTCTTTAGATTTCTTTTCAACAAAATCCTTTGCCTTTGCCATGTAGTAATACTGTCTCTCAGGCTCATGACCCGGTGGTGTCTTTGTTATATCTATATCATAGCTCATGTTATATTATATTTCCTCTCAAATTAAATCTGTTATACTTTAGCTGACTATTCCCTTATCTGACCACTGCCGTAAATGATATACTTATAGCTTGTCAGTGCTTCAAGCCCCATAGGTCCCCTTGCGTGAAGCTTCTGTGTGCTGATTCCAATCTCAGCTCCAAAGCCGAATTCATTTCCATCGGAAAATCTGGTTGAGGCATTTACATAAACGCATGCGGCATCTATCTCATTTAAAAACTTCTGTGCGTTGTCATAATCATTTGTGACGATTGCCTCTGAATGCGATGTATTGTATCTGTTTATATGCTCGATTGCCTCATCAATGCTGTCAACAATCTTTACAGACATGATGTAATCAAGATACTCCATGCCCCAGTCATCGGAAGAAGCCTCTGTCACATCGTCTCTTCCAGCAAGAATTGCCTGTGCTCTTTCATCACAGCGAAGCTGTACATGATGCTCTCTCAGCTTATCGTACAGCTTTGGCAGAAATTCCTCTGCTATGGCACTGTGTACCACAATCGACTCGCATGCATTGCAGACACTGATTCTTTGTGTCTTGGCATTGTTTATAATATTGACAGCCATATCAAAGTCAGCATCCTTGTCTACATATACATGGCAGTTGCCTGTACCGGTCTGGATGACAGGGATTGTTGCATTTTTGACAACATTCTGGATGAGTCCCGCACCGCCTCTTGGTATGAGCACATCCACATACTGATCCATCTTCATAAATGCATTCGTGGTTTCTCTGTCTGTTGACTCAATAAGTGCAAGTGCAGCATCAGAAACTAAGTTGTCCGTCAACGCCTTTTTTAAAGCCTTTACTATTGCGATATTGGTATTTATAGCATCACTTCCACCCTTTAATATGACACAGTTACCTGTCTTAAAGCACAGACCAAAGGCATCTGATGTGACATTTGGGCGCGCCTCAAAGATGATGCCCACAACACCGATTGCAACTCTTCTTTTTCCGATAATAAGACCATTAGGACGCTTTGCCATAGACATCACTTCCCCTATTGGGTCTGCAAGCTTTGCTATCTGTCTGAGTCCGTCAGCCATGCCAAGGAGCCTGTCATGATCGAGCGAGAGCCTGTCAATCATGCTCTTTGCCTTCATATTTTCCTCTGCTGTTGCCACATCCCTTTTGTTTGCCTCAAGGATTTCTGCCTCTGCCTTAAGCAGATTGTCCGCCGCATCGTTTAACACCTTATTCTTGATATCAGTATCAAGTGTTCCTATCTTTACTCTGGCCTCGTATGCATCCGCACAAATTTTTTCTAAATCAGTCATCAATAAACACCTCTCTCTTATCTGTTATTACCCCATCTAAGGGTACATCATATTCATCTTCAAACGTTACGTTACCAAGTAACTGGAAATCGTAGCCCACTCCAACTGCCGTAACAGTGTCTCTTTTGGTAAAAGACGATAAATATCTGTCATAAAAGCCCTTTCCATAACCGATTCTGTAACCGGTATAAGAAAAACCAAGCCCCGGCACTATCATAAGCGCCCTGCCATCCGCTTCAGTATACTCATGCGTCATATCAGGCTCATTAATATTAAATGAACCACAATTAAGCTCATCAAGGCTTCTCACCCTGTAAAAGGACATTTCATCGCCCGAAACCCTCGGATAATATATTCTTTTTGCTTTGTTGATTAAACAGGCAAAATATTCATCAGTATTCACCTCATTTCTGATAGCCGAATACAAAAGTATGTTGTCATAGTCTCTATCAAGCTCTAAGGCTATGAGCCTTTTATAGATTTCATGGCTCATACTGCGGCACTCATCAGCATCCAGAAGGCTTCTTTGCCTTTTAAGCCTGCTACGAATTTCTTTTTTTGTTTCCATATTTCTCGCCGAGGTTCTCAACCGAACCGTCATCATTTACCATATCGATATTGTTGAGCTGGTTTCTTAAATTCTTCTTCACACTGGCTATATACTCCTTGCGCAAAAGATCCTGCTCCTTTTTCTCTGCCTCTGAAAGTCCCTCTGCCTGTGACTTTCTGTAAAGCTCATTGATTCTTTGTATTTTCTCCTGTGTCATAGCACTCTCCTGATCTCAAATTTATAGCTGATTACTGGCCGCCTGTAGATGTAGGCGCCATCTCTCTTTGTATATAATCCGCAAGCACAAATTCTGCATCCTTTGCCTTATGGAAAAGTGTTCCTGTATATCTGTCATTCATAATGTCATATAAGATTCCCATGTTTCCGCCGTTTGCGATAATCATATCTGCACCGGAATATGTGGCAATCTTTGCCGCTGTAAGCTTTGTCGCCATGCCACCGGTTCCGACATCGCTGCCGGTTGATGACTTTGCCATGCCAAGTATTTTCCTGTCAAGCGTATCAACCTCTCTGATAAGCTTTGCATCCGGATTGTCATGAGGATCATCGGAATACAGTCCGTCTATATCAGAAAGCAGTATAAGCAGATCTGCCTTCGTGATTGATGTAACAATGGCAGACAGTGTATCATTGTCACCAAACTGCATCTCGTATGTACTTACCGTGTCATTTTCGTTAACAATCGGCACCACATTCAGATCAAAAAGCTCCTCAAATGTATTCATAACATTGCGTCTGGAAACAGGATTGACTATGGTGTTCTTTGTCATGAGCACCTGTCCGGAATTCTGATTGTACTCAGAAAAAAGCTTCTGATATGTCATCATAAGCCTGCCCTGTCCAACTGCGGCGCACGCCTGCTTTATCGAAATATCACTCGGGCGCTCCTTTATGCCTATCACATCGCGTCCAACCGCTATGGCACCGGAGCTTACGAGGCACACATCCATTCCGCTGTTTCTGTAATCACATATCGAGCGCACCAGCCGCTCCATCTTTGAAAAATTGAGGCTTCCTGTCTCGGCATGTGTCAGCGTCGATGAGCCTATCTTTATTACTACTCTTTTATAATTGTCTAAAAAACTCATTTCTATCATCTTTCCTATTGTAAGTCTAAATGCACACATAATCATATTACGCATACATTTACTACTTTACCATATATTCATGCAAAATACAAAATCATTTTTACTACTGTCTCATTTTTTTATTTTATGTTATTATATTTCTGTTGCTTTCGGCTTTAAATTTCATAAAGCCCTGACGTAAAGTTATATTTATGCTTTTTTACTATTTAAGCTTTTACTATAAATAATTTACAACCAGGAAATTAATGAAGGATGCACTATGAAAAATAAATTAAAACACCTTATCCCTGTCCTTTTTATGCTTGCTGCAATAACAGGCAGCCTGTCGGCATGTGAATCAAAGCCCAATGATCAGCAGAAGGTTTCCAAACAGGGCTTCTACTTTGACACGATAATACAGATTACGCTTTATGGCACCACTGATGAAAAATACATAGACGGCTGCTTTGATATGGCAAAGAAATATGAGGATATGCTGTCAAACACAGTTACTGACTCAGAGGTTAGCAGGATAAATGCCGCTGCCGGCAAGGAATATGTCACAGTAAGCGCTGATACGCTTGAGCTCATCAAAAAAGGCATTGAGTACGGTGACACAAGTGACGGCAGGTTTGACATCACTATAGGAAAGCTCTCTGATTTGTGGAATTTTTCAGAAATAGCAGAAAATACAGACTCTAATGATAATGAGGTGGATGCATCTGTCGTTCCGTCGGATACGCAGATACAAGACGAGCTGTCACATGTAAATTACCGCAATATACAGATTAACGGAAACGCTGTGATGCTCACCGATTCCGAAGCAAAGCTTGACCTTGGCGGAATCGCAAAGGGCTTTATCGCCGATAAAATGAAGGCTTATTTACAGTCAAAAAAAATCACATCGGGTATCATAAACCTGGGTGGCAACGTCCTCACAATCGGAGAAAAAGCAGACGGAAGTGATTATACAGTCGGCATCCAGAAGCCCTTCGACGAAAGCGGCGAGCCAATATGCACTGTCAAAATCAAGGATAAATCCGTTGTCACCTCAGGCATCTACGAGCGATACTACAGAGTAGACGGTAAGCTATATCACCATATACTGGACACCACAACCGGCTATCCTGTCAAAAACAATCTGTACTCTGTCACCATCATAAGCGACTCCTCCTGCGACGGAGATGCCTTAAGCACCACATGCTTTGCTCTTGGCATTGATAAAGCAAAGGAGCTTATAAATTCCCTTTCCGGTGTTGAGGCAATATTTGTGACAGATGATTATAGTATTATCACGACATCAGATGAATATAACGTAAGCAAAGAATAGCTGCAAGCTTATAAAAAAGCTGCCACACATCATAATGATATGTGACAGCTTTTATGTATTAAAGAATAATCTTCTTTGGACACTTCTCTGCGCAGATTCCGCAGCCTGTACATTTCTCCTGATCAATATAGGCTACATTGTCTACTACATGGACAGCATCTGACGGACAGTTCTTCTCGCACAGATGACAGCCGATACAGCCCACTGAGCATGCCTTCATGACATCCTTGCCCTTGTCCTTAGAGCTGCACTTTACAACGTGCTTTGTGTCATAAGGAATCAGCTCGATAAGGTGCTTTGGACATGCCTCTACACACTTACCGCAGGCCTTACAGGTGAGCGGATTGACACATGCCACTCCGTCAACCACATGGATTGAATCAAAAGGACATGCCTTCACACAGCTTCCAAAGCCGAGACAGCCATAATTACATGACTTAGGTCCGCCGCCCGGTACAAATGACATGGCAACACAGTCCTCTACTCCTGTATAGTCGTAGTCTGTATTTGCTTTGTCGCAGGTGCCGGCGCACTTTACAAATGCAACCTTTTTCACTCCGGCCTCGACCTTTACACCCATAATTTCACTGACCTTTGCTGCAACAGGGTCTCCACCTACAGGACACTGTCCTACCGGTGCCTCTCCCTTTGCAATGGCAGCAGCAAGTCCGGAGCATCCGGCATATCCACAGCCACCACAGTTGTTGCCCGGAAGCACCTCAAGTATTGCTTCCTCTCTCGGGTCAACCTCTACTTTGAATTTTTCTCCTGAAATACCGAGGAAAAATCCAAGAATTATACCGACAGCTCCAACAACTAAAGCTGCAATAATAATCGCAGTAACATTCATATCACTTTTCCTCCAATCCTATACAGAAACCATTCCTGAGAATCCCATAAAGGCGATAGCCATAAGACACGCTGTAAGAAGCACGATGGCTGTTCCCTGGAAAGGCTTTGGAATATCATTATACTCAATCTTCTCACGCACACCTGCCATGAGCACGATGGCGATAAAGAAACCAAAGGCTGTGGCAAAGCCGTAAACTACACTCTCTAAGATATTGTAGCCCTTTGTTACACTGTTAAGTGCTACACCGAGTACGGCACAGTTTGTTGTGATAAGAGGCAGATACACACCGAGTGCCTTGTAAAGAGGAGGCATCTGTTTCTTTAAGAACATCTCTACAAACTGAACAAGTGCTGCAATTACAAGAATGAACACGATAGTCTGTAAATATGACAGATTAAGCGGATACAGTATAAAATTGTAAATAAGCTGTGTAACGAATGTTGCGATTGTGATAACGAAAATTACCGCACCACCCATTCCTGCAGCAGTTTTTGTGTTCTTTGATACGCCGAGGAAAGGACAGATACCAAGGAACTGGCTAAGTACTACGTTGTTAACTATTGCGTATGCTACTGCAATGAGCAGTAAATGACCTAATGTACCCATTATTTATCCCCTCCTTCTGTAGTGTTAGGAGCAACAGCGGCCTGTGCTGCTTTTGCTGATGGACATGATGCTCCACAATGTGCACAATCTCCTGAAAGGCAGCCTGCCGGCTCTGCAAGAGGTGTACCCTTTGCTTCCATCTTTTTACGGATGATATTCATGCCTGCAACGAGGAAGCCAAGTACAAGGAAGGCTCCCGGTGCCATGATAAAGATTGTGATTGGTGTGAACCAATCACCGAAAATCTTGATGTTGAAGAATGTTCCTGCACCTAAGATTTCACGGATAAGTCCGATGATTGTAAGACCCATGGTAAATCCAAGTCCCATTCCCATTCCATCAAAGATAGACTCTACAGGCGGATTCTTTGAAGCATAGCTCTCGGCACGACCGAGGATGATACAGTTAACCACGATAAGTGGGATGTATACACCAAGTGCTGCTGAAAGGCTAGGCAGATAAGCCTGCATCAAAAACTGTACTACTGTAACAAGAGATGCAACTATGACGATATACGCCGGCATACGCACTCCGTTAGGAATCACTTTTCTGAAAAGTGAAATCAAAAGGTTTGAACATATAAGTACCACCGTGGTGGAAAGTCCCATTCCAAGTCCGTTTACCGCACTGGATGTAACAGCCAGTGTAGGACACATACCAAGCATAAGTACAAAGGTAGGATTTTCCTTAATGATACCATTATATAAACGCTCTACATATTTGTTCATTAGTTGGCACCTCCCTGTAATTTATTCTGGAAGTAAGTAATAGCTGCGTTGCAGCCGTTGGCCATAGCCTTTGATGTGATGGTTGAGCCTGTGATGGCCTCAATTTCCTCATCCTTTGAAGGTGTGGTCTTTACAACGTCGAACTTGTCTACTTTCTTGTTCTCAAACTGCTTGTAGAAATCAGCCTCCTCGGCCTTCATTCCAAGTCCCGGAGTCTCGCTGATGCTTGTGATTGAGTAGCCGTTTACGGTACCATCATTCTTGATACCTACAGAGAATGTGATGCTTCCCTGGCTTCCGTCCTTGGCTGTAACTGTGATGACATAGCCTAATGTCTCCTTGTTTGAATCAAGGGCAGTCTCAATATCATCGATTGTATCCTTATATCCTGCATCAGATACAAGCTTATCAGCTTCCTCGGCATCATAATCATATTTCTCAAATGATTTTGCATCCGCAAATACTGCCTGATATGCTTTCTGAGCTGCTGCTTTATTAGCCTTGTCGATAGGCTCTGCCGTGATTCCCTGAACCAGGGCAAGAATAAAACCAAGCACTAGAGTAAAGGCAGTTAAAATCAAAGCGTCATGTACAATACGTTTATTCATTCTTCTTTGCCTCCTTTACCATACCAAAGGCTCTTGGGATAGAAACCTTCTCAATAATAGGAACAAGGCAGTTGCTTAAGATGATTGCAAAGGAAACGCCCTCTGCATTAGCACCGAAGCAACGGAATACTCCTGTCAATATACCACAGCAGATACCGAATATTATCTTGCCCATCGGCGTAATCGGACTTGTGACATAATCGGTCGCCATGAAAAATGCTCCGAGCATCAGTCCGCCACCGCAGAGCTCTGCAACAACATAGTTGATATCAAAATGCTGTGCTCCGAAAAGGAACATGAATACAGCAAATGTAATAATGTAGGATGCAGGAATCTTTAAATCAATGACTCCAAGTAAAATCATGATGATGGCACCAAGCAAAATAGCTATAACCGATGTCTCACCGATTGTTCCTGCAGTATTTCCTATAAGCATATCCCTTACATTGACACTTGAAAGCCCCTCATTTTTGATGAGTGCAAGCGGTGTTGCTCCCGAATATACATCCACACCGTTTTTTGTGACATTGAAATTGGTCATGTCAGCCGCAAATGCGATGAGAAGGAAGCATCTTCCGCCAAGTGCCGGGTTCATAAAGTTCTGTCCGAGTCCTCCGAACATACACTTAACAATGATGATTGCGAATACTCCACCGAGTACAGCCTCCCACCATGGAAGTGAAACCGGAAGGTTAAGTGCTAAAAGCAGTCCTGTGACTACCGCACTAAGGTCTGTAATTGTGCTCTTTTTCTTAATTATGTAGTCAAACACCCATTCTGATGCCACACACGATGCGATGGTAAGCAGAATGATAAAAAGTGCTCTGAAACCAAAATTGTATATACCAAAAAGACTTGCCGGAAGTAATGCTATAATGACATAAAGCATTATTCTGTTAGTGGAATCCTTGGCACGTACATGTGGTGATGATGAAACATGATATAAATCACTCACTTTAATCCACCTCTTTCTTTATTTTTTGCTGGCCTGTTTTCTCTTTTCAGCGAGAACAAGCTTCTTCATTGTCTTGATAGGCTGTGCCACCTGTCTCCTTGACGGACATGCAAATGAACAGCTTCCGCACTCAATACACTCAAGTCCGTGCCACTTCTCAAACTCATCCATCTGTCCATGCAGACCAAACTTAGCAAGACGGCTTGGAATGAGCTGCTCAGGACATGCCTCCACGCAGCGGCCGCAGTTGATGCAGGCCTGTGGCTCAAATGCTGCTACCTCATCATGTGTGAAGCACAGTATTGATGAAGAGGTCTTTGTAGTAGGGATATCAAGACTAAACATAGCAAAGCCCATCATAGGACCGCCTGATATAATCTTCTCCGGCTGACTCTTAAAGCCTCCCGCAGCATCAACCAGCTCCTGATATGAGGTACCGATGCTGTATAAAATATTTGAAGGATTCTTCACCGCATCTCCTGTAACTGTTGAAATACGCTTAAGGACAGGCTGTCCATTCTTTACGGCATTGTAGACAGCAATGATTGTCTCTACATTGTCAACGATACAGCCTGCATCAGCAGGGAGCATCTTAGAATTTATTGCTCTGCCTGTTGTAGCATAAATGAGCTGTCTCTCACCACCCTGTGGGTACTTTGTCATGAGCGGACAAACCTCAATACGTGGCTCATCCTTTGTGAGCTCTGTAAGCTTTTCGATGCAGTCAGGCTTATTATCCTCTATGCCAAGGATACCCTTTGCATTGTCAAAAAGCTGAAGTATGATCTTCATGCCGCTGATTAACTCCTCAGGATTCTCAAGCATACGTCTGTAGTCAGATGTGAGGTAAGGCTCACACTCTGCACAGTTTGCGATAATATACTCAATCTTGTCCGGCTCCTTTGGAGAAAGCTTTACATGTGTAGGGAAACCGGCACCGCCCATGCCGACAACTCCTGCTTTCTTAACCTTCTCGATGATTTCTTCCTTTGAAAGTGCTGTGACATCCTCGACGATATTATATGTTGTCTCAGTAAACATGCCATCATTTTCGATAACAATACTGTCAACCATATCGCCGACTGCCACACGTCGCTTCTCAATAGCCTTAACTTTTCCTGACACCGATGAATAGATGGGTGATGAAACAAAGCCACCGGCCTCTGCTATCATCTGTCCCTTCAACACAGTGTCACCTACGGCAACAACAGGCTTAGCCGGTGCGCCGATATGCTGCGAAACCGGATATACCATGTCGCCCTTGGGCAAAACTTCTTTAATTGGTGAATCCTTAGACAGTTCTTTGCCATCATACGGATGAACACCGCCAATAAACGTTTTATGACCCATTTTTGTGCCCCTCTTTCTTTTAGATTAATAACGTGGAAATGCTATTGCACATTACTATTCCTATTATACCACTTATGATTTTTAGTTAAATAGTATATTATGTACTTTTTTAAATACTTTATGTTATAATGTTTATACAAATGATATTCAAGGCAGGAATCAAAAAATGAAAATATTTCACAATGAAGAAATTTACATAAAAAACGATAATTTTTCAGAAAGCATATTTAAAGAAAGCACTATGTTCTTTGATATTGAGACAACAGGCTTTTCACCGGTAAAAGCAGTTGTATACATGATAGGCTGTGCAAGGCGCATCAAAAACCACATTGTAATAGACCAGTATTTTGCTGAATCGCCTGATGATGAAGCAGATATTATCGCAGCCTTCGCCGGCGAACTCAAAAGCTGTGACACCTTAATCTCCTTTAACGGAGTTGGCTTTGACATACCTTTTTTGCGCAGTAAATATAAAAAATATAAGCAAAACGATCCTTTTTCAGCTTTGGAAATTATTGATATTTTTAAAGAACTAACACCATTAAAGCCTCTTTTAAATCTGGAAAACTACAAACAGAAAAGTATTGAGCATTTTTTAGGCATCGAACGCGAGGACAAATACTCAGGCGGTGAGCTTATCAACATCTATTATGAATATCTCGCTGAAAAAGACGACAGTCTGCTTAAGCTTCTTCAAATACATAATTACGAGGATGTACTTGGCATGACAAAGCTGCTTGCAATTCTTTCCTACAAGGAGGTCTTAAAAAATCTCTCCGACATAGCTGATATTGAAGTAAAACCTTACACTGCATATGATGGAAGAAAAATGAATGAGCTTATTATAACCTTTATAAATAAATACCCTGTGTCAAAGGCAGTCTCACTGCATGATAACGATAATTATCTGATGCTTGGAATCAAAAACAGCTCTATACGTATTAAAATTTTCGAAGGAGAGCTGCGCCATTTTTACAGTGATTATAAAAATTACTACTATCTACCTCACGAAGACATGGCAATCCATAAAAGTGTAGCCACATATGTTGACAACGCCTATCGTGAAAAATGCAAAGCTGCAAACTGCTATGTACGTAAGCATGGCCGTTTTATCATGCAATATAATGCCTTTATGCAACCGGAATTCAAACATGAAATAAAAGATAAGTACAGTTTCTTTCTTCTCACAGATGATTTTATAAATTCAAAACAGATGGTCATATCATATGTCAAACACATAATAGACCACCTGTTCAGATTCTAATTCTCAGGGCTTCTGGAAATAAAAGCTGCTGAGTCTCTCAAAACCAAGCTCACGGTATGTTGTTATCTGTTCAGTGCTTCCGATAAACAATATACCCTGCGGTTTGAGTGAATTGTAGAAGTTTTTGTATATCATATCCTTTGCTTCATCAGTAAAATAAATTACCACATTTCTGCACAGAATCAAATCGTAATCCTTTGGATAAACATCCTTCAGCAGATTGTGTTCTTTAAATGTGACACATCTCTTAATCTCATCTGCAATCTTATATGAATCCCCAACCTGTGAAAAATACTTTTTTTTGAGATCAGCCGGTACATTTTCCACGGACTTTGCACTATATAAGCCTGTCTTTGCGCTAGAAATAACCTGATCGTCAATATCTGTAGCAAGAATACGAATGTTCGAAAGCGGTACATGCTTTGAAAATGCCATTGCCAATGAATACGGCTCATCTCCGGTCGAACATGCTGCACTCCATATCTTTATCTGACCTTTATTACGCTTTAATATTTCAGGTATTACTTCCTTATCCATAAATCTCCACTGGTCAGGATTCCTGTAAAACTCTGATACATTTATTGTAATAAAATTGATAAACTGCTTAAATTTCACCTTATCGGTAGAAATTATTTTTACATAAGTCTCATAAGAATCGGCACCATTCTTACGAGCCAGTGTGTCTATTCTTCTACGCATCTGTTTTTCTTTATAATAGTTAAGGTCTATCTGTGTAAGCTTATATACCTCTTTTTTAAACCACTCATAATTATCAAACATCCCTGTAAACCTCCGGTTTAATTTTATTCCATAAAAAGGACCTGAAACCATAAATCATAACAGTCTCATTTATGTCTATAAAAATAAGCTGCCATATAACTAAATATATGACAGCTTTAAATTCAAAAACTACTCGTTATCAGAAGCAACCTCGTCGATATTTACATCTGCAACATCTGCTCCATCATCCTCTGAATCAAGGAGAGCCTTCATGCTTAAGCTGATTTTCTTATCGTCCTCATTGAACTCAACAACCTTAGCCTCAACCTCCTGACCAATCTTGAGTACATCTGATGGCTTCTCAACATGATCCTTTGAAATCTGTGAAACATGAAGAAGTGCGTCAACACCAGGTGCAAGCTCGATGAATGCACCGAAATCTGTCATTCTGGCTACTTTACCCTTTACGATATTGCCAGGAGCAAATTTCTCTGTTGCACCATTCCATGGATTCTCGTCATCAAACTTCATTGAAAGAGCAATCTTAGAACCATTGATGTTCTTAACGAATACTCTTACAGCCTGTCCGACTGTGAATACCTTCTTAGGGTTCTCTACTCTGCCCCAAGACATCTCTGAGATATGAAGTAATCCGTCTACTCCGCCAAGATCGATGAATGCACCGAAATCTGTAACGTTCTTAACTGTTCCTTCGATTACATCGCCTACGTGAAGGTTTGCAAGAAGCTCTTCCTGCTGCTTAGCCTTCTGCTCAACGAGTAATACCTTTCTGTTTCCGATAATACGTCTCTTTCTTGGATCGAACTCTGTGATGATAAACTCAATCTCCTGATCCTTAAACTTGTTGAGATCCTTCTCATAAGTATCTGATACAAGGCTTGCAGGGATGAATACTCTTGTCTCATCAACACTGACACATACACCACCGGCTAATACCTGTGTAACCTTTGCCTTTAATACTTCCTGATTCTCAAAAGCCTCCTCAAGACGCTTGCTGCCCTTCTCTGCCTGAAGGCGCTTGTAAGAAAGGATAACCTGACCCTCGCCATCGTTAAGCTTAACTACCTTGGCTTCCATCTTGTCGCCAACCTTGACAACTGTAGTAAGGTCTACGTTTGGCTCATTTGTGTACTCGTTTCTAGTAATAATTCCGTCTGATTTGTATCCAATATTTAAGAAAATCTCGTCAGGTTTAACATCAATAACGGTACCTTCTACCACTTCTCCATTTCTTATAGTTTTAAAAGATTCTTCCAGCATTTGTTCAAAGCTCATTTCTGACATTCTTTGAAACCTCCTCAATGATATTATTTGGGGTTGAAGCCCCTGCTGTAATACCTACGTTATTGTTGGACCTGATTTGTGTATAATCCATTTCGTCACTTGTCTGTATATAGTAAGTATTTTTGCATTCGTTTTTACATATTTCAAATAGCTTCTGTGTATTGGAGCTGTGCCTGTCGCCTATGACAATCATGACATCTGAGCACTGCGCCACCTTCCTTGCTTCGGTCTGTCTGACCTCTGTAGCATTACAGATTGTATTTAAAACAGTTATATCATAACCTTTTTTTGCAATAATTTCAACTATATCTTGAAATTTATTGTAGTTAAATGTCGTTTGTGACACTATGCATAGTTTTTTTGTACTATTTTTCGTGAAATTTTCGGCATCCTCAGGCGAATTTATGATGGTAACATGGCATTTTTCGTCTGCCCAGCCCTTTATCCCACACACCTCAGGGTGCTTTGGGCTGCCGACAATTATAATATCATAGCCTTTTGAGCTGTAGTCCTCCACATATCTGTGAATTTTTGATACGAACGGACAGGTTGCGTTAAGCACCTCAAAGCCACAGTTTTTTATCCTGTCATACTCTGCCTTGCTTATACCGTGCGAGCGGATAATCATCACGCCCTTTTCGTGTGATGAAAGCTCATCGAGATTGTTTATAACGGTTACGCCTTTTTTTTCCATATCCTTTACGACCTCATCATTATGAATAATCGGACCGTAGGTGTATATAGGCACATTTTCCTTTTCGATTGCTTCATAGACCATATTTACGGCTCTTGTCACCCCGAAGCAAAAGCCTGCACTCTTTGCGATAGTAAGCTCTCCCATACGCTATGCCTCTTTCACAAGCTGCTTCATTCTATCTACCACCTCATCGATTGTCATATCAGATGAATCAAGCAGCACAGCATCGTCTGCCTGCTTTAAAGGTGATGTTTCTCTTGTCATATCTCTGTGGTCTCTCTCTATGATATCCTTCTCGATTGCATCAATATCACATTTCTCACCCTTTGCGGTAAGCTCATCAAAACGTCTCTTTGCGCGTACCTTAGAGCTTGCTGTTAAGAATATCTTGACATTGGCATCAGGAAGCACAACAGTTCCGATATCTCTTCCATCCATCACCACATTTTCTCTGGCAGCGAGCTGTCTTTGAAGCTCAACAAGCTTTTCTCTTACTACAGGATAAACACTTGTTGCCGATGCCATATTGCCGACTGCCTCCTGTCTTATAAAGCCTGTGATATTCTCACCATTTAGGATGACCTGCTGTTCACCGTTTTCATAGCTGATAGAAACCTCTACATCCTTACACAGCCTCGTGATAGTGTCAATATCCTCCTTGTCCACACCATTTTGGATAAAATAGTATGCCATGGCGCGGTACATGGCGCCTGTATCCACATAAATTGCTCCAAGCTCCTTTGCAAGCCTTTTTGCTATAGTGCTTTTTCCGGCTCCTGCCGGTCCGTCAATTGCTATATTGTATCTCATAATTTCTCCTTAATATATTATTGCTCGTCATTTTTATTAAAATCCCAGCTATTCAATTCACCATACAAGTAAATAACTGTTATTATAAGTATCTCAAAATAGTTTTCCAAATCATCAAACCGCTGCACTTGTTCCTGCCAGATATCCGGTGGACCATGCTATCTGCAGATTGAAGCCTCCCGTGTATGCATCCAGATCCAGCACCTCGCCGGCAAAGTAGAGACCATTCACGAGCTTCGACTCCATAGTAGATGGATTGATTTCCTTCACCTTTATACCGCCCTTTGTGATAATAGCTTCATTGTAGCCTCTTGGCCCATTAAGAGTGACAGGCAGTTTCTTAAAGAGCATAAGAAGCCTGTTTCTTTCCTCTTTTGATATCTCATTGACCTTCTTATCAGGGTCAATGCCTGAAAGCTCAATTATCACCGGAATCATTTTTGCCGGCAAAAGCTTGTTTATCGAATTCTTAAACTGCTTGTTTTTTGCCTCCTCAAACTCCCTGAGAAGCCTCTTGTCCAAAGCCTCCTGTGTGAGGGCCGGCTTCAGATCAATATACATGTTAAGCGGCTGCTTTATAAGGCTTTGCTTAATTGATGCACTCGCAGACAAAATCATCGGGCCGCTGACCCCGAAATGAGTAAAAAGCATCTCTCCAAAATCCTCATACAGCTTCTTTTTGCCACTATATATGGAAATAGCCGTATTTTTAAGCGAAAGCCCCTGAAGGCTCTTTACCCACTCTTCCTTTACATTAAAAGGCACGAGCGACGGTGTGCACTCTGTCACAGTATGACCTGCGCTTTCCGCCATTTTGTAGCCGTCTCCTGTAGAGCCTGTAGAGGGATATGAAAGGCCTCCTGTGGCAACAATGACTGCATCAGCATCCATTTTGGTGCCATCCTTTAATATGACACCCGTTATTTTAAATTCTGACCTTTTATCACTAGCGAGCTCATCTGCCTTTGTATCAGTGATTTTCTCATAGCACAGCTTCGATACCTCCGTGTGAAGCAATACCTCCACTTTCTTTTCCTTCAAAGCTCTCTGTAAAGCAAAAATCACATCCGACGACTTATCAGACACCGGAAATACACGATTGCCGCGCTCCACCTTTACAGGCATCCCATGTGTCTCAAAAAAGTCAATCACCCTGCTGTTGTCAAAGCCATAAAATGCACTGTACAAAAACTTGCTGTTGCTCTTTACATTTAAAAAAAGCTCCTCGACATCACACGCATTGGTCAGATTGCATCTTCCCTTGCCGGTTATATATATTTTCTTGCCAAGCTTCTCATTTTTTTCAAGAAGCGTAACCTTATTTCCTGCGTCTGCAGCAAAATACGCCGCAAGCATTCCGGCGGCTCCGCCACCTGCCACAATAATTTTCTTACTCATCCTGCGAATCCCCCAGCTTTGCGTAGTGTACCTTTATAGAATCATCAATGTAATCAATCTCATCATTCTCATACACCTGATACTCATTCCATATATCCTCAAGCTCTGTCAGCGTCTTTGCAACAATATCCTGCTTTTTCATGCAAAGAGCCACTATCAGGGCATTGATGACAGAAAGCGGTGCCACAAGCGAATCAACTATAGATGCCATATCACTGTCCGCAATCAGATTACATGAGGAATACAGATTCATCGGTGAATGAATGCTGTCTGTTATAGTGATTACCTTGGCACTCCTGTTGTTTGCAAACTCTAAGGCCTTAAGCGTACGCATAGAGTAACGCGGAAAGCTGATACCGATAATCACATCCTCCTTACCAATGCGCACCATCTGCTCAAAAAGCTCGCTCGAGCTGTTTGTCGTAAGCAGACACACATCATCAAACATCAGATTCATATAAAATGCAAGGAAGCTTGCAAGCGGTGCACAGCTTCTGATTCCTACAATATAAATTTTCCTTGACTGTAAAATAGTATCTACCGCCAGCTCAAATGCATCCGCATCAATTTTTTCCAGAGTGGTCTTAATCTTGTCACAATCAGACTGCAGTACAGTCTCAAGAATCTGCGACTGGCTGATACGACCATATGTGACCTCCATGCGCTGAACCGAATTGAGCTTATTCCTGACAAGCTCCTCAAGCGCCTTCTGAAAATCAGGATATCCCTTGTATCCAAGCGATGTAGCGAACCTGACAACAGTAGACTCAGAAATTCCTACTGTCTCGCCCATCTTAGCAGCCGTCAGAAAGACAGCCTTATCATAATTATCAGTTATGTATGTAGCAAGCAGCTTGTGCCCCTTGCTCATCGTACTGTATTTAGCATTTATCCTGTTAAGTAAGTCGTTAGTATTTGACATCATATACTCCTGAACTTTCCCGTTTATGGCTGTGCTTCACACATTTGCGTGACCTGCAGCAATTTTTTCATACCTTAAAATATTATCACTTTTTCCCGCTATATGAAAGAGCGAATTTATATTTTTTATATTTGTTACAGAACAGACTCGTAAGTACCGGGCATCGGGCAAGCACGTACATTTTCCCGTGTGCTACGCTACGCCACTAAGATACTATACGAAATTATGCTTGAAGTTGGTCTATGCTTGACGAAACCGGCTTTTATGCTCCGTCCATGGCGCATAACACCTTGTCCTGCCGTCCATGGCAGGACATTTCTGTGTTTCATGGGCATAATTTCTACAGTATCTAAGAGGCTGCGCTATTCGCACACATGAAAATGTACGTGCTTGCCCAATGCCCTGTACTTACTTTTCTCCATATCGCATCATCAAAAAACAGGCCCGGCAAAGCCGGACCTGCTTGAAATTCAAAAAGCATGAATTATGAATTTAAGTATTATACAGGATAAGCCTTATTCTCAGTATCAGCGGCCTTTGCATCAACACCTGTCTGCTGTGCCTGTCTGTACTTGAAGAAATCAGTAGCAACCTGTGGGAAAAGAGCATAAGAAAGAACATCCTCATCCTGCTGTTTCCACTGCTTCATCTCAGCCTCAATCTTGTCAAGCTCAGGCTCAAGAAGATCTGCAGGACGACATGTGATGGCATTCTTCTTATCATCACCAAGAACCTTGTCAACAACCTCCGGGTTGAAAGGCTTAACTGTCTGACCATACTTACCAAGAAGGATATCCTTAGTCTCCTTAGTAGCAACCTTGTATCTCTCTCCCATGAGTACGTTGAATACAGCCTGTGTACCAACGATCTGTGAAGAAGGAGTTACAAGTGGTGGCTCACCGAGGTCTTTACGCACACGAGGTACCTCTGCGAGAACCTCCTCGTACTTGTCCTCTTTGCCCTGCTCCTTGAGCTGTGAGATAAGGTTTGAAAGCATTCCTCCAGGAACCTGATAACGGAGAGTATTGATATTGACTCCGAGTACCTTTGGGTTCATGAGACCTGAAGCTAAAGCTTCCTCTCTCATTGGTCTGAAGTAATCAGCAATCTCACTTAAGAGATTAAGATCAAGACCTGTATCAAACTCTGTGCCCTTGAAGGCCTCAACCATAACCTCTGTTGCAGGCTGGCTTGTTCCAAGAGCGAATGGAGACATAGCTGTATCAATGATATCAACTCCGGCCTCAACAGCCTTCATGTATGTCATTGAAGCAACACCTGATGTGTAGTGTGTATGAAGCTCGACAGGAAGGCTTGTAGAATCCTTTAAAGCCTGAACAAGCTCTGTAGCCTTTGCAGGAACTAAAAGACCAGCCATATCCTTGATACAAAGTGAGTCAGCACCCATGTCCTCAACTCTCTTTGCCATATCCATCCAGTAATCAAGTGTGTAAGCATCTCCAAGTGTGTATGAGAGAGCTACCTGGGCATGTCCCTTTTCCTTGTTACATGCTGTAACTGCTGTCTGTAAGTTTCTGATATCATTTAAGCAGTCGAAAATACGGATGATATCGATTCCGTTTGCGATTGACTTCTGTACGAAATACTCAACAACATCATCTGCATATGGACGATATCCTAAGATATTCTGTCCACGGAAAAGCATCTGAAGCTTTGTATTCTTGAAGCCGTCTCTTAATTTTCTGAGACGATCCCATGGATCTTCCTTTAAGAATCTAAGGCAGGCATCAAATGTTGCACCACCCCAGCACTCTACTGCGTTGTATCCAACCTTGTCCATTTTGTCAACGATTGGAAGCATCTGCTCTGTTGTCATTCTGGTTGCAATCAGTGACTGATGTGCATCACGAAGAACAGTTTCTGTTATTTTTAATGGTTTCTTTACCACTTCTGACATGATTAATCCTCCTTAATTAAATCTAAATACCGAATATAGCCATGAAGCATCCGGCCGCTACGGCAGTTCCAATAACACCGGCTACGTTAGGTCCCATAGCATGCATAAGAAGGAAGTTTGTTGGATCCTCTTCTGCACCGACCTTCTGAGATACACGGGCAGCCATAGGAACAGCGGATACACCGGCTGAACCGATAAGTGGATTGATCTTGCCTTTTGTAAAGAAGCATAAAAGCTTTCCAAAAAGTACTCCGGCAGCAGTTCCCACCATGAATGCAATAAGACCAAGGATAACGATCTTGATTGTGCTCATATTAAGGAATGACTCTGCGCTTGTAGAAGCACCTACTGATGTACCGAGTAAGATAACTACAATGTACATAAGGGCGTTGCTTGCTGTCTCCTGAAGCTGACGTACTACACCGGACTCACGGAAAAGGTTTCCGAGCATAAGCATACCAACGAGCGGTGCTGTAGTTGGAAGCAGTGTACAAACAACGATAGTAACTACTACAGGGAAGAGGATTCTCTCAAGCTTGCTTACAGGACGAAGGTTCTGCATCTTGATTGCACGCTCTTTCTTTGTAGTAAATAATTTCATAATTGGTGGCTGGATGATAGGTACCAATGCCATGTACGAGTACGCTGCCACGGCGATAGGTCCCATCAGACCTGTCTGACCTAATTTTCCGGCAAGGAAAATAGATGTAGGTCCGTCAGCTCCACCGATGATAGATACGGCTGCTGCTGCCTTGTCGTTGAATCCGAGAAGGATTGCAAGGAAGTAAGCTCCGAAAATACCAAACTGTGCTGCAGCTCCAAGTAAGAAGCTGATAGGGTTTGCGATAAGCGGACCAAAGTCTGTCATAGCTCCGACACCGAGGAAAATCAGTGAAGGAAGAATTGACCACTCATCAAGTGTATAGAAATAATAAAGTAAACCACCTACTCCATTGCTTGAGTGCTCAGGACTTACGATAATATCAGGATAGATATTAACAAGAAGCATACCAAAAGCAATAGGTACTAAAAGTAAAGGCTCAAATCCTTTTTTAATAGCTAAAAACAGGAATACACATGCTACAGCAATCATAACATAGTTTCCGACTGACAGATTAAAAAAGGCAGTCTGATGTAGGAGGTTTGAAAGTGTTTCACCTACGTAACTCAAATTAGTTTACCTCCTGGAATTAGTTTAATGTTGCAAGTAATGCACCTGACTCTACTGAATCACCAACAGCAACATCAATGCTTGCTACTGTTCCATCCTGTGGTGCAACAACAGGTGTCTCCATCTTCATGATCTCAAGAATAAGAAGTGTATCACCCTTCTTTACTGCATCGCCAACCTTAGCCTCGAGCTTGAATACCTTTCCGGCAGCTCCTGCCTCAACCTTGATGCTTCCTGCTCCTGCAGGTGCAGCAGCAGCCTTTGGTGCAGCGGCAGCAGGTGCTGCAGCTCTTCTAGGTGCGCTTGCTGTGCTAGGTGTGCTTCCTGTCTCTTCTACTGTAACATCGTAAACATTTCCGTTAACGGTAATTGTATAGTTTTTCATCTCAAATGTCCTCCTAAATTATCTTCTATTGATTGAACGGACTACAAAACCCTCTGTTGTAGTACCCTCGCTTGCTGCTATAGCTGCTGAGATAACAGCTACAAGCTCTGTATCATCTGTAAGGTCTGTAGCAGGTGCTGCAGAAACAACAGTCTCTTTCTTTTCCGGCTCACTCTTAGCTTCTGTCTTCTTTGGCTTATTGCCGATAAGAGCAATAAACTTGAAGCAGTAAATGATAAGAGAGATAAGAATAAGTACACAGAATACAATACTCATTGAAATTGCTGTGTTCTGTCCTGCCTTAGCAAGCTTTTGTCCCATTGTCTGAACAGGAGTAAGTGAGATACCTGTCACCTCCATGGTAACTGAATCATATACTAATTCGTATGTTACATCCTGCTTGCCAAATGTAAGTGTCATGTCAGTAGTGAGTGTACCACCTGACTTAGTTACTGTAAAATCCTTGCCATCAGTTGCATCCTTTACGTCTCCGTATTCGTCAACCAGATCAAGCCATGATGAAACGGCACCAAGCTCAGCGTCGATATTTTTCATTGAAACGCTTGCTCCCGACTGTCCGAGTGTGTTGTAAACAACCTCTCCCTCTGTCATGCCTGTCTTCTCTTCAAATTCCTTGACACTCTTCTCATAGCTGTCATAACCGCCACAATTATCGACGAGTGCAATGTAGTTCTGGATATTGCTAAGGCTTTCTGTTGCCTCAGTATGAAGCTCGTCTGTTGTGTATCCGCCGTATGTCTTTTCGGCATTGTCAGAGCCACATGCTCCAAGCATACATACAATCATAAGAAGGCTAAGGATATATGTTATTTTTTTCTTCATAACAAAATGCGCCTTTCTATTATTTAGTTCCGTGTTTCTTCTCTGGTGCATCTACATATTTGGTGTAAAGCATCTCAAAAGCACCTACAAGATATTTTCTTGTGTCAGCCGGATCAATGATGAGGTCTACATATCCTCTGGCTGCTGCTGATGAAACTGAAGACTGAAGCTTCTCGTAATCGGCTGCCTTCTCATCGATTTCCTTGGCATCAGCGCCCGGATACATAATCTCTGCTGCAATCTTTGAATCCATCATACCAATCTTTGCATCAGGATATGCATAAACCATATCAGCTCCGATTGACTTAGAGTTCATTGCAACATATGCGCTTCCGTAAGCCTCACCTGTAATCAGGTTAACCTTTGGACATGTTGCACTTGAGAATGCGTATGTCATTCTGGCAAGAGCCTTTGCAAGCTTCTTCTCAGAGCACATGCAGTTCTTGAATCCATTTACGTTTGTAAGTGTAAGTACTGGGATTGAGAAAGCATCACAGAATGATACAAACTCAGCAGCCTTGTTGCAGCCCTTTGCAGTAAGAGAAAGTGCAAACTCCTCTGCTTTCTTGCCCTCAGCATCATATACTGTGCTACAGTTTGCTACTGCACCGACTGTCATGCCGTTTAATTTAACAAAGCCTGTTACCATATTCTTGGCAAAGTCTTTCTTTGTCTCAAAGAATACATGATCATCAGAAAGCTCTGATAAGAGGAATCTTGGATCAGCCTTCATATCAGCCATGCTATTGCAGGCTCTGTTGAGGTCGTCCTCACAAGAATCTGTGTATACATCTCCCTCGTTGTTGAGCGGAAGCATGCTAACAAGAGCTCTGATATCAGCGATAATATCATCCTCTGAACCGATTCCGTCTACACAGCCATTGTTCTCACTCTGGAATGAAGCTGCTGCTGTATCACATTTCTCAACGCGGTTTCCCTCTATTGCATCAGGAGTATTAACAAACATTCTGCCCTTAGACTCTTCGATATAAGCGAAATCACAAAGAGCCGGTACTACAGAAAGTCCGCCACCGCAGTTGCCGAATACACCACAAATCTGTGGAATAACGCCACTTGCTGCAACTTCTTTGGCATAGATAAGACCAAATCCGTCTAAAGCATCAACTGACTCCTGAAGTCTGATACCACCGCAATCGATAAATCCGATAACAGGTGCGCCCATTTTCATGGCCATATCATATACAGAAGCGATTTTCTTTGCATGCATCTCGCCGATTGTTCCGTTAAGAACTGTTGCATCCTGGCTGTAGATAAATACAAGATTTCCATCAATCAGACCGTGTCCGATAATAACACCATCTGAAGGAGCTTTTGCTGCAGTAAGATTGAAATCTGTACTGCGAGCTGTCACAAGAGAACCAATTTCCATGAAACTGTTCTCGTCGACTAACTTAGCAATACGCTGCATTGCCAAGCTTTGATTGTTACTACTCATTTTATATCCTCCATCTATAAAAAAATAAAATTTTTCGCTAGTATGATAATAGACTATTTCCCAATTTTTTTCAACTAATTTGTTAAATTTTTAACCTTAATTTTTATTTAGAAAAAATTTCCTATATTAATTGTAAAATTCTTGAGAAAATTCTTGCAAATTTTCTTATTCTTCCAATTGTTTTCTAAATATTTTAAGTTAATTCTGCTTCTATCCTCTTTTTTTGATTCCTGAGCCTTTTCTTCTGCTGTCTGTTTGTCAGTCGTCTGTCTATCAGCAGCCTGCTTATCAGTTGTCTTTTTATCACCGATCTGTTGTATTGTTGCCAAAGCAGAAGTTTCATTACTATAAGAATCTGTTTCTGCCTTTGCTGCCGCATACTCCACCAGTGCCTTTGCATCAGCCCACTTATAGTTTTTATTGTTTGGCCATCCACAGCCCAAAAGAGAAAGGCACATTTTCCTCCCATCCTTTTCAACTGCTGCCACATAGCAGTAGCCTGCCTTTGTGGTAAAACCGGTCTTTCCGGATATACAGTAATCTGTTTGTGTAAGCAGCCTGTTGTGATTGTTTAAAACCACCTGCCCATTTTCTGACTCAAATGTATACTGCATAGTCTGCGTTATCTCAAGAAACTGTGCTGATTTTGGTGATTTCCACGCGCAGTAAGACATTATAACACATAAATCTCCCGCTGTGGAGTGGTGAAAGCTCACATCATCCTCGGCATCCAGCCCATTGGGTGTGATAAAATACGTGCCAATGCACCCTATCTCATTTGCTTTTTCATTCATAAGCTTTGCAAAGCCCTCCGTCGAGCCGCCCACATGCTCCGCAATCGCATAAGCGCAGTCGTTGAATGATTCAAGCATCATGCCGTATAGCAAATCCTTCATCCTGTAGCTTTTCCCGGCTGCCAGTCCAAGCTTAACTGCCGGCTGCGATGCGGCATTTTGTGAAACCGTGACCATATCATTTATATCGGCTCTTTCAAGAGCCACAATGCATGTGAGAAGCTTTGTGGTGCTGGCATTTGCCATGCTGTCTCTCATATTTTTACCATATACAAATGTCTCATCATCCGCATCATATAATGCCGCCGAAACAGCATGAAGCTGCGGCTCATTTACAGCTTCAGCAGCTTCTTCAGCTACCATTTCACCGTCCGTTTCTTCTGCCATAACCACGTTTGCCGTTTTCAACCCCGGCAGCTTTTGCTTTTCTGCCGGCTCAAAACCAAGTAAACAGCCGAATGTGCAAATCAACACACAAATGAACACTATTAAAGCTTTTTTCGATATATATCTTTTCAAAAAAATAATCATATAATTACCTCCATCGGTAATATATATGATTATTTGCATGTCCTTATTATACGAAATAACAGCTTACAAAATACACCTGTTCTACACATCAAGCTTTACGTGCATCTCTTCCTCAGCCTCCTGCTTGAACTCCTCCACCTGCACAGGGCTTAGCACCGGCAGCTCGTCAATAGACTGAACTCCAAAGCTTCTTAGAAATTCCTCTGTGGTGCCAAACAAAAGCGGCCTTCCCGGAGCGTCGAGCCTTCCAAGCTCCTGCACCAGATTGTACTCGACAAGCTTGCTTACGGCATGCTCACTTGACACACCTCTGATTTTTTCTATTTCAGCCTTTGTGACAGGCTGCTTGTACGCTATGATCGAAAGAGTCTCCAAAAGCACATCAGTAAGCACCCTCTTCTTGGGCTGCTTTGCTATGCGGATGAGATACTCATACATCTGCGGCTTTGTGCACATCTGATAGGCTCCATCAAGCTCGATGATATTCATTCCTATATTTGCTGAGCCTGCATACTCCTTCTTAAGCTCCTCAATCAGCGTTTTTGTTTCTTTTTCACTTAATTGTATTGCATCGGCTATCCTGCCAAGCTCCACGGACTCTCCCATGGTAAATAAAATAGCCTCTATTGCAGCTTTATAATTCATATATCCTCAAAACCTCTTTATGCAGCAATCCTTGACTCTATCTGGATATCATCAAAAATATGCTCCTGAACGATTGTTAATTTGCCGGTCTTCATAAGCTCAAGTATGGCAAGAAATGTGACTATAACCTCCACCTTGCTTGATGATGCTGTGAGCATCCCCCTGAAACTGAAATGCTTGTGTGAAGCAGCATAGTCTGTCAGATAATCCATCTTTTCCTCCAAGGAGACCTCCTCCTTTTCAATCTTTCCAAACTTCGAACGGACCTTGTCTATCTTTTCTTCCTGACGCTTCATTATACTTTGAAAGATTCTGTTTAAATCTGAAAGACGGATATCTCCCACCAGCTCATCGAGATTAACCGGCTCCTCATATGCCAAAATCTCATCAGGTATGTCCTTTTTCTTGTACCACACCTTGCCGGCATCCAGCTGACGGTCCTTAAGCTCATCAGCCATGCACTTGTACATCTTGTACTCAAGAAGCTGCTGCACAAGCTCTGCTCTTGGATCCTCCTGTTCCTCCTCTTCCTCCTCTTTTCTCGGAAGAAGCATCTTTGACTTTATGTCAAGAAGTGTAGCTGCCATCACAAGAAACTCGCTGAGCGTGTCCAGATTATCCTTTTTCATCTGCGCCACATACTCCATGTACTGCGCTGTAATCTCGACAATCGGGATATCATAAATATTTACTTTATTCTTTTCTATCAAATACAATAACAGGTCAAGGGGTCCTTCAAAGACCTGCAGTTTAAAAGTCATATCCATCTATCGCAATCTCCATATTAGGTTATTGTAACAATTTATGTCCCTTTTTTCAAGTGATTTTAAACCGGCAGAAATACCAGCAAAATATTATTGTTCAAAAGAAAGCCAATTATTTAATTTTACAGAAGTGGTGCAAACAACTGCAGTATGCTCTGCATCAGCCTGCCGACAAGTGAGATATCATCTGTGCTCTCCTCATCCACTTCCTCTGATACTGCAAATGTCTCCAATGCATCCTCCTTGATTTTTCCTATGCACTGTGTATTGTACATGTATACAAAATCCTCAAAATTCCAGTACATGCTTCTGAAATCCAGATTACATGTACCTACTATCGCAGTACTGTCATCAGCTACTATACACTTTGAGTGTATAAATCCAGGTGTATAAAGATATATCCTCACACCGGCCTTGATAAGCGGTCCGATATTTGCCTTTGTCTGCAGATATATCAGCTTTTTATCCGGAATTTTTGGAATCACAAGCCTTATATCCACCCCGGATCTGGCGGCACTTATCATCGCCTGTGAAAGCTCTGTACCAAGTATCAGATAAGGTGTAAAAATATATACATAACTCTTCGCCCTTGAAATGATACTCACATACAGATTTTCACCGGCATTGTCATGCTCAAGCGGTGAGTCACAAAACGGCTGCACAAATCCACAATCCCCGCCTTCACTGAAGGTATTGTGTGCATTCATATACTCATCATGCACTGAATTGTCCTTATTTATATAGTTCCACATCTCAAGAAACATCGTTGTAAAGCTGTTTACGCACTCACCCTCCACACGGATTCCTGCATCCTTCCAGTATCCATACCTGATTTTCTTGTTAATATACTCATCTGCTATATTATATCCACCTGTATGCGCCACCTTGCCGTCCACCACCAATATCTTTCTATGGTCTCTGTCATTCATGATGACTGACAGCACCGGTTTATATGGATTGAATCGTCTGGCTTCTATTCCATAGCTCTCCATTTCTTTTATGAAATGCGGCGGAATTGCGTTGATGCTACCAAAATCATCATAAATAATCCTGACTGTCACCCCCTGCTTAACCTTACGCTTAAGTATAGCAAGCATACTGTCAAACATAACTCCGCTTCCTATTATGAAATACTCCATAAATATAAATTTCTCAGCCGCCTCAAGATCCTTTAATATGCTCTCAAATGCCTCCTCGCCAGACTTGAAATACTGTGTACAGGCCTCTGCATACAGCGGATATTTCTGATTTTGCGTAATAAGACGACTCTGTCTGTATGCATCCATATCTGTTTTTTTAAGTGTCTCATTGAGCAGTGCGTTCTCAGGTCTGAAGGCTGCATATGCATCAACAATTTTAGCCATTCTTTTTTGAGTTCTTGATGTCAGCTCCGGCCTTCCGAAAAAGAAATAGCATGGTATTCCAACTATAGGCACGCTTAATATCAAAAAAATCCATGACATCTTTATATACACTTTCATCTGCCTGTTGGCTATATACAGTGAAAGCAATATGGCTGCCGCATACAATAAATCCTCAAACACGCGGCTTCCCACTGATGCCGTATAAAATAAAAAGAACCACCATATCATCTGTATAATTATTATTGTTGAAACAATAAAAAGCTTTGAAAGCAGTTTTTGTAATATTTTTCTCATCCAAGCCTACCCTGAAATTACAATTTTTAAACCAAATATTCTCTATATTTCCTATATTTTTTATATTTCCTATAAAAAATCTCTACTACATATTATATTATTCCAAGCAATTTATCAACATTTATAATGCCCCACGAGCCTTTGTGGCTGTCCCCTGTCCTGTCACATGTATTATATAGAGCAAGCTTGACCTCCTCCGGTCTCTTATTTGGATATTTTTCCAAAAAAAGTGCTATGGCGCCGGACACGATTGGCGTAGCCATTGAAGTGCCTGTTTTTCGTATATATGTGCCATCCCTTGTTCCAAGACTTATAATATCATGCCCCGGTGCAAGTATCTCAGGCTTTACAATGCAGCAGTCGGTCGGTCCCTTCCCACTTCGTATATCATCAAAGCTCCCAACCGTTATTATTTTTCTTGAAATTCCCGGCACCGTTACAGAAAAAGGTGCCGGTCCGTAATTGCCTGCCGCCGCGACAACCACCACTCCCATATCCCACAATTCATCTATCAGCTTCAATATCCTATTGCGCTCTGCCGTGTCAGAATACGGCAGATATCCTACAGAAAAGTTTAGTATTCTTATATTATGACTGACGCAGTTTTCTTTTATATAGGTCAGAGCACGAATTGAGTCAGATGTCTGTCCCATGCCAAGATAGTCAAGTACCTTAAACACATAAAGTCCGGCTTTTGGAGCCATGCCAATATCCGCCGCTGCCAATATACCGCATACATGCGTGCCATGGCCATTATCGTCATAACATGTCTTTTTTCCTCCAATATAATCTCTAAAATACTTTATACGTCCATCCAGCTGCCTATGCGTGAACACCCCTGTATCTAACACTGCTATATTGACATTTTTACCACTATACCCATTTTTATATACCTGATTGGCATTTATACTATATTTTGCATTTTTCATATTTACCGGTGGGCTTTTATTTTATAATATGTCAGTGTTCCCATATATGTCACATTTGCCGGTACATTACACTTAATTTAACCGGATTAATACCCCGGGATATATTCAGAATTGTTACTATTTATTCTAAAAAAGAGAGCTGCATTTCATACAGCTCTCTTTTACTTAATCTGTTAAATTATCGGATATTATTAATCCTCTTTGACATCCTTCATAGAGAAGCTGATTCTTCCCATCTTGTCCTTACCGAGGCATACAACCTTTACCTTGTCTCCAAGTGTGAGCACATCCTCTACTCTGTTGATTCTCTCTTTGGCAATCTTTGAAATGTGAACCATTCCCTCCTTGCCAGGAGCAAACTCGATGAAAGCACCAAATTCCTTGATGCTTACAACAGTTCCTTCAAGAATCTGTCCCTGCTCAAAATCAGTTGTGATAATCTTAATCATGTCGATTGCCTTTGCAATCATTTCTTTATCTGTTCCACAGACTGAAACAGCACCATCATCTGTGATGTCAATCTTGACACCTGTTCTGTCGATGATCTCGTTGATTGTCTTACCCTTCTGACCAACAACATCACCAATCTTTGATGGATCAATTGTAATCTGCTCAATCTTTGGAGCCCACTCATTTACTTCTTTTCTAGGCTCAGCTATTGCCTTGCTCATAACCTCATCCATGATGTAGAGACGAGCCTCACGTGTTCTCGCGATTGCCTCCTCAACGATAGGTCTTGTAAGTCCGTGAATCTTGATATCCATCTGGATAGCTGTGATACCCTTATGTGTACCTGTTACCTTGAAATCCATATCTCCAAAGAAATCCTCAAGACCCTGAATATCTGTAAGTACAAGGAAATCGTCATCTGTATCGCCTGTTACAAGTCCGCATGAGATTCCGGCAACCATAGCCTTGATTGGAACACCTGCAGCCATAAGTGACATACATGATGCACATGTTGAAGCCATTGATGTAGAACCGTTTGACTCAAATGTCTCAGATACGGCACGGATAGTATATGGGAACTCCTCAACACTTGGGAGTACAGGAACAAGTGCCTTCTCAGCAAGTGCTCCATGTCCGATCTCACGACGTCCCGGTCCACGTGATACCTTTGTCTCTCCTACAGAGTATGCAGGGAAGTTATAGTGATGCATATATCTCTTTGTTGTGATATTTGCATCAAGTCCATCGATTTTCTGAATCTCTGATAAAGGAGCAAGTGTTACAACATCACAAATCTGTGTCTGTCCACGGGTAAACATTGCCGATCCGTGAACTCTAGGAATCAGATCAACCTCTGCTGCGAGTGGTCTGATCTGGTTGATTGCACGACCGTCCGGACGCTTATGATCCTTTAAAATCATCTTTCTGACTGTCTTCTTCTGATACTGGTAAATAGCCTCACCAAGTACTGCAAGGTACTCCTCATTGTCAGCGAAGGCTTCCTCTAACTGTTCTGTGATAGCTCTGATATTTTCCTCACGCTTCTGCTTCTCATCTGTGAATACTGCCTCCTCCATCTGCTCTGGAGTAACAATTTTCTTGATATCCTCAAACATCTGCTCCGGAATAGCACAGCTCTCATACTCATGTTTTGGCTTGCCAATCTCGTCACGGATCTGATCCATGAATGCGATAACTGTCTGGTTGATATCATGACACTTGTAGATTGCCTCAATCATCTGATCCTCAGGAATCTCATTGGCGCCCGCCTCAATCATGATGACCTTTTCCTTTGTAGAAGCAACTGTGAGCTGTAAATCGCCCTCATCCCACTGCTTCTGTGAAGGGTTTACGATAAACTCGCCATCAACAAGTCCCATCTGTGTCATAGCACATGGTCCATCAAACGGAATATCCGAAATGTGAACAGCAAGCGCTGTACCAATCATTGCAACTATCTCAGGACGGCACTCAGGATCCACTGACATAACAAGGTTATTTAAGGTGACATCATTTCTGTAATCCTTTGGGAAAAGAGGTCTCATAGGACGGTCAATTACACGATCTGTAAGGATGGCATTCTCAGATGCCTTTCCCTCACGCTTGTTAAAACCACCCGGAATTTTTCCTACAGAGTACATCTTCTCCTCGAACTCAACGCTGAGTGGGAAGAAATCCACACCATCACGTGGCTTGTCAGATGCTGTAGCTGTTGAAAGGACTGTTGTATCACCATACTTGATGAAAACGGCTCCGTTAGCCTGAGCTGCTACTCTTCCGATATCTACAGTAAGAGTTCTGCCGGCAAGTTCCATTGAATAACTTTTGTACATATTAATTCTCCTTAAAATTCTTTTGCAGAAGTGTATTCTTCTTCCGAAACTACTAAACAATACATGTACTCTCATGCACTCTTTAGTGGTCTCGGCTTACTTCTGCTTTTCATAAAACAATAATAGAGCGGAATAATAATTACTCCGCTCTAAAGAAAATACTATTTTCTGAGTCCTAAACGCTCGATAAGTGAACGATATCTCTCGATATCAATCTCCTTAAGGTATGCAAGTAATCCACGTCTCTGACCGATCATCTTTAACATTCCTCTTCTTGAGTGATGATCCTTTGGGTTCTGCTTGAAATGCTCAGTTAACTCTGCGATTCTTGCTGAAAGAATTGCAATCTGAACCTCTGGTGAACCTGTGTCATTTGGTGTTCTACCGTACTCTGCGATAATAGCCTGTTTCTTTTCCTTTGCGATCATTGTTGATCCTCCTTATATTATAATGCGCCCTGATACATGTATGATGCTCAGCAATAGGTCGGAGTGTCCAACTACCGAACATGGGCAAAACCATACTTATGCAGTATAGCATAGTAAGCATTTGTTGTAAACAACTTTTTTATTAATCCGGCAAATATCTTACGACACAAATCGGACTTCTGTAAAATGCATTTGAAACCTTGATTCCGTCACGCTTGTTGCTGGCATGGACAATCTGTCCGTTTCCGATATAAATTGCAACATGTGAGATGCTGCTTCCGCTTCCGTAGAAGAATAAATCTCCCGGCTTTGCATCGGATGAGCTGATTTTTGTGCCGCATGATGGCTGTGCCTTTGATGAATGTGGTAATGAAACTCCATACTTTCCAAGGATTCTCATGGTAAAGCCCGAGCAGTCAATACCATTCTCGAGGCTTGTACCTCCCCACACATATCTGTTTCCGACAAACTGTAATGCATATGATACAACCGATGCCCTTACATCTGATACACCGTCACCATACTTCACCTGCTCAATTGTCTTTGCAGTAGGAAGTGCCTGTGCCAGTGTCACATAATCCTGTGATATATATCCTACAGAGTCATCCACGCTTATCTCTACCCAGCCGTCAGCAACAGAATTGACTGTGAATGCCTCTGAATTTCCAACCTGTGAAAGCACCTCTGCTTCTGTTGACTTCTCTGCACGCACATTAAGTGTTTCAGTATTTACAGTGGCAACCGTCTTAATCTCCTGTTCTGCAATAGACTCTGCCTCAGCTCCTGTCACAAGATACTGCTTGCTTACATATCCTGTCACCTTGCCTGATGTGACCTTGTACCAGTCTCCGGCATCCTCAAGAAGCTCACATGCATTGTGATTGGTAAGGATACCTACCACTTCACTGTCTGTCGAAGCCTCCTGTCTGATATTTAAGTTTCCGCTGCTGATAACTGACATACCAAGATTTGTGTAACCACAAGTCTGTGCGGCTGTCGGTGTCTGGGCTGCCTCATTTGCCTGCTCTGCCTCCTGTGCAGCAGCGTCAGCCTGTGTACCCTGCGCAGATGCGGTCACAACATTGCTTTCATTTTGCGCTATTGATACATCAGCCCCATAATATGTAAGAGCCGATGTAACTCCTGCTGTGAGAAGCTCTGTGGCATCCGCCGCCTCTGTCAGATTAAGTGCAACACCTGCATTGACTGATCTGTTTTTATTGGTCTCTGTCTTTGTTGTCCTGGCATCCACAGTGCTGCTTGAGCTCATAGATACCGCTCCTATAATAATAGCAAACGCTACAACGCCTGCTGCCTGTCCTAATTTTAACTTGTTTTTCATATAGCCTCCGATTCATGCTATCGATAATCCCACGGTTACGAGTATATCATAAATTGTTAAAATGTCAATATTTCTTTGTAATATTTCTGTAACATTTGTCATTTTTTCGTTATTTCGGGTTATTTAGCACCAAAAACAGCCACACTAAAATGTGTGACTGCCTGCATAATTAATTGTAAAATTGATATCTGCACTCATCTGGCTCTTTAACGCCTCTATCGAATCAAACTTCATCTCAGCTCTTACAAACTTATGAAGCTCGACCATGATATCCTGTCCGTAAACATCCTGACCAAAATCTATGATATATGTCTCTGCACCGATTGGATTTTTGCCCTCTATAGTAGGCTTACAGCCTATATTGGTTACGCCAAGGTACCAGTTGTCCCTGACAAGAACTTTCGACATATACACACCCTTTGGCGGAAGCAGCTTATCGTGCGGCACCGTAAGATTGACTGTCGGAATGCCAATAGTCCTGCCCAACGCTCTGCCATGCACCACCCTTCCTTTTATAAAAAAAGGATATCCAAGCAGCTCATTTGCCTTCTTAATATGTCCTGCCGCAATCTCCTCACGGATATATGTACTGCTTATATCCCTGTCGCCATCCTTTATCTTGTCCACCACAATAAGCTCATATCCAAGCTCTCCTGCCATCGCAGAAAGCAGCCTGTGGTCTCCTGCCCTGTTGTGCCCGAAACGGAAATCATCTCCGACAATGATACACTTGACATTAAGACTTTTAACTATCCATCTGACAAACGCATCTGCCTCCATCGTCATCACCTGTGGCACAAACGGACACTCTATCAGATAGTCAATACCTGATTTTTCAAACACATACTCTTTTTCATCGTTTGTGATTATAACCTTTGACTCAATGCCAAGCACCTCCGATTTCGGAGGGATATCAAACGTAAATATGATGCGCTTGTAGCCATGCAGATTGCTCTGTTCAATTTGCTTTTCCATCAGAAATTCATGTCCTCTGTGAAGCCCATCAAACTTACCAAACGAGATGACGGACGGCTCCTTGACATGAAAATCCAGAGTTTTGCTTATATATTCCATAATATCTGTATACTATTCTATTCCATAAAAATCTTTACCGGCTTAAACTCACCGGTCTCATCAAGATACGAATACACACCGACAAATATACCCTCATGATTGTATACTCTGTATCTTATATCAGAGTCAGCACCGTGTTTTAAATAATCCGTAAACACTGCCGGAATTTTATTTCCATTTCTGACAAGCTTATCGGCCTCTGCCACAGCATGTACTGCAGGCAGATTTTCAAACACTCCGTCAACAGGCATCACCATATCAAGGTTTCCTTCATCCACCTTCGACTGAATCTGTGAAAGTGTCAGTGCATGCCCTAAGTCAAAGCCTGCTACCCTTACTCTAAGCAGTGACTTCATGCAGCCATAGCAGCCCAGCCTCTCTCCGATGTCATTGCACAGCGTCCTGATATACGTGCCCTTTGAACAGTGCACCGTCATCGTAACCTCAGGCAAATCAATGCTTTCAACCATGATGTCAAACACCTCAATATCTCTGGCTTTTCTCTCTACAACCTTGCCCTCTCTGGCTAGCTCATAGAGCTTTTTTCCATTGACCTTTAAAGCTGAGTACATAGGCGGCACCTGCTTTTGCCTGCCAACAAACTGTGATATTACATCATACACTTCCGGCTCAGTCACATTGACCTTTGACTGTCTTAGGATTTGTCCTGAAACATCCTGTGTATCTGTCTCCTGTCCTAAAAGCAGCACGGCTTTATAGACCTTGTCCTTGTCTGTCAAAAGGTCACACACTCTGGTCGCCTTTCCAAGGCAGACAGGGAGAACGCCCTGTGCATCCGGATCAAGTGTACCTGTATGACCAATCTTTTTCTGGTGGAATATGCCTCGAAGCTTTGCAACAACGTCAAAGCTTGTATAGCCCTTTTCCTTGTATACATTGATTATTCCGTTAACCATCTGCCCAAGAATCTCTCCCTAAATATTATCCTTAATTGCTGTAAGTATGCGCTCAGTCGCCACATCAAGCGGTCCATCAATCGTAAATCCCGCAGCCTTTACATGTCCGCCGCCACCAAATACCGATGCAACCTTTGCTACATCATAATCACCGTTTACGCGCAGACTGCCCTTGTAGGTGCCATCCTCATTTTCATAGAGAAATACCGCAACTTTTATATCCTTTGTCACGCGCAGCTGGTTTACTATACCGTCGAGATGCTTTGGAAGCACATCGTACTTCTCCATCTCATCGCGCGATATGGCAGACAATATCACATCACCATCCATATACAAAGTGGCGTTCAACAGCGCCTGCCCCATAATCTTGTTCTGAGCGAATGTCTTTGTGTAAAATGTGTCATCGATTATCCTTGAATAATCAATGCCCATCTCCATCAGTGCGCCTGCTATATCCATAGTCTTTTTTGAAGTGCATGAATACTGGAACACTCCTGTATCATGCACCATTCCTGTGTAGATGCACTCTGCTATCTGTATTGTGATGCGCTCCTTTGGCAGAAGCTCAAACACAAGCTCACAGGTTGAGCTAGCATCCGGGTAGATGTAATTTGCGTCTGCAAAAGCTCCGTTTGTAACATGATGATCTATGCAAAGTGTCCTTTTGGCAGACTCAAAATACTTAGCTGCATTTCCCAGTCTGCCTGTATCACTGCAGTCACAAGCTATAAACAGGTCGTATATGGTATCATCCGCATATCTGCTGTCAATCTCATCTGCTCTTTGCATAAACTTAAAGATGTTCGGGCTTGGCTCTAAATAAAGCTTTGCCTTTATATCAGGATAATAATCCTTTATGTAATTGTATACCGCAAGCGTTGAGCCGACACAGTCACCGTCCGGTCTCACATGACCGGAAACGGCAACTGATCGTGCATCCTTTAAAATAGAATCAATCTCTGTCATAATCAATCCTCTTTATTAATCCTCTTTGAGATTTTTTGTTACTTCATCAATCTTTTTAGACATCTCAACACCATACTCTATAGACTGGTCTATGATAAATGTAATGGCTGGTGTGTTTCTTAAATTGATGTTTTTTGCGAGAGTTCTGCGTATATATCCCTCCGCTGACTTAAGTCCTGCAAGTGTATCAGCCTGTGATTTCTTGTCACCAAGCACACTGATATAAGCCTTTGCAGTCTTTAAATCAGGTGCCACCTCGACAGCAACAACACTTGTCATGGGATTGATACGCGGATCCTTTATCTCACCGCGTATGATATTTGACAGTTCACGCATTACCTCTTCGTTGATACGAATATTTTTTATGCTGTTCTTTCTCATATAATCCCGCTTTCTTTTATATTAAACCGTAGCTATCCGAATAGCTGCATTAATTCAAGCTAACCAATATATGATTATCTTGGAACCTCTACCATCTTGTAGGCTTCAACAATATCGAGTTCCTGAATATCATTAAATCCGTCAAATACAAGACCACACTCGTAGCCTGTCTTGACTTCCTTGACATCATCCTTGAATCTCTTGAGTGAAGCAAGGTCTCCCTCGAATATCTGCTCACCCTCTCTGCTTATTCTGACACGGCAGCCTCTCTCCATAAATCCGTCAAGCACATATGAACCCGCAATATTTCCAACGCCTGAAGCCTTGAAAATCTGTCTGATTTCCGCATGTCCGATAACCTTCTCCTCAAATACAGGATCAAGCATACCCTTCATGGCAGCGGATACATCCTCAATTGCATTGTAAATAACCTTGTAAAGTCTGATATCGACTCCCTCACGGTCAGCTGTAGCCTTGGCAACAGGGTCCGGTCTGACGTTAAAGCCGATGATGATTGCATTTGATGCTGATGCAAGGATAACATCCGACTCATTTATGGCTCCAACACCACCGTGGATAACCTTGACCACAACCTCCTCATTTGAAAGCTTGACAAGACTCTGCTTAACAGCCTCAACTGAACCCTGCACATCTGCCTTTACAATGATATCAAGCTCCTTCATATTGCCGGACTGAATCTGTGAGAACAGATCATCAAGCGACATCTTTGCCTTTGTATCCTCGATGAGCTTATTCTTTTCCTCTGAAATATATGTGTCAGAGAATGCCTTTGCTTCCTTCTCTGAATCACATGCCACAAATGTCTCTCCGGCTGAAGGCACGCTGTTAAGTCCAAGTATCTCTACAGGTGTAGAAGGCTTAGCTTCCTTCACTCTGCGTCCCTTGTCATCAATCATGGCTCTTACCTTACCATAGCTGCTTCCGCATGCGATAGGATCTCCGACATGGAGTGTTCCTTTTTGTACAAGCACTGTGGCAACCGCACCACGGCCCTTGTCAAGCTGTGCCTCGATTACGAGACCTCTTGCGTTTCTGTCAGGATTAGCCTTGAGCTCAAGCACCTCTGCTGTGAGAAGAATCATCTCAAGGAGATTGTCGATACCCTCTTTAGTATGCGCAGATACCGGACAGAATATTGTGCTTCCGCCCCAATCCTCAGGAATAAGCTCATACTCTGAGAGTTCCTGCTTAACCTTGTCGATATTGGCACTTGGCTTATCTATCTTGTTGACTGCAACGATAATCTCAACACCTGCTGCCTTTGCATGGTTGATAGCCTCAACGGTCTGTGGCATAACACCATCATCAGCTGCAACAACAAGAATTGCGATATCTGTAGAGTTGGCACCACGCATACGCATTGCTGTAAATGCCTCATGTCCCGGTGTATCAAGGAATGTGATGTTCTGGTCATTGATTGATACAACAGATGCACCGATGTGCTGTGTGATACCACCGGCCTCACGGTCTGTAACACGTGTCTGTCTGATGGCATCAAGCAGTGATGTCTTACCATGATCTACGTGACCCATTACACAGACTACAGGTGGACGAGGAACCATCTTGCTCTCATCCTCTTCATCCTCCTTGAGAAGTTCTGCAATCACATCGACCTTCTCCTCTTCCTCACAGATGAAATTAAACTCTAACGCAATTTCCTCAGCTGCCGCAAAATCAACCTCAGAGTTAACTGTTACCATCTCGCCCTTCATGAAAAGCTTCTTTACGATGGCTGAAGGCTGAACCTTCATCCTATCTGCTAAATCCCTGATTGTAATCTTCTCAGGAAGAGAAATTGTCTTAATCTCGTTCTCATCCTCTTTTGGCTGAGCCTTAGGCTGCTGTGGTTTTTTCTTGCCGCCATGCTTCTCGAGATTGATGTAATTCTCCTGCTTCTTTCCAAGCTTATCCTGCTTCTGGCTCTGATTGTGATTATGCTTATTCTTTCTGTCGTTGCCTCTGTCTCTGCTCTCCTTGCCTCTTACATCATCAGGAGCTGCCACTGCAACGGTTTCTTTTCTGAAACGGTTTCTGTCATCACTTCTGCCGCCTGTTCTATCATTATTTCTGTCATTACTGCGGCTTCTGTCATTATTTCTGTCAAAGCTTCTGCCACCCTCAGCAGGACGTCTTGCGTCATTTCTAAAGCCTCTGTTGTTGTCTCTGCTGTTATCACGGTTATTGTCGCGATTATTTGGTCTTCTATCGCTGTTTCTGTCTGTATTTCTGCTTCTGTCAGCATTTCTGTCTGTATTTCTGTTGTTGGTTCTGTCGCCATTGTCCTGACGTCTGTCACCTCTTCTGTTGTCTGCGTCAGCCTGACGTGCCGGACGTGAATTGGCAGGTTTCATATCTGCATACGGATCTGCTGTACGCTCACTTATAGGGCGCATAGCTCTCTCTCCGACCGGTCTTGGCTTAATAATGCTGTGCTGCTCAGGACGTGATGACTGATTATCACGTCTGCCATTTCCATTCCTGCGCTGCGAACCACCATTTGCGCCCTTTCCATTGCCGTTTCCACCATTTGGTTTTCTTCCCTGCTTGCTGTACTGGGCATTGAAAACAGCAGTGATGCTGGCCTTCTTCTTTGGTCTGTCAGCTGCCTTTGCATCTTCATTTTTAGGCTCTTCCTTCTTAGGTGCCTCTTTTTTTGCTTCTGTCTTTGTGTACTTCTTTCGCACAATTTTCTGTGCTTCGTCCTCAAGACCGCTCTGCACATTCTTTACTGCAAACTGTGTGCCGTTTAATGTATCTATGACGTCCTGCGACTTTATATTTAATTCTTTTGCAAGTTCATGAACTCTCATTTTTGCCATATATCTATTTTCCTCCACTATTCAGTTTTATTCGACTGCAGCTTTTTTATCACTGCATTTGCAAGGTTTTCATCCGTTACCGCAAGGGAAGCACGAAACTCTTTGCCTATTGCGTTCCCTAACCCCACCTTGTCACTATAAAAATAAATCGGAACCTCATAGAAAGCAGTCATATCCGAAAAATGCTTCTTGGTATTGTCTGACGAATCATCTGCAACTATTACTAAATATGCCTTATTTGTCTTTACCGCTTTCTCTGTTGAAAACTCTCCGCTGACCACATTGCCTGACTTTGCTGCTAATCCCAGCATTGAAAGTACTCTATCTGTCAATTTGGTTCATCTCCTTTTCAAGCTCCTCATATACCTGTTCTGATACACTAACACCAAGGGAACGCTCAAGTGCCTTTGTCTTTTTTGCCTTTTTAAAGCACTCAAGGCTCTTACATATATAAGCTCCCCTGCCGTTTTTCTTGCCGGTGTCATCGAGAATGATATCTCCATCCGCAGTCTTTACCACGCGGATAAGGGACTTCTTTTCCTTCATCTCCTGACAGCCTACGCATTTGCGCATTGGAATCTTTTTATTTGCCATTACTGCTCATCACCACTATCTGCTGTATCATCTGTCTCTTCTAAATCTAAAGCACCTGCTTCATTTTCTGCATCTGCTTCGTTTTCTTCAGCCTCTGTGTCAAAAGCCTCTGCTTGAACATCCGCCTGCTCTTCCTCGGCTAAACTCTCGTTCTCAGCAAGCTGCTCATCTGAATAATCATAATCGTCATCATAATCATCCTCTTCATAGTCATTCTCATAATCCATGAAGTCGCCTGACTCTCTTGCCTGTGTCTCGCTCTTGATATCAATCTTGAAGCCTGTAAGTCTTGCTGCAAGTCTGGCATTCTGTCCTTCCTTGCCGATTGCAAGTGAAAGCTGATAATCCGGAACAACAACCTTTGCTGATTTCTCATCTGCATCTGCGATAACAGAGATAACCTTTGCAGGGCTAAGTGCGTTCTGGATAAGTATTGCAGGATTCTCATCCCATGTGATGATATCGATTTTCTCACCGCGGAGCTCATTTACGATAGCATTGACTCTGGCACCATTCATACCTACACATGCTCCTACAGGGTCTACATTTGGATCATTTGACCATACGGCAATCTTTGTTCTGCTTCCGGCCTCACGTGATATAGCCTTTATCTCAACTATGCCCTCTTTAACCTCTGTAACCTCTGACTCGAAAAGTCTCTTTACAAGCTCAGGGTGTGTTCTTGAAACAAGAATCTTTGGTCCCTTTGATGTGGACTTGACCTCAAGGATATATACCTTGATACGCTCTGTAGGCTTGAACACCTCACCCTTTATCTGCTCACTCTCAGTCAGAAGAGCATCAGCCTTGCCTAAGTTGATGCTGACATTCTTTCCGATGTATCTTTGAACAACACCTGTCACAACATCCTTTTCCTTGCTGTTGTACTCGTCAAATATTACCTTTCTCTCCTCCTCACGGATTTTCTGAAGGATAACGTTCTTTGCATTCTGTGTGGCGATACGTCCGAATTCCTTTGACTTCACCTCAACTCTCACGATATCTCCAAGCTGGTAGTTACCGTTTACCTTGTGCGCATCTGCTAAGGAAATCTCCTCAACCGGATCCTCAACTGCATCCACAACTGTCTTCTCCTGGTAGCATGAGAAAGCACATGTCTCAGGATCGATTTCTACCTTTACATTGTCCGATTTACCAAAATGGTTCTTGCAGGCAGTCACAAGAGAGTTCTCAATTGCCTCAAGTAAAGTTTCTTTACTGATGTTTTTCTCCTGCTCTAATATATTTAACGCTTCTAATAACTCATTGCTCATTATTTTTTCCTCCTATTTGTGTTATCGTGCGCTTTAATTAAAAATCCAATGCCTGACGTATAAGTGCAATATCACTCTTATTGAATGTAGCCTCATTGCCGTCCTCATCAGTTATTGTCACTGTATCCTTATCATAAGCTGTCAGCAGACCATAAAATTCCTTGGATTTGTTGATAGCCCGGTATGTGCGAATCTCTATTTCCTTATTCATATTGCGCACATAGTCCTTTTCCTTCTTGAGAGGTCTTCCAAGCCCCGGCGAGCTGACCTCGAAGGTGTATGAATCAGGGATATAATCCTCTCTGTCGAGAATCTCATTCATCTGCCTTGCAACCACTTCACAGTCATCAACAGTTATACCACCCTCTTTATCGATATATGCTCTCAGGTAGTTCATGCCGCCTTCCTTAACATACTCGACATCAACAAGCTCAAAATTCATGCTGTCAAGAATCGGTTTTATAAAACTCTCTGTCTTTGTCTCATATACACTTGCCTTTGACATTTTATCACCTCTCTTTTGATTATTGATGTTTATAAACGTGAATTGAGAGAGGACTTTTGCCCTCTCTCAATCTAGTCAACGTTGTTATCATGGATATAATAGCACTATCAGAAAAAAAAATCAAGTTTTTTTAAAAAAGTACTTGCTTTTTTTGAAACTCCATGATAGTATAATACACGGTTCGTTGGTCAAGCGGTTAAGACGCCGCCCTCTCACGGCGGAAACACGGGTTCGATTCCCGTACGGACTGCTCACTGATATTTATTTAATTAAATACAGCCCAACCCGAAAGCATCGCATTTATGCGATGTTTTTTTATTGTTGCTGACGTCGGACGCACCCGCAGCAGTAAAATACACCTTGCATGCGCTAACGCTACGCTGTCAAGATACTGTACGAATTATGCTTCACAAATAGAAATGCCCCACCATGGACGGTGGGGCAAGGCGTTACGCACCACGGACGGTGCGTAAAAGCCGGTTTCGTCATTCTGCGAAACTCTATATGCATAATTCATACAGTATCTTAACTGCAAAGTGTTAGCGCATGCGAGGTATTGTGCGTCACAGAGTGTACTCCGGGCGCCAATATTTCTGATAATTAGTCATCATATCCGTTAGGATTGTTCTTCTGCCATCTCCATGAGTCGGCACACATCTCCTTGATACCATACTGTGCTTCCCAGCCGAGCTCTCTCTTTGCCTTTGATGGGTCGCAGTAGCATGTAGCGATATCGCCAGGTCTTCTAGGTTTGATAGTATAAGGAATCTTAACACCTGTTGCAGCCTCAAAATTCTTTACGATATCGAGCACGCTGTAGCCATGTCCTGTTCCAAGATTGTAGATGCAAAGACCTGCATTCTCCTCGATTTTCTTTAAAGCCTTTACATGTCCAACCGCAAGGTCAACTACATGTATGTAATCTCTCACACCTGTTCCGTCAGGAGTATCATAGTCATCTCCGAATACTCCAAGCTCCTTGAGCTTGCCTACTGCCACCTGTGTGATGTAAGGCATGAGGTTGTTTGGAATACCGTTTGGATTCTCACCCATTGTTCCGCTCTGATGAGCTCCGATTGGGTTGAAGTAACGAAGCAGGATGACATTCCACTCATTATCTGCCTTGTAAATATCCATAAGTATCTGCTCAAGCATAGACTTTGTCCAGCCGTATGGGTTTGTACACTGTCCCTTTGGGCACTCCTCTGTGATAGGAATCTGTGCAGGATCTCCGTATACTGTAGCTGATGAAGAGAAAATGATGCTCTTGCAGCCATTCTGTCTCATCACATCAACAAGTGTAAGTGTTCCGGCGATATTATTGTTATAGTACTCCCAAGGCTTTGCCACAGACTCTCCTACTGCCTTGAGTCCTGCAAAGTGAATACAGCTATCTATCTTTTCTTCCTTAAAAATCTTATTGAGTATGTCTCTGTCAAGGATATCTCCCTTATAGAACTTTACTTCTTTGCCTGTAAGAGCCTTAACTCTGTCAAGTGACTTCTCAGAAGAATTTGAAAGATTGTCAAGTACTACCACATCGTAGCCTGCGTCAAGAAGCTCCACACATGTGTGGCTTCCGATATATCCGGCTCCACCAGTAACTAAAATTGCCATAATAAATATCTCCTTTTCATTTTTGTTAAATTTATTGTAGCGCATTTGCTCATTTTTGTATAGAATAAAATGTAGAAGAAATATGTAAAAATGTTGTAAAGGTAGTCAATATGAACAATAAATACAAAAATTCCTATATCGTAAAAGAAAAAGAGCTTGTATCCCTGTCCGTATATAATGTAGGCTTCCAGAGCTGCGACAGCCTGTATCAGTGGGGTCCGGGTATCAGGGATCATTATCTGATTCACTATATCATAAGCGGTAAAGGCCGCTACACTGTAAACGGCAAGGTGCACATATTAACCCCGGGCGATGCATTTCTCGTATACCCAAATACCGAAGTGATTTATCAGGCTGACGAAGAAGATCCATGGGAATATACCTGGGTAGGCTTTACCGGCAGCGATGCCGCAACCATTTTAAGAGCAACTGATTTCACAAAAGCTCACCCATACATACATAGCGTATCAAACGGAAATGAAATCAAAAGACAGCTCATGCATATATACGACGCCAGAGGCACAGAATTTGAAAATGCACTTGAAATGACCGGACGACTCTACACCACTCTCGCCCTCTTTGTCAGCGCCGCCACATCAAAGCCGCCTCAAAACAGTGCCAACTCCTATGTGCAAAAGGGTATCGAATACATATCAGCCAATTATTCATATCCTATCACTGTTGAGGATATCGCTTCCTATATAGGCTTAAGCAGAAGCCACCTGTTCCGCTCCTTTCAGAGTATACTCGGTGTATCACCAAAGGAGTATCTGACCGATTTCAGAATCAAACAGGCTTGCTATCTGCTTAAACACTCCTCATTATCCATCACAGCCATTTCAGGCTCAATAGGGTTTGATAACAGCCTTTATTTTTCAAAAACCTTTCATAAAATAAAAGGGCTGTCGCCAAAGGAATATCGCAGTAAATATAAAAAAGTTCAGGAATAATATAAAAAAGCTACCAAACTTCACATGAAGCCCGGTAGCTTTTATTATATATCCGTTTATGCTAAATTAAGCAAGCTTAGATTTAGCAACCTCTACTAATTTAGCAAATCCTGCTGCATCAGTAACAGCCATATCAGCTAATACCTTACGGTTAAGGTCAACGTTTGCTAACTTTAATCCGTGCATGAACTGGCTGTATGAAAGTCCGTTGAGACGAGCTGCTGCGTTGATACGAGCAATCCATAACTGACGGAACTGTCTCTTTCTCTCTTTACGTCCAGCGTATGAGCTTGTAAGTGCTCTCATAACTGACTGCTTTGCTACTCTATACTGCTTAGATCTAGCGCCTCTGTAACCCTTTGCTAACTTTAATGTTCTGTTATGTCTTTTCTTAGCGCCTAAACCGCCTTTAACTCTTGCCATTTGTTGATTCCTCCTTAACTAATACTACCAATTACATGTATGGTAAAATCTTCTTCATATTCTTAACATTTGTCTCATCTGTCATTGTTGCTTTTCTGAGATTTCTCTTTGTCTTTGTTGTTTTCTTAGTTAAGATATGTCTCTTGTAGGCTTTATTTCTCTTTAACTTTCCTGTTCCTGTAACTTTGAAACGTTTTGCAGCTGCTCTGCTTGTTTTCATTTTTGGCATTGTGTGTTCCTCCTTAAATTGTTATCTCTTTTCTGCCAGCACCATACCGATGCTTCTTCCTTCAACCTTTGGTGCTTTCTCCACTACCGCTACATCTGAAAGATTCTCAGCTATATCATCAAGGATATGTTTGCTTGCATTCATATGAGCCATCTCACGTCCCCTGAATCTGAGTGTGATCTTTACCTTATTTCCCTTTGCAAGGAATTTCTTTGCAGCATTCATCTTGGTATTCAAGTCGTTAGCCTCAATGTTAGGTGAGAGACGAATCTCTTTCAATTCAACGGTCTTCTGCTTTTTCTTTGCATCCTTTTCCTTACGGGCCTGCTCATAACGATACTTACCATAATCAATCACCTTACATACAGGCGGTTTCGCATTTGGTGCTATCTTTACTAAATCAAGTCCTGCCTCGTCTGCAATCTTTTGAGCTTCTCTTGAAGAAACGATTCCTAACTGTTCTCCATCTGCCCCAATCAGTCGAACTTCTCTGTCTCTGATCTGTTCATTAATCATTAATTCGCTAATGGTCTTGTACCTCCATAAAAAAATAGTGGATAGGCAGACTATCCACTATACAATCTTCAACACAAATGTTTGAAAATATTAACGCTAAGTCGCGCGATTGCGCTTAGGTGAGAGTGGATACTCTACTTTGTTTTCATACAACTACTAGAATATATCACAGACAACTCCTGTTGTCAACACTTTTATCTGAATTTCCGGCATTTAATATTACAATCATGGTCTATTCAGAACCAGTTATTAATATGTACCAAGAATCTTAAGGGCAATTGCCTCTTCCCTTATGCCTCTTAGAGCATTCTGCACTGCTGTATCCGTAAAACGGCCTTCAAAATCGACAAAGAATCTGTACTCCCAGGCCTTATCGGATATCGGACGCGACTGGATATTTAACATATTGATTCCATTGTATATAAAGTGGGCCAGCATATGATACAGCGCACCACTCTTATGAGGAGTCTCAAAACAGATGCTTATCCTGTCCGAATCCCTGCGACATATCTTTTTAGCTGACACAATTATAAATCTTGTCGCATTGTTTTTATTGTTCTGTATGCAGCTCTCAAGCACCTGAAGCCCATATATGTCAGCCGAAATATGGCTTGCTATGCCTGCCTGTGAGATATCTCCGTCATCCTTTACCTTCTTTGCTGAAAAAGCTGTATTCCTGACAGCTACCTGATTGATATCCTTATGCTCATCAAAAAAGTCCGAGCACTGCATAAGTGCCTGTGGATGCGAGTACACTGTTCTGATATCAGAAAGCTTTGCACCCGGAAGTCCCATCAGACTGTGGTCTATCCGGATAATCTGCTCGCCAACTATGTAATTGTCGTACTCAACAAGCAGATCATAGTTTTCCGATACGATACCGGCTGATGAATTCTCTATAGGAAGCACCGCATAATCAGCCTTTCCGCACTTGATATCCTCCATGGCATCCTTCCATGTATCCACATTGTAGCCATTGCAGTTCTCGCCAAAGTATGTCTTCATGGCAAGCTGTGAGTATGCGCCCTCAACTCCCTGAAACACAATCCTTGCATTGGAAAAATCCAGGCTGTCTACCTCTGTAAAGTCCTCCTTCTCCACTATGCCATGCTCAGTCATGAGCTGATACTGCTTCTTTCTGCTGGTCGACATAATCTGCTCAAAAAGCTCAACTATACCGTGCTTTAAAAACTCATCCTCTGCAAGAGACGATAATTTTTCAAGCTTTTCATCCTCTCTTGCCTTATCAAAGACCTTTTTGCCGGTAGTTATTTTATACTCGGCAACGTGCTTTGAGATTTCCATTCTTTCCTTATATAATCTTACTATTTCACTGTCTATCTCATCGATAGACTCTCTTAATTTCATTAAAGCTTCCATCATTGTCTCCTAAAAAAGATATAGTAAAATTTTATTACAAAATATACAGAAAGGCAAGTAATCCTTGAAAGATTTATCATATACAGATATAATTTAGTTAAAACTGTAACTATTCAGAACAACTGAGAACAAAAAGCTGATGCGTCATGCTTGCATGTAAGCAACAGGTTTTCTTGTTCTAAAGGCGGAGGGATTCCCATGAAAAAATATATCAAGCCACTCATTCTGCTTTTTGTTATATGCATAGCAGGCTTTGTGGCATACCACTATGTCAGCACAAAAGTTAAATTCAATTCAACCTATGTAAACGGAAACCTATCCGGCAATCTATACAATGCCGGTCTTTTCTGCGAGAGCAATGGTGAAGTTTTTTTCTCAAATCCAAGTGACAATGGCAGGTTATATGTCATGAATGTTGATGGCAGCAATGTACATAAGCTCTGCAACGACTCTGTAATGTACATAAATGCTGACAAAAACTACATATATTATGTTCGAAACAATACAAATAACGTGACCAGCACAATGTTCTTTACCTATGACAAAAACAGCTTATGCCGCATCAAAAGAACCGGTGGCAAGGCCTGTGTGCTTGACAAGGATCCATGCATATATGCATCCCTCATAGGCAATTATATTTATTACCTGCATTATGATACAAAGACAGCCACAACACTATATAGGATAAAAATTGACGGAACTGAAAGAAAGCAGGTGTATAACCACTATCTTTTCACCTGCAATGCTTCCGGACAGTATTTTTACTACAACAATCCCGATAATGGTCAGCTTTTCAGATATGACACCGCATCACAGACACAGTCTCTCTTTTATGACTGCAACTGCTATAAGCCTGTTGTAATTGACGAAAATAATATTTACTATATGGATGTAGACCAAAATAACGCAATTGTCCATGTCAACGTGAACAATCCAAATCCGGTTGTCCTTACCGAAGGAAATATAGAACATTTCAATGTTTACGGCAGCACAATATTCTATCAGAGAGGTGGCGATGACGCTGCTCTTTGCATGGTAAAGGATGACGGAACAGGCTTTAAGGAGCTTGCCAAGGGTGAATACAGCAGTATAAATGTGACATCACAATACTTATATTTTACGGATTTTTCTTCAAATAAAGTATATTACACGTCAATCTCAAATCCCGGTAATATAAAGTCATTTTAATTGATGACAAAAACGCCTGACAGCTTTGTCAGGCGTTTTATTATTGTCCATCCATATAAAATTCAAATCTTGATCTGTATATGTCACTCGTCTTTCCGGTTCTTTGATCTATCGCTATAACAGACAACACATTATTGCCCTCCGGAATAGGGATAGGAGCTGTATATTCTGTCGATGCTGCATTAGGGTCTGACGAATCCCATGTATAATATACCTTACAGTTTTCTGGAACTGTGATTGTGATATCCGTCTGAGCACCAAATGTTCCTCCATCAGGATCCACCTCCGGCGCTTTCGGCGCTTCAAACTCGATTTCATACCGGGCAGATGCAATTTCACTTTTTATTCCTCTTTCATCAACTGCAACAGCAGTTATCTTATAAGCACCTTCCCTGTCAAGACTTATCGGATTAAGATATCTCTCGCCACGGCTCAATGGATTATCCGAATCATACGAATAGTATATTTTCGCATTTTTATCCGCACTTATCGAAAGCTCGAAGGTTTCTCCGTATTTGCCGCTGCTTTTACTAAATTCAGGCTCTGAAACCACATAATCCTTAAACAACTTAAGTATATCTTTATCCTTAGCACCATCACGCAATGCAACTATCGCATCATAGTCTTTTTTTGACTCATAGATTGAAATAAGCTTTTTGTAAGCCTCCTCACTTTTCGAGTCAACATTTATAATCTCCTGATACAGCACAAGAGCGGCATCATAATCCTTCTTGGACATATATATATCAGCCAGAGCAAATCTGACATCCGTATTGTCCGAATCAATCGACAAAGCTTTCTCATAATAAGAAACTGCAGAATTTATATCACCTGCCGCATAAGCCTCCTTAGCCTGCTTCACCTGATAATCAAATGAATTGTCATGTGTTTTACGCACATTACTTGTAACAGCTGCAACAAGTATAATAATCGCTATAACGCACACCACAACCGAGATAATAATTATCTTCTTCTGCTGCGCCCTCTTTGCCTTCTGCCCGTCAGACTGTGGCTTCTCACACGGCTGTTTCGCCTGAGTATGCTGCTTTCCTGACTGTGCCTGTCTCACCGGCTTTACAGCCTGCTGCTGACTTGCACCATAAAACTGCTTTCTGGCCTGATCATCAAACCTGATTGTCTTATCAGACACAGGCTGTACCGGCTTACGTCCATCCGTTGGTCTATCGTCATTCCCAACCAGATTATCAAGATAATCGTCAAATTCGTTGTAATCAGGCACTATCTGCACCGGCTGCCCGCAGGCATCACAGTATAGACTGCCCTCCTTCAATTCATTACCACAATTGGCACATCTCATACATCTAATCCTCTTACATATTGTCTAATTATCTCTTCATAGCCTCAACACAATTGCTCATGAGCATCGCAATTGTCATAGGACCTACACCGCCAGGTACAGGTGTGATATGTGACGCTTTAGGCATGGCAGAATCAAAATCCACATCACCACACAGCTTATTTTCAGCATTTCTGTGGATTCCCACGTCAATGACAACAGCACCGTCCTTCACATATGAGGCATCTATAAACTTAGGCTTTCCTATTGCCACGATGAGGATATCAGCATTTTTGCACACCTCTTTTAAGTCCTTTGTATGTGAATGACATACCGTAACAGTTGCATTCTCCCTAAGCATAAGAATTGACATAGGCTTACCGACTATATTGCTTCTGCCGACCACAACACAGTTTTTGCCATCAATATCTATATTGCTTCTCTTTAAGAGCTGAATGATACCGGCCGGAGTACACGGTAAAAAGCCAGGCTTTCCTATAACCATCGCACCAACGCTCTGTGGACTGAAGCCGTCGACATCTTTTTTTGGATCAATAGCATCAATGACCTTGTCCTCATCAATATGCTTTGGCAGCGGAAGCTGACAGAGAATGCCATTTACAGAAGCATCGGCATTTAGCTTTTCGATAAGCTCCAATATCTCCTCCTGTGTAGTCTCCTCTGCAAGCTCATATGAAAGTGATTTGATTCCAACATACTCACATGCCTTTTTCTTGTTGCGCACATACACAGATGATGCAGGGTCATTTCCGACCTGAATCACCGCAAGACAGCCCTCGATGCCTTTTTTCTTAAGCTGTGCCACCTCTTCCTTAAGCTCATCCTTAATCTGTGTTGAAATTAATTTTCCGTCTATAAGATTAGCCATATTTCCTCCTAGAATAATCCTGTAATCACACCGTTGTCGTCCACATCAATGCCGTATGCAGCCGGCTTCTTTGAAAGTCCCGGCATAGTCATGATAGAACCGTTTACTGCTACCACGAAGCCTGCACCTGCTGACGCATAAACCTCACGTACATTGATTTTAAAGCCACTCGGTCTGCCAAGCTTCTTTGCATCATCAGAAAGCGAATACTGTGTCTTTGCCATACATACAGGGAAATCTCCCATTCCAAGGTCTGTAATTCTCTTAAGCTCTCTCTCTGCTGCCGGAGAATATGTAACACCATCTGCTCCATATATTTCTTTTGCAACAGTTTCAATCTTTTCCTTAAGAGACAAACTATCGTCATAGAGCACCTTGAAATTGCTTTCCTTGTGCTCGATTGTGTCAAGTACCTTGTTGGCGAGGTCAATTCCGCCTTCGCCACCCTTCTCCCATACCTCTGAGAGTGCAAATTCACAGCCTCTTTCCTTACAGAACTGCTCTACAAAATCGGTCTCAGCCTTTGTATCTGTGACAAATGAATTTAATGTGACAACTACAGGCACACCAAACTTGTGAAGATTCTCAATATGCTTCTCAAGGTTTACGATTCCTGCCTTAAGTGCATCGAGATTCTCTGCTGAAAGCTCATCCTTTGGCACGCCGCCGTTATATTTTAATGCCCTGATTGTTGCAACAAGTACAACTGCATCCGGCTTAAGTCCTGCCATACGGCACTTGATATCAAAGAACTTCTCTGCGCCAAGGTCTGCGCCAAAGCCTGCCTCAGTGATAACATAGTCTGCAAGCTTTAATGCTGTCTTTGTGGCACGGACACTGTTACATCCGTGTGCTATATTGGCAAAAGGTCCACCGTGAACTATCGCCGGTGTATGCTCAAGTGTCTGTATAAGGTTTGGCTTTAAGGCATCCTTTAAGAGAGCTGCCATAGAGCCTGTAGCCTGTAGATCATCGGCTGTGACAGGCTTTCCGTCAAAGGTATATGCCACGATAATTCTGCCAAGGCGCTTCTTTAAATCTGCCATATCATCAGCCAGGCAGAGTATAGCCATAATCTCAGATGCTACAGTGATGACAAAATGATCCTCTCTGACCATTCCGTCCATCTTGCTTCCAAGACCAACAACGATATTTCTAAGGACACGGTCATTCATATCCATACATCTCTTCCATACAATCTGGCGTGGGTCGATGCCAAGCTCGTTGCCCTGCTGGATATGATTGTCAAGAAGTGCTGCAAGAAGATTGTTCGCAGATGTTATCGCATGAAAATCTCCTGTAAAATGAAGATTTAAATCCTCCATTGGGACAACCTGTGCGTATCCGCCACCGGCTGCTCCTCCCTTGATACCAAAGCAAGGTCCAAGTGACGGCTCACGAAGTGCGATAAGAGCTTTCTTTCCAAGGCGTCCGAATGCCTCTCCCAGACCAACACTTGTGGTTGTTTTTCCCTCTCCTGTAGGAGTCGGGTTTATAGCAGTAACAAGTATGAGCTTTCCGTTTGGATTTTTCTTTGTGCGATTGATGAGCTCATCAGAAATCTTTGCCTTGTACTTTCCATAAAGCTCTAAGTCATCCTCTTTAATTCCTATAGATGCTGCTACATCCTTGATTGGAAGCATTGTTGCTTCCTGTGCGATTTGAATATCTGTTTTCATTTTTCTCTGCTCCTTTGTTAATTATTCTCTAATATAGTATCTAATTCCTCTTTAGTCACCAGAACCTTGCGGGGCTTTGTACCCTCCTCAGGTCCCACTACACCGGCTTCCTCGAGCTGATCCATAATGCGGGCCGCCCTGTTGAAGCCAATCTTAAGGTATCTTTGAAGCATTCCTATTGAAGCTCTCTCCTTGTCGGTGATAATTGACGCAGCCTCTGCAAAGTAAGAATCCCTGCCATCATCCGTATTTTCCACATCTGAAATGGTAACGGTTGTATTTGTCGTATCATTCGACAGGCTCTCCATCTTTTGTGCCACATCATTACTGTACTGTGCATTCTCATTATTTTCAATAATAAATTTCACAATATCTGAAACTTCTTTATCTGAAACGAATGCACCCTGTACTCGAAGGGGCTTCGGAACACCCTGTGGGTCAAATAACATATCTCCCTTTCCAAGGAGCTTTTCCGCACCATTCATATCAAGTATGGTACGGCTGTCAACACCGCTTGTAACCGCAAATGCGATACGGCTTGGCATATTTGCCTTGATGAGACCTGTGATAACATTAACAGATGGCCTCTGTGTAGCTATAATCAGATGTATGCCGGCAGCTCGTGCAAGCTGTGCCAGTCTGCATATTGCCTCTTCTACATCCTTTGATGCAACCATCATAAGGTCTGCAAGCTCGTCCACTATAATGACTATCTGCGGCATCTTCGGCGCTTTTTCTGTATCCTTGCCATCCATCGCATCAATCATGGCATTGTAACCATTTATCTCCCTGACACCGCTGTTTGCGAACTTCTCGTATCTGTCAGTCATCTCTGAAACCGCCCAGTTCAATGCTCCGGCTGCCTTTTTAGGATCTGTAACAACCGGAATCATCAGATGCGGTATGCCATTGTATACACTAAGCTCAACCACCTTCGGGTCAATCATGATCAGCTTAACCTCATCCGGCTTTGCCTTGTACAGTATACTCATGATAATCGTATTGATACAGACCGACTTACCCGAGCCTGTAGCACCGGCAATTAAAAGATGCGGCATCTTTGCGATATCCGTAACCTTAACCTTACCTGCAATATCCTTTCCCACTGCAAAGGTAATCTTTGATTTGGCATTTTTAAACTCCTCAGACTCCACAAGCTCCCTGAATGAAACAGCAACACTCTGACTGTTCGGCACCTCGATACCAACAGCGGCTTTTCCCGGAATCGGAGCCTCGATTCGTATATCTGCTGCAGCCAGATTGAGCTTTATGTCATCTGCCAGATTCACAATCTTTGATACCTTCACTCCAAGCTCCGGTGTGATTTCAAACCTTGTAACCGCAGGGCCGCAGCTTATGTTATTCACCTTTGCATTCACTCCAAACACATTGAGTGTCTGCTCAAGCTTTGCAGCCGTCTCACGCAGATGTGCCTGCGAATCGCCGGTTTTACTCCTGTCCGGAGCCTTAAGCAGATCAACCGTCGGAAATACATATGGCTTCTGCTGGATTGCATTTTCTGCGTCATTTATTGCTATCTGCTCGCTGACCTTTTCAACCTCTTTTGCGAGCTCATCCTTGTCTGATTTGACATTTTTCTTCTTATTCTCTGCTACATGGGGTTTTACCATGGTTTCCTCTGCAGTCTGGTCTGATAAGTCTGATTTCAGCTCATCATCCTTCTGTCCACAAAAATCATCCGGCATATCAGGCTCCACGCAGCCCGATATCGGTATCTGCGACACATGGCTTTCATCTGCTGCACCCAAACCGTCCGGTTTCATGCCATTAATCTGCTGCAAGGTCTTTCTGCCAAGCTCATCTGCATTGTCACCACCGGCTTCGCCACCAAAAACAGGTACAGGCTCTGATGCCACACCAAAATCCGGTTCCTGCACTATCTCTCCTGCATTTCCCGAAGTAAGGCTTGTCGTCTTTTTCTCCTTTATTGCCGGTGAACTCGGATAATTCTCTATAGTTATCTCACCAAGTGCATCTGTAGTGGAAGCCCCCTGACCAAATATCCCGGCATGTGCTGTATCACCACCTGCTATGCCTGAATCTAACGCATTTTCACTGCCATCAATTTTTGTATCAAGTGACACGCCTGTTATCTTATTGTCCATCCTGCGGCCGGCACGCTTGCTCCTTCTGCCACCCTTTGTAGCATCCTTTAAGTCACTCTCTGTAGCATCCGAAGCCAAAGCAGCTTTAGTCTGACGCTCTCTTGACTTATACTGCCGATACTCCTGGTATCTCTCATTATTCTCACGCGCTGACTCGTATACCTTGCGCCCGCCGTTTCTCATGCCCTTCATGAATGATTTACCGGTAATGAGCACAAGGCAGATAATCATCACAACTATTGTCACCACATATGCTCCTATAATACCTACCGCCGGAGCCAAAATATAGCCTATAAGAGCACCTATAAAGCCACCACCTGAATGCCTTGCCACACTGTCAATATATGACTGCACCGGCGAAACCACGAAGTCACCATACACTGCCAGATACATAAATACGCATATAAACCATATAAGAATTATGGTCATAATAAGCTTCATAATAGCATATGAATTGCCCTTATTGGAAACAGCAAAAAAGCTGCCTACTAAAAGCACAAGTGGAAAAATATATGCCACCATTCCAAACATGCCAAAAAGGAAACCGCTTACAGCGTTTCCCAAATGACCACCTATTCCAAAATTGCTTATAAATAAAAGGATTGAAACAGCTACTACTATCCATAGAAATATTTCCTTTTTAAAGGCCTGCTGCCTCTCTATCTGAGCCATTCTCTCCTTTTTCGTCTGTCTTTTTGCTGAGGATTTCTTCCTCGTTGCCATGTAACTAACCTCCGAATTTTGATTTACAGAGTATATAATAACATATTTCTTCTGTTCTGTGTGAATTTTTCTATAGTTATTTTTCGATTTTATGTTAAAACAGGTAACTATTCAGAGCCACTGAGAACAACAAAATGCCCCACCTTAAACGGCGGGGCATTTTGTTATGCGAATCCTTTCGCATACATGCCGGTTTCTTCAAAAATATTTTATTCACCAATGAGATAATTGTATAATCCCTCATATTTGAACTTCGAAGCATTCCAAGAGAAATCATTGGCCATGCCCCTGTCCACAATCTGATTCCACTCACGCTTCTTGTCAAAGAAGATATGCTTAGAATAATTGATGACCGCAAGCATCTCATCAGCATTGTAGTTGGAGAATGAGAATCCATCTCCTGAATTTTCATACTCATTGTAAGGCTTAACCGTATCCTTGAGTCCTCCTGTCTCACGTACAATCGGAACGGTACCGTAGCGGAATGAGATGAGCTGTGTCAGGCCGCAAGGCTCAAACCTGGATGGCATGAGGAATGCATCAGCAGCCGCATAGAGCTTGTGCGCCAGATCATCAGAGTAGCAGATATTTGCTGAAACCCTGTCAGGATATTTCCATGCATAGTGTCTGAACATATTCTCATACTGAGGATCTCCTGTACCGATAACAACAAGCTGTGTGAAATCATCCACGATGCCCTCAATCACATGATTGATGAGGTCAAGCCCCTTCTGGTCTGTAAGTCTTGAGATAAGACCTATCATGTACTTCTTCTTGTCAACCGCAAGGCCAAGATCCTGCTGAAGCTTTGTCTTGTTGTTGAACTTCTTCTTTCTGAAATCGGAAGCATTGTAATTGCAATAGATTCTGCCATCAGTCTGTGGGTCATAGGCATTGTAATCAATACCGTTTACGATACCCTGCATGTCAAAATGTCTGGCACTTAAAAGTCCGTTTAAGCCCTCACCGTAGTACTCTGTCTGAATCTCGTTTGCATATGTATCACTGACAGTTGTGATATAGTCAGCATATACAAGACCGCCCTTAAGCATATTTGCATCCTTTTTAAACTCAAGCTTATCCGGTGTGAACAGATTGTCTGTAAGACCTGAAACGCCCTGTACCCACTCCTTGTCCCAGATACCCTGGAACTTAAGATTGTGGATAGTGATGATAGTCTTGATACCCCAGAAGAATGGATTCGCTGCAAACTCATTCTTTAAGTATACAGGCAGAAGGCCTGTCTGCCAGTCATGACAATGTATAATATCCGGCTTAAAATCAATAAGCGGGAGCATTGAGAGTACAGCCTTGTCAAAGAATGTATACTTCTCAATCTCAAACTTTGTGTCAGAAGTATATGGAGAAAATCCTGTAAAGAACTCCTGATTGTCTATAAAGTAATATGTAACGCCGTCCAGCTCATATTTGAGTACTCCGACATACTTGTCCTGTACGTAAGGACCTGAGCTCATGTAAAAATGGGTAACATACTCAAAATTATTGCGATACTGCTCAGGTATACAGCTATAATCAGGTATTACAACCCTTACATCCCAATAGTTCTTGTCAAACTCTTTAGGAAGTGCACCGCACACATCTGCGAGACCTCCTGTTTTTATAAATGGTACACACTCTGAAGCTACAAATAGAATCTTCTTCATATTCTCCTCCCGCTAAAACCCGTGATATATAATATTTAGTTTACTCTTCCCAATTGTGGTATACTTCCTGAACGTCATCATCATCATCAAGAAGGTCTAAAATACGGCCGATATTTGTGATGTCAGCTTCATCTGTCAGTGTGACATATGTCTGTGGAATCATTGTGACCTCTGCTGAAGCCATTGTAATGCCTGCCTCCTCAAGAGCAGCCCTTACCGCATCAAAATCAGCCGGTGCAGTTGTGATCTCGTAGCTGTCATCCTCATCTGCAAAATCCTCAGCGCCTGCATCGAGTGCCTGCATCATAAGGTCATCTGCATCCATATCGCACTCTTCCTTGTCGATGATGATCTGACCCTTCTCGTCAAACATGTAAGATACACAGCCCTGTGTACCGATGCTTCCCTGTCCCTTTGTAAAGGCATTACGGACATTGGCAGCTGTACGGTTCTTATTGTCTGTAAGACACTTTACGATAATAGCTGTACCTGATGGTCCATATCCCTCATATGTAGCTGTCTCATAGTTTACACTGTTGCCGTCTCCTGCTGCCTTCTTGATACCTCTCTCGATTGTATCGTTTGGCATGTTGTTGGCCTTTGCCTTGGCAACCACCTGTGCGAGCTTGAAGTTATTGGCCGGATCCGGTCCGCCCTCTTTAACTGCAACTGCGAGCTCTCTACCGATCATTGTAAAGATTTTGCCCTTTGCAGCATCGTTTTTTTCTTTCTTATGCTTGATATTCGCAAATTTAGAATGTCCTGACATAATTTGTATCCTCTTTTCTACTTTTAAAAATAATCCATACCTTATAATATCATTTTTTCTCTTCCGGCGCAAGTTTCTTAATCATTACCTGCTTAATGACCTTATCCTCTACGCTCATGACAGAAAATTTATATCCATACGCGCTAATCACGGTCTTATCGCCCTCCTCCGGAATCTTATCCGAAAGCGATATGATAAAACCATTAAGCGTCTCGTAGGCATCATCCTCAACAGGCAGTGACAGTGCCTCCTTTACATCGGAAAACTCCGTCATGCCATCCATGATAAAGGTCTCATCATCACTCTTTCTGATGTAGTTTTCCTCCTCATCATGCTCATCCTCTATGTTTCCGACAAGCTCTTCGAGTATATCCTCCATCGCGATAAGACCTGAAATCTGACCGTACTCATCCACAACCATCGCAAGATGACTCTTTTTAGACTGCATCTTTTTAAACAGATCATTGATATTTACCGTCTCGGGTATGAAGTCAACCGGCCTGATGAGTCCGTCTATGTCCTTGATACTGCTGCGGTAAACCTCATTTTTTTCAAAAAACGTAAAAGCATCCTTGATATGTAAGACTCCAATGATACTGTCAACATCGTTTTCATAGACCGGAAAGCGCGATTTGCCGGTATCTATGATAAATTCGATGGCATCGATAAAGGACATATCACCGTCGAGGCTTACGATATTTTTGCGGTGAGTCATGATATCCTTTACTTCCTTATCATCAAACTCAAACACATTGTGTATCAGCTCTGCCTCAGACGCAAGGATTGTGCCCTGCTCGTGTCCCTCCCTGACCATGGAAATAATTTCTTCCTCTGTGACATCATCATTTCCAAGTATTCCATCGAGAGTCTTTTTGTTGTTTTTCATTCCGTATAGTAATACTCCAATACATAAAATAAGTATCACTACAAGTATTGATAAAATTATAATTGCATATAACATAATGTTTTTATTATCCTATGTAATAAGTTCTAAGCTGATTTCAAGTGCCCTGTCGATTTTAAGCAGTGTATCCTCATCAAGATGACACACCTTATCCTTAAGTCTTTTTTTGTCGATTGTACGAAGCTGCTCTAAAAGCACAACCGAATCCTTTGCAAGCGCATACTCCTTACAGGCAAGCTCCACGTGGGTGGGCAGCTTTGCTTTATGCATCTGCGAGGTTATGGCTGCGCATATTACAGTCGGGCTGTGTCTGTTTCCGACATCATTTTGTATTATAAGGACAGGTCTTATCCCGCCCTGCTCTGAGCCTACAACAGGCCTTAAATCAGCGTAATAAATATCTCCTCTTTGAATAATCATACACGAATACACTCCATATTATGGTATACAAAAAGTATCTCCAGATTTTTCGAGTGTATTCTTAAAAGTTACACTTTTTTAGTTTTTGTGGTAGATTCTTGGAACACGCGGTGTGATAAGACATGCAAACTCATAGTTGAATCTGCCTGACAGCTCACCTAACTGCTCCATTGTGATTGTCTCATCCCCGTCTTTACCTAGCAGAGTAACTGCATCACCTATTTTCACATCGGGTATGTCTGTCACATCAACCATAAACTGATCCATACAGACTCTGCCGCATATAGGCGCCTTTTTTCCTTTTATGAGAACCCAGCCTTTGTTTGAAAGCCCTCTTGAATATCCATCACCGTAGCCCACCGGAACTGTAGCTATCCTCATAGGATGCTCTACCGTAAAGGTACCGCCGTAGCTTATGTGCCTGCCCGGCTCAAGCTCCTTTACGTAGGCAACTCTGCTGTGCAGTGACATAACAGGCTTTAATGAGATTTTACTCTTGTCTACCTCTTCTGACGGCCACAGACCATAGAGTGTGATACCGGCTCTTACCATATCCATATTGCACTCCGGGATTTCTACTATTCCCGCACTGTTTGAGCAATGCTTGATAGCAATCTCTACTCCCCTTGCCTCAACAAGAGCTATCATACGCTTAAAAAGCTCAAACTGTTCAAAGGCAGGCTCCTTTGACAGCTCATCAGCCCTTGCAAAGTGAGTGAACATTCCCTCTATCATAATATTCGGCAGCTTAGCAATCTGTGCAATAATATCTGCACTTTCCTCAGTCACCTGAAAGCCTATACGGCACATGCCGGTATCTATCTTGATATGTATCTTACAGGTCTTATTTTTAGTAACCGCGATACGTGAAAGCTCCTTAGCAGTCTCGTAGGTGCACACTGCCGGGCGCACATCATTGTCCACTATCTCCTCAAACTGCTCCGGGAAGCTGAGTCCTAAAATAAGTATTGGTTTTTTCCTTCCTGCCGCAATAAGCTGCATTGCCTCGTTGCTTGTGGCAACAGCATAGCCCCACAGATACGGAAGCGGCTCAAGCACCTCTGAAACAGCCTCTGCGCCGTGGCCATAGCCATCAGCCTTTACGACTGCTGCCATCATTGTCCCGGGCTTTAGCTTATTATGCATCGACTCCATATTATATAAAATTGCATCCAGATCTATGTCTGCTCTGATTCTGTTAATTGCCATTTTTTTCCACCTTAATCCAAACTTTATCTATTCCATCAATAATATCACTTGCTATCATACCATAAGAGCCGGTATTGTCAAATGCCATATCACCGGCAAGTCCATGAATAAATGTGCCGTATGCCGCAGCCTTTGTCGTATCATGCCACTGCACCAGAAGTCCTCCCACGATACCGCTTAGCACATCTCCGCTTCCGGCTGTTGCCATACCACAGTTGCCAGACAGATTAATAAACTTTTCGCCATCAGCCGCCGCAATAATTGTGCGAAAATCCTTAAGCACGCAAACCACATTGTACAAGCTCGCAAACTCTCCTGCCACCCCGATGATATCCTCCTGTATATGAGGAATACCATATCCGGTAAGTCTGGACATCTCGCCAAGGTGCGGAGTCACTATGACAGGCATTTTATGCCCCTTAAGCAGTGCCATGTTTTCTGATATGATATTAAGCGCATCCGCATCGATTACAAGAGGTATCTCTGCTGTTTTTAGTACTGTTTCCACAAGCATTTGGGCATCATCAGACTTTGAAAGCCCGGGTCCTATCACCACCGCATCTGCCCAATCAAGCTCTGTCTCAAGTGCTTTAGCTGATGTGATATCAGTACAAAGCAGTGCTTCCGGCAAAGCACATTGGATTATTGAGCGGTTGCACTCAGGCGTCATGATTTTCACCAGTCCTGCACCACTTTTGTATGCAGCCTTTGCGGAAAGTACTGCGGCACCCGCCATATTGCGGCTTCCGGCTATAACTAACAATTTTCCGAACGTTCCCTTGTTGGAGTGTGCCGGTCTGTTATCAAGCTTCTTTAAGTCAGACTCATCAAGAGCCCTTACGGATGGCGGATTGCCACAAAAGCTGTGGTCATCTATACCTATAGGCACCACCTTGACCATGCCACAATAATCACAGCCCGGCCACAGTAGAAGACCTGTCTTCTTATAAGAAAAAGTATATGTGATATCTGCTTTAAAAGCACTTCCCATCACATGACCTTTATCAGAGTCCACACCTGATGGCACATCAATTGCCACCCTGTAAGCATTTGCCTTGTTAACGGCTGAAATCACATCAGCTAAGGAGCCCTCTATGGCGCGCTTAAGCCCTGTGCCAAACAGTGAATCTATTATTACGTCACTTTTACACACTCTCTCAATATCAGAGACCACCTGAAAGCCATACCTTGCGTATATATCTTTCTGCAGCTCAAAGAGCTCGCTTCCTGCCGCCTCTGTGCAAAAAGCATAGTATACCATGCATCTGTATCCGGTCTGATTTAGAAGCCTTGCTATCGCGATACCATCACCGGCATTATTGCCTCTGCCGCATATCACGGCAAACTCCTTTGATTTATCAAAACATGCAACAAGCTCCCGGACAACACCGGCCGCAGCCTGCTCCATCAGCACCACCGAAGGAACCAAAAAGACCTGTGATGTTGTATCGTCCAGAAGCTTCATTTCATTACCTGTAACAATATATTCCAATATCAATTCCCCTTATTCTCATTGTTTGCATTATCAGCCTTTGCATTAGAAGCATTGAAAACCATAGGATCATCATATTCGATATCAAAAAGATCCAAAACCTCAGCGCCAAAAATATCATGAAGATACGAATAAATCTCTCTGTTGTTGATATCTCTGTTCTGTTTCCTGATTACATTCTTTTTGAGCTCAACTCTAATATTTGCAATCCAATCGTCAATTTCTTTTGATTCCAGTTTGTTTTTTTCTATTTTTTCACTGAAGTAATCCATCGACAAAAGCATCAGCTTATCATTTACTGTCTTTATATTCTTTTGGATTTCAATAAGCTCTCCCTCGATATTGTCAGCCTTCTCATTTATCTCATCTATAAGCTTTTTATCCTGGTCACGCTTTTCGTCTCCGTCATCGCCCATGTTGGCAACAATATTTGTCATGGTCTTTGACTTAAGCTTTTTCAAATCCTTAAGCTCATTGTTGTACTTTCCCTGCAGTTTCAACAGCTCATCCAGTTCTTTTTCCGTGGCTGATATTTCATCAGTCTTACCATGAATGGCAAAAAGTCTGTGCCATTTCTGGTCTAAAACCAGTAAAGGCACCTTTTTACCTTTTAATGCAGCCTCAAAATCTTTTTTATCATTCATAAGACTCACCCTCTATTTATTTTTGGAATTTTTAACAATATTGTAGCTGAGCTGCATAAGGCTGTCAGACAGATGTACACTCTCCACTACCACATCCTTGTTTGGGATTTCAAGATCCACATGAGCGAAATTCCATATAGCCTTTATTCCCAGATCAACAAGCTTTGACGCAATGGAGTCAGCCTTTGACTTTGGCATGGTGAGCGCAGCAATATCCACTCTGTGTGTCCTGCAATACTCCCCCAGCTCATTTAGCATAAGGATGGGAATGCCTCGCACACTCTTTCCTGAAAGCTCAGGATTCACATCAAAGAGGGCTATAATCACAAAGCCAAGCTTTTCAAACTTTACATAATTGGCAAGCGCCTGTCCCAGATTACCTGCACCGATGATAATTATTCTATGCTCAGTGTCAAGTCCCATTATCTTTCCTATTTCCTCGTAGAGAAACTGAACATTGTATCCGTATCCCTGCTGTCCAAAGCCTCCGAAATTGTTGAGATCCTGTCTGATTTGTGAAGCTGTAACCTTCATTCTGTGACTCAGATCGTTTGATGAAATACGCTCCACTCCCTCATCCAAAAGCTCTCCGAGATATCTATAGTATCGTGGCAGTCGTCTGATAACCGCCTGTGATATTTCTTTACTCAAGTCTTATTCCTCCAATCATCAGGATGTCATTTCTCTTTTAAAGACAAAAACCCAAGATTAATTATAATTTTTTGAAGGTCATCTGTCAATGTGTTAAGAATTTAACATTCAAAAAATTTATAATTATCCCCGGGTTATATCATATTTTAAAGCATAAAGCCCAAAATCCGATTAAATTGTCTTCTCAAGCTCTTCCCTGATTGCCTTGATAAAGCCTTCGCTGTTTAAAACAGTTGGGTTTTCAATTGTTGTGATGAGTGCGAGATCCTTTGTCATCTTTCCGTTCTCAATAGTCTTTATGCAGGCTGCCTCGAGCTTGTCTGCAAACTCTGAAAGTGCAGGAAGCTTATCAAGCTCTCCTCTCTTTCTGAGCGCTCCTGTCCATGCAAATATAGTAGCTACAGAGTTTGTTGATGTCTCTTCACCCTTTAAATGCTTGTAATAGTGTCTCTGGACTGTTCCATGGGCTGCCTCATACTCATAGTATCCGTGAGGTGATACAAGCACTGATGTCATCATGGCAAGTGAGCCGAATGCAGATGAGATCATATCACTCATTACATCTCCGTCGTAGTTCTTGCATGCCCAGATAAATCCACCCTCAGATTTCATTACTCTGGCAACGGCATCATCGATAAGTGTGTAGAAATATGTAATTCCTGCCTTCTCAAAAGCATCCTTGTACTGTGCATCAAAGATTTCCTGGAAGATATCCTTGAATGTGTGGTCATATTTCTTTGAGATGGTATCCTTTGTGGCAAACCATAAATCCTGCTTTGTATCAAGTGCATACTTAAAGCAGCTATGTGCAAAGCTCTCGATTGAATCGTCTAAGTTATGCTGTCCCTGAATAACTCCTGCGCCCTTAAACTCATGGATTAATTCTCTTGTCTCGGTTCCGTCTTCTGCTGTAAATACAAGCTCTGCCTTTCCCGGACCTGCTACCTTCATCTCCGATGCCTTGTATACATCACCGTATGCATGACGAGCGATTGTGATTGGTTTAACCCATGTCTTTACGTTTGGTTCTATGCCCTTTACAACGATTGGTGCTCTGAACACTGTTCCGTCAAGCATGGCTCTTATTGTGCCGTTAGGGCTCTTCCACATCTCCTTTAAATTGTACTCTGTCATTCTGGCTGCGTTTGGTGTGATTGTCGCACATTTTACTGCGACACCGTATTTCATGGTTGCCTTTGCTGATTCAACGGTTACCTGATCATCTGTACGATTTCGCTCCTCTAAGCCCAGATCATAGTACTCTGTCTTTAAATCGATAAAAGGTGTTAAAAGCTCATCCTTTATCATCTGCCAGAGAATTCTGGTCATCTCATCTCCGTCCATCTCTACAAGGGGTGTTGTCATCGTAATCTTGCTCATTCTTAAATCTCCTTTACTTAATAAGGTTCTCCCAACCAAGGTGTTCCATATTTTCCTTTGAATTGTTTATATGCTCTCTGGCGCATTTTTCTGCCAGCAGTGCGTCATGATTCTTAATTGCCTCGCATATCTGTTTATGCTCGTGTGTGGAGTTTTTGGCTCTCTTTGTCTCTCCGAGTGTCACCTTTCTCACTCTACCGACATACTCATGATAGTCCTTTAATACTCTCATCAGCTCCTTACTTCCGCCGGCCTCATACAATAGCTCATGAAACCTGTTGTCCAGCTCAAGAAGCTGCTTTGCATTGCCCTTTTTCTCATGAAACTCCGTGAGATAAATGTTCTCCTCCATGGCCGCCATGAGCTCATCCGATATCCTCGTTGCAGCCCATCTGGCACAAAGTCCCTCAAGCAGGGCTCTTATCTCATATATATCCCTGATATCGTCCGTGGAAACGCCCTCCACGAACGCTCCCTTATTGGGGATGATAGACACAAGTCCCTCAAGCTCAAGCTGGCGCAGTGCCTCCCTCACGGGAGTCCTGCTCACCCCAAGCTCATCACCGATATTCTTTTCTTTAAGCTCATCGCCCTTTGCAAATGTTCCTGCAAGTATACCATCCCTGATATGATTGTATACTCTGGCACTCAGGCTGTAATTATCATGTGACATGTACTAATCTACCTCACTATAATACTATATTAAGCTTTTTACAGCAATCAGTAATTTGAACTACAAGCTCATTATCTGTGATGGTAGTCACACGGCCCTCGTCATACTGCTCATCTACCCATTCCTTTATCATGGTCACAAGCTTTGAGTTCTTATCTACCTTTCTGTCATCAGGCAGGCGGTAGTAGGTGTTTATCCACAGCGCTATTCCTGCAAGTCCTGATGTATTGGACACAGCTACAAGAGGTGGTCTGTTTAAGAATTTACCTGTATCGAATATGTTGTAAATCTCCTCATTTTTGAGAAGTCCGTCAGCATGGATTCCGGCTCTAGTTACATTGAAATTTCTGCCGACAAAAGGTGTACGGCTCGGCTGCACGTATCCAAGCTCCTTCTCGAAGTACTCTGAGAGCTCTGTGATAACCGTCGTATCCATTCCATCGAGTGTACCCTTAAGCTGTGCATACTCAAATACCATAGCCTCAAGCGGTGTGTTTCCGGTTCTCTCTCCGATACCAAACAGTGAACAGTTGACGCCGCTTGCTCCGTAGAGCCATGCTGTTGTAGAGTTGTTTACAGCCTTGTAAAAGTCATTGTGTCCATGCCACTCAATCTGTGATGACGGCACTCCCGCATGTGTGTTAAGTCCGTATATGATTCCCGGCACACTTCGAGGTATAACTGCTCCTGGGAAGTTTACTCCATATCCCATTGTATCACAGGCACGCACCTTAATCGGAATCTTGTACTCCTCCTGCAGCTTCATGAGCTCAACACAGAAAGGAATAACAAAGCCATATATATCGGAACGTGTGATATCCTCCAGATGGCACCTAGGGCTTATGCCTGTCTCAAGACACTCCCTGATGACTGACAGATACATATTCATAACCTCGCGTCTGGTCATCTTCATCTTGTAGAAAATATGATAATCTGAACAGCTTACAAGTATGCCTGTCTCCTTTAAGCCTATATCCTTTACCAGCTCAAAATCCTTCTTGCTGGCACGAATCCACGATGTAACCTCAGGGAACTTATATCCTCTCTCGAGACACTTATAAACAGCGTCCCTGTCCTTTTTGCTGTAGAGGAAAAACTCGCTTTGTCTGATTATCCCCTTAGGGCCTCCAAGCTTATGTAAATAATCATATATGGTAACTATCTGCTCAGTAGTGTACGGTGCTCTCGACTGCTGACCATCTCTGAAGGTGGTATCTGTAATCCAAATGTCCTCAGGCATATTGTGAGGCACTATTCTGTCATTGAATGCTATCTTAGGAACTTCTGAATAAGGAAAGAGATTTCTAAAAGTATTCGGCTCATCTACATCAACGAGCTGGTAAAAATGCTCTTCAAGCTGTAGTAAATTTGTTTTTTCGTTCATCAAAACTTCTCTCATCTTCGCATCTCCTGTGCTTTGTTTTATCTTTTGAATAATTGTATACAATTATACTTTTTGTGTCAATAAAAAAATTTAAATCTTAGTGTAACACTTTGTTATGTCTATCATAACCTAGAGTGTAAATAAAATTTTATTGGAGGTCACTTATGAGTGATTTAGCAGCAACAAACTGTTCATGCAGCAATACAGATAACGGATGCGGATGTTCTTCGATTTTATGGATTATCCTGTTACTGTGCTGCTGTTGTGGAAATGGCAACGGAGGCTCTTTCTTCGGAGGAAATGATTGTGGAAGCGGCAATAACAGCTGTATCTGGGCTATCATCTTACTTTTCTGCTGTGGTGGCTTTGGCTGTGGTGGTGGCAGCAATAACGGCTGCGGATGTGGCTGCGGCTGCTGATTTACATTTTTACTGCGGGTCTTTTGGACCCGCAGCTTTTTACGATTTTTCAGTATTCTTTTTTTGCCTGTACTGCTCTTTTTCTTTGAGCTTTTCAAGGACTTTACACTCGCCTTTTACCCTGTGCTTTTTGATGCATTCTTCATCTATCTCGTATACGTCGTGACCATCTATGATAAGCATATATCTTTTTTTAATAATATATGCTGTAAACATGCATAATGTGAATCAGGTGACATATTATATAGAAATATATTTTAAAGGATTTTTATGGACGAGAACAGCCTGTTTACACCATTCGATGAAATAACCCAGACAAGGGAGCTTCAGATGCTTAAAACCATAATCCCATATATGCCGCATGACTCACAAAAGCAGATGACTCTTATGGTTCACTACATATCACTTATGAATTCAATGAGAATGATAGATTCTGCACCGGCACTGTCCGTTGCAGAAACAGAAAGTATGGCAGACAGAAGGCTTTCCATGCTCAATGCCTTAAAGAAATACTGCAGTAAAAGCGAACAGGATACGATAGACAATCTGTTAAATATTTTTTCAGTTTTGGACAATAGGGAGATTTATGACAAAGCAGGAATTTTTAAATAATTTTGCACAAAAGGAAAAACCGAAGGATACAACAAGCGCCATGCCGTTTCTCATGGAAAGCATTAAGGAAGCAAAGCGTAACGGCATAGAATTTACCAAAGAAGAGGTCTATTCCATGTGCACTGAGCTAAGCAAAAACCTGCCTGAGAAAAACCGCAGGCAGGTTGAAAGGCTTTTAAAAATGCTATAGTTTAGTTTTTAAATGAATCTGTATTTATGCGGAGTATCTTGTCTATCGGTGCCGGCGAGTTTCCCTTGCCATCAGTGCCCTCAAGATACTTCTCCCCCGCAGATTCAAAAATGACGTACAGGCTTTTATCCACGCTGTCAAGCTCCTCTGAGCCCGGCGGCATCTCTATTGTGATGTCTGGGCTGTTTGGCCTTGATGAGAGGGCTATGAGTGATTTGTAGCACTTGATATACGATGACACATTCCTGCCATAGGAGGTGCTCAGATATACCTTTCCCGAGGTATCAAATGTCACTCCCTGCACTCTGGCAGGTATCGTATATGTGCTTAGGCTTGTGAGCCTGTCATCCTTTTTATCATAATAATATGCTACCATCTTTGACTTAAGAAGGATATTGTGAGTGGCTATCCACAGCCTGCCTCCATAGTACGTGATGCACGACGGCTTGTTTCCCACATCAAACACATCGACCACACCTGTCGCATCGATGACCTGCTTGGAATTCGCAGTGGCCATAAGAGAGATAAAATCATATGAGATGCGCTCCACTGTTGTATCGTAGGAATTGCACACCCATACATTTTCCCCGTCAAAGGCAATCCCTCCCAGGTGACTGTTTGCATCCATGCCAAGTGTCACGAGGTACTCTCCGTCCTCCCTGTCAAATACCATAAGCTCCCCGAGTGAGCCCTTGTCATCAGAATAGCTTGTGATAAGCACATATTCGTCCGTGATACAGATTCCCTGCGGGCACTGTGCCTCACTGAAAATATAATTATTGAGAAAATCATTCTCCTTCGTCTCCGGCATTCCCGGAATATTTATTTCATCTATAAAATCGTAATCGCAGTTTTTAAGCGCCATTGTACGCGCTTTTTTATTACTCCTGTAATTGTAATGCTCTACGCTGTATTCGTTGTTAATCGTCCTGACCCATTTGGCATATACCACATATCCATTTGCTTTTTCGTAGGTCAGAACATCCGCTTTTTTTGAAAAATGCTCATCCAGATACCAGCCGTCAAATTTATAACCGTATTTGTGCGGCTCTCTAAGTCCCATGAATTTCTGCTTTGGTGTGATGTATCCATAATTATTGATATTGTTTGCCGCACCGCCCAGATTATAGTAAATATATGAAACACCATCACTTTCCGACATATTGTCAACGAGTGTATTTAGTGATGGCCCGGAAGCAAAAGAGGCAGCTTCTGCCTCTTTTATCTCCGATGCAAACACATGAGTATTGGTAAAAATCAATGTAAGTAATATAATTAATGCTATTCTACTCTTCAACTTCAACAAGCTTGCTTGCCCTTTCTTCTATCTGTTTTGCAGCCACATCATCCGGTGCCTGCTCATATCTGGCAAACTCATATGAGAATGTGCCGCTTCCGCTCGTCATTGAGCGAAGGGTGGCATTGTATCCATAGAGCTCCAGATAAGGAATATCTGCTGCTATCTCCTGATATCCACCTTCTGTCGGGTTCATGCCCATCACTCTTGCACGTCTCTTGTTGAGCTCACCCATCACATCACCTGTATAGCCCTCAGGCACCACTACCTTAAGCGTGGCAATCGGCTCAAGAAGCACAGGCTTTGCCTCCATAATGCCCTTTTTAAACGCCTGCTGTGTTGCCACCTTGAAGGCCATCTCCGATGAATCCACTGGATGATAAGAGCCGTCATATAGCACAGCCTTTATGCCTGTCACGGGATATGCTGCAAGAGGTCCCTTTTTCACAGACTCTGCGATACCCTTTTCAACAGCCGGGAAGAAGTTCTTTGGTACAGCTCCTCCTACGACCGTCTGCTCAAATACATATGGCGTATCCATATCTCCTGATGGCTCAAAGGTCATCTTGACATGTCCGTACTGTCCGTGTCCGCCGGACTGCTTCTTGTACTTGTACTCTACGTCGGATTTTTTCCTGATAGTCTCCTTAAAGGCTACCTTTGGACGCATAAGCTCTATCTCCACCTTGTACTTTTCAAGAAGCTCACTTGCCACTACCTCAAGCTGCATATCTCCGATACCGTATAGTACAGTCTGTCCATTTTCACTGTCATTTACACTGTTTAGAGTCAGATCCTCCATTAACAGTTTCTGTAAAGACTGGGAAATCTTGTCCTCATCGCCCTTTTTCTTTGCCTTGTAGCGCATTGCCACATACGGCTTTGATATACTTGTTCTAAGATATGTAACCGGCATATTTCTGGTGGAAAGTGAATCTGTCGTAAGAGTCTTTGTAAGCTTTGCAAGCGCTCCGATGTCACCTGCATGAAGTTCCTTCACTTCCTCCACCTTACTGCCTCTCATCACATAGAGCTTTCCGATTTTTTCATCGCAGTCCCTGTGATAATTGTAAAGCACATCGTCTGTCTTTAGTACACCCGAATTAACCTTTATCAGTGAATACTTACCGATGTAAGGGTCAACTATCGACTTGAACACATAAGCGCTCTTTGATTTTGCAAAATCATAATCAGCATTATACACCTCATTTGTCTTGGTGTTAATACCTGTACAGCTTCTCTTCTCAGGACTCGGCAGATATTTCACGATATCAGCCATAAGTGTATACATGCCTCTTGCGAGAATATTTGAGCCCATAAGCACCGGCACAATTGAGCATTCGAGCACGTTTGCACGAAGCGCAGCCCTGATTTCATCCTCAGAGAACTCCTCTCCTCCGAAATATCTGTCCATGAACTCCTCACTCGTCTCAGCTACGGCTTCAACTAAGGCCTCACGGCATATTCCCAGGTTCTCCTTTGAGTACTCAGGCACATCAAACCTATCCACGCCTCCGCTTTCATTCCATCGCTTTGCCCTCTGCTGGATGACATTGACATAGCCCACAAACTTCTCATTCTCTCTGATTGGCAGATGGAATGGCGCTATTTTCTTGCCGTAAAGCTCCTGCAGCTTTAGCACCACATCCTTGAAGCTTGCATTGTCGATATCCATGTCCGTCACAAAAATCATCCTCGGCAGCTTGTATTTCTCACATATCTCCCATGCTCTTTTAGTGCCGGTCTGTATGCCTGCCTTGCCCGAAACCACGATGATCGCAGCATCTGCAGCCGATACAGCCTCCTCAACCTCTCCCACAAAATCAAAAAAACCAGGAGTATCGAGAATATTTATTTTGACATTATCCCACTCAATCGGTACAACCGATGTATGTATAGAGAACTGACGCTTGATCTCTTCCTTGTCAAAATCGCTGATAGTGCTGCCGTCCGCTACAGTTCCCATTCTGGTAGTCTGCCCTGCCAGATATGCCATAGCTTCCACGAGTGATGTCTTGCCACAGCCGCTATGGCCTAAAAGCACGACGTTCCGAATCTTCTCAGTAGTGTAAACATTCATTTCAAGTACCTCCCTGACATTATTATAGTATGTAAACATTGTACTAATATTTTAGATAATTTACAACACTTTTATGCAATCTGACGATTATTTTTTATCATTTTATTATGATAAATATGGCAATAATTTATTGCTTTATAGTGTTAAATTGATTATAATTAGATAATAACTATTCAAAACCACTATCGTACAATTTTGCTAATGTTCGTGAGGTAGTTCTAAATGGTTACAATAAAGAATTAGGAGATACACATAAATGCATTTTGACAAAGTTGGCTTTATCGGGCTCGGTCTGATTGGCGGCTCGATAGCCAGAAAAATGAAAGAAAATAATCCAAAGGTCTCAATTATCGCAACAGCCGGACATCAAAAGACCATAGATGATGCCTTTGGGCTTGGCCTGATAGATAATAATGAGCTTTTAGAGCTCAACTCATTTAAAGACTGCGACGTAATCTTTCTGTGTGCACCGGTAAACAAAAATATCGAATACCTCACACAGCTTAAGGATATCATAAAGGATGACTGTATCATCACAGATGTTGGCAGCACAAAAACCCAGATTCATGAAAAGGTCATAGAGCTTGGTCTTGAGCGTAATTTCATTGGTGGGCATCCTATGACTGGCTCTGAAAAAACAGGCATACTCAATTCAGACAAACAGCTTTTGGAGAATGCATACTACATCATCACTCCTACTACGGCAACAACCGAAGAAAATCTGAATAATTTCAGACAGTTTGTACTTTCGCTCGGCTCGATAGCTCTCATTTTGGACTACAGGGAGCACGATCACGCTACCGCAGCCATCAGCCATCTGCCGCATATGATTGCATACTCTCTCGTCAATCTGATTGAGCACATTGACTCTGAAAAAGAGACCATGAAAACCATCGCCGCCGGAGGCTTCCGCGATGTGACACGTATCGCTGCAAGCTCACCGGTCATGTGGGAAAATATATGTGAGTCGAACAAAACACAGCTGCTCTCACTCATGGACCAGTATGAAGCCAATTTCCATAAGCTTCGCGAAATAATTGCTGAGGGCAGTTCTCAAAAGATGCTCGATTATTTCCAGGATTCAAAGAATTACAGGGATTCACTCACACTGCCCGGTGCCAAAATCCGCAAGGATTTCCACGAGGTATTTGTCGATATTGCTGATGAGGCAGGCGGCATTGCAGTGCTTGCAAGTCTTTTAGCCTTCAACGGCATCAGCATCAAGAATATCGGCATCATGAACAACCGTGAGTTTGAGGAGGGTGTACTGCGCATAGAGTTCTATGACGAAAGTGCTCTTGAATCAGCTATCAGGGTACTTAAAGAAAGAAACTATACTATTCACCGCAGATGATTAAGCAAATGATTAATATAGTTATAGTTCTTTAATCTAAAGAGCCGTAAAACGAAATTGATTCGTTTTACGGCTCTTTTTATATCATCCGGTGCAGCAGCACTTACTATTGGGCTGAACCAATAACCCTGTATTAATACACACTTTCCTCAAGCACATCATAGAAATCCTCAAATGTCTTGCGGCAGCAATAAGGGTCTATTATCTCTATTCCCTCTGCCATAAGGCCCGGCAATGTAAATGACATGGCAACACGATGATCGTCATACGTCTTAATTTGACAAGGCTTAATATTTTCTGCCGGATAAATCCTTAAGCCATTTTCAGTTTCTTCAACCCTTACACCTAATTCAGCCAGGTTTTCCTCGATGGCATTTATCCTGTCACACTCCTGCAGACGGATATGCGAAATGCCTTCTATCCCTACAGACTCCTTTGCAAACGGTGCAATCGCGGCAAGTGTCAGTGCCTGATCAGAAAATGCTGACAAATCCCAGCTTCCGCCATGCATTTGTCCATTATCCGGTGGCATACATACTATGCCGTCTGCCTCGTCAGAGAGCATGCAGCCCATATCCGCCAGCACCTCAAGAAATGCCACATCTCCCTGTAAGCTGTTTTGATGCACGCCAAGTACCTGTGACTTCACCTGTAAAAGCGGGCTCATGGCGTAAAAATAACATGCGGCCGACACATCCGGCTCTATATCATAATCTAGACTATTATACGCCGCCTTTTCAGGGATAATAAAGCGGTTATTCTTTTTGTCTTGTATCACATCAAGCCCAAACTGCCTCATCATAAGAAGCGTCATCTCAACATATGACATGCCATGGGTTCCTGTGACATTAATCGTAAAGGTCTTTTCCATCACCATAGCCGAGATAAGAAGAGCACTCAAAAACTGACTGCTCTTGTCTACATTTATATCAACAGCATCAGCATACTCTCCTGTGTTTCCGATGGTAAAAGGAAAATGATATTCCTTCTCATCATACTCAATATGCGCTCCCAGCTTCTCAAGCGATACAAGCAAATCCTTCATAGGACGCATCTTCATCTGCTCAGATGAGACTATATGATATCTGCCCTTTGACAGTCCAAGAAGAGCTGTAAGAAAACGCGCAGCGGTACCTGCACTTCCCACATCTATCTCAGCCTCATTCTTTGGAATCCTGCCTCCAAAGCCGGTTATTGTTATTTCTCTTTTATCCTCATCCACCAAAACCGGGAATCCCAGACGAATCAGCGCATCTATAAAATGTCTCGAGTCATCACTAAAAAGACACCCTTTTAAAACGCTGCGCCCACTTGCGAGTGCAGCGATTAAAAGGGCCCTGTTTGTGATACTCTTTGAGCCAGGTACACTGGTTACTATATCATGTGGATGATTTACTTTTTTTACTTTATAAATCATTGAAAATCTGATAAATATCAATCTTGAGTGCATCAGTATCTGTCATGCCGATAAACTCTGCACCATAATGATATACTCCTTCTTCATCCTTTGAACTTCTTACAATCTCGATAACTGCGTCAACAATTTCCTTTGTCCATATCTGGATCTTTGTATCATAGTATGTATGATTTGCAAGCTCAACCTTTGATGTAAATCCGATACCGCTTCTGGAAATATCTTTTACATCGACATGACAATATTTGAGTGTAGTTACTCCATCCTCATCAAGTCTTTCGAGCTGCACTGACACGTCAATATCAAGACGTTTGTGTTTTCTTTTTTCTTCCATTACCTCTGCTCCCTCAATATAATGTTTTTACTTTACCTTAATGGTTACGTATTTATATTAGTACAAAAAACACATGTTTACAAGTGTTGATATTATTATTTTTCGTCCATATGCATATCGTTTGTGATAAACATAGCGTCACCAAAGCTGAAAAACCTGTATCTTTCCTCTACAGCCTCTTTGTATGCATTAAGAACATGTTCTCTGCCTGCTAACGCTGACACAAGCATGACAAGTGTGGACTGTGGCAGATGGAAATTGGTAATCAGACAATCAATCACCTTAAAGCTGTAGCCCGGATAAATAAATATATCCGTCCATCCGCTGCACTCTCTTAGCATGCCGTTTTCATCTGACGCAGCCTCTAAGGTACGTGTGCTTGTAGTGCCGACAGATATTATTCTGCCACCATTTTTCTTTGCATTATTAATCTTGTCTGCTGCCTCCTGTGACACCATGTAAAACTCAGAGTGCATATGATGATCAAGCACATTATCAACCTTTACCGGTCTGAAGGTGCCAAGCCCCACATGTAACGTCACCTCTGCTATATCCACTCCCTTATCCTTTACCTGCTGTAAAAGCTCCTTTGTGAAATGCAGTCCTGCCGTAGGCGCAGCAGCCGAGCCGTCATACTTTGCATATACTGTCTGGTAGCGGTTCTTGTCCTTTAGCTGATGTGTGATATACGGTGGCAGCGGCATCTGTCCGAGCTTATCAAGTATCTCCTCAAAAATACCCTCATAGCTAAACTGAATCAGCCTGTTTCCATCATCAACCACATCTATTACTTCACCGGTTAAAAGTCCGTCACCGAATATAATTTTCGTGCCCGGCTTTGCCTTTTTACCGGGCTTTACAAGAGTCTCCCATACGTCATTTTGTCTGCGCTTTAGAAGAAGTATCTCTATCTTTGCCATAGTTCCTTCCTTCACGCCAAACAGACGCGCAGGAATGACCTTTGTATTGTTGAGCACAAGGCAGTCGCCCGGTCTTAAATATTTAACAATCTCCTTGAACACATGATGGCTGACTTCTCCTGTCTTCTTGTCAAGCACCATGAGTCTTGAGCTGGAGCGGTCCTCCAGAGGATCCTGTGCTATTAGCTCCTCCGGAAGATTATAATCAAAATCTTTTACGTCCATAATTTTCCTATTCCTAAAACTATACTAACGTCTAACCACGAAGTGTGATACCTGCAGTCTCTTTAAGATGAGCAAGTATATCCTTTACAAAGCCCTCGACCTTCTTAGTCTTAAGCTCCTCATCCTTTGGTGTAAATACTACACTGTACGCCATGCTCTTCTTATTCGGAGGCAGCTGTACACCCTCGTAAACATCAAACAATGTAACATCTGAAACATAATCACAGGCTTCTCTGATACCGTTTTCAATCTGCTCACATGTGATATCCTTGTCCACAACAAAAGCAAAATCTCTCTTCTCATCATCAAATTTTGAGATTGGAGTAAATACTCTGTCCTTTCCATACCACTGTGAAAGAACTCTAAGGTCAAGCTCCATCACATATGCCGGTACTCTCATGTCAAGCTCATCGCATATCTCATATCTTACCTGACCGAGATATCCGACCCTTTGACCGTCACAGAATACCTCTGCGGTCTGATACGGATGAAGGAATGGCTTTTGAGCTGGCTTGTATGTAAACTTCACATCAAGCGCATCCGCTACAGTCTCAGCCAGTCCCTTTATAGTAAAGAACGATTCATCCTCACCGAATACGCCTGCGCAAAGTGTCTCTCTCTCATCCGGATACTCTGTAAGCGGAAGCTCCTTTGCGATAAAGATATTTCCAAGCTCAAAGATTCTTCCCTCCAGGATACCCTTCTTCTGGTTTCTTGCCATAGCGTAAAGCATCTCAGAAGCAAGTGTTGTTCTCATAAGCGAGAGGTCAACATTGATTGGGTTTATAAGCCTGATAGCATGTCTTTCAGGTGCATCCTCCGGGAACCTGAGCAGATCAAGATCAGCAGGTGAGAAGAATGAGTAGTGTATTCCCTCATATGCTCCTGCTGCACAGAGCACCTCCTTTAGCTTGCGCTCAGTCTGCTGTCTAAGGTTGAGTCCTCCGAGCGTAACCTGTGCTGTAGGCATGAATGCAGGAATGACATGGTCATAGCCATACATACGGATAACCTCCTCTGCCACATCCGGATAATCCTCCATATCCTCACGGTATGCAGGAATCATAAGTGTCAGCTCATCACCGTTTACAACCGGTGCAAAACCTAAATTTGTGAGTATTCTCACGATATCCTCTGTAGGAACCTCTATTCCAAGCACGCCGTTAACCTTTGCAATAGAAACCTTCATTTCTTTTGGCTCAAGTGAATTTCCTGTAGTCACCTCAACGTGTGTTGAAGAAACCTTACCACAGCCAAGCTCCTCCATCAAATGAAGTGCTCTCTTCATAGCCATAGCTGTTGTGTACTCGTTTACTCCCTTTGAGTAAAGCGCACTCGAATCAGATGACTGTCCCAACGCACGTGAGCTCTTTCTGATATTATCTCTTGCAAATTTTGCAGACTCAAACATCACCTCTGTGGTGCCGTTGTTAATCTCAGAATTTAAGCCGCCCATGATACCGGCGAGCGCAACCGGCTTCTTTCCGTCACAGATAACGAGGTTATTGCTGTTTAACTCAAATTCCTTCTCATCAAGTGTGACAATTTTCTCTCCATCGTTTGCACGTCTTACTACAATCTCATCTCCCTCAAGGTATGAGTAATCAAAAGCATGCATTGGCTGTCCGAGCTCTTTTAAAATAAAGTTAGTGATGTCTACCACATTTGAGATAGAACCAATTCCGACAAGTGCAAGACGTTTTCTCATCCATGCAGGTGACTCGGAGATTTTTACATCATGTACATAGTGAGCTGTGTAGCGAGGGCATATGTCCTGTGCCAGAACAGATACCTTGAAGTTTTCCTTCTTCACATCATCTGCAGTATAGTCAATTGCAGGCTCCTTAAGCTCTTTTCCCAAAACAGCAGCAACCTCTCTTGCCATGCCGTATATACACTGGCAGTCTGGTCTGTTTGCAGTGATTGCAATATCAAAAATCCAGTCATCAAGACCAAGGATAGGCTTTACATCTGCTCCAACCTCTGCATCCTCAGGTAAAACCAAAAGTCCGTTGTAGCCTGCACCCGGATAGAGGTCTTCATTTAAGCCAAGCTCTACACCTGAGCATAACATTCCATATGAATCATATCCACGCAGCTTGCCCTGCTTTATCTCCATCACGCCCTCTATTGTAACGTGATCCTTTGCTGTTGCATATACTGTGGCACCGATAAGTGCGAGAGGGAATTTACCTCCTGCCTTTACATTGTCTGCACCGCAGCAGATCTGGAATGTGCCATGCTCTCCTGCATTTACCTGGCACAAACTTAAGTGTGTCTCAGGAATCGGCTCACATTTTTCTACAAGGCCGACTACTACGTTTGAGATATCCTTTCCCACCTCATATGATTCCTCAACCTCGAAACCGCATGAGAATAATTTTTCCTCTAACTCCTTTGGAGTTACATCTATATCTACATAATCCTTTAACCAGCTAAGTGGTGTTAACATAATTTTTGCCTCCTGTTATATATTCAAGAAATGAATCTAGTTGTCATCAATCTGGTCTAATACCCTAAGGTCTGACTCGAATAAAAGCTTGATGTTGTTGATTCCGTATTTGAGCATTGCAATACGCTCAAGACCGATACCGAATGCAAAGCCGCTGTACTCATCTGTGTCTATACCGCAGCCCTCAAGCACCTTTTTATTTACAACGCCTGCACCAAGCACCTCTATCCAGCCTGTTCCCTTGCACAAAGAACATCCCTTGCCGTGGCACTGGAAGCAGCTTACATCAACCTCTACAGATGGCTCTGTAAATGGGAAATATGAAGGACGAAGACGAGTTGTGACATTCTTTCCGAACATCTTCTTTACAAGCTGGTCAAGCATACCCTTTAAATCACAGAGTGTGATGCCCTTATCTACCACAAGTCCCTCCATCTGTGTGAACATAGGAGAATGTGTTGCATCATCATCCGAACGGAAAACCTTACCCGGTGAAACAACTTTGATAGGCGGCTTCTTTGCTTCCATAACATGAATCTGTCCTGCAGAGGTCTGTGTACGAAGTAAGAACTCAGGTGATAAGTAGAATGTATCCTGCATATCACGCGCCGGATGATCCTTTGGAGTATTTAAAGCTGTGAAATTATAGTAATCATTCTCGATTTCTGTTCCCTCGTAAACCTCAAAGCCCATAGATGTGAAAATCTCTGAGAGTTGGTCCTTTACCTGTGTTACAGGATGCAGATTACCCTTTTTGCTTCTCTTTGCAGGCATAGTGACATCTATTTTCTCGCTCTCATACTTGCGCTTAAGTGCCTCTGCCTCAAATTTCTTAACCTTCTCATCAAGAAGCTTCTCAACTGCCTCACGTGTCTCATTAACCCACTGGCCTACCTTTGGTCTCTCATCTGGAGCAACATCCTTCATGCCCTTTAAGACTGCTGTGAGCTCACCCTTCTTTCCAAGAATTGCAGCACGCACATCATTTAATTTTTCAAGGCCGTCAGCCTTATCAATTTCAGCAAGTGCTTTTTCTCTGATCTGTTGAATTTTGTCTCTCATCGAATTTCACCTCATAATATTTTTCTTAATTTGCATAAACTCGTAACTCCAAACTCGAATTCGCCGTTTATGCGATAAAAAAACGCCCCTGCATGGCTGTTAAACCGTGCAGGGACGAAAATTCCGCGATACCACCCTGATTTCCATTGAAAAAGTATCCAATGGACTCTCATTATATGTGTAACGTACATAACACGTCATGAACTACTGTTGCTTCATCCATGCAGCTTCAGTGTGAACTTCAATCAATAGCCTTTTTGTAAGACTGCTTTCAGCCGGTGACAATCTCTCTCTGGTCAAAGTACTATAATCTACTATGCACCTTCATTGCTTTTATTATATATAGCTGCGACATATATATCGCAAATGCTTATGTCTTAATAACACATAAGTCATTTTAGCACAATCTCTATATTTTGCAAGTAAAAATTTCTCTATTTTATTTATATTTTGATTTATATTTTATTTCTAAGCCCCTTAGGATAATGGTTTTTAACCTGTGCACCATTCACCTTGCCCCAGCCGGCCGGATAGCCGTCCACACATACAAGTGCCCAGCCCTTTTTGCATTCTGCTGCCTGCTCGTTATGCAGCATGACTGACTGGCCATTGAAAAAGCCGATAGTCTGTGGATCATCACAGGTAAGCTTTACCACATTTTTGGCTTCACTTAGCTTAAGCGCAAGTGCAAGCGAATGCGACGGCTCAAAGCGCTGCTTTTTGAACTCTCCTATATGAAGCCCTGCGCGCTGCACCTTAAGCCCCTTGATATCCACCTCCATATCCGGCAGCCTGTAAAGCTGTTCCCCAAACATGACAAGCCTTGCGTTTTTTATCCATGCTGCCATATCCTCTGATACGGTCTCATCAAGAAACTCTGAGAGAAGTTTCATATTTTCGCTTGTAAGAGCTGACTTCGTTTCATTTTTCCTGTTCTTATTATTTTTGTTCTTTTTGGTTTTCCGGTCATCTTTAAGGCCTGTATCCTCTACTTTATTACAGCTATCCTCGCATACATCATAATCCGCATCAAACTCATTAACACTGCCTCTTCTCACAAGCTTTGCCACAAAATGGCCCTCTCCATCCTGCTTATGTGGCCAGAACCGCTCCATTTCTTCAAGTGTAAAATCAGAATGACTCTCCAAAAAATACTCAATTACATCCTCATTTTCTTCCCTTGAGAAGGTGCATGTGCTGTACACTATCACACCTCCGGGCTTAAGCATCACTGCGGCATTGTCCAGTATTTCCTTCTGCCTTGCCGCACAGATTGCCACATTTTCCACGCTCCACTGCTCCACAGCCTCAGGCAGCTTTCTAAACATTCCCTCTCCTGAGCAAGGTGCATCCACCTGTATAGCATTAAAAAAGCTTGGAAAATGTGAAGCAAGCACAAAGCTGTCCTCATTTGTCACAATCGCATTTTTGATTCCCATACGCTCTATATTCTGCGACAAAATCCGGCTTCTTTGTGTGTTAATCTCATTTGACACCAAAAGCCCGCTGTCTCCTAAATATGTGGCAAGCTGCGTGCTCTTTCCTCCGGGTGCCGCGCACAGGTCAAGCACTCTCATGCCCGGCTTTGGGGCTAAAAGAGCAGCCGCCGACATGGCGCTTGGCTCCTGAATATAGTAAAGTCCCATCTCGTGGTACGGATGCTTTCCGGGGCGTTTTTCCTCGTCATAATAGTAAGCATCGTTCGCCCACGTAACTTTTTTGTCCATCGGTATGCAAAGCTTATCCATTATTCCGGCGATTTCTTCTTCAACGCTTTTATTTTTTCCAACTTTAAGTGTATTAAAGCGAAGCGCCTGAAAACGGTTATTGTCATAGCTGTATAAGAAATCATCCCACTCATCACCCAGAAAGGCCTTCATCTTTTTTTCAAACTCTATCGGTAAATTCATTGTCAAATCCTCTTGTTCTCTAAATGTATCCTGCTACCACACACATACTCATGTGTCTAAGTACTTCGATATTACCACATTTCTACTATCCATGCTATCAATTTTTTAAACTGCTTATATCCACAACTGTCACATCCTTGTAATAATATCCGATTATATCCTTATAGCTGCTTCCTGCCTTTGCCAGCCTGTCTGCACCATATTGGCTGAAGCCTATTCCATGACCAAAGCCTCCTCCGGACAGCGTATAGTGACCATCTGCACCGGCACTCACACTAAAGCAGGCGCTTGGTATCATCGACATATTCTCCCTCACAGAGCCATCGTTTAATGTAACCTTTTTCTGATAATGCCCCAGTGCCTTTCTTATATCATTCTCCGCCGTAAATGTCTGTGATTTGTTTCCATAGCTTATAGTAAGTGAAAGTACATATCCTGCGTCAGAGGTTTTATCCGCACAAATGCCTGTAGCCGCACCATACTGCGGATCATTATATGCTGATAATTCAAGCTCCGAGGTCCATCTGTAGTATGGCGAATTGTCATCCACCGACTCCACCTTGTGTATGAAATCAGGCGTACTCGAAGACCAGACCTCCATATCCTCTGTTTTTCCGGCAGATGTGGAAAAATAATAGCATGTTATTAAGCTTCCTCCACATGAGACAACCTGTCCTGCTGTAGCTTTTACAGCCTCATCGGTTGACTGTTTTGCTTCCGAAGAGTTATAGACCTGAAAAGCCGTGGTATTGTCTATATTGGCTCCATATAGCGCATACTGTGTATTTTTCATCTGTGAATACACAAAGGTTCTCGCGCAAACAGCCTGTGCCTTAAGCGCCTCAGCCCCAAATGTGGACGGCATCTCCGACGGCAGCACATAGCGCACATATGTCTCCACATCGACTGTATTCACCGCCACAATGCCTGCATCTGTCCCGATAAACTCAAACGAGCCCGGATAGCTCTTACCGTTTATGCTGACATAATTGTCTGCTGAGCTCACCTTTATCTTACCTTTCTGTACATTTGCCATATATGCACCCACATCATCAATAGCACTGCTGCCGCAGTCGGCATCATCCACATAAAGGTTAGACGCTGCACCTGCCGCAATTTTGGGAAACGCATCCTTTCCGTCGTTTTTTATAAGTACTCTTATGTATGTAAGGTCTGGTGCCTGTCTTCTGACAATGGCACATATCCTGCCCGAATCAAGTATGTAGGAAAGTGTTTCACTGCCTATTATCAGGTCCGAAACTGATATTTCCCTAGGCGTATCTCCTGTCTCATCATACACCGGCAGCTCGTCTGACTGCATCGGAATATCGTCCTGCCCCGCAATCTGCATTGTGCCGTTTCCGTACGACAGCATCACACCTGATATATCATCCGGCTTTATCTGTATCTTTTTCACCTTTGAGCCACTGATTTCAATATCACAGACACCTGTAAAGCTCTCCTCCATGGTTCCCTTAGCTCTGTAAAGCTCTCCATCACAAATGAAAATCAGCCTTCCATCGTCATTTGAAACAATATATGCATTCTCATACACCATATCCCTTGTCACAGCCTTCGCCTGCTTTACAAGCGTACCTTTTTCCTTTTGCACCTTGACAATTGCAAAAACAATAACCACGCATACCATGGTTATCGCAAGCATTATCCAGACCATCTGATTCGGCTTTTGCCGTCTTCGTCTCCTATTTGCCAAATTCCTGTTCTCCTTAACACCCAGATAGTGGTTACTTACTGCTCAAAAAATGGGAGCTGCAAAAACAGCTCCCTTTATCATCTGTACTTAAAAATCCTTTGTGCTTTGAAAATCTTTTGTATCTCATAAATCTTCTGTGCGTCCGGAGTTCTTTTGTACATTATTATTCTTTTGTAAGAACCCAAAATGCCGGTCCTGTAATTTAGACTCCTAGCGCTCTTGCTAGGTGGGTAACCGCAGTCTGCCTTCTGCCTTCCGCTGCATAATGACGGCCTGACATCCAACAGCTCATATAGGAATCCCGTTTAAAGTAAATGTAGGTTCTAAATACACAGGGTTGTCGAACATCTCAGGTATCTTTGTAAATTCATTATACTTTATTATGTCTCATGTTGCAATGCAAAATTCATGTTAGAATTTAACAAATTTTTCCCTTGCATTTCGTAACATATTTGAAAACCATATAATTACTGCTACAAATATAATCATTTCAACATATGACCAGTATGGTATCTTTTTAAGACAATCCGAAACTATCGCAACTATACTGATAACAAAAATCACAATGCCAAACACAAGTGACTTTGGATAAATATACGATATATAGCCGGCTGTATCCTTTATCTTTTTCATCTCATCCTCAGCCACAAATGTGCTTTCAATTTTGCCGCTTTTTTTCATTCTAAGTGAAACAAAGATTATGTAAATTCCAAGTATCAGCGTGACCGCATCAATTATGATAAAATAGTTCATGCTTCTTCCTCCATTGCCTTTCGTTTGTTTATAAGTATAACCTCCTATGTCCGAAATTTAAATAGTAAATAAGTCCCAACTTACTATTGAATTTTTATCAAAAATATAGTAATATAGAACCATAAATTGTTTTTTAATACTGTTTTATGGAGAAGGAGATTATAACAATGCCAATTGACAACCTTAAAATATTAGTTTGCGACGACTCGATTCTCGCAAGAAAACAAATGAAGGATATCATTAATTCAATAGGTTCCCCTACTATACTTGAAGCTTCTAACGGTCAGCAGGCTATTGACATGTATAAAGAGCATAAACCTGATTTGACATTTTTGGATATTGTAATGCCAATAAAGGACGGAAATGCAGCAATTGCAGAAATTATAGAGTTTGATCCAAAGGCCACAATATTTGTTGCATCCTCTGTCGGCACACAGTCCGAATTAAAAAAGGCCTTAACAGCCGGTGCATCTGATTTCATTCAGAAGCCTATTGACAAAAATCAGGTAATCAACTTAATCAATAAACATGTTGGGAGGGATTAATATATGTACACTCAGTTTTTTGGCAACTATCTGCTCTCAAAGGAATATATCACAAATGAACAGCTTTTCGATGCATTAAAAGAGAAATCACAAAAGCACACAAAGCTTGGTACTCTCGCAATACACTCCGGGCTTATGACCGCTGCTGAGGTTGACTCTGTAATTGTTGAACAGACACATCAGGACAAAAAATTTGGCGAGCTGACAATAGAAATGGGATACCTGACTAATGAACAGGTCAAAACTCTTTTAAACATACAAAGTCCTGACTTTTTACTCCTTGGACAGATTCTTTTAGATAAAGGAATTATTGATAACACAACACTCGAAAAGATAATAAAGGATTATCGTCAAGAAAATGAAATATCAGATCTGGATATGGTGCTTGAAGACAAGGAAAGTGTTGAGAATCTCATAGAGCATTTTTTCAGCGAAACATCTTTAAAGCCTTCTTCTTTAGATAAAATGTATATCGAGCTGTTATTTAACAGCTTTATCAGATTTGTTGGTGATGATTACACTCCTCTGTCCGCCGAGCTGTGTGAAAACTTTAGTGCTGACTGTGTAGTCCGTCAGGATATATGCGGTGAATATGCCATATCCACATATATCGGCATGAATCAGGCCACCGCAATTAACTTTGCATCACGTTATGTAAAAGAGAATTTTCCTGTATATGATGAATATGTACAGGCATCTCTCGACGACTTCTTGAACTTGAACAACGGATTGTTCACCGTAAACTGTTCTAATGACAAAGCTCTTGAGCTGACGCTTTCTGCTCCGGAGCATCTCGACGGTGAACCGCTCACATTCAAAAAAGCCTATAAACTCAAAGTACTCTATCCATTTGGAACAGTACATTTTATTATAGAGTTTTAGTTTTTATTCATTCTCCTAAAAAGGGACATCCGCTGACAAAAGCGGATGTCCCTTTTATTCTACTGTACATTAAGCATTTTCTTTACTGTATTTTCCATCTGATCCACATCACATACTGTGTTGTGAAGAATCTTCGCATCCCTGATTTCCTCAATGGCATTTGGTACCTTGACCTTTCCGAGCTTTGAAAGCTCATCAACAAGCTCAAAGTCTGTCATTGAATCATACTTAGGATCAATTGCATCCATTACGCTTCTTGTGAACTTGAACGGACTTGCTGTAGATGCGATAACTGTCTTTGTAGCTGTATCACCTGTAGCCTCTTTATACTTGCCATATACACCTGCTGCAACTGCTGTATGAGTATCAATTATGTATCCTGTATCCTCGTAAAGCTTTTTGATGACCTCTGCGGTTTCCTTCTCGCTTGTGTAATTACCATAGAAATCTGAAAGCTGTGCCTTCATATCCGGTGTTACAGTGTATTTGCCATCCTTTGCAAGTGAAGCCATAAGCTGTGCATTCTTTTTCGCATCATTGCCTGCAATACGATAAATAAGTCTCTCAAGGTTTGAAGAAATGAGGATATCCATTGACGGTGAATTTGTGAGGATAAACTCTCTGTTCTTATCATACTCTCCTGTTGTGAAGAAATCATAAAGCACCTTGTTCTCGTTTGAAGCACAGATGAGCTTTGCAACAGGAAGTCCCATATTCTTTGCATAAAATGCTGCAAGTATGTTTCCAAAGTTTCCTGTAGGAACCACGATATTTATCTTCTCATCCTTTGCAACAGCTCCCTTAGCAAAAAGTCTTGAGTATGCATATACATAATACACAATCTGTGGCACAAGACGTCCGATATTGATAGAGTTGGCAGATGAGAACTGATAACCTGCGGCATCCATTGTTGCAGCAAGCTCCTTATCGTTGAACATAGCCTTGACTGCTGACTGTGCCTGGTCAAAGTTGCCATGAATGCCGACTACATGTGTATTGGCACCCTTTTGTGTGAGCATCTGCTTCTCCTGGATTGGGCTGACACCGTTCTTTGGATAAAATACGATAATCTGTGTTCCTTCTACATCCGAAAAGCCGGCCATGGCTGCCTTTCCTGTATCTCCTGATGTGGCTGTAAGGATGACAATTTCATTCTTAACATTATTTTTCTTTGCTGAGGTTGTAAGTAAATGAGGCAGAATAGATAAAGCCATATCCTTAAATGCTATTGTAGAGCCATGAAACAGCTCCAGATAATATGCTCCATCAGCCTGCTTAAGTGGTGCAATCTCTGTTGTATCAAACTTACTGTCATATGCCCTGTTGATACAATTCTTAAGCTCTTCTTCTGTAAAATCAGTGATAAAAAGCTTCATAACCTCATATGCCACCTGCTGATATGACATCTTTGAAAGCTCCTCTATCGAAACGTCAAGAGCCGGAATTGTCTCAGGTACAAATAAGCCGCCATCATCAGCAAGACCCTTAAGAATAGCCTGTGATGCTGTTAATTTTTTCTCACTGTTTCTTGTGCTTGAATATAATAAATCCATTTTTTACCTCATTTCTCTTTTTATTTTATCAAAAGCATGTCTGCCACATAAAAATACAGACAAATAATTTCCTATATAGTATAATAAATTTCATATATCAAATCAATAACAAAAATGCTACAATAATATATATATGATTAAAAATATATGTGAAAGGAACACAAAATATATCTATGCTCCAGGGAGTTTACACCGCTGTCAGAAAAGACGGCACCATTTACTACAGGTCCAACATCACCTACAAAAGCAAACACATCAGTCTCGGAAGCTTTGACAGTGAGCTTTCTGCAAGCCGCGCCTATGCCACTGCATCGACAATTTTATTAAAAGAAACAAACAGCATAGAGGACTCTTACTTTCACACCCATGCACTTGCATTTGATAAAATTGTAACTCTTATTAATTTCCGTGATAACGGAATGTACATCAAAAACCCAATATACCTGCGCAAAAGCTATTTCAGCTACTATCTGGATATATCACACGAGCTGAAATTCGATATAGACGATTTGTTTTACTACTCTGAGCATCGCATATTAAAACGGCAGGGACATCTGTATGTCAACGACTATGGCATGCAGGTTACTGTTTTAAGCCGTTACGGCATACAGCCTCATGCGGTATGTGGCCGTGACTACATCTTCAAAAACTCTGATGAGACCGACATGCGATATGAAAATATCGAAATCTTAAATCCCTACCATGGTGTAGAGATTATAAAGACAGCCGGTCTTGACAAATATAAGGTCCGCATACATATAAACGGCAATTTTGTCATAGGAACCTACAACACAATCGAAAAGGCTGCCATTGCCTACAATAAAGCTGTCGATATGGCTCATGCACATGGCATAGAAAAAAACTATCCCGAAAACTATATCGAAAATAAATCCGGTAAGGAATATGCTGATATTTACACTTCTGTGACAGTTTCCGATAAATATGTGCAGTATCTGCAGCAATTTGGTTTATAGCACTCATATCCCACGATTTGCATGTTACCTGTACTTTTAATATTGTACTAAAAACTCCCGCGGTTATATAACCTCGGGAATTTTTTATAATTACTTCTGATTTATATAGTTTACAAGACCCTCGCAGTCGATAATCTTCTGCATGAACGGAGGGAACGCCTGTCCCTTAAACTTCTCTCCTGTTGTCTCATCTGTGATGATACCCGAATCAAAGTTCACAGTCACCTCATCACCGGCATTTATTGCCTTTGCTGCCTCAGGGCACTCGATAATAGGAAGACCTATATTGATTGCATTTCTGTAGAAAATTCTCGCAAATGTCTCTGCGATAACACAGCTTACACCTGCTGCCTTGATGGCAATCGGTGCATGCTCTCTTGATGAACCACAGCCGAAGTTCTTGTTGGCTACCATGATATCTCCGGCCTTTACATTATTTACAAAATCCTTGTCGATATCCTCCATGCAGTGTGTTGCAAGCTCCTTAGGATCAGAAGAATTCAGATATCTTGCAGGAATGATTACATCTGTATCGACATTATCTCCATATTTAAATACACAACCGTGTGCTGCTTTCATTGTGATTCCTCCAATCTTTACATAACATCCTTTGGTCCTGAAATCTTACCTGTGATGGCACTTGCCGCTGCAACAGCAGGGCTTGCCAGATAAACCTCAGAATCCACATGACCCATACGTCCGACAAAGTTACGGTTTGTGGTAGATACGCATCTCTCACCCTCAGCGAGCACTCCCATGTATCCACCAAGACATGGTCCGCAGGTAGGTGTGCTCACGATGGCACCTGCCTCGATAAATGTCTTAAGAAGTCCCTCTTCCATGGCCTGAAGATAAATCTTTTGTGTGGCAGGAATCACGATAACCCTGATACCGTCCGCAACCTTTTTACCCTCAAGAATCTTTGCTGCAATACGCAGATCATCCATACGGCCGTTGGTACATGAACCGATTACTACCTGGTCAATCTTCACATCTCCTACCTCATCGATGGTACGTGTGTTGTCAGGCAGATGTGGGAATGAAACTGTAGACTTAAGTGTGCTAAGGTCGATTGTATACTCCTCATCATACTCTGCATCACTATCAGCCTCATACTCTGTGAACGGACGCTTTGAATGCTCCTTCATGTACTCTCTTGTGAGGTCATCTACCGGGAAGATACCATTCTTGCCACCGGCCTCTATTGCCATATTGGCGATAGTAAATCTGTCGTCCATAGAAAGGTATTTAAGTCCCTCTCCGACAAACTCCATTGACTTGTAAAGAGCTCCGTCCACACCAATCATACCGATGATATGAAGGATGACGTCCTTACCGCTGATCCACTCAGCCGGTTTTCCGACGATATTGAATTTGATAGCAGAAGGCACCTTAAACCAAGCCTTGCCTGTAGCCATTCCTGCTGCCATATCAGTGCTTCCCACACCTGTAGAGAAGGCTCCTAAAGCTCCGTATGTACATGTATGTGAATCTGCTCCGATAATCACATCACCTGCCACTGTAAGTCCCTGCTCAGGCAAAAGTGCATGCTCAATGCCCATTTTTCCTACATCAAAGTAATTTGTAATCTCGTTTTTGCAGGCAAACTCACGAACACATTTACAGTGCTCTGCGGACTTGATGTCCTTGTTTGGTGCAAAGTGATCCATAACGAGTGCGATTTTATCTTTATTGAACACTCCCTCCACCTTCATCTTGTCGATCTCATGAATCGCTACAGGTGAGGTAATGTCGTTTCCAAGCACAAGGTCTAAATCAGCCTCAATGAGCTGTCCTGCACTGACAGAGTCAAGGCCTGCGTGTGCAGCAAGAATCTTCTGCGTCATTGTCATTCCCATGCTTATATCCTCCTAGCATATAAATTATTGTAATAACCCTCATTTCAGACTTTTCAGCCAACATATAGCGGTTGAAGGACATTTCCTTTTCTGCTCTTTATGATTGTATCTGAATCAAGTTTACTTTAGACATCATAACATATGATTTGCCATAATAAAAATACATAATAAACATATTTACCATAACTAAATCTCATGGTATAATAAACATAAATTTGTTACTGTTCACACCTTAGTGTGACAAACAACGATTACAGCCCATTAAAAGTACAAAACACAGGAGGTACAAATGAACCAGAATCTCTCATCTTACTGGATTTTTTATACTGTCGCCAATGCCGGCAATATATCAAAGGCAGCCAAGGAGCTCTATATCAGCCAGCCTGCCATCAGCAAGTCAATCCAAAAGCTCGAGGATGGACTGGAATGCAAGCTTTTTTCCAGAAGCTCCAGAGGTGTCGTCTTAACCGATGAGGGCAGGCTTCTTTATGAGCATGTAAGTGAGGCCTTTGAGGCATTAAATGAGGGTGAGGAAAAGCTGAAGCGCTCAATAGAGCTTGGTGTCGGCCAGCTCAAGATTGGTGTCAGCTCAACACTCTGCAAATACATGCTTTTGCCATATCTCAAGGAATTCATACACAGAAATCCTCATATAAGCATTTCCATCGAATGTCAGTCCACAAACGAGACCTTAAAGCTCCTCGATGAGGACAAGATTGATATAGGCCTGATTGGAAAACCTACATCCCTTAAGACCTTCAATTTCTATTATCTGGACAATATCGAGGATATATTTGTCACCACAAAAGACTATCTGCGCAACTTAAGTGCCCGCGGTGTCAAAAAGAGTGAGATTTTACAGAACTCCACTCTCATGCTTCTAGATAAAGGCAATATGACACGTAAATATATTGATGATTATCTGCAGGAGAACCAGATACACGTAAAGGACTCAATAGATATATCAAATATGGACCTGCTCATCGACTTTGCCAAAATAGGTGTAGGTGTAGCCTGCGTCATAAAAAGCATAGTTGCAAAGGAGCTTGCAGACGGTACCCTGATTGAAATCCCTCTCGGCATACCAATCCACAAGCGTGAGGTCGGCTTTGCATACAAGGAGTCCTCAAAACTTTCCACCTCTTTACAGACCTTTATCAAGTTCTACGAGAGCTACACACCAGAGGATTTTTAAATCACAAAATACACCCACGGAGGTATTACCTTGAAAGAACAGATACACACAATTCCCATATCAGATGCCTTTGACAATGCCGGTGAATGTCCCTTCTGCTATATAGAAAAACGCACCGAGGATCACGTCATGGATTTCGTACTCGGCCACGGAGCCTCTTACATGGAGGCCGATATCCGTGACATGACCGATAAGGAGGGCTTCTGCCGTGCGCATTTCAAGAAGATGTTTGACTATGGCAATTCACTCGGAAATGCCTGGATTCTCAAAACTATGTATATGAGACATATTGAAGAGATGAATAAAGCTTTTAAAGATTTTAAACCGGATGCTTCTCCTTCAAAGGGCGGCCTTTTCAAAAAGGCTTCATCCGGCAATTCAATCACAGACTGGATCAACAAACGTGAGTCTACGTGTTTCATATGCGACAGCGTAAACAAAACCTTTAATGCATACATGAAGACTTTTTTTACCATGTACGAAAAAGATCCTGAACTAAAAGAAAAGTTAAAGAACACAAAGGGATTTTGTCTCGATCACCTGAAAGTGGTTCTGGAAGGAGCTGACACATATTTAAAAGGTGATAAGCGCAAAGAATTTTATGACATCGTGCTCCCGCTCATGCAGGAAAACATGAACCGCATATATGAAGATGTTGCATGGTTCATCGAAAAATATGATTACAAAAATAAAGATGCCGACTGGAAGAATTCCAAAGATGCAATCCAGCGCGGTATGCAGAAACTCCGCGGAAGCGATCCATCACTTCCGCCACATGTTCTCAAAAAATAAAATCACCCGGTATTCTGCCGGCCATTTAATGGCTGTGCAAAATACCGGGTGAATTTTTATTTCATTACGATATTTACAATACGTCCCGGAACATAAATCTCTTTTACGATATTTCCTGTAAGCTTATCTGCAATAACATCCTTTGCCTTTGCGATAACCTCATCCTTAGGATCCTGTTTTCCGATTGCAAGAGTGCCCTTTGTCTTTCCATTGATCTGTACAGCAATCTCTACTGTATCCTCAACAGTCTTTGCCTCATCGTATGTCGGCCATGGCTCAAATGCGATTGTATCGTCATGACCCATCTTCTGCCAGATTTCCTCTCCAACATGTGGACATACACATGAAAGCATCTTGATAAGTCCCTCTGCAAACTCTCTTGGACATTTACCTGCCTTGTATACTTCATTAACAAAGATCATCATCTGGCTGATAGCTGTGTTGTAGCCAAGTGCCTCGAAGTCATTTGTAACCTTCTTTACTGTCTGATGATAGATCCTTGTGAGTTTTCCATCATCCTCCTCGATGATGTTCTCAGGCTCTGTGAAGAAATTCCATACACGTGTGATGAATCTCTTTGCTCCCTGTACATTGCTGTCGTTCCAAGGCTTTGAAACCTCAAGCGGTCCCATGAACATCTCGTAGAGACGCAGTGTATCAGCGCCGTACTCCTCGACTACATCACTAGGATTTACTACGAACTCAGGGAATCTCTTACCCATCTTGATACCATTTGAGCCAAGGATCATTCCCTGGTGAACAAGCTTCTTGAATGGCTCCTTTACAGGAGATAAGCCCTGATCAAAGAGGAATCTGTTCCAGATTCTTGAGTACATGAGGTGTCCTACCGCATGCTCAGGTCCACCAACATAGAGATCTACAGGCATCCAGTGCTTTAAGAGCTCCTGATTTGCAAATTCCTTATCATTGTGTGGATCGATATATCTCATATAGTACCATGAAGATCCGGCTGAGCCAGGCATTGTAGATGTCTCACGAATGCCCTTGACACCATTTCTGTCATACTGCTTCCACTCTGTAGCATTCTCAAGAGGTGCCTTGCCATTCTTGCCCTTGTAATCCTCAAGCTCAGGAAGGATAAGCGGAAGCTCATCGTCAGGAAGGAAATAGATTGAACCGTCCTCCTTGTATACACAAGGAACAGGCTCGCCCCAGTATCTCTGACGTGCAAAAATCCATTCACGGAATTTGTAGTTTACTGTTCTCTTTGCCACGCCCATCTTCTCAAGCTTGGCTGTGATGGCTTCCTTCGCATCCTCGACTACCATTCCTGTAAACTCCTCTGAGTTGATGAGCTTGCAGCCCTTTCCAAGGTAATCATGCTTCTCAAATGCTTTCTCTGATACATCTGCGCCGTCAATTACCTGAATCATCTCAATATCATGAGCCTGTGCATACTCGAAATCTCGCTGGTCATGAGTAGGAACCGCCATAACCGCACCAGTACCGTAGCTTGCAAGAACGAAATCACCGATAAACATGCGCACTTCCTTGCCGTTTACAGGGTTGATACAATGAAGTCCCTTAAGCTCACAGCCTGACTTTGTCTTGTTGAGCTCGGTTCTGTCCATGTCGCTCTTCTTTACAGTCTCATCAATGTAAGCCTGAACCTCTTCTTTGTTCTCGACTCTGTCCATGAGACCCTTTACTATATCTCCGTCCGGAGCAAGCACCATAAATGTGATACCATATATTGTCTCGATACATGTAGTAAAGATAGAGAACTCTCCACCGCCTACTATCTGGAACTTAACCTCGACACCTGTGCTCTTGCCAATCCAGTTTCTCTGCATCTCCTTGGTTGACTCAGGCCAGTCTATCTCATCAAGACCCTCAAGGAGCTTCTCTGCAAATGCAGGCTGGTCGATAACCCACTGCTTCATATTCTTGCGGACTACAGGATAGCCACCACGCTCTGACTTGCCATCGATAACCTCATCGTTTGAGAGAACCGTTCCAAGCTCCTCACACCAGTTTACCGGCATGTCGATGTGCTTTGCATATCCGGCCTCATAAAGCTTCTTAAAAATCCACTGTGTCCACTTATAAAACTCAGGATCACTTGTAGAAATCATCTTTGACCAGTCATAATCAAAGCCAAGCTCTCTGAGCTGCTTTGAGAATGTCTCGATATTCTTCTGTGTGAAGCCGTTTGGATGATGACCTGTGTTTACAGCATACTGCTCTGCCGGTAAACCGAATGAATCATAGCCCATCGGATGAAGTACATTGTAACCCTGCATTCTCTTCATACGCGACATGATATCTGTAGCTGTATAGCCCTCCGGATGTCCTGCATGAAGGCCTACTCCTGAAGGGTAAGGGAACATATCAAGTGCATAGTATTTAGGCTTTGAAAAATCCCAAACATCTGTCTTGAATGTCTCGTGTTCTTTCCAGTATTCCTGCCATTTCTTCTCTATGGCCTTGTGATTGTATGGTTCTGACATACTTGCCTCCTTATATCAAAAACGCTCCGCCTCTCAAAGAGACGAAGGCGTATTCTTAATCCGTCTGATTAACATTCATAATTTTACACATCACACTATATTTTGTCAAGTTTTGCTATGTAAAAAACCCGGTGCATCACTGCCCCGGGTCTTATTGTCATATATATCTGACAGATTAGTTGTTGATGAGCTTGTCGCTCTCATCATTCCAGCTGTAAAGCTTACGGATTTCCTCACCAACCTTCTCTGAAGGATGCTCAGAAGCAAGCTTTCTCATAGCCTTGAAGTGTACCTGACGTCCTGCAGGTGACATATCAAGTAAGAACTCCTTAGCGAATGTACCATCCTGGATGTCAGAAAGAATCTTCTTCATAGCTTTCTTTGTCTCAGCTGTAACAATCTTAGGTCCTGTTACATAATCACCATACTCAGCTGTGTTAGAGATAGAATATCTCATTCCTGCGAAGCCTGACTGGTAGATAAGGTCTACGATGAGCTTCATCTCATGGATACACTCGAAGTATGCGTTTCTTGGATCATAACCAGCCTCGCAAAGTGTTTCGAAACCTGCCTGCATAAGTGCACAAACACCACCACAAAGAACTGCCTGCTCACCGAAGAGGTCTGTCTCTGTCTCTGTACGGAATGTTGTCTCAAGAAGTCCGGCTCTTGCTCCGCCGATTCCAAGACCATATGCAAGTGCAAGATCCCATGCCTTTCCTGTAGCATCCTGCTCTACAGCGATAAGACAAGGTGTTCCTTTTCCTGCCTGATACTCTGAACGTACTGTATGTCCCGGAGCCTTAGGTGCGATCATAGCTACATCTACATCCTTTGGTGGCTTGATGCATCCAAAGTGGATATTGAAGCCGTGAGCAAACATAAGCATGTTGCCAGGCTCAAGGTTTGGCTCGATGTCCTTCTTGTACATATCTGCCTGTAACTCATCATTTATAAGAATCATGATGATATCAGCCTGCTTTGCAGCCTCTGCAGCAACATATACCTTGAATCCCTGCTCTTCTGCTCTCTTCCATGACTTGCTGCCCTCATAAAGACCGATGATGACGTTGCATCCTGAATCCTTTAAGTTAAGTGCATGTGCATGTCCCTGGCTGCCGTAACCGATAATGGCAATTGTCTTGCCCTCTAATAATGAAAGGTTACAATCATCCTGATAAAATAATCTTGGTTCTGCCATTTTGTTTTCCTCCTGTTAATTTAAGTAAACTATTTATATGTAGGGATTGTCCTTTGACTAATCCAACATAACTACATCATTGGAACCTCTGGTAAGTCCTGTGATTCCTGTTCTTGCGAGCTCTAATATCTCATAATTGCTAAGCAGATCTATGAAATTATCAAGCTTGTCCTGTGTACCTATGAGCTCTATAATCATAGAGTCATGTGTGACATCAACTATCTTGCCGTGGAAGATCTCAGTCACATTCATGACTGCCTGTCTTTGTGTATCGAGTGCTCTTATCTTTATCATAATAAGCTCCCTGCACACTGAGAGTCCCGGCTCAAGCTTCTTGATATCAAGTACATCCTCAAGCTTTGCCAACTGCTTCTCTATCTGCTCAAGCACCTGCTCATCTCCGCTTGCAACGATTGTAATACGTGTGTAGCGCGGATCTGCTGTAACTCCTGAGGAGAAACTATCAATATTAAATCCCCTGCGGCTGAACAGTCCTGAAATACGACTGGTCACTCCGGGATTGTTCTCAACTAAAAGAGATAACGCCTGTCTTCTCATCGAAAAACCTTCCTCACAATTTCTATTATTTCTGTTCACATGATGATAATATTACTATAATCTGTATTTGTCAAGCAATATCGTTAATATAACTTAAATTCATATTATCAATAACAATTTTTATACATCCATAACCCTCATAAATGCCTGTTTTATAACGTTTTATAGTGTTTTGTAATATTCCAAGCATAATATTATAAATAATAACACTGTTTTCTTATTAATCTGATAATCATCTTTGCAATGTATAAGCTAAGTCAGACTCTCCTGCCGTTAGAAACATGCGTCGCAAGGCGCACCACCATAAAAAGCCGGGCGATATATACCGCCCGGCTTTAGAATTATCAGATATAATTCAGTTTAATATATTATAACTGTGGTCCTGCTGCAACAAGTGCTTTACCAGCCTCATTTGTTGTGTACTTAACAAAGTTCTTGTTGAATCTCTCTGCAAGATCCTTAGCCTTTGCCTCCCACTCAGAAACATCAGCATATGTGTCACGAGGATCAAGGATTCCTGAATCAACTCCTGGAAGCTCTGTAGGAACCTCAAAATCGAACATAGGGATCTTCTTTGTTGGAGCCTTAAGAATATCACCAGAAAGGATAGCATCGATGATTCCTCTTGTATCCTTGATTGTGATTCTCTTTCCTGTTCCGTTCCATCCTGTGTTTACAAGGTATGCCTTAGCACCTGACTTCTCCATCTTCTTAACGAGCTCTGCAGCGTATTTTGTAGGATGAAGCTCAAGGAATGCCTGTCCGAAGCAAGCTGAGAATGTAGGTGTTGGCTCAGTAATTCCACGCTCTGTTCCTGCAAGCTTTGCAGTAAATCCTGAAAGGAAGTAGTACTGTGTCTGCTCTGGTGTAAGAATAGATACTGGTGGAAGTACTCCGAATGCATCTGCTGAAAGGAAGATTACGTTCTTTGCAGCCGGTGCTGAAGATACTGGCTTAACAATATTTGTGATGTGGTTGATTGGGTAAGATACACGTGTATTCTCTGTTACACTCTTGTCCTCGAAATCAATCTTTCCATCATCAGCAACTGTAACGTTCTCAAGAAGAGCATCTCTTCTGATTGCGTTGTAGATATCAGGCTCAGACTCTTTGTCAAGACCGATAACCTTAGCGTAGCATCCACCCTCGAAGTTGAATACACCGTTGTCATCCCAGCCGTGCTCGTCATCTCCGATAAGAAGACGCTTAGGGTCTGTAGAAAGTGTTGTCTTACCTGTTCCTGAAAGACCGAAGAAGATTGCTGTGTTCTCTCCGTTCATATCTGCATTTGCTGAGCAGTGCATTGAAGCGATGCCCTTAAGTGGGAGGAAGTAGTTCATCATAGAGAACATACCCTTCTTCATCTCTCCGCCGTACCATGTATTGATGATAACCTGCTCTTTTGATGTGATGTTGAATGCAACACATGTCTCTGAGTTAAGACCTAACTCCTTGTAGTTCTCAACCTTAGCCTTTGAAGCATTGTATACTACGAAATCAGGCTCGAAGTTCTCAAGCTCCTCTGCTGATGGCTTGATGAACATGTTTGTTACGAAATGAGCCTGCCAAGCAACCTCAACGATGAAACGAACTGCCATACGTGTATCCTTGTTTGCTCCACAGAATGCATCTACTACGAAAAGCTTCTTGTTGCAGAGCTCTTTCTTAGCAAGATCCTTAACTGTTGCCCAAACATCCTCTTTCATTGGATGGTTGTCGTTTGGATACTCAGGTGTATTCCACCATACTGTGTCCTTAGAATTCTCGTCCATAACGATATATTTATCTTTAGGAGAACGTCCAGTGTAGATACCTGTCTTAACGTTAACTGCACCAAGCTCTGTCTCCTTACCAACCTCGTAACCCTCAAGGCCGGCTTTTGTCTCTTCCTCGAATAATGTCTCGTAAGAAGGATTGTGAACGATCTCTGTTGTTCCAGTAATGCCATACTTTGTTAAATCAACATTTGCCATTTGAATAAACCTCTTTTCTATAAATTATGGATTTACATCCATTTCTTTTGTTAGTATATATGTTTGTTAAAAAAAAATCAATATCTACTTTTCAATTTACACTTATTTCACACTTTTTCGACATGTATAATATATTTCTCACCCTGCCACTTAATTAATTGTAATATTTGCTGAATATAACTTATTAAATCAAATGTGCGCCATGTAAAATGCATTATCCTATAAGATAATACCAATAACAGCATCAGCCGTTCGCATATCTGGTGAGGAACTGCCTGGTGCGCTCCTCCTTCGGATGGTCAATCACCTCATGCGGATCTCCCTGCTCAACAATCACACCACCGTCCATGAAGATTACCTGGTCTGCAACATCTCGCGCAAAAGCCATCTCATGTGTGACGATGATCATTGTGGTATTCTGCTCTGCAAGGGAACGGATGACCTTAAGCACCTCTCCTGTAAGCTCCGGGTCAAGAGCCGATGTAGGCTCATCAAAGCAGAGTATATCAGGCTTAAGTGCCAGTGCCCTTGCTATAGCAACACGCTGCTGCTGTCCACCTGAGAGCTGATGCGGATAATGGTTCATCCTCTCAGCAAGCCCCATTCTGTCAAGAAGCTCCTTTCCATGCTCATCAATACGCGCAAGGATTGCTTTTTTATCCTTTTTAAACTCAGGTGTCTCCTGTGCCAGAAGGCGCTCTGCCAAGGTAACATTCTCAAGTGCCGTGTACTGTGGAAAAAGATTAAACTGCTGAAACACCATGCCAAAATGCAGCCTCTTTTTGCGAAGCTCGGCATCCTTATCCTTGCCCTCCTTGGAAGCATCAAAGAGAGTCTCACCATTTACAATAATCTGCCCATTGTCAGGTCTCTCAAGGAAATTGAGACACCGTAGCAGCGTGGTCTTTCCTGAGCCTGATGAACCTATTATGGCAAGAGCATTGCCCTCCTCCATGGAAAAGCTGACATCCTCAAGTACATTAGTTCTTCCAAAGTGTTTTTCTATATTTCTAACCTCTAAAATTGCCATGTCATCCTCCTACCTGAAATAATCCAGCTTCTTTTCGATATAATTAAATAAAAGTGTAAGGATTCCGACAAATATGAGATAGAATACACCTGTGTAAAACAGCGGCCATGTAAGTCCGTCAGACTTCATAAATGCCGCTCCCGCAAAGGTAAGCTCGTATGCCGCAATAATTCTGGCAAGGGAAGTATCCTTTACCAGAGTGATTATCTCATTTGACATAGGCGGAACAACACGCTTGATCATCTGAAGCAGAGTAATTTTAAAGAAAATCTGCTGCTTTGTCATGCCTAACACCTGTCCTGCCTCTCTCTGACCGGCCGGAACACCCTCTATGCCACCTCTGAATATAACAGAGAAATAACATGCATAGTTGATGACAAACGCTACAACAGTCGCTGTAATACGTCCTGTCTCGTCACCACTCCAGATAGCCTGATGAAGCCAAAGCCCCGGTCCGTAAAATATGATGATAAGCTGGAGCATAAGCGGTGTACCACGGATAACCCATACAAACACATTCATAACAGCCTTTACCGGCTTAAACCTGCTCAAAAGCCCAAATGCAAATATAAGCCCCAATGGCAGTGCAAATATAAGTGTCAGTATAAATATTTCAAAGGTGGTCCACAGACCACTCATAAGTGCTTGTGTAACAGTCCAGAACATTTTATTTCTCCCGCTCTACAACTACCTGTGCATTGTTACAGTATGCATTTGTGCATTCCATAGACTTTGTAACCTCATCTGTGAGTGTCATGCCATTCCAGACAACATCAATCTTCTTAGCGTCAAGCTCCATAACCTTGTTGTCCCAGTCGATAACTACAAATTCAACGTCCACACCGAGCTTCTCACCGACAAGTCTTGCCATATCAGCATCAAAGCCAATCCATTTGTCGTCCTTATCCTTGTAATCCATAGGCTCAAACTCTGTAATGCCGACTATCAGCTTGCCCTGTGACTTGATATAATCCACATCACTGTCGCTTTCAGACTGCTTGAACTCGCAAGGCTCCTGCTCAAGAAGTGAATCCTGTACTCCGTAATTCTTTGCAATCTCCTGCATGCTGCCGTTGGCATATGAATCTGCGAGTACACTGTTGATATATGAAGCAAGATCAGAGTCCTTACGGCATCCGACACCATACTTCTCTGATGTAAGCTCTGTTGTATGTACTAAATCAGGGTAGCTTGTGCCCTCTCCTATCATGGCTCCAGCCATTAAAAGGTCTATGATTGCTGCATCAGATGTACCTGATTTGACCTCCATAAGCGCATCAGCCTGTGATGAAACCGAATTGTAATTAAAGCCCTTTTCCTTTGCCACAGCCTCTCCTGCTGAGCCTGCCTCAACTGCGTAGGTCATGCCGTCGCCCTTTTCGCTTTTTTGTGTTCCTGCACCCTTACTGCCACCGCATGCGGTCATTGAAAGTGCTAAAGTTGCTGTCAAAAGAAGTGCTAATCCTCTTCTCATACTCATTTCCTCCATATGTTAAATTAATAATTGTAATTATTCAGAAGCATCCAATAACTACAATCTTTTAACATATTAGCAAATTATCACGCTAAAGTAAAGAGGAATTATCCACCAAATCATAAGCTGTGTTCTTCCATAAAATCAATAAATTCAGCCAATTGCACCGGCTTCTCATACAGATATCCCTGATACCATTTACAGCCAAGCTCCAAAAGCTTGTCTCTTTGTTCAACTGTCTCAACAAATTCCGCAATAATTTTTATATGCAGCCTATCCGCAAGAGTGACAATTGAAGAAACAATCTGCTGATTGGTCGTATTAGTCAAAATATCCTTGACCAGTGAACCATCAAGCTTTACTACCCCAAAATTACTTGACTGCAGATAAAGTATCGACGTATGTCCCATACCAAAATCATCAATCATCATGACATGTCCCTGCGCCTTTAAATTATTGAGCTTTTCAAGCACCATAGTCGATTTTGCAAGCACATCCTGCTCTGTAATCTCAATCCAAAGCTGTGAAGCCGGAACGTTATATTTCTTCAGCGTCTCATCTATATATTTGTCCACATCCCAAAGCAATGACTTGGCTGTAAGATTTATCGAAAGCTTAAAATTCGGACCACACTGCCTTGATATCTCTACTATTGAAGAGACCGCACTATCAATTATAAACTTTTCCATATCTTCAAGCAAACCGCTTTCCTTTGCCAGATAAATAATAAGCGGTGGATATATAAAACCATAAAAAGGATGTTTCCAGCGAAGTAAAGCCTCTCCACCAACACATTTTCCATTTTCATCCACCTGCGGCTGTATAAGCAGATACAGCTCTTTATTTTCTATTGCAGTCTTCAAATCATGTCTCAGCATTCGGCATATCTGACCATTTCTGTTTGACTGTGATAAAAGATCATAGCTCTCATTCAATTCTTCCTTTTCCTGTATGGTCTTTATAACCTCATTGAGCTGTTCTTTTGCGTTTTTATTGGCAACCGCATCATTCAGGCTCAAAAACGGAACATATATTGCAACGCCTATTGCAATCATCACAATCTGAAGTATGCTTCCTGCAACAGAGCCGGTTCCGATATATCCACTGAAAATGATAGGTGTAGACCATGGCACATAATGTGTTACCGGAGGCACAATTCCCAGATATGTCACCACAAACGATATGATATAGCATATAACAGGTGTACATACAAAAGGAATCAGCAATATCGGATTCAGTAAAATCGGTATTCCAAATATAAGTATCTCATTCAGGTTAAAAATCACCGTAAATGATGACAGCTTTGCTAGCTTGCGAAGTCTCGAATTCTTCACAAAAAACAAAAGTGCAATCAGAACACACATCGTAGTGCCGCAGCCGCCCATTACAACAAATGCATCAAAAAAGCTCTTGCTGAATATATCTCCCGACCTGCCGATTAGAAACGATGTTGTGGCAACCGGTTCTAAAATATGGCTGCCGTGCAGTCCAAATGCCCACATTATATGTAACAAACAAGTATATAAAAGTCCCTTTAAAAATTCATTGTGCACATGATCAAACATCCCACACATTGTATCTGACAAAAGATCATATAGAGAATTTACGTCAAACACTATAAGCAGGCTTTGTGTCACACACACAAATATCAATATAACAATGGCCGCCGGAAACAGCATATTTATAGCCAGTGCCGTAATTCTCTCCATGCCGTTTGTCTGCTCTCTGAAATTTAAAATCGAAAATCTTTGAAGTTTCTCAAGCAGAACACAGGATAAAATAGCTGTCACCAGTGAGAAAAAACAGCCCCTCACATCAAGCATATCTATATTGTAAGTCCCATCAATGCTATAAAACTGTGCTCCAAATGCACCAATCGAAACCAGCACATACAAAACTGTCTTGTCAACCGTCATATTGCGTTCCATACAGTAGCTGCTGCTTAATGCAATAAGCATAGCCAGGGAAAAAAGCCCAAATGTTCCTGTGTACATTATATTAAGAAAATGCGCAAAAAAACTATCACTTATAACATTCTGATATGCTTTCACCGGCAGATTCAAAAGAGCATTTGCAATGCCTCCGGTCAGTATAAACGGTATCATCATGGCAAGTCCGTGTCTGACTACCGTAATAAAAAAGCTCGACTCTATGTTGTAGGTAATAGTTTTAATTTTCTTTTTCATAATATTGTATCTCCAACTAAAAATTTAGCATAGTACTATATTATCACATTTATACAAAAGATACAATTATTTTTTTCATTAATCGTTTTTTTTGTGTATTTCATATACCATCAAACAGAAAAACTTGCATTTTAAGCTTATATATAAATTAAATTTGTTAATTTTAACTAAAAAAAACTATACAAGTCCAAGACTTTTAATTATGTAAAGCCAAAGGGTCAGTGTAAACGCACTGAGTAATGTCGTGAGCATTATCGTGGTCGATGAGATAACGCCCTCATGCCCCATATTTCTTGCCATGACAAAGCAGCTCACTGTAGTTGCTGAGCCAAGCATCACAAGAATTGCAATAAGCTCACTGTCCCTGAACCCGAAGGCTACCGCAATAGGAAGAAATACAGCCACAAAGCCTACAAGCTTGATAAATGTAGCTGCAAATGCCGGCTTTGCCTTTGCTGATGCTTTTTTCAAATCAAAGGTGGCACCCATGGCCATAAGTCCCATAGGTGTAGCCATATTGCCAATGCTCGTCACAGCCTTTGCCGGTATTCCCGAATACGGCAAACCTATAGCTGACCACAAAAGACCTGCAACAATCCCTAAAATAATCGGATTGGTCACTATCCCTTTAAATGTCTTTTTGAGCACTGCCCTGTCTATGCCGTTTTGCCCCGGCTTAAAAAAAGAAAGCACAATAACCGCCATTACATTGTAAAGCGGCACACTTCCTATAATCATGACAGGTGCCATGCCGGCGTTTCCATAAATATTCTGGATAAAGGCTATTCCAAGCAGCGCCGCACTGCTTCTGTATGAGGCCTGTATAAACTCGCCCCGTATAGATTTATCCCTCCACAGACAGGAAACAAGTGTTGATATTGTAATGCTTATCAGTGTAACCACAAAGCAGAATACTATAAACTTAATGTTCCAAACCTTTGAAAAATCAACTGCCGCCAGATCACTAAACAGCAAAAATGGTAAAGGAATCTTAAACACAAACTTATTCATCCTGTTTGCAAAATCCTCATCCAAAATCCCCACTTTGCGAAGAAAAAGTCCAAACACCATCATCAGAAAAATAGGTCCTGTGGCATTTAGACAAAACATTAGATTTCCCATCTGCGGGCCTCCTTATTATCTCTTAAAACATTTTGTGCAAACCTTTTGTTGCAATGTCTTCTACCACAATAAGCTTTGGACTTAGATATGTCAACCTTTTATTACACTGTAGATTATTTAAAAAAATTATGGTACACTTATCGCATACTTTATTTAGGAAGGAATTAAACAGTTTGAAAATTCTTATTTTATCCTGTGACACCGGCGAGGGACACAACAGTGCCGGTAAAGCTATAAAAGAAGCGGCCGAGCTTAAAGGACATTCTGTGACCATGATAGATATGTTTCTCTTATCGGGCAAACGCACATCACACGCCGTATCAGGAGCATATATAGGCATTGTAAAGCATATTCCTTTTTTCTTTGGACTACTCTATAGGATTGGCATGCTGATATCAAGTGATAAGCATAAATCTCCTGTCTATTTTGCCAATGCCCTGCTTTGTAAAAAGCTATCAGCATACATTGAATCAAACGGCTTTGATGCTGTCGTCACGCCTCATCTGTATCCTGCCGAGACCCTGACTTGCATGAAAAGGAAAAATCTGCTTCATATCCCGGCAGTCGCTGTTGGAACAGACTACACCTGTATCCCATTCTGGGAAGAGACGAATGTAGATTATTATGTTATTCCCCACGAGGATCTGACCGATGAATTTGCAAAGCGCGGTATTCCGGAAAATAAGCTGCTGCCATTAGGAATCCCGGTGAAACAGGCTTTCTGTACAAGAACAGCTAAAGACACTGCAAGAGCAAGGCTGCATCTGCCCTCCGATGTGCCTATTTTTCTTGTGATGAGTGGCAGCATGGGTTTTGGCAAGCTTGCTGTCTTTGCTGCGGAACTTGCCATAAGATGCCATAATAATGAGCATATTGTAATCATTTGTGGCAACAATACTAAGATAAAACGCATACTTCAAAAGGAGTTCAGATTCAACAAACGTGTACACATAATAGGATACACCAATCAGGTATCACTTTTCATGGATGCCTGTGACGTAATCTATACAAAGCCCGGCGGTCTCACCTCCACGGAGGCATTGGTAAAAAATATACCGATTGTGCACACTGCTCCAATACCGGGATGCGAGGCAGCAAATGTTGCATTTTTCAAAAAACGCCATCTGTCTGTCTCATCAAAGCGTCTGTCAAAGCAGATTGAGCTTGGAAAAATAATGATAGAAAATAAAGAACGCAATGCAGAAATGATACGTGCACAGCGCCGTGAGCGAAAGCCCGATGCTGCCATGCAGATTGTCAGCCAGCTTGAGAAACTGACTCACATTGATACAGCTGACTGATTATAAAACCATGAACTATAAAACCATGAAACTATAAGGAATTTATTATGCCATATTTTTTATTTACACTCTTAGGCTTCGTACTCGGAAGCACTCTTTTTGCTTACTGGATACCAAAACTATTAAAAAACATTGATATCTGCACACTTCCCGATGACCACAATCCGGGTGTGAGCAACGCATTTATGTATGGTGGCTTTTTATGTGGAATACTCTCACTCATATGCGAGCTTGCAAAGGGATTTATCCCTGTGTATCTGGGTCAGAAATATTTAAATATTAACTCACTGCTGTTCGTACCGGTTTTAGTCGCACCTGTCTTTGGACATGCATTTCCTTTTCTACAAAAAGAAAAAGGCGGCAAAGCTATTACCGCCTCCTTCGGAGTCCTTTTGGGCCTGTTTCCGGAATTGCATCCGGCTGTCTATCTGGCATTTTTCTTTATATTTTTTTCAGTTGTGGTCATAGTAAATCCACATTCCCTCAGGTCTATTCTGACCTTTGGTTTTTTTACATTTAACGTCTTTTTGACTATAAAAACTGCTTCAATCCAGATTGGATGCTTCATAATCGCAGGGATTGTGATATACAGACACCTGATAAGACACAATAACGGACCGGTAAGGATAAGTATACTGCATCAGCGGTAATTATGGTATCTGCGTTTCTCTTCATACATTTTGATAGGATGTTTTACGGGCATCTGTATATTCTCTTTGCTCTAGCAATTTATTTTGCCTGTCTTTACGCATGTGAAAGCTCTGGAAAATAAAGTTTTTCATTCTCAATACTTTTAAGCTGTTCCCCTAAATAAAACAGCCTGTAATCGCCGGCTCCATCGTATTGCTCTGCCACACATATATCCATCTGCTCATCTGTTGTATTTACCGGCATGAAAATTTCTCCTGCTGATTTTCTCATGCAAAACTCATTTTTTACAGAATAGCAATACTCTGCTTCTTTAGAAAATCCACACTTATCATAAAAATCTACAGCATCCAGATTTGCAAACAGATAAAATCCATCACAATCATCCTTGTACTGTTTTACCACATGATCCATCAGTTTTTTTGCCAATCCCTGTCTGCGATATGCCTCATCCGTCATTACTGTTCCGATCTGTATGTAATTTTTCTCTACACCATTCTGAAGAAAAGTCATCCTGTTTGCGGATACATTGGAAATTATTTTCCCATCCTCAATAAATGAATATGGAATATAGTCTCCTCTTTTACTTCTATATACTCATGTATCAATTCTGACAATTTCCGCCAACGCTTTATTACGATAAATCAAGTCTTCTCTTACCGTAAATCCCTGTTTTTCCCAAAACACATTGCCTGTATCATTCCGATCAAACACTACCAAAGCCACTTTGTGAATTTCAAGTTCGACCATTGCCTTTTCTACATGATCTACTAAATTTGCAGCAATTCCCTGTTTTCTATAATCCGGGTGTACCGCCGTATGATAGATATATCCTCGCCTGCCATCATTTCCCGCTAAGATCACACCAACAATTTCTTGATTTTCTGCCACGAAACATGTGTCCGGATTTCTTCTCAGGAACTTCTCAATTCCTTCTTTGGAATCATCCAGGTTATTGAGTCCCATACCAGCACATGACATCCATAACTGATACACTTTTTCATAATCTTCAATTACCATTTTTCTAATCTTCATGTTTTCTTCACTCCTTAATATAGCTTCTTGTTAATCCTTCTCTCACAAAATGCTCTCTAGTCAAGAACATATTCAAGCTGTACATCGCATGGTTCTTCTTCCGCCAGCTTCTGATTGATTTCCTCTGCATGTACACAGCCAATCGCTTACCCGTTGATGTCTCACGAAATGATCCAGTGAATATGCGTTAAAATTTTTACCATTTAATTCTTCATAATGTATTGTCATGTTTGTTCCTCTTTCTAATCTCACTCAATTTTTAGATTATCACCGTTCCGTATCATTTTAAACATCCCCGGTCCATCCCACTCACATGGTCTTTCCTCAAAGCCATGCTTTTTATAGAATTCGACTGCTTCTTTCGTACTGATCAGTTCCAGACTGACCGCCCATTCCGCTGGCTTATACTCCAATAAATATTGCTGTAATTCCATAAGCAGCATTTGACCAACACCTTTCCCCTGATATCCGGGCAAGACAGCAAAATCTTTTATGTAAAATGACATACCGCCATCTCCAATAAGCCTTACCATACCGATTGCTTTTTCTTCTTCGTATGCCACAAATGAAGCTGCAGTATTTTTTAAGGCACATTCCACCTGTTCCCTACAAGGAGGCTCCCAGCCCACCGATGTATATAGTTCAAGAAACATATCTGTTGTTAGTGTATTTATCTTTATTTTTATGCTATCTCCGTTTTCTAACATAACAACACCTCATCACCATTATATAAGACAAGTTCCATTGGAACACGTTCATCCTTTCCAACGCCGATGAGAGAGGATCATCATATCCAATTATAAGCCCATCCGTCTTAAAGATATACCTGCCCGGAGTCCTTGCTGTCTTGAAATTAAACTCTGGCTTAGGCTTTTCTGCCGCAAGCTCAATCACATCCATCTTGTCTAACTTCTTCTGACGCGACATCGCCATATTTCTTGTGGCAACACGCGCTTTATTTCTTGCGACAAAATCCTTAAGGTCTTTTATCTCCTGCTGCTGTTTATTGTAAGCAGCTTCAAGCTGTGCCTTCTTCATCTCATAGACTTCCATGAATTTGTCATAATCACCGACATATCTGCCAAGCTTTTTATTGTCCATATGATAGATGAGATTAACCACACTATTTAAAAACGGAATATCATGCGATATAAGAATAAACGCATTCTCATAATCATTCAGATATCTCTTAAGCCACTCAATATGCTCAACAGCAAGATAATTCGTAGGCTCATCAAGAAGCAGGATGTCAGGCTTCTCAAGCAGAAGCCTGCCCATCAAAACCTTGGTTCTCTGACCTCCGCTTAAGTCAGTGACATCTTTACCAAGTCCAAGATCTAAAAGTCCAAGTGCCCTGGCAACCTCCTCGACCTTTGAATCAATCATATAAAAATCATGCATCGTAAGCATATCCTGAATTGTGCCAGCCTCTTCCATAAGCCTGTTCATCTCATCCTCATCTACATCACCAAGTCTGGCATAGATATCATTCATCTCATTCTCCATCTCGTATAAAAAATCGAATGCAGATGCAAGAACTGATCCAATTGTCATACCTTTTTCAAGTGCTGTATGCTGGTCAAGATAGCCAACACGAACTTTTTTCGCCCATTCTATTTTGCCCTCATCAGGCATAAGCCTGCCTGTGATAATATTCATAAAAGTCGATTTACCCTCACCATTTGCACCGACAAGACCTATGTGTTCACCTTTTAATAATCTAAATGAAACATCCTCGAAAATTGCACGGTCTCCAAATCCATGACTTAAGTGTTCTACATTTAAAATACTCATGTATATCTCTCGTTCCTATTAACAAAATTGCCATTTACAACTGCATATTTCCACAGCCATGCCACTTCATTTTATCAAAAGGACTGGTTTTTCACAAGGCACTAATTTTTCCCTTAATCTATGGTCGCTACACCGGGGGTATCATAATCTGTAAATGTGTATTCTCCTGCATCAAGTAATTCCCTCTTAATACTAAGCATATATCTTGCCCCAACATAATCTGTGGATTTGCTTGATGCATCTACCGCCGTTATCACACACACATACTCAGTATCATTAACCACATAATTAAATGCCACATCATCTTCCGCATCGTATAAATCATTATCGGTAGAACTGTTTTCCGAACTCCACATATATGTAAGACTTGCACTTCCATTAAAAGCTGACATCCACTCTTTTATCCGGGCTAATAATTCATCCTCTCCTACTTCCTGCTTGACATCTTCTGAAAAAATATCATATATTTTATCAGCATCATTTTCATTAATAGCCTTTTCAATGTAATAAACTTTATCATCTGTATCCAGCTCCAAATAGCTGTGCTTTGATACCCTTCTCTCCTGCAATTCATCTATAACTTTCTTCGCAAGCGGATCTTCAGTACTACATCCAGCACACATAATACTGCCTCCAAATATCAACACAGACATCACAAATATAACACTTTTTTTCATAACAACTCGCCTCTCTCAAATTTTTTCTGATAAAATATGTGCATAAACCGTTTTTATAAATAGTGGATGTCTATCCAACGAATAAACATTTATGCCATCTGTATGCAGCCCTTATCTACTCTGCACTTTGTAATTCTAATGTTCCAACATAGTCTCCATTATTATATACAAACGGTCCAGCCTCCTTCTCATCTCCGAAATACTCAGGTCTCAGTGAAAGAATACTTAATAATTCATCCATATTATTCACCTTTGTTGCCTGATATGGCTGCTCAAATGCTATTTTTTCTACAAACAAATAATAGTCACTGTACTTTATCAATAAACCTGTATGTCCCACGAACATAGCATCAGAATCCGGATCATATATTGCTATACTAATAAGTGAAATACGGTCACTGTCTATTTGAAATCCATACTTCTTCCAGTTGTCAGAGAATGTCTTTTCAGGATGTTTATCGTCCGTAATACTCTTTTCTCCGTATAATGTAGTAAACATGTCCTTATTCTGCCTTATGATTTCATACCTGTCTACATTATCTATTGCTTCTGTATCAAACATTAAATATGTGCCGCTATAGCTATCTTCCGTTGACTGTGCGTGAAGCAGCCCATCCAGCAAAAGAAAAGCTGTCATTCTGCAATCGGCATCTGAATAGTCATGTTTTTCCTCCCAGCCATCCATACATTTACCTGTATCTGCTTTCATTTTATACGCATCTGACCATGTATCCTCAAGCTTTGCATTCTTCCCTGCAGAATCCGCAAAATCAGTTACCCGTTCTTTAAAGGTATCTACATGCGCTGCCCCGGCTGAACTAAGCTCCTCGCACACCTCAGTAATGGTATTGCTTCCACCCATATATGTTGCAGTTGGCAGCTCCTGTTTTTTATCCGAATCCTGCTGTTTCGACTCCTCAGCAGTATCCGTGGTAATATTATCCTTGTTTATATTCTTATTACCACAACCGCCAAACAGTTCTGCACAAAGCATCATTCCAACTATTATTGCAATTAATTTCTTCTTCATGATTATCATATCTCTTTCTGATTATTTGTACTGTCCTGTACTTTTTTAAAGTACATTACTATTTGTACTATGTAAATAGTATGCTGACAAAATTAAAGAAATATTAATCACTAAAACTTCCCACATGTCAAATGTTGATTGTGTCGTACGGTGTGCAGACTCACATATCTTCCGATAGCAGAACTTATCAGGATTATCCTGCTTTAGCGCATCTTACACATGTTTTTTCGCCACTTACATCCAAATGCGAGACATTATGTATGAAATATTGTATGATTAACTCACCAAAAAGAAAGGAGGATTTTACATGAAGGTAAGTATTGAACTTTCACCAGAATACAGCGAACCATATGCCATCATATATACAGATAAAATCACTGACAGCGTCCAGCGTACCCTTGATATATTCGGTTCAAATGAAAGCCCAATTACAGCTTTACAAAACGAAAATGATATTGTCATTTTACAGCCAAAAGAAATATACATGGTAAGGGTCGAAAACAAGGATACTATTATTTATGGCAAAGAACACCGCTACCGTTCCCGAAAAAGACTGTACGAAATGCAACAGCAGCTTGGTGCCGGATTTATGCAAATTTCAAAATCAACTTTGGTCAATCTGTCTTATATGAGCAATGTCGAGGCTGGTTTTAGCGGCACTCTTCTTTTGAAACTAAAAAACGGATGTAAGGATTACGTATCAAGAAAATATCTGCCTGAGTTTAAAAAATATCTGGGATTATAGGAGGACAAAAATGAGAGAAACTGTGAAAGATTTGATTAAAAGCACTATAACAAGCATTGGTATAGCATTAACCATTTTCTGCATTACAGGAATGGTATTTGACATCGCCTATGACGGTAATTTTAGTTTAGATAATTACCAATTTTCCAAAATGGTTATCGGATGTATAATTGTAGGTCTGGGTTTTGGACTTCCGACCATGATTTATCACAAAGACAATCTTCCAATGCCTTTTAAGGTAATTATTCACATGGGAACAGGCTGTGTTATTTATACAATCGTCGCATATACTGTCGGATGGATAGGAGGAACAAGTTCTATCCTTCACGGAATTATTGCAGCCATATTTCAAATAGCTTTGGCATTTATAATTTGGGGAGGCTTCATGCTTCACTATCGCAATGATGCCAGAAAAATGAATGAAAGAATCAAAAAATTATAGGCTTGTTCATACTGCGTGTCTGTAGAGTGACGCTCTGCAATATCGAAGCAAAAAACGAGGGCAAATCAAACCTCTTTATACCGAATTTGATTTGCCCTGTAAATGCCAATTCTCCTGTTTTTATCATTCACTTAGAATATACTCATACATTTTGAAGTTTCTGTGTCCTACAACCTCATAAAAAATGTTCTCGGTACTTATATACTGAAAGCCAAGCCCCTTATAAAAGGCTTCTGCAGCTACATTATTATCTATCACATCAAGATGTATCGCTTCACTTCCGCTTTCCTTTGCGTCAGATATAATCTGATTTACAAGTATCTTTCCCAGCCCCTGACCACGATAATCATAACCGACTGCCAATGCATGAATAATACACACATTTGCTCCGGTATCTTTAATCCGCCACGAAACATTTGCATATTCCTCATTTGAAATATGATTGCATATAGCACCTGCCTTTATCACATCATTTGCTTTTAAAATATACATTTGCTTTTGTTTTATACTCTCCATGATCATTTCCGGAGACGGATGCACACCCTTCTTCCATCCCGGAAAAGATGGTTCATCCTTGCTCTGCTCAATAAGATTCCAATACAATTTTTGAATTTCATCAAAATCTTCGATATTGGCAAATTTACAACTTATACTATTTTTATTTGCTTGAAACATAACCAAAATAAAACCTTTCAAATTTACTTATTTCCGCCATCATTATACCAACCAAAACCATACTTGTATCATGAATGTTCTTTCACATACTGCAAAAATTCCGGTGTCTTTGACCAATATTTTACACCCCAGTTTTCAAAATTCCATTCTTCCATGTAATCGTTGCACTCGAAATCAACATAATATATTTCTTCGTTATTTACAACAAAATTCGTTGGAAAATAATCAATATTTGTATTGGCAGCATATAACAGCGCACACATTCTATGCAATTGCTCGATATAGTCAGTTTTCATCTTGTCTTCTAAAACCAACTGATAAATCGTGTCACCGTCAATAAACTCCTTCAAGATGCGTTCATCTTTCACATCTGTTTCAAGCATAGCAGGCATCTTTATTCCGATTTCTTTCAATTTCTTGTAATCCCTGATTTCTGCCTCAAGCTTGTTTCCAAACTGATAATAATCACAAGGTTCATGATGTATCTGCTTCAAAACATACCTGTTATTTCCAGACTCTGCCAAATAAGAATATCCACCTTTCCCCTTTCCTAGCAGTTTAATTATTGTATAGCTTTTCCCGTTTACGGTCATTTCTTTATTCATGTGTTTTCTCCTCGTTCTACATCACATTGATTACTGATTTTTAATATTCCTTTTCTATCTCTCCCTCTATTCCATACATTTTCTTGAATTCATCAAGGTCTGCCCGGTTCTTAATCAGCATAATCTCTTCTATCCTACCTGTATGAATGTCCTTAAAACCTGCGACCTGCTCGCCATTACATATGCTCGCTTTAATTACCGGTTTCTTATTCTCTTTATCATATGTCTTTGTAACTGTCTTTTTCTTAAATAATCCCACTCTAAGCACCTTCTTTTGACTTTACCATCAGTGTCTATCCATTTCTTTTTGAATCCATGTCATAATTACATCTACAAGATAATCCTGCTGCACCTGACTTAGTTCCTTGCCCGGCTGCATTTTATGCCACTTTCGGATACACTCCCTGCAGCATGTTGCCGTTGCATGCTGGGCAATAAATACCGGATGACCTCTCATTGGTGTCTGTTTGCCATCATTTGCTATATATGCCGGAGCTTCTCTCTTTGCAATAAAATCCTTTGCATGTTGTCTTATTGTGTCCAACCCTTTTTCATTTATGTAATCAATATCTTTCTGCTTCAAATGAAAACTGCTTCTGAACTTGGAATTATCCAGTCGCTCAAATAACTGCCTATACCATTCATCCTTAGTCATTAAAACTTCACCTCAAAAATCGTTCCTCCAGTCTTGCCTGATTTAATACAAATACTGCCATCATGTACTCTAACGATTTCACGGACAAGAGCAAGTCCTAGCCCTACGCCGCCCAGCTCCCGGCTTCTGGATTTATCCACACGAAAGAACGGCTCGAACACTCTCTCCCTAAGCTCCTTTGGTATTCCGCTTCCCGTATCTTCTACAGACAGATAAACATGCTTGTTTCTCTGATATGCGGTTACTGTAACCTGTCCGAGTGGATGATTATATTTGATGGCATTTTCAACCAGATTGTATACAAGCCTGTAAATAAGTATATCACTGCCTATCATAGTGGCATCCTCACATTTTCCAATGAGCTTTATATTTTTTTCCTGTGCAAGAGGCTCAAGGTCTGCCAAAACCTCTTCAACAATAGCATCCAATACAATTTTATCATCTCTTCCCACCGTCTGAAGCTCACTCATGTCAAGAAGAGTCTTTACCATCCTGTTTAATTTATCATTTTGTTCCGTAACCATTTTTATGGTCTGCAAAGTGTCTGCATCATTCCCAGGGTGAGAGGCAGAATTATATAAATCAAGCTGTACCTGCATTAACGCTAATGGAGTGCGCAGCTCATGTGCTGCATTTGCAGTAAACTGTCTCTGTATCTCAAATGCCTCCGACAGACGCTCAAGCATCTTATTATAAGAAATGCCAAGCTGGTTCAGTTCCTTAATATTGTTTTCCTCTATTCTTGAATCAGACAGATTCTGAGCCTGCACCTCTTCGATTTTATCGGAAAACTCCCTGATTGGTCTGAGTGCATGCCCGCTTATAAAATAAGTGACAACACCTCCCAAAAGTGCCAGCAAAACAGTGATTATCAGACTGTTTCTTTTATAGTCAGCCTTATTATTGTACACCTGGACCGAAAATTCATCCGCAAACTCATCCCACTTATCGTCCGGTATGCTGATATATATTTCATCTGATTTGTTTCCTTTTTCATCCCCCTGTGACTCTACCGCATCCTGCAGAGAATCAATGTAATGCACACCATTTTTATAGACAAACATAGTCAGGAAGCCACATATAATGGCAATACACAATGTAGTTATGCACGTAAGTCTCCACTGTAACGACATTCTTTTCATCTGTCAGACTCCTCCCGTATTTTATAGCCTTCACCTACCTTGTTCAGAATGGGATCATAGCCCAGCTTCGCCTTAAGCTTTTTTCTAAGGGAAGACATATGTACCCTGATTGCTCCGCTAAAACTGTCCGCTGTGGCATCCCACACATGCTCTATCAGCTCCTCCTGGCTCACCGGTCTGCCTATATTGATAAGTAAATATTCCAAAATACCATTCTCTTTTCTTGTCAGTGGAACCGGCTCTCCCTTTGCATATGCCTCACGCTTAATCGTATCAAACTTTATTTCTCCGCATTTAAGACATATATCATTCTGTACAAATTTCCTTCTTGTCAGGCTTCTGATACGTGCCTCAAGCTCCTGCAGATGGAATGGTTTTTCCATGTAATCATTTGCTCCTGCATCCAGTCCCTCTACCTTATCAGCAATCTGACCTCTTGCAGATAATATCAAAACCTTAGTTTCATCATTGTATTTTCTAAGCTCCTTAAGAAGCTCCATGCCATCCATCCCCGGCAGATTCAAATCCAAAACTATCAGATCATAATTCTCCGACAGTATACATTCAAGAGCCTCTTTCCCATCATAACAGGTATCTACCTCATAACCGGCAGCATACAGACTCTTTGCAACCATATCACATATTTGTTTCTCATCCTCTACAATTAATAATCTCAAAATGTTCTCCTGCTTCTTAACAATAATTTTACAACCTATATTGTATAATACCAAAGTCAGCTGGTCAACAATACAACAAAAAGGAGCAACATTATGTTGAAATACCAAAAAACATGTCAAATCATTCTGCTTATCCTTGGCGTATCCATGATAAGCTATGGTGCAATCAGAGGTGAGGCGGCTACAGTGCTTGGTAAAGCAATAAAACTATGTCTGGAGTGTGTCGGAATTGGATAAGGAAAAGAAATTACTATCAAGAAAACTGGCAAAAATACGTGGATGGATACAGGCGGCAGCAACACTGCTGACCAATATTCATATTCCAAATTTATTTAAGGGTAAAATATATCAGGGCAATGCAAAAACAGTATGCGTACCCGGATTAAACTGCTACTCCTGCCCTGCCGCGACAGGAGCCTGTCCAATAGGAGCATTTCAGGCAGTTGTCGGGTCATCCAAATTTAAGTTTTCATACTACATAACCGGATTTTTTATTTTACTCGGTGTGATTCTCGGCAGATTTATATGTGGTTTTTTGTGCCCATTTGGATGGTTTCAGGATTTACTTCATAAAATCCCCGGAAAGAAATTTTCCACAGCCAAGCTAAAGCCTCTTAGGTACCTAAAATATGTCATTCTTATTGTTTTCGTTATACTTCTTCCGATGCTTGTAACGAACTCTATAGGAATGGGAGACCCGTTCTTCTGCAAATACATCTGTCCTCAGGGTGTTTTGGAGGGTGCTATACCGCTATCTATTGGAAATGCCGCTATCCGTTCGGCGCTGGGAAAGCTTTTTTCCTTCAAGTGTATGATTTTAATTGCAGTGATTGTACTAAGTATTTTATTTTACAGGCCCTTCTGTAAATGGATTTGTCCGCTTGGAGCAATCTACTCATTATTTAATAAGGTCAGCCTTCTCAAAATCACCGTTGATAGCAGCAAATGTGTCGGATGCGGTAAATGCTCAAAGGCATGTAAGATGGATGTGGATGTGTGTAAGACACCGGATCACCCCGAGTGCATACGCTGCGGTGCCTGCATAAAGGCCTGTCCAAAGGATGCCATCTGCTACCGGTTTATGGGAAAATCATGTCAAAAAAATGACAACAAATAACTATTAAACATTTTACTATTATTTTAAAGGAGAAATTACTCATGAAAAACAAATTATCATTTATTTCTATTTTTACACTCTGCATAGCATTATCACTTACAGCATGTGGTGGAAAGCAAGCTTCCAACACAGATTCTAAGAACACTCAGACTGAAGCCGGCTCAGAAGCATCCGGCAAATCAGATTCCAAACTTGATGATTTATATCAGCAGGAAAATCAGCTTTTTGCAGATCACGCTGATGTGTGGAACAAGGCATTTGGCATGATGAATAAAAGCGACGCTGATCCAAACGGAAATTATGCTGATTATCTTGCCGGCACCGTAGAATCAAACAAGGATTCATTCACAGACGATGAGCTTAAAACACTTAATGAGGATATTGAAACCATACGAAAAATCGAGGAACAGATAGCAGAGCTTGAAAACAAAAATAAATCATCAGACGATAACAAGAATGACAGCTCTAAAGCCTCATCTGTATTCAGTGATTTTTCCGGTGAGGATTTTGATGGCAATAAGGTGGATGACAGCCTGTTTTCCGGTAATGCAGTAACAGTCGTCAATTTCTGGTTTACCGGCTGCAAACCATGCGTCGCTGAGTTATCCAAGCTTAACGAATTAAATGATGCTATCAAATCAATGGGCGGAGAAGTGGTTGGCATCAACACGGAGACCTTCGATGGCAATAAAACAGCTATCAAAGAGGCTGCCTCTGTTCTTGAAAGCCAGGGTGTCAAATATCGTAATCTGTCAATTGACTCCTCTAGTGCTGCCGGTAAATATGCCTCAGAAATCATGGCATTTCCAACAACTATACTTGTTGACAGAAATGGCAATATCGTAGGCGAACCAATGCTCGGCGGAATTGATAACCAGGACAACTATGATGCCCTTATGAAGCAGATTCAGTCTGTAATTGATGCAGACAGCACAAATAAATAGAGTTCTACCTATAAAAAGCTCCTGTGCATTGCACAGAGAGCTTTTTAGCCCGGTTAGTATAGACATATATTCACGCGCGACTTATATGATGACACCTGCTTTCCCTTTTTTTCAAATTTTTGAAATCTTGTAATAACCTGATATTCCATCTCAACCTTGTCTGATGAACAAGAGTATACATAAGAGTCAAAGCCTGTATATTCATCATCCCCCTCCACATAATTATTCCCATAATAAAAATTCTCTATTATATTTGTCTCAAAGGAAGGATCTATTTTTGATTCAGACTCTTTTGGATCACCCATAGAATAATCACTGCCATATGTCTTTGCATATAAATCTCTCATGACCGTCGCCTGCGCCTCAGGATTATCCACATCAGCACAATAATACGTAATATAAAACGGTACTCCAAGCACCGCATCAACAGCAGTAAGCATTCTCGTATCTTCAAATGATATTATAAATACCCACGCCGACAATTCCTTGCTTATATCAGACGTCACGAAAAAATCTGATATTGTATTGTCAAAGCCTGCTTCCGAAACGACTGCTGCACCATATTGCTCAGGCGCAGCTTCATATGTCTGTTCTATTTCACTGTCTGTATCCTTTGAATAGTTATTTTCAAGGCTTTGCAGCATGTCTATATCGTCTTCACCGAGCATCTGCGTAATATCTGACTGCTTCTGCAGCTCACAGGCACCCTTCAAAAAAGTCTGAATAGCCTTATAAGCCTGTCCCACCGGAATTTCAGTATCCAATGGTTCCCTTTTCTCACTATATTTCCCATTCCACAGCTCATTTACATTATCCTGCATCAGAGACATCATCTTTGCAAGCCTATCTTCAGCTGAAATAGAGCTGCTGTATGGGCTTATATCTGCGTTGCTTATTGTAGTACTAGTTTTGGCAATTTTTGCTGCCTTAAGCGAAATCAGATAATTCGGTATCATATTTCCCGCACATACAACTGCCAGAATAATGCATATACACACTATACCCTTGATTTTATCCGGTTTTTTATCAATACATTTGCGCACTGATAAATGCTTACTTCTCATCCAATGCCTCCGCTTTCATGTCAAAATACACCTTTGTTCCTTTACCTGACTCACTCTCATAATGGATTTTTATATGATGCAGCGTAGCAATCCTTGATACAAGTGCAAGCCCAAGCCCTGCTCCATGCTCACTTCTTGATCTGGACTTGTCAACCATATAAAAAGCCTCCGTAATGCGCTCTATATCCTCAGGCGGTATTCCTCTTCCATTGTCCGAAACTGCAATACGATAAACGCTGTGCGAAATAAGACTGCCTGATACATCCACCCTGCTGCCTCCTGATTTCACCGCATTGTCTATCAGGTTAAGAAGCATGGTCTTAAATAGATCATATTCCAGCCACACCCATGCCTCATCCGCATTGTATACAAGCTCTGTATCATGCTTTCTTGCTGCTTCACGCGCGGTTTCCACACAGTCTGCTATAATCTCAGATACTCTTGTCTCTTCAAGCCTGAAATCATTTTTATCAAGAGTGATAAGCTCCAGCAGCTTAAACGATAATGCTTCAAGCCTCATGCCCTCATTCAGTATGACTCCGGCAGCACTGTGCACCTCATCCTCAGACAATTTTTTCTGATACAGGGTATCTGCATATCCGATAATTGATGTCATTGGGGTTTTGAGCTCATGTGCAAAGTTTGCCGTAAAATCCTCCTGCTTCTTTGCCGCCATCTGAAGTTCATAAACCTTGCTTTCAAGGTTTTTCGCTAGCTCGTTGAAAGCCTTCGCAAGCTCACCTATTTCATCCTTTGTCTTCACATCACTTCTTGCTGTGTAATCACCATCTGCAAATTTTTGTGTTGTGGCTGTTAATCCGGCAAGAGGCTTTGTAATCATAAAAGAAAGTATCAGTATGACCATCATACCAACAGCAAGTATAACAATGTAGTACATGCTACATCTATACCTAAGCTCCTTTGACTCATTAAAAACCGGTGTAATATCACTTTCCGTTATCAGAATATACCTGTTTTCATTCAGCTTAAAGCTGCTTTTAACATGGATATATCTGCCGCTTTGCTTTTCACCGGTAGCTTTAGTATTCTCTTTTGAAACTATACTGTATGTAAGCGTACCATCCTTTACCTTTGTATCCTTTTGCTCATAATTACATGAATTGGCATATATCCTTTTTCCATCATCGTCGGCAAGATACATTCCACCTTCATCTCCAACAATGGATTTTGCCGACTGCGACATCATATCTGTAAGCTCTTTCTCCACATCCTCACTCTTCATGTTAAGGATTACCGTTTCAATCGAGTATTTTATCATCTGATGCTGTGAAAGTGCGCTGTCCTGCTCCCTTTTTACTGCATGCTCCAGCGAATATGATAGTGTCACATATTCTATCATTCCAAGGGCAACAGCCAGTACCACTGTCATTCCCAGAAACATTTTATAGAAAAATTTCATCCGCGAACCTCCAGACGATAGCCAATCCTGAAAACCGTGACAATCTTATCATTCCAGTCAAGCTTTTTCCTCAGTCTTTGTACATGTGAATCAAGTGTCCTCGTCTCCCCTGTATATTCCTCCTGCCATACAAGCTCATAAAGTCTGCGCCTGCTGAGTGCAACATTCTTATTCTTCATAAGCTCATACAGCAGGTCAAATTCCTTTACTGTGAGCTCTACCTGCTCACCTGCCTTTGTCACCGTACGTGATTTAGGATCTATAGCTACATCCTCTATTTCCAGACGCTCTGCCGTGCGCTGAGTGCGCCTTAATACAGTTTCCACTCTCGCAAGCAGCTCCCCTATCTGAAATGGTTTGCATATGTAATCATCCGCGCCCTTACGAAGCCCGCGTATTCTTTCATCCACCTGTCCCATGGCAGATATTATTATGACCGGAGTATCCCCAATTCTCCTGACATAGTCAAGCAATTCATAACCATTTATCTCAGGAAGCATAATATCCAGCAGCAGAAGATCGTACCTGTTCTGCTCAATTTTGTCTGCCCCTTCCTTGCCATCAAACGCTCTTTCGCATTGATATCCCTCTGCCTTTAAGGTGTCACATATTAAATTATTTATGTCGTTGTCATCTTCCACTATGAGAATACTGGTCATAAGCTGCTCCTCTTCTATGATTATGATAGAATTATTATAGCATAAAGATGTGTCATAGTTGTAAAAAACACCCTATTATTTATCTCAATAATAGGATGTTTTACCGGCACTTATACAAATATATTTTCACACATACATACTCCAGACAGCTCTAATCTGAGATGATATATTTTTGAATAACCACCTTTTGCCACTTTTTTCAATGCTGTTTGGATCATTTATTGAAAAGCCTTCATCATCATAGCCTGTTATAACCATAAAATGTCCTGTATCGGTAAAATCCCCCGGTCCTACATTTACCACAATAGGATGTCCTGCATCAAGCTCTGCTTTCATTCTGCTCTCATCCAGCGCCACTGTCTTTGCTTTTACGCCGTAGTGCCTGCAGCCTTCACTTATAAGCGTCCATGAACTTCCCGATCCATCTACACTGTAACCGGCTTCCTTTGAATACTTTGCTACTGCAATAGGTGATGCCTCCCTGTTGTGTGTCAGGTAAACCACTACCATCGAAAGTGTAGTGGGACCGCATCCGCTTGCTGCGAAAAAATTGCCGCTATAATTTTCGTAGCCCCAGCGTTTATCCCATTGCACAAATAACGGAACACTATCCATAGACGCTTCTTCTGTCAAATCAACTATGTGTTCCTTCACATGTTCCGTCGGATAATCATACACAAACTCAAGTGCCTCTTCATTTTTCAAAGCAAGCTCCTGTAGCTGTTTTGGATATTGGGTACTGTTCATTATATCATCAAGCATTAACTGATTATTTTGTATCTTATTCTTTTCAAAGATTTTAGTATTTTCTATATCTGCATTATCATATGTATTATTTCCGGCTTCAACATCATTTTTATTTGTCCTGCCGTCACCGGATGTTATCATACGGCTTCCAACAATCACAAATACAGCCACAGCTATGATACTACAGGTAAATATAACTGAATGCCGTATTTTTCTGTGCCTGCGTCTCTTTCGACGTAAATTTGCCCCACGTCTGCAACATTTGTATTGTGCCCTGTCCACTTTCTACCCTCCTGCTTTTCAGTAACTGATATTGTGTATCATTACTCTATCAGAAGCATTCGTTTATTATGTTGCATACTTGTGTCATAGTTGTAAAATGTTCCAATATTAAATTACATTAGAGATTACTTAAACTCAATAATGGGATGTTCTTTCATTTTTGTAATTTATTTCTATACTCGCTTGGTGTCAATCTATATTTCTCTTTAAAAACACGATTAAAGGTTCTAAGACTTCCAAAACCACTGTCCATCGAGATTTCTGTCAGGGTATCATCTGTAGTTTCAATTCTCTGACAGGCATACCCCAGACGCGCCTCATTCACATATTGATTAAAACTGCTATGGAATGTCTTTGAAAACAATCTGGATAATGAAAATTTGCTCACCCCAAGGTCATGTGCCATTCCATCAAGCGATATACTCTTATTAAAATTGGCAGAAATATAGGATACGGTACGGTATATTATATCATCGCTGCCAATTTTGCTCTTTTCCACTAATTTCATCATCGGAATACATCTTGCAAGTATAATCTGCAAATAAGCTTGAACAACCCATATGTCATCCTGCCCGGTATCTATTATGGATTCCACTGCTCTGTACACTTCATCCGGAATAACATCACTTTTTACAACAGGATATTGTGGAGCATTATTCCTCAGTACATTTTCAAATCTACCAAAAATCATTTGTGGAGCATTAATAAAAACCGCCTCATTGACTTCTGATGAAAACACCTGATAATGATGTATAACATCAGGAAATACTATTCCTATATCACCTGTTTCCATGTGATACAGCTCCTGTCCTACACCAAGCTCCAATGTTCCTTTCGTAACACATACAATTTCCATTGCATTATGCAGATGTGGTGGCTGATGCCGTGGTTTCCGCTTTACAGCAATAATCTCTTCATTTGTATTTTCAAACGTTAAATGCACTCAGATCATCTCTCCCATATTATACGATAATTACTCAATTCCTTTTTCTTTTCTAAGCTTTTCATTTGCAGCTTCTACATTCATCTTTGAAAGAAGAATTGTAATAAGAATCTCAAATACAAATGGTAACCATAAATACATTACCTGAAGCATAGTAATTGCAGATGCCGGCTGAGTCGCATTTGTACCAACATAACCACTGATTTCAAGCAGCCATCCTACAATAGCTGTTCCAATTCCACCACCAATTTTGATTCCAAGTGATGTGCATGAATACATAGTTCCATCTACTCGTTTTCCTTGAGTCAGGTAAGTATACTCAGAGCACTCGGCAATTACTGCATTCATGTCTCCCTGCCAAGGTCCCTGTCCTAATGCTGCAACTGCAGTAAACAGCATCATCAGTGGAACGCTTCCCATGTATCCTGCTACAATCACAAGTGCTCTTGCTATCGTAGCCAGAATATATCCACGTTTATTAAGCTTATACATTCCTTTCCACTTTCCAACAAGAGTTGGTGTGAAAATAAGTGCTATTATAAGAGGAATATTTACAGCCCACGCAAATACACCAAACAGATTTTTATTCTTAAGAACCCATGTACAGTAATAAATACCTGCACCAATCATAGCACTATATAACTGCTGCAAAATATAAGTTCCACAAATCATCATATAGTACTTATTCTTAACAAGAAGCTTAAATGCCTGAACAAGACCATACTTCTTTTCTTCATCGTTCTCTATTCCAGCGTTAAGCTCCTCTTCCGGAAGCTCCTTAACTGACAATCCTGAAATCGTATTTACTACAAGACCTATCACTGCATAAATAATAGCTACAAATCTCCATGCAGCAGCACCTCCACCGCATACATCAACAAATGCAACTGTTATAGACTGAATTATAAGACTTGTTGAAAAGGCAAAAATAAAACGGTAAGAGCCCATCTGTACACGCTCTTTGCTATTCTTTGTTACCAGCGAAGTAAGTGCAGAATATGCAATATTATTTGCTGTGTAAAATACACCATTCAATAATGTATATGCTATAAAGAACCATGCATACTGAGCAGTCCTGCCCCAGCTTGTAGGAATTGCAAAAACTGCTACAAGTGTCAAAGCACAACCTATATAGCCATAAATCATCCAAGGCCTTGCTTTTCCAAGCTTTGTATGTGTTTTATCAATAAGTGAACCAAAGAAAACATCTGTAAAACCATCAAATAATTTTGATGCTGCGATTAATGTTCCAACGATTCCTGATGCAAGTCCTATAGTATCTGTAAGATATACCATAACAAAGGACGTCAGGAATGCATACACTACATTTCCTGCAATATCACCGGAACCATAACCAATTTTGTTGTACCACTTTAAGTACGTCTTTTCCTCCATACGAAACCTCCAATTAATTACTTTGTTTTATCTTTAACAGCTATACCAATTTTATATATTTGTGCAAATTTTGTCTATAAACATAAAAGGCTGAAATATGCACAAAATGATACACTTTTTTAAAATAGGTGTTTTTATCTCTCTGTACCTAATCTTTATCTTCTTTTCTGTATATCATAAATGGTCTATGAGCTTCTATATCAGCCTCATCAATAACCATAAATCCATACAAATCACACATCTGATAAAAGTACGGTGCATTAGGATAATGACTGGATCTGATTGAATTAAAATTGTGACAAAATGATTCACATAAGCTCCACAAGGTATATCATGAGGTAAATAAGGTGGATCAAACAGGAACGGATAACGGATATTTGTATACTGATGATTATCATGAAGCACACTCAAATCCTCATAAAATCGTGAAACTATCATACTTAAAAACCTCCTTAACAGTTGTCCTACTCTATATAAATATTACACTCTAAATCAACCTTTTGTCCATAAATATAAATAGACAAAAGATGCATAAAATGGTACAATACAAGCGGAGGTGTATAATGTATATTAACACGGGATATTTGAATCATTCACATAAAGATTTTAAAGATAAAAGCCGCCCTCTGATTGTAGGAAGCTGCGGAACCTATCGCCTGTCACAGCATCCTAAGATGCCTACATACAGGCCCAGAGGAAGACTGGATTACCAGATTATATATATATCATCAGGTCTAGTTCATTTCCACTTTGACAATCCTGAAAATGAGACAATCATTCCAGCAGGACATATAGTGTTATTTCGCCCAAAAGAGCTTCAAAAATATGAATTTTATGGTAAGGATAAGACTCAGATATATTGGATTCACTTTACCGGAAGCGACGTAAAAAACACTTTAAGAAAATACGGATTTACAGACAATAAAAGAGTCTTTAATGTTGGAACGTCTCTTGAATATGAACAGGTTTTCAAAAGGATTATTACAGAGCTTCAAAGATGTCAGGACAATTATGAGGAAATGCTCATGCTTTTGCTACGACACCTTTTGATTATATTTAATCGTAAAATAACAACTGAGCATGTAATCAGAAATGAATTCCTTGACAGCCAGATGGATACAGCAATTACATATTTCAATACAAACTACAACCGCTCTATTAACGTGGAGGAATATGCTTCATCAATTGGTATGAGCATAAGCTGGTTTATCAGGAGCTTTCGGAAATATACCGGTAATACACCGGTACAATTTCTCACAGCACTAAGGATGACAAACGCACAGGTGCTGCTTGAAACGACATCCTACTCTATAAACGAGATTGCAGGCATTGTCGGATACAATAATCCACTATACTTCAGTCGATTATTCCATAAACAAAAAGGCTGTTCTCCTTCTGAATACAGAGCCAGAAATACATAATAAAAAGACAAAAGCAGGAGCAAATTAATTAATGACTAACAGATTGTAAAAGAATAATCCTTATCAGTCTCCGCACTGATACGGTAATCCTCTTCCACATCAGTTCCCCAGCTGTCGATACCTCCAACACCTCTTACTGCGCCATATATGCATAAGACAGTTCTTCTTGCCGGTGGCAGTTCCTCATGGTGAAGAGCGTTTTCAATCTCAGATGCTGTATAAGGCAGACAAGAAAATGCAAATTTTTCATCATTCTTTTCAATGCGCAGTGTCTGTGATGAGCTATCTGTCCTGCTGTTATCAAGAGCCGTATGTCTTGTAATTTCAAGCCACTCTGTATCCATTCTCATACCACATTCCTGTGGAACAAGATATTGTGTAAGACTCAGATCATCAATCTCATAGATTCCTTCTTGTGCACCTGCTTTTCTGTCAGGATATGTTTCCCCGGAGAGTCCCTTATATAAATATTTGTCAGCCAATGTTGGCATAATAAATCTCATTCCAAATACAGGAAATTCAGGAAGCCCCTGTACACCATTATAATGTACATCCACGCGAATCTTTCCTGATACATCAACTATATAGCTCACAAGAACAGTTGTCGCCGGAGTTGTTATGGTCTCGTATGTATATTTTACGATAATTTCATCAGCATAAACATCACCGCCATAGCTGTTATTATCAGGTGCGTATTGTTTTTGCTCCTTGCCATCCATGATCACCTGTACTCCATTACAGTCAATGAACATATCTGCCGAAAGCCAGCTTCCGCTTTTAATATGAAACTTGCTTCCCCTGTCATTATCTGTCAACGCTCTCCAGAAAGTAGGCTTTGGGCAACGGTACAGCCACTCATATCCATTTTTAACAATAGATTCCAGCCCTCCCTGTGCATAAGAGAAAATATAATCAAAGCCTTCACCATGTACACCAAGTGTATAGTCGCCATATACCACTCTTAATTTATCTGTATAAGCCATAGTAATACCTCACTTCCTGCATTGCCGGTTTTTCTTTCCTGTCAGCAAATACGATTCCATTTGCTGAGAATTCATAGTCTGCCGGTTTATCATCAAAATCTCCACCATAGCGCAAAACGTCTTTTCCTGTCACCGGATCTTTTACCATAATTGCCTGGTCAATAAAATCCCATATAAATCCACCATGATACATATCGTATTTGTCAATCAGCTTCATATAAGAGCCAAGTCCACCCATTGAATTTCCCATATCATGCATGAATTCGCATAAAATATACGGTTTCTTCGGACTGTTATTCAAGTATTCCTCTACATCCTCAGGTTTTGCATACATTCTGGTCTCCAAGTCAGAAATAGTATCCTCATATGCCCTATTATAATAAGAGCTTTCATAATGAACTAATCTTCCATCCTGCTTTTCAGCAAAATAAACGTTCATTGCCTCAATGTCATCTCCTGCATAGGATTCATTTCCTAATGACCAGAAAAGGATGGATGTATGGTTTTTAAAAGTTTCAAAATTATTTTTTGCACGATCAAGTACTGCATCTCTCCACTGTGGAAAAGACCCCGGTACATTGCATGATGGTTCGATTGCCCCTAGCTTTTGGAATGAGCCATGGCTCTCCAGATTTGTTTCTGCCATCACATAAATACCTGCATTGTCGCACATATAGTACCATGGTATCTGGTCAGGATAGTGACAGGTACGCACAGAATTAATATTGTTTCTTAACATACATGATATATCTGCCTTCATGTCTTCTATACCAATGCATCTTCCTGTTCTTGCATTCCACTCATGACGGTTTACTCCCGTTATAACAAGACGTTTTCCATTAAAATAGATTATTTTATCTTTAATCTCTATTCTTCTGAAACCGATATCATAAGGAATTACCTCGGCCAGTGAACCATCCTCTGCTTTAAGCTCAACATAAGCATGATATAAATATGGATTATGATTATCCCACAGTTTGACATTTTCCAAATCAACACAAATCGTTCCTTCCAAATGGTCGTTTTCTTTATTTAACTTTAATGACTTCTCTACTAATATATTTTCTTCTCTGTCCTTTAAAATAAAGCCTGCAGTTACATTCTGACTGTCAGAAGCAGATACCTTCATGCAGACGGATACGCTTCCGCTTTCATTATCTTTATTTAACACAGGTTTGAACCATACATCCTCCAGATGAACATCCGGAATTGCCTTCAAAGTAACATTTCTGAAAATTCCAAAGAAACGGAAAAAGTCCTGATCCTCCAAAAATGCCGCTGTGCTCATCTTATGTACCTGCACTGCCAGTACATTTCCTTTTTCCTTAATATATGGTGTCAGATCAAACTCAGAAGGTGTAAAGCTGTCTTCGGCATACCCTATAAACTGGCCATTCAGCCACAGGTACATAGCTTCTTCTACACCTTCGAAGCAGATATGGATTCTTTTTCCACACATGCTCCTGTCCAAATCAAAGTATTTGATATAAGAGCCTACCGGATTGTACTGTGCTTCTGAGAACATTCCTTCTTCTGCTCCGGTTGCCTCCATACTATAAGCTCCTCTGTGGTACTCTTTTCCTTCCCAAGGATACATAGTGTTGATGTAACGTATTTTATCATATCCAGCCAATTCAATATGTCCCGGAACCATAATTTTATCGAATCCGGATGCATCAAATGTTTCCTTATAAAAATCAACTGGTCTTTCCATCACATTTCTGCTGTAAGCAAACTCCCATTGACCATTTAATGACTGTAATAATGGATTTTTTTCTTTTTTCATGTCTGAATAATCCAGATAATAGCAATGATCACTATGTGGTTCCAATTGATTTACCTTAAACACTTCCGGATTATCAAGCCATTTCATATCAGCGTTCATATTTTTCCTCACTTTCTTATTATTGATATATAAAACCAAGAACAATAACTGCTTTGCTACATCTAAGATATAACAAAACCATAGCAAAGAGCAATGTAATAAATTGTACAAATCATGCACAAAATGATACTGTTATAATTACCGTATTAAGCAACTTTTGACTATATATTCTGTTATTTTGGCAAGTAATAATTCTTTTCGTATTCTATAATGACATCGTAAACAGAAAGGAGATGAATTTCCATGAGAAATAAATTACACAATTTTATTGATAACTTACTTAACTTTTATGCAAGCTTCTTTACTCACAGATTTTATCAAATGTAATGTGCACAGCATACATAAAATACCTGATGTCCCCCATATCCTTCCACTAAAGCTATGAGTCGCATTACAGTTTTCTTCATCCTGTAATGTCCATACAATCCTGATTCCTATCGTATTGTCCTGCTTAATCTTTGGCAGGTAATTTCCTATAACAATAAACAATAAGCTTGTTCCATAATAAATTAATGCCATAAACTCATATCCATTTCCTCAGCTGCCTTCATCTGTGTCATTTTTCTTTTTTCACGTAAATCTCTTATATTATTTCCAATCACATATGGATCAAATTTAGTTCTGCCCACTTCTGCTACCTCCATCACTTAACATCCATAATCCTCAGCGTGTGAAATAGTTACCGGAACCGGGCCGATTGCTATGCAGTAAACCGCAACTCCCTTTGCTGCAAGTGTCAAAATGAACTTTTCAAGGTCAGACACATTGTCAGTTATCTCATTCAGGCTTCGCACTACAACCCCCTATGCACATTCGCTGTCAATCATCTCAAAGAAATCATCGAGCTCTCGTCTGTCATAATCCAGTGAAAAAGATGGATCATGGTAAGCACGTGTGAGTGATATTCCATTGGCATTTGCCATGCTGTTCGTTTCCCCTGCGTCTCTGGTGTTTCCATCTTTAAATGTGTCCTTATCAGGTGGGTCCTAATTAAATTTTGAAAATTGTTACTATATAATTACTTACTTGTTTGTTATACTCTCATGGCTGTGTTATTCACACGAGCCTTAATCATCCCCTCGGAATACTTTTTTAGCATTATTACTCTCCTATTGAGATAAAAGAGTCTGACCGTCTGGATGTATTCGGAAAGGTGGTCGGCAAAATTAATTCTAAGGATGTACCAGATTACCGTTTTTAATGAATTATAATGAAAGAAGTGATTGAATGAAAATAATTAATAATCTTAAGGGAATACGGACACAGCGAAAAATTGCCCAAAAGCAGCTTGCCGAGTGATGAACGCTGTGAAGATACCTTAGAGATTGGGGGCAGGGGGGTGACTCTCATCACACCTTGTCCGGAGGGGTTTAAGACATCCTCGGTTGATGTCACTGACGGATTAGTCTGTGGAACTCGGGCAGACTTGCGAAGCTGCTAGGAATGGTACAAAATAATTCAAAAAATTTTTAAATTCGATATGGCAATTTGCACAAAAAATATCCGCCTGCAAATCATAACAACTTCATTAGAAAAAAGACAACTTAAAACATCTAAAATCATCTGTTCATAAAGTACTGTTGACTTGTATATTAAAAAAAATCTTCAAAAACGATAAAACAAACGTTTACAACAGCATTATCAAAATACATGCGATATAATTCACTCAAAGCTCTGGAGCTTTAAAAAAAATCATTCCAATATGCGCATATCGGAATCGGAAGGAGGAAAAAAATGAATATTTGCATCAAAAGTGGCGCAGTCCACAGCGGTCTCGCCGGTATTATCGTAACTGGCTTTGATAATACCGCCTCCGATAAGGATAAAATCGTGGATTGCGTCAAGCACCTTATCCATCATGAAATGGCGGATGAGCGCGTGCTTGTAACTCCCATTGCTGGAGGCATCGAAATCCGTTACGCAGCAAACGCGGAACAGATTAAATACCTTGAGGCAGGATTAAGGAGTTCCTGATAATTAGTGAAAGAGGCTTTTTTAGCCTCTTTTTTAGTATGGAAAATTTCAAGCCATCCTCCGAGAATTTCACAGACGGATTGATTTACGAAACTTGGGCCGACCTGCAAAGCTGCCATGAATGGTCATATTATAGAAGAAATTCTGCATCTGACAATGAAAAATCAATGTTTCCCAAAGATTTAAGAATTAATTTTTAAGCTCTTATTATATAGAAAGCTTTTTTTCCTTCCGGCTTCTGACACAATTATATATATAAATGAATTTATAGATTTTGTACTGCCATAAAAATTCTCGTCAAATAATCTGTAAAAACTTATATGGAAAGGGCAGATAACAGATATCTTCTATCATACTTATATCGAAGGGAAAACCTTATTACAACCATTTTAACGAGACCATGAGTCTCAGAAAGGACAAATTATGAAATTCACAAAAAACAAAATTCCTTACAACATAAGCAAGGATATCCTGCAGGAACAGCTGCAGGCATCTGCTGACAGAGATTGCAAGAGGCTTAACTCGCCTGTCCCTACAATTAAAGTCATCAAAACAAAGAATACCTGCAGGGATTTTCATATCAGTAAAGAATTTAATGATGAAAAAGAAGAGACCGAATTAACTTTCTTCATTACAGAAAGATACTTAAACAACATGCAGACGCTTTTTCCGTATAAGCTTGCAGTAGCACTGGCCCAGTCAATCATCAATATGAAGTATGAAGCTAAAGCCATTGAAGACGGATATAGCAGTCTTGAAGAAGCCCTAGAAAAAGAACCTGTTCTTTATTATGACCTTGAAGTTGAAGGAGATGCATTTGCGATTTATAAACTTCTGATCAGCTACACTGACCTTGCAAACGCAGTTGAAATCGTGATTGGCAGAGAACCATCTCCAAACGTAATCACTATAGACAAGATAAATAGAGCACTTGATTTTGCAAGGGAATCTGCAAAATATATCGCGTTTGAAATAAATTAGTTCCATCGGGTCTGGGGGGAATCCCCTGGACCGTAAACAATGAAAAAAATGGGTTTAATTAGTACTTTTTTCCATATATTTATTTTGAAATTTATGCACATATTTTTAAGTGATATTTTTTTTTATATCATCTTTTTAGTAGATTATATATAGTTTTTATAAAATATTCACGACTTTTTATAAATATTTTATAGTTTTCATAGGGACAAAATTGATTTTGTAAATATTATAAAAGTGTAAAAACCACTATTAACGTCAATTACAACATAATTGACAGCATATTTAACGTTAAGGAGAAATTATTATGAACACAAAAACAAGCAGCACAGCAACTAGCAAATTAGAAGTAAAAGCAACTGACATAACTGCAGCCAATTGCATAAATTTACTTCATGACAAAGTAGAACCAATAATAGCAACAGACTGTAAGGCACTCGAAATATCTGTGCCTGAGATAAATGTTATTAGAGTATCAAATGATTCATGTAATGATTTTGATATTTCACACAATATCAACAAGACATCTGAGTTAACAATAACAATCAAAGCAACAGATAGCTTTTTCTTTAAGCTCTTGCGTGAAGTATCAATTAATCTTTTAATCGCACTTTCAAAGGAAATCATGCGAATCAAACTTGAACTTACAGCAATTGCAAACGGATATAACAGTCTCGAAAAATATTTCATGGAAGAATTATGGCGAAACCCTGACTGGATCAGAGTGGAATGTAATGCATTTGCCCTTTTTAAGCTCATTTTTAGCGACATGGATATTGTCACAAGCCTTAGATACATATTTGACAATGTTTGCACCTGTTATGAAGAGGTAAATGATACTATTGCTAAAGCATTTGACTTTGCAAAAAAATATTATTCTTACTATATCGTCATGTCACCAAAAAAGTAACAGCATCTAATGCGAGAGGCAGGATTCTTATAGAACACTGCCTCTCATACTAAAGAGAAGAATCAGGCAATAATATTGCTCGAATTTTGCAAAACCCCTATTTATTATATGAGATTTTTAAAAAATTTCATACTAAATAATATACAAGTGTCCGAAAATGATTTTTCTTTCAGATACTTATATATAGCAACTTATAAACGTCAATCATATGATTGATAGCACCTCTATCTAAGATAGAGATATTCATAACGGAGGAAAACGATATGAATACCAATAAGCATGCAGCTAGAACGCTCGCAAATAATATTATTTTAGAAATCGATTCAAAGCTTGAGAACTTGGAGACAGACCTTATGGATAAGCCTTATCCTACAGTCAAGGCAACTGAATCAGAAAGGGAAATTTTTAAAGCTAAAATTAAAAATGTCTGTGACACAGTAGCTATCTTTTGTACGCAGCCGCGATATGGACACTATGATGAGTCAGACGCAATTATACGCGAAGCAAGTCATATCTCAGCAGATGTAGAAAATGACTCAGAATCTTTTCAGCCCATTAATTTTGTTTTTATTGTACGTAAAATGTCAAATATTCTTTTTTTTGAAACGGATACATACGATGCACTTATATCTCTTTGCAAGATTATGGCAGCTTACTACAAATTAAATTTAGACAGCTATATTCAGTATTTTAAATTTATTTTTGGCAGTTTCGGACAAGATAACATTTTAACCGCTAAATACTTTGAAAATAAACTTGCGAAAACATTTTATTACAGTGCAGGACTAGAACCGGATAAATCCACCTATTACGCGAATATTATCACATTTCTGATGCATAAACAGACTAACAATATTCCTCTTGAGAAGGGGAATCCCGTACTTAATCATCTGATTGCGACTCTCAATGGATTAGCAAACGAAATCGTAAAAACAGATGAAGATAAAGCAGAATTTATTTTCAATTTTGTTTCCAGCATGCAGACTAATCCTGTTAACTGTCATTTAATCTCAATCTATGATGCACTTCTCAGTCGCTGGACATTAATAGACAAGTGTATTTACACATACGAAATTGTCTTCGATTTAATCATGCTTAAGGACAACTGGGAATTTACTTATACAGAGCTGCTTAAATTAAATAAATTACTTTTGGGTATTGATTAAAATTCAAATTTTTGAATTTTGAGTCAAAAAATACAATAAAAATTAACGAGGTAAATGATTAATCATTTACCTCAGATTAAAAATACTGGAGGACATAAAATGGCCAAAACAATAACAGAGCAAATCGACGATTTGCAGAAAGAAAACAACCACCTCAAGGAGCTTGAAAAGCTCTTTGATAAAGCAGTCAAATTAGAATTTAATAAGGATATTAAGCAGCTTCATAAACAGCTTAATAAAAGCAGCAACCACTATCAATCAGGAGGAAAAATTATGGTAACAAAAAAATACACTATTCGGCAGCAAATTAAATACTATCAAATTATACCTTATCTTATATTTGGTATAATATTGGCACTTACAGAGCCATACATATTTCAATTAGTCTGCAATGTGTATAATTTAGATTATAGAAATCCAATATTCACATTACTAGCATATGCTGTGCCACTTGGCATAGCTGCATTATGGATTTATGCATTCTTCTCTAATATACGGAGCAAACGATATACCCGCCTCACCGGGCGTAAATATGAAAGTGATCACATTAGATACAAGCGATCATATACTCAGTTGGTAGACTATTTTCAAGATGCTGATTCTTATCAGATTGATCCTGATACATTACCACAAACAAGCTGGAAAGATGCTGAGGGCATCATATTAGGAAGAACAAAAAACGGACATTTAATTCATATTAATTCATCTAAAGATGGTCAAATAACATGGGGTCTTGGCAATCCCGGAGTTGGCAAAACAACCGGGCCTATTATAACAAGTGCAATGCGCTGGGGTGCACGTACTCCACTATCCGAAGCATCACAAAATACTGATGGTTCTGTCTTTTGTATTGATCTAAAAAATGACATATGGAAGGCAACCCATAAATACAGAAGCATTAAACGATTTAACCTTATGGATCCCGAACACAGTTGTCATTTCAATCCATTAAACGGAATCGAAGAACTCTCGATTGATGACCGGTGTAATTTTATCGAAAATATGGCGAAAATGAGAAAAATCTTTCAGGCGGTTATTCGCTCTGCTGCCGGTCCATTTCGAAACTTATTAATAATAAAACAAGTTTTCTTCTCAGCAATGATCCACATTATGAGTATATTTCGCCACAGATGCTTGAGGATGGATATGATGTATACATACAACTTGATCAGGTAGAACTTGCAAACTACAGCAGCCTGTTATGCCTGATTACACAGACATTCATATCTGCACAGTTAGACAGAGAAAACAATCCCAATGCCGGACGCTTGTCAGATGGAACACTCAGACCTTGCCTTCACATTCTTGACGAATTTGCTCAGCTTACAACACTAAGTTATGATATGATAAAAACATTTTTTATGACAGGCCGAAGCCGGGCACTGAGCTGCATGTGCGCACTGCAGAGCAGAAGCTCCATAGTAGAAATGTTTCACTCAGAAAATGCCTGTAAGTCATTGATAGACTGTGTAAGCACATTCTGCTTCCTTAGTATTCAAGAAGTTGAAACAAGAAAGTGGGCATCCGATCTCATCGGCACACACAAAGTCCTTAAGATATCAAATAATCTTCAGGACGGAACTCAAAGTTCCGGACGCTCAGTATCAGAAACAAGAGAGCCTATCGTCTTTCTGGAAGAGTTTGGATCTCTCAACGACCCTGCAAATGGAAAAGATGAACTAATTATCTATTCCATTGGAAAATACATTCGCGCTGAAAAACAGTATTACTTCAAATAGATGATAGTAATACTATAGATGCAAATAAAAAAACATTATAACGAAAGGAAATAAAAACAATGTTCAAGAATTTATTATACCGCATTAAAGACAAATTTACACATACAGGAAGCAAGTTAGATAAACTTGCTCCTACTGCATCGGCTGCAACAAACTTTGCTCATCTACATATAAATGAAGAGCCAAAGAAATATATTGATACTCACCATTTTAGTTATGAGTACTGCCTTGCACATTCAGGAGAAAGCATTAATGAAAGATTCCGCGAGAATCGACCGGATCATGTTGATCTACAGGTTTCAAAAATGGTTTCATCAAATAGTACAAATACGGATCTCGTACTTTACAGAGGTGTATGCACGCATGTCTATGATTTGATGATAGAAAATGCACGGAACATTCAAGGCTGTGATTTCTATGAAAAAGGATTTTTGGCAACCAGCCTTGTAAAAGGACAGGAGATAAATTACGATATCAAACTTCGTATACATACACCTGCTGGAACAAAATGTGTATTTATGGGAAACGTTAATGACGAACCAGAATACTATGAAGTAGACGTCATGCGTGGAGCAAAACTTAAAATTATCAGCATGGATGACGAATACATCAACTGCGAACTTCTTGAAACTGAATAATAACAGAGAAAGGGATATAATTCCGTAATGGGGTTATACCCCTTTTATAATGATTTAATAATCTTACAGAAGATTCCGACAAACATCAAACAGATACATTAATTCAAACATGTGTATTCCGAGCAGAAAAAGAAACACCACATGAAAGAAAAACTATCTCAAAAACAATATTCAATTGTATCACAACAGAAAGTCAGCATGACTCTTTGTTTTAAGCATCATCAGGTGGCCTGTCCTCATGGTCAACATATTCTGAGCCCGGCCAGAGAGGATGCCACAAAGAATCCCCCTGTGGGTCCTTGTACATAACAAGATGCAGCACAGAGTCAAACTGATACAGCCAGTTAGTAGGATAACCTGTACCATCAAAATTAGTCTCAATTAAACCATCATAGGGACATTCTGTCCTAGTATTTCTTATACCGTCTAAATTCAAGGGTATACTAGAAATGGTTGTATGTTTTGTGGTTTCGGAGTTCACCTTGAATCTCCAGAATCCAATCGTTATCAAAAACTGAAAGCAACTCATCCAATGCAATATGCCTATTTTATTAACAATTTTAGTGGCATGATGCTTCAGTCGGGCTGTGTTCCCGACCTTGCGGTCAGATACATATGAATAGTTGTGTTTATCCTGCTAACACTAATGGTATATCCATTGACTCCATAACAAAATTTGTGTATAATTTTGTTATTAAATAGGAGGTGTTTTTATGCCAACAATCAAATCAAGTGCTGATTTAAGGAATAATTACAATGAAATTTCTACATTTTGTCATAATTATCCCGAACCAGTTTTCATCACGAAGAATGGAAAAGGCGACCTTGCTGTTATGAGCATTGAAGCCTACGAAGAACTGACCAGCCGCTTTGAACTTTACAGCCAGATCAAGGAAGGAATGGACGATATTGCCACAGGCAACACCAGACCATTTTCCGAAGCTATGGCTGATATCAGGAGCCGCCGCAGTCGATGAGCTATCAGGTTCATATCACTTCCACCGCAGAACACGATATTATGCGTGCTGCGGATTACATCGAATTTACCCTCAAAAATCCTGATGCCGCAGATAATCTGTTAGATGCTGCGACTGATCAGATAGGCTCACTAGCCGACCTGCCACAGAAGTTCCGCCTGGTAGATGATCCGGTACTGGCAAGCTGGGGCATTCATTTTGTGATAATCAATAATTACCTTGCCTTTTATACGATTGATGAAGAAAAGCAGACTGTAATCATAGTCCGATTTCTCTATCAGAAAAGTAACTGGACTTCCATTCTTCGACAGGGCTTTTCCCTCATTTAAGGAATCTGTTTTTATGCAGGTTCCTTTTTAGTGCATTGCTTTATAAGCAGCCACACCCGGTCTCATTCCTGTATGAAGAGATATTAGAAATTTTAATAAATAAAAATACAAAAGGCTATGACCTGCGAGGCATAAAATATAACCGGAATTAGTATTCCAAGTCGCCATAAACAATTATTTTTGTCAACCTGCGTCGCCCAAGTCGCCAATATTTCACTTTCCACGTCGCTAATAATTAAATATGGCGACTTAAGGGCAGCGTGCAGCTATTTTTACACCAAATCGAGAAAATGAGCTAAAAAAAGAGACCCATATCAAAAATGATATGAGTCTCTAAAAAGCCTATAAAATCAAGCTTTCTATTTAGAATTTGCCCTCATCTGTGTCATTTTTCTTTTTTCACGTAAATCTC
>CAKRNE010000001.1 GCA_934365945.1 uncultured Agathobacter sp. | reverse complement strand
TTTACAGTTCGCGGTGCTGACAGGATGCCTTCGCATATCAAAGGAAAGCATATTTACGGGACTCAACAATTTCAAGGTAATGTCGATTACAGATTCGCGTTTTGATGAGCAGTTCGGTTTTACTGATGAAGAGGTGAGAAAGCTGCTTTCTGATTATGGAATGGATTCGCATTTTGACGAGGTAAAGGAGTGGTATGACGGATATCACTTCGGCAGGGCAGATGTCTACTGTCCGTGGGATGTGATTAATCATGCGGATCATCTGCGTGATGACGGTGATGCAAAGCCTCAGACATATTGGATAAACAGTAGTGGGAACAGTTTGGTGAGGCGTCTTATCAATAGGGCTGATTCATCGACAAAGGATGAGATTGAGCGTCTGATTGCAGGTGAGGCGATTGAAAAGGTGATCCGCCAGGATCTGACATATGATGAGATTGAGAACAGCATTGACAATATATGGAGTGTGCTTTTTACTACAGGCTACCTTACCAAAGTAGGGGAAGTAAAGCTTGCGGATAGCGAAAGCTACGCTTATAAGCTTATCATACCCAACAAAGAAGTACGTGAGGTATTTGTGCTGCAGATTCAGGAATGGTTTAAGGCAGTTGTTGCAAATGACAATGATACGATGAAGCTTTTATCAAAGGCAATTTTAGATAAAGACGAGACGATTCTTGCGAGACAGCTAAATATTGTGATGGGGCGTATGATAAGTATACTCGATACAAAGGCACCTGATGACATGAAGGAAAACTTTTATCATGGTCTGCTTTTGGGGCTGCTTCGTGGCAGCAATCCGGAATGGCTTATTAGGTCCAATCGTGAGTCAGGTGATGGCTTTAGTGATATACTTATAAAGCCTGAGAATCCTGATTTAGGAATTGTTATCGAGGTAAAATATGCTAAGGAGTTTAAGAAACTTGACGCAGCTTGCGATGCTGCGATGGCTCAGATAAAGGAGAAGAGGTATGATGAGACTCTCCGCGATGAGGGCAGGTGTGATATTTTAGCTTACGGCATTGCATTTTGCAGGAAGAGATGCAGGGTAGCAGGAGAGAGGCTGTAGGAGCTAAATGATTAGGATGTGAATGTTTATAAAAGAAAGGATGATTATTAATGAATGAATCAAATAAAGTATCAGGAGCTGTTTACATAGTTCCTGTTATATATGTGCTTGGCATGTACATGATGCCGGTTTTATTTTGGATAATATGCAATATGCAGGAATCAACAGACAGCTTTGATGCAGGCTGGATAATTGTGTTGCCGATTGTTTTGGGACTGATTAATCTGGCCGTGGTGCTTATCCTTGGGAAAAGAATAAGCAGAGTACAGCTGCTAATTTGTACAAGTATTATCAAATATGCATTAATACCATTTTATGTAATAGGCGGGTTTTGCATTATAGTGGCACTTCTCTTAATGCTAACACCGGTTGTTGTCATGATATTTATAGGTCCTACTGTTGCAATTGTGCTATCAGCTATTGGCTGGCTGGGATTGTTAGGTGCAGCGCCTTTTTCAATTGCCTATATTGTAAGGGCATGCAGTGAGGGAGTACAAGGAAAGGTGCTGTCTGTATTTGCAGGCATATTCCAGTTCTTTTTTACGCTTGATGTAATTTTTGTGATTATACTGGCGGTGAAGGATAGCAGCTTTGTGAAGGCGCAAAAGGCTTATGGAGTGATTAAATAATTGAAGTGTTATAAAGCAATAAAAAAGAGCTCTTTCAAGCAAAGTCATTAAGTTAAGAATTTTGACATAATTATAAAACACATTTCCGTTTTCGCTACCTCATTATCATTCAATAGCGAAAGCGGCCGCACATTTCGAATCATATGTCAAGCATTTATTACAAAATAAAAAGACCCTAGCATCATTTCTGATGCTAAGATCTTGATTGGTCATCTTAACTTAATGACATTGCTCCAAGAGAGTTTTTTTTAATGCAAGAAATCGGAGGGTTCGAGCTCCGGACAACGTAGTTGGTCGGGGCGCTAGACGTCCAGGGGACGTCTGTTCAGCGCGGACCGAAGCGGAGCGTAGACCGCTAGACGTCCGGGGGTCATGCTTTGTCAAACCTCATAGAATACGCTGTAAATGCAGCTATGACACTCTTCATATATGAGCGTCCAATCTGCGTTGTCATGCGATTGGACAATACAATGGTAGAACCAGTCACCTTATATATATGAGCCATATTGACGATACAGGACTTGTGGATACGGATAAACTCCTGTGGTAAGTATTCAATAATATTGTTTAAAGTGGCGTATTGGCAATAATGATCAGAGACTGTCAGTATGTCAATATAATGCAGGCTGCTGGAAAAGGTTATAATCTCCTTGTATGGAATACGGATTATATCCTGTTTATTACGGTACAGATAAGAACTTTTGGATATATCATATGCAATTTCATTCAGGCATAGGAACAAGGGTTCTTCCTTTACAGGTTTTAAGAGGTAATTGAGAGCATGTACTTCATAACCATGAAATACATATTCCCGAAAAGCGGTCAGAAATATGATAGGACCGGAATATCCATCTTTTCTGAGTCTTTTTGCGACATCTAGCCCACTCAATTCTTTCATCTGTATATCAAGGAAAAATACAGAAAATCTTTTATAGGTATCTGTATTATTTTGGGCAAAAAACTCCTCGCCGGAGCAATATTCAGCAATTTCCAATTCACAATTTTCATGTGAGCTCCATTTATGTAAAAGTGATTTTAGATATTCAGCTTCAGTTGGCTGATCTTCAAGAATTGAAATTGTTAGCTTCATTTTCTTCCTCCTTTAACGGAATCATGATATGAACAGTAAATATATGACCTTCTGTGCTAATCTGAAAAATGCCACCTGCCTCGTCAACGATATCTTCCATTCTTTTAATCCCAAGACCGTGTGAAGAGCTCTTTTTCATTGAAAGAAAATGCCCATTCTGTTCTATGAGCGTGTCATAATTATTTTCCATATGAATCAATGTCATATGTTGGAAAGGCTTGATAAAAAAATGAATAAATGAAGTAGTATCAGGTTGGGTATTTTGCAATCGCTGGCATGCTTCCAGAGCATTATTCCACATGTTTCCGATTAAAGAGGAAAGAGCCAGTGGATCCATGCTGAAATTTGATGGCAAAAGGACTGAAAACTCTGTCTGGATATCCAGTTTCTGTGCAGCATCAAGTTTATTGGAAAGAATACAGTCAATTGCTGTATTTCCGGTGGATAGCAAATGATGAGTTCGAGCAAGTGAATGATGGTAGTTGTTGATATAGGTTTGCAGATCATCTGATTTGCCGTTTGCTGCAAGTGATTGTATAACATCCAGGTGTATATTGATATCATGCTTCATTTCTCGTAATGCTTCAGTAGTATTGATAAGGGTTTTATATTCCATTTCTTCCAATTCATGTAATCGCTGCTTTTCGAGCAGAGCAGTATTGACTGCTTTTGAATCCCCCAACTGATAAATATATAACAGCAAGAACAGAAAAAGAATAAGAAAAACCAGATTTACGAGTACTAATTTTGACGTAAAATTGGAATCATGAAATTGATTTTCCGCCTCAAGTGTTATCACCATGATGTAATGACCAATTAAAATTCCTGAAATGCAAATCGCAAAGTAGGAAATCTTCTGGATTACAGATAACTGGATTTTCCTGTCTGACATACAGTGAAGCAGGAAAACAAGTACGGCTGTCAGCGCAATATATAGCAGTGAAAACGGCATTCTGAGTGTTCCACCCATCAGTAAATCCGGTGAAGTAATATGCGAAAATGTCTGTGGAATGAATAACGTAAGGTAATCAGCAACAAGACTGATTATTGTATACATACTTCCCCAGAAAAAGCGGATGAGAAATGCATCATCATAAAAAATCAGAGCAAAGCCTACCTCTATAAAATATGAAATACTCAGTATTACCATAGACGAAAAATCAGTCATATTCAGGGCACATAAGATTAGCCATCGAAGAAATAAATATATAAATTGCTTTGTTTGAATATGTGCGCAGTCTTTTTTTAAAGTAAGCTTTGACTGCATCAAAATATAGAAGAGAACTACTTCCAAAAAGTTTATGAAGTATTCCCACAAAATGTAATTTGTTTGCATAGATCAATAAATCCTTTATTTAGTATTAAAAAATGGTGATGTAATAAGTTTAGCATTGAAAACAAGGTCAAACAAGATAATATTATGTCGTTCATGTCGGTAAAACAGCCGTTCATGTAAAGGTGGGTTGAAATAATTTTTAGGTCTGATAAATTGAAATCGTACTATGGTGAATAAAGTTGTCAGTGAGAAATGTCGTCTGGCAATTAGAGTTAAAGGGTCAACAGGAGGATGAAAATGAGAAGAAAAAAAATATATATTGCAGGGATGGTAATGGCAATAACTTTGGCGGCTTGCGGAAACACATCAAAAGATGTACAGAATGATACAAGTGGCTCTGTAGATGAAAAAAAAATAGTTATAAATGATAAAGAAGATATCATCAGCAAAAATATCGAGTTCAATGATCCATTTGTAAATGGAACACTTACATATAAATTAAATGGGTACAGTATATATGATAACTTAAATGAAGCCGGGCTCACAGAAGGCGATATTATGGAACCGCATAATACATTTTATTTGCAGGACATAGGGGAGCAATTTCAGAAAGTTGACGACTATGTGAATCAGGATGGAGCGCTAAATGATAAGTTTAGTTTGATTATATTGGATATGACAATTAAAAACGACGATGCTGTGGGGATGACAAAGAAAAATGAATTTACCGTTTCAAACATTGCATTGCGTGGTGGTGAGAATGTCAGTCAGTATAATGTGGCTTATTTTAGTGAAAGAGCATCAGTAAACTCAGAACAGCCACTGCATTACAGTTTAGAGCAGGGTGATTCAAAAGATGTGAAGATTGGCTATTTGATATTAAAAGATGATATGGAAAATATGGTTGGGGTGATAAGCGATAGTGATATTCAGTTTATAATCCAGTAAGGGGAAATATGTTCAAAGATAGTTTTAAAACAGAATTTAGAAAAGCAATTACAAATAAGATGGCGGTTATAGATTTACTGATTGTTCTGGCATTAAGTATTTATCATGCAATTACAGTCATTATAAATTATCAGGATTTTTATGAGCTTTATCTTTCAAGAGCGGATAATGAAAATCTGATGATTACATCGGAGTCATTGTTTAACCGTTGGCTGGCTTTAGATGTTGCGTCTTTTCCGACAAGTACATTTTACTTTATGATTCCACTTATTGTAGTTTTACCATATGGCTGGTCGCTGGTTAGTGAGATTAGGTCAGGATATACCAAAAATATTATAGTGAGGACAACCAGAAAAAATTATTTTTTATCCAAATATGTAGCAAATTTCTTGTCAGCAGCATTTGTTACAATAATTCCACTGGCGCTAAATTTTTTAATGCTCGGATTGTTCATACCTTCATTAAAAATGGAATCAATATATCCGTATGGTACAATCGGGCAGGGGTGCATGTGGGCTGAAATTTATTATGAATATCCGTTTATTTATTGTTTTATGTATCTTTTATTGGATGGAATATTTGCAGGGCTGCTTGCCTCAATCAGTACGGCAGTTGCATTTATTGTTAGGAATAAAATCGTTACGATAATTGCACCTTTCTTTCTGATGCTGATTTTGGATTATATTGATTCAAATTATCTGCTTAAGGGAGAATACTCGCCAATAAAATTTATGCAGGCATTACCGGTTGCAAATGATTGCTATGGATGGGCTGTAGCGACTATTGGAATAGTTATGTTTGTCAGTACATTTGGATATGTAATATATAAGGGGCAGCATTATGAAGTTTTGTAAATTATTAAAATATGATTTAAAAAATGGAATTTTAAAGAAATGGTATCTGTATAGCGGAACAATATTGGTCGCGTGTATTTTTATTGGAGATTTTTACCGAAGATATCTGTCGAGTAGAGAATATCTGGAAGAAAAATTGACATGTGCTAACATTTTATTTTACCTCTTTCAGGGGAAAGAACCTTTTTCTCCGGATTGGGGAAGCCCATTTGTGTTTCCGATAGTATGGGTATTGATTTTTATAATAATATTATTTGGTACCATTGATTATCCCATGAAAAGTTTGTCTGGGCATGGAATACAGGTGATTTCAAGAATCGGGAAAAGATCATATTGGTGGGAATCAAAATGTATATGGATAACAATAAGTACTTTATTGTATTTTGGAATCTGGTATATGACGGTTATTGTATATGGCAGAGTAGTCGGAATGGATATTTCTTTAAATTATAGCCAGGAAATTAATTCGGAGCTGTTGGAAATGGAATTGGAAACACTGACTCATTCACAGGAAATCATGCTATTGATCATTATGCCTGTTGTGACTGCGCTTTCATTAAATTTTATACAATTATGTCTAAGTCTTTTTATAGACAAAGTATACAGCTTTATGTTTGTTACTTTTTTATTATTTGCGTCCACATATTTTAAAATTCCTGTTGCAATCGGAAATTTTGCAATGGTAAAAAGAAGTGTTTACTGTATTGATGAAGGCATGAATGTCTATAGAGGCTTGGCGCTTAATTGTATCATAATAATATCATGCATCATTGTTGGATTTTTGCGTATCAGAAAGTACGATATTTTAAAAAGGGATAACGCATATTGAAAGGGAGAAAATATGATAGAACTTGATAATGTAAGTAAAAGGATTAAGGAAAAAATAGTTTTAGATAATATAAATATAGTCTTTCATGATGGCAACGTATATGGAGTAAAAGGAATCAACGGTTCGGGAAAGACAATGCTCATGAGGATAATCAGCGGATTGATTTACCCTACAACGGGAAAAGTGTTAATTGACGGTAAAGAATTAGGAAAAGATATATCTTTTCCGGAAGAGATGGGATTGCTTATAGAAAATCCTGTTTTTCTTGATTCATATACAGGTGCTGACAATCTTAGGCTGCTTGCTTCCTTAAACGGAACTGCAAGCAATGAGGATATCATGGAAGCGTTAGGAAAAGTAGGATTGGATTATTCTGATAAGAGAAAATACCGTAAGTATTCATTGGGCATGAAGCAAAGACTGGGAATAGCGGCAACGATAATGGAGCATCCAGGGATTATAGTATGGGATGAACCTCTAAATGCACTGGACACGGAGGGGGTAAGGCTGTTCAATGAAATAATAAAAGAAGAGAAAGAAAAGGGAACTTTAATTATAATGTCATGTCATGACGAGATCAGACTTAATGAATATTCGGACGTAATTGTAGTTATGGAAAATGGGAGGATTTTATCTGTTGAAGGAGAATAATGTGAAAAAACATAAATTGAAAATATTTATCGGAATGGTTTTATGCATAATCGTGTGTATTGCCTATGGGTATAGATATCAGATGGTTAACGCTCAAATAAAAAATCCGGAAATTAAGGAATATAATATGAGTGAGCAGGTAGAGTTTCGGGATGATTTTCTAATTAATTATACAATGAAAGGATATGCGCTTAAAGTTGAACAGGCAGAAGTACTAACATACAAACAGTTTCTAGATAAATATAATGCAGAGGATGAGTACAGTTATGTACCGGATAAAATATATGATGTGGAAATTACTTTGGAGAATATTGATGCGCAAGATGATTCAGGAGTAAATCTAAGTGAATTTTATATTCAAGGTGTAGCTGTATGCGCAGGTATTGATATAAATCTTTGTGATGTTGCAAATCCTAACTTTGGAGGAGCTTATCAGATAGCATTAAGAAAAGGCACAGATATGACAGTTCATATGCCATTTGCGTTGTATGAAGAGAACTTTAGGGAAGATATATGGCGAAAACTAGATGAATTTGATATGGATTTTGTAGCAACACTCTATCCGACTAAAAAGATAGTTCATCTTCAAAATAAAAAATAGTAAAACTGCACAAAAAATAATTGAAAATTTGTGCATGTTTGTTAACACTTTCAGAGACCAAGGTGATACTATAATAACCGTAAAAACCCCCCAATACATTATATATTTTTTACTATCCCCATAGTAAAATACCTTCTCCTAAAAGACAGCAGAACGATGGCTGTCTTTTTTTTGCTCTAATTTAAGAAAAAGGCAGCCATGCATTTATTATCAATTATTCTTATGCAAAGTCGAAATTCTACAGTTGAAATGCTAAAATTACATTATAAAAATTACACCGTTAGATTTACACCGTCAGATTTATATTGCTTCCTGTTCGCAGTGATGTGTAGTAATCATCATATGACGAGCTGCTCATCTGGCGTGAGACACGATACAGACTGCTTGTGAAGTCATTGTCATTTCCGAACAGAGAATTAAGTGTGTTTGCGTCGGCTTTTTTGACGAGTTCCTCATTAGCCTTCAGAGTACCGTCCTTGTTTATTGTGATGCCAATGTCCTCAAGCTCATCGGTGTATTTGCCTGCCAGCTTTTTGAGCTGCTTGGCATAACGCTTCATGGAGCTTGAACTGCTGTTTGAGGCGGAATCAATGGAATTGTTGTATGTGTCAACAAGAGCCATGACTGTTCCGCGGATGTTATCTGTATTTTCGTCGTCCGAATACTTGTAGTTCTTTAATTTTTTAGCGGCGCGGTGCAGGGCGGTTGAATCATCGTAAGCGAGCTCGGTAATACTATATTCTTTGCGTTTTGATGATTTCATGGCATCGCGGTTGTTTGAATAAAAATTTCTCATAAAATATGTTGCTGAAAGATTTGTTGCTGAACTTACTCGTGTACTCATGGTAATCCTCTTTATATTTTTAAATTTTAATGTTTAAAATAATTGCGTTATAACTATGATTTTAGGTTTTATTTTGAAAGTATAATCACACTTAAATAGTTGTTATAAATATTTTATCGGATATTTGCACGAAAAAGTTTACTTATGCGCTCAAAAGAAGTAAAATATAAACGAATGCGTAGAATGATAACAAGACGCAATTATGCAATCGAAATGCAATAAAGCAAAGAGCAACAAAACATAATGTAACAAAGCAAAATGCAGTAAAACATAATGTAATAAGCAAAATGCAGTAAAACATAATGTAACAAGCAAAATGCAGAAAGCATAATGTAACAAAAGGAGGATATGGGGCATGAGCAAAAAAGATTTCGGTACAACATCAAAAGGAGTGGAGGCATCGCTTTATGAAATCAGCAATGCCGGTGGATTGAGAGTACTTTTGACAGACTATGGCGCAGCAGTTGTATCTATTTTTGTAAAGGACAGGGATGGCAATGAGAGAGATGTCATTTTAGGATATGACAATGTGAAGTCATACGAGAAGGAGTATAGCTATTTTGGTGCTACTGTCGGTAGATATGCAAACAGGATATCTGATGCAAAGATTAATATTGATGGAGTGGAATATAAGCTTGAGGCTAATGACAATGAGAACAGTCTTCACAGTGGCTCAAATGGTTTTTCTAAGCGCTTCTGGATTGTTAAGGAGCAGAAGGCAGATGAGATTACCTTTGAGATAGAGGATGCAGATTTGGAGCAGGGCTTCCCGGGAAATGCAGTCGTTGATGTGACATTTAAGGTAACAGAAGAAAATGCTCTCGCTATTACATACAATGCAAAGGCAGATAAGACAACTACATTCAATATGACAAACCACAGCTATTTCAATCTGAACGGTCATGCATCAGGAAGTGTATACACTCACACATTGCAGATAAATGCTGAGCATTACACACCTGTAAAGGATTCCAAGGCTATTCCTACAGGTGAGATTGCACCGGTTGAGGGTACACCATTTGATTTTACAGAGGCTAAGCCAATCGGAAGAGATATTGAAGCAAATGATACACAGCTTCACTATGGAAGCGGATATGACCACAATTTTGCAATAGACAAGACAGCTCCGGGAGTAGAAAAGGTCGCAACAGCATACTCACCTGAGAGTGGCATACAGATGGAGGTATACACCGACTGTGTCGGAATCCAGCTTTATACAGCCAACTTTATCGTGGGACAGGAAGGCAAGGGCGGAGTCAAATACAATAACCGCGATGCATTCTGCCTCGAGACACAGTTCTATCCAAACTCAATAAATGAGACTAACTTTAGTACACCTGTTACAAAGGCAGGCGATACATACCACACAGAGACAGATTACAAATTTTCTGTTAGATAAAATGCTGCTGTTTGCATGCAAGAGAGATACACAATAGTTAAAGCTCACCATATTGATGAAATTTATCATTAATATGGTGGGCTTTCTTAAGCTTTGTTTAATCAAACACTGATACAGTGGTTTTATTTCCGGAAATGTGGTATATATTTATATGTACATTTATATTTATGAAATGAACATATGAATTACATTGGAATTATACTTACAAATTACGTTAATAATATTACACAAGTTTGATTTGTTAGTATTTAAAGCAAGCTGTAATTTTAATAATCATAAACATTGACAAATAAAACTGAAAATCGTCAAATAACAATAAATAGTGATAAACATTGATAAATAAAGATAATTATTGAGACGACTTCGCACACACAAACCTGCATTACCGCTGGCATATGGTGTGTTCCGAAGAAATATATGAACTGCCACAAGGTTCCATTAAACCTCGGTAACGATAAAAAGCAGACTGATAAAACAGACTATCCGGATGCATTTTTTGTGGCTGACTTCATATATTTCTGAGGAATATACCATATGCCGGCGCACCATCACAGCCTGAAGGTGCGAAGTCCCCCCAAAAAAATAAAAGCGAATAAGTATATAGCACAGAGGAAACAAACCATGAAAATAGTATTTTTAGATTCCAAAACAATTGGTGACGACATCGACCTTTCCGAATATGACAAGCTTGGAGAGGTTGTCAAATATGATTTTTCGACAACCGGGGAAGCAGCGGAGCGCACAAAGGATGCTGATGTGATTGTTTTAAACAAGGTCGAGGTAAATGAGAAATCTATAGGACAGGCAAAAAATTTAAAGCTTGTATGTGTGACTGCGACAGGCACCAACAATCTGGATAAGGAATATCTGGCAAAGAGAGGCATTGAGTGGAGAAATGTCGCAGGGTATTCTACAGAGACCGTGGCACAGCATACGTTTGCACTGTTGTTTTACCTGCTTGAGAAGCTGCGATATTATGATGACTATGTGAAGAGCGAGAAATATGTGGGCGATACGTCGTTTACGCATTTTTCAAATGTGTTTCACCAGATTAGCGGTATGACCTGGGGCATCGTGGGGCTTGGAAATATAGGAAGGCGCGTGGCTGATATTGCAAAGGCTTTTGGCTGTCATGTGGTTTATTATTCTACCTCAGGAAGAAATTCGCAGCCGGGTTATGAGAGAGTGGATTTTGATACTCTGCTGGCTGCATCTGATATAGTGTCGGTGCATGCACCGCTCACGGATGACACACTTGGTCTGATGGACAGGGCTGCGTTTGAAAAGATGAAAAAGTCTGCGATATTTTTAAATCTTGGCAGAGGACCTATAGTGAATGAGGCAGATCTGGCACAGGCGCTTATGGATGGAGAGCTTGCGGCGGCAGGTCTTGATGTGCTGGCGCAGGAGCCAATGAGTGAGGACAATCCGCTCCGTGAGATAAAGGATTCAAACAAGCTGATTATCACACCGCATATTGCGTGGGCAAGCGTTGAGGCGAGGACAAATCTGATGCACATTATATATGGTCAAATCAAGGACTTCTTTGCTAATTAGAAAATATATTTTAAAATCAAATCGCAACATTAAGAGCCAATATTAATAGGTAGCATTAATAGGCAACATTAATAGGCGATATTAAGAGGCAGAAATGAGCATCAAATTTAAGATAACAAAACAAAACAACATACATTTTGGAATTGCAGCAGCATCGGCCGCGCTGGTGGGTTACTTTACATCGGCAAGCTGGTGGGTGATTCTTTTGTTTGCAGCAGCGTATTTTGGACTTGTAAATGTGAAGCTTGAGCTTCCGGTGAAGCTGTCGTGGCTTTGGGCTGCGATACTGCTTGTCATCGGAGCGATACTATCTGTTTTTTCAGTGCAGTATGTCCTGCTGACGGATGAGGACTTTGTGAAAACCACCGATATGGTATGCGTGGTAAATGGGGTTCTGGCGCTTGCCATATATCTGGTGATACTTTTTATCACGAACAACGCGAGGCTGACCTGTACCATAGCATCAATTGCCATTCTCGCGTTTGGGTTTATAGATTATTTTGTCTATGAATTCCGTGGCAATGAGTTCACATATGCGGATTTGAAGTCAGCGGGAACAGGTCTTTCCGTTGTGACAAAATACAAATTTGTCATAGACTACAAGTTTTTGTATGTGATTCTGGCGGCTGTTTTGTATATAGTGCTGGTAAGGCGCATAGAAGTGCAGTTTGAGTCGGCTATCCATATGCGGATTATTTCGATTCTTCTCACAATAATATGTGTGCTGTATGTCATCATGAATTCCATGTCATTGAATACCGAGACCTGGGAGAAAAAGGGCACGTACAGAAACGGTTATCTGTTGAACTTTGTGCTCGGCATAAGGGATAGCTTTGTGAAGGCACCTGATGGCTACAGCAAGGCAGCAGTTGACAAGATAGCAGGCAATTTCAAGGAAAAGGACAGCTCGTATTCGCAGTCTGATGCGAAAAATCCGACAATCATTGTTATCATGAATGAGTCGTTTGCGGATTTGTCGGTGGTGGGAGATTTTGAGACCAACACGCAGGTCACACCGTTTATGGATTCAATGAAGAAAAATACACTTAAAGGCTATGCGCTTTCGTCCGTCTACGGTGCGAAGACTCCGAACTCTGAGTGGGAATTTGAGACAGGAAACTCGATGGCATTTCTGCCGGACGGCTCGGTGGTTTATCAGCAGTATATAAATGATGACCCGACCTCCATAGTTTCAAACCTGAAAAATATCGGTTATACGACGGTTGCGATGCATCCGTACTATGCGACAGGCTGGAGCAGGAACAAGGTTTATCCGCATCTGGGCTATGATGAGACTTACTTTATAGATGATTTTGACCAGGCAAAGATACTCAGGGAATATATCACAGACCAGGAGCTCTATGATAAGATCATTGACCGCTATGAGAAAAAGAGTGATGACGAGAAGCTTTACATCATGGGCGTTACGATGCAAAACCACGGCGGCTACGGTGAGAGATATGACAACTTCAATCAGGAGGTTTACAAGGTTGGACCATCATACACTGATGCGAACCAGTATCTGTCACTTTTGAATGAGAGTGACAAGGCGCTCGAAAATCTCATCACATACTTTAAGGGTGTGGATGATCCGGTAGAGATTGTGTTTTTCGGTGACCATCAGCCGGGACTGTGCAATGATTTTATCAAGCTATTAAATGGCAAGGGCAATTCCGGACTTACGGAGCAGGAGCTTGAGAATCTGTACAAGGTGCCATTTTTCATATGGACCAATTATGAGACGGATGCACAGACAGTTGATGTGACGAGCCTCAACTATCTGTCCACTCTGACACTTGAAAGAGCAAACATAGATCTGCCGGCATACAATCAGTTTCTCGCAGAGCTGATGGAGAAGATACCGGCGATAAATTCAAGGGGATATTATTCGAAAAAGAATGAGTGCTTTATGCATGTGGATGAGGCAACAGGAGACGAGGCAAAATGGATAAAGGCATACAATATCCTGCAGTACAATTCGATGTTTGACGAGAAGGACAGAAGCTCGCTGCTGTTTCCGTATTTGAAATAAAAGGTAATTATTCAGAAACACTGAGAAGAACGGTAAAAAAGAAACAAGAGAGGAAGTAACATAATGAGCAACAATATAACTGAGAAAAAAGCGGTCGTTTTTGACCTGGACGGAACATTACTGTATACACTTGAGGATCTTAAAAATGCAACAAACTATGCACTAAAGACAAATGATATGCCGGAGCGTACACTCGATGAGGTGCGCAGATTTGTGGGAAACGGAGTCAGACTGCTGATGGAGCGTGCAGTGCCACAGGGAGCAGACAATCCAAAGTTTGAAAAGACATTTTCGGATTTCAAGGAATATTATGAGGCTCATTGCAATGACAATACAGCACCTTATGATGGAGTCATGGAGCTTTTAAAGGAGCTTAAATCAAATGGCATAAAGCTTGCCATTGTTTCAAACAAGCTTGACCCGGCGGTAAAGGAGCTCAATCAGCTCTATTTCAAAGAGTATATGACATCGGCAGTCGGCGAGATGGAGGAGGAAGGCATCCGCAAAAAGCCTGCGCCTGATATGGTGCAGAAAGCACTTAAAGAGCTTCAGGTGAGTGCAGATGAAGCAATCTATGTGGGAGATTCTGATGTGGATATCGCCACGGCGAAAAACTCGGGCCTGGAGTGCGTATCTGTCACATGGGGCTTCAGGGATGTGGAGTTTTTGAAGGAGCACGGTGCAACACACCTGATAGACCATCCGACAGAACTTTTAAAATATGTTTGAAAAATGAGACTGCATATTTCTATTGAACCATGTGTAGAAAAAAATTATTGCTTCATAGATGATTGTTTATCTATGGAGCAATAACTTTGAACTAAAATATGTACGATATTACTTCTAAAAAAAGAAACATTAGTAGACCTCGTACAAAATCCTCTATTGATGTATGTAAAAATGGATTTGCTGGATGAAATTGATTTATTAATGTCTCAAAGGCATAATATCCATCACTTTTTACAATAGGTATAAAGTTAATAAAAATATTTGATATTATCAGATAACAATATGGGATGAGCGCAGGTAAAAAAAGTATATTATAAGCAAAAAAGGCAGTTCATGAAATTACCAGCTAAGTATATAGTCCTGTTTTTAAATAAAGCACTGATATAAACAATAGCTATCACAACACATAGTACATTTGGCATTACAGTTACCTGTTAGTAATATTGCTATATTTTTATACTCCATTTTTAATCCACCTTTTTCTAAATAGTATAATTATCATAATGACAATAATGAACAATACAAAGTCATAAATTAAACTTTGAGTTATATGCACAAAATTTTTATTTCCACTTGAAAGATATTTTTGCAAATCATCATATAGATGATTTGATGCATCATAGTATGCTAGTATGGAAAAGACTTTCGAGCTTGTTGATAAAATTATTTGTCCAATCCATATGACCAGATTTAAACAAAAGGCCATTAGAATATTTTTAAATAGAAATGCAAAAACTGAGGCTGTTAAAACTTCTGAAAGCAAAGCGCATTCGTAATAAGAAAACATCATCAAATAGTTGCTAAAATCTTTATATATTATGCATGATACACCTGTGGTTACTAATAATGTAAAACTTAGATTAAGGCAAACCGGAATAAGTTTAAATATAAAATGTTTGATAGGACTATACCCTATTGAAGAATAAAATAGAATATTTTTTTCCTTATAATCTGTATTTATTACATAAATTATTACAAGTGAGAAAACTAATGGACCAAATTGTGTAATAACAGTATAGACACTGTTAAAATAGTCATAAAGAGTAAGAGCGTTGACGTGATCTATACTTATTGGAAGAATATAACCAAAAACAAAGCAAGAAATCACTGTAATAAAACAAAATAAATAATTTTTGTTATTAATATTTCGTTGCAGTTCCATTTATATCATTCCTCCTTTCACATACATTTCTATTATTTTTTCCTTATTTGATATCTGAGTTATAGTTTTATTGGCAAGTAAATAGTAAGAACCTGGCATATATTCAATATCTGCTAAATTGTGAGTTATATTAATGCAAATGGCATTCTCTTGTTTCACATATTTTAATAAGAACTGATAAATATCTAAGGTGCTTTTTTTGTCTAAAGCATTTGTAAATTCATCAAGTATTATAATCTCTGGTCTTTTTGATAAAAATGCAAATAATTTTACCTTTTGCTTTTGACCATCACTCATATGTTTTATTTTTAGAGAAGAAGGAATCATATTCAATTCTAATAGCTCGTATAGCTCTTTTACGTAGTGGCATTCGTATTTCTTCTTCATGAAATTTAGCACATCTATAAGTCTTAAATCAGTAGGAATATTGCTATAGCTCCCTAGCAATACGGGGTTACAAGTTGTTTGAATTCTTCCGGTGTATTTAATAATGTTCAAACATGATTTTGCAAGACATGATTTTCCTACACCGTTACTACCAAATAAGTGTGAAATCACTCCTGACTGAAAGTCTATGTTTAAATTTGTAATCAATTTCTTTTTACCAACTTGAAGAGAATAGTTTTCGAATCTGAACATTTGTTAAGCTCCTTTCCATATAAAGAAGTGTGGACAGATCTTGGATGCTCACCACATTTATAAATACATATTAGTATCCTTTGCTGCCGATAATAGTATGTTTGTCGCCACTCCTTGTTGTAGGCTTATTTTAACAATGCAATTGTACAAATACAAGAGATATGTTATTATCGGTGTGTTATTGTATTTAACGGTCAAAATTTATGTAGTTTGAAAAGGTAATATCTATGAATGCAGAAAATTATAATCTTGCCATTTGTGATGATGAAGTATATTGGCAAAAAGAATTATTTAAATATTGTAAGGCAATAGAAGAAAAAAAGGAGATTAAGTTTACTTATCACTTTTTTTTATCAGGAGAAGAACTATTAGAGTTTAAAGGTCATCTCGACATTTTATTATTAGATGAAGAAATGAAGAAGATATCTGGTCAGATGATTAAAGAGCATTTTGAATCAATAAATAGGGACACTATGATTATTTTTGTAACTACTCACAATGAAATTATATATGATTCTTTTGGAAAAAATGTATATGGATTTCTTGAAAAACCTATTGTTGAAAAAAGTTTTTTTGGACTTTTTGAAAGAATACTTATAAAATTAAATAGAAAGCAATATATTACATTCAACGATTCCATAAATGGCAAGATTATAATTCCGTGTACAGATATTATATATATGGAGGCGGATGGAGGTTATACCAAAGTTTATTTTAAGAATCATGATAGGATAATTATGCGTAGAGGGCTGAATGAAATTGAAAAAGCAAATACATTTAAATATATTATTCGAGTTCATAAATCATATATTGTAAATTTTAATTATGTAGAAAAGTTAACTACGGATAACACTTTGATTGTACTTACGAATGGAATTCAAATTCCAATAGCCAGAAGACGAAAAAAACAGATTCATGATTTATTTTTTGAAATAGTAGAGGAAAGGGCTAATAATATATGGGTGTATTGAGTACTGTTCGTTTAGATATAATTATAGAATTTTTTCTTATATTAGTTTTGTTTTCCGATAAAATAACAAAATCTAAAACACGTTTGAGAGTAGGCATTGGAATATTTTTTATCTCTAATATATTGCTATTTGTTTTACCTATTCAAGATTTAATATTTGGTGATATACTAATTGTAATGGTTATTACGTTTTTTGTGCTAGAAGAGAAATGGTATGAAAAAATAGTTTCATTCTTACTTGCCTATATTTTAGCGTCTTTGTTGTATCAAGCATTTGCATTAATTTTAGATTTTGTATTAGGACTTCCAGTTTTTGTTGGAATGAATAGTATAAAAGAAAAAAATATGATAAAAGTATTTTTGATATTAGGAATTATATTTTTTTTGATTGTGAAGATGAAAATTCATTATAATTTTAGCTTATCATTTACAAACAAGATATTTTTATGCGTATATACTGGAATTCTATGTATTGTACTAACACTTTTTCATCTTAACCAAAACTTAATTAATGATGACTTTTTAAATTTATTTGCAATGTTATGTATTGTTTCAATAGGAATAATAATAGCATATATGCTTTCTTCATCTGCTAGGAATTTAAATTTAAGGGAATTGTATTCACAAAAACAATATGTGGATTTTTTGAAAGGATATTATAATGAAGTTAAAAAAAATAATATTGAAATTCGTAAACTCAAACATGATATGAAGAATCATATTAATATTTTAGGCAATTTAATAGATAGTGGATATATAGATAAAGCCACAAATTATATGCATGAAATTAACGATTATGTATCAAAACAAACTACAGCAATTGTTGATACCGGAAATGTTCTTGTGAATGCAATATTGTTACAAAAAAAGTATGAATTTCCAAATATCAATCTTATTTTTAAAGGATTTGTTAATAATGACATTCCTATCAAAAATTATGATTTGTGTACAATATTAAACAATTTACTTGATAATGCTTTTGAATACAGTTTAAAAAATGGTCTTCAGACAGTAAAACTATTTATCTATCAAGAAAATTCAGTTTTATTAATTAATGTCGTTAATGAGTTAATAATGCCTGTAGATACAAGTACTTTTAATAAAACTACAAAGACTGATTATGAAGATCATGGATATGGACTTACAATTGTAAAAGAAATTGTTAATCATTATCAAGGTATTTTTGAATATTTACAAGATAAGTCGCAATTAATTGCGAAAGTGCAATTATTACTCTAGAAGATAAAAAGAGTAAACACAGAAGAGTCTGCAATTAGTATAATATTATGGTGTTATATGAATGAGGTGATGGGATGCTTTCAGAAAAGGGACTATTGATAATTGAAAAGCTGGCAGAGCACAACAATGAGCTTGTCACATCAAAGGCTCTTGCTGCGTCCACAGGTATGTCAGAGCGAAGTGTGAAGACATATCTGAAGGAGGTGGCTGATTTTTGTGAGCAAAACTCTATGACGCTCGACAGAAAGCCGGGCAAAGGCATGAAGCCGTGCTTTAGCGATGCGCAGATAGGAAAGATTCTGGATGTGGCAGGGCGAAAATCGGCAGCAGTATCGCAGAAGAAGCGACAGAACTACATATCGTATATTCTGCTAAGTGGCTGGGATACATACACGTATGCACTTTTTTCGGAGGAGTTAAACGTCAGCAAAAATGTCATCATGGATGATATAAATGAGCTTGACGCAGAGCTTCTACTCTTTGGCATTAAGGTGCACAGAACGGCGGGCTACGGAATATATGCGACAGGCAGTGAGTTTGATATCAGAAAAGCCATGAGGCATTTCTGCAGATATCCAATCAGTGATAAGCAGGTTATCAAGACCGATGACCACAGGCTTTCAAGACGCGCGGCCGAGGTGATAGCCAATAATTTCAGAAGCGTAAATCTGTCGATGGCAGTTGACATGATACATCATGTGGAGAGACGCTTTGATATCATCTTTACGGATTACACATTTCAGATGCTGGCAGAGTACATAGCCATTGCACTTTTCAGGGTGGATGTGGAGAAGGAGCTGAAACCGGATGAGTTAGATTTGTCGAACCGAATGTGTGATGCTGCAAGTGATGGGGATGCGGGCACCGAAACAGAGCAGCAGGTACAGAAAAATGGATTCATAATGACAGAGCATGAGAACATGGCAAGGGAGGCAGCAGGCTTTCTGGAAAGGCATTACGGTATCAGCCTCGCACAGCCTGAAATCATGTATCTGGCAATGCTTTTTTCCTGTGCCGAGGGACAAAACCGCGTTGTCATGTCCTGTGAGGAGGCACTTAGCATAGAGGATGAGATGATAGTGTATCTGTCAAATCTTCTCGCAGCCAATCTGATTGAAAATGAGCTTCTACGTGAGAGCATGCGTAGCTTTTTGCCGGGTTCCATTGCGAGGACTCATTTTGGCATAGAGATAGACAATCCGTTTCTTTCGGATATCACACAATCGTATGCCAGTCTTTTTACGGTATGTTTTACTGTATCGAGATACTACGAAAAGTACACAGGCGCCATGCCGAGCGAGAATGAGATAGCATTTATTGCCTTGCAGGTGGGAGGTGCCCTGCACAGAAATCCTATGACAGTGCGCGCAGTGTTAATCGGTGCAGCAGGCTATGCGACCGGCAGTATAATAGCGGGTAAAATAGAAAACAGGGTGCCGGATGTAAGGATAGTAAGCATTTTGTCGTCAGACCGCATAGAGCATATTGACGAGTATGACTGCGACCTCATACTCTCGACCATAGACACACAGGCAGATATCCACAATGATATGAGATTTCTGTATGTTTCTCCACTAATCAGTGCGCAGGATGAGAAAAATATCAGAAACAAGTGCTTTGAGCTCATGACCGGACAGAGCGCGGAGGTCAGCGAGTTTTCACAGATGCTGTCGGAGGAATTTATCATATTTGAGAAAAAGGCGAAAAACCGCAAGGATGTTTTAAAGCGTGCGTGCCAGCTTCTCATAAACAAAGGAATAGTGCAGAGCGAGTTTGCTAGGGATGTGCTGGAGCGTGAGAAGGTGGAGGCAACCGCCGTGGGCTGCAATATAGCCATACCGCACGGAAAGCCTGAGCATGTAAACCGCTGCCAGATACTTGTTATACGTCTCGACAAGCCGATAGAGTGGGGCGAGAGGATGGCAGACATGATATTTCTGCTTGCGATAAACTTTGACAGTGTCAATACGACAAAGGCATTTTTCCATGATTTCACAAAGCTTCTGAATGAAAATGGAGCGACTGACAGGCTCAGGGAGGCTGCGACACCTCATGAGCTTTGTGCAGCTATCCGGAAAGAGCTGGGGTGGAACTGAAGCTGTAGAACGATTTATTAAAATAATCTTCAATGAAATTATAACGAATGAAAATGTGAAAAAAAATTATTTATATCTATTGACATTATGAATATATATATATAATTATGACATAATCAATTTGGGCAAAATAAGGGAAATCTTATGACGCAAAGCTAGAGTCTAAAACATTGTTGTTATGACAGTTCGGTTGCAATAAATTTTTAATTTTATTGCAACCATTTTTTATATATGGGAGTATATTGAAATTTTTAAATCTTATTTATGATGTTATGAAGGTGTATGTAAAATTAATTTACATAGATAATGAAATGGTCATGAACATTTCGACAAAAGAAGAATGGAGGGAATGCAGATGTTACATGTAATCGTAGGCGGTGTAATTGTTGCAATTATTATTGTTGCATCAAAAACAAAGGTATATTAATTGAAAAAGGGGGGCTTTTAAGCCCTCTTTTTTATATCTAAAAAATTACAAGTAATAAGAAAAAGTAGGCGATAAAAATGAGCATAGTGGTAAATGTAAAAGACTTAAAAAAAGAATTTAAAATATCGAAAAGGCAGAGAAAAATTCAACAATGCAGAACAAATATTGCATTAAATGGACTTTCTTTTGAAGTTAATAAGGGAGAAATATATGCTCTTTTAGGAACAAATGGAGCAGGGAAAACAACAACATTAAGAATTCTATCAACTTTACTAAAACCAGATGATGGAAAATGCTATATTGATGGGGTGAATGTAGCGGAAGAACCTGATAAAATTCGAAGTAAGGTTGGTTTTCTTACAAGTGAATTAAAATTAGATGGCTTTTTTACACCAAATTATTTATATGATTTTTTTTCTGATTTATATGGTGTTAAATCAGAGTTACGTATAATGCGTAAAAAGGAATTATTTAATACTTTAGGTATTGATAAATTTGCAGAAGTGAAAGTTTCTAATTTATCTACAGGAATGAAACAACGAGTTGCAATTGCAATATCATTAGTACATGATCCAGATATAATTATATATGATGAACCAACAAATGGACTGGATATTGTTAGTTCGAAAATGGTAATTGATTATTTAAAAGAATTAAAGACAAATGGAAAAACTATTATAATTTCAACACATATATTTGAAGTGGTTGAAAAAGTTGCTGATAGAGTAGGCATTGTAATAAATGGTAAATTGGAATATGAAGATAGTATTTCAAGAATAAAAAAAGAAAAATCATTAGAGGATGTTTTTTTTGAAGTGTATTATAGTAAAGAGGGAGAACACCAATGAGTAAAATATTAATTATTGTTAAAAAAGAATTATTACGAATACTAACGGATAAAAGACTATGTTTTACGACTATTATTATGCCGGGATTGATGATTTTTATAATGTATGCTTTAGTTGGAAATGTGATGAGTAATACATATAGTACTTTACAGAATAGTGAATATACTGTAGTTATAAATAATGTTCCGAATGACATTAAAGAACTATTATTAAAAAATAAAATTTCATTTAAAGAAAAAAATAAACCACAAAATTATTATATGAATAAAATAAGGGATAAAAATTTAGATTTATATATAGATTTTGATAAGAATTTTGAAGAGAACATCTTAAATGGAACAGAAAAAGATGTTCAAGGACCTAGTGTTTCGATATATTATAACTCACAAAGTAACTCTTCTAATACAGGATATATGCTTTTGTTATCAATATTAAGTGAATATAAAGATTGCATTCGAAATGTATTTTATGTAAATTCTGGAAATGACATATATGATTTATCGACAACAAAAGATTCAACAGGTCAGTTTGTATCAATGATATTACCAATGTTACTTATTACCATGCTTTTTAGTATTTGTGCATCGGTGGCTCCTGATTCAATTGCTGGAGAAAAAGAGAGAGGAACAATGTCTACACTACTAGTTACACCTATTAAAAGAGAGCAATTGGCAATTGGAAAAATACTTGGATTAAGTATTATTGTTGTGTTAGGTGGAATTTCAAGTTTTATAGGTGCTATGTTATCACTTCCGTTTTTAAGTACTGGACAAGATGAGATTGATACTTCTGTATATTCAATCAATGATTATTTTGGGTTATTTATAATTATAATTTCGACGGTTTTAATAATGATATCATTAACTGCAATAGTATCTGTATTGGCAAGATCTATTAAAGAAGCATCATCATCTATGGCTCCACTTACAATACTGGTTGCCCTTGTAGGAATTTCAGGGATGTATAATCAAAATGGTAGTAATAGGTTAATACATTATATAATTCCATTGTATAATAGTGCACAATGTATGAATGAGACATTTTTATTCAATGGCAACATAAATCATGTTATAATAACCGTAATATCAAATTTGTTATATACAATTATTTTGGTATACATTTTATCTAAATTATTTAAGAATGAGAAAATAATATTATGAAATTAGATTACATTTCAGACTTGATTATTATAGCTATGCTTTGTGTTGGGTACATATATATGAACAACCGTATATCAGAATATCAGGGCGAAACATACTTGTGGAAAAAACTGCTTGGTGAATCGGAAAAGAAAATAGTAATTGAGTTTCAAAAGAAAAACATATTGGTTGAGAGCCTGTTATTGTTGGTATTTGCAGTGATGAATATATCAGGTGATATTTTAAATTGTCTGATAAGCATTATTAATATTGTGATATTAATAAATAATATACTATTGCTAATATTTAGAAGAAAATATTGCAGAAATATATCCGGGAAAATATTTATGATAGTAGCATATATTTATTTTATTTGGATTTTTTTTACAGTTATTCAGGGAATAGTTGCAGGCGGTGAAGTATATGCAATCGTCATTCGTATAGTAAAAACAAAGTGTATAGGCGGTGTGGCGGAGGTGCTGAAACATCCGCCAATTTCTCTATTTTTGATAAATACAATAATGTGCCTTTATCTGGTTTATACAGTGTCAACTTATGATAACAGAGTGTGCTCAAAAGCTAATTATAAACCGAAAAAAAGGTGTATTAGTTTATCTCAAAATATAATAATGATTCTGGTAATATATGCGGGATATATTTTTCTTGCTATAAATATTTCACAAAACGCAAATGTTTTTTCTGTGATAACATGCATTTTTGCTATATTACTGAGCGGATGCATAGAAGATTTTTTCCGAGAGGATATCTGCAACAGACAGTGGTACAGGCTTTTAGGTGAAAAATATAGTGGCTTATGGTGCAAAAAAATGATGGTTGAGCTGAAAATCCAATTTGTCGTATTTGCGGCATATCTGATTTGTGCATTTATACATAAATATGATGTTAAAATCGTTTTTATGGTTTTGATTTATATGGTAGAATGTGGACTTTGCTGGGTGACATATTTTGCTTTATATTATGTAAAAATGAAAAAAAGATATACAACTTTAGAAATGATGAAATTGTATGCGGCAATGTTTTCAATTACAGTTCCGGGGATAAATATATTGTTATGTGCATGGTGGTATGTACGAGGAGCCAGGAGGTGGAATGAATATGTTAGAGATTTGTAATCTGACAAAAAAATATGATAAGGAAAAGGGAATATTCGATTTGAGCTACAGTTTTGAAGAGGGAAAAATCTATGCTCTTGTGGGACCTAATGGGGCTGGAAAGACAACACTCATACAGATGATTTCCGGTATAAGTGAGCCTATGAAGGGGCAGATAAGGCTTGATGATCAGGATACATTGTTGCGGAAGAGTAAATCACAGATAGGTTATGCATTGGAATTGACTGGAAATAATACAAAACAGACAGTTTTACAATTTTTACGGATGGTGTGTGATATTAAGTTTGGAGGAGAACATAAAGAAGATATCATGTCATTTCTGACAGACTTTGAATTGGAAGACGATAAAGATACAAGGCTGTCTGAGTGTTCGCTGGGAATGAAGAAGAAGGTTGGCATAATAGCATCATTTATAGGTTTTCCAAAGCTTATTTTATTGGATGAGCCAACGAACGGAGTAGATACAACTGGTCTTATAGTCTTGAAAAAATATATTGAGTCTGCCAGGGAACATAACTGTATTGTTATAATTTCAAGTCATGTACTTGATTTTGTGGATAGTGTTAAGGATGAAATAATTTTCTTGAAGAAGGGGCATCTTGTTGTAGGAAACAAAGCTACAACTGAGGAACAATATAGGGCTCTGTTTATGTAAATATCACATTAATACAAAATTGCACCAGAGATGGTGCAATTTTGCATTTTGGGGAATATTGAAAAAACTCATACCGCACAGTACAATAAAACCATAGAAAGCAACGGACATATGACAGGCTGATGAATAGCAGAGGGCGATACAGTTAATCATATGTGTGAGCGAAATAAACAAACCAATAATTTTAAATTCAGGAGGACAAAACTATGGTAAGCAAGACAATGGTAGTAAAAGCAGCAGAGGGACTTCACATGAGACCGGCAGGAGTTATCGCAAGAGAGGCAGGCAAGTTTGATTCAGACGTAACAATCGTATTCGGTGACAAGAGAATCAACGCAAAGAGCCTTGTAAACATCATCGCAGCATGCATCAAGAAGGATGCAGAGATTACATTCGAGTGTGAGGGAGCTGACGAGGAAGCAGCACTTGCAAAGATGGAAGAGCTCGAGGCAGACAACTTCGGAGATTAATCAACCAGCAAAGTCAATCGGAGGTGTGATATGTACAAAGGAATCGCCGGCTCAGAAGGAATCGGAATCGGAAATGTGGTCATTATCGAAGAGCATGAGATAGTGATTGAGAATAAGAAAATTACAGATACAGACGCTGAGATCGCACGTCTCCAGGGAGCCATTGAGAAATTTGTAAATGATACAAACGCCATGGCAGACAGAATGGAAAAGACAGTCGGAGCAAAGGATGCGGATATCCTTCGCGGACATATCCAGATGCTTCAGGATCCGACCATCGAGGAGCAGATTACAGCGCTCATAGTCAGTGAGAAAATCACGGCAGAGAAGGCACTCGACCAGGTGCTTGAGCAGACAGCAGAGATATTTGCACAGATACCGGATGAGCTTTTGCAGCAGAGAGCGACAGATTTCAGGGATATCAAGGCCAGAATCCTTAAGATTCTGCTTGGAATCGAGGACTACGATATCTCAGCAGCTCCGGCAGGCACAGTGCTTGTGGCACATGACCTGACACCATCCATGACAGCAGGTATCGTGGCAGAGAATATCGCAGGAATACTCACAGAGGTGGGCGGCAGAACCTCCCACTCAGCAATACTTGCAAGAGCTATGGAAATCCCAGCAGTTCTCAGTATTGACGGAATCTGCACATCTGTCAAAAATGGTGACAGAGTGGTACTCAACGGAACAAGCGGAGAGGCAATCGTAAACCCTGATGCTGAGACAGAGCAGAAATTCGCTGAGCTGCTTGAGGAATACAAAAAAGAGAAAGAACTCTTAAAGAAATTTGCGGGTGTGCCAACAGTATCAGCAGACGGCACAAAGGTAGAGCTTGTATGTAATATCGGAAAGCCAGAGGACGCAAAGAAGGCTGTAGAGTGTGACGGAGAGGGAATAGGACTTTTCCGTACAGAGTTCCTTTTCATGGACAGAGACACAATTCCTACAGAGGAAGAGCAGTTTGAGGCGTACAAATCAGTAGCAGAGACAATGAAGGGCAAGCCTGTCATCATCCGTACACTCGATATCGGAGGAGACAAGGAAATCCCATATCTGGGCCTGGAGAAAGAGGACAACCCATTCTTAGGCTACAGAGCTATCAGATTCTGCCTCCAGAGAACAGACATCTACAATACACAGCTTCGTGCACTTGTGAGAGCCAGTGCATTCGGCAGGATAAAGATAATGGTTCCGCTTGTGACAGGTGTAGATGAGCTTCGCAGTGTAAAGGCAATGGTAGCTGACATCATGAAAGAGCTTGATGCAGAGGGCATTGCATACAACAAGAACCTCGAAATCGGTATCATGATGGAGACACCGGCAGCCTGCATGATGGCAGATGTGCTCGCAAAAGAGGCAGCCTTCTTCAGTATCGGAACAAACGACCTGACAGGCTACACAATGGCAGTAGACCGTGGAAACTCAAAGGTAGCATACCTTTATTCAGCCTTCAATCCGGCAGTGCTTCGCGCAATCAAGCGTATCATCGAGTGCGGTAAGAAAGAGGGTATCATGGTAGGCATGTGTGGAGAGGCAGCAGCAGATCCAAAGCTCATTCCGCTGTTACTCGCATTCGGACTTGATGAGTTCTCAGTGAGTGCCACAAGTGTGCTCAAGACCAGAAAGACCATCGCAGACAGCAGCATGGCAGACTGCAAGGCATTGGCAGACAAGGTAATGGCATGCGCTACAGAGGCTGATGTACAGGCAGTGCTTGCACAGCAGTAGATGCTAAATCCAAACAAGTATAAAAGTTAGTAAAAAAGTATAAATAAGAGTAAAATATAAAAGCATAACATTGAAATTTATTATAAAGACGGCTGAACCGGTGGGGACCGGGACGGCCGTCTTTTTTGTGTACGCGAAATGTGAGATAAATATTTAGTCAATCGTAATTTAGTTATTTACGATTAACTAAATTACGATTGACTAAATCATATATAAGTAATAAAATATTGTGTATAGAAATGGAGGGAGAAGAGCTATGTTTATAGGAAGAGAAAAAGAGCTTGCAACTTTAAACGGATTATATAATTCGGATAAATTTGAATTCGCAGTAATCTACGGCAGACGAAGAGTGGGGAAGACAGCTCTCATAAGCCATTTTATACAGGATAAAAAAGCAATATATTTTATGGGAGTAGAGAGCAACGAAAAGCAGAATCTGGAGAACTTTAGTCAGGCAATCATGGAATATGCTTCAGGAATAATGCCGGGGACTTCATTTGTGTCATTTCAGGCTGCAATAGAATATGTATTTAAATTATGTGAAAATGAAAGACTTGTGCTTGTCATAGACGAGTATCCATATGTGGCAAAAGCTTCGAAAAGCATGGCTTCAACCTTGCAGATGCTTATTGATAAAAATAAAGATAATTCTAAAATGATGCTTATATTATGTGGCTCATCTATGTCTTACATGGAAGATAATGTGCTGGCATATAAGGCACCCTTGTATGGCAGAAGAACCGCCCAGATGAAAATACTTCCGTTTGATTTTGAGGATAGCTGCAAATATTTCAACGGATTTTCAGCAGAGGATATGGCTCTGATATATGGTATTGTTGGTGGTACTCCGCAATATCTTTTACAGATGAATGACAGCATGAGTGTAGAGGACAATATAAAAAATGTGTTCCTCAACCCCGCATCAGCAATCTTCGAGGAACCTGAAAATCTGTTAAAGCAGGAAGTCCGTGAACCTGCTGTATATAATGCAATAATAACAGCAGTAGCAACAGGCAGCTCCCGCATGTCGGAAATCGCAACCAAGATAGGCGAAACGACAAGTGTATGCTCACAGTATATGAAAAATCTGATTAATCTTGGCTTAATACGGAAAGAAACTCCATATGGCGAAAAGGAGTCCAGAAAATCAATATATGCAATAGCTGATAATATGTTTAGATTCTGGTATCGGTTTATACCTGATAATAATTCTATCATTAGCAGAGGGGCAACAGAACTTGCGTATAAAAGAATTGCTCCAAATCTGTCAGATTATATGGGCAGGATATTTGAAGAAATATGTATGCAATATCTGTGGAAATTGCTGCTTGATGGGGAAGCACCTGTGGAATTTAGCAATCTTGGACGATGGTGGGGAACGGATCCACAAGAGAGAATACAGACAGAAATTGATATAATGGGTGATCAGGATAAAAGCACTGCATTGTTTGGAGAATGTAAGTGGATAAATGAAAATGTGGATGTAAAAGTGCTCGAAAAGCTGAAAAAGAGAAGCAGATTATTTAGATATGAGAATGTGCATTTATTTTTATTCGCAAAAAAAGGATTTACCCAAGGGTGTATTGAGGAAGCCGGAAAAATGGGAAATGTATCGCTGGTGACATATGATCAGATATATGAATATTTAAAAGATAGAGGGATAACTGCTTTTTAAGTATATATGGATTTTTTACTGAATTTAATCAAAGTTGAGGATATAAGATGTACAAGATATTAATAGTCGAGGATGATGAAACAATTCGTAATGGAATAAAGACATTATTAGAATTACAGGGATATTATGTTGATATTGCTGTAAATGGTGTGGACGGTTTAAAGAAATTCGATGAAACATATAGCCTGGTTATTATGGATATAATAATGCCGTTGTTATCAGGTATAGATGCCTGCAAAAAATTGAGGGAAGAATCAAGTGTCCCAATTTTATTTCTTACTGCAAAATCATCAGAAATAGATATAATGCAAGGCTTTGAAGTGGGCGGTGATGATTATCTTGTGAAGCCGTTTTCCAATATGGAGCTTATATCGCGAGTCAAGGCATTATTAAGGCGTAGAAATGTATATGATAGAGAAATAATTGATGACAATGCAGGAAATGAATATATAGACAGAAAAGATATAAGGATATACGAAAATAAGAATAGAGTAGAAGTGAATGGCATAGGTGTTAAATTTACACGAAAGGAGTATGAAATAATCAAATTGCTTGCAAAACATCCTGATAGAATATATACACTTGAGGTGATTTATTCAAATATTTGGGAAGAGCTGTATACATATAATTCGGGGAATACAGTTATGGTACACATAAAAAACATAAGGAATAAATTCTATGAAATATGCAACCGGGCTGTCATAGAAACTATATGGGGAAAGGGATACAAATTTGAAAAGTGATTTTAAAGCAGTAAAGGCAGTTCAAATTATATTTGGTGCAATAATATTATCGTGCTGTATATTTGGGGGGATATATGGCATAGGGATAAATGGTCTTACTCTTTTTTTTAATAATTCAAGATATATTTATGACCATGAATCTCCATATGTTCAGGAATTTCAACAGTATGTGTCTCAGAATAATATAGCCGCATCAGATATATCGGAATGTGATGAATGGATGGATTATCATTGTGTTTTGTTTTGCAGTATAGAAAAAGATGGGGAAGCTGTATATAGTAAATTGAATGTAGATAAATTTATTGTATCAGCGAAAAACATGTATGATAGTAGAAAAATTGCTAAATATCAATTACCGGTAAATTTTGCTGACGGAGAGGCTAATGTGTATATATATGCCGGATATACTGAAAAGTATTATTTAGGAGTCATAATTTTAGGCTTTGTAATATCAATCCTAAGCGGAGCTTATGTGATCTATAGAGGTGTTAATAATATCATAAAAGATTATAAAGTAAATATTGGTAAGGCACATGAGCAGGAACGGAAAGCACGAGATGAAAAAGATCAATTGATGAGAAATATGGCTCACGATTTAAGAACACCATTAACGGGATTGATGACATACATTGATATCTTAAAATTGCAAAACAAATCAAATGAGAGCATTAACAAAAATTTGGATATTCTGACATCTAAAGTTAATGAATTAAGAGATCTTTCAAATCTGTTACTGGATTTTTCTATTGCAAGTTCAGACGAGAATATACATTTGGACGAGCCTTCTTTCGTAGAATATGCAATAGGAGATTATCTTTCTGAAATGCATACCATTATAAGCCGGAATGGTTTTTGTGTTAATATTGATGGCATTTATTGGGAAAAAGTTAAAGTTGCTGTAAATGGAAGTTTACTATCAAGAATATTTAGTAATCTTACTAATAATATTTGCAAGTATGCTGATATTGATGAGCAAGTAGTCATGGAAACAGTATATTCCAAAAATATATTTGAAATATGCATAAGCAACACGGTGTGTAAGGAAAAAAGCTTATTAGAGAGTACAGGATTAGGACTAAAAAATGTTGAGCTGTTGATGAGACGTATGCATGGCAGAGCAATTTGCGAAACAAAAGAAAACTGCTTTTATGTAAAATTGCGATTTCCGATTACGAACTGAACTACAAACTTCAGAAATCTTTAGAATTATAAAGATTTTTCCTCTGATTTCTTTAGACTGTTGAGATATGATTATTATATAGATATCTATAGAAAACCATTATAGTCACAAAAGAAGGAGGAATTGATAATGAAGAAAAATATGCTATATATAAAAAAGTATTCGGGGTTTATTATTTCCATTGTTATAGGACTGCTCCTTTATGAAGAAGCAAATTACGCATATACATATAGAACTGCAACTGCTTATTCTGACCATATGATATACAGATTGATACTTAGTATGGGGTCCGGAAGCAGTGGCTGGAATGGAATCCTCTTTCCGATACTGGCAGCACTTCCTATGGGAATATCATATGTCAGAGAATATAGAAGCGGATATTTGAAGCTGCGCCTGCAAAAAATGTCAAGAAAAAGGTATGTTGCTGTAACATTAATACAAAACGCAATACTTGGCGGCTTGGGTTTGCTTATTCCGTATGCTGTATATTGTCTGCATTTATATTTTGAGTATGGAACTAAGGCTTACTTAAATATAAAAGAGGGAGAGACAGTTATTATGTTTTATCCTAAGTTGGCAGCCTCGAATACTATAGCATATGTTTGTTTACTTGGTGCGTTCGTTTTATTGGCAGGAGTTACATTTGCTACATTTGCAATCGGCATATCGGCGTGGATTAAAAACACTTTTCTGACGCTGATACTGCCATTTGTCCTTTGCATAGCCATGGCAATATTGATACCGGATAACAGATTTGATCTGCTTTTAATATTTGCACCTAATGGGTATGCATGGGCATCTGTTCCGATAATATTAATTATGTCAGGTGTATTGATTTTAACCGGTATCATTTTGTTTGCGGTAGGAGTAAAAAATAATGAAAAGTAGATGGTTTCATTTATTAATAACTATATTCATTATTTTTAGCTATATGCAATTTGAATATGTTCGTTATTGTATGGAATGTGATGCCGGATATCAGGAGTATTCATATGCCAATGCAGTTATAAATATCGTTGGAGACAGATATTTAATATTGCTTGTCAGCGGGATTTTAATTGTATGGAGCATTGCCGGATTATTGGCGGTTACACAGAATAATTTTTATCTTAAATTGCGGATTGGAAGTGAACATAGGGCAAATGTCATTGAAGTAGTGTATGCATTCAAATACGCGGTTATCATTGTAGTTATCCAGTGGGTGGTAATTAATATGATTGCTGTTGTAAATAATTTTTATAATGTTAAGTCGCAGATGCTTCATGTGATAAATGTGTATCAGCTATTTGGAAACTTATTGTTATTTTACTGGCTGCTTGGTTGTATTACCATTTTATTTAACAAATTGATAAATACAGGATGGGCAGCTAATATCTGTAGTATTGTGTGTCTGCTTATAAATGTTGTTATCAGCAATAGGATAAGCTTTAAAGATTCTTTCATTGGAAGAAAATCATGGATTGCCCATTTGATGGTCACAGATGTAAAAACATATAGCTTTTATATTGTTTATTGGTTTGTAAGTATTGCGTTTGTAATAATGGTTATATTTTATAGAGCCGTTATACTAAACTGTTTTATAAGACTGATTGCAATATGTGTTAAGTCATATTATGGGTTTACGTTTATGGCAGCAGTTGTTATATGGAGCATATACGGATTTGTTTCAAAACAATATATGTCAGGCGTAACAGACTATTTTGCCGGATTTAAAAATCTTGATATTTTTTTACTGCTATATCTGTTTTATCAAATGCCAATATGGGCTTTATTGTATTATTTTTTGACAAAGAACTTTTCGTTTTACTATATTCAGTATGCCTTGAGAAAAGGAAATGCAATTAGCTGGATGAAGCATTTGGCGATAATATTTCTGGTATGTACTTATCTGTATTACGGAGTGGGAATGATAGTAATAGCATTTATTTCGGGAATGGTAATAAATGCAAATTTGATAATTGAAATGAGTAATATGATTTTACAGACAATAGTATTGTTACTACTGGTATTTTTATGCTGGTTACATGAAGCCGGAGATAAACATATTGGATTTATAATAATTATTATATACCATATTGTGGCAGGAACATTATTTTCGTGGCTGCCGCTTACACAGGGGCTGTATATTTCGCATATGACATCTCAGCCTGAGTGTATGGTATTTCAAATGGCAGAGTGTCTGGTCATAGTATTGGGTGTTGTTGTAATGTTAAAAAATAAACAAGAGGATATAATTTTACGTAAGTGGAAGGCAGAAAATATATGAATATAGAGCTGGATAATGTATCAAAGAATTTTAAAAATCAGACCGTGTTGGAAAATGTCAATTTAAAATTGGAATCTGGGAAAATATATGGTCTCGTTGGAAGAAACGGTAGTGGAAAAAGTGTTTTATTGAAGATAATGACCGGGTTAATGGAGCCGTCGGATGGAATAATAAAATACGCAGGCATCCCTCTGAAAAAAGGACAGTATGCAAAGGATGTTGGAATAGTGCTGGACTGCATAGGCTTCATGCCGGAGTATACTGCAAAGGAAAATTTATTTTTACTGGCAAAAATTAATAAGGAAACAGGAGAAGAAAGAATCAATGAAATTCTCAAACAGGTGGGACTTGAGCCGGATTCCAAAAAGGTTTATCGTAAGTTTTCGTTAGGCATGAAGCAGAAGCTGGCAATAGCTCAGGCTTTTATGGAAGAGCCTAAGGTATTGCTCTTGGATGAGCCAATGAACGCACTGGATGAACAGTCTGTTCAGGATATGAGAATAATGTTTAGGGAATATGTGAATAAAAAACCTGCTATTATGGTTATAACAAGTCACCATAAGGAAGATATAGAAATTCTGTGTGACCAGGTTTATAGTATAAAAAATGGGTATGTGAATCTTTAGGTTTCTTTAGAATTATTTATAATTCTTAAATGATTTTTCAGCTAATTCTTTATATGTATATAGTATTGTAAAGCCATAGATGTCTATGGCTTTTTTTAATGTCTGGTAGTATTGAGGAGATGGGATATGATAGAAACGGTTAGAATAAAGCCGGCATTGATTAAACAATAAAGAAGGGGGAAGTATGTAGTGGAAAAAAATAGAAAACAGATTATTATCTGCGCAGCGATTGTCACTTGTGTCTGTGTAATCAGTGTATTAATTACATATAACATATTACAGCAAAAAAATCATCTGACAGTGAAACTATATTATGGAACTTTTGATTTTTCAGAGTATCAAAATGTTAAGAGTACCAATAAATTAGCCATTATACATGATAACGATGAAAAACAGGGTGAATATGAAATGGAGATAGAGAATACTGATAAGGTTGAAACGGGAATCTGGAAATGGAACGATGATGGTTATATTACCTTGTATAAGGATGATAAAGCAGTTGCAAATCTAGTGTATATGAATGGTAAATATCTTTTCTCGGATACCGATATTGAAATTCAAAAACTTAAAAGGATATCTGAAACGGCAATAGTAAAATAATTGAGGAGATGGGATATGATAGAAACAGCTATTATATATATAAAACGAAATAAAATAAAATCTTTGATTATCATACTAATCATCGCGACTATAATCCTGGGTGAAATTATTGGCCTGCTATTAAGCAATGCCTCAGAAAAATCTGAGAGAGATGCATATTTATATAATGGGGCCGCATTAGTAATTGAGGATGATAATGGAGGTTTTACAAAGAGTGATTATGATGAAATCAGAAAAGTAAAATATGTTACAGGACTTGGGGCATGGAGAGAGCTGATTGCAGACCCGGTGGATACAGAGAATGTAAAGGAACATAAAGGAATAGATCCGGAGAATAAAGATGTGAGCAATCGGGCTGACAAAATGGTGATTATTGCAAATATGGATGTGCAGCAATATAGCCTGTTTTCATGGGAAAAAAATGTATCTCTTATTGAAGGGGAATTTCCAACCTATAAAAATAAAGGAATTATTGTAGAACAGCGATATGCGAAAAAAAATAACCTTAAGGTGGGGGATGAAGTTAAATATACTATAGGAGACCAATCGGAGGTAACGTCTTTACAAATATGCGGAATTTATAAAGTGGACAGTGATTTCGAAATATATGACTCAAATGAAGAGGGAACCTCGGTATACATACATAGTCCATATAATTCTATATATGTAGATTATGATTATATTGTAGAGTTACTGGGGTTAGAATACACCGCGTCAACGGGAAGTGAAGTGTATATTGATAAGATAGAGCATATAGATGCAGTAAAAACCCAGTTAAAGAAAATGTATGGAGATAATGTGGAAATATATGATAATACTTCCAATTATCTCGATTCAGAATGTAAAGTCGTAGGATTGATGGGAAAAACATCAAAAATAATTTGCTGGATGATAATTATAATGGGTGAAATTATTTTGTTAATCGTTTTCTCGTTTTATACTATCCAATACCAAAAAGATACGGGACTTTTTATGGTACTCGGAAGGTCAAGAAAATGGTGTATAGGTAGATTTGCATTTATAGGAATGATATATGCAATTAGTGGTTTGCTTTTGGGTCTGCTATTATACTGTGTGCTTGGCAATTTCATATGTAGCATTATAAGTGGTATAGGTAAAAATGTCATAATTAATAGTACAGACAGAGCTATAGGTGGATATGATACACCCGGAATATTTCAAGGCTTTGAGGTACGTATAGAAATGAGTGCTTTTTTTACTCTGAAAAACATTATAATTCTATTAATAATTTCGTTGGTTAATTGGATTGCATTTATGGTACTGCCTGTTGTAACAACTGTTGAAGAAAATGCAAAGAAACTGTTAAATTCGAAGGGATAGTGGTAAATATGTTGGAAATGATTAATGTATCGTATGCATATAAATCTAAGAAGGAAATTGTGCATGTGTTGGATAAAGTTACATACAGATTTGAAATAGGAGAAATGTATGGAATATTTGGTCCGTCAGGTTCAGGAAAGACAACGTGCTTATCGTTACTTGCAGGTTTAGAAAAACCGGATGAGGGTGAGATTTTGCTGGATGGAGAAAATATACAAAATATTGGTGGAAGAAAACTGCGCCAAAACAGTATAGCATTGGTTTTTCAGGATTATCAGTTATTTGATTATATGACTTCCCTTGAAAATGTAATGGTTGCAGCCCAGATAAGCTTACCTGATGTACCCAAAAAAGAATTGATTAAAATGTGTAGAGACAGCCTTGTAATGGTTGGACTTGATGATAGTCAGATAACCCGAAAGGTTACGGAATTGTCAGGTGGACAGCAGCAAAGAGTTGCAATAGCGAGGGCGTTGATAACAGATGCAAAATATATTCTGGCAGATGAGCCTACAGGAAATCTGGATAAAGAAAATCGAAGAAAAATTGTCGAATTGTTACAGCAGATAGCTCATGAACAGGACAGATGTGTTATAGTAGTAACCCACTCGGATTATGTAAAGAAAAAATGTGATATTTGCTATGAAATGGGAGATGACGATGAGGAATAAATGGTGGCAGGCATGCAAAGAATTATTAGGGAGACCGGGGCGGAATATACTAATTGCTATTTGCATATTTGTACTGACACTGTTTTGCGGAATTGCAACATTTTTAGATTCGGCAATAGAGAGCTTTTACAAATCTTTTGCAGATATGGCAGGATGTTGTGTTCTTGTTGAATTAGACGATTTTTCTACTTTAGATGATTGGAAAGATATTTTAGAATATGCAGATAATAATAAAAATGTTGTAGGATATAATAACGCATTTACAAGTGATATTATATGTGAAGCGGTAGATTTTGAAAATGTACCATATACAGAAAAACAAAGTGATTTTGAGAAAAATAAAATATATGTCAGTGGAAACATAAATACTTCTTACAATGAATATTTCAGTAGTGGTATCTTTAAAATTTCAAAAGGAAAATATCCGATGTCAGGTGATAAAGGGGCAATGATATCCGATAAGCTCGCCTCTGAAAATAACCTGTCAATTGGCAGTAATGTATCTATACAGTATGAAAATAATACAATCAGTATTAAGGTAATTGGGATTTATACTGTAATAAATACTCCAAAGACACAGGTGAGCGATGGCTACTATAAAGAAGTAGCTGACAGTATAGTATTCACTGATTATAATTCATATGTAGAATTAAACAATGAAGCAAGCTGTTATGGGATGAATTTTTTCAGCACAGACTATAAAAGTACATCACTTTTATATGATGATATGAGTAAAATGTTTCAAAATGTTCCGAATTCGGCAGTTGTCAATCAGGTTTTGAATGAGGAACTGCAAATGACAGATGTAATATCAATGTTAAAAAGTATGACAAGTGTGACCTTGAGCGTTATGTATATTGTATGTGTTGTGGTTATGTCGTTACTGACCGTTTTATGGCTTAAAGGGCACTCAAAAATGATTGCAATATACAATACACTTGGACAGAGGAAATTTAGGACAATTCAAATTCTGTTATATGAGATTTTGATGATAACTGTTCCGGCGCTTGTGGGTGCAGGAATATTGACATTGGGACTGCTTAATAGATTTTCTGTCAATATTTTCAAATATTTTGTTGAATTTTGTGAGATTTCAAATTTTCAAAAAAGCTTTTCACTTGATATATGGAACTTTGAAATGAATATCTGGCAATTTGTGTATAGAATCGGGTTTTTGGAAATTAGCATTATTTTAATAACTATGATTGGAAGCTGCATTTATGCTAATAAGGGGTTGCGCACATTAAGGAGTAATTAGGAGCGGTTATGTGGTATAATCTTTTTGATATAATAAACATGTATAATATGATAGGAGCATATAATGGACAAAATTCTTGTTGTTGAGGATGATAAAACAGTATACAGTGGCATAAAAAAGCTTCTCGAATTGCAGCATTATAGTGTGGTAATTGCACAAAACGGTATGGAGGCTTTGGAAAAAATAGATGAATCGTTCAGCCTTGTAATAATGGATATAATGATGCCACAGTTAGATGGCATTGAAACTTGCAGGAGAATGCGTGAAAGATACAGCGTCCCGATATTGTTTTTGTCAGCTAAATCGGAAGAGCTGGATAAGTTGGAAGGGCTTGAAGTGGGCGGTGACGATTACATGACTAAGCCATTTTCAAACATGGAGCTTATTTCAAAGGTTAAAGCTCTTATCAGACGATATCGGGTATATGACAGCGGAAGTGCAAATCGCACAAACAAGGATGAATCTATAGAGACAGATGGACTTAAACTGTTTACGAATCGAAACAAGGTTGAGTTTAATGATAATGAGATAAAATTAACAGGAAAAGAATATGAGATACTAAAATTGCTGATGAAAAATCCTGACAGGATATATACGATTGAGATGATATACGAGATGGTGTGGGATGAGGTTTTTACATATAATGCAAAGAATACTGTTATGGTACACATTAAAAATCTTAGGAATAAGCTTATAAAAGCATGTGGCGATGCATGCATACACACAGAATGGGGAAGAGGATACCGCTTTGAGAGATGATTTAAAGAGGGTAAAGAAAAGGCTGTCTTTGACGTTTGCAATTGCGATTATAGGGACATGTGTTGTTTTTGGACTATTATACTATCTGGGAATTGATTTGCTGAACAATTATATTGAAGGTACATCTCATTTAATATACGATAATGAAAAGCCATATATAGATGAGTTTCAACAGTATGTGACGGATAATGATATAAGTACTACAGATGTCGAGCAATATGATGAATGGATGTCGGAGCATGATGTTGCGTTTTATAGTGTTCAGGAAAGGGGAAAGGTAATATACAATAAATCAAATGTAGATAAGCTTATATCTCCGGCTAAAAATATGTATGATTACCGATTTACAGGAAGCTATGAGCTGCCTGTTCAGTTCGCCGATATAGAAGCGAGAGTATTTATATATACAGGATTTACGATAAAATATTATATAGCTTTAATGGTCTTTGATGTGGGATTTTCTCTTATGCTGGGAATCGTATTTGTGTATCTACGCATCAGAAAAATTATAGCGGGCTATCAAACGGAGCTTGAAGCATCACAGGAACAGGAAAAAAAAGCACGGCAGGAAAAGGATGACCTGATGCGTAATATGGCGCATGACCTGCGTACGCCGCTGACTGGTGTTATGACATATGTTGATGTAATGAAGCTGGAGAACGAAGCATATGCCGAGAATATGAAAAATCTTAATTTTATAAGTGAAAAGGTGTTGGATATCAGGTCTCAGGTAGACAATCTGCTGGATTTCTCAATTGCCGGTTCACAAAGACCTGTTGAATTGGATGCATCAATGGATGTTGAGTATATATTTGGAGATTACCTCTCAGATGTGTGTGCTCAGCTTATGAAAAGCAATTATGAGGTTGATGCAGAAGGAATAAGCTTTATGCAGGTAAAGGTTGCTGTTAATATGGCATTTTTGACCAGAATATTTTCCAATCTGACGGATAATATATATAAATATGCGGACAATAAAAAGCCTGTTGTTATGAAAACAGCTTTTACGAAAAAAACATTTAGCGTTGAAATTGGCAATGGTGTATGTGACAATAAAACGCTTCTTAAAAGTGCCGGGATAGGGCTTAAGAGCGTGGAAGCGATGATGCAGCGCATGAATGGAACCATGAGCTTTAAAAGAGAACATGGGATGTTTTGGGTTAAACTGGAGTTTCCGATTGTGAAGTAATATAGTAAAAACTAAAGAGGATATCTGAGAAAGCAATAATTAAAGGAGAATACATATGAAGAGTGAAAAAATTGCAGCATCAATTTGTTGGCTGACAGCAGCATTATTATTTGCGGTGGATCAGATTAATCTACATCTGACTTACCTTAGTTTGGCAACTTTGGGGTATTCCACTGATATTGGATATATAGATAGTGTTCCAATGGTCGTGCTGGCGGTGGTATTTGTGCTTGCAGGTATTGGATTTCTTGTATCAGAAAAATTTAAAAAGCATTAAGTGAATATTTCTTCATGAAAACCTACATACTGATAGAAAAGAAGTATGGAGGTTTTTATGAGCAGAAATATTGAAAATCATGATTCGGTGCTCTTGCTTCAGGATTGCATAGCGGGCTGTAAGATGGCACTTGAGAGCATGGACGATATAAGAGAACACACAGATGACAAGCAGCTTCGTGAGCTGATAGACAAGTACTATGATGAGCACACCGGGCTGTCAGTGGATTGCAGGGATATGCTTGACAAAGCAGGTGCAGATATTAAGGAACCGGGTGTGTTTGCAAAGATGGCTGCGAAGCTGCAGACTGCAATGAAGATGGCGGTGAATGATGATCAGTCCCAGGCGGCAAAGCTACTGACGGAGGGCTGTAATATGGGCATAGAGACAATCAGCGGCAGTCTCAATGAATATCGCGATGCAGATTCAAAGAGTGTGGCAATTGCCGAGAGGCTCAGGACGCTGGAGGAAAAAATGGTGGGAGATCTGCAGCCACTTTTATAAAAAATATAAAGCAACGGCTGTTGTACTGATTTGGTACAACAGCCGTTTTTTTCTGCATTGTATTTAATTTGGAAATCAGCTATACTTAATAAAGCGGATGCTTTTAAATGTTATTAAATAATTTGCGAGGTGAAATTATTATGAAACAGACTTTTTTAACAGAAATAGAAATAAGAAAAGTACGTCATTTAGAAAATATTACAATTCCATTGGATAAAAATAAAAGAAAGCATTTGATTTTAACAGGAAAAAATGGCAGTGGGAAAACGAGTGTTTTGGAGTCTTTAGTTACTTATTTCGATGCAATTATGCAGAGTTCTCAATCAAGTAACATGGGCGCAACAGCAGTCTTTGACTCTATGACTGATATGCAAAATAAATTTAATCAGGGGAATTTTATTTTTGCATATTATAAAGACGAAAGAGAATTTCAGGTTGAACCATACAAAAATATAGAGAAAATACAGCTTGAGGATCATTACAATATTAATGACAATCCCGGAGTAAAGCTCGCAAAATATCTTGTTGATTTAAAGGCAACACAGGCATTTACCAAAGATAGTGAAAAGTCAAAAAGAATAGATGATTGGTTTAAGCAGTTTGAAAAAATACTACAATCTATTTTCGATGATGGTCAGCTTAAGCTTAAATTTAATGATGAGACATTTCAATTTTCTATACATGAATCCAATAGAGAGCCGTTTGATTTTAATACAATGTCACGCGGTTATGCTGCAATATTGGATATTATTAATGACTTAATTATGAGAATGGAGGCTAAATCAGGTCTTAGAACTAATTTTGAAATGGAGGGTGTTGTATTAATTGATGAAATAGAAACTCATCTGCATCTTGAATTACAGAAAAAAATATTGCCGGTTTTAGTTGGGCTGTTTCCTAATATTCAGTTTATTGTTACTACACATTCACCTTTTGTTTTAAATTCTTTGGAGAATGCAGTTATTTATGATCTTGAGAGCAGAACACTTGTTGAAAAAGGCTTATCAGATGTACCTTATAGTGGTATTGTTGAGGGGTATTTTAACACTGATGAGCTGTCAGATGAATTGAGAAATAAATTTGAACAATATAAACAATTATCACAAAAAGCAGAACTCAATGCAGATGATTATGAAAAAATTGCTGATCTTGAATTATATCTTGATGAAATACCGGATTATCTGGCATTAAACCTTACCACAGAGTATCAGGAGCTGAGGGCGAAACTCAGGAACAGGGAGGTCTAGTATGGTAAAAGTGGAACGAAGTTTTCCGACACCGGAATCTCTGGTTACTGAGAAGGAAAAAATAAATGGAAGTTATAATAAACCGGATGTCGTTGAACGCCTGATAAGTGATTTCAATAATAAGTGTTATATATGTGAAATAGATAAATTACAAGATCCCCAGGTTGAGCATTTGAAGCCTCATTTTGATGGTAAAAATAAAGAGTTGAGATTTGACTGGAATAATTTATTTTTGGCATGCGGGCACTGCAATAGTGTGAAAAATCAGCGGAAGTATGATAATCATATAATTGATTGTTGTGTCTATGACCCGGAGGAAAGGATTTACTTCAGACTGCATGATGGCAACACAGAGGTTATTGCAAAAGAAACGGATGACTATGATGCAGAAATGACGGCTGAGCTTGTGACAGAGGTTTTTAACATAAAAAATAGCGGGATGAGAGTATATAAAAGTGCGTTCCGTTTTAATGAATTGAATAAAGAAATGAATAAGTTATATGATACATTGGATGAGCTTAATCAAAATTCAAATTCAGTGTTTGCTTTGAGAAAGCTGCAGGCTTTGATTAGGAGAGAGTCAAGATTTGCGGCATTTAAGAGATGCTATATTAGAGAGCACGCGCTTGAATATGTGAAATATTTGTAATGATACATAAGGAACAATTGGTGTGAGATTATCTTTTGAATATAAAGTAACGGCTGTTGTACTGATTTGGTACAACAGCCGTTTATGCGTAGCTGTCAAGCATCATGCCTGAATAAATTGACGAGATATATGGTGTGTTAAAATTGTGCCCCGGATTCTTATATGCCACAACAACCTTCTGCACATAGTTCATAGGGTTGACTGTCACAGAGTTTGCTTTGTCACCTATTGCATCCTTTAGTGCTGTAAGAGTGTTGAAGGTATCGTCAGCTCTGTCCGGACGAAGCGCACCCGCGAGAATATCACGGTCGATAGTGAGCTTGCCGTCATCGTCTGTCATGAGACCGATGTAGGAAAGCTTTGACTGTGAGCCCTTTGTGATGGAGCTTATATCCCGAAGCAGCCTTGTGGCATCTGCAGAGTCGGTCATTGAATAATCATCTGCCACATCTATCATCTTATTGTATGCGTCAACCAGAGTCTGCACATTGTCGGCAACTGCATCGGAATTGGTCTTAAAACCGATGGCTGCGGCACCTGTATCCGTGGTTGGCTTTTTGAGCGTGAGCTCAAAGGCATTATTGATGGTAAAGGTGTTTGACAAGGATGAGTGCGCAGCGCCATTCAGCGAAAAGTCAGAGTTGCGGGCAGGTGAGGATACCTTATCAATACCCAGCTGCTTCATCATGCTTATGGACTCTGCGTTAGCTGACGGAGCCACACTAAAGAGAGAATCCTCAGTCTCGCTGAGACCTGTCTGCATTGATTTAAGCTGAAGCGCTGCCTTGCCTGAGTCATCATGGACTATGTCTGCCTCGATGCCAAGACCGGATGCGTTTACGAGCCTCTTGAGCTTGTCCTGCACCTCGCCGTTTGTTTCACCGGTGCCCACTCCGAACTGGAACTCATAGGATGATGCATTGGTATTTATGTCAAAGGAATAGCTGCCCGGTATAAATGACAGGGCATTGCTGTCTAAGTAGCTGCCGGTATTGACCTGTGGTGCGGCGAGCTGTCTGACCTCTATATCAAAGCCGTCTGCCCCTTTATTCTCTGAGCCATCACCCACGTAGCGCACACCTACAGCATCCTCATTAGATGACTCCGCAACCTTCTTCTGGAAGGAGTCAGAGGAGCCTGCATATTTATCAGAAAGCGAATCCACGGCATTTAAGATAGCCTTAGAGCTTTCCTTTATATCGATAGCATATTTCTTGGCCTCGGACATATTGGAAATCTTGTACAGAGGGGACTCTTTATTTGTCTTTATTATTCTGTTGTATATCTTGCGCAGGTCGCTTTTCTTGTGCGAATCGTAGCGCGATACCTCTTTATTGGCATATGTGCTGGCATAGTAAGCGTAGGCACTGTCTATCTTTGCCATAAAGACCCCTCCTTTCATCCGTGAAAATCGTTTAATCCGTTAAATGGTAATCCTTTAAATATTATATTGTATAGCTGCGATTAATAATGCTTAACTGCAACTATGATAAGCTATGTAAAATTTTTAATCATCAAAATCTACTTATACACATATATTATATCGTCATAATTGAGGATTTACAACAACAAAATACTTGAAAAATTCAGATAAATGTACTATATTTAGTGATGTGTCCGTGAAATTTCTAAAATATAATTGTATCCGGACACACAAAGATGTGCAGACAGTGGCACTGCTCAAAAGGATTTACAATAAAATTTACAATAAATTTTAAAATAGCTATTGACGGTTACGGCTCAACTGTGATATAGTATACAGGCTTGGAAATAGGTCTTTTTTTTATGCCTTTTTTTAAGGGTACAAACAACAAAGAATTTAAACGGAGGTGGAAGTCGTGCGTACAAAGATTACATTAGCGTGCACAGAATGTCAGCGTCGTAATTACAACATGACAAAGGACAAAAAAACTCATCCGGACAGAATGGAAACCAAGAAGTATTGTAGATTCTGCAGAACTCATACAATGCACAAGGAAACAAAATAGTCTAGGAACTGAGTGAAGGAGTACATTATGGGACAGAATGAAAAAGTCGAAAAGGCTCCAAAGACAAGCTGGTTTTCAGGTCTGAAAGCTGAATTTCAGAAGATTATCTGGCCTGAGAAGCAATCGGTCATCAGACAGACCGTTGCAGTGCTGGCGGTTTCAGTAGTTACCGGTCTTATTATTGCGCTTCTTGACTGGGGTATCCAGCAGGGCGTAGATTTCCTTATTGGTTTACATTTTTAAAACGGAGGCAAAGTGATTATGACAGAAGCGAACTGGTATGTAGTTCATACCTATTCAGGTTATGAAAACAAAGTCAAAGCTAATATTGACAAAACAATCGAAAACAGACATCTTGAGGACCAGATCCTTGAAGTACGTGTTCCGTTGGAGGACGTCACAGAGGTGAAGAACGGTGTTCGTAAACAGGTTTCCAAGAAGATGTTTCCAGGCTATGTTCTTATTCATATGATTATGAATGATGATACATGGTACGTTGTACGAAATACCAGAGGCGTAACTGGATTTGTAGGTCCGGGAAGCAAACCGGTTCCTCTCACAGAAGCCGAGATGAGACCTTTGGGTATTAAGACGGAAAACGTGGTAGTTGATTTTGCTGAGGGTGACATGATAGTCGTTATCGGCGGTGTCTGGAAGGATACAGTCGGTGTTATCACAGCTATGAATTATCACAAGCAGACAGTTACAATCAATGTAGAACTGTTCGGTCGCGAGACACCGGTAGAAGTAAGTTTCGCAGATGTTAAGAAAACAAATTAAGGAGGCAATTCCAAATGGCAAAGAAAGTAGAAGGATACATTAAATTGCAGATCCCTGCTGGAAAGGCAACTCCAGCTCCTCCAGTTGGACCTGCACTTGGACAGCACGGTGTAAACATCGTAGAGTTCACAAAGCAGTTTAATGCAAAGACAGCCGATCAGGGCGACTTAATTATCCCTGTAGTTATTACTGTATATGCAGACAGAAGTTTCAGTTTCATCACTAAGACTCCACCTGCTCCAGTATTAATCAAGAAAGCTTGTAAGATTCAGTCTGGTTCAGGCGAGCCAAACAAGAAGAAGGTTGCTAAGATCACAAAGGCACAGGTTCAGGAAATCGCTGAGCTTAAGATGCCTGACTTAAACGCAGCTTCACTTGAGTCTGCAATGAGCATGATCGCTGGTACAGCAAGATCAATGGGTGTTGAAGTGACCGAATAACACTTAGCGAAGCCAAGCGTATAACGCGTAGGCTGAGGTTAGTGTGAGGTCGTTCTCTGAGATTAGCGAAAGCAAGCCCGCCTTTTGGGCGAAGCTTGAACTTAGCGAAGAGAACATACCCCCTAAAACTGACGAACCGACAGGAAAGTTAATCATTAATGAGGATTGATGAAAACATCGGTTGAACAGTATTATTTTAGAATAACAAAGAAACGTAAATGTGGGAGGGCCCTCTCCCGATATTACCACCAGGAGGTTATTTTTTCATGAAAAGAGGAAAGAAGTATCAAGACGCTGTTAAGGCATTTGATAAGAAAGAGCAGTACGAGGTTGCTGACGCTATCTCTATCGTAAAGAAAAATGCTACAGCTAAATTTGACGAGACAATCGAGCTTCATCTTAGAACAGGCTGCGACGGACGTCACGCAGAGCAGCAGATCCGTGGTGCGGTTGTATTACCACACGGAACAGGAAAAACAGTTAAGGTTTTAGTTTTCGCTAAGGGAACTAAGGTTGACGAGGCACAGGCAGCAGGAGCTGACTTCGTTGGAGGCGAGGAGTTAATTCCAAAGATCCAGAACGAGGGATGGTTAGACTTCGACGTTGTAGTTGCTACACCTGATATGATGGGTGTTGTTGGTCGTTTAGGACGTGTCCTTGGACCAAAGGGCTTAATGCCAAACCCAAAGGCAGGAACAGTTACTATGGATGTAACAAAAGCTGTTAACGATATCAAAGCCGGTAAGATTGAGTACAGATTGGACAAGACAAACATTATCCATGTGCCAGTTGGAAAAGCATCTTTCACAGACGAGCAGTTAAACGACAACTTCCAGTCTCTTATGGGTGCAATTAATAAAGCAAAACCTGCTAGCTTAAAGGGTCAGTACATTAAGAGTGCAACTCTTACATCTACAATGGGACCTGGCGTTAAGTTAAACGTGGTTAAGATTACACAGTAAGATAGTTAAACAGTTACAGTAAAACAGTTATTTACAAGACCTATCAAACGCCAAGCAAAAGTTTTGCGGAAAGTAATTGACATCCGTAATATAGTTTGATATAATTGCAATGCATATTGCCGAAGACAGTAGGTGCCGCAAGGCGTAAACGTAGAACCTACCGAGGGGATTTTCGAGATTTATCTTGAATTTTGACTTGTACCCTTCTGTCGACAGGCAGGAGGGTTTCTTTGATTAATAAATCAAATACCTCATGTCTTTTATGCGAAAATCTAAAAGGAGGTAAATGAATCGTGGCAAAGGTAGAACTTAAACAGCCAATCGTAGATGAGATTTCCGGTGTTATCAATGGTGCACAGTCAGTAGTAGTCGTTGATTACTTAGGACTCACAGTAGCAGAGGATACTCAGTTACGTAAACAGTTAAGAGAAGCCGGTGTAACTTACAAGGTATACAAGAATACTTTGGTAAACCGTGCAATCCAGGGAACAGAGTTCGAGGGATTAAAGGATGTCCTTGAAGGACCAAGCGCATTCGCTGTATCAACAGAGGATGCAACAGCACCAGCTAGAGTCTTAGCTAAGTTCGCTAAAACAGCTCCGGCTTTAGAGATTAAAGCAGGTGTAGTTGAGGGAACATTTTATGATGCTGAGGGTATGAAGGCAATCGCCGCTGTACCTAGCAGAGATGAGCTTCTTGGAAAATTACTTGGAAGCATTCAGTCACCTATCACAAATCTTGCTCGTGTACTCAATCAGATCGCAGAGCAGGGTGGCGCTGCAGATGCAGCCGTAGAGGCAGCACCAGCAGAGGATGCTGCAGAGGAAGCTCCAGCAGCAGAATAATTCAAATATTATATTTGAACCTTATTATCATAATTAAATTTTTAAATGGAGGAAATTATAATGGCAAAGTTAACAACAGCAGAGTTTATTGATGCTATCAAAGAGTTAAGCGTATTAGAGTTAAATGATTTAGTAAAAGCTTGTGAAGAAGAGTTCGGTGTTTCTGCAGCAGCAGGTGTTGTAGTTGCAGCAGCAGGAGCTGACGGAGCAGCAGCTGAGGAGAAGACTGAGTTCGACGTAGAGCTTACAGAGGTTGGACCAAACAAGGTTAAGGTTATCAAGGTTGTTCGTGAGATCACAGGTCTTGGACTTAAAGAGGCTAAGGACGCTGTTGATGGCGCACCAAAGGTTATCAAAGAGCAGCTTGACAAGGCTTCAGCAGAGGATGCTAAGGCTAAACTTGAGGCAGAGGGTGCTAAAGTTACTCTTAAATAGTCGGATAGGCTACGAGCGGAGTAAAAACATAAAAAAGAGCCAAGGGCAAATTCTATTTGCGCCTTGGCTCTTTTTTATGTTTTTATTGCGCGACAGTCGGAGCGCGTCCCGAAAATGCCTGAGCATTTTTGGGACCTCCGCTCGTAGCCTATCCGACATCCCGCTAATTTATTGTTGGGTATTTTACAAAAAAATAAAAAAACACTTGCATTCGCGACAAATTTGTTGTATAGTATACGTTGCACTATTGTGGTGCAGTGGCATTTTTATGCAATTTTTTAAATGATGCAAATTTGTCAATAGGTAAATTACACTAAAATGCATTCACAAATATGTGCACAAGAGAAAAACCACAAGATATAGTAACTGGGGTGGTTTTTGAATCATTATCTAGATATTTGCTAGATTAAAATAAAAACGAGAGGTGAAACGTCAATGGAGAAAAACAGAATACGTCCGGTCACATCCGGAAAAAGCATGCGTATGAGTTACTCAAGACAAAAAGAGGTTCTGCAGATGCCAAATCTGATTGAGGTCCAGAAGGATTCTTATCAGTGGTTCTTAGACGAAGGTCTCAAGGAAGCTTTTGCGGATATCTCTCCAATCACAGATTACAGCGGAAAGCTTAGTCTTGATTTTGTAGATTTTACATTATGCGAAGATGATGTAAAGTATACAATTCCTGAGTGCAAGGAAAGAGATGCAACATACGCAGCTCCTTTAAAGGTTAAAGTCAGACTTCACAACAAAGAGACAGATGAGATTAATGAGCATGAAATTTTCATGGGTGATCTGCCTTTAATGACAGAGACCGGTACATTCGTAATCAACGGTGCAGAGCGAGTTATTGTCAGTCAGTTAGTTCGTTCTCCTGGTATTTATTACGGAATTGCTCATGATAAGCTCGGAAAGACACTGTATTCTTGTACTGTTATTCCAAACCGTGGTGCATGGCTTGAGTATGAGACAGACTCTAACGACGTTTTTTATGTAAGAGTAGACAGAACACGTAAGGTACCTATCACAGTACTTTTACGTGCACTTGGAGTAGGTACAAACCAGGCTATTCTCGATATGTTCGGAGATGAGCCAAAGATCCAGGCATCATTCAGCAAGGACCCTGCAATCACAGAGCGTGAGCCACAGGGAAGCTATGAGGCTGGTTTATTAGAGTTATATAAGAAGATTCGTCCGGGTGAGCCACTTTCAGTTGAGAGTGCAGAGAGCCTTATCACAGCAATGTTCTTCGATCCTAGAAGATATGACCTTGCCAAGGTAGGACGTTATAAGTTCAATAAGAAGCTTGCTTTAAAGAACCGTATCAGCGGACAGGTTTTAGCTGAGGACGTAGTGGATCCTTCTACAGGTGAGGTTATCGCTGAGGCTGGTACTGTTGTTGACCGTGCGCTTGCTACACAGATCCAGAACGCTGCCGTTCCTGCTGTATGGATTCAGACAGAGACAAGAAATGTCAAGATTCTTTCTTCTATGATGGTTGACATCAGAAGCTGGATTCCTGAGATTGAGGATCCTAAGTCTATCGGTGTTACTGAGCTTGTTTACTATCCGGTACTCGCTCAGATTCTCGAGGAGTATGATTCTCTTGAGGACAGAATCGAGGCTATAAAGAGAGATATATCTGACCTTATTCCAAAGCATATTACTAAAGAGGATATCTTCGCAACTATCAACTACAATATGCACTTAGAGTGGGGCGCAGGAACAGATGACGATATCGATCATCTTGGAAACAGACGTATCCGTGCGGTTGGAGAGCTGTTACAGAACCAGTACCGTATCGGTCTCTCAAGACTGGAGCGTGTTGTTCGTGAAAGAATGACTACACAGGACTTAGAGGGAATTTCACCTCAGTCACTTATCAATATAAAGCCTGTAACTGCCGCTGTTAAAGAATTCTTCGGTTCTTCACAGCTTTCACAGTTCATGGATCAGAACAACCCTCTTGGAGAGCTTACTCACAAGAGACGTTTATCAGCACTTGGACCTGGTGGTCTTTCAAGAGACCGTGCCGGATTCGAGGTTCGAGATGTACATTACACTCACTACGGCCGTATGTGTCCTGTAGAGACTCCTGAGGGACCAAACATCGGTCTTATCAACTCACTTGCATGCTATGCAAGAATCAATGAGTATGGCTTCGTAGAGGCTCCATACCGTAAGATTGACAAGACTGATCCTAAGAACCCGGTAGTCACAGAAGAGGTTGTATACATGACAGCCGATGAGGAGGACAACTACCACGTAGCACAAGCTAACGAGAAGCTTGATGCTGACGGACATTTCGTACGTAACTCAGTTTCAGGTCGTTACAGAGAGGAAACACAGGAGTACGATAAGTCAGCATTTGATTATATGGATGTATCTCCAAAGATGGTATTCTCAGTAGCTACAGCGCTGATTCCGTTCTTACAGAACGATGACCCTACACGTGCCCTTATGGGATCAAACATGCAGCGTCAGGCCGTTCCGCTTCTTACAACAGAGGCTCCTGTAGTTGGTACAGGTATTGAGACAAAAGCCGCAGTTGACTCAGGTGTCTGCGTAGTTGCAAAGGCAGACGGAGAGGTATTATCTTCAGAGTCAAACCGCATTATCATAAAAGAGACTGACGGAAATAAGAGAGAGTATATCCTTACAAAGTTCTCTCGTTCAAACCAGTCAAACTGCTACAACCAGAGACCTATCGTATTTAAGGGCGACAAGGTTAAGGCAGGCGATGTTATCGCAGACGGTCCTTCAACAAGTCAGGGAGAGCTTGCTCTTGGAAAGAACCCGCTTATCGGATTCATGACATGGGAAGGTTACAACTACGAGGATGCCGTTCTTCTTTCAGAGCGTCTCGTAGAGTATGATGTGTATACATCAGTTCATATCGAGGAATATGAGGTAGAGTCCCGTGATACAAAGCTCGGACCTGAGGAGATTACACGTGATGTCCCTGGTGTCGGCGATGACGCACTCAAGGACCTTGATGAGAGAGGTATCATCCGTGTAGGTGCAGAAGTTCGTGCCGGTGATATCCTTGTAGGAAAGGTTACACCAAAGGGTGAGACAGAGCTTACAGCAGAGGAGAGACTTCTTCGTGCCATCTTCGGTGAGAAGGCAAGAGAGGTTCGTGATACATCACTTAAGGTTCCTCATGGTGCTTACGGTATCATTGTTGATGCCAAGGTATTTACAAGAGAGAACGGAGATGAGCTTTCTCCGGGAGTAAACCAGTCAGTCCGTATCTACATTGCGCAGAAGAGAAAGATTTCTGTTGGTGATAAGATGGCCGGACGTCACGGTAACAAGGGTGTCGTTTCCCGTGTGCTTCCTGTTGAGGATATGCCATTCCTTCCAAACGGACGTCCGCTGGATATCGTACTTAACCCACTCGGTGTTCCTTCACGAATGAACATCGGTCAGGTCCTTGAGATTCACCTGAGTCTCGCTGCAAAGGCACTTGGCTTCAATATTTCAACTCCTGTATTTGACGGAGCAAACGAGGTAGATATCGAGGATACACTTGAGCTTGCAAATGATTACGTAAATCTTCCGTTCGATAGGGAAGAGCTTGAAAAGGATTTACAGGCTGAGCATCCATACTGGAGCGCAGATGCTGAAATCTTCTATGATAAATATGTTGATACACTCCGTGAGGACGTTATGGAATACCTTTCAACCAACAGAGCTCACAGAAGCTTATGGAAGGGCGTTCCGATTTCCAAGGATGGAAAGGTACAGCTTCGTGATGGTAGAACAGGTGAGTGCTTCGATGGCAAGACAACTATCGGACACATGCATTACCTTAAGCTGCATCACCTTGTTGACGATAAGATCCATGCACGTTCAACAGGTCCTTACTCATTAGTAACACAGCAGCCACTCGGCGGTAAGGCACAGTTCGGTGGACAGCGTTTCGGAGAGATGGAGGTTTGGGCTCTTGAGGCATATGGTGCTGCATATACACTTCAGGAGATCCTTACAATGAAGTCCGATGATGTTGTTGGCCGTGTCAAGACCTACGAGGCTATCATCAAGGGTGAGAATATCCCTGAGCCTGGTGTTCCAGAGTCATTCAAGGTACTTCTCAAAGAGCTTCAGGCACTTGGTCTGGATGTTAAGGTACTTGATGAGAACAGAGAAGAGGTTGAGCTTATCGAGACAAGTGAGTACGGTAATACAGATATCAACTCAATTATCGGAAACGATAAGGACTATGCATTTGAGGACAGTGAGTCCTTCGCAGAGCATGGTTTCTCAAAGAAAGAATTTGATGACAACGAAGAGCTTGTTGACATAGAAGAGGAAGAGTCTCCTGAGACAGCGGATGACGATATTTTTGCTGATGAAGTTCTTGATGACGAAGAATAATTAGAAGGGAGTGCCAAAATGCCAGAAACAAATAATATAGAAAATAATCAGGCAATGCAGTTTGATGCGATTCAGATTGGATTAGCATCTCCTGAAAAGATCAGAGAGTGGTCACATGGCGAGGTTAAAAAGCCTGAGACTATTAACTATAGAACATTAAAGCCTGAAAAAGACGGTCTTTTCTGCGAGAAGATTTTCGGACCAACGAAGGACTGGGAGTGTCATTGTGGTAAATACAAGAAGATACGTTATAAGGGTGTTGTCTGCGACCGATGTGGCGTAGAAATCACAAAGTCAAGCGTTCGTAGAGAGCGTATGGGACACATTGAGCTTGCTGCTCCTGTATCTCATATCTGGTATTTCAAGGGTATCCCATCACGTATGGGACTCATCCTTGACTTATCTCCACGTGTACTTGAGAGAGTACTGTACTTTGCTTCATATATTGTACTTGACCCGGGCGAGACAAAGCTTGCATACAAGCAGATCTTGAACGAGTCAGAGTACCAGGAGGCATGTGATACTTATGGCCGCTCAGCATTCCGTGTAGGAATGGGTGCTGAGTCTATCCATGAGCTTTTAGCAGCAATCGATCTCGAGAAGGATTCGGCAGAGCTTAAGGCAGAGCTTGAGAATGCTACAGGTCAGAAGCGTGCACGTATCATCAAGAGACTTGAGGTTGTAGAGGCTTTCCGTGAGTCAGGCAACAAGCCTGAGTGGATGATTATGACAGTTATTCCTGTTATTCCACCGGATCTTCGTCCAATGGTTCAGCTCGATGGAGGACGTTTTGCAACAAGTGATCTTAACGACCTTTACAGACGAATCATCAACCGTAACAACCGTCTTAGAAGACTTCTTGATCTTGGAGCACCGGATATCATCGTTCGTAACGAGAAACGTATGCTTCAGGAGGCTGTCGATGCACTTATCGACAACGGTCGTCGTGGACGTCCTGTTACAGGCCCTGGAAACAGAGCTCTTAAGTCTCTTTCAGACATGCTCAAGGGAAAGGGAGGACGTTTCCGTCAGAACCTTCTCGGAAAGCGAGTTGACTACTCAGGCCGTTCGGTTATCTGCGTAGAGCCAAAGCTTAAGATTTATCAGTGTGGTCTTCCGAAGGAGATGGCTATCGAGCTTTTCAAGCCATTCGTTATGAAGGAGCTTGCCGCTAACGGAACCGCACACAACATAAAGAGTGCAAAGAAGATGGTTGAGAGACTTCAGCCGGAGGTATGGGATGTCCTTGAGGACGTCATCAAAGAGCATCCGGTTATGCTGAACCGAGCTCCTACACTCCACAGACTTGGAATCCAGGCCTTCGAGCCAATCCTTGTAGAGGGTAAGGCTATCAAGCTTCATCCACTCGTATGTACAGCGTTCAACGCCGACTTCGATGGAGACCAGATGGCTGTACATCTTCCACTGACTGCTGAGGCACAGGCTGAGTGCAGATTCATGCTTCTGTCACCCAACAACCTGCTTAAGCCTTCCGATGGTGGACTTGTAGCCGTTCCTTCACAGGATATGATCCTTGGAGTTTATTACCTCACAATGAGAAAGCTCGCTGATTACAAGGATGATCCGAAGATGGTTGCACAGGTGTCATCAGACACTGTATACAATGATATTGATGAGCTTAGAAAGCTTACAACTCCTGACGACAAGACAGGAAAGGCTGAGCTTGGCTTATATGATCTCATCTGGTTTGAGGATGTCACAGACGGAAACCGTCGTGTGCTTTGCAGACCTATAGATCTTCTCGGCCGTTACTATGGAAGTGTTAACCTTGCAATGCTTGCTTACGAGAACAAGGAGATTACACTTCACCAGAATATCTTTGTACACCGTACAGTAAAGCTTGCTGACGGCACAGAGGTTTCAGGCTTTACAGAGACAACAGTAGGACTTTTGATATTCAATGAGAACATTCCTCAGGATCTTGGTTTTGTAGACAGATCAAATGCAGAGAATGCACTCAAGTTTGAGGTTGAGTTCCATGTTGGTAAGAAACAGATCAAGCAGATCCTTGAGAAGGTTATCAACACACACGGAGCTACAACAACAGCAGAGGTTCTTGACAACGTCAAGGCTATGGGATACAAGTATTCAACCCAGGCTGCCATGACAGTTTCAATTTCAGATATGACAGTGCCACCACAGAAGCCACAGATGATCGCTGATGCACAGGACACTGTAGATAAGATTACAAGACAGTACAAGCGTGGACTTATCACTGATGAGGAGCGTTATAAAGAGGTTATCGAGACATGGAAGGATACAGATGATGCCCTTACAAAGGCTCTTCTTACAGGTCTTGATAAGTACAACAACATCTTCATGATGGCTGATTCCGGAGCCCGTGGATCTGATAAGCAGATCAAACAGCTTGCAGGTATGCGAGGACTCATGGCAGATACAACAGGTCGTACAATCGAGCTTCCTATCAAGTCATGCTTCCGTGAGGGTCTTGACGTACTCGAGTACTTCATGTCAGCACATGGAGCTCGTAAGGGACTTTCAGATACAGCGCTTCGTACAGCCGATTCAGGATACCTTACAAGACGTCTCGTAGATGTTTCACAGCATATGATCGTTCGTGAGTCAGACTGCTGTGCAGGTACAGGACGTGAGATTCCGGGAATGGTTGTAAAGGCATTCATGGAGGGTCGAGAGGAAATCGAGAGCCTTCAGGAGAGAATTACAGGTCGTTTCTCTTGCAACACAATCTGCGATAAGGATGGCAATGTAATCGTTAAGGCCAACCACATGATTACACCAAAGCGTGCAGCAAAGGTTATGTCAGAGGGTGTTGACGAGAACGGAAATCCAATTACACAGGTTAAGATACGTACAGTGCTTACATGTCGTTCACACATGGGAGTATGTGCTAAGTGTTACGGTTCAAACCTTGCAACAGGCCAGGCAGTACAGGTCGGTGAAGCAATCGGTATCATCGCAGCACAGTCAATCGGTGAGCCTGGTACACAGCTTACCATGAGAACCTTCCATACAGGTGGTGTTGCCGGTGGAGATATCACACAGGGTCTTCCTCGAGTAGAGGAGATTTTTGAGGCACGTAAGCCTAAGGGACTCGCTATTATCACAGAGTTCGGTGGAATTGCCACAATCAAGGATACAAAGAAGAAGCGTGAGGTTATCGTTACAAACAACGAGACAGGCGAGACAAAGGCTTACCTCATTCCTTACGGTTCACGTATCAAGGTTGTAGACGGACAGGAGCTTGAGGCCGGCGACGAGCTGACAGAGGGTTCTGTAAATCCACACGATATCCTCAAGATCAAGGGTGTTCGTGCGGTTCAGGATTACATGCTCCGCGAGGTACAGCGTGTTTACCGTTTACAGGGTGTTGAGATCAACGACAAGCATGTCGAGGTTATCGTTCGTCAGTGCTTACAGAAGATCCGCGTAGAGGAGCCGGGAGATTCAGATTTACTTCCGGGCAGCATGGTTGATTCCCTTGACTTCTTAGAGCTCAACGAGAAGCTTGAGGAAGAGGGCAAGGAGCTTGCAGTTGGTTCACAGGTATTACTTGGAATCACAAAGGCATCTCTTGCAACCAACTCATTCCTGTCAGCAGCTTCATTCCAGGAGACCACAAAGGTTCTTACTGAGGCTGCAATCAAGGGCAAGGTTGATCCACTTATCGGTATGAAGGAGAACGTAATTATCGGTAAGCTCATCCCAGCCGGAACTGGTATGAAGATTTATCGTAACATCAAGCTTGACAGCGATGTAAACGATGATGATACACTTGATTTTGATGATGATGATTTTGCGGATTTCGCAGAGGAAGAGGCAGTCGGAATCATTGATACAGATGCTGAATCAGTTGATGTAGAATAATTACCGATGTTTGTACTTAAGCTATAGAAGCTGTTACAAACCAAAAACAAAGAAGTCCGGGAAACCGGGCTTCTTTAGTTTATATCACGGAAAATGCCTTGTAAAAATGTTTTTATGCCTTAAAAATTGGGCTTGACAAAACAGACAAGGATTTGTATAATATTTTAGCGTGCATAAGATTGCACTGCTTAAAATAAAACAGGAGGTGAAAATAATGCCAACATTTAACCAGTTAGTAAGAAAAGGACGTCAGACATCTGTAAAGAAGTCTACAGCACCAGCTCTTCAGAGAAGCTTTAACTCTCTCCAGAAGAAGCCAATCAACACTTCTTCTCCACAGAAGCGTGGTGTATGTACAGCTGTTAAGACAGCTACTCCTAAGAAGCCTAACTCAGCTCTTAGAAAGATCGCCAGAGTTCGTCTTTCAAACGGAATCGAAGTAACTTCATACATTCCTGGTGAGGGACACAACTTACAGGAGCATAGCGTTGTTCTGATTCGTGGTGGCCGTGTTAAGGATTTACCAGGTACACGTTACCATATCATCCGTGGTACATTAGATACTGCAGGTGTTGCAAACAGAAAACAGGCTCGCTCTAAGTACGGCGCAAAGAGACCAAAAGCTGCTAAATAATTTAGCAACATTGTGTATCACAAACAGAACTAAAGTAGGTTAGTGTTGGGATTAGACCTGCAGATGCAGGATTTCACTTTATGAATACAATTCCGCACGAACACATTAGAGAGACACATGTGAGTACCGATGAATTAATCCACAAATATCATGATTAAGGAGGGAAGTAACGTGCCACGTAAAGGACATACTCAGAAAAGAGACGTATTAGCAGATCCAATGTACAACAGCAAAGTAGTTACAAAGCTTGTTAACAGCATTATGTTAGACGGTAAGAAAGGCGTAGCTCAGAAGATTGTATACGGAGCATTTGCTACAGTAGAAGAGAAGACAGGAAGACCAGCTCTTGAAGTATTCGAAGAGGCTATGAACAATGTAATGCCAGCTCTCGAAGTAAAAGCAAGACGTATCGGTGGTGCCACATATCAGGTACCAATCGAGGTTCGCCCTGATCGTCGTCAGGCTTTAGGCCTTCGTTGGTTAACAGCATTCTCACGTGCCAGAGGAGAGAAAACTCAGGCTGAGAGATTAGCTAACGAGATCATGGATGCAGCTAACAACACAGGCGCATCTGTTAAGAGAAAAGAAGATATGCACAAGATGGCAGAGGCAAACAAGGCATTCGCACATTACAGATTCTAGTTTCTGTAAGAAGCATACAGCTTTGCTTTTGATTCATGCAGCGTACCGGATTTGTAACAGAGTCCGGTTGTGCATAGGACACTAAATATAGGAGGAAAAAACCTTGGCTGGAAGAGAATATCCACTTGAGAGAACCAGAAATATTGGAATCATGGCTCATATCGATGCTGGTAAAACAACACTGACAGAGCGTATTCTTTATTATACTGGTATTAACTATAAAATCGGTGATACTCATGAAGGTACTGCTACCATGGACTGGATGGAGCAGGAGCAGGAAAGAGGTATTACAATTACTTCTGCCGCTACAACATGTCACTGGACACTTGAAGAGTTCACTAAACCAAAGCCAGGAGCACTTGAGCATCGTATCAACATCATCGATACACCGGGCCACGTTGACTTCACAGTAGAAGTTGAGCGTTCACTCCGTGTACTTGATGGCGCAGTTGGTGTGTTCTGTGCAAAGGGTGGTGTTGAGCCTCAGTCAGAGAACGTTTGGCGTCAGGCTGACACATACAATGTACCTCGTATGGCATTCATCAATAAGATGGATATCTTAGGTGCAAACTTCTACGGAGCTGTTGACCAGATTCGTACAAGATTAGGAAAAAATGCTATCGTACTTCAGTTACCAATCGGTAAAGAGGACGATTTCAAAGGAATCATCGACCTTTTCGAGATGAAGGCATATATCTACAATGATGAGAAGGGTGACGATATTACAGTTACTGATGATCTTGGAGATATGGCTGATCAGGCTGCAGAGTACCGTACAGAGCTCATTGAGAAAATCTGTGAGTTAGATGACGATCTCATGATGCAGTATCTTGAGGGTGAGGAGCCATCTGTAGAGGATATGAAGAAGGTTCTTCGTAAAGCAACATGTGAGTGTACAGCAGTACCTGTATGTTGTGGTTCTGCATACCGTAACAAGGGTGTACAGAAGTTACTTGACGCTATTGTTGAGTACATGCCAGCTCCTACAGATATCCCTTCAATCAAGGGAACAGATCTTGAGGGAAATGAGATTGAGAGACATTCATCAGATGATGAGCCATTCTCAGCACTTGCATTCAAGATCATGGCAGATCCATTCGTAGGAAAGCTTGCATTCTTCCGTGTTTACTCAGGAAAATGTAAGGCAGGTTCTTATGTATTAAATGCAACAAAGGATAAGAAAGAGCGTATCGGACGTATTCTTCAGATGCATGCTAATAAGAGACAGGAATTGGATGAGGTTTACTCAGGTGATATCGCTGCTGCTGTTGGATTTAAATTCACAACAACAGGTGATACAATCTGTGATGAGCAACATCCGGTTATCCTTGAGTCTATGGAGTTCCCAGAGCCAGTTATCGAGCTCGCTATCGAGCCAAAGACAAAAGCTGGACAGGGTAAGTTAGGTGAGGCTCTTGCAAAGCTTGCAGAGGAGGATCCTACATTCCGTGCTCATACTGATCAGGAAACAGGTCAGACAATCATCGCTGGTATGGGTGAGCTTCACCTTGAGATCATCGTTGACCGTCTTCTCCGTGAGTTCAAGGTTGAGGCAAACGTTGGTGCACCTCAGGTTGCTTACAAGGAGACATTTACAAAGGCTGTTGATCAGGAATACAAATATGCTAAGCAGTCAGGTGGACGTGGACAGTACGGACACTGTAAGGTTCGCTTCGAGCCAATGGATGCCAATGGAGAAGAACTTTTCAAGTTCGATTCAGAGGTTGTCGGTGGTGCTATTCCAAAGGAGTACATCCCATCAATCGGCGAAGGTATCGAGGAGGCTACAAAGGCCGGTTCTCTTGGTGGATTCCCAGTAGTTGGTATCCATGCAACAGTATACGATGGATCTTACCATGAGGTCGATTCATCAGAGATGGCATTCCACATTGCCGGATCTATGTGTTTCAAAGAGGCTATGGCAAAGGCATCACCTGTATTACTTGAGCCTATCATGAAGGTAGAGGTTACAATGCCTGAGGAGTACATGGGAGACGTTATCGGTGACGTTAACTCTCGTCGTGGACGTATCGAGGGTATGGACGATCTCGGCGGTGGAAAGATTGTACATGCATATGTACCACTTGCAGAGATGTTCGGTTACTCTACAGACCTTCGTTCTAAGACACAGGGACGTGGAAACTACTCAATGTTCTTCGACAGATATGAGCCGGTTCCAAAGAATGTACAGGACAAGGTTCTTGCTAACCACGCAAAATAATTGCAGATTAGCAAACAAATTATAGTACAAATGATGAAATATATACTATATATGGTATAAAAATCAAAAATAAAGGCATTTCCCCTTGAAAAAGGGGGATTTGCCATAAAATTTACTTGAAAAAACTTTGATTATTTCGTATAATCAAAGCAGTCGGTAGATTATAAAAATAGCCCATGGGGCATAAAAGTTTAAGGAGGACGTTTCAAAATGGCAAAGGCTAAATTTGAAAGAACAAAACCACATTGTAATATTGGTACCATCGGTCACGTAGATCATGGTAAAACAACTTTAACAGCAGCTATTACAGCAGTATTAGCAGCTCGTGTCGCTGGTAACACAGCTACAGATTTCGCTAACATTGATAAGGCTCCAGAGGAGAGAGAGCGTGGTATCACAATTTCTACAGCTCACGTTGAGTATGAGACAGATAAGAGACATTACGCACACGTTGACTGTCCTGGACATGCTGACTACGTAAAGAACATGATCACTGGTGCAGCTCAGATGGATGGTGCTATCCTCGTTGTTGCTGCTACTGATGGTGTTATGGCTCAGACAAAGGAGCACATCCTCCTTTCTCGTCAGGTAGGTGTTCCTTACATCATCGTATTCCTTAACAAGTGTGATATGGTTGACGATCCAGAGCTTATCGAGCTCGTAGAGATGGAAGTTACAGAGCAGCTTGAGGAGTACGGATTCAATGATTGCCCAATCATCCAGGGATCAGCTCTTAAGGCTCTTGAGGATCCAAACGGACCTTGGGGAGACAAGATCATGGAGCTTATGGATACTGTTGATTCTTACATCCCAGATCCACAGCGTGATACAGATAAGCCATTCCTTATGCCAGTAGAGGACGTATTCACAATCACAGGTCGTGGTACTGTTGCAACTGGTAGAGTAGAGCGTGGTACACTTCACCTCAACGACGAGTTAGAGATCCTTGGTGTTAAAGAGGACGTTCAGAAGACTGTTGTTACTGGAATCGAGATGTTCCGTAAGCAGTTAGACGAGGCTCAGGCTGGTGATAACATCGGAGCACTTCTCCGTGGTGTTAACCGTGACCAGATCGTTCGTGGACAGGTTCTTGCTAAGCCTGGTACAGTAACATGTCACCGTAAGTTCACAGCTCAGGTTTACGTTCTTACAAAGGACGAGGGTGGACGTCATACTCCATTCTTCAACAACTATCGTCCACAGTTCTACTTCAGAACAACAGACGTAACAGGTGTTTGCGAGCTTCCAGCAGGAACAGAGATGTGCATGCCTGGTGATAACGTAGAGATGACAATCGAGCTCATCCATCCAGTAGCTATGGAGCAGGGTCTTACATTCGCTATCCGTGAGGGTGGACGTACAGTAGGTTCTGGACGTGTTGCTACAGTTATCGAGTAATACAATCTTAATATGGATTTGTTATCGTAAGATAACGTTGTGTCTAAACGTAAGATACCCGTAGAACTTCGGTTCTACGGGTTTTTCTGTATCTTAAAGAGAGAATGATTTGAAAAATTATAAGTAGAGAAATAGCGAAATATTTATCAGCAAGATAAAATACAGATAAATTTAAAATTGAAAAATAAGACCAGTGGTGCCAAAACGGTGCCCAAAAAGAAACTCCTGCGAATGTTTGCCATTCACAGGAGTGATTTTTTACCAACCTTTAATCTGCTTGATCTGTTCAGCACGTTTCGGATCTCGATGATATTGCAGTTTCAGACGGATTGTTTCTACAACTTCCTGTCTGGCTTCATCATCAAGCTGATAGAATGATGTAAGTAGATTATCTACATCAGGCATACTATTTTTGCCAAAAAGATACATCAACGGATACATAGAATTTTTTAAGTAAGTCTTTACACGACTTGCGTCTAAGGCTCCGTTCAAACCGTCTGGAAGTGTAGGATAAATCTCTTCTTCCTTAATTGTGTCAGAAAATGGACTGGCAGAACATATCTCATTCACATCAATTTGCAATTCGTTTGCAAGTCTTAAAGCAAAATCAAATCGAATATTGGAATCTTTTTGAATGATTGAATATAAGGTTGTAGCACTGATTCCAGTTGCTTTTGCAATTTTACGGACATTTATAAGTGGTTAAGAGATCTGATGTATGCGTAGAAAATGGAAAATATGTTACAAATAAAACGAGAATTTGAACTCGAAATTTGGAAAAAAATAATGAAAATAACTTGACATTTGAAAATAAGAGATGTATTTTTAAGATAAATTCAATAAACGGGAGGTGGATAAAAATGTTTAATCTTGAAGAATTGAGCTTGGAGTTTGTAGAGATTTCTGAATTAAAAACCTCTAAGAACTTATTTGGACCAGTTATGTACGGAACAGGTGTGAGAATGTAGTTTGTAGAAAAGACTTGCTCTATATAAAAAGAAATATAGAGTAGATCTTTTTTATTTAAAAAGGATTATAGGAGAGAATATATGAATAAATTAACTACAGCTGTATGGGAAATAACAATGGGTTGTAATATGCGTTGTAAACATTGCGGTTCAAGTTGTGCAGAAGCGCTACCCGATGAGTTGAATACATCAGAAGCTCTTGAGGTGTGTGACCAATTAAAAGATTTGGGATTAAAAGTTATTACATTATCTGGAGGGGAACCTACGACACTAAACAATCTAAATTATGATTAGAGAGGTAACAGATATGAATAAACATGAGTTATATCATAACCACAATTATGTTTATCTGCTGACTTCTAATATTATTAACCGCTGTGGTGATTCATTAGATACAATACTTTTTACATGGTTGGTATATTTACTTACAAATAGTGCAGGGTGGTCTGCGATTATTTTTGGTATTAATCAAGCTACTTCTGTAATTATTCAACCATTTATAGGTCCATTAGTCGAGAATATGAATAAAAAGAAAGTGTTAGTACTTTCAGATATAGCTCGAGTTCTGTTAGTTTTGTATATATTATATGTATATACACAAAACATGCTTTCACCATTAATATTGGTTTTTATGACAATATCCATTTCATTAATAGAAGCATTTCATATGCCAGCAGGGGTAGCAGTTATTCAGCATGTACTTCCTAATGAACATTATGATAAAGGTGTAAGTGTCAATGTGTCTTGTACCAAAATAGCAGTATTAGTTGGAACTGGCTTGTCAGGCATAGTGATTAGTTCATTTGGAATAGGTATTTCTTTAGCGATAGATGCTTTGATATTTTTAATATCAGCGTTGCTTATAGTAAAAATAGAATTTTCTGTTCAAGAAGAAAAGAAGACAAACCGAATAATTGGCAGAGAATATTTAATTTCGCTTAGAGATGGATTTAGTTATGTATTTGACCATAAGAAGCTATTAAAACTATGTTTTTTATGTATTCTAATTAATTCAGCAGTGGTTCCATTTGATGCACTGCTCGCCCCGATTGCAAGAGAAATGTTTAGTGGAGATGCCAAAATTGTTTCATTACTAAGTGTAAGCGTAACTATTGGTACTATTTTGGGATCATTGACTTTTGCAAAAATGAAAGAGGAGAAAAAAAATAATACACTTGTTACATTTTGTGGAATTGTTTTAGGTGTATACTATGTTTTTATTGCATTTGTTTCAAAATATATTGCAAATCCTATAACTCAAAAATTACTGTTGCTAATCGGTTCGATAATAATTGGTGCAGCATTGGGATTAATGATTACTTATGTACAAGTGAAATTTGTAAAAGAAGTTACTAAAGAATATATAGGACGTGTTTCTGCAATTCGATTTTCACTTACATACGCATGCGCGCCAGTGGTATCTTTTGTGATTAGTATTATATACAAAGTTACTGTTGTTGATACAAGTTCACTTTTTGTGGGATTTGGTATTGTAATAATAATTCTTTTTCTTTTGGCAAATAAGATTACGTTTTCTCCTTTGAAGAAAGGCGATAAAAGTTATTAGAAATTATTTATATGAAAAACTGGCTGCTTTTTGGCTATAAATTAAAGCTGATAGAGAAGAGTATAAACAGCAGAAGAGAAGCTTTTTGACTGAGGCTTCCGGTGCCAAAACGGTGCCAAGAAATCAGGCAAATAAAAATAGACTATGTAAATCAGCCATTTTTCACTGTATTTTGGATAGAAAAACATAAAAAATGCAGGGTAAAACGGGATTAAAGTATCGTGAGGGTGGACGTACTGTAGGTTCAGGCCGTGTTGCTACTATTATCGAGTAATTACTTGTTAGTAGTGTAAATATCTAGTAAATTCAAGGGTTTCCGAGATTTCTCGGAAACCCTTTTTTACAGTTTAAAAGTATGTTATAGTAGGATTAATTGATGTAGTGGTGCCAAGTCATAATGTAGATGGAAAAGGAGTTCTATGATGAAAATGGAAACAGAGCGATTATACATTCGCCATTTTGTGAATGAAGATGCTTCAACATGCTTCGAGGGATGGGGGACAGATGAGCATTTGGGTGATTTTATAATGGGATATCCAATGAATATGGATCAGATGAATTCTTTTGTAAATGCTATGGTGAAAAATACGAATGCATGGGTAATTGTTGAAAAAGAAAGTGGTGCATGCATAGGATATATATCTTTTGATATACCATATCAAGAATTAAGGATTGGTGAAATTGGTTATGTTATTGGTGAAAAGTGGCATGGTAAAGGTTATGGCACTGAAGCTGTAAAAAAGATGATTTCAGAATACTTGTCAAAAGATAGACTGTATCTCATTGAGGCAAAATGTAATATAGATAATAAACCTTCGCTTAATCTGCTTGAAAAGGTAGGTTTTATTAAGGATGGGGTTTTAAGGAAAAGAAGAATTGATAAAAACACAGGGGAATATAGGGATTTGGTTGTTTATTCAATTACTACAAATTATAAATAAGCAACATGTTTATCGGGAGGAGAGTGTACGCTAATGAAAAATGAATTTTTAGAAGCATTAGGAAGTAATAATGCGAATAATAACACAGATTTATCATTGTATAGTAGATTTGTTGGAAATTGGTCGTTTACAATGACTACATATGATGAAGAGGGGAAGATTGAAGATACAAAAGAAGGTGAGTGGCTTTTTTCATATGTCATGGATGGGTATGGAATTCAAGATGTTTTCATTTGTCCCAAAAGAGGAGAATGGACAGAGGAAGATACTTTATACGGAGATTATGGAACAACGATACGAGTTCCAATGATAGATAATTCAAAAAAGTGGAATATAGTGTACGTTTCCAAATGGAGTGTTGATAGGTTAATCGCCGAAGAATTGGAGAATGATATTATACAAACAGGGATTAATAAAGATGCGAACGATACAACTATATGGCAATGGAATTTCAAAAATATTGAGAAGGATACATTTAGTTGGGAAAGTATCTATTCAAAAGATTGTGGAAAGACGTGGAAATATGCAACAAAGGTAGAAGCTAAAAGAGAAATGTAAATTAAATGATTTGAATAATAAATGTATTCTAAACTGTACCTAATATGTTTTTCTGCCACAAAAGGTGCAAAATGGGGTAGGAAACGAAGTGATGGGGTAGAATATGTAATTGACATAGCGGTCTGAATGGCATATTATTCATACAAAGGTCTCCATTCACCTTATGGTTTTAAACTATAGAAGAGATGAACATTAAAGAAATTATTATGTTATAGTTTGGACTGGTCGAAAGACCTGAAAAACTCAGGAGGAACACAATGGTTAAACACATTATTTTATGGACACTCAAGGATGAGTACACAGAGGCACAGAAGACTGAAATACGCGCTGGTATAAAGGAAGGCCTAGAGGGGCTTAAGGGACAGATTCCGGGCATGCTTGATATTTCTGTGCGTACAGATTATCTTCCGACTTCCACTGTAGATGTGATGCTTGATACTACATTTGAGGATGCTGATGCACTTGCAGCGTATGCAAAGAATCCTAAGCATGTTGCAGTGGCGGATACCAAGGTGAGACCATTTACAGCAAATAGGGCATGTATGGATTTTGAGGTGTAGTAAGTGGCAAGTTAGTGTATTTGACTATAAAATGAACTAAAAATTAGTTGATTTGTCAGAAATGTCGAAAATTGTCAAATTATCGTTGAAATAGTACTATGGTAATGGTATAATAATTACACTGTTAAAGGACGTATAAAGATATCAAAGAGATATCAGGACGAGAAAGGGAGAATACATATGGGTGAGCAGACAGACAGCAAGGTAAAAGAAATGCCACTTCAGGAAAGACTTAAGTATGGATATGGCAGGATTTTGAGGATGCTTCATATTTCGGGTGGCATCTCTATTGTTGCAATGTTATTATTGTATTTTGGTGGAGCAACCAAAATATTTGGAAATGAGAGTGGCATAGTTGCTACGTTTTTTTTGGTTGTTGGCCTGATTAATATTATTGTATTTGGAATTGTATCCACAATTATAGCCAAGAATACCGGTGATGAGGTTATAGATTCAGTACTTGAGCCGCTTCAGCAGATTGAAACTGTTGCAGGTGAGCTGGTTCAGGGAAATCTACATAGCAATCTGGAGTATCATTCAGATGATGAGATTGGCAGACTGGCACATGATATCAGAAAGTCTTTGAGGACTCTTGGTACATATATTGACGATATTGATGAGACTATGAAGCAGTTTGCTGATGGCAATTTCAGGTTCCAGCCACAGGTTGACTGGAAAGGCGATTTTGCCGGAATCAGGGAATCTATAGTTGCTTTTGCTGACAGCATGGCTGATACTGTAAATGGCATTCAGAATGCTGCAAATGAGGTTTCAAATGGTGCTGGGCAGGTAGCAGCAAGTTCAAGTGATCTGGCACAGGGTGCTACAGACCAGGCGGCAGTTGTTGAGGAGCTTACAGCAACAATTGCTTCTGTGGCTGAGCAGGTTGCTGAGAACGCAGAGCATGCCAAGGAGATAAGCCAGAAGGTGGACGGACTTGGAACTGAGATTATGGATAGCAACGGACAGATGCATGAGATGGTTACATCCATGAACGAAATCAACGAGGCTTCACAGGAAATCGGTAAAATTATCGCCACCATCAATGAGATTGCTTCCCAGACAAACCTTCTCGCACTCAATGCTTCTATTGAGGCTGCAAGAGCAGGTGAGGCAGGAAAGGGCTTTGCGGTTGTTGCAGACCAGGTTACAGTACTTGCTGAGCAGAGTGCCAACGCAGCAAAGGAGTCAGCAGCGCTTATAGAGTCATCTGTGAAAGCGGTTGAAAAGGGTATGGTTATTGCAGGCAAGACAGCTTCTCAGCTTGAGGAGGTTGCCGGTAATTCCAAGACTATCACTGAAGAGGTTAACGGAATTGCTGAGACACTTGAGAACCAGACCGGTGCTATCAATCAGATTAATACGGGTGTTGAGCAGATTAATGATGTAGTACAGACTAATTCAGCTTCTTCACAGGAGTGCGCAGCAGCCAGCCAGGAGATGAGCAGTGAGGCTGAAAATCTTAATAATCTCATTCGTCATCTGCAGGTAGCAAACTAATGCAATTAGATTTGCAGGATAGTATTTGCAGAATATTGTTAGCAGAATAGTATTTGCAAAATAAGCTTAGCAGAATAAGCTTTACAGAATACAGTTAGCAGAATATTTTTAGCAAAATAAGGTTTACGAGATAAAACACGAAAATAAAATGTTACATATTATATCCCCACGTTTATTGTCATGTATATGGCGAAAAATGTGGGGATATGTTATTATATAGATTATGATACTTAAAGATATAATACCAAAAGAATTTTATAGTTTATTCCGCACAAAGAATATGGATGCATATGTTCGTATTATTGTTGCGATTTATGAGGAGAATAATGAGGTCTATGCTTCGTTTGGGCTGACACGGGAGGAGTGCTTTGCGATTATCGAGGATACCATCGAGGCCGCAGGCATTGTGTGGCAGGAGGATGAGACGGAGAATGCAGGTTTTGCCGGTGATGAAGATGATAACGTAGATGTAAATGCAGATGATAACGCAGGCGTAAATGCACATGATAATGCAGATGGAAATGCAGGCGTTAATGCACATGACAACATAGGCGGAAATGCATATGATAATGCAGGTCAGAGCTCGAACGAGAACATACAGCAGAGCTTTATATATAATATGAGCTCCTCCGCGATTTTGAACCGCCTGATAAGGTGGGGCTGGCTTTTAAGTGATTTTGATGAGAGGCTGAATACATATGTGATTTCATTTCCGGAGTACAGTCAGATGTATGCAGAGCTTTTTAAAAGGCTTTTTACAGATGATGACAGCAGGGAGAGGGAGAGCATTTTGTCTATTTACAGTGCGCTTTTCACATATTACTCGGACCCTGAAAAGAATAATGATATTTTGAAGAGTGCCCTGTATACGTCGAAAAATCTCGGACAGCTATTATCCAATATGCAAAACGGTATGAGGTCTTATTTTGATGAGCTTTCGCGTATGAAGGATTTTTTAGGCATACAGCAGGTGCTGATTGAGGAAATAAACAACAGTGACAGCAAAAAGTATGCAATTTTAACTACCTCAGACAGCTTTTACAGATATAAGGAGGCTGTCAAGGAGCTTATTTGCAAGATTCTAAATCAGAACGATGATAAGAAGGAGCAGCTTGAGGCTGCGCTGCAACGGACTGGTTTGGGCACATTTGACAGAAAGCGTCTGGAGTACAGTCTTATGTACTGCGAGAAAGCAGGCAGGCTCGTATACAGGGTGGAGAGAGAGTTTGATCTGATTGAACGCAAATACAATAAGCTGATTGAACAGAAGACGATTTTTGCAAAGAGAGCGCTTGCAAGAATACATTATATTCTGCAGGAGGGAGCAGACGAGGAGGATAATATTCTCAGGCTTATAAATATTCTTAACAATGATAAAGAAAATCAGGTGCTTGATGAGCTGAGTGAAAGAATGCATTTTACAAAGCAGTTTTGCAATGTTACGGATGACAGCTTTCCGGGAAGAAGAGAGCGTTCAGCAGGGGAGTTTGTACCGTTTGTTATTGAGGCACCGGAGAATGCGAAGGGTGATATGGCAGATTTTGTTCCGAAACCGCTGTATACCAAAAAGGAGCTGGGCAGTTTCAGGAGTAAGAACACAAAGGATGGCAGATTTGTGGCTGATGAGCACACGGTTCAGAGCATCGAGGATCTGGAAAAGCTTTTGTTTTTATGGCAGGAGGAGACCAACGAGAGGCTGGGTGATGATACGGTAAGTCTCGATGGTGAGATAACTAAAGAGGATGGAGTCAGCTATTCTAAGCTTGTTATAAACAGTAATAAGTAATATAGGTATAGTGAGTTTTTGTAAATATATGTGTATATGTAAATGTATGCGTATATGTAAATGTATGCGTATATGTAAATGTATGCGTATATGTAAATGTATGTGTATATGTATGTGTATATGTAAATGTATGTGTATATATAAATGTATATGTATATGGGAAGTTATGAATAGTATCAAAGATATAACAGAAAGAGAGCAGTATGTTCGAATATATGGAAAATGTCTCGCAGAACGAGGCTGAAAATATAAAAAAAACAATACAGGATCTGTTCAGGCAGACTTGTATTTTACAGATGAAGTGTGACCCGGTCACAATGATTCAAAGGGACAATCCAAGATATCAGGTATGTCTCAGAAACAGGGAGTTTATTGAGGATTATTTGTCTGTGCTCGGATGCGAGCTGATTCACGATCCACAGGAGCATATTTTCAGGATTGCCGGAGATGGTGTAATTCTTGAGAAAATGACACTTATGACGGCAAGGCTTGTCATTATTTTAAAGCTGATATACAGAGACAGGATAATGGGAGAGGGCCTTAGAGCCACTACCACAAATCTGGCAGAAATCAGAGAGTATGGCAGGAATACAAATCTTGTTACAAGAAAGCTCACAAATCAGGAATGGACAGATGCTCTTTTACTCATGAAGACACATCAGATGATAGAGATTCCCGGAGCCATTGCGAATCTGGAGGATGATACACCGATTTATATTTATGGAACAGTCAATATTTTCTGTTCAGCGATGGATATAAATGAGCTTGTGCGAAAGTATGGCGATGAGGAGGCAGCAATTGAGTCAGTCTAAGAAAATTTTTACCGGAATGTGTCTTAATAATTGGGGTGGAATTAACCACCGGATTTTACAATTTAATGAGTATGTTAATCTGTTCAGCGGAAAGAGCGGTTCGGGAAAATCGACAGTCATGGATGCAATACAGGTTATCCTTTACGGCAGCTTCAGTCCATCTTTTTTGAACAAGGCTGCTGACGATGCAAAAAACAGGAGAAGCGTTCTGAGCTATCTGCGTGGAGAGCAGAAGGATGGCTCAGCAAACAGGGAAGGCTGTGATTTCTGTTCTGTTATTGCACTTGAAATCATGGACACAGGAAGCAACACTGCTACCTGTATAGGAATTGCCTTTGAGGTCAGAAAAAACGATTCGGAAATAAAGAAGTTTGTTTATTTCAGCCATTCGGGGAGTATGCCTGAATCCGGCTACGTGACAGAGAATGGATTTTGTTATTCAAATCAGGATATAAGAAAGCTTGTAAAAGAACGGTCACAGAATGATACCGGCAGGGGAAAGGGCGATGTGAACAGGATTTATGCTTCAAAGGAGGCATATCTTGGCGCATTGTATGATGTGATTCTTGGCTACATTGATCCGAATCGCTTTATCACAATGGAAAAAAGTGCTATTGCGCTCAAAATGACAAACGGAACAGCCCAGTTTATACGTGATTATATGTTTCCTAAGAGTGATTCGGGTACCATAGAGACCATCAGTGAACAGCTTGATGCCTACAGACAGATTAAGGACAAAATCGAGGATATGCGCAGGCGTATCGAGCTTTTGAAGGAAATAAAGGCTTCAGGAAGAGAGCTTGTGCGTGTTCAGACGGATATTGTAATGGCACAGGCAATGATAAGATTCATAGATATTGAGGACATGAGAGCGAAGATTGCGGCTGCAGAGGATGACAAGCTGCGCATAGAGACTGAGCAGCTAAAGCTTCAGGAAAAGGCGCAGGAACTTTCTATTGAACAAAAAAAGCTGCAGAATGAGTATATTCAGGTTAGTGCTGACTTAAAGTCCGGTGATCTCGGAAGTAAAAAGGAACAGCTCAAGGAGTTGAAAAAACGAAGTCTTATGCTCACGGATAACAGCCGTCAGTGGATTAAAATCACGAGTGGTCTCAAGTGCTGGGAGGATGATGAGGTAATCACCGACTATGTCAGCAATAAAGCGTTGAATTTGATTGATGAAATTACTGATGGGAACATCACGGAGGAAAACTGTGAACAGCTTCATCTGAAGCTTGAGTCTGTCAAGCAGACAGTTGAGGATGAGATTGAGGATATCACTTCAAAGAAAAATGAGATTGTAAGAGCACTCAGGGAGAAGGAACGTCTGGTTGATGATATGAAGAACAACCGCAAGTCCTACAAAGAAAGTCTGCGTTCAGCACGAGCTGCTTTACAGAGGGCACTTAGTGACAGGTTTGGTGAGACTGCAAGGGTACATATATTTGCGGATATGTTTGACGTGACGGATGAGGAGTGGAAAAATGCAATTGAGGGCAGGATGGGAAGGCTCAAGTTTTCCCTTATCACAGAGCCTCGTTATGCGAATACCGCAGCGTCTGTTTTTAGAGACATGAAGCAGTTTGAGGAGGTTGACTTAATCAATTCAGGTGCTATTTTGGATAGTGCGCCAAAGGCAATGGATAATTCACTTTATGAGGCGGTAAGCACAAATGAAAAATATGTGGATGCATGTCTGAAAAGATATCTCGGACACATAATAAAGTGTCGCTCAGTGGATGAGCTTGGTCAGGTGAAGGATGGTGTGACACCGGATTGTTATTCATACAGCAATTTCATATTCAGGCATCTCAAAAAACGCGATTATACGACAAATGCCTGCATTGGAGGCAAGGTATCAAAGGCACGGCTTGCAGAGTACGAGGCTGATGTGGAGAAGCTTGGAGCTGAACAGGTAGAGCTTATGACTGCAATACAGGAGCTCAAGGCACAGCGTGATTTTGAATGCTTAAAGGGAGAGCCTGAGTATTATGTGGGGCTTTCTAAGGCAAGTGATGAGCTTGAGCTTGTGAATACGCAAAAGCGGGAGCTTGACGAGGTTATCAGGACTCTTGAGGAAGGCCAGTACAAAGAGCTGAAGGCAAAGAAGGAGCTTCTTGAGAAGCGCAAGGAAGAGCTTGAGCGAGCCCAGAAAGAAAATCGCAGGCAGATGGATGAAATGATTCGACAGCATGAAAAAATAAGTGGCGTGAATGAACAACGAGGTATTCAGCTTGAGGAGCTGCTTAAAGGCTATGTGTCAAATGCAAAGCTTGAGTCACAGGTGCATGAGCAGATGAAGAATGCATCGGGTCAGTCTGTAAAAAATAAACAGAGGCAGGAGCTTGTCAGCTTACAGGGGGCTGACGGAACCGGCGGTATGCAGCAGGCATGTGTTGAGTCACTACAGGCAGCGCGATATAAGTATTTGAAGGAATTTCCGTCGGGACAGTTTAGTGGAGTTGAAAAATCAAATGAGGCATATGAGGCACTTTTGGACAAATATGAGACTGATTATGAGCCGGAATATGAGAAGGAATTTGATAAGCAGTGTGATTTTATTTATCGAAGCCTAAGAGAAAATGTGATAGCTACAATCCACGGTGATATCAAGGCTGCAAAGCGCCATGCCTATGAGATAAACAGGCTTCTCAGGGAGACTAATTTCTCTGACAGCACGTATCAGATTAAGATTGAGCCGGCAAAGAATGAAAACGGCCAGTTCTATGATATGCTTATGGCACAGGAGCTGGACAGCAAAAATCTGGATAATGGCGGAATAGACGGACAGATAAGCTTTGGTGAGGATGATTTTTATAAGAAATATGAGAAGAAAATTAAACTTTTGACAGACAAGTTCATGCCGCCAAAGGATGAGGATGAGCATCTGCGCATGCAGAAGCGTAAGGAAATGGAGCAGTATGCGGATTACCGCAATTATCTGTCATTCAGCATGTATGAGCAGGTTACGGACGAAAACGGCCATGTTATCAGGGAGAACTTTGTAGATGACATGGCAGGCCGTGATTCGGGCGGCGAGGGACAGAACCCTAAGTATGTTGCGCTTCTTGCGGGCTTTGCGATGCTTTATATGCAGCAGAGCAATCGTGATTCAAAGATTAAGCTGGTGCTTTTGGATGAGGCTTTTTCCAAGATGGATCAGGAGCGAAGTGCGGTGTGTCTTAAGTATGCAAGAAAGATGGATTTGCAGCTGATTGTCTGTGTGCCGGATGAGCGTCTGCAGTCGCTTATCCGAAATGTGGACTGTGTCTATGGCTTCAGGCGGCACAATAATCAGATTTCTATGATGCATATAGACAAGGGCGATTATCTAAAATTGATGGAGGGATAGATATGGCATATTATATAGCAGAAGGCGCCGTGGTTAAGGGACAGGTGACAATGGCTGATGGAGCGAGCGTATGGTATAATGCAACTGTAAGAGGTGATTCAGAGCCGATAGAAATCGGCAGAAACTCAAATATACAGGACAATGCGGTGGTACATGTGGACTTAAGCCACAGTGTCAGAATCGGTGACAATGTGACAATAGGACACAGCGCAATTGTTCATGGGTGTACTATAGGTGATAATACACTCATCGGCATGGGTGCTATCGTATTAAATGGAGCAAGGATTGGTAAAAACTGCATAATAGGTGCGGGCGCCCTTGTCACCCAGGGCACCGATATTCCTGACGGAAGCCTCGCATTTGGTTCGCCGGCAAAGGTAGTTAGGGCACTGACCGCAGAGGAGATAGAGGAGAATCATCGCAATGCCATGCATTATGTGGAGATTGCGAGGGAGTCGCTGATTTAATATTGGACGGATTATTTACATAAACTTTGCAAATGGGTGGTAGCGGATTTTACATAAAAAAAATAAAATCGTAATCTGGGACATGAATTTTAAGCAAATCAGCGAATTACAAAATTGATATATAAAACAGATATACAAAACAGGGAAGGTACAATTTATGAAAGCCAAAGAAGACAATACAAAAAAGAAACCCAAAAAGCTCTCGTCAAAGGAGCTATCATGGGTATTATATGACGTGGGAAATTCCGCATACACACTGCTTGCGTGTGCGCTCATACCGATATGGTACAAAAGCCTTGCCGTTGGAGATGGTGCAGGGCAGATTTCATCTGACAGGGCGACTGCATATTATGCGGTGGCGATAGCTGTGATGACAGTTGTATCAGCACTTATCGGGCCTGTCTGTGGTGCGATAGCTGACCATATGCGTATCAAAAAGGCCATTTTTTCAACGACCGTAGTTGTAGGAGTGTCGGCATGTATACTGAACGGCTTTACACCTACATGGGTACTGTTTCTTGTTATTTATGTGCTTACAAAGATATTTTACAATGCATCACTGGTGTTTTATGACTCAATGCTTGTCGATGTGACGACAAAGGACAGAATGGACGAGGTATCTTCCTACGGCTATGCCTGGGGATATCTGGGTTCATGTGTGCCGTTTCTTGTTTCGCTTGCAGCGTATATCTGTGGACCTGATATGCTTGGATATATATCAAACCGCCTGTCGATGATAATAGGCTTTGCAGTTACAGGAATATGGTGGCTTGTTGTTACAGTTCCGCTGTTTAAGAGCTATAAACAGGTGAATTATGTATCGGAAACAGCAGAAGAGAAAAGCAAAACAAACAAAAATCCGGGAATCCTCAGACTCATAGCTGACGCATTTGCACAGATTTTCGGAACAATCAAAAAAATAGCTACAAAAGATAAAAAAGTAGGTCTGTTTTTGGTCGCTTTTTTCCTTTACATAGATGGTGTAGGTACTATAATAGATAATTGTATAAACATAGGAACTGATTTGAAGCTTGATTCAGTGGGACAGGTAGTTTTTTTACTTTTCACACAGGTAGTGGCTTGCATTGGTTCACTTGTTTTTGGCAAGCTGTCACAGAAATACAAAACTACAACACTTTTGTATGTCTGCATTGCGGGATATTTCGCGGTATGTCTGTATGCACTCACACTGCATGATCTGATTGGCTTCGGAATCATGGCATTTGGCGTGGGCTGCTTCCAGGGCTCATTGCAGGCGCTGTCACGCTCATATTTTTCAAAGATTATTCCACCGGAAAATTCGGGAGAATATTTCGGAATCTATGATATTTTTGCAAAGGGAGCTTCGTTTCTAGGCTCGCTTGTCATAGCGGCAGTAAAGCTTGCAGGCGGCACGATAAATGTGGCGGTTGCAACTATGGCGATATTCTTTGCAGTGGGATTTGTATTTTTAAGGCTTGCAGACAGATATGATGCACCGGGGTATGAAAAGTAACTAAAATAAAAACAAAAAGCAACGAAAGAAGGCTTAAAGCATGATAAACACAGAGGGAACAAAGGTCTGGGCACACAGAGGAGCATCCGGATATGCACCGGAAAACACACTTGAGGCATTTAAGAAGGCAGAAAAGATGAAGGCTGACGGTGTGGAGCTTGATGTACAGCTTACAAAGGATGGAGAGCTCGTGGTCATACACGATGAGACTGTGGACAGAGTGAGTGGTGAGAAGGGCTTTGTAAAGGACTATACACTAAAGGAGTTAAAGCGGCTCAATGTGTCAAAGCACATGCCGTCCTATGACAAGAAGACACGTATTCCAACACTCGATGAGGTGTTTGATTTGCTCAAAAACACAGAGATGACCATAAATATCGAGCTCAAAAACGGTATCGTACAGTACAAAAATCTGGAGAAAAAGGTGCTGGCGCTCGTGGAAGAGTATGATATGCTTGACAGAATCTGGTGCTCATCATTCAATCATGAGTCGATTGTGCGCATGAAAAAGCTTTGCCCTGATATGAGGTGCGGTCTGCTTTTTTCTGACATTATAGTAAATCCGGCAGAGTATGCAAGCGAGCTTCATGTGGATGCGCTTCATCCGGCAACCTACCATATGCAGGATGAAAACTACATTGACAAGGCGCACGGAAGAGGACTTAGAGCTCATGTATGGACTGTAAACGAAAAGCATGAGATGAAGGCACTTGTCAAGGCAGAAGCTGATGCAATTATCACAAATTATCCGGATATTGCCGTAGAAATAGTAAAAAATGCCTAGAAGATATATAAAAATGCACAGGAATCTATTTTATGTAAAGTTGAGTAAAGAATTGTAAAGTTTTTACCTTAATTTTACATAACTGCGTTTTGGACTTTACATTAGCTTGATATTATTAACTTGTTGAATAGTTATTGATTAATTTTAATCATTTATCATGCTAATGGAGAAATCATGTTGAAAAAGAAATTACTAAAGAAAGCGGCCGTCATAGGAATGATGGCAACAATGATAACAGGCTGTTCACAAGAGGTACAAACTACCCGTGTGGACAGCCTTAATTCGTAGAAAAACGCGTCACGGAGATGGTAATGCAGCAGGCCGCAAAGGAAACACTCAGATGTGCTGATATTGTTGAAGAAATGTCTGTAAATTTGCATTAATGTATTGACAAAAACGGCAAAAATATCGAAAATGAACTTAAGAGTGCACAGACATTGCAGAAGCATTATGTGCTGTGCGGTATAGTGAGAATTGGAATATTATTAGATGATGTCGACGGAGAGGTAAGTATTGCATAGGGAAAGAGCTTTAAAGGCACTTGCGGGAATGATTGTCGGGATGGAAAATAAGCTTCATCTGGCAGACAGAAGGCGGCGCCGTGAGGACAAACTGATAGAGCGTGCAAGGCTGCTTGAAATGCAGCGGGCACAAAATAAAACAGACATAAAAGACGCGAACGCGAATGAAAAAATATCATATAGAATAGGAGCGTATATGCAGATGAAAAAACTGGAAGAGGTTTACACAAACAGGGAGCTGTCATGGTTACAGTTCAATGAGAGAGTATTAAATGAGGCAGGCAATCCAAGAGTACCGCTTGCAGAGAGACTGACCTTTGCATCAATCTACCAGACAAATCTGGATGAGTTTTTCATGGTAAGAGTGGGATCACTCATGATGCAGATGAATTCAAAGGAAAAGATTTACGAGAACAAGACAAAGATGTCGAGTGAGGAGCAGGTATCGGCAATCCTTGACAGAGTATGCGAGCTTGAGAAGAAAAAAGCAAGGATTTACGAGCAGCTCATGGGCGAGCTTGAGCCAAAGGGCGTGCGCATAATCAATTTCAACAAGCTGTCAAAGGATGAGGGCGATTTGCTGGAGGCATATTTTGACGCACACATTGCACCTTTCCTCTCACCGATGATCATAGGAAAGCAGCAGCCGTTCCCGTTCCTTGCGAATAAACAGCTCTATGCGGTAGTGCTTTTAACTACGCAGAAGGGAAAGAAAAAGACAGGTATCGTGCCATGCTCAAACAGCGTGTTCAAGCGTCTGATCGAGATACCTACAAGACCGGGCACATTTATGCTGTCAGAGGAGCTTATTTTACACTTTGTTTCAAAGCTCTATCCAAAGTATGTAATCCGTGAGAAATCCATCATGCGTGTGACACGTAATGCGGATATCGATGCGCAGAGCATGTATGATGAGGATATGGATTACCGTAATATGATGGAGGAGCTCATCAAGAAGAGAGTGCGCCTTGACCCTGTAAGAGTCGAGCTTTCGAGAAAAATCAACCGCAAGGCGATTGAAGAGCTTTCAAGCTTCCTTGAGATTGGCAAGAAGCATTTTATCAGCGTAAAGACACCGCTTGATATGTCGTTTGTATTCCAGCTTCAGCACTATCTGCGCGACAAGCAGGAGCTTTTCTTTGAGAAGCGTACTCCGCGTGATACACCGGAGCTTTCACTCAAGGAGAGCATACTTGGTCAGGTTGAGAAAAAGGATGTGCTTCTTTCATATCCGTTTGAGAGCATGAAGCCGTTTATCAAGATGCTTAATGATGCAGCAGAGGACCCTGATGTGGTTTCCATCAAGATGACACTTTACAGAGTGGCAGACAAGAGCCAGATTATCGATGCTCTTATAGAGGCAGCAGAAAACGGTAAGGAGGTTATTGTACTTGTCGAGCTGCGTGCGAGGTTTGACGAGGCTAACAACATAGAGATGTCACACCGCCTTGAGGACGCAGGCTGTCAGATACTTTACGGACTCGGTGATTACAAGGTTCACTCAAAGCTCTGCCTCATCACAAAGAAAAAGGGTGATGGCTTTGAGTACATCACTCAGATTGGTACAGGAAACTATAATGAGAAGACCTCGCGTCTTTACACAGATTTGTCCCTCATTACTGCAAATCAGGAGATTGGAGCAGATGCATCAAGGGTATTTATGGCACTTCAGAGAGGCGAGACTGTTTCGGACGGCGATGTAAAGCATCTGCTTGTTGCACCAAAATGCTTACAGAACAGGATTGCCGACATGATTGATGAGCAGATTGCCAACAAGAATGCAGGAAAACCTGCATATATCGGAGTTAAGATTAATTCTCTCACTGACAAAGTGCTTATAGACAAGCTTATCGATGCATCACAGGCAGGCGTGAAGGTAGAGCTTATTGTCAGAGGAATCTGCTGTGTGAAGCCTCAGGTTGAGGGCGCCACAGAAAATATCACTGTAATAAGTGTTGTAGGAAGATATCTTGAGCATTCACGTATATACAGATTTGGTGTGGGCGATGATGAGAAGATTTACATTGCATCAGCAGATTTTATGACCAGAAATACCGTAAGACGTGTGGAGGTTGCGACACCTGTATATGATGCGCATGCTAAGGACAAGATCCGCCATATCTTCGACACAATCATGACAGATGATGAGAAGGGCAAGGAGCTTCGCGCTGATGGCGAGTATGTGGACAGAAAGATAAACAGCACACCTGTAGATTCACAGGAGCAGTTCTTTGAGGAAGCATACAAGAATTCAGATAAGAGTGTGGACAATCAGTAAAAATGAGATAGATTTATACAGACTGTATTAGTTTTGCCTGTTTAAGATTTGAAAAGACTATGAATAGTTACTAAATTTTTAAGTAAAAGCTGCTACATACATGGATAAGTGTATGCAGCAGCTTTTATTGTTCTTGCGATATTTTATTTAGATGTCAGACCGTCTTTTATATAGCGATGTACTATGATGTGCGGTGCTTCATGGTACGTTTTTTCTCGTACATCAAAGAATCGGCTTCACGGATTATATCATTAATGTCCATTGAATTGTTTTCGTCAAGCACATAATAGCCCATTGCAACCGTGATAGGCACGAGATTATCACCGTCAGAGATACTGCCGAAGTTTGCAATAAGATGGTCGTTTGCCTGAAGAAACTTATCCTCTATACCGGGTGTTGTCGATATAAATACAAATTCATCACCGCCGATTCGATAGCACTGGCCATATTTACCGAGGGAAGCGTTGAACACATCTGCAACGCGTTTTATCATCTCATCACCCTTCTGATGGCCCATTGTGTCATTTACCTTTTTGAGATTGTTTACATCATAGATTGCAAATAATATATATGGAACTTCGTCATTTTCAAGCTCCTTAACCTTTTCCATATAAGAGGTGCGGTTGAGCAGATCGGTGAGTCCGTCGTGATAAGCCAGACGGCTGAGCAGTTCGTTCTTAATGTTACGCTGATAAGCAATCAGGACTTTTTTTACAATCTGGACAATCTCCATTGTGACAAAAATCAATACTCCAAGTCTGACATAATAGCTTGTCTCACGTCCGGTGCCACGCCATAAAACTATGATGTCGGTCAGAGACAGCACGCATAGCATGATACATCCCAGATTATGGTAGAGATTTTTAAGCGGGCCTTGGATAATGCCTTTTACCGTTGAAATAAGGATGAAAATCATGGATATGGCAAACATTATGTGCGTCAGGATAAGTGTCTGGTGATAATCCCTGATTCCCGATATTTCGCAAATAAAGCAGCCTGCAAATGTGAGCTCACAAATAAAGCATAGGATTGTGCTGATTTTTTTGCTGTATGTATTATCATACATGTGGCATAAAAACAACAAAAACGGTGGAATGATCAACTGCATTGCCGTCTCCGCAACCATATGATAGATATGGGCGTTGCCATACACAAGCTGTAAATATCTGCAGTCAGTTGTGAGAAATAATCCTGATATAAAGGTTGCTGCACCAAGGAATAAAAGCTCACGTCCGATTATCTGCTGATGTGCCAGCGGAATGAAAAGAAGGAGCATTGCAATGCCTAGTGCCATTGTTATAAAGCTAAGACAAAATGCAGGAAATTTTCTCTGCTGTTCAGACTGTACAATATCTGTGATGTCGCCAAGATACATGTCACTTAGCTTGGCACTGTCATCATTCATATATGGATTTTCCACTTCAATTGCAAGTACCTTTCCGGCGCTTTGAGCAGGTATAAAAACCTGGACAAAAAGTGCTCCCGGTGTTTTGCCAAAAAGCTGCTGACTGAAAGTGGGATTTGTGTATTGGCAGATACCATCTATAAATACCTTTATATTTGAGGTCTTTGCAAAGAAAAACAGTGTTTTATCACAATCAGATTCCTGTATTGTACGATGAATCATGGTATCACCTGACATGTGGCTGAGCGATGCCTTGGAATTATCATAGTTAAGCCATCCGGTCGAAAAATCGGTGTAGCTATTGTCGGATTTTGATTCATGATTGCTGACTGGAATGGTAGCGCCTATGAGCATCATCATAACTGTAAAAATAAGTATAAAATATCCCCATATAGGGATATGGGCTGTATTTATTTTTGGATGAGTTTTCTCCATAGAATCTCCTTTATTAATGGAAAGTGTCGTTGTTTTTGTAGTACTCTAGTTCTATAATTTTAATATACAATATAATGCAGGTGCTTGCAAGTGTGATTTTGTTTTTGTGGACTAAAAGATGGGAAAATTATAGACTTTTCAACATAATTTTAATACGAAAAAATAGTAAAATTGCCTTATTGCTAACATTAAGTAATTGTGTTAATGTGGATTTGCACAATTCGGGCAATATCCATTTGCTCAAAGGTTTTCAAAGGTTATTTCGACCGGTAATCCCATTGTGTAAAATTTAATAAATATGAGAGTGCGTCGTCAGTTATATTTGTATTGTGGGGAACAGATATTTTAGGGAATCGGATGGTGACTCTTAGAAGAGAATAAGGAGAAGTGATATGATATACAGACGTGTAAAGACAAATATTTCAAGTACATTGGATAGTATGAATCAGAAAAAAGCAATATATGATGATTACGCTAAGCTTATACTGGCCGATCCACAAGTATTAGCGAACATAATAAAAGTCGTAGTGGCTGAGTTTAAAGATATTCCGGTTAATGAGATAGTACCGTGCATAGGAGAAACGGAGATATCTCTTAGTGTGCCTGAACAATTAATGGTAAAAGTTAGAACCTGTGCAAATGAAGATATAGAAATTGATAGTGGAAAAATTATTTACGATATCAAGTTTCCGTTGTATTATAATAACAAGGAACGAACCTATATAATAAATATTGAAGCGCAAAAAAGTACAAGAGCCTCAAAGCTTGGATATGAGTTGATAAATAGGATGATATACTATATATGCAGGATGGTATCATCACAAAAAGGAACTGAATTTATACACTCGGATTATGATAACCTTAAAAATGTCTATAGCATATGGATATGTATGGATGCGAGAGAGGGCGAAGAAACTATCGTAAAATATGGTATGCAGCCGGAAGTATTGTATGGTAGTGAGGCTAATGTATGGAGTACAGAGCTGATAAATGGAGCTGTTATAAAAATAAGAACAGATAAGAATCAAACCTACAAAAAATCGAAAAATAGGCTTATAGAAATGTTGGAATTGCTGTTTTCAGATATTGATAGTGAATTGAAAAGTAAAGAACTGGAACATGATTTTGGAATGAAGATGACAACAGAATTGAAAGGAGTGGCAGACGAAATGTGTAATATAAGTGATCTCATTGAAGAACGTGCGACTGAGAGAGGAATGGCAAAAGGAATGGCAAAAGGAATGGCAAAAGGCGAAAGAAGATTGTTGGCATCGCAGATTGTGAAAAAGATTAAGAATAATAAAACTTTTCCTGTGATTGCCATGGAATTGGAACAGGAAGAAAGTGACATAATGCCGGTGTATGAAGCTGTACTTAAGGCTGCGCCTGACTACGATATAGACTATATCTTAAGTTTATTGGAGGAAAGATAATATAATGGGAAAAAAAGAAGCAAAGACAAATGCAATAAGAATACTGGAAACAATGAAGATTCCATACGAGGCACGCACATACGAGTGCGATGACTTTGTTGATGCAGCTCAGATAGCGGACAAGCTCGGTCTTGACCATGCAGGGATGTACAAGACTATCACGACAGTCGGCAAAAGCGGTGGATATTATGTGTTTGTAGTACCGATAGATGACGAAATTGACTTCAAAAAAGCCGCAAAGGCAGCAGGCGAGAAATCTATAGAGATGCTGCATCTCAAGGATTTGACAAAGGTTACGGGCTATATAAGAGGCGGCTGTACGTCAATCGGCATGAAAAAGCAGTATCCTACATTTATCCATGAGGCAGCTAAGGAGCAGGACAAAATCACGGTCAGCGGAGGCAGGCTTGGGCTTCAGATTACGCTGTCACCGGATGATTTGTGCAGGGCGGCAAAGGCAGAGTATGCAGATATTATAAAATAATTAAAATGAGAGTTCTTTTTCCTAGGCTTTTACACGTCAGTGTGTTATAATAAAAGAAGCTGGCGATTGCTAAGACAGACGGTTTGGCGAATAAACCTACAATGCAATCGTAATAATAGAACTAAAGCAGAGGAATAATAGAGATGGAAAAAATTATTTTAACAGGAGACAGACCAACAGGCAGACTCCATATAGGCCATTACGTGGGCTCGCTTCGCAGAAGAGTGGAGCTTCAGAATTCAGGAGAGTATGACAAAATATTTATCATGATTGCCGATGCACAGGCACTCACAGACAATTTTGACAACCCTGAGAAAATCAGACAGAATATCATAGAGGTAGCACTTGATTATCTCTCAGCAGGACTCGACCCGGCCAAGTCTACACTGTTTGTGCAGTCGCAGATACCGGAGCTCACAGAGCTTACATTTTTCTACTCAAATCTCGTTACAGTATCGAGACTTCAGAGAAATCCTACAGTAAAGAATGAGATTAAGCTCAGAAATTTTGAGGCAAGTATACCGGTTGGTTTTTTCAATTATCCAATCAGTCAGGCAGCAGACATCACAGCATTCAAGGCTACAACCGTTCCGGTGGGAGAGGATCAGCTTCCAATGATAGAGCAGACCAGGGAGATTGTCAGAAAGTTCAATTCTATCTACGACGAGGTGCTTGTTGAACCGGATGTGCTTTTACCTGAGAATGAGGCATGCTGCAGACTTCCGGGTACAGATGGTGGACAGAAGATGAGCAAATCATTGGGCAACTGTATCTATCTGGCTGATACAGAGGCAGATGTCAAGAAGAAAATCATGAGTATGTACACAGACCCTACCCATATCCAGATTTCAGATCCGGGACATGTGGAGGGCAATACGGTATTCACATATCTTGAGGCTTTCTCAAAGCCTGAGCATTTTGAGGAGTATCTGCCGGAGTATGCTAATCTTCAGGAGCTCAAGGATCACTATACAAGGGGTGGCCTTGGTGATGTGAAGATTAAGAAATTCCTCAACAATATCATGCAGGAGGAGCTTTCACCTATCCGTGCGAGAAGAGCGGAGTATGAGAAGGATATTCCTGCTGTATATGAGATACTAAGGAAAGGCAGCGAGACAGCAAGAGAGGCAGCAGCTCAGACGATGGCAGAGGTTAAACGTGCCATGAGGATAAATTACTTTGAGGATGCAGAGCTTATTAAGAGCCAGAGTCAGAAATATTCTGAGAAGTAGTATACTTTATTTCGAAGGCAATGCATTAGTAGTGTCAAAATATTTTGTGACATTAAGTATGTCATAAAAGCCGCAGGGAGGCACCATGGTCAAGTTTTACAGGACAGATGACAAATTAATACATGAGCTGGACACACTGCAGGGAGGCACCTGGATACAGATGGTCAATCCTTCTGTTGCAGAGGGACAGATGGTGGCTGATGAGCTGAATGTCGATATTGAGGACGTGCTTGCGGCACTCGATGAGGAGGAGAGCTCCCGTATAGAGCTGCAGGATGGATATACACTGATTCTTGTGGATATACCTTCAATAGAGACTAGGCATGACAAGGAGTCATATACCACAATCCCACTTGGCATCATACTCACAGATGATGAGATAGTGACAGTCTGTACAGAGGATACCCCTGTGCTTCAGGTATTTTTAAATAACCGTGTAAAGGAATTTTCCACCAAGAAAAAGATGCGCTTTGTATACCAGATACTTTACAGGATATCTGTACTGTATCAGAACGATCTGCGCATCATCGACAAGATGCGTACAGAGATTGAGGAAAGAGTCGGAGAGGATACAGAGGAGGACGATTTGATCGCGCTTCACGAGCTGGAATCCACACTCGTATACTTTGCCACATCGCTTCGTGCCAATGGAGTTGTGTTAGAGAGACTGACCAGATACAAGCGCCTTGAGCAGTATCCGGAGGACAAGGAGCTTCTCGGAGATGTAATTGTCGAAAATAAGCAGGCTATTGAGATGACGGGAATTTACAGGGACATCATAAATGGTACCAGAGAGCTTATGAGCACGGTCATTGACAACAGGCTTAACAATGTCATGAAGTCGCTCACAATCATCACACTTATCATGGCTATCCCGACGGTTATCTCAGGAATCTATGGTATGAATGTCAGCTCAAAGTGGGTACCGCTTGCGACGGCCGCACATGGATTTATAATTATAATAGGTATTATGGTCATCATATGTGTGCTGATACTGATTTTATTGAAGAAAAAGAGAATATTATAATCTTTATCGCGTTCACCAAAAAGCCGCAGGATTTCATTGAATTTAATGAAATCCTGCGGCTGATTTTATTTTAGAATTAATTAGCAGCTTCCCTCAAAGCGTCCGCTTGCACCACAAGGCAGCACGAGGCCGTTTGAAGAAACCGGAAGACCGATTTCGCTTGCAGTTACATTGCCGTCAAATTTTTTAAGGGCAGTGCTTATCATATAGGTGAGCACTGCAGGCTGCAAGCCAGTCGTATAGGAATTAATAAGGAAGAAAAGCGGCTTGTCGGTAAGGAGCTTTGCACAAAGCTGCACAAGCGGATATACGCTTTCCTCAATTTTCCAAATTTCACCCTTAGGACCTCTGCCGTATGACGGCGGATCCATTATGATGGCATCGTAATGATTGCCACGGCGGATTTCACGCTCAACAAACTTCACACAGTCATCCACAAGCCATCTGATAGGTGCGTTACCAAGACCGCTGCTTACAGCGTTTTCCTTAGCCCATGTGACCATGCCCTTTGAAGCGTCAACATGTGTGACAGCGGCGCCTGCGGCAGCGGCAGCAAGAGTGGCACCTCCGGTGTATGCAAAGAGATTTAATACCTTTACATCACGACCGCTTTTTTTTGCATCATAAATCTTCTTTGAAAACCAGTCCCAATTGGCGGCCTGCTCAGGAAACAGACCGGTATGCTTGAAGCTGAATGGTTTTAAGTGAAATGTGAGCTCCTTATTAATAGGAAGAGAGTAGTTTATGGTCCACTCCTGTGGCAGATCAAAAAACTCCCACTCACCGCCGCCTTTCTTGCTTCTGTGATAGTGACCGTTAAGCTTTTTCCAGTTCTTATTAGTCTTTGGAGTGTCCCAAATTACCTGAGGATCGGGACGCAGCAAAATATATTTAGACCAACGCTCAAGCTTTTCACCGCATGAGCAGTCGATAACCTCGTAATCTTTCCATCTATCTGCTAACCACATACGTTTATATTCCTTTCTTATCTGCGTGTAAAAAATAAACTACACGTTGCTTGCATTTAATCGTGTTTCTTCTATAATAATATACGTGCAAAAGTGTAATTTTTCAATGGAATATTACACGAAATAAAAAAATAAATTTTTTTTGAAAAAAGTATTGCAATTATTGAAAACGTCATGTATAATATCACTTGCTGTGGCATGATAGCTATGAAGTTTGAAGTTACTGTCCATGAGACAGAGAATTCGGCGGAGCGAATGTCAAGTTAGGAAACTGACGGCAAGTCACTGTACAGAACAGATATGGTCTACAATATGTAGAAACAACGTGTGAAAGTCCACAGGACACACACGGAGATGTGTACAGTCACCGCTTGTCGTACTGAAGTTAAAAGTGCGAAAAGGAGGCGACTTTTTTTATGGCAAGTCAAGTAATGAGAATTACTCTCAAGGCGTATGATCACGAGTTAGTAGATTCAAGCGCAAAGAAAATCATCGAGACTGTAAAGAAGAATGGATCACAGGTGAGCGGACCGGTACCTCTTCCAACAAAGAAGGAAGTAGTTACAATTCTTAGAGCTACTCACAAGTATAAGGATTCTCGTGAACAGTTCGAGCAGAGAACTCATAAGAGACTTATCGATATCATCAATCCAACACAGAAGACAACAGAGTCTTTATCAAGGATTGAAATGCCGGCTGGTGTTTATATTGATATCAAAATGAAGCAGAAATAAGCTTCAACAATTAATTAGTATATCCCCGAATGGTTTATATAGAAGATACAGTGCGAAAGCATAACGATCTAGTAGGCTGCTCTAGGATGAACGGTTCCGCTACTTGTTCCGGCTAATTCTTCGCGGGCTGGGTTGACAGGCAAGAGGCGTTCCGCTGTAGAAAACAGGAGGTAAAGAAATGAAGAAAGCGATTTTAGCAACAAAAATCGGTATGACACAGATCTTCAATGCAGATGGTGTATTAGTACCTGTAACTGTATTAGAGGCTGGTCCATGTGTTGTAACACAGATCAAAACTGTTGAGAATGACGGTTACAGCGCAGTTCAGGTTGGTTTCGGCGACAAGAAAGAGAAAGTCGTTGAGAAGGATGCCAACGGTAAAAAGAGCGTAGCACACAGACATGGTGTTAACAAGGCTCAGATGGGACACTTCAAAAAAGCAGGTGTTTCAGGAAAGAGATTCGTTCGCGAGTTCAAATTCGAAAACGCAGATGAGTACAATTTAGCAGATGAGATCAAGGCTGACATCTTCGCAGAGGGTGACAAGGTTGATGTAACTGCTATTTCAAAAGGTAAAGGTTTCCAGGGTGCTATCAAGAGATTAGGTCAGCACAGAGGACCAATGGCTCATGGTTCTAAATTCCATCGTCATCAGGGTTCTAACGGTGCTTGTTCTTCACCAAGTAAGGTATTCAAGGGAAAAGGAATGCCTGGACACATGGGTAGCGTAAAGGTTACAACTCAGAATCTTGAGGTTGTAAGAGTTGACGCAGACAAGAACTTACTGTTAATCAAAGGCGCAGTTCCAGGAGCTAAGAAAGCTCTCATTACAGTAAAAGAGACTACAAAATCTGGTAAATAGTGCAAAGTAAGAAAGGAGGAACTTTACGATGGCTAACGTAGCTGTATATAACATGGAAGGCAAAGAAGTCGACAAGATCGAGTTAAATGATTCCATTTTCGGCGTAGAAATTAATGAACATTTAGTTCATATGGCTGTTCTTCAGCAGCTTGCAAATAAACGTCAGGGAACTCAGAAAGCTAAGACACGTTCTGAAGTTCGCGGTGGCGGAAGAAAACCATGGAGACAGAAGGGAACAGGACATGCACGTCAGGGTTCTACAAGATCTCCACAGTGGACAGGCGGTGGAGTTGTATTCGCTCCTACTCCTAGAGATTACTCATTCAAGCTCAACAAGAAAGAGAAGAGAGCAGCTCTTAAGTCTGCACTTACATCAAGAGTTGTTGAGAACAAGTTCGTTGTAGTAGATGAGCTTAAGCTTGATGAGATTAAGACAAAGAAATTCGTAGAAGTATTAAAGAACCTCAATGTTGAGAAGGCACTCGTTATATTAAACGATATGGACGAGAAGGTTATCGCTTCTGCAGCAAACATCCCAACAGTTAAGACAACTCAGACAAATGAGCTTAACGTATTCGATGTATTAAAATATGACACAGTAGTAGTTACAAAGGCTGCTGTAGCAACAATCGAGGAGGTATATGCATAATGGCAAACGTACAGTACTATGATGTAATCCTCAAACCAGTAGTAACTGAGAAGAGTATGAATGCAATGGCTGAGAAGAAATACACATTCCTTGTTCATCCGGATGCAAACAAGACTATGATCAAAGAAGCAGTAGAGAGAATGTTCGAAGGAACAAAGGTTGCCAAGGTTAACACAATGAACTGCGAAGGCAAGAACAAGCGTCGCGGAATGGTAACAGGAAAGACTGCTAAGACAAAGAAGGCTATCGTACAGCTTACAGCAGACAGCAAAGATATCGAGATCTTCGCAGGACTGTAGACCGAGGCCGTTCTGTGAGATTGGTGAAAACGAGCTGATAAGCGAAGTTTGAGCTTAGCGAACAGAACCACAGAATGATATGCGTCAGAAAAGACGCGATAATGAAAACATATCGAAAGGAGAAACAAAATGGGAATTAAGACATATAACCCATATACACCTTCCAGAAGAAATATGACTGGTTCAGATTTCTCAGAGATCACAAAGACAACTCCTGAGAAGTCACTTGTTACTTCTTTAAAGAAGAACGCTGGTCGTAACAATCAGGGTAAAATCACAGTTAGACACCAGGGTGGTGGAAACAGAAGAAAATACAGACTTATCGATTTCAAGAGAAATAAGAAAGACGGTATTCCAGCAACTGTAATTGGTATCGAGTACGATCCAAACAGAACAGCAAACATCGCACTTATCTGCTATGCAGATGGTGAGAAATCATATATTCTTGCTCCGGCAGGACTTACAGACGGAATGAAGGTTATGAGCGGTGCTCAGGCTGAGGTCAGAGTTGGAAACTGCTTACCACTTGAGAACATCCCAGTTGGTACACAGATCCACAACATTGAGCTTCTTCCTGGAAAGGGCGGACAGCTTGTTCGTTCAGCAGGACTTAGCGCACAGCTTATGGCTAAAGAAGGCAAATATGCTACACTTCGTCTTCCTTCAGGAGAGATGAGAATGGTTCCAATTCAGTGCCGTGCTACAATCGGTGTAATTGGAAACGGAGATCACAACCTCGTAAATATTGGTAAAGCCGGACGTAAGCGTCACATGGGTGTTCGTCCAACAGTTCGTGGATCTGTTATGAACCCTAACGACCATCCACACGGTGGTGGAGAAGGTAAGGCACCTGTAGGACGTCCAGGACCATGTACTCCATGGGGCAAACCTGCACTTGGCTTAAAGACCAGAAAGAAGAACAAACAGTCTAACAAGATGATCGTTCGTAGAAGAGACGGTCGTGCAATCAAATAATTAGGAGGTTGAATAAATGGCACGTTCATTAAAAAAAGGACCATTTGCTGATGAAAGCTTACTTAAAAAAGTAGATGCTATGAACGCTTCTGGTGACAAGTCTGTAATCAAGACATGGTCACGTCGTTCAACAATCTTCCCTTCATTCGTTGGACACACAATCGCTGTTCATGATGGAAGAAAGCATGTTCCTGTATATGTTACAGAGGATATGGTTGGACATAAACTTGGTGAGTTCGTTGCAACAAGAACTTACAGAGGACATGGAAAAGACGAGAAGAAATCAGGCGTAAGATAAGATTTATTGAAAGGAGGTTTCATCCATGGCAAAGGGACATAGATCCAAAATCAAGAGAGAGAGAAATGAAGTTAGAGATACAAGACCTTCAGCAAAGTTATCTTATGCTAGAGTGTCTGTACAGAAAGCTTGTTTCGTTTTAGATGCTATTCGTGGAAAGAGTGTTAACGAAGCACTTGCAATCGTAACATATAATCCTAGATATGCTTCAAGCTTAGTAAAGAAATTATTAGAGTCAGCAATCGCTAACGCAGAAAATAATTATCCGGAAAAGAACTATAAGGCAGAGAACCTTTACGTTGCAGAGTGTTTTGCAAATAAAGGACCAACAATGAAGAGAATTCATCCTAGAGCACAGGGTAGAGCTTACAGAATCGAGAAGAGAATGAGCCACATTACAATCGTGCTTGATGAAAGATAGGAGGCAATCATGGGACAGAAGGTTAATCCTCATGGCTTAAGAGTTGGCGTTATCAAGGACTGGGATTCCAAATGGTATGCAGAGGGTGATTTCGCTGATTACTTAGTAGAAGATTATAATATCAGAACATTTTTAAAGAAAAAATTATACGCAGCTGGTGTTTCAAAGATTGAGATCGAGAGAGCTTCAGACCGCGTTAAGGTTATCATTTATACAGCTAAGCCGGGTGTTGTAATCGGTAAGGGCGGAGCTGAGATCGAGAAGATCAAGGCTGAGGTTCAGAAGCTTACAGACAAGAAATTAGTTGTTGATATCAAAGAAGTAAAGAGACCGGACAAGGATGCACAGCTTGTTGCTGAGAACATCGCTTTACAGCTTGAGAACCGTGTTTCATTCCGTAGAGCAATGAAGTCTTGCATGGGAAGAGCTATGAAGGCCGGCGTTAAAGGAATTAAGACAACATGTTCAGGTCGTCTTGGCGGAGCAGATATGGCTCGTACAGAGACATACAATGATGGAACTACTCCACTCCAGACAATCAGAGCAGATATCGATTATGGATTCGCTGAGGCAGATACAACTTACGGCAAGGTTGGCGTTAAGGTTTGGATCTACAAAGGCGAGGTACTTCCTACAAAAGCAAACAAGGAAGGAGGAGCTAAGTAATTATGTTAATGCCTAAGAGAGTAAAACATCGTAAACAGTTCCGTGGTTCCATGGCAGGAAAAGCTACAAGAGGAAACAAAATCACAAATGGTGAGTATGGTATTGTAGCACTTGAGCCATGCTGGATCAAAGCAAATCAGATTGAGGCTGCCCGTGTAGCTATGACTCGTTACATCAAGCGTGGTGGTAAAGTTTGGATAAAGATTTTCCCAGAGAAACCTGTAACACATAAGCCTATGGGTGTTCGAATGGGTAAAGGAAAGGGTGCCCTTGAGTATTGGGTAGCTGTAGTAAAACCAGGTAGAGTATTATTTGAAATCTCCGGAGTACCGGAAGACGTAGCTAAAGAAGCTTTACGTCTTGCTACACACAAATTACCTTGCAAGTGTAAAGTAGTTTCTCGTGCAGATTTAGAAGGCGGTGAGTCAAATGAAAACTAGTGCATACGTTAAAGAGTTACAGGCACAGAGCGTAGAGCAGTTACAGGCACAGCTCGTTGATGCTAAAAAAGAACTTTTCAATTTAAGATTCCAGAATGCAACTAACCAGTTAGATAACACAGCAAGAATCAAAGAGGTTCGCAAGAACATCGCTAGAATTCAGACTGTTATCACTGCAAAGGCTGCAGAATAGTTTATCCTATCAGAAAGGAGATTTTAGACCGTGGAAGAAAGAAATCTTAGAAAAACACGTGTTGGTGTTGTTGTAAGCGATAAGATGGATAAGACAATCGTTGTAGCTGTAAGAGATAACGTAAGACATCCTCTTTACAACAAGATCGTTAAGAAGACTTATAAATTAAAAGCTCATGACGAGAAAAACGATGCAAAGATCGGTGATACAGTCAGAGTTATGGAAACAAGACCTTTATCTAAAGATAAGAGATGGAGACTTGTAGAAATCATGGAAAGAGCAAAATAATAAAAGGAGGCTACAAGCATGGTACAGCAGGAAAGCAGACTCAAGGTTGCTGATAACACTGGCGCTAAAGAGTTACTTGTTATCCGCGTTATGGGTGGATCTACCAGAAGATATGCGAACATCGGTGATGTAATCGTTGCTACTGTTAAAGATGCAACACCAGGCGGTGTTGTTAAAAAAGGCGATGTAGTTAAAGCCGTAGTAGTTCGTTCAGTAAAAGGTGCTCGTCGTAAAGACGGATCTTATATAAAGTTTGATGAGAACGCAGCAGTAATCATCAAAGATGACAAAACTCCAAAAGGAACACGTATATTTGGACCAGTAGCTCGTGAGCTTCGTGAGAAACAGTTCATGAAGATTGTTTCTCTGGCTCCGGAAGTATTATAGGAGGAACGTCAATGGCAACTATGAAAATCAAAAAAGGCGACCTTGTTAAGGTTATCGCTGGAAAAGATATCAACAATGAGGGCAAGGTAATTGCCGTAAACGCAAAGAACAATACACTTCTTGTTGAGGGAATCAACATGGTTACTAAGCATACAAAACCAAGTATGTCAAATCAGCAGGGCGGTATCGTTCATCAGGAGGCTCCAATTGATGCTTCCAACGTAATGCTCATCCATGACGGAAAGCCTACTCGTGTAGGATTCAAGATGGATGGAGACAAAAAAGTTCGCTTTGCTAAATCAACAGGCAAGGTTATCGACTAATTGGAGAGAGGAGGATTAAGACATTGAGTAGACTTAGAGAACAGTACGAAAATGAGATCAAGGACGCAATGATCAAAAAGTTCGGATACAAAAACGCAATGGAAATTCCAAAGCTTGACAAGATCGTAGTTAACATGGGTGTTGGTGAAGCTAAGGAAAACGCTAAGGTTCTTGAGGCAGCCGTTAAGGATATGGAAGCCATCACAGGACAGAAGGCAGTTACAACTAAAGCAAAGAATGCTATAGCTAACTTTAAAATCAGAGAAGGAATGCCAATCGGATGTAAGGTTACATTACGTGGTGAGAAGATGTACGAGTTTGCAGATCGTCTCATCAACTTAGCATTACCTCGTGTACGTGACTTCAGAGGTGTTAACCCTAACGCATTTGATGGCCGTGGAAACTATGCCCTTGGAATTAAAGAGCAGATCATCTTCCCTGAGATCGAGTATGATAAGGTAGATAAGGTTCGTGGTATGGACATTATCTTCGTTACTACAGCTAAGACAGACGAAGAGGCACGTGAGTTACTGGCACAGTTCAATATGCCATTCGCTAAATAATCGGAGGAATTCTAATGGCTAAGACAAGTATGAAAATCAAACAGCAGCGTGCACCAAAGTTCTCTACAAGAGCTTATACACGTTGTAGAATTTGTGGACGTCCACATTCAGTTTTAAAGAAATACGGAATCTGCAGAGTATGCTTCCGTGAGTTAGCATACAAGGGACAGATCCCAGGCGTTAAAAAAGCTAGCTGGTAAGCCCGAAAGCAACTTAGTGAACACAAGCGCATATGCGCTGTGTGAGCTTAGTGCGAAGAGAGCTTCCTTTCAGCAACAGCTGTTTTTATAAATAACTATATTAACAAACATATTTAAGGAGGATATCGTTCATTATGATGATGACAAGTGATCCAATCGCAGATATGCTTACAAGAATTCGTAACGCAAATACTGCAAAACATGATACAGTAGACATCCCAGCTTCTAAGATTAAAGTAGCAATCGCTGGAATCCTTGTAGATGAGGGATTCATCGAGAAATACGACATCGTTGAGGATGGAAAAATCAAGACAATCCATGTTACATTAAAATATGGTGCTGATAAGAACGAGAAGGTTATTACAGGCATCAAGAGAATTTCTAAGCCAGGTCTTCGTGTATACGCAGGCAAGGATGAGATTCCTTCAGTACTTGGTGGACTTGGAATCGCTATTCTTTCAACTAACCAGGGTATCGTAACTGATAAAGAGGCTAGAAAGCTTCAGGTTGGTGGCGAAGTTTTAGCATTCGTTTGGTAGCCCGAAAGCAACTTAATGAACACAAGCGCTTGCGCGCTGTGTGAATTTAGTGCGAGGGCGTTCTCTGAGATTAGTGAAAGCAAGTCGTAAGACGCAGCTTGAACTTAGCGAAGAGAACATACCCCTAAAGATCTTAATTTATATTAAGTATAATTTATCAAGTATCCATATTCGATGCATCCATGATGTATAGTAGGGATACAGCAAGTAATATCTTAAAGTATAACCTGACCACAAGGTCAGAAATACTAAATAACTATTAACCTAATATCAAAATATAGGAGGTACGGGCATGTCACGTATAGGAAGAATGCCAATCGCAGTTCCTGCTGGAGTAACAGTTGAAATTGCAGAAAATAATCATGTGACTGTAAAAGGTCCAAAGGGTACTCTTGAGAGAACTCTTCCATCAGAGATGGATATCAAATTAGAGGGTGAAGAAGTAGTAGTTACAAGACCTAATGATTTGAAGAAAATGAAATCCTTACATGGATTAACAAGAACACTTATCCACAACATGGTTGTTGGTGTAACTGAGGGTTATACAAAGACTCTTGAGGTTAACGGTGTTGGTTACAGAGCTTCTAAGGCTGGAAAGAAACTTACTCTTAACTTAGGATATTCTCATCCGGTTGAGATGGAGGATCCAGAAGGACTTGAGTCAGAGGTTCAGGATAACAAGATTATCATTAAGGGTATCGATAAAGAAAAAGTTGGCCAGTACGCAGCTGAGATCAGAGATAAGAGAAGACCTGAGCCATATAAGGGCAAGGGAATCAAATATGCTGATGAGGTTATTAGACGTAAAGTTGGTAAGACTGGTAAAAAATAATTAAAGGAGTGGACAAGTAATGGTTAGTAAGAAATCAAGAACAGAAGTTCGTGTAAAGAAACATAACAGAATGCGTAATCATCTTGCTGGTACAGCACAGCGTCCTCGTTTAGCTGTATTCAGAAGTAATAACCATATGTATGCTCAGATTATTGATGATACAGTTGGAAATACACTCGTTTCTGCATCAACACTTGACAAGGATATCAAGGCAGAGCTCGAGAAGACTAATAACGTAGATGCAGCAGCAAAGCTTGGTACTGTAATCGCAAAGAAAGCATTAGATAAAGGTATTTCAACTGTTGTCTTCGATAGAGGCGGTTTTATTTACGCAGGAAAAGTTAAAGCATTAGCTGAAGCAGCAAGAGAAGCTGGCTTAGATTTTTAGGAGGAGACAAACATGAAACGTGAAATCATTGACGCTAGTCAATTAGAATTAGTTGACCAGGTAGTTGACATCAAGCGTGTAACAAAGGTTGTTAAGGGTGGACGTAACATGCGATTCACAGCTCTCGTTGTTGTTGGTGACAAGAACGGCCATGTAGGTGCAGGTCTTGGAAAAGCAGCAGAAATTCCTGAAGCTATCCGTAAGGGTAAAGAGGACGCCATCAAGAGCATGGTAAATGTTAAGTTAGACGAGAACAATTCTATTACACATGATGTAACAGGAAAATATACAGGTGCTTCCGTATTATTAAAGAAGTCTCCTGAAGGTACTGGTATCATCGCTGGTGGTCCTGCACGTTCAGTATGCGAGATCGCTGGTATCCAGAATATCCGTACAAAGTCTTTAGGATCAAACAATAAGCAGAACGTAGTACTTGCTACTATCGAGGCTCTTAAGCAGTTAAGAAGCCCTGAGGATGTTGCAAAGCTTCGTGGTAAATCTGTAGAAGAAATCTTAGGTTAGGAGGAACGCTAAAATGGCAGATAGAGTTAAAGTTACATTAATCAAATCTACAATCGGTGCTGTTCCTAAGAACAAGAAGACTATTGAGGCTCTTGGTCTTACTAAGTTAGGCAAAACTGTAGAGTTACCAAACAATGCAGCTACACAGGGAGCTGTTCGCAAAGTAGCACCATACGTAAAAGTAGAAGAAGTTTAAGAATAAAATAAGGAGGTACCGTGATGGATTTATCTAATTTAAAAGCGGCTGAGGGTTCAGTTCATAGTGATAATTTCAGAAGAGGTCGTGGACACGGCTCAGGAAACGGTAAGACTGCTGGTAAGGGACACAAGGGACAGAAGGCTCGTTCAGGAGCACCAAGACCTGGTTTCGAAGGTGGACAGATGCCATTATATAGAAGATTGCCTAAGAGAGGTTTCAAGAACAGAAACACTCTTACAATCGTACCTATAAATATTTCAGCTCTTGAGAGATTCGATAACGATGCTGTAGTTTCAGTTGAGACATTAATTGAGACAGGAATCGTTAAGAATCCTAGAGATGGCGTAAAGATCCTTGGAAATGGAGAACTTACTAAGAAGCTTACAGTTCAGGCTAACGCTTTCAGTGCTAGTGCAAAAGAGAAAATCGAAGCTCTTGGTGGAAAAGCAGAGGTGATCTAATGCTTAAGACACTCCGTAATGCGTTTAAAATAAAGGATGTCCGTAATAGAATCCTTTTTACATTCATGATGCTTATTGTCATCAGAATCGGAAGCGAGCTTCCGATTCCTGGTGTCAAGGGCTCCGTATTTCAGAGTTGGTTAAACAGTAAATCAGCAGATGGTTTAGGCTTTGTTGATGCTATCACAGGTGGATCATTCTCACAGATGTCAGTATTTGCGCTGAATATTACACCATACATTACATCTTCAATCATTATGCAGTTGCTTACAATTGCTATACCTAAGCTTGAAGAGATGCAACGCGATGGCGAGGATGGCAGAAAGAAGATTGTTGAGATAACACGTTATCTTACAATTGCATTAGGCCTTCTTGAGTCAGTCATGATGGTAATTGGTTTTTACAGACAGAATTACCTTACAGATAAGACACCGCTGACTGTTATTATGGTCGTTACTTCACTTACAGCAGGTTCTGCTGTACTTATGTGGATTGGAGAGCGTATTACAGAAAAGGGTGTAGGAAACGGAATATCAATAGTATTGACAATCAATATTATTTCACGTATTCCAGAGGATTTAAGTACACTTTGGTCACAGTTCATTGCTTCCGCAGCGAACGTTCCAAAGGCGATTGTTGCAGGTCTTATCATAGTAGCAATCATTGCTGCAATGGTAGTATTTGTAGTATTGCTTCAGGATGCACAGCGCAAGATTCCTGTACAGTACTCAAGCAAAATAAGAGGCAACAAGCAGATGGGAGGTCAGCAGACCTGTATTCCACTTAAGGTAAATACCAGTGGAGTTATCCCGGTAATCTTTGCCCAGTCTCTTATGCAGACACCTGTTATCATTGCCAGCTTCCTTGGAAAGGGCAATGGAAATGGAATCGGCTCTAAGATATTAAAAGGATTATCACAGTCTAACTGGTGTGATCCAAAGGAGCCAATATATACGATTGGACTTATTGTATACATTGTGTTGATTATAGCATTTGCTTACTTCTACACAAACATTACATTCAATCCGCTCGAGATTGCAAACAATATGAAGCGTTCAGGTGGCTTTATACCAGGTATCAGACCTGGAAAGCCAACCAGCGATTACTTAAATCAGATATTAAACTACATTGTATTTATTGGAGCTATAGGACTTGCGTTTATCGCATTTGTTCCGATATTCTTCAATGGAGTATTCAACGCAGATGTATCCTTTGGTGGAACTTCAATCATCATCATTGTCGGAGTTGTTATTGAGACATTGAAGCAAATTGAATCACAGATGAGAGTTCGATACTATAAAGGATTTTTAGATGATTAATTGTACATTGGAGATACTGAATTCAGTATCTCCATTCGTGCTATCAACAAGTTTTGTATAAAAGGAGAAAATTTTTATGAAGATCATCATGTTAGGGGCACCTGGTGCCGGTAAAGGTACACAGGCAAAACAGATAGCTGCAAAATATTCTATACCACATATCTCAACAGGAGATATATTCCGTGCAAATATCAAGAACGGAACAGAGCTTGGTAAGAAGGCTAAGACTTATATGGATCAGGGAGCACTTGTTCCGGATGAGCTTACCTGCGACCTTGTTATGGACAGAATACAGCAGGATGATTGCAAAAATGGATTTGTATTAGACGGTTTCCCAAGAACAATTCCACAGGCAAAGGCACTTGATGATGCTCTCACAAAGATTGGGGAGAAGATGGATTATGCCATCGATGTAGATGTTCCTGATGAGAACATTGTTAACCGTATGGGTGGAAGAAGAGCCTGCCTCAACTGTGGAGCAACATATCATATCGTTTTCAACCCAACTAAGGTTGAGGGCAAATGTGATGCATGTGGCGCTGACACAGTACTCAGAGATGACGACAAGCCTGAGACAGTTCAGAAGCGCTTGGCTGTATATCATGAGCAGACACAGCCGCTTATCGAGTACTACGATAAGCAGGGCATTTTAAAGTCTGTAGACGGTACAAAGCCTATGGATGAAGTATTTTCAGCCATTGTAGGTATTTTAGGTGAATAATAATGTCTGTAACTATTAAATCAGAGCATGAGATAGAGCTGATGAGAGAGGCCGGCAGGATTCTGGCGGCCGTTCATCAGCAGCTCGGTAAAGAAATCAAACCGGGAATGTCCACCAAGGATGTGGACCGGCTGGGCGAAGAAATGATTCGTAGTTATGGATGCGAACCGTCTTTCTTAGGATATTGCGGATATCCGGCCTCCATATGTGTTTCAGTAAACGAGGAGGTTGTACATGGTATCCCGACTGATGAGCGTATCTTACAGGAGGGCGATATCGTTAGCCTTGATGCTGGTGTTATCTACAAAGGATACCACTCAGATGCAGCCAGAACAGTAGGCGTAGGAGAGATTTCAGAAGAAGCAAGACTTCTTATAGAAAGAACACGTCTTTGTTTTTTTGCAGGAATAAAGAATGCAGTTGCGGGAAACAGACTGTATGATATTTCAGGAGCTATACAGCAGCTTGCCGAGTCTTTTGGATACGGAGTTGTATATGACCTTGTAGGCCATGGTATAGGAAGTCATTTACATGAGGATCCTGAGGTGCCAAATTTCAGGCCACAGGGCTTTAGAAAAGGGCTCAGGCTTAAGCCGGGCATGACATTGGCAGTTGAGCCTATGATCAATGCAGGTTCACCGCATGTGGTGTGGATGGATGACGAATGGACAGTGGTGACTGAGGATTTATCGCTATCGGCACACTATGAAAATACCATACTTATTACAAAAGGAAAACCGGAGATACTTTCTCTGACAGAGGATGAAAAAGCAGCCGGATTTTTGGAGCTAATCTAAAATAATCATAACGAAACCCAAGGATTTATTTACAGGAGGAATCAAAATGTCAAAAGCAGACGTTATCGAAGTTGAAGGTGTTGTAGTTGAGAAGTTACCAAATGCGTTTTTCAAGGTAGAGCTTGAGAACGGACACCAGATTTTAGCAACAATCAGTGGAAAGCTTCGTATGAATTTCATCAGAATTTTACCTGGAGACAAGGTAACAATTGAGATGTCACCATACGATCTGACAAAGGGCAGAATTATCTGGAGAGATAAGTAATTTTTGCAGATAATTTTTTGAAAAAATATATTGACTTCCCTTAAGTGTCCGTGTATAATGCTATCTGGACACTTTTGGAAAAGTACCTGAAAAGGACTTTTATAGAGAAAGGAGGATTTGCTGTGAAGGTAAGATCATCAGTTAAACCTATTTGCGAAAAGTGCAAAGTTATCAAGAGAAAAGGAAGCATCAGAATTATCTGTGAGAATCCAAAGCATAAGCAGAGACAGGGTTAATTAGTACAAATATTTGACCCTGTTATTTGTGCGTTTGGTTTATTAAACCTTTTTTCACATCATTATGTGCGGCTGCAGCGAGATATTTATCATCGCTGTTCATAATAAACAGAGGCATTCTGGTTTCATATTATAATACCGAGTGATATGGGACGAAATGCAAATATGGGAGCGCATATGGCTACACACATTTCAGGACGTGCAACCGTAGCTGTAGACACATATGTGTTTCGGAAAGCATACATCAAGTTGCAGATGTATCGTTACTATAGTAAATAACTAAAAATTATGGAGGTGTAAACACACATGGCTCGTATTGCAGGTGTAGATTTACCAAGAGAAAAACGTGTAGAAATCGGCTTAACTTACATCTACGGAATCGGAAGAGTAAGTGCAGACCGTATCCTTGAAGCAGCTAATGTTGATCCAAGCACTCGTGTTAGAGATCTTACAGATGACGAGGTTAAGAGAATCAGCGCTGTTATCGACGAGACAATGACAGTTGAAGGTGATTTAAGAAGAGAAATCGCTTTAAATATCAAGAGACTTCAGGAAATTGGATGCTATCGTGGTATCCGTCATAGAAAGGGACTTCCGGTTCGTGGTCAGAAGACAAAGACTAATGCAAGAACTCGCAAGGGTCCTAAGAGAACAGTAGCAAACAAGAAGAAATAATCACTTAGATAATAAGTGAAAACGCCACTTGAACGTAGTGCGCGTTTAGTTCTGCGGACGAATAAGCAGAGCTTCATTATAACTTAAATAAAGTTTAGAAAGTAGAAAGTAGGTTAGTTTAAATATGGCTAAGAATGTTGCAAAGAAAACAACTAAAAAGCGTGTAAAGAAAAACGTTGAACGCGGACAGGCACATATTCAGGCATCTTTCAATAACACAATCGTTACTTTAACAGATGCTGAAGGAAATGCTTTATCATGGGCAAGTGCCGGTGGTCTTGGATTTAGAGGTTCAAAGAAATCTACTCCATATGCTGCACAGATGGCAGCAGAAACAGCTACAAAGGCAGCTTTAATCCACGGATTAAAGACAGTTGACGTATTCGTTAAGGGACCAGGTTCAGGAAGAGAGGCAGCTATCCGTGCCCTTTCAGCATGTGGTCTTGAGGTTACATCAATCAGAGACGTTACTCCGGTACCTCACAATGGATGTCGTCCACCAAAACGTAGAAGAGTCTAATCAGGAGGTATAGATTAAAATGGCAGTTAATAAAGTACCTGTACTTAAGAGATGCAGATCACTTGGTTTAGAGCCAAGTTATTTAGGATATGATAAGAAGTCTAGAAGAAACCTTACAAGAGCAAACAGAAAGGTGTCTGAGTACGGACTTCAGTTAAGAGAAAAGCAGAAAGCTAAATTCATCTATGGTGTTTTAGAGAAGCCTTTCCGTAATTACTACAAGAAAGCAGATCAGATGAAAGGATTAACAGGTCTTAACCTTATGACAATCCTTGAGTCAAGACTTGACAACGTAATCTTCCGTCTTGGATTCGCAAGAACAAGAAAAGAAGCAAGACAGATCGTTGATCACAAGTTCGTTACAGTAAACGGAAAAGTTGTTAACATCCCTTCATACCTTGTAAAGGCTGGCGATGTTATCGAAATTAAAGAGAGCAAAAAGAATACTCAGAGAATGAAAGATATCGTCGAGGTAGCTGGCGGAAGAATCGTTCCAGAGTGGTTAGACGTAGATGCTGAGAAATTACAGGGAACTGTAAAAGACTTACCTACACGTGAGCAGATTGATGTTCCTGTAGATGAGATGCTCATCGTCGAGTTATATTCTAAGTAAAATTAGGTTGATTTGCCGGGGATTTATTTCCCGGCTTATCCACTCTTTGATAACATATAACAACGATACCCGAGAAGGAGGGAATTTGAAGTGTTCGATTTTGAAAAACCAAAAATTGAAATCGCAGAAATTTCAGAAGACAAGACATATGGCAGATTTGTTGTAGAGCCATTAGAGAGAGGTTACGGTACAACACTTGGAAACTCTTTAAGACGTATCATGCTTTCTTCTTTACCGGGCGCTGCAGTAAGCCAGGTCAAGATTGATGGTGTTTTACATGAATTCAGCTCTATTCCTGGTGTTAAGGAAGATGTTACAGAAATCATCATGAATATCAAGAACCTTGCAATTCGCAATAATAGTTCTACAAATGAACCAAAGGTTGCATATATCGAATTCGAAGGTGAAGGCGTTGTTACAGCAGCCGATATTCAGGTTGATTCAGATATCGAGATTTTGAATCCTGAGTTAGAGATTGCACACTTGAATGGTGGAGCAGATTCTAAGCTTTACATGGAGCTTACAATCACAAACGGCAGAGGTTATGTCGGAGCTGAGAAGAACAAGAACGAGGATACACCAATCGGAGTTCTTGCTGTAGATTCAATCTACACTCCTGTTGAGCGTGTTAACCTTACTGTAGAGAATACCCGTGTAGGTCAGGTTACAGATTACGATAAGCTTACATTAGATGTATTTACAAACGGTACATTGGAGCCGGACGAGGCAGTCAGCCTTGCAGCTAAGGTATTAAGTGAGCACTTAAATCTGTTCATCGATCTTTCAGAGGCAGCACAGCAGGTTGACGTTATGGTCGAGAAAGAAAACGATGCTCAGGAGAAGGTTCTTGAGATGAACATCGATGAGCTTGAGCTTTCAGTTCGTTCATACAACTGCTTAAAGCGTGCAGGAATCAACACTGTTGCAGAGCTTATCAATAGAACACCTGAGGACATGATGAAGGTTCGTAACCTTGGTCGCAAGTCTTTAGAGGAAGTTTTAGCAAAATTAAAAGAATTAGGTTTAGAGTTAAATCAGACTGAGGAATAATTCATCAGAATAATCCTTGTACTGATTCTTCTAAATAAATTGGTCATATATAAATTTATAATATAATATTTATATTTATGTTTATGTTTATGTGTGACAAAACTCATAACGGCAGGGGCAGTAAGACCAAAGAGCGTGACCGTGTCTGATACATGAGTGGCAACTGATTTGAGCATTTGCTTTTTGAAATAAGGCAAGGCTTTATCACAACAAGATACGATGTCTGGCAGTAAGACCGAAGAGCGTGACCGGATGTCCCACAAATGGAGGAAATTAAAATGGCAAAATATCGTAAGTTAAGCAGAACATCAAGCCAGAGAAAGGCTTTACTCAGAGGTCAGGTTACACAGCTCCTCGTTAACGGAAAGATCGTTACAACAGAGGCTAAGGCTAAAGAGGTTCGTAAGATCGCTGAGGGTCTTATCGCATTAGCAGTAAAAGAGAAAGACAACTTCGAAGAGGTTACTGTAACAGCTAAGGTTGCCCGCAAGGACAAAGACGGCAAGAGAGTAAAAGAGGTTGTAGACGGAAAGAAAGTTACTGTTTATGACGAAGTAGAGAAGAAGATCAAGAAGGATTCTGCTTCACGTCTTCATGCCAGAAGACAGATGCTCAAGGTTCTTTACACAGCTAAAGAGTCTGACGGCACAAAGAAGGGAACAAAGACTATCGATGTAACAAACAAGTTATTCGATGAGATCGCTCCTAAGTATGCTGATCGTAACGGTGGTTACACAAGAATCGTTAAGATTGGACAGCGTAAGGGTGACGGAGCTTTAGAGGTTCTCCTTGAGTTAGTTTAATATTTAATCGGTATAAATCTTAGACTAAATAAAACCAGAGATTTGAGTGGATGACACTCATTTCTCTGGTTTTTTATATTACTAAGGTAATTATTCAGAACTATTGAGAAAAACTGATGCGTTGTACTTGCATGTATAGTTAGACTCATTTTGTTTGAATTCGTAACCGTATTACATAAAAATACCCCTTTCACTGGATGTCCAGTAAAAGGGGTACATATCAATTTCACACGATTCTTTATAAATACGATTAATTATTTATTTTTTGCTGCAGCCTGCTCATCATTGTACTTCTGAACACACTTCTTGATTCTGTCATATGGTGAGAGAAGATCACTGATAGAACAGTCATGGTTTAATGTATCAATGAGGTATGCGATATATTTACTCATATCACAGCTGATATAATACTCCTTAGAGAGAAGCTCAGGTGACTGGTAGATGAGGTTTGTTGTAACTACTCTGTAGATGAGACCCTCCTCATAAGCCTTGTCAAATGAATCAAAGCCATTTGTGAAGAGACCGAATGTAGAAACAACAAAGATTCTGTTAGCTTTACGCTTCTTGAGCTCTCTAGCTGTATCAATCATACTCTCGCCAGAAGAAATCATATCATCGATGATAAGAACATCCTTACCCTCTACATTTGTTCCGAGGAACTCATGAGCTACGATAGGGTTACGTCCGTCTACGATACGGCTGTAATCACGACGTTTGTAGAACATACCCATGTCTACACCGAGTACGTTTGCAAGGTAGATAGCACGGTTTGTAGCACCCTCATCAGGAGAGATAATCATGAGATGGTCAGCATCAATAGTGATATCCTTTACGTTCTTTAAGATGCCCTTGATGAACTGATAAGAAGGCATTACATTCTCAAAGCCGTTCAGAGGAATAGCATTTACCACACGAGGGTCATGAGCATCGAAGGTGATGATATTGTCTACACCCATGTTGATAAGCTCCTGAAGAGCTAATGGACAGTCAAGAGACTCACGGCCTGTACGTCTGTGCTGACGGCTCTCATAAAGGAAAGGCATGATAACTGTGATTCTTCTTGCTTTTCCACCGGCGGCAGCGATAACACGCTTTAAGTCTGCATAGTGGTCATCAGGTGACATGTGGTTTGTCTGACCGCATACTGTGTAGGTAAGACTGTAGTTTGTTACATCTACCATGATGTACAGATCATAACCACGAACTGACTGGTTGATAACACATTTAGCCTCGCCAGAACCGAATCTAGGTGTAGAAGGCTTGATAATGTAGCTGTTTTTGTAGTAGTCCTTGAAAGCACTCTCGTTAGCATGCTGGTGCTCTCTGTGCTCTCTCCAGCCCTGTAAGTATGCATCTACCTTCTGGGCAAGACCTATACAACTGTCAGTTGCAACAAGTCCAAGTGTACCGGTTGGCATAGTCTCCAAAATTCTCTCATCGTTTGGCATTGTTATTCCTCCATATAACCATATAATAAATAAACTAAATATATATAAAAAGCGTTATTTGGATAGACGCTTTTTAATTCGTATGTCATCTCCGAAGAGCTTGATAAAACTATAATTGCTTGAAATTCTTGAAAGTGTTCTCTCGGAGTAAAGCTCTGCTATCTGCTCCAGATTCAGATTAGTGGAAATAATAGTCGATTTCCGGCGCAGTATACGCTCATTTACACAAAGGAAAAGCTGTGATGTGGTAAATGAGTTGGAAAGCTCGGTTCCGAGGTCGTCTATGATAAGTAAATCACAGTCGAATATATTCTGGTGCGCTGCGATAGCATCTGCATCCTTTTCAAACACACCTTTGCTTAATATATCAAATAATTGGAACGCTGTAAAGTAAATTACGGAGTAACCTGCATCTAAAAGCTCTTTTGCAATGCAATTGGACAGAAAAGTCTTTCCAACGCCGGTATTACCGTAGAAAAATATGTTTTTAGGCTTATTTTCAAAATTGTCTATAAAATCATGACAGTTCGTCACAGCAAGCTTTGCTGTGGCGAGAGCAGACAGCCCTGTCGCAGGATTCTTCTGCTCATCTGAATAATAATCAAATGAGAGAGTAGAGAAATTCTCACGTGATAAAATCTCCCGGATATTGGACTGAGAATAAACGGTATTGATGATGGCCTGCTTGAAGCAATGACATTTCTGACCGTCTACATACCCTGTATCATGGCAATCGGGACAGGTGTAAATCGGCTCAAAATAATCAAGCGGATACCCGAGTGTGGATAGTAGCGCAGCGCGCTCCTCCTTATAGTCCTCGATTGCAAGACGTAAAGCGGCAAGAGCATTCTCATCGCCGTCCATAAGTCTGTATGCCTGTCTGACGGATGCCGATGCAATCTCCGAGTCAATCTCCTTGAGGCGTGGCGCCTTGCGATAGGCTTCCTCAATACGCTTGTCATGTATGTATTTGTTCTGAAGCTGGCGTTTATCGTAGCCTCGCATTATCTCATCATATTGAGCATTGGTAAGTGCCATATATCCTCCTTGGGATGTAAAAACTAACTTAAAAAAACATATAACTAAATCGCGCAACAGAAATCATACAAGTTAAATCATATAATTGAAATCGCGCAACAGAAATCATACAAGTTAAATCATATAATTGAAATCGCGCAACAGAAATCATACAGTTTAAATCATATAATTGAAATCATGTAGCTTAAATCATACAATAAAATTATACCGTCGAATTCAGAAACAGCTTCTCCAGCTTGTCGTAATCATTGTTACGCTGATTGAAGTTGTTAAATTTATTCTTGGAATTTGAATTGTTGCTTTTGGCTTTTGTGGAACCGTTAGCAGCATTTGTGCCCTGTGATGAGCCGTTAGCAGGGGCTTTGTTGGCCTTGGCAAAGTTGGCATCAAGCACCTCAACATCCTTTAATGTATGTACATCCTTTTTCCTCCAGTTTGTGAGTATTGAGTCTGTGTACTCGAAGCTTGGCTTCTGGATAGCTGAAATGGTTTTACTGCAGGCGGCCTTTACAAGCTCTATATCGAAGCCGTATTCGCCGACCCATTTGTTGATGAGTGACATCTCAGAGTCAACCAGATTGCGGCCTGTGATGCCAAGAGCCTTCATTACAGAATAGTAAATCTGTGAGTGTGCGGCTGCATCGTCCTTTGCCTGGTCTACGGTCTTTATGCCGGCATCGGCCCAGCCGAGAGCGACCTTGTTCATGTACCGAAGGCTTGAATGTCCTTTGGTAATGCAGTACTCCACGAGATACTCCACCAGGTCGGTGGAAAAATGAAGCTCGTCCAGCCAGTAGAGCACCATATTGGTGTCTGTGGATGAGAGCGTATGCTTCAGGTATGTCTCTATAATAAAGAAAAGCTCTGAAATATCAGGATTCTTTCTAAATTCCTTAATCTCATCAAGTGTGTATTCCTTCTGTGAAGGAGCGGCTTTGTCGGCAGCCTGATTCTTAAGCTTTTCCACAACAGAATCCTGCACCTGACTATCTGCGCCGGAAATATTTTGCACCGCGTTATTAACCACATTGCTTTGCAAATTATTCTGTGCAACATTATTAACCACGCCGTTTTGCAAATTATTCTGTGCAACACTATTAACCACGCTGTTTTGCAAAATATTCTGTGCGGCATTATCAGCCACAGCGCTTTGTATATTATTCTGTGCAGCCTGCATTCCGGATACGGCAAGGCTGTAGAGGTTGATTCCCGCAATCTGGCCGTCAGCGCCGGTTTGCACCTGCAAAATACCCTCAGATGCCCAGTAATTGAGGGCACGTACGATGTCGGCCTCAGTGTTGCTGAAATGGTCGGCAATCTCTGAAATGGTTGCTATGCCTGCCCCGGAGCCTGTCGCACGGAGCAGATAAAGGTATACCTTGACAAACTCACCGTTTGCCTTTGGCATGTATTGATCTATAAAAATATCTGACACAGTAGTGAATGATGTTGCTATGTCACTGCTTATGTTTATCGCTGTCATATAAAAAACTCTCTTTCGCTTAACCTGTGAGCAATTATAGCACAATATTTTAACCATGTGAAGATGGTAAAAGTGCTACAAGCCTTGTAAACTCGGGCTTTCTCAATCCACAAAAAAATGTGGATAATGTGGATAACTATGTAAAATATACGAAAAATCAATGTATCACAGGGTATATAAGCTGTTGAAAATTATTTAAAAAATCCACACACAAAATGTGAGTTGTTAACATTTTGTATGTGGATAACGTGGATAACTTATTTCTTAAGCAGGTCTTCGCCGATTTCTACTACATTTCCGGCACCCATTGTTATCAACAGGTCGCCGTTTACACAATTTTCTGATAAAAATTTCTCGATTTCCTCAAATGATGGGAAATAGTGCGCATTCACACCTTTTTCGAGCAATAAATCAAGGATGTCCTTAGATGAAATGCCATAGGTGTTCTGCTCACGAGCAGCATAGATATCGGCAAGCACCACAACATCTGCCATGGAAAGAACATCGGCAAAATCATTTAAGAATGCCTTGGTTCTGGAATAGGTATGTGGCTGGAAGCAAAGAACGAGCCTGTCATGTGGATATTTCTGTGCAGCTGTCAGTGTTGCACGAATCTCGGTTGGATGGTGAGCGTAGTCATCAATGACTGTGACCCCGTTCACCTTGCCCTTGTACTGGAAACGTCTGTCAGCACCGCCAAATTTGTCGAGACCTGCGAGGATAGACTCCTCATCAAGACCGAGTGTGGTGGATAAAGCTATGGCTGCGAGCGCATTGCTTACATTGTGAGCGCCAGGAACAGAGAGCTTTACGTCGAAAAGTGGACTACCCTGTCTCATAGCTGTAAAAGATGCACAGGCTTTATTGTCATAGGTTATATTTTCCGGATAGAAATCATATTTTGAATCAAAGCCATAGGTGATAATCTTCTGAGGAAGCCCTTCGACAATCTCCTCATAGCGGTCAATCTCGCCATTGATGATGGTAGCACCGCCTGCGAGAGTGTTTGATGCATACTCGCGGAAGGAATGTCTGATGTCGTTGATATCCTTGAAGAAATCCAGATGCTCAGCCTCAATATTTAAAATAATGCTGTAGCGTGGTCTGAAATTCAAAAAGCTGTTTGTGTACTCACATGCCTCAGAGATGAAATACTCTGAATTGCCAACACGCAGATTGCCGTGGATGGATGACAAAATACCGCCTACGGAAATGGTAGGATCTGTCTGGGCGGCGAGAAGGATCTCACTGATCATGGATGTGGTGGTAGTCTTGCCGTGTGTACCGGCTACAGCGATAGAATAATCGTAATTGTCCATAATCTGTCCGAGAAGCTCGGCTCTTGTAAGCATCGGAATACCGGCTGCCTTTGCTGCGGCAAACTCAGGATTGCTTTCGTGGATAGCTGCAGTGTAAACCACCAGGTCGATACCGGAGGTGATATTGTCAGCGCTCTGGCCATATATGACTTTTATGCCCTTTGCAGCAAGAGTCTTTGTGAGGTCTGATTCCTTTGAATCGGAGCCCGAAATGGTAAAGCCCTCCTCATGCAGAATCTCTGCGAGACCGCTCATGCTGATACCGCCGATGCCTATGAAATGGATGTGTATTGGTTTGCTGAAATCTATTTTATACATTAATTTTACCTGCCTGAATTATTATAATTTATATTGTAGCTATTCAAAACCACTGAAAACAAAAAGCAGTTGCGTCATGTTTGCATGCAAGCAGCAGGTTTTCTTATTCTGAATAGTTACTTTATATTAATTATACAACTAAATATAGTATTTGCAAAGGAAAAATAAGGCTTAATGAGAATGTACTTTTAAATGATAATAATCATTGTAAATTAAACAGAGGTACAAAAAATAGCACTTGTGCAAAATGTCGAAAAAAAAGTAAAATAATATCTGATTTTGTGAAAAATGTTGAAGTGATAATGCGGCTGTGGTATAATTTTCCATATAAAAATAATTCATTCGGACCATATGAATTTAATGGTTTTAAGGTATGTAGCAGCAACTATAATTTATATGTAAGCAATTATGATTTATTACTTATTATAGAAGCATTACAGATACGGTTATTACAGAAACAAATGGTGGGGACCGGATGGACACAACAAAAATTAGGACAGACGAGGAGTGATAACGTGATCAAGAAAGAAATGATAGCCATGCTTTTAGCAGGCGGTCAAGGCAGCAGACTTGGTGTTCTGACAGCGAACGTAGCAAAACCGGCAGTTTCGTTTGGTGGAAAATACAGAATCATAGATTTTCCGCTTAGCAACTGCATCAATTCAGGCATTGATACAGTGGGTGTGCTTACACAGTATCAGCCGCTCAGACTTAACAGCCACATCGGAATAGGTATTCCGTGGGATCTCGACAGGAATAACGGAGGAGTGGCAATACTGCCTCCTTATGAGAAGAGTGGCAACAGCGAGTGGTACACAGGTACAGCCAATGCAATCTACCAGAATATGAGGTATATAGACAGTTACAACCCGGACTATGTGTTGATACTGTCAGGAGACCATATTTACAAGATGGACTATGAGGTGATGCTTGACTTCCACAAGGAAAACAATGCAGATGTGACCATAGCAACCATGCCGGTGCCTATCGAGGAGGCCAGCCGATTTGGTATCGTCATAGCCGATGAGGATAAGCGCATCAATGCATTTGAGGAAAAGCCGGCTCATCCGCGCAGTAATCTCGCATCAATGGGTATTTACATATTCTCATGGCCGGTGCTAAAGGAAGCATTACTTGCACTAAAGGATCAGGAAAACTGTGATTTTGGCAAGCATGTCATACCATACTGCTTTGAAAACGACAGACGTATGTTTGCATACGAGTTCAACGGATACTGGAAGGATGTAGGTACATTGGGCTCATACTGGGAGGCAAATATGGAGCTTGTAGACCTCATTCCGGAGTTCAATTTGTACGAGGAGTACTGGAAGATTTACACAAAGAATGATGCAATCGAGCCGCTCTATATAGCAAAAGGAGGCCATGTGGAGCGCAGCATCATGGGTGAGGGCTGTGAATGCTACGGCCATGTGGAGCATTCTGTCATAGGTGCCAACGTCAAGATTGGAAGAGGCGCAGTAATACGTGATTCCATAATCATGCGTGACACAGAGATAGGCTCCAATGTCACGATAGACAAGTCCATTATCGCCGAAAACTGCAAGGTGGGCGACAATGTGACACTTGGCTTCGGACAGGAAAAACCAAACGTATTAAATGAGAGCATATACTCATTTGGGCTTGTCACTATAGGAGAAGATTCTGTGATACCGGACGGGGTAAAAATAGGCAAAAATACAGCAATCTCCGGTGTTACATACGAAAAGGATTACAAAGACGGTGTGCTTGAGGGTGGAGAAGTTATTATCAAGGCAGGTGACGGAAAATGAAGGCAATAGGAATAATTTTGGCCGGCGGCAACAATAATAGGATGAAGGAACTGACAGCAAAACGAGCAGTACCGGCCCTGCCGATAGCAGGCAGCTTCAGGGCTATAGATTTTTCGCTCAGCAGCATGTCAAACTCACATATACAGACAGTTGCGATACTGACGCAGTACAATGCACGCTCACTGAATGAGCATTTAAGCTCGGCAAAATGGTGGAATTTTGGCAGAAAGCAGGGGGGCTTATTCCTCTTTACACCTACAGTCACAGCGGACAACAGTGACTGGTACAGGGGCACAGCGGATGCGATGTATCAGAACATTGATTTTCTCAAGAGACGCCATGAGCCATATGTCATCATAAGCAGCGGTGACTGTGTATACAAGCTGGATTTCAACAGAGTGCTTGACTTCCACATCGAGAAAAAATCAGACATCACAGTGGTATGCAAGGACATGATGTACAACGACGATGTCAGCCGTTTTGGTGTGGTACGCATGGATGATGAGTCAAGAATCACAGAGTTTGATGAAAAGCCAATCGAGGCCTCATCCAACACCATTTCCACAGGTATCTATGTCATCAGAAGACGACAGCTCATAGAGCTTTTGGAGGCAGCAGCCGAGGAAAACAGATTCGATTTCGTAAATGATATCCTCGTGCGCTACAAAAATGTAAAGAAAATATATGGCTACAAGATAAATTCATACTGGAACAATATCGCCGATATTGATGCATACTTCAAGACCAATATGGATTTCTTAAGACCTGACGTCAGAAGCTATTTCTTCAGGGAAGAGCCGACCATCTGCTCAAAGGTGGACGACCTGCCACCGGCCAAGTTTAACCCGGGCTCAGACATTTCAAACAGCCTCGTATCAAGTGGCTGTATCATAAACGGCAGCGTGGAGGATTCGGTGCTTTTCAAGCAGGTATTTGTGGGCAAAAACACTACCGTGAAGAACTGCGTGCTGCTCAATGACGTCTACATAGGCGACAATGTGCACCTCGAGAATTGCATCGTAGAGAGCCGCGGAACCATCAATCCAAACACCTGCTACTGTGGTGAGGATGAAGTCATGATAGTAAAAGAAAAAAATGTAAGATATGTAATTTAAAAACAAACCAGGGGGACAAAAATATGCAGATTACAGACATCAGAATTCGTAAGGTAGAAAAAGAAGGCAAGATGAAGGCGGTTGTGTCAATTACAATCGATGATGAATTCGTGGTACATGACATCAAGGTAATCGAAGGAGAAAAGGGACTTTTCATCGCCATGCCAAGCCGTAAGGCAAACGATGGCGAGTACAGGGATATAGCCCATCCGATTAACTCTGCCACACGCGAGAATATCCAGAATATGATTCTTGAAAAGTATAAGACAGAGATTGAGAATGTATAAAACAGTCAAATGCTGTAGCAAATGTAAATAATAATTTTGGTATGAGTATACCAGACGAAATCGCGCAAGTTCATCGGAGGAGATTGGCTTGCGCGGTTTTTGTGTAATAAGGGTTAGATTAGAGAATAAAAAGTAAGCATATATTTATTTTAGCCCTTGTCTTTTAGAGAGAAATTTGATGACAAACTGTCATCCCTGTGCTACAATCAATTCAAAGCATTATATTTCTGTAAATACGACACCACAGCATATTTTTTACCGGTGCGTATCACTTTGAAGAGGGCAGACCACTTCGCATTTTTCGACAAAGACATGGAAATTTTCAATGCTTTATGTTACCAGTTAATAGCAGGAAAATTGAAATGTCAGATGTGGAAACATTGTGAGAAAAGCAGGCTCCGGGGATTTTGCCAGCTTATTGTGGATGCTTATTTTACACCATCGTGTGAAAAGCGTAACTATTATATTTACAGAAAAATTAAAGGCATAGTTTACTCGTATTGTAATTCTAAGTGTAAATAAGCATATATAGGTATACAGTATTTTCATTCGACTTCAAATTTTCCTGCTCACACAAGAAGAGGAGGTTAATTTGGGTACAAAGGACTCAAAGGCAAAGGAGTATTTGTCAGATAATACGAGGTTTAGTGAAATCTGCAATTATGTATTGTTTGACGGAGAGAAGGTTATCAAACCGGAGAATTTAAAAGAATGCGACACTACAGAGGCGTTATCTGTTTTCGGTATTGATAAGAAGCAGATTGTTAAGCAGAAATGGAGAGATTTGCTAAAGGGGGTGTCTGTAAAATATACAGAATCAGTATACATCGTACTGATGGGGATAGAGGCACAGACAGACATTCATTATGCGATGCCGGTTAAGACTATGATTTATGATGCCATGAATTATGGAGAACAGGTCAACGAGGCGAAGAAGCAACATCAGAAAAACAAAGATTATAAATCATCAGATGAGTTTTTATCAGGGTTTACACTTGAGGATAGGCTGACACCGGTGATTACAATTACATTATATCTTGGAACAAAAAACTGGGATGGTCCAAGAAGCCTTGTAGAGATGATGCCACATATGGATGAAAGAATACTCCCATTCATCAACGATTACCGGATTAATTTGCTGAATCCGTTGGAGATTACAGACTTTTCAAGGTTCGAGACAGGACTCAGACCGTTGTTTGAGTTGTTGAAAAATGCGTCAGATGAGGAAAAACTGAATGATTTAATTACAAACGACGAATCCTTTACAAGGGTTGACGTTGAGACAGTAGCAGCTATCAATCTATTTGTAGGAACTGACATTAAGTATGATGAAAAGGAAGAGGTGGTAAATATGTGTAAGGCATGGGATGATCATAAAAAGCGTGGCATTCAGGAGGGAATGCAGCAGGGCCGTCTTTTTGAAATTTATCTTTCAGTACAGGAGGGAGACTATTCTGCAAAAAGAGGTGCCGAGAAAGCAGAAATGTCGCTCGATGAATTTGAAAAAGCTATGAGCAAAGCAGGATATAAAATACCTGAGCTGGTATAATAATCCAAATATATTTCACACAAACCGGTCTATCCGTGGTACAATAAGCCACAGACAGACCGGTTTCTTAGAGTATAGCTACAATAAAAGAGGATAGAAAAACAGATATGTACAAGACGAAAATAGATAATCTGGATTTAAAACAGATTGCTGACAGTGGTCAGTGCTTCAGATGGAAGAACACAGGAGAAAACGAATACACTGTAGTGGCATTTGACAGGGCGCTTCGGATTAAGCAGGACGGGAATGAGTTTGAGCTGGACTGTGATGAGGCTGACTGGAACAATATATGGAAAAGCTATCTGGATATGGATACGGATTATGCGGGGATTGCAAAGCTTATAGCAGACGGAGATGACGAGCATCTGAAGGAGGCATATGCATATGGCAGTGGTGTGCGCATTTTAAGGCAGGATTTGTGGGAGATGATTGTTACTTTTATGATTTCCCAGAATAATAACATAAAGCGAATCACAAACAGTGTGGATTTACTTTGCAGGCGGTGCGGGCATAAAATAGACGGCAGTGCAGAGGGGGAAGAGCTGTATACATTTCCCAAGCCTCTTGAGGTACCGGAGGAGGTTTTTGATGACAGGAGCATGGGCTTTGGCTATAGGGCGCAGTATCTGAAGGAAATATATGAGTATGGCGCAAATAATCCTGACTGGCTTGATAATCTGCGCAAAATGAGCTATGATGAGGCGATGGAAAGCCTGCTTACCCGCAAAGGAATTGGCAAAAAGGTTGCAAACTGCATATGCCTTTTTGGTTTGCATCATGTGGATGCGTTTCCGATAGATACGCATGTAAAGCAGCTTTTGGACAAATATTATAGTGATGGCTTTGATTTTGAGCGCTACAAGGGTGTGGCGGGAATTATCCAGCAGTATTTGTTTTATTTTGAATTGTAGTAATTATTCAGAATCACTGAGAACAAGAAAACTGATGAGTCATGCTTGCATGTAAGCAGCAGTTTTTCTTGTTCTCAAAGTGGCTCGGATAGTTACGAACTGTAAATGATATGAGAAAGAGAAAGGATAAACGATGTACGTTATAGTAGGACTTGGAAATCCTGACAAAAAATATGAGCACACAAGACACAATATCGGATTTGATGTGATAGATGCGCTCGCGGATAAATATAATATAAGTGTGACAGACAAAAAGCACAAGGCGCTCTGTGGAAGCGGAGTGATTGAGGGCATGAAGGTGCTGCTCGTGAAGCCGCAGACATACATGAATCTAAGCGGTGAGTCTGTTGCAGAGGTAATGAATTTTTATAAGCTTGATCCGGATGAGGAAATGATTGTTATTTTTGATGATATTTCGCTCGAGCCGGGGCGTATCCGTATCCGCAAAAAGGGTAGCGCCGGCGGTCACAATGGTATCAAGAGCATCATTGCAATGACCGGCACACAGGGCTTCAGCCGTATCAAGGTCGGTGTAGGAGAGAAGCCACAGGGCTGGGATCTTGCTGATCATGTGCTCGGGCGTTTCAGTTCTGAGGACAGGGCAAAGGTGGAGGAAGCTATCGGTCATGCGATGGATGCAGCAGTCCTTATGATGCAGGGCGAGACGGATAAGGCTATGAACATATATAACTAGCTGGAAATCGACAAGGTGATTTTGAACAGACAGAAATGGAGAATTGAAAGTGAAAGCATTTACAGAGCCACTCCTTTCCCTTGCGGGCTTTGAGGAGATGACAAAAACGGCAGAAAAATCGTCCGGACTAATATCTGTCACGGGATGCATAGATGCGCAAAAATCACAGATGATATATGCCTTTGGAGGTCACAGGAAAAACAAGCTTATTGTGACCTTTGGAGAGCAGAAGGCGAAGGAACTGTACGATGAGTACAGTTTTTTTGACAAAGAGGTGGTGTATTATCCATCAAAGGATGTGCTTTTTTACCAGTCGGATATCAGGGGCAATCTCCTGACAGCGGAGCGCATCAGGGCTTTGAAGGCTATCCGCGAGAAAGAGAGCGTGACGCTTGTCACCACCTTTGATGCGCTGATGAATACGATGGCGCCGATAGAAAAAATGTGGGAAAACGTGCTTACTCTCGAGCAGGGACAGCTTTTGGATTTGAAGGAAATACAGGCTGCACTTATCCGTATGGGCTATGAAAAGGAGTATCAGGTCCAGACGATGGGACAGTTTTCTGTCAGGGGCGGTATTCTTGATGTTTTTCCGCTGACGGAGGAGAATCCTATCAGAATCGAGCTGTGGGGAGACGAGATAGATACCATCAGATTTTTTGACTGCGAGAGCCAGAAATCCATTGAAAATACAGACAGTGTGAGTATATATCCGGCAGCAGAGCTTGTACTGAGTGATGAGGAAAAGGCCGGGGGAATTGAAAAGCTTAGGGCAGAGGCAAAGCGTGTATCTGACAAGCTTAGGAAGCAGATGAAGACGGAGGAAGCACACAGAGTGAGTGTGATGGCAGATGAGCTTACCGAGGAGTGGGGAGAGCTGTCCATGTATGCAGGCATGGATGCTTTTTTGTCGTACTTTTTTGATGAGAGAGTCGGACTTTTGGATTATTTTAATCCATCGGACAGCCTTATATTTTTCGATGAGCTGACCAGATGCACAGAGCAGGGAAAGCTTACAGAGACCGAGTTTTCAGAGAGCATGAAGCAGAGACTTGCGATGGGATATATACTTCCGGGGCAGATGAACGGTCTTTTTACAGAGAAGGAGATTGTGGCAAAGCTCGAGAAGTATTCGTGTATCGCACTCGGTGCGCTCGACAACAAAGCAAACGGACTGCACCAGCTGGGAAGCTATGGTATTCACTGTCAGAGCGTAAGCCCCTACAACAACAGCTTTGAGCTTTTGATAAAGGACTTAAAGCGCTATAAGAAAAACGGCTACAGAGTCATTCTTTTATCCGGTTCAAGGACAAGGGCAAAGAGACTTTCAGAGGACATCACAGACCAGGGAATCACATGCTTTTACACTGAAAACTACGACCATGAGCTTTCCGAGGGGCAGATTATGGTCTGCTACGGCAAGGTGAGAAGAGGCTTTGAATATCCTATTCTAAAGTTTGCCGTGATTACGGAGTCTGATATTTTTGGGGCGCAGCAGAAGAAAAAGAAGCGTCACCGCACCTATGAGGGTGAGAAAATACAGAGCTTTACAGATTTGTCGGTGGGGGACTATGTGGTGCATGAAAACCACGGACTCGGCATTTACCGCGGCATTGAAAAGCTTGAGGTGGACAAAAAGGTAAAGGACTACATCAAGATAGAGTATCAGGGCGGCTCAAATCTCTATATTCTTGCCACCCAGCTTGATATGATACAAAAATATGCCGGAAAGGATGCCAGAAAACCAAAGCTCAACAAGCTCGGCGGTCAGGAATGGACCAGGACGAAGAACCGGGTCAGAGGTGCGGTAAAGCAGATTGCAGGAGACCTGGTGAAGCTGTATGCCCAGCGTGAGCAGCAAAACGGCTATGCCTTCGGCGAGGATACTGTGTGGCAGAGAGAGTTTGAGGAGCTTTTCCCTTTTGATGAGACTGAGGATCAGATTCTTGCAATAGAAGCCACAAAGACTGATATGCAGAGCCATAAAATAATGGACAGACTGATTTGCGGTGATGTGGGCTACGGTAAGACGGAGGTTGCAATCCGTGCGGCCTTCAAGGCGGTGCAGGACAGCAAGCAGGTGGCATATCTTGCCCCGACAACCATTCTGGCGCAGCAGATTTACGATACGTTTTCGCAGAGGATGAAGGATTTTCCTGTGAACGTGGATTTGATGTGCCGTTTCAGAAGTGCAGCAGAGCAGAAAAAGACTATAGAGAAGCTCAAAAAGGGTGAGGTTGATATCATTATCGGAACCCACCGCATACTCTCAAAGGATGTGCAGTTTAAGGATCTGGGGCTTTTGGTAATTGATGAGGAGCAGCGCTTCGGAGTGACTCACAAGGAGAAAATTAAGCAGATGAAGGTCAATGTGGATGTGCTCACACTGACTGCTACACCGATTCCGAGGACGCTTCACATGAGTTTAATCGGCATAAGGGATATGAGCGTGCTTGAGGAGCCGCCGATGGACCGTGTGCCGATTCAGACATATGTCATGGAGTACAATGATGAGCTTGTCAGAGAGGCAATAAACAGGGAGCTTGCCAGAGACGGACAGGTGTACTATGTGTACAATAAGGTGCGCGACATAGCTGACATAACGGCAAAGCTGCAGGAGCTGGTGCCGGATGCTACTGTTGCATTTGCGCACGGACAGATGAAGGAGACGGAGCTTGAGCGAATCATGTACCGTTTCATCAATGGTGAAATAGATGTGCTTGTATCCACGACCATTATAGAGACAGGACTTGACATCTCAAACGTCAATACGATGATCATCCATGATGCGGACAACATGGGACTTTCACAGCTTTATCAGCTTCGTGGACGAGTCGGCAGGTCGAATCGTACTGCGTATGCGTTTCTTATGTACAGGCGCAACAAGATGTTAAAAGAGGTGGCAGAAAAGCGTCTTGCAGCGATAAAGGAGTACTCAGACCTTGGCAGCGGCTTTAAGATTGCCATGAGAGATCTTGAAATCCGTGGTGCGGGCAATCTGCTCGGAGCAGAGCAGAGCGGCCATATGGAGGCAGTGGGCTATGATTTGTACTGCAAGATGTTGAGCGAGGCTGTAAAAGAGGCAAAGGGTATCGAGGATATCAGTGACAAATTTGACACGACTGTGGATATCGTGACCGATGCTTATATTCCGGCAGGTTATATCGCAAACGAATTCCAGAAGCTGGATATATACAAGCGCATTGCGGGCATAGAGACAGAGGAAGAAAAGGACGAGATGCTCGAGGAGCTCATAGACAGATTTGGTGAACCGCCAAAATCAGTGCTCAGTCTGCTTCGTGTGGCGAGACTCAAGGCGCTGGCACATGCCGTATATATCACAGAGATAAAGCAGACAGGCTCACAGATAAAGCTTACCATGTTTGAAAGGGCAAGGATAAATCCGGAGAAGATTCCGGAGCTTATTGCTCAGTATAAATCCTCTCTCAAATTTAATATGGCAGAAAACCCATATTTCGTGTTTGATTTAAAAAATGGCAGCGTGGCGAAGAAGCAGGATGTGCTTGATGTGGTGGAGGAACTGGTTTCGCAGATGCGTATGGAGCTGATTTCGGCTGCCACTACCTAAATTCATGTAGCACATTGCAACTAAAATTTATGTGGCATATAGCATAGGAAAAGCCCTGTGTTTTACGTGAAATTGACGATAATTTACAAAGTTTAGAAAATGCTTGCCAGCAAGTCTGAAAAGCTCTATAATATACGAGCGATACTATACCAATTTTAAAGAGGATAGATACAATGAAAGCGAAAAAAGTAATAGCCATGTTATTAGTTGCAACACTCTCAGTTACAGCTTTTACAGGATGTACAATAAATAAAAACGCAACAGTTGCGACATTAGATAAAGAGGATATCAAGCTTGGGCTTGTTAATTTTATGATAAGATACCAGGAGGCCGGTTATGATGACATGTATATACAGTACATGGGCGAGGGCTACTGGGACAAGACAGTATCAGGCAATGATACTGTGCTTGAGACATGGAAGAAAAATGCTATCGAGGAGGCTCATGAGCTTTACACATTAAAGGCACATCAGTCAGATTACGATGTAGAGGTTTCTGATGATGAGAAAAAGGAAATCAAAAAGGCCGCAAAGAAATTTATGAAAGCCAATTCTGATGATGCTATAGATGAGATGGGTGCTTCAGAGGATATTGTTGAGGAGTACCTTAAGCTTCGTCTCATAAAGAGCAAGATGTATGCCTCTATCATCAAGAATGCTGATTCAAGCGTGACGGATGAGGAAGCCAATATGGCTGCATACACTATCGTGAAGCTCGATTACAAGGGTGCATATGACGCAAATTACCAGTATCAGACATATACAGATGAGCAGTCAGCACAGATAAAGGCACAGGCAGATGCAGTGGTAGAGGCGCTTGCAGGAGGATCATCCTTAGAGGATGCAGCCAAGGCAGCAGGCACTACAGCCACAACAGGCACATACGCCACATATGTTGACCCGGATGCGGAAAAGACAGATGATTCAGATAAGAAATCAGATGATACAGAGTCTACAGAGAGCTCAGAGTCATCGGACAGCAAGACAAAGGACAGTGTATACACTACAAACAATCTTGATAAGAGCGTTGTAGATGCACTCAATTCCCTCGAGGAGGGACAGACCTCAGACCTCATCACCACAGACAGCACTTACTATATCGTAAGGCTCGACAAAAAGACCGATGAGGAAGCAACAGAGTCAAACAGGAAGACTGTAAAGGGCAATAAAGAGGACAAATATTACAATGGCATCCTTTCAGGATGGCAGGATGATGAAAAATGGTCTGTAAAGCAGAAGCAGCTTGACAAGATCAAGATTCACAATTATTTTACTACTACCAAGAAGGACAAAAAGGTAGCAGACACAAGCGCTACAGAGAGCACACAGCAGTCAGAAAGCACCAATAGTACAGATACAGAGAATACTGAGGCAGTAGATGGAACAGAAAACTAATATCGTACTTATAGGCATGCCGGGAGTTGGAAAGAGTACCATAGGCGTAATACTTGCAAAGGTGCTGGGATACAGCTTCCTGGATGCGGATTTACTGATACAGGAGCAGGAGGGAAAGCTTCTGCACGAGATAATTGAGGAAAAGGGCACGGACGGATTTATAGAAGTAGAGAATCGTGTCAATGCCTCTATCAGGGCTGATAGGGCCATTATAGCTACAGGCGGTTCGGTGGTATACGGAAAAGAGGCCATGGAGCATCTTAAGGAGATAGGCAGAGTTGTGTATCTCAAGGTTTCTTATGCCATTTTGGAAAAACGACTTGCAGACATAAAGGGTAGAGGTGTAGTATTAAAGGAAGGGCAGACTTTAGAGACCCTTTTTGAGGAGCGCTCAAAATTGTATGAGCAGTATGCGGACATCGAGGTTTCCGAGGAGGGGCTTGATGTGGAGCAGACAGTAGAGAAGCTGGTGGAGGCACTTGAATTATAGTGCTCATTTATCGTGATATGATAAGATAATAGTAGCTGCTGCGTCATTTATTAAAAGCAGTGCCGGCACAAATGACGGCTTAAGTATGCCGTTATAGATGAAATTTGTAGTTGGATGTATAACAATAGTGTAAATTGAGAATAGTATATTAGGAGGAAGTATACTCCTGAATTCATAGAGGTGGAATATGGAACAGTACGTAATCAAAGGTGGAAATCCTTTATACGGTGAAGTTGAGATTGGTGGGGCTAAAAATGCTGCGCTTGCTATTTTGGCTGCTGCCATAATGACAGACGAGACTGTAACAATAGATAATTTGCCAAATGTAAGGGATATCAATGTCTTACTTCAGGCAATCGAAGAAATCGGCGCACATGTGGAGCGCGTGGATATACACAAGGTAAAGATAAACGGTTCATTTATCAGGGGCGTAAATGTCGATAATGAATTCATCAGACGAATCAGGGCATCATATTATTTGATTGGTGCATTACTTGGAAAATACAAGCATGCAGAGGTTGCGCTTCCGGGAGGCTGTGATATCGGAAGCAGGCCGATTGACCTTCATATGAAGGGCTTCCGCTCCATGGGAGCAGACATAGACATAGCTCATGGCCTTGTCATCGCCAGGGCAAAGGAGCTTAAGGGCACACACATATATATGGATAAGGTTTCTGTAGGTGCCACAATCAATATTATGATGGCTGCAGCTATGGCAGATGGCAAGACAGTTATCGAGAATGCGGCTAAGGAGCCTCATGTCGTTGACGTGGCAAACTTCTTAAACAGCATGGGAGCAAACATTAGGGGCGCAGGAACCGATGTCATCAGAATTGTCGGCGTGGAGAAATTACATGCTACAGAGTATTCTGTTATTCCGGATCAGATTGAGGCAGGTACATTCATGTTTGCGGTTGCGGCAGCAGGCGGTAATGTGCTCGTAAAGGATGTCATTCCGAAGCATCTTGAGGCCACCACAGCAAAGCTTTTGGAGGTAGGCTGCAGGGTTGAGGAATTTGATGACTCAGTCAGAGTGATATCAGACGGACATTTAAGGCATACACAGGTCACCACACTTCCATATCCGGGCTTCCCGACAGATATGCAGCCACAGATGGCGGTGCTTTTGGGTATCGCTGAGGGCACCAGTACAGTGACAGAGAGCATATTTGAGAATCGTTTCAAGTATGTTGACGAGCTCACCAGAATGGGAGCTGACATAAAGGTAGAGAGCAATATAGCAATCATCAGCGGCGTGAAAAGATACACAGGCGCCAGAGTGAATGCACCTGACCTTAGAGCAGGAGCTGCACTGGTTATAGCAGGACTTGCAGCAGAGGGCATCACAGTGGTTGATGATATCTACTATATCCAGAGAGGCTATGAGACACTTGAGGAGAAGCTTACAAAGATTGGCGCAAAGATTGCCAGGGTGGAGGATGAGAAGGAGCTTCAGAAGTTCATACTCAAGGTATCATAAGATATAATCGATATATACGTAAAGCATGAAATGTAAACACAATATAATATAATACAATATATAAAAATAAAATAAGAACCGACAGCATCTTACGGTAGATGCGCGGTTCTTATTTTTTGCTATTTTATAATATTTCGAGTAACTACTCAATAACCTTTTGATTATAAATCGGATTACATCACTGATTTGATAAAAAACTCGCGGTTTGTGGACAGATCGAGTATGCTGCCGTCATCAAAGCGTACTATAGGGCGTGACAGCTCGTGAGGGTTGAGCATCACAATATTACAAATCCGGCTGTCGTTGAGCATTACGCGGTTGTTCTGGTATGTGGAAGCAAGCTTTTTCAAAAACAAAAGCAGGAATTTTGTATTGTATTTTGTAAAGCCTTCGTTTTCAAAGTTTGAGATGACAGCGAACGGACAAAGCGGTGCGCGGTAGCGTCTGGCAGCAGTCATGGCATCATACACATCAGCGATAGCGGTTATCATGGCAAAGTCGTCAATCAGTGTGCTGTCGATTTGTGACGGATAGCCTGAGCCGTCGCAGCGCTCATGGTGCATGAGGGCAGTGCGTTTTATTCTGGAATCAATCTGCATATCCTTAATCAGATCAAATCCAAACTGTGGATGCCTTTTTATTAGTGCAAATTCCTCGTCTGTGAGCTTGTCAGGTTTGTTTAGTACCTCATCGGGAATCTTGCATTTACCGATATCGTGAAGTACTCCTGCGATAGTCAGCGTGTTCACATCCGTTTTTTCCATGTGAAGCCAGCGTCCGATCATCCTGGCAATAAGCCCCACATTCAGACAGTGTGAGTACAAAGGGTCTGCAATGGTGCGCATGTTGTAGAGCATGTCAAAGGTCTCGATGGTAGTGGCGCAGGATGCAGAAAGGTCAATGACAGATGTAAGAAGCGCAGCTTCATCAAGGGATTTTTCACCGGCACAGATTTTATCAAAGGTATCCTTGATTTGATTTATACATGTGAGATATTTGAGCTGGAAGCTACGAAACTCTTCTGAGGCCTGAACACGCTGGATGTTGGTCACCATCTCATGTGCGCGGTTTTTTGGGACAGGTTTTACCTTGTCTCGCTTTACTGTATTTTCGCCGGCTTGTGGTGCGGCTGCATCGGATGGAGTTTCAATTGAGATGCTGCCTACCTTATATAGCTTCATTTTGTTGATGAGCTGACGGGTGAGTGGTGTGCCGGGCATTGCAAGTATCTGTCCCAGAGGGGTCTTTATCGGTTCTGCTGTTACCATACCGATCTGAGCATCGTTTATGCTGATTTTAATCATGAGTTACTCCAAAAATTTATTTTGATATTGTGTGTTTAGTACTATAAATATAAATTTAAGTATAATTGCCAGAATTATGAAAGTCAATAAAGGAAGAAAGAATAATCGCATAAAAATGAGTTGTTGATAAGATTGTCTGTTACAGTTGTCATGTTGAAGCCGAAAGCATAAAGATCACAGCAGTAACCGGATGTATGTAACCATTACGGCCAATACCGGAAGAGATAAGGAAACTAAAAAGATAAACAAAATCAAGAAAATGTTTTCATAGTATGAAATCATAAGCCAGAGCATCAGAATACTCAAAAATAGTATTGCAAAAGCAAGGACAGCGAGCAGGATAATCCCTCCCCATAACTGTTTTCTGGTTGGAAGAATGATCTGAGAGGTAACATTTTCTTCTGCATCATCTGGCTGTTTTCTCTGAAGTTTGTTCTGAATTGCCTTATAGCGCTTTACACTGCGAAGCACGACAGGCAGGTTCAGAACAAACAGAAGAAGACAGATTCGACTTGACAGATCGGGATGAGCATGGCTGGCTAATGTAATCACAAATCCAAGGAAAAGTGCAAGTGATATGCTGACGGCGGCAAAAGTACTGGTCATTACCCCTAATTTCGAGTATATATCGATGTAATCATATTTCGTGTAAACTTTTTTCATATGAATTCTCCAATCTCTATGTCTGGTTTTTATTTCTTTAATTCTTCCCAGTCCGGACCAAGCTGCAGACTGCCGTCCGCGCTGGCTACAAAGGTATTTCCATTTTTATAGATATGATCATATTTCACGTCTGCCTGATAGGCATTTCCATAGGAATCACGATAATGCTCTACGCCACGGATACCGTCGGTAGAGTGGTCATAGATGTGATCCATCTGACGGCTGTGATCCTGGCAGGCCTGGTTTACGATATCCGAGGTCTGGGAAAGTGTGTGGGAAAGGTTTTGGGAAGCATGGATCGCATTCTGCTGTCTGATCATGGCTCCCTGAAGCTGTATCTGCCGGGCGCGCTGGAGTTCCTCATCCTGAAGGGCAAAGTAGAGAGGGCCGTACTTCAGCTCCTCCAGGAAACGGTCAAAGACAGCTTCACAGGAGGAAGCGGCAGAGCCGGAGGAATGACAGAGAATCAGAGCGTCGAAGGCCCGGCCCCAGTTGGATGCATCCAGACCGCCAATGCCGTACATGGCACCCATAAAGGCGGTTCCTTTTTTCAGAAAATCCGTAATCCGGTCTGTGGAAGACGCAGAAGAATTTTTGGGAACCCGTGCAAGTATCGTGGCAAAAAAGCCCTCATAAAGCTGCCCGCCTGCTGAGACGCGAAAAGAGAACTTGCCGGGAAATACGTTGGCCTGTTTCTGAAGTTTCTGAGATGCCGTCTGCTGAAACCGAAGAGCCTTTGTCTGAAGGGTTTCTGCGGGAAGCGGATAGAGCTCCGGTTCAGAGAGGGAATCCGGAAGAATCCGGGAGGTGATACCTACAATTCGCCGTTGGGCATACTGGGGAAGTTCGAGCCATCGGCAGTTGCAGACCATGGACATCGGATCCAGTTGATATTCGCCTACTGAGGAAAGTCCAGGAATTCCCATAGAGGAAAAAATAGAGGCTTTCGGCGCGGAATCTTTGTAGAAGGCGAAAGGGTAGAACAGAAGCTGGGCAGACATATCCTGTGGAAAAAGCTGTAGCCCCTTGCAGACGGTGGCCAGTGTGGAGATAGAATCATTGTCATCAAAGATGCGGTAATCCCACCCGGAAGGAAGGTAGGACTGAAAAAGCGCACCTCGTCCGCCATAGTTGATGACATGGACGGAATTTTCCTGCCGGTTGTGAGAATTCAGAATGTATTCGGTGCCGCAATAGGGGCAGCGGATTCGTTCGGCGCCTTCTGCAACATGAATTGGACTTCCGCAGTTTCTGCATTTTACTTCATGATATTTCATAGAATGATGCTCCTTTCTGTGGTGATTATGACTGGGTGTGATACTTTTGTCCGTAGTCTAACATAAGTGAAGAAGGTCTTGCAGTTGACAAATGTTTCATTCCTGACCTGAAAATAAAAAATTGAAAAAGCAGAAAAAAGAAGCAAGGAAAAAGATTGAGACGAATGTCACCTTGTCTGCATGAGACTTTTGTATATAATAAAATTATCAGAAAGATGGTAATTCAAAAGATAAACGGAGTGAAGATAGATGAAATGGTGCAGATCAAATGGAAGGGTGCTGACGCTGATGATGGCCCTTGCTTTTTTCAATTTTATTTTTCTGGGGATCGAATATCAGTTTGATAATATGATGGCAATGGTTACCGGACCGGAACAGGTGGTGACGGCCCAGGGCTATGTGCTGGGAGCCAGCGTGCTGGGATTTCTGCTTTACCCGGTGGCTGTTTCCTGTATAAAAGAAAAATTTTGGCAGAACGTTGTGGTTGCAGGAGCACTGGCAGGGGTGATTTGTATTTTTGTAATCTGGCAGCATAACTCCTATGGTACGATTCTGTTGGCAGGCTGTATCTGTTTTGTTCTGATGGGTATGGCAGGCAGCGCGGTACATTATTATCTGCCCAGGGAGGCAGAGCCTGAGCATCTGGCGAAGGCTGTCGGCATATCTTATGCGGCAGGAATCCTTCTTCAGTTTCTTAATAATAATCTCATAAAAAATGATACGGCAGAGTCTGTGGTTCTGGCTGTTTCAGCAGCGGTGTTTTCTGTATTGCTGTTAAACGCGGAGAATGGAATGTCAGAAGCAGAAAGTGCATTGGAAAGCACATCGGAAAGCTCCGGGCATGCGGGTTTCTGGCTGATTCTTCTTGTGATATTGATCACCTGTATTTTTTCTACTCTGGATGCAGCAGTGACGCTGGGACACGTATCTGGCAGTGCAGATGTGGGACAATGGCCAAGACTGCTGCTTGCAGGAAGCGGTCTTCTGGCGGGTGTTTTCTTTGACGGCCGGAAACGCCGGTATGGAAATATACTGATGTATTGTGTGACGGTTTTGTCGGCGCTCTGTATTGTGGTACTGGAAAATGGCGGTCCTTTTTTTGCAGGACTGATAGTGTTTTATTTGTCGGCCGGGTTCTTTGTTGTATTTTTTACGGTAAGCTTTATGCGGCTTTCAACCCGGATGAAGTGTCCGAAGCTCTGGGCAGGTCTTGGAAGGGCTGTGAACAACATCTGCGCTTTTGCTACAGGATCACTGTCACTTCGGCTCATACGGTCAGAAAACCAGATGCTGCGGGATGGTATACTGCTGGTGCTATTTGTTTTGATCAGCATTGCATTTTTCATTTACAGTAATGCTCTGTACATGCAGGAAAAGAAAGAACCGGAGAGCAGCGGGACAAAGCCTGGAGAGGAAGAAAGTCTGGAAATGTTTGCTGTGTCGTTTTCTCTGACAGAGCGGGAAAAAGAGGTGCTGGAGGTGCTGCTGGTATCTGATGAAAACGTTCAGGACATTGCGAAGACACTGATGATTTCCAGAGCAGCACTGTATCGGCATATTGCCAGCCTTAATGAGAAAACCGGAACAAAGTCCAGAATCGGACTGGTTCAGTTTTACTATCGATATCACAGGAGGAATGGAGGATGAAAAAGAAACACCATTACAGAATGCTTTTCGTTTTGCTGGCAGCAGGACTGCTTTGCAGTTGCGGAACCGCCGTGAAAAAGGAAGCTCCCCAGCTGGAAGCCTATAACGGCTTTGCTTACACCGAAGAGAACGGACAGAAAAAATACATTCTGGAAACTAGGAATGATATTCGGCTTCATTGCTATTTTCAGTCGGGTTCTGAAAAATATGAGGAAGTGATTTACGATCTGGAGCTTTCAGAAGAGGAAGGAGCTTCCGAGAAAGTTATCCGTGTGATACAGGAACAGGGAGAAGATCTGACACCGTCCTTTACGAAATTTGACTTCGTTTTTTATCCGGAAAAGGTGGTTATGACGGTAGAACGAAACACCGATTTGATGGCCGGAGGTGATTTTGACAACATTCAGACAGGAACCTATACCCTGCTTGCTTCCGACTGGATGCCGGATTCTTCTGCAACAATGGAAAAGCGGGACATTCTGGCACCCTATCAGAGTGTTGAACTGGCGGCTATGGCCCGTGCTTATTATTTGAAGGAAAATAATTTTCTGGCACCGGAGGTGGAATGTGTGAAGAATGACGACGGCACGACAACCATTCACCTTTATGAAATTGTGGAGAACGATGAGGAGACCAGCCATACCGGCACTTCTGCCTGGTATACGGTGGACGGATATGGAAAGGGAAAGGACGATGTAATGGGAAATACGGTGGAGTTTCCGGCCATGTCACTGGGGGAGATCGCAGAATATGTGAAAACTCCCATAGCACTTACCTACAGCGAGGAGGGTGAGGCTCATAATGAATGGCACATTACCGATGCAGCTACCATCGATGCCTGTATGAAGGCTCTGAAGCAGCTTGTCATCGGGGAGGAGACAGAGCTTCGCACCATGGACGCCGGGGAGACACTTGCCTTCCAGATGGCAGATGGAAATACGTGGACGTTGGATTTTGAAGCCGGAGATCTGTTGAGAAATAACACTTGTTATGAGACAGAGGGTTGGAAGAATATTCAGAATGTGATATGTGATGATCTTATGGAGGAGGGACTGCGATGAGATTACGAGATGGAAAAAAGACAGGAGTATTGCTGCTTGCGGCGCTTTTACTGACCGGCTGTGGCGGAGCAGCAGATACAGTATCAAATGTGGAAATGGGTGACGCAGCGGATGATACAACGACTGCCGCTGCAGACACTACAACGACTGCCGTTGCAGACACGGCAACATCGATAGAGGACAACTGGACAGTCGTTCCGTTGGCGTCTGCTCAGGAGCTGGTGCCTTATAGCTGCACGGAATTCAGTATGAATATTCCGGAAGGCTGGAGCGTGAAATCTTCTGCCATGTACACCGGTATGTTTCATGCGATTCACGTTTTTGATCCAGAAAATCCGGTGAATCAGATTTTCTTTATGCTGAAAATGGAGCCAATGTTTCTGGATGAGAATTCCCGGGCGATGATGGCGCTTTCCAGTGATTTGTTTGGAAAATATCCCATTCTTACGAATGTATCGACACAGGGAGTCTTTGAAATATTCCCACAGTTTGCAGACGCAATGAATGCAACTGCTGATTATGCGGATATTCAGACACCGTACATTGCAGATTTTTCTGTGACAGAAAGCTTTGAAAGTGCTCAGGGAATGAGCAGCGTTGCTATTTCTCCATCCATTCTTCGGGCTGATTTTACGCAGGATGGAATGGCGGGAGAAGGAATGTTCACAGCGGATGTGGTGCCCTTTGCTATGGGTACGGGATTTGGATATTATTCCGTCTATAATCTGACAGTCCTCAGTGCAGAAAAGGGAACTTTTCAAGACTGGCAGCCTACTTTGAATAAGGTTTTAAGCAGTCTTGATTATACGCCGGAATTTCAGAACTTTGCCATGTCCCAGAGCAATCAGGCGGCATCCACCTCCCAGTCTCTCAGTCAGTCTGCCAGTGAGATGTCCGACAGCATCATGTCTTCCTGGGAAAACCGGAATCGGAGCCAGGATATTATGAGCCAGAAGCAGAGTGATGCCACCTTGGGTTACGAGCGTATCGTGGACACTGAGACCGGAAATATTTACAAAATTGACAACGGCTTCACCGACTGGTACGATGGAACTCGTTACAAGTCCATCACCGATGATCAGTATACGGATTCGGTGGAAGCAGTGATTCATTGGAAATAGAGTGCGATGTATTATACAACCTATTATAATTCGTCATTGGGAAGGCTTTTGCTTGTTGCTGATGAAAAGGGGCTGACAGGTGTCTGGTTTGAAGGGCAAAAGTATTTTGCAGATGTGCTGAATGAAGACACAGTTCTTATGAAAAAAGTGGAGCTGCATAGCGCAGTTCTAAACTGATTTAGTTTTAGCAAAGAAGGTGATGCCTGCAAAGAGGAAAATACAGTTTATGCACATTTTTGGATAGAGGGATAAGTGTAATCATTCAATGTTGATAACTTCCCTGAAATTATAATAAATGTGTAAACATGTGTATTTCCAAAATTGGCAGGCTATAAACTAAATTTACCTTTCAAAGCTGATGTATCGAAAATGGTACTTGACATATATATCACGTGGTAGTAATATAGCTCACAGAGATTTGAAAAATTCTATATTGTAACTTCTCTTATTCAGAGTGATGGAGATACAAAGGATCTAAGAAGTCACGGCAACCCCGTTAGAGAACAGGAAGGTGCCAACCTGAGCGAGTAATCGAACAATAAGAGGATTTTTATTATCTTAATTTTAATCCACTTATTTGCAGTAAGTGGTTTTTTTATTGGAAAAATTGGTCACACAGTATGAAAGGAGTAACAGATAACTAATGGAGAAATTATTATTTACATCAGAATCAGTAACTGAGGGACATCCGGATAAGCTCTGCGATGCAGTATCAGATGCCATCCTTGATGCCTGCATACAGCAGGACCCGATGAGCCGTGTCGCATGTGAGACAGCAAGCTGTACAGGCTTCATCCTTGTAACAGGAGAGATTACCACAAAGGCACAGCTTGATATTCCTGCAATCGTCAGAAAAACAGCACTTGAGATCGGATATGATGACGGAAAGAAGGGTCTCGACGGAAACTCATGTGCAGTAATGGTTTCAATCGACAAGCAGTCTGCTGATATCGCCATGGGAGTAGACAAGGCGCTCGAGGCAAAATCAGGCGACCTTACAGATGACCTTGACACCGGAGCCGGAGATCAGGGAATGATGTTTGGATATGCTACAAACGAGACTGAGGAGTATATGCCATACCCAATCGCGCTCGCTCATAAGCTTGCATTCCAGCTCACAAAGGTAAGAAAGGACGGCACACTTACATATCTTCGTCCGGACGGAAAGACACAGGTTTCAGTAGAGTATGATGAGGCCGGAAAGCCGGTAAGACTCGAGGCAGTTGTACTTTCAACACAGCACGACGAGGATGTTACCCAGGAGCAGATTCATGAGGACATCAAGAAATATGTATTTGACCCAATCCTTCCAAAGGATATGATTGATGCTGAGACAAAGTTCTTCATCAATCCTACAGGACGTTTCGTAATAGGTGGACCACACGGAGATGCAGGTCTCACAGGTCGTAAGATTATCGTAGACACCTACGGCGGATATGCACGTCACGGCGGCGGAGCTTTCTCTGGAAAGGACTGCACAAAGGTAGACCGTTCAGCCGCCTATGCAGCACGTTACGTAGCAAAGAACCTTGTGGCAGCAGGATTTGCTGACAAGTGTGAGATTCAGCTTTCATATGCTATCGGTGTTGCACAGCCAACATCTATCATGGTGGATACATTCGGCACAGGAAAGCTTGCAGATGACAGGATCGTTGAAATCGTAAGAGAGAATTTCGACCTTCGTCCGGCAGGAATCATCAAGATGCTTGACCTCAGAAGACCTATCTACCGCCAGACAGCAGCATACGGACATTTCGGACGTACAGATATCAAGCTGCCTTGGGAGGCACTTGATAAGGTTGAGAATCTCAAGAAATATCTCTAAACAATATGTGGGGCTTCGCGCTTTTTAGGATAAAAAGCGCGAAGCCTCGGTAATTCAATTGCCGCAGATGAAAGCACGTAACCACAGGTTACATTGGAGACTTTAACGTCTCCTTTTTTTAAATTTTTAAACAGAACACTTGTTCCCTTCTCGGAGATGTGGTACACTATGTGTATGAAGGAAAACATAGGTTCTGTGTCCGAAGAGAACATACGGCGTTATATTGAACATCAGAGTAAATCTTATTAAGGAGGAAAAGAACATGCTGCTGTCACATAAGACAGATATTCAACTGAATACAACAGAGTCTAATATCGTAGGACATATGTGCTATGCGGCATCTAAACTCTGGAACGTGTGCAACTATGAACGCCGCAATTTCAAGGAACTTGGAATGGTCCATTATCCTGACTGGTATGATCAGAAAGCACGGTTAAAAGGAAATATGTGGTTCAAATCCCTGCCGTCGCAGACGGCGCAGGAAGTGTGCAAGCTGGTGGACAAATCATGGAAGTCATTTTACGCACTGATAAAAAGTAAAGGCATCCAGAATCCAAAGCCGCCAAGATTTAAACAAAGCGGTATGACAATTACCTATATGCAGAAAGCAATTGTACATGTATCCGGAAGCAAAAGGGTACGATTATCACTTCCGAAGCAGCTAAAGGAGTATCTGAAGCATACATATGACATTTGTGACAACTATCTGTATCTGGAAAATAAGATTTTCCAGAACACGGATGTCATCAAACAGATTAAGATATATCCACCGGATCAGAAAAATGTGTGTCAGGTTATCGTGATTTATGACGTAAAAGATGTGGAAAAAATGCAGGATAACGGACACTATTTATCGATTGATCTGGGTCTCCACAATCTGATGACCTGTTATGATTTTGCGGGCACAAGTTTTATCCTTGGAAGAAAATATCTGGAAATCTCCCGGAAATATGATAAAGAAATCGCAAGACTTGGGCATCAATGGAATAGCTGTCAGTCAGCAGGAGGGATTAAGTATCCGAAACCATCCAAACATATGCTTAAGGTATATAAGAAAAAGCGAAACTGTATTCACGACTATCTTCATAAAGTGACCAGAGCAGTAGTGAATTATTGTAAAGCAAATGATATCCAGACGGTTATTATTGGAGATATCACAAATATTCGCAGGAATAAGAATCTGGGAAAAGTGACAAATCAAAAACTTCATGCACTGCCTTATGCAAAAATATATGGAATGCTGGAGTATAAACTTGCAATGCATGGAATTACACTTGCGAAACAGACAGAAGAATATTCAAGCCAGTGTTCCCCACATGCACCACAAGTAACAAAAGAATATGCAAAGAAATGTAACAGAACGAACAGGGGATTGTATAAGGACCAGTTTTCAGTATATAATGCGGATGCAGTAGGGGCATATAACATTATGAGAAAATATTTTGCCGGATGCGGCAAAGAGAAAAAGATATCCGTTACCGGATTATCTTCTCCCCTGATTATAAAAGTAGCTGTGTAACCCAAAAAGGGTAGCAGTAAAGGTGTCATGGACGCACCCAGAATCTGTATGGCGAAGCCATATATATCTGATGCTCGGTAATTCAATTACCGATGTAGTTCACAAAGAATTTAGAGAAAATTTAGACAGAAGTTATTGGATATATGATATAATTGAGTCATGGGACTGACATTGAGTCGGTTTCCATGGCTTTTTATTTTATATGTGATACGCGAATAATAAAACTTTAAATATAAATATAACTATAAATATATCTATAGATATACGATAACGTATAAATTTTCAGGAGGAACGTATATGAGCAGAATTTTGATAGTAGAGGACGAGGTTGCAATTGCTGATCTTGAGAAGGATTACCTGGAGCTGAGTGGCTTTGAGGTTGAGGTGGAGAATGATGGCACAAGTGGTCTCGCAAGGGCTTTGGCGGAGGATTTTGATTTGTTTATTCTTGACCTTATGCTACCTGGCATTGATGGCTTTGAGATTTGCAAACAGATTCGCGAGAAAAAGAATACACCGATACTCATGGTTTCAGCCAAGAAGGATGACATCGACAAGATAAGAGGACTCGGACTCGGCGCAGATGATTATGTCACAAAGCCATTTTCACCATCAGAGCTTGTTGCCAGAGTAAAGGCTCATCTGGCAAGATATGAGCGCCTCATCGGAAGTGCCACATCTGAAAATGACATCGTTGAGATTCGAGGCATCAAGATTGACAAAACAGCCCGCCGTGTGTGGGTAAACGGAGAGGAAAAGCAGTTTACCACAAAGGAATTTGACCTGCTCACATTCCTTGCGGAGAATCCAAACCATGTGTTTACCAAGGAGGAGCTCTTCAAGGAAATCTGGAATATGGATTCAGTTGGAGATATCGCGACAGTCACTGTACATATCAAGAAGATTCGTGAGAAAATCGAGATGAACACTGCAAAGCCTCAATATATTGAGACTATTTGGGGTGTGGGATACAGATTTAAGTTGTAGTGATAATTTGGAAAAAATAATAGATATTGTAGAAGTTATAGGACATATCAACCCCAAGTTGGGGGAGATATGTCCTTTTTGGATTTTTATAATTTGATTTAATTAGATGAATCTATCGGTGATTGGTTATATTTGTCTAAAGACGTTTTTACCGAACGCAGTACATCAAGCAAAATATACATATCACGCATAGAACATGAATCAAGCAGTTCGTTTATTTCATTCTTCATATTTGTTTTATTATTTTGAGGGATATCGTGTAAAAGTTCATCTGTCTGTACTGATAGTGCATTTGCGATATCAACAAAAACAGGCAGGCTTAATTTTGTGTTGCCTGTTTCAATATGACTCATGTGTGTCATGGAGATGTGGATTTTTTCCGCAAGTTGCTCCTGAGAAAGATTATATGCCTATATAGTTAAAAAATGTGAAAAGAGGATATCAATATGAAAAAAAGAGTAGTAACTATATTGGCACTTACTTTATCAGCATCCCTCTTATTTGGAGGTTGCGGAGGAGAGACATCAAGTGATGTATCACAAAACAGTTCTGCTGAAGGTACGCATGAAAGCAGCAAGGCAGGATCTACAGCCTTAAGTGAGGTATTAGGTAAAGAAAAAGTAATTGGCTACACAGTAGATTCCGTAGACAAGTCAGAAACACCTGATAATATTTATTTTTTCGATAATGGAAAATTAACTATAATCCCGGGCAGAAAATTTGAGTTATCTATGGGCGATTTTGCTAAGATGAGTGATGATGAAATATGGGCAAAGTATGAGACTGTAAAAGAGTCATACAAAGAAAGTTATCTTAAGGAAAAGGAAGAAGAACTTAGCGAGGCTGCTCATAAGAAAATTTCAGATGAGTATATGAATGGACAACTTAGTGGTTCAGATACAAAGGAAAAGAACATTGAGCGTTTAGAAGAGGTACGCAGTCAGACAAAAAACGGAGCTGCTATTGAGGATTTTGCGGATGGTGATGAGAAATCTAAGTTTGAAGATAGAGGAAGTATACTTGGTGTGGTAACGTTTGTAGTGGATGGTTACTGCAGAGCGACAGGGGATATTGATTCTCTTTATGCGGATCTGGGAATAAGTGGTGATAATGGATTTTGTAGTGACCAGACTGATGTACTTCTTACATCTTCAGAGCAGAATATATTGGATACGGCTATTGAATATTGGAAAACTAAGTATAAAGAGGAAAAAGACAAAATCAGCCAGTCATATAATTCGGTTGGACCGTTTTATGATATGCCGTTTAATTTTGTGATAACTACAGATGCCAGTGGAAATAATGCTCAAAGCGAAATGCTGGTATACCCGACTACGGATTTTTCTTATGAAAGTAATATTCCAAGCAAAACCTATAATGGATTAAAATTTGTGACGGGTGGAATAGTGCAGACAAAAATTTATGATACAGAATATAGCTGTATTTCAAGAGTAAAAGACCGCAGTTTTTTAATAAGACAAGATATAACTATGGATGCTGTTGATAGTAAAAATGTTTTGGTGGATTTATCCGATTCTGAACTGAATGAACTCTTTAAAGACGAGGTTTCTTCGAGATATAAGGAATAGTTTAAGTGCGAAGAAACATAAAAATTTAATACATTAATAGCGTTTAATAGCATATTAATAAATCGTTAAGAGATATAGGGCGAGGAATCACAAATTTTCCTCGCCCCATTCTTTAATATCATCTTAAATACACAGGAAACTTTCACCGAGTGGTGTGAGTGTATACTCTACATGAGGTGGAATTTCCTTGAAATCATGGCGGTGTATAAAACCGTCGGCTTCCAATTCACGGAGTTGTTTTGTAAGGGAGCTTTCGGTTATCTCTCCGATCTGGCGGCGCAACTGCCCGAAACGTTTCATGTCACATTTTCCTATGTACCATAATATTTCAAGTTTATATTTTCCACTGAGCATTTTCTGGATGGTGGATATCGTTTTACAGCGGTTTACCGCAAAGTCTGATTTTTTCATATATTCCTCATTGTTTGTTTTGATATGCAGTAGACAAAAATAAATAGGCTTAACGGACTTACAATAGGTGTTGAGACTGCCGATGACGTGCACCTGGATTTATGGATAAAGGCTATACATCACAGGATATACTAAAGCAATGCAGACGGCTTGAAAGCGCGGGAATAGAGTATGGATTTTTTTATCTTGCGGGAATATCTGGACGTGGAAAAGGAGAAGCAGGAGCAAAGAAAACCGCGGAAACTTTTATATCAGGTTAATCACATAATAGATGAGGTGGATGAAAAGGAGTTGAGATATTATAGGACGCATTTAAGGCATTTGTAATAGATAAGTGATTAGAAAAATATATTCATTTAGAACATAAGAGGTTGAAATATTATATAATATTTAAAATTTAGTAATAGTTACTATTTTTTAAATAAAGAAGGTTAAAGTAAAAAAAAGTTATAATTTTATATCATTAATAGATTAATGTTATAAAAACATAACATTTAAGATTGACAATGCTTTGATATGTGATAAAATTAAAGTACACAAAAATGGAGGTGGATCATGAACGAGATTTTAGGGGAAAGAATAAAAGCTCTTAGAAGTGGAACGCATTTAACTCAGGAGCAAGTTGCAGATAAGATTGGCATAAGTCGTCAGAAATATGCCCGTATTGAAAATGGAACAAATAATATTACTCTTGAAATCCTGGCTCAGATTGCAAAAGTCCTTGGGGTTCAAGTGGCTGATATAACCAGAGTATTAGATGAGACTCCTGTTATAGCATATAGAAACGGTGATACATCTGGTTCATCAGAAAAAATTACAGAGATGTTGGATTTGTTTTATGCGAATAAGCATCTTTATACGAAATTACAGCATGATGATATTGGGTAGAGGTGTAGAGGAATGTTAGATATCAAGAAAAGGGATATTCGGAAAAAAGCTGATCAAATAAGAAGAAACATGAGAATAAGCAATTATGGAATCATGAATCTTTACAAAGAGTGTGAATCAGTCGGATGGAAGGTAATAAGATATCCTTTAGGTGAAAATGCGGACTTAGGGTTTGCAATGAAAAAAGATAAGGATATTATAATTTTTACGAATTCAAGTTCGAGATTATCTAGAGAGATTTTTACACTTGCGCATGAAATAGGGCATGCGGTATTACATATGGATAAAATGAATTCTTTTATAGATAATGGATTAACTCTTTCGGATCATAATACAGATGAGAGAGAGCAGGAGGCAAATTATTTTGCTGCGTGTTTACTTATGCCGGAAGAGGTTGTTGAGAAGTTTATGGATATAGAGCTGCTTGAGGAAAAACAGCAAGGACTTACAGCAATTGATATTGCAAAGATTATGTCTGAGTTTAACGTGAGCTTTGAGATGGTGCTTAACCGATTAGAGAGTATAGGAAAAATTGACTCAGTTGAGAAGGCTCAATTGGATAATCAAAAAAATGAGATTAGAGTGAGAAATCTTTTAAAAAGCGCAGGGGGGAATGCTGCGCTGAATGAACCTGCGAATGTGTTGGATATCCCTTATGAATACATAGAATACGTTATTTATAATTACAATCATGGAGCTATTCCAAAAGAAACATTAGTGAAAGCACTGGATTGTTATAAACTAACGATAGATGATGTGAGCGATAAAATAAATGAACCTGTAGAAGATGATACTGATTTGGATGATTTGATAGGAGGTCTTAGCGATTGAAAGCATCTTTAGACACGAATGCAATTATTCATTTTTATAAAGCTGGCTTAGAAAACATTATTTTCTCAATGTTTGTTGATGGAGTAATAATTTATGAGCAGATCAGAAATGTTGAGTTAGAGAATCATGGAGAAGAGATTTTAGAGCGGGTAGATGAAGATATTGCTAATGGGAAAATAAAAATATATACAGATGCATTATTAAACGATTTGTAAGTGATCCATATAAGGATGAAGAAAGAGAATGGATGAATAGGTTTATAGAAAATTATAACATTAGATTAAAAACAAAATTTTTAGAGCTTCGTCAACTTATTGAATAAGTCCTCCATTTTTTAGAGAAAATTTAGATAGAGGTTTTTCTAAATATGATATAATAAGCATAAGATTGGTGCCAAACACTAATCCTATGCTTATTAATTTATTCAAACGGAGAATACTATGAAGATAAAAACAAAACTTGCTATATCATTCTGCATAATTATTTTTGTGCCGGTTGTGCTCACCGGCATGGTGCTTGTGGGCTTCAATAAGATTCAGCTAAAGGCCATCAACAAGACCTATGGCATGGAGGATGCGGGCATGCTCGCACTCACCGACACGGTGCAGTTTTTGAACAAGGTGACAGGGCGCACATATGATGAGCTCGAGAAGACCTCGCTCATAGAACCATCCAAGCTTCTTGATGACGATTATCTGACAAAGATAAATAAGAAGCTTGCGAAGAAATACTCATACCTTATAGTGAAAAGTGAAGGAGATCTCATTTTCAATGGTGGAATTGACAATGATGATATTTTGAGAAAACTTCCGCGAATCTCAAATAAGCAGAGCAGCTCAGATGTGAGCAGCTATATGGACAGCGATGACAAGGTGCTCATAAAGCAGCTGAATTTTCGTGACAGTGATGGTGATGAGGCGAGTCTTTACATAGTGACATCAACCGCGTGTGTGATTCCGGAGGTCAGGACTGTTTTAATAGAGGGAGCATTTGCACTTGTATTTATACTTCTTACCACGGCTGTCATGCTTATAGTGTGGATATACAGGAGCATTATCACACCGATAGAGAGGCTGCGTATTGCCGCCGAAAATATCAAGGATGGCAATCTGGACTTTGAGCTTGAGACGAGTCCAAGCGACGGAGAGATTGGTGAGCTGTGTACTGCGTTTGAGCAGATGCGTGCGCGCCTCAAGAAAAATGCCGAGGAAAAGGTGACGAATGAGTCTGAAAACAGAGTGTTAATCAGCAATATAGCACATGATTTAAAGACTCCTATTACTGCGGTAAAGGGCTATGCCGAGGGCATACTTGACGGAGTTGCAAACACCCCTGAAAAGGTCGATAAATACGTCAGGACCATTTACAATAAGGCAAATGATATGGATAAGCTGATTAATGAGCTGACGCTTTACTCAAAGATTGACACTAACAGGATTCCGTACAATTTTGCAAAGATAAATGTCACAGATTATTTTAATGATTGTGTTGAGGAAATAGGACTAGATCTTGAGGCAAAAAATATCAGACTTTCATATGAAAATCATGTGGATAGCAACGTGCTTATCATTGCTGATCCGGAGCAGCTTCGCCGTGTGATTAACAATATAGTCGGCAATTCGGTGAAGTATATGAACAAGACACAAAGCTATATAGATATCAGGATAAATGATGTCGGAGATTTCATACAGGTTGAGATTGAGGACAACGGACGCGGAATCGACCAGAGAGATATGCCATATATTTTTGACAGATTTTACAGAGCGGATGCGTCGAGAAATTCGGCTACAGGAGGCAGCGGCATAGGGCTTTCCATTGTAAAGAAGATTATAGAGGATCACGGCGGCAAGATATGGGCTACCAGCAAAGAAGGCGATGGAACTACCATGTTTTTCGTAATCAGGAAGTATCAGGAAACACAGGGTATGAACCGGCAGTAAACAAATAAACAGGATATTGACATAAAAAGTAAAACTATAATAAAAAATTAAATTAAGAGCTCCCGATTGACAGCGTAAATAGTGTTGTCAGCCGGGAGCTTTAATGTTGGGAAAATTGGACTGTTATTATACAACAGCTTCGATGATTTTTTTATCTTCTATCATTATTTCATGTACGCCGATATGCTTGTTTTTATTGAAGTTGAAGCTGAGCATATATCCGGTATTGGAATGATACAAGTCAAGATAATCAGCTAGTTGCTTTTCACCGCGGTTATTGTATTCCTCACCATGCCAAATTTTCATTTCAATAATATATTGGTTTCCAAGGTAATCGACGATGATATCGGTTCTGCGTAAGTCTCTGGTGTGAGCTTCGATATAATAGTTTACGGTGCCGTTTATAATAGGACGCAGATACAATAAAAAGTAACGTCTGCCCTCGTCCTCCAAAAATTTATCATTCTTATCTCCAAATATATCATGAAAATGGATAACAAATTTTTCGAGGATATGTTTCATATCCAGATGTCCATTTACAATGAACTGACTTTTGTCCCGTAAAGAAGCCTTATAGATATCAGTTTGCTGCATTTCGGCAGTGGAAAGATATAAATTATAAAGCCATGTTTCAAAAATTCTGTTTGAAATTACAAGTACTCCGTTATTATCTCTTACAAAGCCAAACATTGTAGCGATATTTATTGACTCTTCATAGTAATTGTAGGATATGCTTTTGCCGGTAAATAAAAGATTTTTTAGCATATCAGAAAGGCTTGGATATGAATTAAGCTTTTCACTCAGTGATTCAAATAGAGTGTTTTTTTCGGATAATAAAATCCTAATGGCAGAATTAAATCCATAAACAGTCCATATATCATGCTTTGACGTATATTTTTCGGGCAGCTTTTCATCCATTATCTGGCATATTCGTGAGACGAGATAAGGATATCCGGATGTATAAGAATAAATCAGACCGGATATATGCTCAATGTCCATGCCGGTATGATAATCGTCCTCGTAGTCTGAAAGCATTCCGTAGATGTCCTTTTGTGAAAAACTCATATCAATATTAAAATCGGCTGCAATATTCCATGGACTGTTGTATTTGTGTTCATCATCGTTTCTGAGTTTATGTTTTAAATTTTTTATGTCATAGACTCCGGCGAGTATTACGGATTTAAAAGTCGGTTCTAAATCCCTGTCAATATATCCGGCTCGAAGCTGTGACAGAAAATCTAAAAATACCTGATTGTTTGCGGCACTGTCGACTTCATCTATCATTAGTACGATCGGTTTATCAGAAACAGAGCATATATCATTTAAATCATTGAACAATATCCGCAAAGAAAAATTCTCATTCTGTGAGTCAGTGGTCAACTTTGATAACGGATTTACCGGATTATCAAGAGCCGGATCATTGCGGAGAAATAACCTGACAAAGGAATTTGCAAACGCAATTGCAAAAGTATGTTCAGACTCAAAATCAAGACTTCCAAATGTTTGAAAATCCATAAGCACAACATAGTATTCACTTTTCAGGTAGCGGTATAACGCACGTAGGGTGGTTGTTTTTCCATATTGTCTTGCACGATTGATGGTAAAATATTTGCTTTCATCGACAAGCTGTTTTATCTGTTTTAAACGGTTATCGATGTTTACCATGTAATGCTCAGATGGGATACACACTGCGGTTGTGTTAAATCTTTTTGACATATTATTTCCTTCCTGAATGATTATAGGTATGAGTATTCATGTGTTATATTATTCGATATGCTCATTATAGCAGATAAAGCGGTATTTTAAATCAAAAATTTAAATAAAGAAAAAGATTCAAACTGATTATGTGGACATAATACGAGTAAAATTCAATCCCCACAAAATGTAGATTTTACATCTTGTGGGGATTTAGTGTTTGTATAATAAATACAAGTATTAGAGTATATTATGTGTTACTAAAAGAACTTCACAATATCATCAGGACTCTTACGCTTTGGTTTTGCAGGCTCTATCTTGCCGTATCCTACAGCGATAACAGCGACAACAGTTTCTGTCTCGGGAATGCTTAATTCCTTGCGGATGGCCTCACCGTCACGTATGCCCATGATAAGTGTATCGAGTCCAAGCTCTTTTGCTTTAAGTACGAAGTTTTCATTGTGCAGACCGAGGTCATAGTAGCCCCATCCGTTTCCGCATTCATTGTCAGGATTGCCCTCGCGGTCAAAGCCGGAACGGTTAGAAACAAATGTGGTAACTACAAGAGCAGCACCATGAGAGTTGTTTGCGTTAAATTCAGGCAGACAGTCTGCGGAAAACTTGGCTCTTGCCTCATCGCTCAGTAAACAGTAGTATCTTGCCGTCTGCGAATTTTTCCAAGAAGGAGCTTGAATACCTGCTTCTATTAAAGTCTTTATCTGCTCCTTGGTTACGGCCTTTGTGTCATCAAAAGCACGTACACTTCTTCTTGCTTCAAGTAATGCATTAAATTCCATGATAATTCCTCCTGAGATTATGTTTAATTTGTCTTGAAATTCATATGAGATGAGAGATTAACCACAGTACAATATATAGATTACATATAATTGCATAATTATAGATTTATGTAAAATTAATCGTTCTCATTATGAGGTTAGAAACTACTAACAAGCTATATCATACTTATATTACAAAAAAACAGGTGTGTCAATATTTACATAAAAATTAAACCCATCCACAACGTAAGGGGCGCAAGTCACAGAGTCCGGGCGGGCACGCCACACCCTCGCAGCCGCGAATAGCGAAGCGGCTTAGAAGCTGTAGAATTATGCCCATGAAACCCAGAAATGCCCAGCCATGGAAGGCTGGGCAAGGCGTTATGTGCCATGGAAGGCACATAAAAGCCGGTTTCGTCAAGCATAGAAAACCTTCAAAGGCATAATTCGTACAGAATCTTAGCTGCGAAGCGTAGCGGAAGCGAGAGTGTGGCTTGCCCGCCCGGACTCTGCGACTTGCCCGCCCGGACTCTGCGACTTGCGCCCCGACCCATGGCCATTATGATACAAATTTTTCAGCTCTAAAATAAATTAAGGAAAAACACATAAAATATTTGAAAAATAAAGTCTGACGTAGTAGAATAGTAACATTACACGAAAGAATCATGGAGAAATCGAAAGGGGGACAAACATGCATAAATTCAGACAAAAATATATAGGAGACAAGGCATTTTATAAGCGCTATCTCATGCTGGCCATACCAATGATAATCCAGAATGCAATCACAAATCTGGTAAGCTTTCTGGACAACATTATGGTAGGACAGCTCGGCACAGAGCAGATGTCGGGAGTAGCAATTGTAAACCAGCTCATATTTGTGTACAATCTGGCTGTGTTTGGGGCTGTGTCAGCGGCAAGTATATTCGGAGCACAGTATTTTGGCAAGGGAAATCATAAGGGGCATATGTATTCCTTCAGATTCAAGCTGTATGCAGCGCTGCTTGTTACAGCGATAGCGATGACACTGTTTATCACAAACGGAACAGCGCTCATATCATTATATCTGACAGATACGGCAGGAAACGGTGCCACGGAGGTAGCACTGGCATATGGAAAGGAATATCTAAAAATAGTTATGATAGGTCTCATACCGTTTGCGGTGACACAGGCCTATGCAACAAACATAAAGGAAACAGGACAGACCTTTGTACCGATGGTTGCAAGCTTTGCAGCAGTCGGAAGCAATGCGGTGCTTGATTTTCTGCTCATCTTCGGAATAGGACCGATACCAAAGCTGGGTGTGGCGGGAGCAGCTATTGCCACGGTGATGTCGCGATATATTGAGACAATAATAGTTGTGCTGTGGGCACATAAAAACAGGGATAGGAACAGATATCTCGAGGGCGCTTACAGAGGAATAGGAATGCCGTTTGATGAGTTTAAGACTATATTCATCAAGGGTCTGCCACTCATGCTCAATGAGCTTTTCTGGGCAGCAGGCATGACAACGGTTACACAGTGCTATTCAGTACGTGGGCTCTCGGTAATCGCAGGCTTAAACATTGCGACAACGATAACAAACCTTTTCAACATCGTGTTTATACAGCTTGGCGCATGCATCAGCATAGTTGTGGGGCAGTATCTTGGAGCCGGTGAGCTTGAAAAGGCAAAGGATGCGGATAACAAGATGATAGTGTTCAGTGTGTTCTGCTGCTCTATAATGGCGGCGGTCATGCTTCTGGTAGGAGGATTTTTCCCTCAGATATATAACACAACCGACGAAATCAAGGCGCTCGCAACAAGCTTCATAGCGGTATCAGCGATAATTATGCCATTTTGTGCATTTACACATTCGTCGTATTTTACACTCCGCTCAGGCGGCAAGACACTGGTCACATTTCTGTTTGACTCTGTATTTACATGGGTGATAGTGGTACCGGTGGCATTTGTGCTCGCCAAATACACAGCGCTTGGCATAGTAGCAGTGTATTTTCTTGTGCAGGCCACAGAGCTGATAAAGGTAGTCATCGGATACTTCATGGTGAAAAGTGATGTGTGGCTCGTGCAGATGGTATAGGAATGTAAGTCATTATCTTGCGGAAAAGTGAAATAAAAGTTATACTGTAGCAAAAGTCAGCGTAACAGTCCAAACCAAAAAAGAAACGGAGCAGAAAATGAGCGAAGAAAAACAGCACAAGCGCCGCGTACATTATAGCGGAAAATATCCCAAAAAATTTGAGGAAAAATACAAGGAATTAAACCCGGAGAAATACAAGGATACAATTGAGCATGTCATCAGCAAGGGAAATACACCTGCGGGCATGCATATATCCATAATGGTAAAGGAAATCATAGATTTTCTTGATATCAAGCCGGGACAGACAGGCTTTGATGCCACACTCGGATACGGTGGGCACACAAAGGCAATGCTTGAAAGGCTTGACGGTCAGGGGCATATGTATGCCACAGATGTTGACCCAATCGAGTCTGAAAAGACAAAAAAACGTCTCGCTGAAGCCGGCTTTGGAGAGGATATTCTCACCGTAAAGCTGCAGAACTTCTGCACAATAGATGAGATTGCAAAGGAAGTGGGAGGCTTTGATTTCATACTTGCAGATCTTGGAGTGTCATCCATGCAGATAGATAATCCTGAGCGTGGATTTTCATTTAAGGTGGACGGACCGCTGGATCTGCGTCTTAATCCAAATGCCGGTATCAGTGCGGCAGAGCGTCTTGACAATATTTCCCGTGAGGAGCTTTCGGGTATGCTCTATGAGAACTCAGATGAGCCGTATTGCGAGGAGCTTGCAAAGGCAATCACAGATGAAATCAGGAAGGGTAACCGCATAGATACGACCACAAAGCTTCGTCACATTATAGAGCAGACACTTGATTTTCTCCCTGAAAAGGACAAGAGGGACATCATCAAAAAGACCTGTCAGCGCACCTTCCAGGCGCTCCGCATAGATGTAAACCGTGAGTTTGAGGTGCTCTACGAGTTTATGGAAAAGCTTCCGGGAGCATTAAAGCCCGGCGGAAGAGCTGCTATCCTTACCTTCCATTCAGGAGAGGACAAGCTGGTCAAAAAGGCACTCAAGGCAGGATATAAAGCAGGAATATACAGCGACTATTCAAAGGATGTGATCCGTCCATCAGCACAGGAATGTGCTCAGAACGGACGCGCCAGGTCCACGAAGATGCGCTGGGCGGTCCGTGCAAAATAGAAAAGATTTTAAAATAGTTCTAAAAAACTATTGCTTTATTGAGAAAAATAGTCTACTATGAACGTGTTATATGACTGACGGATAAGTGGAATAACCACATGAAATATAACAAATAAGAGCCGACCGTCTGGGCGATAAACCCGGGCAGTTGGCTCTTTTTGGTTATAAAATAAGCCATAGTCGTATAAATAACTATGGAATGTATCTCAAAAGAAACAACAGGGATATTGACAAAAATACCGTAGTAAGTATATACTAACCACAGTTAAGTAAAACTAATCAAACGAAGTAACATTCACACATTTTAAGGAGGATATTACAATGATAGAAATGAAAGAGTGGGATGGATTTGAAGGACGTCTTTGGAAAGAGGAAATCAACGTCCGTCAGTTTATTCAGGATAACTACACTCCATATGACGGAGACGAGAGCTTTTTAGCTGATCCGACAGATGCTACAAACAAGCTGTGGGATGCGCTCCAGAAATTACAGAAAGAAGAGCGTGCCAAGGGCGGAGTTCTTGACATGGAGACAGAGGTTGTAACAGGAATCACAGCTTACGGCCCTGGATATATAGATGAGGCATTAAAGGACCTCGAGCAGATTGTAGGTCTTCAGACAGACAAGCCATTAAAGAGAGCATTCATGCCTTATGGTGGAATCAAGATGGCAGTACAGGCTGCTGAGACATACGGTTACAATGTAAGCGACAAGCTCAAGGAAATTTTTACAAAATATCATAAGACACACAACACAGCAGTATTCGATGCATACACACCTGAGATGATGAAGGTTCGTCATGCAAAGATCCTCACAGGACTTCCTGACACATACGGCCGTGGACGTATCGTCGGTGATTACCGTCGTGTAGCGTTATACGGACTTGATCACCTCATCGAGGAGAAAAAGAAGGACAAGGCAAACTGTGGCTGTGGACAGATGACAGATGATGTTATCCGTTTAAGAGAGGAAATCGCAGAGCAGATCAAATGTCTTGAGGATATGAAGAAGCTTGCAGAGATTTACGGATATGATATCTCAAGACCTGCAACAAACGCAAAAGAGGCAGTTCAGTGGTTATACTTCGGATACCTTGCAGCAATCAAGACACAGAATGGTGCAGCAATGTCAGTAGGTCGTGTATCTACATTCCTTGACATTTACATCAAGAGAGATATGGACAAGGGCATCCTTACAGAGCAGGAAGCACAGGAGCTCATCGATCATTTTACAATGAAGCTTCGTATGGTTAAATTTGCACGTATCCCTTCATACAACCAGTTATTCTCAGGAGATCCGGTATGGGCAACACTTGACGTAGCAGGAACAGGTGTGGACGGACGTTCAATGGTTACAAAGACAGACTTCCGTTTCCTCCATACATTAGAGAACATGGGACCTGCACCGGAGCCAAACCTTACAGTATTCTACTCATCAAAGCTTCCTCAGACCTTCAAGGATTATGCAGCCCGCATCTCAATTGAGACAAGCTCAATCCAGTATGAGAATGATGACGCAATGAAGCCTGTATGGGGCGATGATTATGCAATCTGCTGCTGTGTATCTGCAACACAGACAGGTAAAGAGATGCAGTTCTTCGGAGCACGTGCAAACCTTGCAAAATGTCTCCTTTACGCTATCAACGGTGGTGTTGATGAGAAATCAGGTGAGCAGGTAGGACCAAACTACGCACCTATCACAGCAGAGTACCTTGACTATGACGAGGTAATGGCAAAATACGACAAGATGATGGACTGGTTAGTAGACATCTATGTAAATACATTAAACCTTATCCAGTACATGCATGACAAATACTACTATGAGGCAGCAGAGCTTGCACTCATGGATACAGACTTAAAGAGAACATTCGCAACAGGAATCGCAGGATTCTCACACGTAATCGATTCTCTTTCAGCAATCAAATATGCAAAGGTTAAAGTAGTACGTGACGAGAACGGACTCGCAAAGGATTTCGAAATCGAGGGAGAGTTCCCTAAATACGGAAACGATGATGACCGCGCAGACGAGATCGGTGTATGGCTTCTTAAGACATTCATGGACAAGTTAAAGAAGCATCACACATACCGTGATTCAGAGCCTACAACATCAATCCTTACAATTACATCAAACGTAGTATACGGAAAAGCTACAGGAGCAATGCCTGACGGACGTAAAGCCGGAGAGCCGCTTTCACCGGGAGCAAACCCATCATACGGCGCAGAGCAGAACGGACTTCTCGCATCCTTAAACTCACTCACAAAGCTTCCATATGAGTGGGCACTTGATGGAATCTCAAATACACAGACCATCAACCCTGGAGCACTTGGAAACAACGAGGGCGAGAGAATCGACAACCTTGTAAACGTAATGGACGGATACTTCGATCAGGGTGCACATCACCTCAATGTAAACGTATTTGGTAAAGAGAAGCTCATCGATGCAATGGAGCATCCGGAGAAAGAGGAGTACGCAAACTTCACAATCCGAGTATCAGGATACGCAGTTAAGTTCATCGACCTCACAAGAGAGCAGCAGCTCGATGTAATCTCACGTACATGCCACGAGAGAATGTAATATAAAAGCAAAGCACGAGTATCGTGCGGTTTTGCGAATGTGCGTGGGTGGTTATGAATAGTTACGAATAAAAAAATATCCAACATTCCAGAATGTGCAGGCCAAGTGCCTGCATATTCTGATTTTTTAAATTACACCACAGCGTAAGGAATTTTCGGAAGCCCGCCGACCGGGACTTTGCAATGCGAATTTCGCAGGGCTTAGAGGCTGTTAGAATTATGAACACAGCCAGTGATGCCCATGCATGGACGCATGGGCAAGGCGTTATGCGCCATGGAAGGCGCGTAAAAGCCGGTCGCGTCAAGCATAGAAAACCTAAATCATAATTCATACAGCCTCTTGGCCCGAAGAATCTGAGCATTTCAAAGTCCCGGTCGGCGGGTTTACGAAAATTCCGTACCACAAAAATAAAAGTATCGACAACAACCTAAAGGAGGTAAAACATGGGAGAGACACTAGGAAGAGTACACTCGGTAGAAAGCTTCGGCTCAGCCGACGGCCCGGGAGTGAGATATATAGTATTTTTGAAGGGCTGTAATATGCGCTGCAAATATTGTCACAACCCGGATACATGGGCCAAATGCGGCGAAAATGATGGTGCAAAGCTGATGACACCGCAGGAGGTGCTAAAGACAGCCATGCGCTATAAGGCATATTGGAAGCAAACCGGCGGCATAACAGTAAGCGGAGGCGAGGCGCTCCTGCAGATAGACTTTGTCACAGAGCTATTTAAGCTTGCAAAGGAAAAGGGCGTGAATACCTGCCTTGACACATCAGGAAATCCGTTTACCAAAGAGGAGCCGTTTTTGGGCAAATTTAATGAGCTTATGAAATACACAGATCTCTTCATGCTGGATATCAAGCATATAGATGATGAGGAGCACAAAAAGCTCACGGGACAGACAAATCAGAATATCCTCGATATGGCACAATATCTTTCCGAAAATGGCAAAAAGATGTGGATACGTCATGTGCTTGTGCCGGGAATCACCACGGATGAGAAATATTTAAAGCAGCTTAGAGCGTTTATCGACACACTTAAAACAGTGGACAGGGTTGAGGTGCTGCCGTACCACACACTTGGTGTGTTCAAGTGGAAGGAGCTTGGCATACCATATCAGCTTGAGGGAGTGGAGCCTCCTACAAAGGAACAGATAGAATGTGCAAAAAGAATTTTAAATTGTCAGAATTAGTTTATAAATACCATTGCTAACAACTCATTAAGTTGATAAAATATAATAAATGATTATTCAGAACCACTGAGAACAAAAAAGCTGATGCGTCATGCTTGCATGTAAGCAGCAGATTTTCTTGTTCTCAATGTGGCTCGAATAGAGCCACCCCCACACATATGAGCAAAATTAGCTGCGTAGCAGCGGGAAAGCACGAGTATCGTGCGGTTTTGTGAATGTGCGTGGGCAGGTTCTAAATATTCACACAGGGAGAAAGATAAGGCAGAACGAGGAGAGTATAATGAGTAGTATAGTAATAGGAACTCTGTATGGGCAGATGAGCTTTATGTGTCTGCTGATACTGGGAGTCATATGTTTAAGATTTATGAAATCTGATGATAAAACATACAGCAACCATCAATTTCTGACAGTAGGCATGCTTACAGCGGCAGCAGCTGTGGTGGATTATATTATAGCTATCATAGTTTATGGTCTGTGGGAGCCGGGAAAACTGGTGCTTGATACATTTACGGTCATTTACTTTATATTGATAGCGCTGCTTTCATATCACTGGTTTTTGTATTGTGAGGCAGAGCAGCAATCTGTATTTATCCGGCTTAAATCCGGAAGAATCGTGCGCATAGCGGCGCAGAGCGCCATATGTATCATGATGATTACAGTTATGTGTCTGAAGTGGACAAGCTTCAGGAATGAGATGATTACAGAGGCTGTTATAGCATTTATACCGGCTATATATAGCTGCAGCAGGGCATTTTACAAGTCATTTCTGCCGGGAAATTATGTGAACCGCGACAAATACAGGCGCATGGCTTCGTTTGCAGTGCTGCCTGTTATTATGTTATTTATCCAGTATTTTACGCCGATGCTGCCTTCGTTTGTATGTGGGGTGACACTTGGATACATGCTTGTGTACAGTAACAGCCAGAAATCATTGATTTCCACGGATTTGCTGACCGGTATCAACAACAGGAGCGCTTTTGACAAATATATCAGTGCAAAGGTAAATGGGACGTCCGGCTATAGTAAGCTGTATCTTTATCTGATAGATGTTGATGATCTAAAATCAATAAATAAAAAATACGGTCCGCTCGAAGGCGACAAGGTGCTTGTTGCGACAGCCTTTGCGCTTAAAGAGATTGCGTCAGAGTATGATTTTTATATAGCCAGATTTGATGCAGATGAGTTTGTAGTCGCCTTTGATACGACAAGCGAGAATATGATGCAGCTTATTCGCAAAAGAATAGAAGCGCATGTAACTGAGACTGCGCAGAATATGCAGCTTGAGGCACCGGTGACTGTCACAATCGGAGTGGCACAATACACAGGGCAGAGTATGCCGGCATGGATAGCGGAGGCGCATATGGCGCTTGAGAATGCACGCACCTTAAAAGAGGGAAAAGACAGGTCTGAAAATGAGCTTCAGAGAGAATTGTTTGACGCGACAGACATGTTTTTATCGGAAGCTGAGGTACGGCATAAGAGTTCTGATGAGCTTGACATAGATGGTCTTGATGAGACGCTTTTCCCGGTGTTATCAGAGGCATCGCAAAGAATATATATGTTTGTCACAAACATGGAGACCAATGTGACCAGATGGTCCAAAAATGCATTTGGTTTTATGGGAATTGACAGCGAATATGACTTAAACACAGAGGAAAGATGGAAGAAAAAAATACATCCCGATGATATGATGATGTACCAGAAGGAAGTGGATGCAGTGTATTCAGGCAAAAAAGATGCCTTTGACCTTACATATCGTATAAAGGATGCACAAGGAGTGTTTGTGAGCTGCACAGGTCATGGACGCATCATAAAGGGAGTGGATGGAAGACCTGATATTTTTGTCGGTTCGATACTGAATCATGGCATATCGGATTCGGTTGATTCTGTTACCAACCTCTGGAATATGAAGATGCTTGGAAGCTGTCTGAATGACTATATTTTCAGATATGAGTCGGCAGCAGTGCTTATCATCGGAATAACAAAGTACGGACACATCAATGATACCTACGGATATGAACTGGGCAATGAGGTTTTGAAGAATTATGGCGATGAGCTTTTAAAGGTAGTGAACGGAGACCTTTATGTATTCAGAATGGATGGAACAAAGTTTGCATTCATCAAGCCATATGCAGAGCCTGATGAGCTTAGTGAGCTTTACCTTAAGGTGAAAAAAGTAGCTGAGGCCGGGGTGAAGCTTGGCGATGGAATGGTTCAGCTGAGGCTGGCAGGTGGAGCGGTGACAGTTAAAAACTACTCCGGAACGTCGGATAATCTGCTAAACAGCGCCACATATGCACTCAGCATATCAAAGCATGAAAAGCACGGAGACCTTGTATTTTTTGACAGTACCATAATTCATGATAATATGAAAAATATGGAGCAGATTGCGGAAATCCATAAGAGCGTCATGGACGGTTGTAAAGGATTTTTCCTATGCTATCAGCCGATAGTCAGCGCCACGGACGGAAGGATAGTCGGAGCTGAGGCTCTTATCAGGTGGAAAAATGAGAAGTACGGACTTGTGCCACCGGATTCATTTATTCCATGGCTTGAGGAGGATCCTTGTATTTACATACTGGGAAACTGGATTATTGAGAACGCACTTGTGGCGGCAAAGAGATTCAAGAAGCTCATACCGGAGTTCTTCATAAATGTAAATATAGCGGCCACGCAGCTTGAGAATACGGCATTCCGCACAGATGTACTCAATATGGTTGAGAGACTTGATTTCCCAAAAGAGGATCTTTGGATAGAGCTTACCGAAAGATGTAAGGATTTAGACCACGATTTCTTAAAGAGGGAGATATCATTTTTCAAGGAGCATGGCATACAGATAGCGTTAGATGACTACGGAACAGGCTCGGCATCTTTAAGTCTGGCGCTGGAGCTTCCGGTGGGTGAGATAAAGATAGACCGATCATTTACGAAGGATGTTATGGAGGATGAATTAAAGCAGGCGATTGTCGAGTCCATTCTTGTTTTCACCGGACGTATCAGGATGCGTTCGTGTATAGAGGGTATTGAGACTTATGAGATGGCGGAGTATCTAAAGCAGTTTGGACCTATGTATTATCAGGGCTATGCGTACTCCAAGCCTGTTGAGGAGGAGGCATTTATGTCTCTCATAAAGGAGCAGGTAGGTAAATAAACGAAATATGCCTGCTTATCGCAACTGTAAATGTGCTGAACAGTTAAAATTTACAATAATAATTTGCGGGAGTTACAACATGGGAAAACCAGATATCATTTACGAAGACAACGACATTATCGTCTGCTACAAGCCGGCGGGAATTGCTACACAGACCAGGCGTATTGGGCAGCAGGATATGGAGAGCTTCATAAGAAATTACAGGGCGGCTAAAAATGAGCCGCCCTATGTTGGCATAGTGCACAGACTCGACCAGCCGGTAGAGGGAGTGATGGTATTTGCCAAGAATCAGAAAGCCGCGGCATCCTTGAGCAGACAGATAAAAGAGCATACAACCGAGAAATATTATCATGCGGCAAGTAGAGGGCAGGGAGTGTCAGGAGCAGCAGTAGAAGATGAAGAAGAGTCATTTCAAGACAAGTCTGCCTATGCGAGTAAGGTGCCGGGGGACGATAAGAAAGAAGATATTCATGATCCGGCATGGCATACTCTCACAGATTATATCTCCTTCGATAAGCGTACCAATACATCTAAAATCACAAGCGAAAAAGACAGGCTGGCAAAAAAAGCAGTGCTTCAGTACAGGATACTATCAAAAGAATGCAATAAAACAGAATTTGACATAAAGCTTCTCACCGGAAGGCACCATCAGATACGTTTGCAGCTTGCACATATCGGCTATCCTCTGATTGGAGATACCAAGTATGGGAAGCCTGCCTCAAATAACTCAGGAACGGGAAGCAAATCAGGACGTACCGGTAGCAGTGTAAGGGAACAGCTTGCACTTTGCTCCTATAAGATTGTTTTTGACCATCCTGCTACAGGTGAGAGGATGACATTTGAAGTACCATAGTGCTGTTGGGAATAAGATGAATTAAAGGATCATACATTCAGAAAACAACTGAGTGTATGGTCTTTTTTATATGTAGAAAAAAATACAGTTGACAATATGCTTCATAACAGCTATTATAAGTTCATAGGTTAGTTACTTAAGTAACTAACCATACAACCACACCGCAAAAAAGTACAACAAGCATAGAGAGGAGGCGGAGCATGTGAATGAAATTCTGAATCAGGAGAAATCAATCTATATTCAGATAAGCGAAATGATAGAAAACGACATACTACGGGATGTGCTTTTGGAGGATGAGCGCGTGCCGAGCACAAACGAGCTTGCAAAGCTGTATGCAATAAATCCGGCTACAGCGGCAAAGGGCATAAATATACTTGTGGATGCAGGGATTTTGTATAAGAAAAGAGGGATTGGAATGTTTGTGAGTGACGGAGCAAAGGAAGTAATAAGGACAAAGCGGAAAGCCCAGTTTTATGAGAATTACGTCAGTGAGATTGTGAATGAGGCAAAGACACTTGGTATTACAAAGGCTGAATTAATAGCAGGCATCGAAAAGAATTTTGAAGATTAAAGGAGAATAATATGGGAACAATAAAATGCAATGATTTATGTAAAAATTACAGGCAAAAGAAGGTTTTGGACAATATAAATCTCACAATAGAGGAGGGAAAGATTTATGGGCTGATAGGACGAAATGGCGCCGGCAAGACAACACTGCTTTCCATCATTTCGGCGCAGAATCCGGCGAGCTCAGGAGACGTTACCCTCGATGGGGAGCAAATCTGGGAAAATGAGAAAGCTCTCTCTGATATATTTTTTTCGAGAGAACTTTCTGCTAACACAATGAGCGGAGCAAACAACTTAAAGGTAAAGGAATATTTGAAATATGCGCAGTGCTTTTTAAAGAATTGGGATAATGATTATGCAAACGAGCTGCTGGCACGTTTTGACCTGGATAAAAATCAGAGTATAAATAAGCTCTCAAAGGGAATGATGTCAATGGTTACAATAGTTGTGGCACTTGCGAGCAAGGCAAAATTCACATTTTTGGATGAACCGGCAGCAGGCCTTGATGTGGTGGCGCGCAATGATTTTTACAGGCTTTTAATAGAGGAGTATACGCAAAGTGGCAGAACCTTTGTCATTTCTACACATATCATTGATGAAGCATCAGATATTTTCGAGGAGGTAATCATCGTAAATAATCAAAAAATTGCCTTAAAAGAAAACACAGCAGAGCTTTTGGAGCGGGCATACCACATAAGCGGAAATAAGGAAGATGTGGATAAAATGCTTACACAAAACCCTGATATCGAAGTGCTTGATACACAAAACCTAGGACGAAGCAAGGGCATATCAATTCTCACAGCAAAAAACAAATGTTTAGCAGCCACGGAGAAATTGTCAGTACAGCCAATGACACTTCAAAACCTGTTTGTTGCCATATGTGAGGAGGGCAGATGATGAAAAACAGCATAATATTCTGGGGAAAGATGACATTAAAAAGTGTATTATCGGCGGTGCTCGCTTTAATAGTTTATTTTCTGATTTTTAATTTTTTAATGGACGGAAGAGTTATCAATGATAAGGGGTGTATGGCCAGTATCTGGTTTTTAGCGGTAATATTGGTTGGCTTTGAGATTAATAGGAAGACCGGGGGAATTTCGCTTGCAATTGCTTTTGGAGCCACAAGAAAAAATGCATTTATTGGATATATCATATCGGACATAGCTATGATAGCCATCTTTAGTGGATTTCAGATGCTTATAGCAGCTTATACCGGTGAAAAAAATATTCCGGCTTATATTTTTATTATAATTATATGTGCAGCAACCGGGCAGGCAATCGCCGAGAGTATGAATAAAGATAAATATATGGTTTTATATATAATTGTTTCAATTATTTCCGTTGTGGTGGCTGTTGCATGGATGGTATTTAACTATATAGCTGAAAGTAACAGCTTAAATATTCCGGTAATGATATTCGCAGTCGTATACTATGCATGGATGGCGGCTTGTACAGAAAGAAGCACAAGAAGGCTTGAAGTAAGGGTATAGACAGAGGAGGGCATTATGAGAAAGACAATAAAAAACTTCATGTATATAAAAAGGAAAAAGACAGCGATAATGATGATAGCAGTTGCTATAGCAATAATCGCGGGCATGGTATTGGGCTTCTTTGTATCAATGGGGGACGATGAAACTGTGCAGCTTGGAATGATGATGGCGCTGAGTGCATATGTGATTTTTGATATAATATTTGAAGGCTTTACATTTGGACAGCACTTCACTCTTTGTCTGCAGATGGGAGTGACCAGGAAGAACTTTCTTTCATCATATGTTGTTTTTAAAGTTATAAAAAATATGCTTGCGCTGTCAATTATTGCAATTCTTGGTGCTGTGGAGCGCGTTGTAAGCAAAAATCTGGTCAGTAAGTTACTAAGAGTCAGATTTGTGGATGCTTACTCACAGGTATTTTCGGGAAGGGCATTGGTAGTGACTATATCTCTGGCGGTTTTATTGGCATTTTTGGCTGTATTTGTGGGCGCTGCAGTGCTGCGGTTTGGCAGAATTGCTTTCTGGGTATTATGGACATTTTGGATGATAGTTTTACTTAAGTCACCTGATAATATAAACGTGCCTGTCTTCTTTCATGCGGATATATGGGTGTTTGTACCGGTATGGCTTGCAATTTCTGCTGCGATAGGCATACTGCTGTATCTGATAACCTATCATTGTTTTATAAAGGACCAGAGCGTTAAAGCGTAGATATCATAGAATATGAAGAATATAACGGCTAATCTAAAGGCTTACTTTGGATTAGCCGTTTTGTTGGAATTGAACAATATGACGTAGCTAAAAAACGAAAACTAGAAAATTTTCGTCCACATGACGAAAAACAGTAAAATTTTTAATGTTTATCGAAAAATATTCTATAGTGATTCCCGAAATATTTTTGTATACTAGCCTTACCAACAAAACAAAGGGGGACAAAAATATATGAAGAAAAAATTTGTTGCAATCATGATGGTAGCTGCTATGGCAGCGTCAATGGCCGCTTGTGGATCAGATGGGGGTTCTTCTGATACACAGAAAGGGGGAAGCAGCACATCGACATCTGATGTTGCAAACAAGGACAAGCCACTCGTGTGGTTCAACCGTCAGCCATCAAACAGCTCAACAGGAGAGCTTGACACAACAGCACTCAACTACAACAAGGATACCTATTATGTAGGTTTCGATGCTAATCAGGGAGCTGAACTTCAGGGAGAAATGGTAAAAGAGTATATCGAGAAGAACATCGATACGATCGACAGAAATGGGGATGGCGTTATCGGATATGTACTTGCAATCGGTGATATCGGACACAACGATTCAATTGCAAGAACAAGAGGTGTTCGTAAAGCTCTTGGAACAGGCGTAGACAAGAGCGGCGAGATTGACAGTGCACCGGCAGGAACAAACTCAGACGGAAAAGCATCTGAGGTTCAGGACGGCAAGATTACTGTAAACGGCAAGGACTATGTAGTAAGAGAGCTTGCTTCACAGGAGATGAAGAACTCAGCCGGAGCTACATGGGATGCAGCTACAGCCGGAAATGCAATCGGAACATGGTCATCATCATTTGGCGAGTCAATCGACGTAGTTGTTTCTAACAATGATGGAATGGGAATGTCAATGTTCAATGCATGGTCAAAGGACAACAAGGTTCCTACATTCGGATACGATGCCAACAGCGATGCAGTAGCAGCTATCGCAGAGGGCTATGGCGGAACAATCAGCCAGCATGCTGACGTTCAGGCTTACCTCACACTTCGTGTACTTAGAAACGCACTCGATGGTGTAGATATTGATACAGGTATCGGCACAGAGGATGATGCAGGAAACGTATTAAGCGATGATGTATATGTTTACAAGGATGATGAGAGATCTTACTACGCATTAAACGTAGCAGTTACAGCAGACAACTACAAGGATTTCACAGATTCAACAGTTGTATGGGCACCGGTTTCATCACAGCTTGATGCAGATAAGCATCCTGCAAAGAAGGTATGGCTGAATATTTACAATGCTTCAGATAACTTCTTAAGCTCTACATATCAGCCATTATTACAGAAGTATGATGATATCTTAAATCTTGATGTTGAGTACATCGGTGGTGACGGACAGACAGAGTCTAATATCACAAACAGACTTGGAAATCCTGGTCAGTACGATGCATTCGCAATCAACATGGTTAAGACAGATAATGCAGCTTCTTATACAGCTCTTTTGAACCAGTAAAAGTATTTAAAGCACTTAGTTGGGGAGGGAAAAATCTCTCCCCAAAATAAAGTGTATACAGACGACAGCAAATATAGAGTTAGGAGCAGGAAGTATGGGCGATAAGAATAATGAAAACATCTTATCGATTCGTGGCATGAGCAAGTCATTTGGACGAAACAGGGTTCTTGACCACATCAATCTGGATGTGAAAAAAGGTACTGTAATGGGTCTCATGGGGGAGAACGGAGCCGGTAAGTCGACAATGATGAAATGTCTTTTTGGTACATACCAGAAGGACGAGGGAACTATATATCTGGACGGAAAAGAGGTAAGCTTTTCGGGTCCTAAGGATGCACTGGAAAATGGTATAGCAATGGTGCATCAGGAGTTGAACCAGTGTCTTGAGAGAAATGTCGTAGACAATCTGTTTCTCGGAAGATATCCGGTCAATTCATTTGGTATGATTGATGAGGGACGCATGAAAAAAGAAGCGTCCGAGCTATTCAGAAAGCTGGGAATGACAGTTAATCTCGAGCAGCCGATGAAAAACATGTCAGTATCACAGCGACAGATGTGTGAGATTGCAAAGGCAATATCATACAACTCAAAGGTTATAGTATTGGATGAGCCTACATCATCACTCACGGTACAGGAGGTTGAAAAGCTGTTCCAGATGATGAGGATGCTTCGTGACCAGGGTATTTCACTTATCTATATATCTCACAAGATGGATGAGATTTTTGAGATATGTGATGAGATTTCGGTTCTTCGAGATGGAAATCTGGTCATGACAAAGAGCACAAAAGAAACAAATATGAATGAACTGATTGCAGCGATGGTTGGACGAGTACTGGAGAACAGATTCCCTCCGGTAGACAACAAACCAAAGGATGTAATCTTGTCAATACAGCATCTTTCGACAAAGTACGAGCCACATCTGCAGGACATCACATTTGATGTGCATGAGGGGGAGATATTTGGACTATACGGACTTGTCGGAGCAGGTCGTACAGAGCTTCTTGAGACGATTTTCGGAATCAGAACAAGAGCTGCAGGACGAGTATATTTTAAGAACCAGCTTATGAATTTCACCTGTGCCAAGGAGGCTATGGACTATGGCTTCGCACTTATCACAGAGGAAAGAAAAGCAAATGGACTTTTCCTTAAGGGAAACCTCACCTTTAACACAACAATCGCAAATCTCGGCTCTTATAAGAATGGACCGGCACTTTCAGACAGCAAGATGACAAAGGCCACCTCTGATGAGATAAAGATTATGCACACAAAGTGTATGGGACCGGAGGATATGATTTCGGCTCTCTCAGGAGGAAACCAGCAGAAGGTTATCTTTGGTAAATGGCTCGAAAGAGGACCGCAGATATTCATGATGGATGAGCCTACAAGAGGTATCGACGTAGGTGCCAAATATGAGATTTACGAGCTGATAATCAATATGGCAAAGCAGGGTAAGACAGTCATTGTAGTTTCATCTGAGATGCCTGAGATCCTTGGTATAACAAATCGTATCGGAGTCATGTCAAACGGACGGCTCTCAGGAATTGTCAATACAAAGGAAACCAATCAGGAAGAGTTGCTGAGACTCAGTGCAAAGTACCTATAATAAAGGGAGAAGACGGATATGGCTAATAGTAAGATTTTAACGGCTGAGCAGGAGCGCGCTCTGCGCCAGCCTATCGACGAATATGTTGGTGGAATACAAAAAGAAATTGATGCACTCAGAAAAGACGGAACTACAAAGGTTGTAGAGTGTCAGTCAGCAATAGCAGGCATCAAGAGAGATAAAACTCTTTCAAAGGGCGAGAAGGAGTCAGAAATAGCAGCATGTGAGAAAGAGCTTGCAAAGGCAAAGGCTGTTGAGGCAAAGAACAAGGATGAGATTTCAAAGCTCATCGCCAAGGCTGAAAGCTACTTAAAGGAAAACTTTGACTCAAAGTATTACAATGCTGTTAAGGCAAGCTGTGAGGCAGAAAAGGCAGAGGCACTTGCTGCTCATAATGAGAGAATGGCAGAGCTTGATAAAAAGCACAAGGCTGCTCTGGCAAAGACCTCAGACAGCACTGAGATAAAGGAAGAAAACTACGTACACAAGAATCGTATTTCCAATGAGAAGCTTGAGCTCGAGAAAGAGTACCAGAGAATCAAGGACAGAAAGCATGAGGCATACAGCTACAAGTATCATCTGATTGATATGCTTCGTCTTTCAAAGTTCACATTTATGGAGACAAGAGCCCAGAAATGGGAGAATTACAAGTATACATTCAATAAGAGAAACTTCCTGTTACAGAATGGTCTCTATATTGCGATTATACTTATATTCATTGCACTGTGTATCATAACACCGATAAAGAAGGGCACACCTCTTCTGACATACAATAACATACTGAATATTCTTCAGCAGGCTTCACCTAGAATGTTCTTAGCACTTGGTGTTGCAGGACTTATCCTCTTAACAGGAACAGACCTTTCTGTTGGACGAATGGTTGGTATGGGTATGACAACAGCCACGATCATCATGCATCAGGGTATCAATACAGGCTCTGTATTCGGTCATATATTTGACTTTACAGGAGTACCAACAGGTGCAAGAGTGGTTATCGCATTACTTGCATGTATCGTGCTTTGTACATTCTTCACAAGTATTGCAGGATTTTTCACAGCGAAGTTTAAGATGCATCCGTTTATTTCAACCATGGCAAACATGCTTGTTATCTTCGGTATCGTAACATATGCTACAAAGGGAGTTTCATTCGGTGCAATTGAGCCGGTAATCCCTAACATGATTATTCCAAAGGTAAATGGTTTCCCAACCATCATCCTCTGGGCAGTAGCAGCTATAGCTATTGTATGGTTTATCTGGAACAAGACAACATTTGGTAAAAATCTTTACGCAGTCGGTGGAAATCCGGAGGCAGCAGCAGTTTCAGGTATCTCAGTATTTGCAGTTACTCTCGGCGCATTCATTATGGCAGGTATCCTCTATGGATTTGGTTCATGGCTTGAGTGTGCAAGAATGGTTGGTTCAGGCTCAGCAGCTTATGGACAGGGCTGGGACATGGACGCAATCGCAGCCTGTGTAGTTGGTGGTGTATCATTCACAGGTGGTATCGGTAAGATATCCGGTGTTGTAACCGGTGTATGTATCTTCACAGCACTTACATACTCTCTTACAATCCTTGGTATTGATACAAACCTTCAGTTCGTATTCTCAGGAATTATCATTCTTGTAGCAGTTACACTTGACTGTCTGAAATACGTTCAGAAGAAATAATATCGCAAGAAAATTTCTTTTTCATACTTCCAAAATGATTAGCAGAGATGTCGGGGCGGCATCTCTGCTTTAATTTTGTGGTGTGAACAATTATACTTTTGAAATTACACTTTTGTTTATGTAAAACTACAAAAGAATATATCATATATGATATAATACTATACAGACAGATTTTATTATCCGAGCGATAAATTTATGCTACACACGGATTTTATGGTGTATGCAGTTCAATAATTACAAGCAGGGAGACGACATAAAATGTATACATTATTACTGGTTGATGATGAAGAGGATGTAATAGAGGTAATCGAGAGAAAGGTATCCTGGGAGCAGATTGGTTTTCATGTGGTAGGACATGCGGGCAATGGCTTCAAGGCGCTTGAGATGATGGAGGACATGCAGCCGGATGTTGTGATGACTGACATACGTATGCCTTACATGGACGGACTTGAGCTATGCAGTAATATCAGACAGAGATTTCCGGCGACAAAGCTCTTGCTTTTCACAGGCTTTGACGATTTTGAATATGCAAAGGAGGCTGTACATCTCGAGATAGAGGAGTATATTCTAAAGCCACTCAATCTGGCGGAAATCACAGAGGTATTCAAAAAGCTTAAGACAAAGCTGGATGATGAGCTGAATGAGAAGAAAAACGCAGATATATTGAAGAAGTATTATGCAGCATCGCTGCCTGTTCTGCAGTCAAATTTTTACACGACACTTATCGAGGGACGCATACCGGAAAATGAGCTGGACAGATATATGTGTGACTACCAGATCGAGCTTGACGGACCATATTACTGCTGTATTATCATACATACCTCCGCAAGTCAGGTGCCGCAGGACATGGATATCAGGCTGCTTGCAGTGTCGGTAGAGAGACAGGCACAGGCTGATTTAAAGGAGCGCTGGAATGGCAGGGTGTTCAATTATCTTGGCGATACGGTCATGCTTGTACAGCTTATGCATCCTGAGGATATCTCTGAACTGACAGATGAGTGTGACAGGTTTTGCAAATATGTAAATCATGTCATGGGAGCAAAGGTGACGGTTGGAATCGGACAGGTGTGCGAAAATGTACAGGAGCTGGTGAGCTCTTATCAGAGTGCGAGGGAGGCTGTATCATACAGGGTGCTTTATGGCAGCAACAGGGCAATAAACATGACAGAGGTTGAGCCACAGCGACGTATATCAAAGGATGGCGATGAGGGAAATGAGCTGTCATATTTATTTAAAATGATCTGTATCGGAAAGTCGGAGGATGTGGGACAGGCTGTTGAAGCGTATATGCAGCATAATTTTATGTCGCAGCAGTCGCTTGAGAACTACCATGTGGCAGTAATGGAGCTGATCAGTGAGCTATATCACTTCATGAGCAATAATGAGCTAAATGTGCAGGAAATATCGGGAAGTGTGGGAAAGCTTTATAATGAGCTCTCCAATTTTGAGCCGGTGGTGCTCAAGCAGTGGCTTTTGGATTTTTCAAGCAGGCTGCATGACGATATGGCTGATGCCAGATACAACTCCAAGAAATCGCTCATAGACAGTGCAAAGGATTATGTGCACAGAAATTACAGGAGTGTGGACCTGGGACTTGACGATACATGTAAGGAATTAGGAGTATCTAACTCGTATTTTTCAAGTCTGTTCAAGAAGGAAACGGGCAGCTCGTTTGTGGAGTATCTGACTGATTACAGAATGGATAAGGCAGCCAGAATGCTTGTAGAGACAGATGACAAGAGCTATGTCATAGCCCAGAATGTAGGCTACGCGGATGCGAACTATTTCAGTTATGTTTTTAAGAGAAAGTATGGGGTTTCCCCATCCAGGTACAGGACAGAGTATGAAAAGAATAAGGTATAAATCAGGCAGTATACAATCCATAATAATGCTCTCATTCTCACTGCTGTCACTTGCAATAATGCTTGTCACAGTGGTGGTGATGTATGTAAAATTTGCTGATGCATCGCAGGACAGCATCATAGAGAGTAATCATAAGGTGATGGATCAGACAATAGACAGCGTAGAAAATTATCTCGTCAATATGAGGCAGGTTTCAGATGCGGCATATTATGATGTAATAAAGGAGAATGATATTTTAAAGCAGTCTGACAGCATACACGATGGTATGAGCCTGCTTTATGAGTCAAATAAGGAATATCTGCGTAGTATTGCCCTGTATAATCAATATGGAAGCCTTATAGCTGCAGAGCCTGTTGTGTCACAGAAGGAGGATCCGAATGTGACACAACAGGACTGGTTCATAGACGCGATGGAGCGCATGGAGAATATACATTTTTCAACACCTCATGTGCAGAATCTGTTTGACGATGGTTCCATGAGATATCATCTGGTCATATCCTCAAGCCGTGCCGTGGAGCTGACCTCAGGCTCTGAGTCTCAGATGGGTGTGTTGCTTGTAGATATGGATTATTCGAGTGTATCAAGGCTGCTTGAGAGGATAAATACATCGGGAAAAGGACAGTACTACTATCTTTGTGATGCAAATGGCAATATCATTTATCATCCGCATCAGATACAGTTTGATGGAGATGTTTCGGAAAACAGCGCGAATGCGGCAAAGTCACAAAACAGTATATATGATGATTATCTGAATGGCGTGCATCGTAAGATTATGGTGGACACGATCAGCTACACCGGCTGGAAGCTTGTATGTGTGATGCCATACTCCATCTTTACAAACAAGATGGCAGATGTGAAGCAGTTTGTTTTTGTTATCATGATTATAATGGCTATGACGCTTGTGTGGATAAACAGAGTGATATCCATACGCATTTCAAAGCCGATAATGAAGCTGGATGATTCTGTGAAAAGGTATGAGAATGGCAATGAAGCAGATATCTATGTGGGAGGCTCATCCGAGATACGGCATCTGGGATACTCTATACGCAATTCGTATAAGCAGAACAATGAGCTCATGAAAAAGGTCGTCTGGGAGCAGAACGAGAGGCGAAAGAGCGAGCTTGATGTGCTTCAAAGCCAGATTAATCCACACTTTTTGTACAACACGCTTGACTCCATCACATGGATGATAGAGGGAGGCAAAAACGAGGAAGCCTCGTTTATGATTACGCAACTTGCAAAGCTTTTCCGTATCAGTCTGTCTAAGGGACATACCATAATAACTGTACGCGATGAGCTTTTGCATGCAAAAAGCTACATGAATATCCAGAAGGTGCGCTATAAGAATAAATTTGAGGTGAGCTTTGAGGTTGACGAGAAAATCATGGATTATTGCGCGGTGAAGCTGGTGCTTCAGCCGATTTTGGAAAATGCACTAAATTATGGAATCAGAGAGCTGGACGATTTCGGAGAGATAGTGGTCGGAGGCCAAAAGGTGGGAGATGATATCATCATGACGGTATCCGACAACGGAATGGGCATTCCTGAGGATGAAATCCCGCTTTTACTGACAAATACGGACAGGGTGCACAAGAAGGGTTCCGGAGTGGGGCTTGTTAATGTGAATAACAGGATAAAGATACTGTTTGGAGAGCGCTATGGCCTGCATATAGAAAGTGAGCTTGATGAGGGAACAGTTGTGACAATCAAAATCCCGGCAATTGTCTATTCAGAGGAAAACAGGCTTAAATTTGAGGAGCATCATATAGTATGATGCAGGTACGATTGCCTTGCTGCATGGGAGGTGTGAGAGTGACAGTGAAAAATAAATGGACAAATATGAGCAAGAATAAGAGAACCTTCATCATAACAGAGCTTTTTCTTGGCATACTGCTTGTGATAGTGATAGGCTTTATCACGTACAATAAGCTCAATCAGAAACCGGAGCGTATTGCAGTGGTGATGGCTGATGTGGATGAAAGCCACAGCGCAGCATTTAAATATGGCATGAAAATGGCGGCCGCTGAGTATGGAGTGGATGTTGTCATGATAAGCAGGGAAAATCTGAACAATATGTCAGATGAAATTGATGTCATAAAGCAGGAGATAAACAAGAAGGCTGATGCAGTCGTTTTCAAGCCTGCAGCAGAAAAAATAACAGAAGAAACGACAGAAGAAAAAAACCTTAATACCCTTATCCAGATAAATAAAAAGACACCGATAATGGTAGTCGGAGACCAGGCGGGAAGCGAGAGCTTTGAGCCACTTAATACAGTGGAGCTTGACCAGTACAGCATGGGTGCAGACCTGGCAAAAAAGCTTCTTGCTGACAACAACGGAACACTTTCAGGTAAAAAAATAGGAATCTATTGTGAAAGCACTGAATCCGATGCCTGTAAAAAGCGAATCAATGGCATAAAGGATACTCTCGCGGAAAGTGGCTGTGATGTGATGTGGATTGTATCAGGTGTTTCAGATACCGGGGAGAAAATCAATCTGCAGTCACAGAGAAAGGTTGACATAGTTCTTGCGATAGATGATGCAAGTGTGACCTATGCGGCAAAGGAAGCTTCTGATAATAATCTGCAGGGTGCACTGGTATATGGCATAGGAAACTCAACAGAGGCCATATATTATCTCGATTCAGGCTGGACAGAGGCTCTTATCACACCGGACGAATTTGCTGCCGGATATAAAAGTGTTGTAGGGCTTGTAGATATGCTTCGTGGCAGGAAGTCCTCGGTAGAGGAAAAACAGATATCATATCAGCTTCTGACAAAAAAGAATCTGTTTGATGAAGAGAACAAGAAGCTTTTGTATGCAATCAGTCAGTAGTGGGGGATACAATAAATGAGAAGCAGAATAAGAAATACAGCGATAATGCTATGCTTTGTACTGGTATTATCATTTGTCTCGTGCAGTAATACAAGGGTTGACGAGAAAAAACAAATATATATAGGCGTGACCTGCTATGACCAGAAGGATACATTTATCGGGGAGCTGATGGATGCTTTCAAAAAAGAGTGTGCGAGTCTTGATACGGACAAATACGATATCAGCATGACAATCATGGATGCTGCAGGCTCACAGCGGACTCAGGATGACCAGGTGCAGGAAATGATAGAGGACGGCTGCAATGTGCTCTGTATTAATCTGGCAGACAGAACAGATTTGTCAGGCATTATAAATGCTGCAATGGAGAAGGATATCCCGATTATTTTCTTTAACAGGGAGCCGGTTGATGAGGATTTAAAGCGCTGGGACAAGCTGTACTATGTCGGAGCCAAGGCAAAGCAGTCAGGTCAGATGCAGGGGGAGCTCATTGCCGATTATATAAAGAATAATCCGGGTGTGGACAAAAACGGTGATGGCAGGATACAGTATGTCATCCTAGAGGGTGAGATGGGGCATCAGGATGCCATCGTCAGGACAGAGAGTGTGACAGAGAGCATGAAGAATAACGGTCTTCAGATAGAAAAGCTGAGCTGCCAGATAGCAAACTGGAATCGTGCCCAGGCGCAGAACCGTATGACACAGCTTATAGGTCAGTACAAAAACAGCATAGAGTTAGTTATAGCAAATAACGATGCAATGGCTTTGGGCGCGATAGATGCATACGAGAGGCTTGGAGTGACGGAGTCGAATGTACCTGCGTTTTTCGGAGTAGATGGCACAGACGAGGGACTTGAAGCAGTGCAGCAGTCAAAGCTTGCGGCAACGGTCTACAATGACAAGGAGGGACAGGCAAGGGCTATGGCTCAGCTTGCTTATCTGGCAGCCACCGGGGGCAGCATGAAAAACATAAAGTTTGAGGATAAAAAGTATGTTTATCTGCCGTATGAGAAGGTGACTATTGACAATGCAAATGAATATATAAAGGAGGAACCGTGAGCTTATTTATGCTCGTTCCTCCATTCCCTCGGAGCCACTCCGTAGACATTTTTAAAAGCGCGTGAGAAATGAAGCTGATTTTCGTATCCGACAGCAGAACCAACATCTGCGATGGATAAGGAGGTCAGCTTCAAAAGCTCTGTGGCCTTTATCATACGATAATTCATGAGAAATTCCTGCGGTGAATGTCCGACGGAATTTTTGAAAATTTTGCCCAGATAGCTTCGGTTTATGCCGCAGATTCCGGCAATATCTTCGATTGATATATCATTCTGAAAATTCTGCTCGATATAATTCATCGCTTCTTTTATATAATAATCACTCATTTTCCCACTTGGAACGAGCTTTGAGGATTTGGCTGACTGCATCAGATAATCCAGAAAAAGGTACATATGCCCAATCAGGTGATACGGTGATTCTGATGGGTGCCTTGTGATGTAGAGCATTTCCTCAACAAGCTTTTCGCGGATATCCTTTGAATGTGTGTGATAGACAGGATTATTTTTGGTAAGATCTGTTGTGGTGAGAGCCTCCTTGACGCGCAGACCGTCAAACTCAATCCATATATATTCCCACGGAAGCTTGTCATCCGCGATATAGGTATTTATCTGGCCGGGAAAAATCATAAAGCCCTGCCCGCTTTTTATGTTGTAGGGCTGTGTGATGCCCTTTGCATTATCGGCCATCAGAGTGCCGGTGCCGGACAGTACATAGTGGAATAGATAGTGGTTTCTTGTGGCAGGACCAAATGAGTGTCCCGGTTCGCACTGCTCGTGGCCAAACTGGTACATACACAAATCTATGAAATTTACATTTGGAAAAATATTGAAGGAAAGCTTGTCCATGTGAGTCACTCCTTATTGATTAATACTATAAATATACCCTTATGCGACATTATATGCAATTATAGCACATTTTCTAGCATATTGGTATAAAAATGCAAAAATAAGGGTATTTATTGTATGCATAATGGTATGTTATAATCTGTTTATCAGGAAAAAGAGCAAATAAAACAGAAAAGGAGTGAAAAAATATGGCAAAAAGAAAGATTTGTCAGGCTATGGCGGTTGTGCTGGCACTCGGAATGTGCACGACAGGACTGACCGGGTGTGGAAATGAAAAGCGGGCGGACGGAAAAACTGAGATTGAGGTGGTTTCATATAAGCCGGAGGCTGTTAAGGCTTTCGAGAAGATTGAGAAGCAATTTAATGAGACTCACGATGATATTCACCTGACTATCTCATCTCCGAATGAGGCTATGACTATTTTAAAGACACGCTTCATCCGTGAGGATTATCCGGACATCATTGCAATCGGTGGAGATATCAATTATTCAAATTTCCTGGATGCGGATTTGTTTGAGGATATCTCGGATCTGGATGCAGTGGACACAGTAAAAGAGGCATATCTGGATATGGACAAGGAGCTTGAGTTCATTCCAAAGGACGGCACCTATGCACTTCCTTACGTGGCAAATGCAGCAGGAGTGCTTTACAACAAGGATATGTTTGCGGAGAATGGTTGGAAGGTGCCTACAACCTGGAGCGAGTTTACAGCACTGTGTGATGAGATAAAGGAAAGCGGAACACTTCCTTTGTATCTGGGCTTTAAGGATACATGGACCTGTCTGGCACCGTGGAATGCACTTGCAGTAGGTCTTTGTGATTCAGACACCTGCAATCAGGTAAATATGGGAAATACGACATTTGAGGAGGCATATTCTCCGGTTGCCGACAAGGTACGCACACTGCTTGATTATGCAGAGGACAATCCATATGCTTACAGCTACAATGACGCATGTACAGCCTTTGCCAGAGGTGAATCTGCCATGTACACGATAGGAAGCTATGCTATTCCTCAGATTAAGTCAGTTAATCCTGATATGAATATCGGCTCATTTACTTTCCCGGCAAATGATAATGAGGCTGATAATGTGTTAAATTCAGGAATAGATTTACAGTTTTCAGTGATGAAGGCCTGCAAGAATAAGGAAGCTGCATACGAGGTGCTTGAATATCTCTACAGCGATGAGACAATTCAGACATATCTGGATGACCAGGGCGGAATTGCCTGCAAGGATGGAGATTTTGCAATACCTGATACACTGGAGGATATGCAGGAGTACATAAAGGACAACCGTATGTCAGATTATCAGGATCACCATTATCCAAGCGAGATGAGTGTGGATGCCATGATTCAGACATATCTGCTTGACACAGGTGACAATGCAAAGGAGAAGTTCTTAAAGAAATTTGATTCAGACTGGAAGCGTTACAACAGAGATCTGATTCGTGAAGTACAGGATTACCAGAAGGAACAGGAGGATGCAAAATGAAAAAGAAAATGTCAAATAGGGACAAGACATTCTGGGCAGTTGTGATACCTGTTGTGGTTTTATTTTTCGCATTCAACACACTGCCGATGATAAAGGGTGTGATTTACAGCTTTACAAACTACAAGGGCTATGGCTCTTATGATTATGTCGGACTTAGAAACTATGCAGACCTTTTTACCGACGCCAGAGTCGGAAAGAGCTATCTGTTTACCTTTAAATATGCGATTGCAGGAACCGTACTTGTAAATGTATTAAGCCTTGTGATGGCAGTTGCGCTAAACAGTAATATCCGCGGAAAGAGTGCATTAAGAGGTATTTATTTCGTACCGAATATCCTTGGCGGACTGGTTATTGGTTACATTTTCAGCTTTATTTTTACATATATTCTGCCGGCAGTAGGAAATACCTTTAATATCGGTTTCATACAAAACAGTATTCTGGCAAGTGAAAAATATGCATGGATTGGTGTGCTGATTGTCGGTGTATGGCAGGCAGTTGCCATGAATACCATCATTTACATATCAGGTCTGCAGACGGTGCCTGAGGATGTTTATGAAGCCAGCATGCTCGACGGAGCAGGCAAATGGAAGCAGTTCTGGAAGGTTACATTTCCACTCGTTATGCCGTTTGTCACAATCAATCTGGTGCTCAGCACAAAGAACTTCCTCATGGTATTTGACCAGATTATGTCATTGACAAAGGGAGGCCCGGCGCAGAGCACAGAGTCAATCTCATACCTGATTTACAGAAATGGTATGGATGGAGGACAATTTGGCTTCCAGAGTGCAAACGCAGTAATTTTCTTTGTTGTAATTGTGGCTATTTCACTATTCCAGATGGGCGTTATGAATAAGAAGGAGGAACAGTTATAATGAAAAAACAAAAAACAAACTGGGTACTTACCATCGTTTTAATATTGGGAACCTTAACCGTATTTTTCCCGCTGTATATGGCTGTTATCATTGCCTTCAAGAAACCGAGTGAGATGACAAATGATGTTGCAGGAGCTCTTTCCTTCCCTTCAAAGTGGAGCTTCTCAAACTTCACAGAGGCTATGAAGGTGACTGATTTCTGGCATTCTCTCGGAAACAGCTTGCTTATCACTATTGTGACCATTGTTCTCGCAATCCTTATTCATTCGATTGCAGGATATGTTATCGGACGAGGCATGGCAAGGAAAAAGAGCTTCCGTTTCATATATCTTTATATTGTAAGCGGTATGTTTGTGCCATTCTCAATTCTCATGATGCCTCTTGTAAAGCAGACTGCGCAGATGGGACTTGGAAACAGGGCAGGAGTTATCATTTTATACCTTGTGTTTTACATGCCGATGAATGTTTTATTATATAGTGGATACTTGAAAAATATCCCTATGGCACTTGAGGAGGCTGCAGACATCGATGGCGCAAGCACCTGGACAACATACTGGAGAGTTGTATTTCCTATGATGAAGCCTATGCATGCGACAGTAGCCATCCTGACAGCACTCGGTACATGGAATGATGTCATGACACCGCTTGTCATCATGTCAGGAACAGGACAGAATACACTGCCGCTGGCACAGCTCAATTTCCAGACACAGTTTGGAACCAACTACAATCTGGCATTTGCATCATATATTCTGGCTTTGATACCGATACTTATATTCTACATAATCTGCCAGAAGCAGATATTAAACGGTGTTGCAAACGGTGCAATCAAGGGATAATTTTTAAACACTATTTTAACAATAATATGGGGTGATTTTATGGCAATTATATTTAATCCAAACAAGAAAATTTTTACTTTACAGACAGCTCACACCACATATCAGATGCAGATAGACAGACTTGGCTATCTGCTGCATCTGTACTACGGAGCAAAAAGCGCAGGCGATATGGACTATATGCTGACATATGCTGACAGAGGCTTTTCAGGTAATCCTTACGCAGCAGGCATGAACCGTACATATTCGCTTGATTCGCTGCCACAGGAGTATCCGACTCTTGGCACAGGCGATTTCAGAAATATTGCGCTTGATATCAAAAACGAACAGGGCACTGAGAATGTGGAGCTTATTTATAAGAGCCATGAAATCAGAGACGGAAAATACGCTCTAAAGGGACTTCCGGCAGTGTGGGCATCTGATGATGAAGCGCAGACTCTTGAAATAGTTCTTGGCGATGATATCGCAGGCGTTGAGGTGCATCTGCTTTATGGTGTGCTCGAGGCTTGTGATGTCATTACAAGAAGTGTGCTCATTAAAAATACAGGCAGTGGAAATATTACAATTGAAAAGGCTTATGCTGCCTGTCTGGATATGGTTTACGGAGACTATGATGTGCTCAGATTCTATGGAAAGCATGCCATGGAGCGCAATCTTGAGCGCACACACTTAGGACACGGCACACTTTCATTCGGAAGCCGCAGGGGAACCTCGAGCCACCAGTATAATCCGGTAGTTATTCTCGCTCAGCGCGATACTACAGAAAATGCAGGAGAATGCTATGGTATGCTCTTTGTATACAGTGGCAACTTCTCGTGTGAGGCAGAGAAGGATCAGATTAACCAGACACGCCTGTTAATGGGACTTTCTGATGAGCTGTTTTCATATCCGCTTGCTGCAGGAGAAACCTTCACAGTGCCTGAGGTTATTATGTCATACTCAGCAGACGGTTTTTCGCAGCTTTCTCATCAGTACCACACCTGCATCAGTGAGCATGTGTGCAGGAGCAGCTTTGCACATGAGGTAAGACCGGTGCTCATCAATAGCTGGGAGGCTGCATACTTTGACTTTACAGGTGATACGATAGTAGACCTCGCAAAGGAGGCCGCATCACTGGGCATAGATATGGTGGTCATGGATGACGGCTGGTTTGGAAAGAGAGATGATGATAATTCATCACTCGGTGACTGGTTTGTGAATGAGAAAAAGCTTGGCGGAACTCTCTCTGAGCTAATTGACAGAGTGCATGCACAGGGCGTGAAATTCGGTATATGGATTGAGCCTGAGATGGTAAATGAGGACAGTAATCTGTACAGAGAGCATCCTGACTGGGCTATCCGGATTCCGGGAAAGCTTCCGGTCCGTTCAAGAAACCAGCTTCTTTTGGACTTTTCGAGAAAAGAAGTGAGGGACAATATTTTTGATCAGATCTGCGCGGTGTTTGACCAGGGAAAGATCGACTATGTGAAGTGGGATATGAACAGAAGCATGGCTGATGTGTATGCAGGAAATCTTGCATATGACTATGTGCTTGGAGTGTATGACTTTATGGAGCGTCTGGTGACGAGATATCCGGATATACTTCTTGAGGGCTGCAGTGGCGGCGGTGGACGATTTGATGCAGGCATGCTCTACTACAGTCCACAGATATGGTGCAGCGACAATACAGATGCCATAAACCGTACAAGAATACAGTATGGCACATCATTCTTCTATCCGGTATCATCCATGGGAGCGCATGTATCGGCAGTGCCAAATCATCAGACAGGCAGAGTGACAAGCCTTAAAACAAGGGGCATCACAGCCATGGCAGGAACCTTTGGCTATGAGTTGAATCCGGCCCTTCTGTCAGATGAGGAAAAGGAAGAAATCAGAGAGCAGATAAAGACCTTTAAGAAGTATGAGATGCTCATAAATGAGGGCACCTACTGGCGCCTTACAAGCCCATTTGAGGATGAGGTGGCAGCATGGATGTCTGTTTCAAAGGCAAAGGACAGAGCGCTTGTGAGCGTGGTTCGTCTGTATGCTGAGGCAAACGCGGCAGCATGCTATGTGAAGCTTAAGGGGCTGGAGCCTGATGCGGTATATATTGAGGAAAATACAGGCATGCAGTATACGGGTGCAGCACTGATGAATGCAGGAATACCGCTTCCGTTTGCCGCAAAGGAGTATGAGGCATACCAGTTTTCATTTATCAGGCTTGATGAGGCAAGGAAGCTGTATGATGAGATAAAGAAGGTGTCTGATAGTACAGATAGTGCTTCTGATAGTCGTCTTGTAATAAGCGTCTACGGCGGTTCAGGCTCAGGAAAGACAACGATTGCAGCAGCTCTGCAGCAGTATTTTCTTAACGATAATACAGCCTGCTATGTGCTGACGGGAGATAATTATCCACACCGTATTCCGATGAGAAATGACGAGGAGCGCCTTAATGTGTATAACGAGTCCGGCGAGGAGGGCTTACGTGGATATCTTGGAACACCAAAGGAGATTGACTTTGACAGGATTAACAAGGAGCTTTCAGAGTTTAAGGCAGGAAAAGATATAATTGAGATAAAGCATATGGGCCGCGAGGATGGTGATATCTCATATGACGAAACTGATTTTACAGGAATTAAGGTGCTTATCTTAGAGTGGACCCACGGAGGCAGCGAATACCTTAAGGGCGTTGATATACCTGTATTTCTGGAGAGCTCGCCTGAGGAGACCAAGGCGCGCCGCATTAAGAGAGGACGTGACGAAAATGCCGCAAGCCCTTTCATATGCCGCGTAGTGGAATTGGAGCAGGAAAAGCTTGATTTACAGGGCAAAAATGCGCGTATCGTAGTTGGAAGGGATGGCAAAGTCTATGAACAATAAACCTATGCTTAATGCATATCCTGACAGTCTGGGTGGTAAGCTTTCCGATATCACAGCGCTGCTCAAAAAGAAGGAAATGCAGGATACATTTTCATCATTTTATATTCTGCCCAGCCTCTATCATTCGGATTTGGACCGCGGATTTTCGGTCGTGGACTACAATCTGAATGAGGAGCTTGCGACAACAGAGGATTTATCGCAGTTGAAGGAGCTGGGGATTGACTTAAAGCTTGATTTTATTTTAAACCATGCTTCAGCACAGTCACCACAGTTCAAGGATCTGGTGGAAAAGGGCGATGAGTCGGAGTACCGCGACTTTTTCATAGACTGGAACAAATTCTGGGAAGGTCATGGAGTCATGACAGACGAGGGCTATATACAGCCTGATGAATCATGCTTAAAGCAGATGTTTTTCAGAAAGCCGGGGCTTCCGATTCTCATGGTTGAGTTTCCGGATGGACGAAGAGTGCCATACTGGAACACATTTTATCAGGAGGTGCATGGCAGAGATTATCTGGGACAGATGGATTTAAATATAAAGTCCGAAAAGGTATGGGATTTCTATCGTGAAACACTTGAAAAAATTGCATCCTACGGTGCGGCTATCGTGAGACTCGATGCATTTGCCTATGCGCCTAAGGCACCGGGGAAAAAGAATTTCCTGAATGACCCTGAGACCTGGGAATTTCTACAGCAGATTCACGAGCTTGCAGCACCGCTTGGGCTGACTTTGCTGCCTGAAATACACGCGGCATATGAGGAAAAAATATACAAAACCCTTGCAGATAAGGGCTATGCCACATATGATTTCTTTTTACCGGGACTGATAATTGATGCGATTGAGAACAGGAGAACAGATTACCTGGCAAAATGGGCGCGTGAGATTGTGGAAGATAAAATCGCAACAGTCAACATGCTTGGCTGCCATGACGGCATACCTCTTCTGGACTTAAAGGGGCTGCTCCCGGAGGATGATATACGCTCGCTTATAGATCTGATTGTATCTCGTGGCGGCATGGTCAAAAATCTTCACGGACAGAAGAATATATATTATCAGGTCAATGCCACATATTACAGTGCGCTTGGTGAGTCTGACAGCAAAATGCTTCTGGCCCGCGCCATTCAGATGTTCATGCCGGGCAAGCCGCAGGTATGGTATCTGGACCTCTTTGCAGGCAAAAATGACCATGAGGCCGTAAGACGCGCAGGAGAATCAGGACATAAGGAAATCAACAGAACAAACCTTAGTGCCTCCGATATAAGGGAGGCACTAAAAAAGGATGTTGTCACAAAACAGCTTGAGCTGCTTCGCATGAGAAATACGCATAAGGCGTTTGAGAAGGGGGCTGTCATCACAGTAGCAGAAGAAGGACCAAAGCTCTCAATCCGCTATGATAACGATGGAGCGTATGCGCTTCTTACAGTGGATTTTGAAGCCGGAGCATATGAGATAGAGCTGAGCTGATATGATATGTGTATTACTGTGTATTACTTATCTTCCTTCACAGTCTCTACGCGTATAACACCTTTCTTCCAGAGGATTCTGGCACATAAAATGGTGAGTGGAATCATGATGATAAGCAGGTAGCTGGCAACACCTGCAGAGGCGATTCCGATGATTGTGAGTGCTGATACTATGAGTGCAGGAATGAGACCACAGAGCAGTCTGTTTTTTACATATACCTTGCTGCCACCGTTTCCGAACAGGCTTAAGGACATGCATCCAAACAGCGCAGGCATGATGTAGTTGCTTGCTGTTGCCACGTATGGATTGCTGAGTATTGGCTGCAATGGAACGATTAGTATGAGACCAATCGCGAGTACAACAATTGTTACAATTGATGAAACGGCTGTTGCGATAAGCGCAATCGCATCGCCCTCCGGGGTGCTCTGCTCCACCTTTGCGATTTTCTGGGCATTTATTACACATGGCATCTTGAGATTCATCAGGTTACCTGTTGCAAAAGTCAGGTAGCTTGATGAACCAAGAATAGGGGTGTAGCTTCCGACCTCTGCGATTCCTGTAGGAACCATGATGAGGAGTATGGTCACAAGACCTGGAGCGAGTACCTTGAAGCTTGGAAAACACTTGTATACTGCACAAACAACTATCGGAACTATTATCATATAGAGTACGAAGCAGAGCAAAAATGCTCTTCCTGATTTATGAGCCCACTCGACAAACACATCCAGCTTGCCGGAGTTATTATTCTGTTCTTTTTTCATAATGCAATCCTCCTATTTAAAAACTGAAACCCACAGCACGCTTGAGCACATACTGATGATGAGTGCAAATGCCATGGTAAAATTGCCAATCCAGTGAATCTTTTTCGACAGCGTACCACACACTACAGTAATGACTAAACTGGTAACAAGAGTCATTGTGGTAGGCAAATCAGTGAAAAACATAATCGGAAGATACACTGCAAACATTGCCGTGAAAAAGCAGCCTGAGAGAATGGTGCCCCAATCTCCGGAAGAACCGCTCTTTGCATTCATGATTCCTGTGGAGTATTTTTTGGCAAGAAAAGCAACTGCCAAAGGCTCAACGAGTACACCGATTGTCATGACAAGTATTACCGCACCGAAAACTGTAGCGTCTGATGAGAGAATATTTGAAAGGGAAACTCCGATACCGTCTGCTGTATATTGTGAGGCCATTACCTCATATGAAAGCGAACCGATAACCGAAAGTCTCCACCATGGCCATGCGGCACCAAGAGAAACACTCAACGTCACAAAGCCCAGCAAAATAGCAACACTTGGCACAATGGCCGAAGAGACGGTTGCCTTTATGACATTATTTATTGTTTCCCTGCTAATACCAAGCTCTAAGCATCTTGCGGCCGCTTTTTTTGCGCAAACCAATGCGAAAATAACTACGCCAATCAGTCCGATTGCAATGAGAACATACAAAAGAGGACTGCTTGCAACTACACTACCTTTCATAATCATTTACCTCCTTTTTTCTGCAGCCATCTGAGTGCCATATAGGCATAAGCTGCACTTCCTTTGTTTAAAATTGTATCATCAAAACGGACCTTCGAATTGTGTTGTCCGTACTGATATCCCTCTTTACTGTTGCCGGCCGTTATGTACATGCCGACGGTTGGAACCTGGTGACTTACGAAAGCAAAATCCTCACTTCCGCCACCCGGTTTGCCGCCATTTATCGCCGCCATATCTATAACCATAGGACCGTAAAGCTCCTGCATGATAGAAAGCGCGTCGGAAGCAAGCTCATTGTCTGTCACCATTGAAGGACAGAAATCTGCAAATTCAACCTTTGCCTCACATCTCATGGCAGTGGCGATTCCGGTTGCAATCTCAGTCATGCGAGTCTTAATCTGACTGCCAATTTTGCCATCGGTGTCGAGAGTTCTGATAGTTCCCCACATCTCGGCTTTTTCAGGAAATACATTGGAAGCATTTCCGGCTTCAAATCGGCAGGTGGTAAACACACCATACTCATCCGGTGCAATCTCTCGGCTGTTAATCTCCTGCAGAGCAAGATGAATCTGAGCTGCCGCAGTTATCGAATCAATAGCCGTATGAGGCATTGAGCCGTGTCCGCTTTTTCCGGTGACAGTGATATGATACTGCTCACAGGAAGCCATTGATATACCGCCGCCCGGCACCATAATCATTCCAGATGGCATCGGAACACCGGCCACCACATGAAACATGACGGCTGCATCAACCTTTGGATTTTCAAGCAGACCATTCTCAATCATATCCTCAGACCCCTGAAAAATCTCCTCAGCCGGCTGAAATTCAAGCTTTATAGTTCCGCAGAGCTCATTCCGGTGCTCCTTCAAAAGCCTTGCAGCACCGAGCAGCATAGTGGTGTGCATATCATGCCCACAGGCATGCATTTTGCCGGGAAGCTTACTCTTGTACTCGACATCTGCCTCCTCGTTTATAGGAAGAGCATCCATATCAGCTCTTATCAGCACCGTCTTACCTGGTTTATCACCTGATATTGTGGTGACAAGACCGGCCTTTCCTATTTCCTCAACCTCAAAGCCCATTTCCTCAAGCTTAGTTTTCACAAACGGCTTTGTAAATTCCAGGTCAAAACCAAGCTCAGGGTGCATGTGAAGCTCATGCCTGATACCGGCGAGCTCATCCTGCAATTGTTCAGCCTCTGCAATCAGTTCCTTCGCATCCATATAATCCTCCTTCGTAAAACAAAAGGATGCACTGATTGGTGCACCCTTGCAATGAAACAACTTTATCACATTGTCGTACTAAAGTCAAATATTTTTGTTTTGTAATAGTTTTTGGTAAGAAAATTAGCTGTGTAAGCAGCGGTAAAGCACATGTAATGTGCATTTTTAACGTGTGTAAACGATTTCATAAAATGTGGGGGATTTTTGGAAAAATTATTGTTTATACATCTGAATACATATCAAATCAGTATGAAAACTAGGAAAAACCGAAATCCCCTGTAAACGATTTCACGAATTAGCTTTGAAAACGTGTACTTCTGGTGGTTATAATGCACTCAAGCAAACGAGCTACAGCCGTTGCGGGAAGGAGAACGACAAGGATGAAAGAATTGACTAACAGAAATTATCTTGAACACATTAATGAAAAATCGGGCATAAGCATATTGGAATTTTATTCTCCATCCTGTACGCACTGCAAAAAGATGGAGGGAGCGCTTACTAAGCTAGAAGAAGCAAAAGAAGTGGATGCCACTTTTGTTAAATGTAATACAGCAGATGAAAATGCTTTGGCACTTAGGTATGATGTAAACTCTGTTCCGACAATAATCATACTAAATGGAGACAAAGAGGTAAACAGATTTGTAGGATTCACACATCCTCTAATACTTAAGGATGCAATTTTGAAAGAAAAAACTCATGATTAATTACCTGAAATATTACAATACAGGAGGCAGCGATGTATATCGAGTTAGAACATATATCAAAATATTTCGGAACCTTTAAAGCATCCGATGATGTGAGCTTTGGAATAGAAAAAGGAAAGCTTGTTGGTCTGCTCGGACCAAGCGGAAGCGGCAAGACAACAATCCTTCGTATGCTTGCAGGGCTTGAAAAGCAGGATGAGGGCGATGTGATAATAGACGGTAAAAACGTAAATGCACTTACACCGGATCAGAGAAAAATAGGATTTGTTTTTCAAAGCTATGCGCTTTTTCCTTATATGACAGTTTATGACAATATAGCATACGGGCTGAAAGTGCAAAAGCGTGATAAAGGCTTTATTAAAAACAGAGTTCACGAGTTGTTAGAGCTTGTTGGTCTGCCGGGTGTGGAAAATAGATATCCAAATCAGTTAAGCGGTGGACAAAGACAGCGAATAGCACTCGCAAGGGCACTGGCACCACAGCCTGAGGTACTCTTGCTGGATGAACCGTTTGCGGCAATAGATGCAAAGGTTCGAAAAGAATTAAGAACGTGGCTTCGTGAAACTATCGACAAGGTCGGTATCACAAGCATATTTGTGACACATGACCAGGATGAGGCCATAGAGATTGCCGACGAGATAATCATTACAAATAAGGGGCGCATAGAGCAGGTTGGAAACCCGGTAGATATATATGAAAATCCGAGAACCCCGTTTGTGGCACAGTTTATCGGACAGTCAGCAGTCATAAAGGACTTTGGAAAATTGAAGGGCTTTGAGAAAGAAAATGACAGCCAGTACGGGGTGATAAGACCGGAGTTTGTGGAGATATCTGATAGTACAGATCAAATCAGAAGAAACGAAAATTTCACAAATAAAGATGAATTTTCCCGGGCTTCAGTGAATAAAAGTAATGCATTAGAAACTGAAATTATAGCGAATACCGCTGCAGACTCAGCCTACGAGGATGGCATCATAGAGGAAGTACTTTTCAGAGGAAATACATATGAGATAAAGGTTAGGATAGGCGACATCACAGTAACCGGAAAAACATCTGTAAGTACCGGAAAACGAACTCGCGGAGAACATATAAAGGTGCTCATAAAACAGCTTTATATCATAGAGGGAGAGCATACACAGATAGTAAAGAACAAGGCATTTGATGACAGTCAGATATATTACATTTAAGAAAGTTATTTAGAATCAGCATCGTATGCATTAGCATTAAAAAGCAGAAGGGAGAGATGAACTGTGAAACAAAAAATATTGAAATGCGGAGTGATTTCATGGGTGATTTTAATAGCAATATGGGGACTCGGCTCGTTAGGATATGATGAGTATTTTCTTCCCAGTCCTGTAGAGACAATTGCAGGTGTAAAAGAGCTTATATTAAACGGAACATTGTGGATAGATATAATTGCAAGTATTTCGAGAGTTTTAAGAGGCTGGCTGCTTGCGGTGGTACTCGGAGTACCGTTAGGACTTCTGGTAGGAAACTTTAAAGCTGTAAGATTCATAATCGAGCCGATTTTAAGCTTCTTTAGATTTGTTCCGGCAATAGCACTGACAACACTTTTTCTCATGTGGTTTGGTGTGGGTGATGAGTCAAAAATAGCACTTATATTTTATGCATCATTTTTCCCGATATTTATAAACACGATCGCAGGTGTTGTATCGACGGATCACTCGTACATAGAGGCTGCATCCTGCATGGGAGCGAACAGAATAAGAGTATTTTTTACGGTGGTAGTACCATCAGCGGTATCGCATATTTACACAGGAATAAGGCTGGGACTTGGCTCATCATTTGTGTGTGTTGTGGCAGCCGAGATGCTTGTGGGAAGCGACGGACTCGGTTATCTGATAAATAGCTCAAAGCTTTATTACAAGACCGGATGGGCATTTGCAGGAATACTGACACTTGCAGTGATAGGATTTCTGTCAGACAGACTGGTGCAGTTTATAGGAATAAAAAAGCTGGCACATTTCGGAGTGAAGTAATAAGTGTTTGAAAGAAATTAAAGCAGTGTATACAACATATGCTGATGTGAAACCGGAAGGATGAAAACAAATAGAAAGAGAGGAAAATATCATGGAAAGAATGGTTAAAAACAGTTTGAGAAAATTAGGGACAATTACACTTGCAGCAGCACTTGGCGCATCGGTTCTGGCAGGCTGCGGCTCAAATGCAGGAGGACAACAGAGTACAGGTGCGGCAGGCAGCACAGATAAAAATAACACAATACGTGTAGCTGTTATGACAGGACAGCCGGATCAGTATCAGATTTTCGTTGGACAGCAGCAGGGCTTTTTCGAGAAAAACGGTGTAAATGTTGAGACTACAGAGTATGCATATGGCATAAACACCATAGATGCAGTGACAAACAAAACTGCGGACACCGGTGAGATGGCCGATTTTGCAGCAGTGAACAGGATAGGCAATTCGCAGGACAAAACAAATCTTGTATTTTTCTCCGAATCAGCAGCATCAGAGATGAATACAGGTGGACTGTATGTGGCGCCTGAATATGCGGATAATCTCAGCGCACTGACAGACAGCAAGGGAATAATCACAAGCGTCGGAACTGTATATGAGTATTACAACTGGATTGCACTAAATCACATTGAAGTAGATTCTGATAAGGTAAATAATGTAAATGCCGATTCATCGCAGACAAAGATAGCACTTGTGCAGCAGAATAACGCATCAGCTGTAGTCGGTTCAGGTTCAGTTACATCTTATTATGAGGATGCAGGCTGGAAATTGGTGGCTAAGGCAAAGGAACTTGGAATAATAACAGGAAGCTATCTGCTTACCACAAAAGAGTTTAATGATAACAATCCACAGCTTCTGGCAAACTATCTGAAATCATTGCAGGAGAGTACGGATTATATAAATGATCACCTGGATGAGGTTGCAGCAGATGTTGCAAAGAAGTTTGGTGTGGAAGAGAAGAATTTCAAGGCTGACTGGCAGTCACAAACTCTCAGAGTCGGATTTACAGAGGACGGAGCAAAGCATCTCGAGGAAGTGGCAGATTGGGCTTACACTCACGGCAAATATGACAAGAAATTTAATGTGAGGGATTACATAGATACGACAGCGGCAAAGCAGTATGATCCGGCATCCGTAACTATCTCAGAAAAATAAATGAGGCTGGATTTTGCAGATTTAAAAAAAATAACATATGAATTTAGAAATCAAGGAGGACAACAGCATGGGATATCCGGGAATTTTTCCAACAGGAACAACAGTATACAATAAAGACAAGGCATGGAACGGCTACACCGTTTTTCCGACAAAAAAGGGAGCGCTTCTCATTGATATGAACGGAAATGAAGTAAAGCTATGGGCAGGACTTGAGGGTTTTCCGAATAAGATACTTCCGGGAGGATATGTGCTCGGCTCAACAGGCTCAATAAAGAGCAAATATTCTTATCAGGACGAGAAAGATCTGGTGCAGGTGGACTGGGAAGGAAATATAGTATGGAAATTTGACAAAACACAACTGTATGCAGATCCGGGGCAGGAGCCACAGTATTTTGCCAGACAGCATCACGATTATCAGCGTGAGGGTTCGACGGTTGGATATTATTATCCGGGAGGCGAGCCAAAAACAGACAGCGGAAATACGTTTATACTCACACATGAAAATCTTTACAACCATGATATTTCAGACAAGCGGCTCATAGATGATAAGATAATCGAGGTGGACTGGGAAGGAAATATTGTGTGGAGCTGGCGCGCAAGCGACCATTTTGATGAGCTGGGCTTTGATGAGGCTGCCAAAAACATCCTCTACAGAAATCCGGGGCTCCACGGCGAAGCCGGAGGTGATTGGATGCATATAAACAATTTTTCTACTCTGGGAGAAAATAAATGGTATGATGCAGGAGATGAGAGATTTCATCCGGACAATATAATTTTTGATGCAAGAAACACAAACATTCTTGCGATAATAAGCAAGGAGACCGGGAAGATAGTCTGGAGATTAGGCCCTGATTTTAACGAGAATGAGGCGACAAAAAAGCTTGGCTGGATAATAGGACAGCACCACTTACATATGATACCGAAAGGACTTCCGGGAGAGGGAGACCTGCTCGTATTTGACAATGGAGGACAGGGTGGCTATGGTACACCAAATCCGGGCTCTGTAGATGGCACAAATAACGCAAGACGCGATTATTCGAGAGTGCTCCAGTTTAATCCGGTAACGCTCGAGATAACATGGCAGTATACACCGCTTGAAGCAGGCTGGCTGCTTTTTACAGATCCATCGAATTTTTACAGCTCATATATCAGCTCTGCGCAGAGACTTCCGAACGGAAATACACTTATCACGGAGGGCTCTGACGGACACCTTATAGAGGTTACACCGGAGCATGAGATTGTTTGGGAATACATAAATCCGTACTTCAAATCAATCGGAGGAAAATTTAAAAGCAACATGATATATCGCGCATACAGGGTGCCATATGAATGGATTCCACAGCTTGAAAAGCCGACAGAGACATCGATCGAGCCGTTAGACGTATCGATATTCAGAGTGCCGGGAGCAGGAGATAAAAAGGCTGAGGCGACAGCAGTTGACGGAATAGATCCTACACAAGAGATTGGGCTTACAGGAACGAGCGAGGAGGATGATGAAAATACCAGAATAGATTTCTGCGTTGCATCAATCAACAAGGATGCGTTGAAGTAAGGGGGGAAAATATAACAGATATTAAACAGACCAGGTAAAAGCATTCCTGTATATTAGTATATTAGTGTATAGATAAAAACACTTGACTTTAAAACATAGTAATCATACTATTATAATATGATATATAGAACAAACCAAAAATAGCTTTATAGAGAATATATAGCTATATGGAAATATATGCAAATATCAGCAAATATCATATGCTGCATAATAATGCGATAGCATTGCAAATTTAGGAGATGGTCAAATGTCAATAAAGAAAATTGCAGAAGAGGCTGGTGTCTCAATCGCCACAGTATCGAGAGTGCTCAATAATCCCAATTACAAATGTTCATCTCCGGAGGTGCGGGATAAGATATGGAAGACGGCGATAGCACTAAACTACACTCCGAATCATGCTGCAAGAGCTCTAAAGCTGGGAGATGAAGCTCAGAGACAAAAGCCGTATTATATAGGAGTTCTGATGACAAGGATGGAGAAAGCGACAACGGATCCCTTTTTCAATGAGCTGCTGCGTGTTGTGGAGAGTGAGATACACAAGCAGGTCGCTATACTCACAAAGGTGTGGTATATGCCACTTTTTTCCAACGATAAAAGATGCCGCAGAGAGAATCTGAATCGTGTGATTGAGGAAATGTATGATGAAACAGAGCAGAAATGCGATGGCCTCATAATCATTGGAAAGTGTAATAAAGATGCCATACAAATTTTAAACCGCAGGTACAAAAGCGTGGTTTCTGTAAATCGAAATTCCACAAATTATGAGGTGGACGAGGTACTTTGCGATGGACAGAAAGTGGCAATGATGGCAGTTGACTATCTCATCTCACTGGGGCATAAAAACATAGCCTATGTCGGTGATTGCTATAATGAAGCCCGCTACCGTGGATATCTCGAAGCACTGCGCAGGCATGATATTGAGCCGGAAGCGGATTACATAGTACAGACGGGGCAGACAGAGGCGGAAGGGTATGCCACAATCCAGAAATTCATGGAGCTTGATGACAGACCGACAGGAATCTACTGCGCAAATGACATCACAGCTATCGGAATGTTAAAGTACCTCGGCTCCGGTAAAAGCCGTTACTATACGCCATCCATCATTTCAAGTGATGACATCGAGGAGGCACAGTACACACAGCCGATGCTCACCACAGTCAGTCTGCCAAAGGATGAGATGGGAAAATTCGCCATATATCTTCTCATGGACCGTATGCGCGGAGGGCACAAAAGTGTTGTAAGAACTGAGCTTGAGGGCAGGCTCATGATACGAAACAGCTGTTCAAATGTGGATGACAGCGAGTGGAGTGATTACTGTATCTGAAATTATAAAAAACTCACAGTCGAAAAAAGGACTGTGAGTTTTTTGTGAGAAATGATGGAGAAATTTGAATTTACGGATAGAATAAACTATAGCATTATGGTATACTTGGGTTAAGTAAAATTCGTTGTATTGTAGTGAAAGATAAGGAGATGATTTATATGCCGACAATAGAAGATTTAACAAAAATTCTTTCAAATATGGATCAGGATTCATATAGTGCAGCAGTTAAATTTATTTATTTTCTTATGGAAGATCAAAAGGTTAAGGAATATGATACATTAAAAAAGCAAAAGGCTTTTGTTAGTGAAACTGCTGGTAAAATTTTAGTGGATGAAGAAGCTGTTAATGATTTGCGTATGGGGTGCATTATATAATGGTATTAGTTGATACGAATGTTATTATTGATATTTGGAAGAATAAAGCAGAGGATGTAATTGAACTATTTGAAAAAGAAGCGGTATGTATTTGTGGTGTTATAAGATCTGAATTAATGCATGGGGCATATTCGGAGAAAAATCTTGAAGAAATTTCAAGAAAATTAGATTATATTACGGAAATAAATTTAGTTGATAATGAATGGGATGAATTTGGTAGATTTTTGTATAAACTTCGTACTAATGGTCTATCAGTTCCTTATGCAGACGCGATAATTGCATTTATAGCTATAAAAAACGGATTGTCACTATTGACTAGGGATAAACATTTTAAACTGATACAAGTGATTGATCCAAGGCTTAAATTATTGTGAGTATTTTTAAAATACAAATCATGAACGCTTATAAAATTTGAACTGCAAAAAGCAAAAATAGTCGGTTGAAATACCGGCTATTTTTGCATCATACAGTTATAATGTATTGCTTAATTCAGCCCCAACGTTTTAATAAGCCTGAAAACCTGCTCCACAGCAGCCACCATATTTTTCCGTGCAGTCTCAGGACACATCGCATCGTCCAATGTGGTTACGGTGCGCAGTATAGGGAAAAATGCATCCATTACCCTGTGTATTCCCTCTGAAATGGCAGAGCCTGCTTCAAGTGAGCTTAGACTTCCTTTAAACGTATCAACTGCTACAACTATTTTCATGGCAAATTTCCCCCTGATGAATACTATTTCGTATCAAATTTTGTAACGATCATATGCACCACATAAGGCACCAAAATAACCGGTATAGCCAGATAGGCGAGGAAACTGTAAGCCTTCTGTATGAGGGTAAGAAGTCCAAACTGTGCGATACCGAAATCAACGAGACAGCAGATAAGTGCAATCACGAGCTCACGGGTTTTTATATGGCTGGCCGGGGTAGAGTTTTTTTCAGCATTAGTATTTGGTTTACCGGTATTTTGGGTATTGCTGCTTTTGGTATTAGCATTTCTGTTTCCGAGCCTTTCAAATCCATCAGATACACGTTTTACCATAGCTGCGACCATATTTACAGCGGTAGAAACAGCACCGAGTATGATAAGTATGGAAATGAGTGGTGTCATAAATTCTTTGCCGACTCCGTTTTGAACCATGAGCAGGGTAGGAACGCTTGCGGTCTGCATATCAGGGTTGGTGTAAACCGTCATGATTCCAAGACATACCATAGTCATCATAAGTGCATTTACGACAAAACCAAGCCCCATGCTTTTAACAGCATCTTTTGGTTTTTTAAATACTTTTGCATGCTGTACAAAAACCGCAATATTTGCGAGCTGGAAAGTTCCGTACAAAAATGCTGAGTAAAGTGCTTTCCCGAAAGGCATTGGAGCCTGTGACATCTGATCTGCGGCTGCAGTGATCGAACCAAAGCCGTGAATGATATTCGGAATGTAGACGATCAAAAGTCCTGCGATTATGCATATGGAAAGTACTGAGGCAACACGTCGTACCAGATCAGTTCCGAATATGGCAACGATAAATATAAAAATACCGATTATGAGCGTGCACAGCAGATAAGGCAATCCGGTCAGGGTGGAAAGAGTCGCACCACCGGTTGCGAATGCTACGGCAGGAGCTACGCACATTACACATATGTAGAGCAGCTCAAACAGGTTTGAAAAAATCGGTGCGAATCTGCCGTAGAAAGCATTGTTGTATGAGCGGTAATCGTACACCTCGTGTCTGCGGGCAAAACGCATGCCGTAGGCAAAAAATATTCCGTTATAGAGCATGGCGATTGCCGGCATGATAAGACACCATATGCCGTATCGCACATAGTAGCTGTAGATCTGTGCTCCGGAAGCAAAGCCGCCTCCGAAATGGGTTGTAAACCACACAAAAGCCACTCCAAATATGATGGAAGCTGAGCTTTTGCCAGTCGTATCTGATTTATTCATTAAAAAATGACCTCCTGCTGATATTAAAAATCCAGTTATTTAAAATCCATATATTAAAAAGGTTGTTACTAAAATATCAAAATGTCATGAACGTAAATTGCGTTCAGTTAATTTGCTCATCGCATCTTCAAGCATTTCGCGTGTAACCCTGTAAGGATAATGCTTTACATCTGACATATCAGGAATACGGTCAAGACTTTCATTCCACTGGGCTTCTGTGATTTCAATCTGTTCAAGTGAGGTAGGAAGACCAAGTTCTTTATTTAAAGTATAGATTTTCTCAAATTCATCATATTGTCCATCGACCAGAAGGGCGAAAAGCACACCAAATCCAACCACTTCGCCATGCAGATGTTTTTCCTCAATAACAGGGTATGAGGTAAGGGCATAGAAAATCGCGTGAGCCAGACCACTGTTGTAATCAGGTGTAAAATCCTTTGTCAGGAATATTGAGGCGATGCCTGTTGTGACAACGATAGCCAGAACAACCTGTTCCACATCATATGTGCAAAGTCCCTGCTTGTGATCCTGAAGGGCTTTTACGCCATATTCCAGTAATGGATTGCGGCACATGACGCTGAGAGAAACACCAAGTGAGGTAAAATGTTCAAGGCGTTCATCCCTTGATGAGATTGTAGCCTCGTAGTATTTGGCGTAAGTGTCACCTATTCCGGCCCACATATACTGAGCCGGAGCCTTTGCGATTATTTCTGTATCGATAAAAGCATGCATTGCCGGACGGACGAAAAAGTTAGGCTTTAAGAAGGTCCCGTCATCATTATACATGATAGAAACAGATGTACAGGCAGCACAGTTTGAAGCTATGGTCGGGAAAGTAAATACAGGCTTATCATCTGTGATACACAGGCATTTGACGGTATCAAGGGCTTTTCCGCCTCCGACACCAAATACCATGTCAGCTTCATTATATACAGGCAGCCTGCGAAGTCTCTCGACATTGGCATATGTACAGTCGTTTCCATAAAGTTCGACACCGATGATCGTAAGACCGGTTTTTGTGACATAGCTTTTAAGCTTTTCGAGGGAAGCCGCAAGTGCTCTTTTTCCACCGATTATGAGGACCGTTTTTCCGTAGGATTCGCAAACCGGACCTATTTTATCGTATATGTGATCTCCGATAGAGTAACTCGGCAGATGCACTTCGTAATTTTCTAATTTCATTGAGAAGATTTCCTCCTGTGTTATCAATAATTTAAACATATTATACAGTATATTGACAATAAATTACAGTAGGAATTTAACGTGTTAATTAAATAAAGTTATCTAAGAAAAACCAGACTTTCGGTAAGTTTATTTATTCAGGAAATTAAATGAGTCCTGCATCTGAAATTATAAAGAACTCACAGTCGAAAAACGATTGTGAGTTTTTTGTGAGAAAATCATTTAATTGGCTCGTAAAAGTATCGGCTATAAGGTATAATAAAGCTATAGAAAAGACAACTATAGAAAAGGAGCAGACACTATGGGAACATATCTGAATAGCATAACACCATATACATTGTATAAAAGCGAGAGCTTAAGCCCATATTTTGTGGATAAAACACTTATGCTTAGGGAATTGTTTCCGTATGTAAGTGCAGGAAATCGTCATATTTGTATTACCAGACCGCGTAGATTTGGCAAAACAATTATGGCAAATATGATTAGCTCATTCTTTCAGAAAGCATCGGATTCGTGTGATGTTTTTGACAGTCTCGCAATATCACAGGTGGATGACTATAGAAGATATAAAAATCAATATAATGTCATTCGCATAGATTTCAGTAAAATGCCAAGAAACTGTGATTCATATACACAATATATCGAGCGCATAGAAGCACTCTTGATTGAAGATGTAAAGGACGCATATCCGCAGGTGAAAATAAATGAGGCAGATGCAGTCGGAGATATTCTTGAGAGCGTATTTGTGCAGTGTGGTGAGAAATTTATATTTGTATTGGATGAATGGGATTTTATATTTCACAGAGATTTTATAAATGAGATTGATAAAGAAAAATATGTGGCATTTTTAAGTAATCTTTTGAAGGACCGTCCATATGTGGTTCTTTCATATATGACAGGCATTTTACCTATCGCAAAATATTCCAGTGGCTCTGAACTTAATATGTTCGCAGAGTTTACAATGGTAAATTCACCAATGTTTGGAGAGTATTTTGGATTTACCGATGATGAAGTGGATGATCTGTACAAACGATATATTGTAGAGTGTGACAGGCAGCATAAGGAAAAGAGCGTGACGAGGAAAGGACTCCGTGACTGTTATAATGGTTACTATACAAAGTCTGGGGAACGTGTTTACAATCCACGTTCAGTAGTATTTGCATTGCAGTTTAATAATCTGGCAAATTACTGGACGAGTTCCGGACCATATGATGAGATATATTATTATATCAGAAATAATATTTCTGATGTCAGGGATGATCTGGCACTGATGATATCCGGTGAGTCAGTTACCGCAAAAATACAGGAGTATGCGGCAACGTCAATGAATCTTTCAACAAGAGACGAGATATATTCTGCAATGGTAGTGTATGGATTTTTGAGCTATCTTAATGGCAGGGTATGTATTCCGAATAGGGAGCTTATGGAGAAATTTGATGAGCTTCTTGTGAAAAATGAGTCATTGGGATATGTATACCGTTTAGCAAAAGAGTCCGAGAAAATGCTTAAAGCAACCTTGGCAGGGGACACGCTGACCATGGAAAGAATACTGGAATTTGCGCATAACACGGAGGTGCCTCTGCTATCGTATAATCATGAGACAGAGTTATCTGCAATAGTTAATCTGGTATATCTTGCAGCAAGGGACAGTTATCGTGTGGAGCGTGAGGATAAGGCCGGAACAGGATATGTAGATTTTATTTTTTATCCATATGATACAACGGCTGATTGTATGATCCTCGAATTAAAAGTAGATCACACTCCGGATGAAGCAATTTCACAAATCATAGATAAAAAGTATGCACTTAAATTTGTGCCTAAACTTGCAGGGCAAAGGATATACACAGGAAGGATACTTGCTGTAGGGATCGGTTATTGGAGGGATAGTAAAAAACATAGCTGTAAGGTGCAAGAAATATCGAAATAACAAAGGAGAGCGTTTAAAGACGATAAGAGGTGACAACATGGAATACGAACACATAACCCACTCCTTTAAGCCTGTCTATGATGAAAACAGCCGAATGCTCATCCTCGGCACTCTGCCGTCCGTTGCATCCAGGGAAAGCAATTTCTATTACGGACACAAGCAGAACCGTTTCTGGAAACTGCTTGCGTATCTGTTGGATGAACCGGTGCCGGAAACTATAGATGAGAAGAAATATATGCTGCTGAAAAATCACATAGCCATATGGGATGTGATACAAAGCTGTGACATCAAGGGTTCGAGCGATAGCAGCATCAAAAACGTCGAACCGACAGATATAAGAAAAATCCTTGAAACAGCCGATATAAAGCAGGTCATTGCAAACGGAAATAAAGCAGGGTCACTTTATAAGAAATATCAGCTTCCGCTGACAGGCATGGAGGCAGTCACGCTGCCGTCCACAAGCCCTGCAAATGCGGCATGGACCTTTGAAAAATTATGTAATACTTGGGGAGAATATATAAAAACACATGAAAACAATAGAATTTGATACACATTTTTACAAAAAGCTGTGGACACTCATGGTTCCGATAATGGTGCAGAATCTGATGCTGGCGCTGGTGGCGGTGGCAGATGCCTTCATGCTTGGAGGACTGGACCAGAACTATATGTCGGCAGTCTCGCTTGCCACACAGATACAGTTCATCCAGAACATGTTTCTATCAGCGGCGACAGCGGGGCTTGCAATACTCGGAGCGCAGTATTGGGGCAAGCAGGATATAAAGGCGCTCGATGACATATTCGCTCTAGCAATCAGAATATGCGGTGTAGTATCGGTGCTGTTTTTCGTGGCATGTGCATTCTTTCCGCGATATCTGATGCTCATTTTCACAAACGAGCCGGTGCTTATAGATTATGGTGTGAGCTATCTGAAAATAGCCTCTTTTTCATATCTATTGACAGGCTTTTCGCAGTGTTATATAGTCATGATGAAGATATCAGAGCACGCAGGGACTGCGGCGGCAGTCAGCTCGATTACAGTGCTAATAAATATCGTGCTGAATGCCGTGTTTATCTATGGTGCATTTGGCATCGAGAGCATGAATGTGAGGGGAGCGGCACTTGCCACGCTCATATCAAGAGTGCTGGAGCTTATGCTTTCAATCACATTTTCTTACAGACCGGGATATATCAGGCTTAAAATTAGAGAGCTTTTGGTGAGAAACAAGGAGCTGTCAGCAGATTTTATGAAGTGCTCCGGACCGATTCTCGGAGCGAGCCTTGTATGGGGCATAGGCTTTACGTCGTACTCTACATTTATGGGACACATGGGAACAGACGCGGCAGCCGCCAACTCAGTCGCAGCGGTTGTGCGTGATATCATATGCTGTCTCAGTGCAGGTATATCGAGCGCAGCAGGCATCATGATAGGAAATGAGCTGGGCGCAGGAAATTTAAAGCGTGGAAAAGCATATGGTATCAGAATGGCAAAGCTGTCATTTTTGTGTGGCGCTGTTATGACAGTGCTTATGGCGGTTTCGGCACCGGTGATTTTACATTTTGTAAAGCTCACTCCGCAGGCTGCAGAGTATTTGAAGCAGTTATTCGGTGTACTCGCCCTCTACATGATTGGACGCTCGGTAAATGAAATCATCATAAACGGTGTCTTTGGTTCGGGTGGAGATACGATGTTTGATATGTATTCTCTAGCTGTTACGATGTGGGGCATAGCGATACCGCTTGCAGTTGCAGGTACGTATTTTTTGAACTGGCCGGTGGTTGTGGTGTATGCGTGCACCTGCGTGGATGAGGTAGGAAAGATTCCGTGGACACTCATACATTTTAAGAAGTACAAGTGGGTAAAGGATTTGACCAGATAGTGGAAAAGGATGAGGATAATGCAGACATTAAAGCTGTTGTTTTCTAAAATTACAGATGATGATCCTATATATGAGAAGAAGGATGTTGTGGAGAATATATTTGTGTTTCGTATGCTTTTAGTGTGGCATCTGCTATATACATTTGTATTCATACTCAATTGCCTTAATATATTTATTGTTGATAGGCATATTTTTGCCACAGGATATATTTTATCATGTGTTCTGCTGGTGGTGTTTATTATGCTGCTGACGATAGTTGGACTGGATCATGCCTGTGCAAAGTATCTGTGTATTTCAGATGCCGGTTTTATAGTGCTGATAACGAGCTCATCGCTTACATATCATATGGTAATAGTTGCGATGTTACCGATTGTGATTGCAGGTGTATATTCGTCAAAGCACCTGTCAAGATTTGCATTTGTTTGGACACTTTTTAATATAGCGCTTAGCACATATGTGGGCTATTATTTTGGAGTATGTGATGCAAATATGGTATTGCTTACTACGACATCACTTAAGCATCTTCAAAAGGATGGAGTATTTTTGCTGAATGAGGTGAATAAAAATCCCGGACTTACTCTTTTTATGTATTATGTTTTTCCTCGTTCGCTTATAGCAACCGGATTTTACAGTGTCAGCAATGGTGTTAACAAAATGCTTCGAAGAACAATGGAAAAAGCGCACCGTATCAAGCGAGAGGCAGCAATGGACGATATGACAGGCCTTTACAATAAAAATAAGCTCCTTGATGACCTTGAAAAGCCAAAGGAGCCTGACAGAAAGGTGGCTGTCATATATTGGGATGTAAATCAGCTTAAGTTTGTGAATGATACATACGGACATGAGAAGGGAGACCGTCTTATAGCAAAAATAGCGGGAACCATCAGACTTGCTGCAGCAAATGATAATGATAATGTAAGGACATACCGTTATGGTGGAGATGAGTTTATTATGATCATACCGGATGGTACTGAGGATGATGCACTTAGCTTTATTGACAGATGGAATAAGGTGATTGAACCAATCCAGAAGGACAGCAAAATCCCAATTTCCGCGTCAGTAGGCTATGCCTGCGGCAGATACGCCGATATCAATAAGATTATCTCAGAGGCAGATGAGAAAATGTATGAAAACAAGCGGGTGCGCAGGGAGTAAATTTGTTATCGGCTTAATAAAGCGAGATAACAGATTGTCTGTCAACAATCTCAACATCCATAATTTCACACAAATTATTTTCGGACTCATTTTTTTGTATTTTTTTTAGAAGAAGCTCGGTTGCAAGCCGGGCTTTTTTTTGCACATTTTGTGATACCGATGTCAGCTTCGGTACAGTGTACTGACATAGATTCAAATTATCATAGCCTATGACAGATAAATCAATCGGGACACGGTAACCGCCAAGACGCGCACCCTCCATGATGCCGATAGCACATATGTCAGCAGTTGTTACCACTGCTGTGATTGGCGCCTTGCTGCTTGCAATGGCACGACCGGCTTCGATACCACCCTCATATGAAGGTGAATAGCTGAAAATATATTCCGGACGGAAAGGAATATGACTGTCCTCAAGAGCTTTTTTGTATCCGTTAAAACGTTTGGTGAGGACGATATTTCCTTCATAATCAGCGACAAAGGCAATCTCGGTGTGACCGTGATTTATCATATATTTTGTTGATAAATATAAGCCCTTTTCATCATCAGATATCACATTTATGAGATTAGGGTGAGAGTAATTGCTATCAAAGGTAGCAATAGGGCAGTTGGCAGCATCCATCAGCTTTTCAAGGTTTTCAGCGGAGGTGGGGAAAAGCAGAATCATCCCATCGACATTCCAGTTCTTAACCAAAGATAATATGTCAGAGCTTCTGGATACTGATTGAAGCATGGTGAAATATCCGTTTTTGTGAAGCTCTGTCTCTATTGTACCAATCATAGTACTGACATATGGGTTCTCAAAATAATTGTATCCTGAAGCATAATCATTATCCTCCAGAAACGTAACAACTCCGATAATGTGTGAGGAATTGTTTGAAAGACTTCTTGCATTCATATTCGGAACATAATTATATTCTTCTATAATTGAATTGATTTTATCCATTGTTTTCTGTGAAACACGGCTTGTCTTTCCGTTGATTACGTTTGAGACGGTCATCGTGCTCACGCCTGCCATTTCGGCAATATCCTTAAGTGTCATATTAAACTCCATTTCATTCAGTATTACATTTTTACTATAAAGTTTATACATAAACCACAATAAGTCTGAACATAAACCATAAGAAGTTTATACATAAAAAATGAGAAGTTTATATATAAACCAAATATGATTCAAAATATAGGTTTATAAATTACCTTAAGTATACATTTTTATTGAGTAAATAGCAATCTGTTTTGCAAATAATTATACAAAAGCCTAATTCGTGTGTGAAAAATGCACAAAAAATATATGAAAATAATATGAAAAGTGATGAAAAAGCAAAAAACTGTTGACGAATACACATGGCGGTGTTAGATTATAGTTAGATTTAGCGCTAAACTAATTTGAACGAAAAAAGGATATTGAATTACGAAAGTGAGGATTTCTATGAAGAAGAAACTTATTGCAACAGTTATGGCAGCTACAATGGCAGTGACAGCGCTTACAGGCTGTGGCAGCTCATCGGCTTCATCAGCAAAAAAGGATATAAAGGTACCAACAGAGCCATTTGGTGATACAGTGAAGTATGACCCTTCGGTTGAGGTTAATGATGGCAAGGATATCTCAATTGACATGTGGGAGTGGGGAAGTGATGAGTTATTTCAGGAGATTATTGACAGATATACAGCAATTCATCCTAATGTAACGATAAACCTTGTGGATAATCCATGGGATGATTACTGGACAAAACTTCCTCTGGCACTCGACGGCGAGAACGGACCGGCACTCTTTAATGTGCACAACAGCTATCATGAGAATCTTATCAACTATATGGCACCGCTTGATATTCCTGTTGAGGATTTGGAGCAGGACTTCAATGGAGTAAGTGCTCATGTGATTGACGGCAAGGTTTATTACATTGATTACGGAATGATGACAGGCTCTGTTTATTACAACAAGGAGATGTGGAAGGAAGCCGGACTTACAGATGATGATATTCCAAAGACCTGGGATGAAATGATTGAGGTGGCAAAGAAGCTCACAATCAAGGACGGAGACAAAATAGTCCAGGCCGGACTCAATTTCAATAATGATTTCCACCAGAATTACCTGCTGGGACTTAACTATCAGCTTGGTGAAAACTTATTCCAGGAGGATGGAAAGACACCTAATGTTAATTCAGATGCCATGAAGAAGGTAATGCAGATGCTTGTTGATATGTATGACAAGGATCAGATCGGTTCAAAGGATTTTGGCGAGAACTGTGCAGACAGCTTTGGACAGGGACAGTCGGCAATGGTTATTCAGTGGGGTCATTACTACAATACACTTAAGACCACATGGAGCGATATAGATTTTGGTGTATTTGAAATTCCTACATTTGACGGAAATCCATATGCATACAATAGATATAACGGTGAGTCAACATTCGGTGTAAACAAAAATGCACCAAAGGATCAGCAGGCAGTGGCACAGGATTTTGTAAAGTTCTTCCTCTGCGATGATGAGTCTCAGGTAGCTTTCAATCTTGCTATGAGTACATTCCCTGCAAAGAAATCCCTTGCAGACAATGAGGAAATACTTAAAAACCCATCGCTTAAGGTACTTTCAGAGCACATTGACCACTACATCTGGCCGGGCCCGATGCCTTCATGTGTTGAGGATAATATGAAAAAGGCCGGAGAGGATATATTCTACAATGGAGTGGATATTGATACAGCTTTAGACAAGGCACAGGCTGATATTATAAAGGATATGAAGAGCAGTTCATTCCAGTCAGTCGAGAATCTATATGAGTTTGCAAAATAACAGATAGAGATTCACAACTACGGAGGATTATTAATGTTTAAAAAATCACATCCATTACAAAGTAAAAGTGAAATAATTTTAAGAAACATAGTTGTTTTAGCTATGGTAGTTTTCTTTACAGTATTTTTGATAATACCAATCGGTATAGCATTTGCAGGAAGCTTTCATGAGTGGAATCCGTTAAGCGGAACATACAAGTTTTTGGGACTGGAAAATTATAAGCAGGTGTTCACGAGCAAATTGTTTGCCAAATCAATGTTAAATACCGTAATTTTTTCGGCAGTTGTAATTGTTTTCAGAGTTGGTCTGGGACTTGGAATCGCGTATGCTATTTATTCAACACTTATAAAGCACAAGAGCTTTTTCAGGGCAGTTTACTATATGCCTGTAGTGACACCTATGGTTGCAGTGGCATTTGTATGGAAATTCATGTACAATCCACAGATTGGAACCATCAACAAAATATTCGGGCTCGATATCAACTGGCTGATGAATCCGAAAACTGCTCTGATTGCAGTAATTATAATGACCATCTGGAAGGATTTCGGATATGCGGTTGTCATGTATATGGCAGGCCTGTACTCACTTCCGGCAGATGTCATGGAGGCAGCACAGGTTGACGGAGCGAGTGGCTGGCAGAAATTCAGATACATTACATTGCCGCTGCTTAAGCCTATGACACTTTTTGTAGTCATTACATCAATTATTTCGTATATCCAGGCATATGTTCAGATACTCATCATGACAGAGGGTGGACCGGGAACATCAACATATCTGGCTTCTTACATTATTTACGATGAGGCCTTTGTCAAATACAACTTTGGATATGCATCAGCACTTTCATTTGTGCTTTTTGTGATTACCGCAGTGCTTACCGTGCTTTCTTTCAAAGTATCGGGCAAGGAAGAGTAGGAGGAAAATATCATGAGAAAAAAAGTAAGCAGTATAGTTTTAAATGTATTCCTTCTTTTATTGGGCGTTGTCACAGTTTATCCGTTTATATGGATGCTTTGCTCATCATTTAAGCAGAATAAGGAAATAATGGCATTGCAGCAGCATCTGCTTCCACAAGAGTTTACAATAGACAATTACATCAGCATGAATTCGCATTTTAATTTCATGAGATTCTTTGGAAACAGTTTGTTTATCACGATTGTTGTAACCCTGCTTGTAGTATACACCAGTACAATCTGTGGTTTTGTCTTAAGCAAATATAAGTTTAAAGGCAGAAATATCCTTTTTGGCTTTGTATTGGCTACTATGATGATTCCATGGTGCGTAACAATTATTCCAAAATACACGATGATCCAGAAATTCGGATGGATGGACAGCTATAAGGCACTTATTATCCCGGCAATGTTCAGCGGATTTGGAATATTTATGATGAAGCAGCACATCGAGACCATTCCTGACGAGATTATTGAAGCAGCCAGAATGGATGGCGCCAACGAGTTTTATATCTTTCACAGGATTATATTTCCGATGGCGAAAAACGGAATTTCAAGTATAGCAATTTTCCAGTTCCTGTGGACTTGGGAGGACTATCTGTGGCCTTACCTTGTAATCAATACCAAGGAAAAGCAGCTGTTGGCAGTTGGTCTTAAGATGTTTAACGGACAGTATTCAACAGATTATGGTGCACTTTTTGCGGCAACGGCAATATCTATCATACCGGTTTTACTGATATATCTGTTCTTCCAGAAGCAGTTTATCGCAGGAATTGCTGCATCGGCTGTCAAGGGATAACGTAATTTATATGAGAGGGAGTATTTCATGCAGGAAATATACAGAGTAAAGACAAGTCCGGTGGCATTATCGGACAATATGATAACAGGTGAAAAATACAGGATTACATTTCTGACAGAGGCGCTTGTCCGTCTGGAATACAGTGAAGATGGCGTATTCGAGGACAGGGCAACACAGACAGTATTGTTCAGGGACTTTCCAAAGACCGACTATCATGTGGTGCGCAACGCTGATGGAATTGAGGTTCATACATCAATGCTGCACCTGATATATAATGAGAAGGAGTTCTCATCACACGGACTGAGCATACAGATCAAGGGAAACCTGAGCGCGTATCACAGCATCTGGCATTATGGTGAGAAGGTGGATGATCTGCAGGGCACAGCGCGTACACTCGATGACGTAAACGGAGCGACTGAGCTTGGACATGGTGTCGTTTCACGCTTTGGATATTCAATTCTTGATGACAGTAAATCACAGATTTTACTTGAAGATGGATGGATTGAGCCAAGAAAAAAAGGCGTGTCGGATTTGTATTTCTTTGGATACGGACATGAATACAAGCAGGCGCTCAATGATTTTTACAGGCTTTGCGGCAAGACACCGATGCTTCCGCGATACGCACTGGGAAACTGGTGGAGCAGATATTATAAATACTCAGAAGATAGCTATATGGAGCTGATGGACAAATTCGATGAAAAGAACATCCCGTTCACGGTAGCCGTAATAGATATGGACTGGCATCAGGTTGATGTGGACCCTAAATACGGAAGCGGCTGGACAGGATATACATGGAACAAAAAGCTTTTCCCGGAGCCAAAGCGTTTTCTTGGAAAGCTCCATGACAGAGGAATGCATACTACCTTGAATGTGCACCCTGCGGATGGAGTACAGGGCTGTGAAGAGATGTATGTTGATATGGCAAAGGAAATGGGCGTGGACTATGAAAATGAGGATCCGGTTGTATGTGATCCGGCGAGCCCTAAGTTTATGGAGGCTTATTTTAAGTATCTTCACCATCCGAGAGAGGCTGAAGGCGTGGATTTCTGGTGGATTGACTGGCAGCAGGGCAGCAATTGCAAGGTTGAAGGACTGGATCCGCTATGGATTTTTAATCATTTTCATTATCTCGATAATAAAAGAGGCGGCAAGCGTCCAATGACATTTTCGCGCTATGCAGGTCCGGGAAGCCATAGATATCCGATTGGATTTTCGGGAGATACACATATTACATGGGAGTCGCTTGATTTCCAACCGTATTTTACAACGACAGCGACAAACATCGGATATGGATGGTGGAGCCATGATATTGGCGGACATATGCTGGGCTACAAGGATGATGAGCTTACAGCCAGATGGACACAATACGGTATATTCTCTCCGATAATGCGTCTGCACAGCTCATGCAGCGAATTTAACGGCAAGGAGCCGTGGCGATTCAAAAAAGAGACTGAGGAAGCGATGGAGGATGCTCTCAGACAGAGACATTGTATGATTCCGTATCTGTATACCATGAACTATCGCAGCTATGCAGAGAATATGCCGCTGATTGAGCCTATGTATTATGAGTATCCTGAGAATACAGAGGCTTACGAGGTAAAGAATCAGTATTTCTTTGGCAGCCAGCTTATGGCAGCGCCTGTTACAACTCCACGCATTAAGGGACTTAATGTGGCAAAAACCAAAGTATGGTTCCCGGAGGGCGTCTGGTATGATATCTATACAGGCATGCGCTATGATGGTGGAAGGATGCTGGAGACCTACAGGGATTTGAGCAGCATACCGGTGTTTGCGAAGGCAGGAGGCATACTTGTGTGCGCGGATATGGATGAGCTTGATGCAAGGTCTGTTATCAAAAATCCTGATGTGTTATGTGTCAGGGTATTTCCGGAGGCTGATGGAGAGTTTGAGCTGTACGAGGATGACAACGAATCCTGCGGATATGTAGATGGCAGCTGCGTGACCACAGCTATGAAATATTATGCGGATAAAGACACGTTCGTTATTTCTCCGGCAGAGGGCGATACATCATTAATACCTGAAAAAAGAACCTATAAGCTTGTCTTTGAGAGAAGAACCGAGGCAGCAGCCGGTAATGTAAAGGTCTTTGTGGACGGTAAAGAGGTCTGGGCAAAGAATAAATATGATAAAGAAAACAGAAAGCTCATCGTTACTGTAAATGCATCGACAGCAAGCGAAATAAGCGTTGCAATATCGAAAGACACAGTAGCGCTTGATAATCAACTCGAAAAAAGATGCTTTGATTTCCTGAATCAGGCAGAGATAGGCTTTGTGCTAAAGGATGAAATCTATGGTCTCGCTACATCGGGAAAGAAAACCACAGTGATTTTATCAGAGCTTAAGGCAAAGGAGCTTGATACAGAGCTGTATGGTGCTTTGACAGAAATACTTACAGCCTGAGGCTATTGATTTTTATAGAAAGTTGCTGGCTGCACTGTTATATGTGAACAGTAACAGTCACCGGTCATACTAGGTGTGACCGGTGACTTTCTTTGTTTTAAAAAGTAAAAATGGATGATACTATTATAGTAAGTTGAAGTATTTTTACAGGAAAAGTCAGGAGAAACAACATGAACAATTGGGACAGAATGAGAGCGGGAAAGCTCTACAATGCAGACAGCGCAGACATAGCGGGCTACCATGAAAGAGGAATGGGTCTGTGCGACAAATTCAACCGCACACCGATTTGGATGAAGAAGCGTAAGCAGCGTATTTTGGAGAAAATGATACCATCCGCAAAGGATGGCGGTGCATTCATTTTTGCACCATTTTACTGTGAGTATGGTGTGAATATCCACTTTGGAAAGGGCTACTTTGTAAACTACAAATGTACATTTCTGGATTGCGCACCGATTGAGCTCGGTGATGGAGTCTGGATTGGAGCAAATGTCACTGTTGCGACACCTTGCCATCCGTTTTTATCAGAGGAACGCCTGCCGCAGGAATATCCGGACGGCTTCCATGACCTGGAATATGCAAAGCCTATTAGGATTGGCGACGGAAGCTGGATATGCTCTAGCGCTACAATCTGTGGAGGTGTCACGATCGGAAAGAACTGCATCGTGGCAGCAGGCGCAGTAGTAAACCGCGATATTCCGGACAACTGTATCGCAGCAGGTGTGCCGGCAAGGGTGTTGCGCAAGCTTGACGAGCAGGACCGCATGAATGTGTGGGACACTTACATGAAAAACGAGGTGCCACTGTCGCAGAGGGAAAGAGCTAGGTAGTTATTGACCATCATACCGATAAATGGTACTATAGTAATAGCAACGAAACGATTCGAAACTATATAATTCAAGGGAGGATTACGCAATGGGAAACTCATATAAGAACTGTAAAATACAGGACAACACAGCAGAGCTGATATACGAAAACGGCAGTCTGTTTGTTACCATATTTGAAAACAACATAGTGCATGTTGCGCAAAAACCGGGCATCGAAAGTGTTGCAATCGAGGAGGGTTTTATTCCAAAGGCTGCCACACCGGACGTAACCAGCAGGGATATGTCAGACACCGAGAAGACAGCAGTAGAAAACGATGCAAGCGATGCGGCAGTTAAAGCAGTCATCAGCGCAAGGGATATTACTGTAAATATAAAGGATAACGAGAAGCTTGATATTTATTACAAAGGTAAGCTTGTGCTTTCAGATTATGAAAAAGCGCGCAAAAAGAGTGAGAAGAATCCGTACGAGGATCTTGCCATCGCAGAGCTTGAGGGACATACTGTCGGAAAAGATGAAGAAAAAACTGACTCTGTTACTATCATCAAAAAGCTTGGAAAGGATGATGCTATTTACGGTCTGGGAGATAAGCCAGGCTGTCTCAACAAGCGTGGATATTCATATGTAAACTGGAACACGGATGATCCTGCGCCACATGTGGACAGCTTCAAATCGCTGTACAAATCCATTCCGTTTTTTATGGTATTGGGCGATGATTATTGTTATGGAATCTTTGCGGATAATACCTACAAGACAACCTTTGATTTCGGTTATGAGAATACAGATTACTATTTCATAGAGCATGAGAAGGGCGAGCTGGACTACTATTTTATGCCGGGAAAAGATATGGCAGAGGTGGTAGGACTTTATACATCACTGACAGGTACCACACCACTTTATCAGAGATGGATATACGGCAGTCATCAGAGCCGCTGGGGCTATTACACGCAGGACGAGGTGCTTGATATAGTTGACAAATTCCGCGAACTTGATATCCCATGCGATGTAATCCATATGGATATTGATTACATGAACGGCTACAGGGTATTCACCTTTGATGACAAGAAATTCCCGGATGTAAAGGGGCTTTCAGAAAAGCTTGCTGACAGAGGTGTAAAGCTCATATCCATCATTGACCCGGGTGTGAAAAAGGATGAGGACTATTTCATGTACAAAGAGGGCATGGACATGGATGCATTTGCACATGATACAGATGGCAGTGTATACGAAAATGCTGTCTGGCCGGGCACATCGGTATTTCCGGACTTCACAAAGCAAAGCGTCAGAAGCTGGTGGGGAGACAAGACAAAGATACTTCTCGAGAACGGTATCAGCGGCATATGGAATGATATGAATGAGCCTGCAAGCTTCAACGGACCACTGCCGGATGATGTGCAGTTTGAGTATGGAGCACATGAAAAGGTTCACAATATTTACGGACATTTTATGGCAAAAGCCACATATGAGGGACTTGCGAAAAATGATGGAGGAAAACGCCCGTTTGTACTTACAAGGGCTGCATATGCCGGAAGCCAGAAATACTGCGGTGGCTGGACCGGAGACAATCACAGCATCTGGGCGCATATAGCGCTTTCACTCGAGCAGGTGTGCAATCTATCAGTCAGTGGACTTGCCATGTGTGGCAGCGATATAGGCGGTTTCGGAAGTGATACTACACCGGAGCTACTTGTCAGATTTTATGAGGCGGCAGTATTTGTGCCGTTTTTCAGAAATCATTCAGCGATGGGAACACGCAGACAGGAGCCTTGGCAGTTTGACGAGACTACGATAGATGCAGTCAGAAAGACAGTAAAGCTCAGATACAGATTTATCCCATATATCTATGATCTGGCACATGAGTGTGAAAAGACAGGAGCACCTATCGTGCGCCCGCTCGTATACGAGTATCCTGCAGACAAGCATGTGAGAAATATTTCCGATGAATATATGCTCGGAAGCTCTGTGCTGGTTGCACCTGTAATCGCACCGGGCAAGGAGGCAAGAGAGGTATATCTGCCGGACGGCGACTGGTATGATTACTACACAGGCGAAAAATACAGTGGCGGCAGATATATTTTAGCAGATGCACCACTTGATAAGGTACCTGTCTTCATAAAAGCAGGAGCCATTATCCCTGTAGCAGACGGAGAAATCCGCTCTACAGAGGACATTACAGAGGATAAGATCAGCATACTGACATATCCGGGCAATGGCAGCTTCGTGCATTATCAGGATGACAATGAGACGTTCGCATACAGAGATGGTGAGTATAATGCTGTTGAGTATACCCTGGATGGGGATAAGCTCGAGAAGAAAGTGGTGCATAAGGGATTGTAAAAAGGAGCCCTATAAGGATAACAGAATAAAATTGTCTTTTATAAATCAATCCGCTATACTATTGATATATTTAGTGTAGCGGATTTTTTATAGAAATATAGGTGATTTAATGTTAAAAATAGGAATATGTGATGATGATCCGACATTTGTTGATGACATAGAAAAGAATATAGAGCAGACGATTAAAAAACATCATTGGAAGGGCATAATAGCAAAATTTACAGATGGCAGAAAATTAGTAAAAAGTAATGAAAAAAATAAGTTTGACATAATTTTTCTGGATATTGACATGCCTGAAAAAGATGGATTTTCAGTTGCAAGAGATATACCTGAAAAAGATAGTCTTTTAGTATTTTGTACAAGTCATAATGAACTTGTATATAATTCGTTCTCATATCAGCCTTTCTGGTTTTTATGCAAAGAAAATTATGATAAACATTTAGATGAAGTTTTGACAGCTGCGCGAAAAAAAATAGCATTAAGAAATGCAAATTATGAGCTAAATATTAATGGAAAGATTTATAGCTTAGATATTGAACAGATATTGTATATTGATGTCTTAAAACATAGGGTACACATTCATTTTAAAGATGGCAGAGAAATAGATTTCAGGGAAAATTTATCTACAATAGAAGAAAATTTTAGAGATTATAGTTTTGTTAAAATTAATAGCGGATGTTTAGTAAATATGACGTGGATAAAACATATTTATCAAACGGAGGTCGAACTGAAAGATGGACAGAATTTTTCTTTGAGCAGGGGAAGAAAAAATGAAGTTAGAGAAAAATTCCACGAATACATGAGGATAAGACGATGATGGATTTATTTTGGATGATATTTGAATTTGTGGTAAATTTATTTCAATCAGCAATTGTTTTACAGACGATAAGAGCAATTTTAAAGGACAAGAGAACCGGAAAGAAAGCAAATCTAGCATATATATTATTTGTAGCAGTATTATTTTTGGAATTATCATTTGTAAATTTTATAGTGCCATTTGAAGGAATAGGAATTATCATATCAATACTTATCATATACATATATTCCTTAATAAATTTAAAAGGAACATTTATGCAAAAAATGTTCTGGTCAATTTTTGTTATGTTGCTCATCATGGGGATTACGGCAGTTGTGCTTAGCATTGAGGGATGTATTATAGGAAAGGGTTATTTGGATCTTGTGATTCAAAAGGACTTATATCGTTTTGTAGGGGTAGTTGTAATTCAGATAGTTTTGTTTTATTTGACGCGGTTTATGATAAAAAGAACAAAAAAAGACAGCACATATTCCCTGAAATGGAATGAGTGGTTTGTGTTATTGATAATTCCTGTTATATCAATATTTACAATGTCTTTTGTTTCATTGATTATAATTAATATTGAAGAACAATTGTCACCGATGCAACATATTTTTTCAATTCTATCAATATTGGGAATACTGATGACAAATTCTTTAGTATATGTACTATATGTGAATATGCAGAAGGACCATGCAAAACAGCTTGAGTATAGTATTTTGCAACAGGCTTTTAAGAGCCAGGAGAAAAGTGTTGAGGAAACCAAAATACTGTATCAGTCGGTCAGAAGTATTCGTCATGATCTTAAACAGCATTTTCAGGTGGCATTGACAATGCTGCATTCGGGAAAAATTAATGAAGCTGTAGATTATATGGAAAAATATAACGATACCGTATTGGATGGAATTTCGAATAAAGTCTTTTGCGATAATGATGTAGTAAATTACATTATAAACAGTAAAAGTAAGATATGCTCCGATAGACATATTAAAATATATATTTATATTGCAAATGAAATACCTGAATTTTCAGATCTGGATCTGTGTGTACTATTGGGGAATGCTTTGGACAATGCTATAGAAGGAGTTTCAGGCGATGGTAATAATGAAATATATTTAGAACTTAGGAATGTAGATAACTTCTTTATGATATCGGTAAAAAATACGATAACTAATTCTGTATTGGAATATAATCCGAATTTGATATCTACAAAAAATGAAAAAGAGGTACATGGATTGGGTATTCTTTCCATGAAAGAAGTAGTACAAAAATATAATGGTTCTATTGAATTTTATGAAAGCGACAATAAATTTTGCTGTGATATGCTTTTAGATATTCCGGACAATATGCAGTTTAAGTCGAAAAATGTACATAATAGGACAAATTATTGATAAAATATAAAAATGAGAGTAGATATAGTATCAGCAAGCGAAAAGGAGAAATGCCATGATAGCTAAGATTGCTGAAACTGTATCTGCTTTTTTTTATAGTATGGACGTAATTGATGAGGAAGAAAAATAACTATGATAGAAATAATAAATTTAAATGTTTCGTTAGATGGAACACATATTTTAAAAGATATAAATTTGTCGATAAAGGAAGAAAATTCGATTATAGGAATTTTCGGACCAAATGGTGCCGGTAAGACAACATTAATAAGTGTATTGACTGGTTCTATAAATAACTATACAGGCGCAGTAAAAGGAATCTGTGCTAAAGATATTTCTTATCTTCCGGATAAACCTTTTATATATAGATACATGAAATTAGAAGATGCGATAAAATATTATAAGGATGCTTTTAATGATTTCGACTCAGATAAAGCTGCAAAATTGTTAGGAAAACTTGGATTGAAATTGAATCAGAAAATTTCTCAATGTTCCAAAGGTATGCTTGAACAGATACATATGGTTCTTGCACTTTCAAGAAATTCGGATGTTTATATTTTTGATGAGCCATTAGCTGCTGTTGATCCTTTGACAAGGGATGACATAATGGAAATGATCAAGAGTGAGCGAAAAAAAGGAAGTATTGTTTTTATCAGCACACATTTAATTAGTGATGTAGAGTCATTGTTCGATAGCATTATCATGGTGAAAGACGGGAAAGTTATTTTGCATGATAATGTGCAAAGTCTAAAAAAAGAAAACAAAGCAGATCTTGAGACAATTTTTAAGGAGAAATTAAGATGAGCATTTGGAAAAATGAATATATGAGATATAAATATTTCTGGGAAACAATCTTGGGAATAGAATTTTTATTAGATATACTTCATATTTTGCATATAATACCGATGGTTGAAGGGGTAGATATGATTTATTCAATATGGCAAATGCTATCATGGGTAGGAATTGTATTTCTGACAATTTATGATTTGTTTTCATTTTTTTATTTGAATAAAGATAGAATGTTGCATTTACTTCCGATTAGTAAATATAGGCTTTTATGGATGAAAGCAATTGTGTTTGGAACATATATGTTACTATTTTTCGTTGTTGGTATGGTACGCTATTTGATCATTCTGCCGGATAATGCAGTGAAATCTTTAATAAAAGTTGGAATGATATATTTACTTAGTAAAATGGTTGCGATATTCTCATTTTTATCATTGCTGATCATGCTTTTGCTTGTTATCAAGAAAATAAATAATTCTGTACTTGGAGCAATAATAATGGCATCACTTTTTGTTGGAATAGTAGGTGCTCAGGCATATGGCTTATTTCAGGTTGTTAGTGCAAGTCATGATATAACTTGGATAATAGGTATTGTGGATGGGGCAACAGGAATGAATCAATATGCCAATATTCTTCCAATTGTATTTACAGAAACTGATGATAAGTTTCATTATGTAGAGGATAGTTTCTACATAATATCAGTATGGTTAAATATTGGCATATCAATCATAAGTTTTATTGCTTCAAGAATATTATTTAAAACACAGAGGTTTAACTATATTGAAAAGTAGTATATAACATTAAATTTAAAATTCAATATCAACCTCTACAGGGCAGTGGTCTGAACCGAGCACATCGGTATGGATCGCTGCCTTTTGCAGCTTATCGTTGATGCGCTTTGATGTGATAAAGTAGTCGATACGCCAGCCTGCGTTCTTCTCGCGTGCCTTAAAACGGTATGACCACCAGGAATATATACCCTCGGCATCCGGATAAAAATATCTGAAGGTATCGGTAAAACCGGAACCTAAAAGCTCTGTCATTTTAGCACGTTCCTCGTCTGAAAAACCTGCATTCTTGCGGTTTGTTTTTGGATTTTTCAGGTCAATCTCATTGTGTGCGACATTCAGATCACCGCACAGTACGACAGGTTTTTTGGCATCGAGTGTCTTAAGATATTCTCTGAAATCATCCTCCCACTGCATACGGTACGGCAGCCTTTTCAGCTCATTCTGTGAGTTTGGAGTATAGCAGGTAACGAGATAGAAATTGTCATATTCAAGTGTGATGACGCGTCCTTCCTTATCATGCTCCTCAATGCCTATACCGTAAGACACAGATAATGGTTCATTTTTGGCGAAAATGGCTGTGCCGGAATAGCCTTTTTTCTCGGCGTAATTCCAATACTGGTGATAGCCCGTCAGGTCAAGGTCAATCTGTCCCGCCTGTAGCTTGGACTCCTGTATACAAAAGAAATCCGCATCTATACTGTTAAAAAAATCAAGGAAACCTTTCTGGACGCATGCGCGCAGTCCGTTTACATTCCACGATATAAATTTCATGTCTTAATCCTCCATATAAGTGTGTGTATTAAAATCATATTTAAAAAGTATTCTTTTTACAAAAACGAAATCATATAAGCAGGCAGACAGAGTATGTCTTTGTCTTTTGAGAAATCCTTTGTATATACGAGATATTTTTGAAGAATACGGTTTGAAAATTTTATTGAAAATTCATCCAGGGACTTATGGGTTTTATAGCCACTAGATTTTACTTCAATAGGGCAAACCTTATTTTTTTTGGCAATAAGAAAATCTATTTCGTAATTATGGCGAGAACTTTCATTAAAAAAAGTATAGTAAAATAATTCGTTGCCATTACATGTTAAAAGCTGTGCAACTACATTTTCGTAAAGATAGCCTAGATTAGTTCCTAGCTTGTCATTTAACAATTTTTCATAAATTATGTTTTCTGTGAAATCTTTGTCTTTAAACATCAATGTAGTAAACAGCCCGGTATCACACAAAAATAGTTTAAACCTGGTTAAGTCTTTGTTGGTTGACATACCGGCACTTGGGTCATTTGCATGGTATGATACCAAAACAGTTTTCGAGTCTTTTAATTCTGCAATCAGTTCAAGTGTAGTATCGGCGCGATTGTTTGTCAGTACGCTTGATACCTGATATCGCGAAGCATTTTTGTTTAGCTGCGCAGGAATTGCATCAAAAAGCATAGATATTTTTCCGGTAGCATCTATTTTTTTGAAATCGTCTTCATAAAGATTCAGAATATCACGCTTTACGTCGTCAACCTTACGAAAGTTATTGGTTTTGATATATTCATCAACTGCCTGCGGCATTCCCCCGACAAGCATATAAAGACGGAAATCACGCATCAATTTACGATTAATCTCTTCTCCGAAGGGCTTTTGAGAATCGAATAGTTTATGGATTAGGGGAATAGTTGTTTCATCATTCAAAGCCCATAAAAATTCTTCATAATCCATAGGATACATGCTTAGCTTTCTCTCTTCGCTTGGAATAAGTATATCCTGTACGTTTTTTTTGATAGAAATCAGAGAACCGGTTTCTATATAATCATATCGGTGATCTTTTACAAGTGATTTGATAGCCTGTCTTGCGCGGGGGCATAATTGTACTTCGTCAAAAATAATCAAAGACTCTCTCTCATAGAGATCTACTTTGTATTGGAGCTGCAACTGCAAAAACAGATAATTCAGATCTGAAATATCCTCAAACAGTTCACGTATATTTTTTGAGACGATTGAGAAATCAATGATTATATAACTTTTGTATTCATTTCGTCCAAATGACTCTACGATGGTTGACTTGCCTATACGACGGGCTCCTTCGATTAAGAGTGCTGTTTTACCATCGGAATCCTTTTTCCATTGCAATAATTTATCATATATTTTTCGCTTAAACATGACATTCTCCTAATAAAATTACAAAATCGCATTTTTTATTTTGATGTTTTACTACAAAATCGCATTTTTTATTTCAACGATTTACCACAAAATCGCATTTTCTTTTTTGCTATTTTACCACAAAATCGCATTTTTTAAAAGAGGTTTGAATCTGCAGATTACACTTTTTATATAAAATCGTTACTGTTCACACCGAACAGTGTGACCGGCAACATAAAATACGTATAATAGAGGAAGAAAATACGCAAGATAATACGCAAGATGGAGTCGGTTCATAAGCTGCACCAAGCTGGTGCAGAAATCAGAATATGTGAAAATATGACATAAATATAATAAATCCGCTGCACTATATCAGATGATTACGCACATGATATAATGCAGCGGATTTTATTGTTAATCATTTTAAAATTCAAGTAAAATTGTTTTCTTACAGCACATCGCTTCCATCAGGAATCTTTGAGATAATAGTTCTGTTGATCCTGATTAAGAATAATGTTGAAACAGTAAAGGATATCACCTCTGCTATCGGGAAAGCCCACCATACTACGTGGAGTCCACCGAGCTTTGAAAGAATGTAAGCTGCTGGAATTAAAACCACAAGCTGTCGCATGATTGATACGATCATGGAAAAGACAGCCTTTCCCAAAGCCTGGAATACTGTGCCGACGATAATACAAAACCATGCGATGAGGAAATGCACTCCGATTATTCTGAGCGCAGGTACTCCGATTTTGAGCATATCGTCAGAGGCACTGAACATTCCAAGAAGCACCTGTGGTATGAACTCAAAGCAGGCAAAGCCAACGAAGAGCAGACAGAATGCTGTTATCAGGCTGACCTTTATTGTCTTAACCATACGCTTCCTGTTCTGAGCACCGTAGTTGAAGGCAATGATAGGTGTGATTCCGTTGTTCAGTCCGAATACAGGCATAAAGAAGAAGCTCTGTAGCTTGAAATAAACACCGAAAACCGCAGCGGCAGTCGATGAAAAGCCGATAAGTATTCTGTTCATGGCATATGTCATTATTGAGCCTATAGACTGCATGATGATCGACGGAATACCGATAGCATAAATGGTTCCCATGATTTTGAAATCCGGGCTGTAGCCCTTGAAGCTCAGCTTGATATCATGATTGAATTTGTGGTTGCAGACAAAAGCAACAACAGCTGCCACGCACTGACCCACAACGGTTGCCACAGCGGCACCGGTAGCGCCGAGCTTAGGGAAACCAAGCAGTCCAAAGATCATGATAGGATCCAGAACGATATTTGTGATGGCACCGCAAAGCTGTGAGGTCATGCTGAAAATAGTTCTTCCTGTCGAGGTAAGTACCCTCTCAAAATAGATTTCGGCAAAAATACCAAATGAAAAAATCATAACAGTACTCAGGTAGCTCACACCCATATCCATGATTTCGACATCAGCATTTCCAATCTGACTCATGTAAAAAGGCTTTACGATTGTAAGTCCGAGAATCAGAAATATTACGTAGCTGAATGCATATAGTACGGCACCGTTGATGCCGATTTTGTTGGCCTCGTCGTATTTATGGGCGCCGAGTGATTTTGACAGCAGCGCATTTACACCTACACCGGTACCGGTTGCGACAGCGATGATGAGTGTCTGCAAAGGGAAAGCAAGTGAAACTGCTGTGAGTGCGTTTTCGGACAGCTTTGCAACGAAAATACTGTCCACGATGTTGTATAGAGCCTGTACGAGCATGGAAATCATCATAGGCAAAGACATGTTAAATACAAGCTTGCCGATAGGCATGGTTCCCATCTTGTTCTCTGTTACAGGGGCTGAATTTGTTTCCTGACTCATAATTCCTCCTATTGTAAATGATTGTTAATTTAAAACTCCTATATTATATATGTAGGAAGCTTTAGTTATTAAAATTAAAATCACCGGTAGATTAGCCGGTGTTTAAAATGTGCAACAAAGCGCCAATTACATATATTACCATGACAGCAGAATACTTTCAAGGTGTTCAATAGCATTTATAGATGGTATTTCTTAAAGAATAAGCTTAAAGAATAAGCAATTTCCGAATGATTGATATTATTTCCGAAGAATGCTATAATATTTCCGATAAATAGCTGAGTATTTCCGAACGGAGGGAGAAAATGACCGAAACCAAGTATATTTCAAGTAAGATAGCTGCTGAATTGTTAGGGATTTCTGTAAGAAGAGTGGTAGGACTGTGCAACAACGGAGAAATCAGTGGGGCTTATCAGGATGGACGAAGATGGAAAATACCGGAGATATCGGTTTATACTTATCAAAGGGGAAAGAGCCTTGAGGATGAAAAGCTTCCGTGTGCAGTAGGAAGTACATCGTACGTGGATACTGTGAAAAACTGTTATTATGTAGATAAAACCTTGTTAATCCGTGATTTAATAGATGATCATGCGACAGTCACACTGTTTACCAGACCAAGAAGGTTTGGTAAAACACTTGCCATGGACATGTTGAAGGTTTATTTTGAAAAAACGGATTCTGACAGCTCTATATATTTTCGGGATAAAAAAATATGGTCGTGCGGTGAAAAATATCGTGAAAAACAGGGCGCATATCCTGTTATATACATTACCTTTAAGGATGTAAAATTTGATAACTGGAATGACTCCTTAGAGGCTGTAAGACTTGTTATAAGAGATGAATATATGAGGCATCAGGAGCTTTTTTCGTGGGATGCCTGTGATGAGGTGGAACGTGATTATTTGAACAGACTGCAGAAGGGAAAATTAAGCGATGTGGAATACGCCAGAGCACTGTTGTATTTGAGCCGCATGCTGGAAAAGTATCATCACAGTAAGGTAGTTATTTTAATTGATGAATACGATACACCGATTCAGCAGGGGCATTCGAAGGGCTTTTATAATGATGTAATAACCTTTATGAGAAATTTTATGTCAGGCGGCTTGAAGGATAATCCGGCGCTTGCATTTGGCGTGCTTACAGGAATATTGCGTGTTTCTAAAGAAAATCTGTTTAGTGGTCTGAATAATCTGGTGGTAAATTCGGTGCTTGATGATAAATACAGTGAGTACTTTGGATTTACATCGGATGAGGTTAGCATAATGGCTGACTATTATGGTTGTGCTGAAAAAAAGGCTCAATTAATGGAATGGTATGATGGATATATGTTTGGAAATACAGACATATACAATCCATGGTCGGTGGCAAACTACTTTAATAATGATTGCACACCCAAACCATTCTGGACAAATACAAGTGATAATGAGATTATTCGAGAGATAATGAAATCATTGACACCTGAAATTGCAGATGATCTGATTTCGCTTATTCAGGGCAAATCAGTGCAAACATCATTAAATATGGATGTGATATATCCAAGAATAACAGATGGTGCAGATAGCATATTTAGTTTTCTTCTGGTTTCCGGTTATTTAAAGACGCTAAACCCTGCAATAGAAACAGAATTTGGTACATTTGTTGAGCTTGCTCTTCCGAACCGGGAAATCAGAAGAGTATATAATTCAGAAATATTATTCTGGATTAGAAATAATATGACCCAAAATGTGATGGCAGAGCTGGAAAAGGCACTTTATCTAAAGGACGGAGAGAAATTGAAAGCAGCTCTAAGAAAGTATATGCTGACGTGCGCAAGCAGTTTTGACGGTGCCGCGGAAGGCTTTTATCATGGGCTGATGCTTGGTTTATCTGCCGGGATGTCTGCGATGTATTATATCAGGTCAAACCGCGAATCAGGTGATGGCAGATTTGATTTGACATTGGAGCCAAAGGTTTCATCAATGCCTGCAATTATAATGGAGTTTAAATCGGTCAAAGAAGAAAAAATGCTAGAGGCGTCGGCTCAGGAGGCGCTGCAGCAGATAGAAGACAAAAATTATGATACAGATATGAGAGACAGAGGAATAATAGAAATAACAAAATATGGAGTTGCATTCTGCGGTAAAAATGTGGAGATAGCTCTATAATTGTATTAAATAAGCAGCTGACAATTATTATGGAACAGATTGAGAATAATCTGGACGAAATAATCAGGAGGAAATCACACAAATGAACACATTAATAACTATAGTAGTAACATTTTTTGCCGGTATGGGCGCAGGCCTTGGAACCGGCTTTGCAGGACTGAGTGCAGCGGCAGTAATAAGCCCTATGCTCATCACCTTTTTGGGGATGGATCCGTATATGGCAGTGGGAATAGCCCTGTCATCCGATGTACTTGCCAGCGCAGTATCGGCATATACATATGGAAAGAACAAGAACCTTGATGTAAAAAACGGACTCATAATGATGGTCACGGTTTTGAGCTTCACAGTTGTCGGAAGCTATGTATCAAGCCTCGTGCCTTCAGCAACAATGGGCAACTTTTCAGTGTTTATGACATTTTTACTCGGAATCAAGTTCATACTCCGTCCTGTCATGACTACAAAGGAGGCTATGCAGGGAGTATCAGCTAAAAAGAGAGCTATCCAGTCAATAATCTGTGGCGTAATCATCGGATTTATCTGTGGCTTCATAGGCGCAGGCGGTGGCATGATGATGCTTTTGATCCTCACATCAGTGCTTGGCTATGAGCTTAAGACTGCAGTAGGAACGAGTGTATTTATCATGGCATTTACAGCCTTTACAGGCGCAACCTCGCACTTTGCCATCGGTGGAAAACCGGACTGGTTTGTGATGCTTTTATGTATTGCATTTACACTCCTTTGGGCGAGAATTGCAGCGGTCTTTGCAAACAAGGCATCCGCAAAAACCTTAAACCGTGCCACAGGTATTGTGCTTGTGATACTCGGCATCGTGGTATTTGCATTTTCACTTCTGAGCTGATCTTTTTGTAATATACAACGATAAGCCGGGCAGGCAGCCGGGGCTTACATCATTACATAAAACAAGATAAAACATCATACGTATTTTGACAAAACTACGAAAAAATTCTACCATTTTGTGCAAAAATAAATATTAAATAGGAAATTTCACTTAAAAAATTGTTAAGTATATAGTATTGCGCTCTTGGAAAAAAAGTACTATATTAAATTCGTCTGATGAATTGACATTTAGGGTAGTACAAATAATACAGGAAGGAAATAACAAACTATGTCTTCAAAAAAAGGTGCAATGAAAAAGAAATTGGAAAACATGCATTTGGGTGAAAGGATTAACTATGGCTACAAAATGGTTATTACCATGATGCTTATTTCGGGACTGCTTTCGATTGCGGTCATTGGTGTGTTGTTTTTCAATATGTTAAACTATGTAAACAAGGTAAATGCTGCCGACCAGGCGGTTAAGGTATGTAGAATAAATGTAACTGCAGCGGCTAGAAATGTAAGAGAGATGGCACTTAATCCTGACAAGTCTACGTATGAAGACTATGAGCAGGGAGCAAAAGAAAAGCTCGAGGATGTTGATGTGCAGTTAAAAACAATAAAAAAATCAGGTATCGTTCCTGAGAATCAGTATAATGAATATTCAAAGGCTCTTTCTGACTGGGCAAATACCGGATACTCAATCATGGATAAGATTAAAGCCGGACAGAAGGATGAGGCTGTTGATCAGATTATCAATGAGTGTACACCAAAGTTAAATAAAACTGTTGAGCTTGCAAAGGAACTCGGTAAGCTGACTGACGAAAGAAGCCATCAGGCAGTTGTAAGTACATACGTATGTGCTGCAGTCGGACTCATAGTCATAATTGTCTGTCTGACATGTGCATGGCAGTTGACAAAGAGAACAGGGAAGATCGTGCTTGATACAATCCTTGAACCGTTACATGCAATCGAGGATGTGGCAAAGGAGCTGACAGAAGGAAATCTTCACAGCGCACTTGAGTACCGTTCAGAGGATGAAATCGGTAGATTGGCACACAGTATGAGAAAGTCTATCCGTATTCTCGGCTCATATGTGGATGATATAGACAGGGCGATGAAGCTCTTTGCGGAGGGACATTTTGATGTACAGCCTGAAGTAGAGTGGAAGGGCGATTTTGTAGGTATTTTACATTCGTTTATGGAATTTGAAAAAAGTATGGCAGTCACCATAAAAGGAATCCAGAATGTATCAAGCGAGGTTTCAGGTGCAGCAGAGCAGGTAGCTGCAAGCTCAAATGACCTTGCAGACGGTGCAACAAATCAGGCTGCAGTTGTAGAGGAGCTGACAGCGACAGTTACGGGAGTTTCAGAGCAGGTAGAGCAGAATTCAGAGAGTGCAAAGAAAATCAGCGGAAGAGTGGATGAACTTGGAGAGGCAATTTGGGAAAGCAACGGAAAGATGCAGGAGATGGTTACATCTATGCATGAAATCAACGAAGCTTCTAAACAGATTGACCAGATTATATCAACCATTAATGAGATTGCATCACAGACCAACCTGCTTGCATTAAATGCTTCTATTGAGGCAGCAAGAGCAGGGGAGGCAGGAAAAGGCTTTGCGGTTGTGGCAAATCAGGTAAATATGCTTGCCGATCAAAGTGCACAGGCTGCAAAGGAATCAGCTGCGCTTATAGAGACATCTGTGCAAGCTGTTGAAAAAGGCATGAATATTGCAGAGCAGACAGCCTCACAGCTTGAAGAAGTAGCAGAGAACTCTAAGGTGATTACAAAAGAGGTGATTAATATAGCTGATACACTGGAGACCCAGACCAGTGAGATCAAGCAGATTAACGAAGGAATTGAGCAGATCAATGATGTTGTACAGACCAATTCAGCAACATCACAGGAATGTGCGGCAGCCAGCCAGCAGATGAGCAGCGAGTCTGAAAATCTGAGTGAAATGATAGCAAAATTCAAAATCTCAGACTTTGAAGACTAATATAAGAAAGTGAATTTTAATGATGGCTTTTGATGCATATAAAATACTTGACGAGATAGAAACAGGAAGTCTGATTGACCTAATTGCACCTTGTATGGATGATTATCTATATATTATAGATTTGAAGAATGATACACTGAGAACATCACAGTCAGCAGTAGAGCGTTTTATGCTTTCTGATAAATTTATGAATGATGCAATAAAGCATCTTCGTACGCTGGTTTATGAGAAAGACCGTAAGCTGTTCGAAAATCACAAGCGTAAAATATATGATGGAAACGAAAAAAGGTACAATCTGCTCTGCCGTTTGATGAACAGGAAGAATCTACCGGTATGGATTAACTGCCGTGGAGACGTCATCAATGACGAGGCGGGGAAACCGCGTTATATTATCGGTTGTATGAACGAGACAGGAACAAGGCAGAGGGCTGACAATATCAGCGGACTGCTTGGTGAAAAGGAGATGGCATCATATCTCTATTTGCAGCCCAAAGAGAAGCTGTCAGGCTATTTCATACAGATTGGCATTGACGATTTTGGGACAATCAATAATGTTCAGGGACAGATATATGGCAACTATATACTCAAAAGAGTGGCTGAATGCATAGCAGAATGTCTCTCAAGCGGTCAGAGAATATATCATCTTGTTGCAGACCAGTATATGCTTGTGGATATGCTTAGCAAATCACAGGATGATGTGGTGCAGTTGTTCAACAGGATAGGTGAAAAGATTGATGAGTTTATAGTAGATGAAAACTATAAATCAATCTTTTCGGTTTCTGCCGGAGTGACCGATATATCTACACTGGCAGAGGGCGCGGAAGAGTGCAGGAAAAAGTCGGACTTTTCTTTGAAAAGTGCCAAAAAAAGAGGCAGAGGAAGCATTTATTTCTTTGATGATGAGGATTATAAGGCGTCATTGCGCAAAAATACCATCCTGAGTGCGCTTCGCAGCGCAACTGCAAATGATTTTGAAGGCTTTGAGGTATATTACCAGCCTATCTTAAATAGTGCTGACCGAATAATCGGAGCAGAGGCACTTTTACGGTTTTTCATGCATTCGGATGAGGGCGATGAAATGATTTCTCCGGTTGAGTTTATTCCTTTACTGGAGGAGAGCAGGCTCATCATTCCGGTTGGAGAGTTTGTATTGGATGAGGCAGCAAAAATGTGCCGTGAAATGCAGCAGTATATTGTGGATTTCAGGATAAATGTCAATGTATCATACATACAGATTATGCGTGTAAAGATGGCAAATAAAATCCTCACCGCTATCAAAGCAAACCATCTGAGGCCGGAATCCATCTGTATCGAAATGACAGAGAGTGGTTTCATGGATATGACGCCATATTTTTGCAGATTCAGGAAAAGACTCGAGGATAATAAAATCCAGTTCATAATCGATGATTTCGGAACCGGTTACTCAAATCTCCGCTATATCAGTGAGATGAACCCGGACTATGTAAAGATAGACAAGGATTTTACGGCAAGAGCGATGAGCAGCGAAAAGGATTATGAGCTATTCAGAAAAATTATAGAGATGGTTCACAGTGTAAATGTAAAAATCTGCATTGAAGGAATTGAGAAGGAAGAGTGGGCTTGCGCAATGAAAGAAATCCATGTTGATTATATGCAGGGATATCAGTATGGCAGGCCATGTGAAAAAGGCGTATTTTTAAAGGAATATAACAAATGAAAACAGTTATTAAATACGAACTGACTATTAACAAAGCTATAAGGTCAGCACTCAGCTATGGCACACCTGACGAACAGCTTAATGAGTTTATCGGCTATCTTGGCAGGCATATAGGCGCAGACAGGATATATATTTTTGAGGATTGCCGGGAGAAAAACATCACTAGAAATACATACGAATGGTGTGCTGAGGGTGTGAATCCTGAGATTGATAATCTGCAGAGCGTACCAATGGAGCTTATAGGATGGTGGTATGATCTTTTTGATCAGGAAAAAAATGTCATAATAGAGGATATGGAGGACATAAAGGAAACACATCCGGATTCGTATGAGCTGCTCAGTGGACAGAATATACACAGGCTCGTTGTTGCTCCATTCAGATATGAGAATGAAATCAGTGGCTTTTTTGGCGTGGATAATCCGCCTGATACCGACAGTATTGGTCTTACACTGTTTTTGGATATGCTGTCCACACTGATCATTTCGATGATTAAAATACGTGATACACACAACAAAACAAACCGCATGGCAAGATTTATGGGATATGCTGCATTTGCGCAGATTTACATTTTTATTCATTACATCAACGTTCAGACACATGGATATGAGGTGATTAAAAATGCTGATAATGGATTTGAGGACACTACAGATGGCAGCTTTGAAATACATATAAAAAAGCTGTTAAAAAATTGTTGCGCAAATGAATATCTGTCGAAGGAGCTTGCATTCGCGGATATAGATACAGTAGAGGAAAGGCTTGACGGAAGAGCATCGATAGTCAGTGAATTTTACGGAACAGCATTTGGCTGGTGCCGTGGCAGGTTTATACCGGTAGATTATGACAACGATGGCAGATTGCTTCATGTCATATACTGTATAGAGAGCATTGACGAGCAGAAGGAAAGAGAAAACAGTCTCTTAAGCATGGCACAGACAGACCTTATGACAGGAATTTATAATCGTGGACATGGTGAAAGCCTTATAGAACAGTCGTTGCATAACAAGGTAAAGGGCATGATGTGTATTATCGACTGCGATAAATTTAAGTCAATCAACGATACCTATGGACATTCAGTGGGAGATGATGTGATTATTGCAATCGCCCATACACTGCAGAACGTCTGCAGAAAAAATGATATTATCATGCGTCTTGGCGGTGATGAGTTTGCTATGTATTTTCAGGGAGTTACAGAGAAAAAGAATGCCAATGAAATATTTGAAAGAATATTTAAACGAACAGAAAAACTAAACATCAAGGCACTGGGCGACAGGAGGATAACACTAAGCCTTGGAGCATGCTTCTATGACGGAATAGCAGATATCAGCTATGATTCACTTTATTGCAAAGCGGATGAGGCAATGTATAAAAGTAAGAAACAGGGTGGCTTTTGTGCCGCAATATATGAGGCGTAAAGTACTGCCGGTCACATCACAGTGTGACCGGTGATGACCGTACAGCCATTAATTTATGGAGTTTATATGCTTCCGGTTGTAGATCAGATGCAGATACATCGCATCGTGGGCACGGACGGCATCGTGGGCTGCAATCGCATCTGCAATTTCACGATGAGTTTCGATGGCTTCATCCCGTAGGGTGAATTCTTTAGACTCACTGATCAGAGGAATTGAACTGTTGATGATAGGAACCAGCTTTGGAACAACTATATTTTTGCTGCTTAAGGCAATAGCAGTATGAAATGCTATATCCTTTTCAGTGTGATTTTTATTTGCAAGAAGGAGCTTTTCGGTATTTTCACATGCAGTAAGGATATTTTTTATATCTGTCTCATCAGCACGGATAGCGGCCATGGCTGCTATGGAGGGCTCGAGTAAAAATCTGATTTCCATCAGGTCTTTTATCATCTTCTGCTTATCATCAACAAAGGTCAGACCAAGGGGGTCATCAATCATCCCGGGAGTGGTGGAAACATATGAACCGGAGCCCTGGCGTATGGTGATTACATTACGTGAAGCGAGCGCACGCATGGCTTCGCGCAAAGAGCTTCTTCCAACATTCAGCTGTTCACACATTACGGTTTCGTTCGGAAGCTTGTCGCCAGGCTGCAGGTTTTCATCCAGTATATATTTGATAATTCTCTCTGTAATCCTTTGGGAAAGAGTTTTTTCTTTGGAATTTTGCATGTGATTTGCCCCCTATGCATATAACCATATTTTATGGTTTTGGTGCCTGAAATAATCGCCCCGGTTACTGTTCAAACATCAATGCGCCCGGCAACCTGTTTACATTATACATCATAAGTCATTTTGGTTGGGATGTCAAAGTGTTGCTAATGATAAAACAGTAACATACAAATTGCAATTATATGATAGATAATGATATAATTTTAATTGTCCGGATGTGGGCTTAACACTACGAAGTCAGGCTATGGTGCATATGACAAAGTATATTTAGTATACTACATAAAGTTGATATATTACTACATAAGAAAGAAGGATGAAATTATGTATGAAATGAAACCAGAATATTATACAGGAATAGATATGATTGATGAAGAGCACAAGCAGTTATTTAAATATGCAGATGAAGCATATGAACTGCTGCATGACGAGTTTACACCGGATAAATATGATAAGATGGATATCATATTGGAGAAGCTGCGCGACTACACAGTAAAGCACTTTGCTGACGAGGAGCAGTACATGGAATCAATCCATTACAAGAAGATGTTTACACAGAAGGTTCAGCATATGGAATTTGTACAAAAGCTGGATGAGTTCATTGAGCATCACAGTGATGAGGAGATAGATCAGGATGAGCAGATAATGGGAATCCTCAAATATCTCACAGACTGGCTGATAAACCACATCCTGTATGTTGACTGCCAGATACCGAAGCCACAATAAATGTTTCGTATGTTCTGACACAGAGTAAGGACCGCAGGTCACCGCCTGCCGGGGCAATGCACACACTCCCCGTAAGCGAATAGCGAAGCAGCTTAGATACTGTAGAAATTATGCCATGAAACACAGAAACGCTCCTGCATGGACGCAGGGGCGAGGAGAACCGCGCCACGGACGGCGCGTTTCGACGGTTTCGTCAAGCATAGAAAGACTGTAAGCATAATTTCGTACAGAATCTTAGCAGCGCAGCGTAGCTTACGGGGAGTGTGTGCGTTGCCCCGGCAGGCGGTGACCTGCGGTCCGTAATCAATTTTGTAGAAAAAACATAGCGTAATCAGCATAGATTTGGTATAATTTGGATATGAAGAATAAGCGAAGATTTGCAATGGTCTCAGTTGCAGTAATCGTAGTAGCACTGCTCCTCGAGGCGGGGATTTTGAAATATGTCAATGACACAAATGCATATAGAGTATCAAAGGTTCTTTTAGATCGTGTTGTCACTGTGCTCGATAAAAATGATCAGAGTGAGGAGGAGCTTATAGAATCGTTAAAGGACGATTATATAGTCAGGGCAAAGGCAGTGTCATATATCGTAGATGCAAAGCCACAGGTAGAAAATGATGTGGAGGAATTGCAAAAGATAGCAAAGCTGATGTCGGTGGATGAGATACATCTGTTTGATGAAACAGGCCGTATAACCAGCGGAAGCGTGCCAAAATACTTTGGCTATAGCTTTGATTCGGGGACTCAGATGTCATATTTTAAACCGATGCTCACCGATAAGAGCCTTACGATGTGTCAGGATGTTACGCCCAATACATCAGAGGGAAAGGCGATGATGTATGCCATTACCTGGAATGAGGCTGGCACAATGATGGTACAGGTGGGCTTGAAGCCGCAGAGGCTTTTAGACGAATTGAAGCAGAATGAGATTTCCACAGTGGTTTCGGATATGCCTGTGTACAAGGGCATGGAAATATATGTGGCAGATGCAGACACAGGACTGGTTAAAGGAGCCACAGATTGTGACAAAATAGGAAGAAGCTTTCGTAATTTAGGTATTCCGACAGATATCAAAGAAGGTAATAAGCCAACAGTAAGGCAGGTTAGCGTAGACGGAACCGGCTGCAGATGTGTAATCAGAAGAGATGACAAATATATAGTGGCCGTCACCATTGAAAGATCCTTTTATATGACGAACAGCGTAGTGGCAATGCTTGTAGTGGGTATATATCTGATACTCGCATCGTGCTGCATGGTGTATATGTTTTCAAAGATTATGAAGGAAAAATATGAGAAAGAAAAGCTGCTTTATACATCAAATACCGATGAGCTTACCGGATGCCTGAACAGACATGCCTATGAGACAGATATCAATAAGCTTGATTTGAAAAAAGAGTGGATATATATATCACTTGATTTAAACAGTTTAAAGCATGTAAACGATACATATGGACATGCTGCCGGGGATGAGATGATCTGCGCAGCCGCAGCATGCATGAAGACAGGCTTTGGTGAGTTTGGCAGGGTGTACAGAATAGGCGGAGATGAGTTTACGGTGATAGTCACCCAAAAGCCGGATGAGCTTGATGCAATGACAAAACATTTCAACAGCAGCGTAGCAAAATGGAAAGGGGAAATCGTCGATTCCATGACCATCTCATATGGCTGTGTAAGCAGTCTGGAGGAGGAATGGGAGAATGTATACGATATTGCGAAGGAAGCTGACAGGAGAATGTATGCAAGTAAGGCATATTATTACAGTGACAGCGGCATAGACAGGAGAAAGTAAATTAAAAAAGATTCCATCATTCCGAATATGGTATTGATGGAATCTTTTCATTTATAGATATAAGTATTCTGTTAGTTATGCTTACCTGACCAGCTTTTCCGCATAATCAAGTGCATCCACGATATTCTCATGGAAATTCTCTTTACCGACCAGCTCGATAAAACCATCCTTTTCCATGACATGCATAGGCTGTTCATTGACATGTGAAAAAATGAGTGTGATATTCTTACGCTTGGCACGGTTGGAAAGCTCATGGAGTGATTTCATGGCACTGGCATCGATAGCAGGAACACTTCTCATACGGATGACAACAGCCTTTGTGTGATGATGACTGTTGATATTAAGTATCTGGTCTGCTGCCGCAAAAAACATAGGTCCGCATATCTCAAAAACACTGATAGAGTGTGGGATATCGCGGAGCTTTTCAGCTTCTCCCAGTGTGATATCAGGCGAGTCGGTGTATTTCCATGCCTTGATATCGGCAGTTTCAGCCATACGCTTCATGAAAAGCAGTGCAGCAAGTACAACGCCAATCTCGATAGCCACCACGAGGTCAAAAAATACTGTCAGGAAAAATGTTGCAACGAGTACGATGATATCGCTCTTTGGCGCACTCTTGCACAGGCGGAAAAATGATTCCCAGTCAGCCATATTTGCAGCAACAACGAGCAGAACAGCAGCAAGTGTTGTCATAGGGATGAGTGCAGCAAGAGGCATGAGTACGAGCAGTATCACTGTAAGCGTCACGCAGTGTGTGATTCCTGCTATAGGTGTGCGTCCACCGTTTCGCACGTTTGCAGCAGTTCTTGCAATAGCACCGGTCGCAGGGATTCCACCGAACAGTCCAGAGAAGATATTTCCAAGTCCCTGGCCTATAAGCTCAGCATTTGATTTATGTGTATCTCCAATCATTCCATCGGAAACAACAGCCGAAAGCAGCGACTCAATTGCAGCAAGTACGGCTATGGTAAATGCCGGTGAGAGCATCTGCTGTACGAGCTTCATAGATATAGCCGGTACATGGAATTTGGGAAATGACGAGTCAAGCTGACCATATACGCTTCCTATGGTATTTACATCAAGCTTTGCAAAATACACAATTGCTGTTGTGACAATTATCGCAACGAGTGAACCCGGGATTTTGTCGGTCACCTTAGGCCAGATGAGCATGATTGCAACAGCCAGCAATCCGATAACTGTTGCGGTTACATTGATAGTGCCTATGTTTTTTCCGTAGGCGATTATTTTGTCCCAAAATTCGGATGGTACGGATTTCATCTGAAGTCCGAAGAAATCCTTTAGCTGTCCGACAAAAAGTGTCACAGCGATACCACATGTGAAGCCGGTAGTGATGGTGTATGGAATGTATTTGATGAGAGAGCCGAAACGACATATACCCATGATAACAAGTATTATTCCGGCAAGTATTGTTGCCACAATCAGTCCGTCAGTGCCGTATTCGGCAACTATTCCGTATATGATGACTACAAATGCCGCAGTCGGTCCTCCAATCTGCACACGGCTTCCGCCGAAAAATGAGATGAAAAAGCCTGCTATTATAGCTGTGTAAAGTCCCTGCTCAGGTCCGACACCTGAGGCAATCGCCAGTGCTATAGATAGCGGCAGTGCGATGATGGCTACAATGATTCCGGCTATGATATCCTTTATCAGCTGCGCCTTTGAGTAGCCCTTCATCACATCAAAGAGCTTTGGTCTTAATTCGTTCATTGTCTGATTTATCCTTTCGGTAATTATAAAATATTTATTAAAAAAATATAAACGCGCAGTTCAAAATTCTATCACTTTAGTTACGGCTTTTCAAGTGGAAAATAAATAATTAGTGGAACAGCTCTACAATAAATACTGCCACACAGGAAGCCACAGCCACGGTTGTAAGACCCTTGCCCTTTAATGCAAATATCACAGCCGCGATAAGCCCTGCTGCGGCACCAACCCACCAGTTAGTAGCATAAAACACTGCCGGAATAGTCATGGCAGTTAAAACTGCATATGGAATATAGTATAGAAAAGATCGCACGAAGCTGTTGTTGATCTTTTCTTTTATTGCGATAAAAGGAATGACGCGGATCAGATATGTGGAGCCCGCGAGTATGAGTAAATATATAAAAAATACACTGTTTTTCATTTGTGATAGCCTCCTGATTTTAATTATTTATTATCCTCTGCAACCGGAAACAGCAGCGAACCGACAACAGCAGCCACAATAGCTACAACCGTGATAGTGATACCGCTTGAAATCCTTGACAAAACCGGTATGTAGTAAAACATGCAGCTAAGCACAAGTGCAAGCACCACAACAAACACGACCGCACGTGATTTCTTCATCTCAGGAACCACGATGGCCACGAACATGCCATAGATAGCAAGACTGAGCGCACTCATAAGCCTATCCGGCAATATACTTCCCAGTATAGCACCTATCAGCGTACCGACAGCCCAGCCGATGTATGGAAGAGTTGACAGCCCTGCAAAAAAGCTTCTGCTCACAGAATCCTCCTGACTTGCTACGGCAAAAATCTCATCGGTCATCATAAAGCCGAGTATCCATCTTGAAATTCCACTAAATCTGGAATCAGCCTTCTGACCAACCGAAATAGACATAAAGGAATATCTTATATTAATAGTAATCTGTGAAATAAGCATCTGGAAATACTGTCCCGGATGCATCATAATTCCGATGCCTGCAAACTGTCCGGCAGATGTGACAGTGGTCATCGAAATGAGCACAGCCTGCCACCAGGATAGTCCATATGACACCGCCATAATTCCAAAAGTAAATGAAACTGACAGATATCCAAGCGCAATCGGGATTCCTGCTGTCAGTCCTCTTTTATAGTTTTCCATTCTAAATTCTCCTTAGCATATTACAACAACATGTTATTCTAGCACAAATTTCATGAAAATGCACTTTCTAATTGTTTGCACCACTTTACAATCTTGCAGTTGCGCATCATGTAACTGCATAAAGACCGGTAATAATAATTGTAATTTGCCCATCAATCCGCTATACTGTAGCTAAGTATAGCGGATTGATATATTCGTGGAGCTTCATGATGGTAAACACTTACGTAGGTTTTGGAAAATACATTCAAGGCTAATCTAACAGGAGGAGTAGATTTTGTATGCTGAATATATTTTATGGAGATATGAAAGAAGCAGTATATAATACGGCATCGTATTTCAAGTATGATTATGAAGATAACTGGATTACAGATCCATTTGTGAAGAAAATGATAAAGGATGTGGATCAGTCGATAGTTTTGGACAGTGGAGTAATCGACAGCCCAGTGTTAGGAAAAATACCGCCTACAGGGTTATCAGGTGGTGTTAAAACATTGATTTTGGTGAAGTTTGAAAAAAATAAAATTTTCAATGCATCGACCTGTGGAGATAATTGTGCAAAATGGTTATTAAAAATTGCAGAAACAGAAGACAGAACAATAAACTTACGTCATTTGATGAAATTTGAAGTTGAACCGTTTGACATCCGAATCCTTAACACGAATGAAATTGTACATACCATGGAAGAACTGGTATCAATTGCAGGTGAATTTGTTTGATGGCAGGAGGATACGATGAAAGGAAAACATAAAGTTATTGTATCAACAAAACGTTTAAAGTATGAATTTGAACTTCGGAGAAATCTGACGATTATCCAGGGAGACAGTGCAACTGGAAAAACTACACTTGTAGATATGATTCGTGATTTTGTGAATAATCCAACCGGCACACCTGTAGAGGTGATATGTGATAAAAAATGCCATGTGGTTGAAGGAAGTTTATGGAAAGAGCAGTTGTCAGGCATATCAGACTGTATTGTATTTATTGATGAGGGAAATGAATTCATAACGACAGTAGATTTTGCAGATACAATTCAAAAAACAGATAATTATTATGTAATTGTTACTAGGGAAGCTTTACCAGCATTGCCATATAGCGTAGAAGAAATCTATGGAATTCGTACATCTGGAAGATATGGGACATTGAAACAAAGTTATCATGAATTCTATCGGATATATGGAACAGATACATATAAAGATAAAGTGAGTCCGGAGACTATTATTACTGAAGACAGCAATTCAGGATATCAATTTTTTGAACATGTGTGTATAGAAAATGGTTTGAAATGTGAATCTATGAATGGAAAATCAAATGTCTTTCATTATCTGAACAAACATAAAGGTGAAAAAATACTTGTCATTGCAGATGGGGCGGCATTTGGTTCCGAGATTGACAGGGTGTTGCAGGTTATCCATGGCAGAAAAAATGTGGCCTTATATTTGCCTGAATCATTTGAATGGATGATTATGGATGCCGATATTTTAAAGAATAATACAGTAAGAAGCATATTGAGTAATCCATCAGAGTATGTAGAGAGCAAGCTTTATTTCAGTTGGGAAAGGTTTTTTACAGCTATTCTGATTGAACAAACAAAAGACACCTATTTGGCATATGCAAAACGTAAATTAAATCCGGCATATTTAAGTGGAGCAATTAAAGAGTCGATTTTAAGAAAAATGAACATAATTGATCTGAATAAGAAAGATGAATAAATATTAAGAAAAAATAGAGGAATGGTTAAATGAAGGTTGTAGTAGCAATTGATTCATTTAAAGGAAGCATGACCAGCATGCAGGCCGGGACGGCCTGTAAAGAAGGCATATTGGCGGCAATACCGAAAGCGGACGTGGTGGTCAAACCACTTGCAGATGGCGGCGAGGGAACCGTAACCGCTTTGGTAGAGGGCATGAATGGCACATATGAGTATGCTGATGTAACAGGACCGATGGGACAAAAGGTGCGCGCGGTATATGGAATACTTGAAGATAATACTGCTGTTATGGAAATGGCAGAAGCATCAGGAATAACGCTTGTTGATGGTGCTCTTGATCCATGGAAAGCTTCATCCACCGGGGTTGGAGAAATGATTCTTGATGCAGCTCATAAGGGCTGTCGGAATTTCATAATCGGAATAGGTGGAAGCGCAACCACTGAGGGAGGCATAGGAATGCTGTCAGCACTTGGCTATGAGTTCTATGATGAGGATGATAATATTCTTCCACCGGTATTTGGTTCGCTTGCAAGAGTAAGAAAAATCAAGGCTGATAAAGTGCCGGAAGAATTAAAGCAATGCCATTTTAAAATAGCCTGTGATGTTACGAATCCGTTGTGCGGTGAGCTGGGTTGTGTATACATTTTTGGAAAGCAAAAGGGTGTACAGGAACATGAAAAAGCACAGATGGATAAAATGATGAGACAATATGCGGACTGTGTTGAGAAATTTGCAGGAAAACATTATAGCGATATACCGGGTGCAGGCGCTGCGGGAGGTCTTGGATTTGCGTTTCTATTTGGACTCGAGAACGTGGAACTTAAGTCCGGAATAGATATAGTGCTAAACGCCATACAGCTTGACAAGGAACTGAAAAATGCCGATATCGTAGTGACGGGAGAGGGCAGGCTTGATGGACAGAGCGCCATGGGAAAGGTGCCTGTCGGAGTAGCAAAAGCAGGCAAAAAAAGTGGATGTAAAGTTATCGCACTTGCGGGAAGCGTTACTGACGATGCAAAGGCATGTAATAAAGAAGGCATAGATGCGTTTTTTCCTATTATAAGAGGGGCAACAACGCTTAACGAGGCTATGGATATCAAAAATGCTCAAAAAAATATGAAAAACACTGCAGAACAAGTTTTCAGGCTTATTGACATCAGCTCGCTTATGGAATAATATATGTTAGTAAAACTATCGTTACTGTTTATACTATTTATAATATGTGGCAGTAACAAATCATGCGTGGTGCAGGGCAGGGATGAAAAGCCCTGTATATCATAGAATATTTCAATATAAAAGGAGAAAAGCAATGGCTAAGGAGAAAAAATTAGTAGAGGCCATCACTTCCATGGAGGAAGATTTCACACAATGGTATACAGACGTTGTGAAGAAAGCAGAGTTGATGGATTATTCATCTGTAAAGGGATGCATGATCTTTAAGCCCAATGGTTATGCCATCTGGGAGAATATACAGAAAAATCTCGATGCAATGTTTAAAGAGACAGGTGTAGAGAATGTATACATGCCAATGTTCATTCCGGAGAGCCTGCTCCAGAAGGAAAAGGATCACGTAGAGGGCTTTGCACCTGAGGTTGCATGGGTCACTCAGGGCGGACTTGAGACACTTCAGGAGAGACTTGCAGTAAGACCTACATCAGAGACACTTTTCTGCGAGCTTTTCAGCAAAACAGTACAGTCACACAGAGACCTTCCAAAGGTTTATAATCAGTGGTGCTCAGTAGTGCGCTGGGAGAAGACAACACGTCCATTCCTCCGCTCATCAGAGTTCTTATGGCAGGAGGGACATACTGTTCATGCAACAGCCGAGGAGGCAGAGGCACGTACAGTACAGATGTTAAACATCTATGCGGATTTCTGCGAGAAATACCTTGCAATCCCTATGGTAAAGGGAAGAAAGACAGACAAGGAGAAGTTCGCCGGAGCAGAGGCTACCTATACAATAGAGGCACTCATGCATGATGGAAAAGCACTCCAGTCAGGAACCTCACACAACTTTGGTGACGGCTTCCCTAAGGCCTTCGGCATCCAGTACACAGACAAGGACAATAAATTACAGTACTGTCATGAGACATCATGGGGCGTTTCAACACGTCTTATCGGAGCTATCATCATGGTTCACGGAGATGACTCAGGACTCGTGCTTCCACCAAAGATTGCACCTACACAGGTTATGGTTATTCCAATCCAGCAGCAGAAGGACGGCGTACTTGACAAGGCATACGACCTCAGGGACAAGCTCTCAAAGGATTTCCGCGTGAAAATCGATGCAACCGACAAGACACCTGGTTGGAAATTCGCAGCACAGGAGGTTCAGGGAATCTCAACACGTATCGAGATTGGACCAAAGGATATCGAGAAAAACCAGTGCGTTATCGTTCGTCGAGACACAAGAGAGAAAATCGTTGTCTCACTTGATGAGGTAAATGAGAAGCTCGCAGAGGTACTTGAGACAATGCAGAATGACATGCTTGAGAAGGCAAAGGCATTCCTTGCAAGCCATATAAACGATGCACACGACTACAATGAGTTCAAGGCAATCGCAGAGACAAAGCCTGGCTTTATCCGTGCAATGTGGTGTGGAGACGAGGCCTGCGAGAACAAAATCAAAGAGGACACAACAGTTACAAGCCGTTGTATGCCATTTGGTGACCAGGAGCAGATTTCCGACGTATGCGTATGCTGTGGAAAGCCGGCGCACAAACTTGTATACTGGGGCAAGGCATACTAAATTCGCGCCTAAATTCCCGTATACGAATGTTACAAGCCTCGGCGTAGTACCGCTACGCCTGCGTTTGTAATCATCCGTCTACGAAAATTTATTTCGCGAATTAGCAATTATTTTTGTATATTATTATGATAAACAGCTCGCCGGAGGGGCGCATTGACGCAGTATACGGCTGTGGCGCATGCTCGATTTACGACGTGTCGTGTGTGAGAGTTAATGCCACCTGCGGCTGAAGCTGGCGCAAAAAATACTCGTTCAAGCGTAAGCGCGTTTGATTTTTTGCGCTTAATAAGCTCTGCCGCAGGAGGTGTTTACTCTCACCAGACTAAGGAGTTATGAGAGCATGTGTCACAGTTGTATGCTGTGGCAATGTGCCCCTTTGGCGAGCGTCATTCAAAATAAAAAAGGAGAACCCAACGATGCGCATAGATTTACCGCAGAATGTCAACTTCATAATAGACAGGCTCTACGAGCATGGCTTCGAGGCATATGCGGTAGGTGGATGCGTGCGTGACAGTCTCCTTGGCAGGATACCACAGGACTGGGATATCACCACATCTGCAAAGCCTGCGCAGGTCAAAGCGATATTTGACCATACGATAGACACAGGTATCCAGCATGGCACAGTCACGGTCATGCTGGAGCATGTGGGATATGAGGTCACCACATATAGGATAGACGGAGAGTACGAGGATGCACGCCATCCAAAGGAGGTCACCTTTACCTCCAATCTGAAGCTCGACTTAGAGAGGCGTGACTTCACAATTAATGCCATGGCATATAATCATAGGGCAGGGCTCGTCGATGAATTTGACGGCATAGCAGATTTAAAAGCACATGTGATCAGATGTGTGGGCTGTGCACACGACAGATTCAGTGAGGATGCACTCAGGATGTTTCGCGCGGTGAGATTTGCGGCCCAGCTAGGCTTTGATATAGAGGTACAGACCAAAGCAGCCATAAAAGAGCTTGCACCTGCCATGTCAAAGGTCAGCGCAGAGCGAATCCAGGTGGAGCTTGTGAAGCTTCTGACATCAGACCATCCGCAGATGATGAGAGATTTGTATGAGCTTGGACTCACAGCGGTATTCATGCCGGAGTTTGATGTGATGATGCAGACACCACAGCACAATAAGCACCATATGTACAGTGTCGGTGAGCATACGCTTCATACCTTGGAGCATGTGCGAGCGGACAAAATCCTAAGGCTTACCATGCTGCTTCATGATGTGGCAAAGCCGGTGTGCATTACGACAGACGAGGAAGGCCAGAATCATTTCAAGAAGCATCCTGTTGTGGGAGCGGATATGACAAGAAAGATACTCAGGCGCCTTAAGTTTGATAACAGGACTACAGACTGTTGCTGTAAGCTCGTAAAAGAGCATGATGACCGTCCGGCCATCACGGAGCGCAACGTGAGGCGTGCCATGAGCCGCATAGGGACAGAAATTTTTCCGCTGTTATTTGAGGTGAAAAGAGCCGATACGCTCGGACAGAGCATGTATAAGCGCGCAGAAAAGCTTGAATACATCGCAGAATATGAGCGTGTATACAGGAAAATCCTCGCAGACCACCAGTGTGTATCCAAAAAGGAAATGAAGATAAATGGCAGTGACCTGATTAAAATGGGAGTAGAGCCGGGACCGAAGCTTGGCGATATCCTGGACAGGCTTTATGAGCAGGTGCTTGATGACCCATCGCTCAATGAAGCACAAAAACTTAAAGAGCTTGCGAATAAAATAATAACCTCTCTCATATGATTAAAAAGCATCTGAATAGTTATGATGCATTAATCGTATGAGGGGGGATTTTTTTGTATAATCAGCCGGAAGTGGCTTTGGAAAAATATGAGCTTACAGTAAGCAGGATAATAAAGGGTAGAGGTGCATATATATGTGATACAGGCATCGGGCAGAAAATGCTTGTGCCGTACAGAGGGCATGAGCAAAGGGCATGCACCCTGCGGGATACGCTGGCATTTATCCAGAGAAACGGCATGGATGTGGAGCAGATATCACAGACAAAGGAGCAGTGTATCATATCGCGAGACAACTGTGAGGCCGCATACATATTGAAGGATTACAGAGCAGGCAGAGAGTGCAGCACGGACAGCATAGATGATATGCGTGGCGGCAGCAGGGCATTGGCGCAGCTGCATAATATATTGGAAAAGTATCCGCTGCCTTCGGATATCGAGGTAGAAAGCCTGCACGAAAAAGCTCAGCGCAAATGTGCGCAGATAGTAAAGCTTAAAAACTACATACTGCGTCACAGCAAGACAAATTCCTTTGAGCATCTGTTTTATGAATGCTATGAGAGATTCTTAGAGCAGGGGCAGAAATCGGCGGAAATATTGTGTGAGCTGGAAAATAGTAAAAAGTCGGTTCCGATATACTGTCACGGAGCCTTCAACCAGCACAATGTCGTGTATACACAGTCCGGAAGATGGCTCCCTGTCAATTTCGAGACCATGCATCCGGGATATCCGGAAACTGATATTGCGGAGTACATGCGCAAGATGCTCGAAAAAAATCATTGGGATACAGCGGTTGCAGATGCAATTCTCGACAGCTATTGCAGCGTAAGAAGTCTTGATGATACATCAATGAGGCTGCTTGGAGCACTGCTTTTGTTTCCTGAAAAATTTTGTAAGCTCTGCAATCACTATAGCAATTCGCGCAAGTCATGGGTATGCGACCGCGATGTGGATAAGCTTGCACAGCTCATACAGCTAAGCGGGGAGCGCGAGGAGTATCTGCATGCCATAGTGTAAGCAGTAATGCATATATATATAGTTATATATAGTGAATTTAATTGAAAAGTAAATGACTATACGATATATTATTATTGTGGAAAACGTTTAAAGCCAGCTATTGGCCATGATTGATGAAATACAAAAGAGAAAAGCATATTATATAAATCAATAAAGGAAAAAAGATGAAGAAATTCACAAGACTATTTTGCACGGTATGCATGCTTGTGCTATCACTTGCAGCATGTGGAAAACCAGACACTGATGATGGTGTAAAAAAATTCTATAACAGCATGAATGATACGACGGAGGCCGTGGGAGAAAGCACGCAGTCCGGTTTGGAAGCTGCTGCGGCGGAAAACGGAAAGTCCGTTAAGAAAAATTCAGATATTCTCATAGTCTCGGACATAAACAGTGCCAACGAGACAATCAGGGTATACAATTACTCGACAGGAGTGCAGTATCAGTATTACTATGGTCTGACCACCGGCTTTTTCGACAAATATGGCAATCACATGTCGGTTTCAGACATACATCAGGGAGATGTGGTTGACATATCAGGAGCAGATTCAGACGGCAAGGCAAAGCGTATACAAAAATCCGATAAGGTGTGGACAAATGACGCAGTGACCAATTTTTCTGTGGATAAGGATAAGAGCATGCTTGAAATCGGAAGCAGCAGCTACAGGCTGGGTGAGCGCACCATGATATTTTCAGGCTCTGAAGTCATAGATACTGACAGCATCACGGCGCAGGATAAGCTGTCTGTTGTCGGAATTGACAAGGATATAGTGTCAATTTCTGTCACAACAGGGCACGGCACGCTGCAGCTTAGCAATACATCGCTCTTTGAGGGCAGCTTTTTGCAGCTTGGAGACAGGATATTTGCGGAAATCACCCCGGATATGTCGCTTGATGTGCCGGAGGGAAGCTATACGCTCGCTGTGGCAAACAACGGCTGGGGAGACAGCACAGATATTGAGATAAAAAGAGGCGAGATTACAAAGGTCAATCTAAATGATTTAAAGGGGGAGGGACCTAAAAAGAGCAGCATACTTTTCGAGGTTGATGTGCAGAGCGCGAAAATATATGTCGATGGCAGTGAGATCGACTATGCGAGCCCTGTTGAGATAACATACGGAAAGCATACGCTTAAGGTAACAGCTGATGGCTATGACACCTGGACGAGGACACTTTACGTGAACTCAAAGGAGGCCACCATACAGATTACAATAAACGACAATACGGATAGCACGGGCAGCGATTCATCAGGCACAGGAACTGGCAGCACCGGCAGCTCGCAGGCCACCGCACAGACTCCTTCAGAGACTGCCTCAGAGAGGGCTGATGAGAAGAACAATCAAAGTACATCTCAAAGCAGCACCGGCAGCTCACAGAGCACAAATTCATCACGGGGAACAGACAGTAAATCCTCTGACAGCTCGGGGAATAGTCTGACAAATAAGGATATATCCGATTATCTTTCAACATTAACCTCTTTATTAAGTTCAAAGTAAGGTTTTAAGAATGGTAAAAGTACATAAAAGCCTAGGAAATAGCGCATTTTCCTTGACAAACCTCATAAAAACAAGTATATATATTCTTGTAGGTAATTTGGGAAAACAGCTCGAATTATATAAATTATGAAAATCCAGAGGAGGAATTTTATCATGAACAAAGCAGATTTAGTTGCAGCTATGGCAGAGAAGGCCGGAGTATCAAAGAAGGACGCAGAGGCATCATTAAAGGCATTCACAGATGTTGTTGCAGAGGAGTTAAAGAAAGGTGAGAAGATCCAGTTAGTTGGATTCGGTACTTTCGAGGTATCTGAGAGAGCAGCAAGAACAGGAAGAAATCCACAGACTGGCGCTGAGATGACAATTGCAGCATCTAAGGCTCCTAAGTTCAAGGCTGGTAAGGCTTTAAAAGATTCCCTTAACTAATAAGCGGACTAGAGTAAAGAATGGGTGAAGTCTTTAAGGCTCCACCCATTTTTGGATATATCTGTTTTTTAGGCTAACGGTTATGAATTGGTTTATTAAAACGAGACACAGAGGTAACAATGAGATTAGACAAATTTTTGAAGGTATCGCGTCTGATAAAGAGACGCACAGTGGCAAATGAGGCGTGTGACGCAGGCCGTGTCACAGTAAACGGCAGACCGGCAAAGGCATCTGTAAATGTCAAGGTCGGAGACATAATAGAGATAGCATTTGGACAAAAGACAGTCAAGGTTAAGGTGTTAAATCTCCTTGACACAACAAAGAAGGAAGAAGCAAAAGATCTTTTTGAGTATATATAGGTTATATTTTCATGAATCCCGGCATATATTTACATATATGAATCCACAGATGGCAGCCATATGCGAGGCTGTTTTGGGGACATATAAAAAATATGTGAGGGACAGGAAATGGAAGAAATATCAGGCACAAAGAGTCATAAGCTTATATTGAACAACCGCAGAACAGGCAGCTTTACAGGCATTTTGGATGTGCTCTCCTTTGATGTGGGGGAGATACTTTTGGAGACGGAGCTTGGCATGCTTGACCTAAAGGGCAAGGATCTTCACGTGAACAGGCTAAACCTTGAGAAGGGAGAAGCCGATATAGAAGGTGAAATAGACATGATTACGTATTCGAAGGTACCTGAGGTGACCGGAAAGAAAGAAAAAATGTTTGGCAGGATATTCAGATAAGCACCTAAGGAGGAATAATGAGCAGACGTCGTGCAAAGAAAAAAAGCGGAACGTTAAGCATTTCTATCATAGTTATTGCTTTTCTTGTGATTATGACAGTTCAGGTAGTGCAGCTAAAGCAGAAGGAATCTGCATATGCCGCACAAAAGGCGGAGCTCGAAAAGCAGTATGAAAAGGAAACAGAGCGCGCTGAAGAGATAGAGGGGCTGCAGCAGTACGTGCAAAGCGACAAGTACATAGAGGATATTGCCAAGAGTAAGCTGGGGCTCGCTTATGACAATGAGATAATTTTTAAAGAAAAGGATAAGAACTGATTTTAAAAGATAATTTTCTTTTTTCGTCAAATCATGCAATTTTGTCCACATATAATCGTGGAAAAACATGAAGGCGGGGAATGGAAAATGCGATTTGTGAATCTGAAAAAAATTATGTGGGGCTGTCTGGCATTTGTCTCCACGGTATTGTCGGTGATGGGATATTATCCTCTGATACCGGCAGTGTATGGAGTGTATTGTCTTGACAGTGAGCATACGGTTTTATTTTACATAGGATTATTTGCAGGAATGGGATACTTTATATCGATACCGTCGATGTGTAAGTATCTCTTTATTATTGCTGTAATTAGCTTTGTAATCAGGCTTTATAAGTGGAAAAATGAAAAAAATATATGCCTTGTGACATCCATCACGGCGGCTGTCAGCACTGCAGTAATGAATATGTCGGTGGCTGCTTTTACAGACTTTGAAAATGTGAAATGTGTGCTGGCGGTATCAGAAGGCCTGATTGTGTTCTCGGCAGCTTTTGTATTTTGCAGGGGCTATGAATATATATCGGCATTTCGTTTTAAGGTCCGTGAGGAGACAGGTGGTCTGCTGCCGGACAGGGAGGAAGCGTTCAGGTCGGCTGTTTTTGGTCTTTCAGGCATCATCACAAGAGCAAATGCCATGACAGCAGCGGAAAATGAAAGCAAATTACCGGACACCGGCGAAAGAATCAGTCGTGAGGTGACGGGCAGGCTTTGTGCCTGCTGTGAGGGCTGCAGCGTCTGCTGGACAAGCGATGCCTCTGTCTCAGACAGCATAAAAATGCTCGTTGAAGCAGTATGCAAACGTATGAAAACCGAGGAAATTGTGCAAAACAGATATGTAAAAGGATGTCCACACTACGCGAGAATGGTCGAGGCTGCAAACGAGGCGTTTGCCCGCGTTGAGCTGAATGAAGCCTGGTACAGGCGCCTCACGGAGAACAGGCGCATTATAGCCTCACAGCTTGATGCCGTGGCACAGCTCATGGATGACTGGGGCAAAGCAGAAAAATGTATAGACAAAAGGCGCCGTCTCAGACTGTCAAGAATATATGTTGCCGCAAGGGAAAAAGGCTTGATCGTCGAAAATGCACATATTTATGAGACGGCAGGACACAGGATATGTATAAAGGCAGATGTATACACGAAAGAGGATGGAGGAATCGAAGCTGTAAAGTATGTGCAGGCAGTATCGCGGGCTATGGGAGTCCAAATGAGACAGGCGCACGAAACGGTTTCCATTATCACAGACGAGCTGTCAACAGTTGTGCTGTACGAGGAGAACCAGTTCTATGCGCTTTCCGGAGTGGCAACCAAAAAGAAGACAGGCTCTCAGGCAAATGGCGATAGCTGCAGCATGTTCCAGCTCGACGATGGCATGTATCATGTGTGTGTATCCGATGGCATGGGCTCGGGCAAGCAGGCGCAGGCTGAGAGTACACTGGTGGTGGATTTGCTTGAAAAGCTTTTGGAGGCCGGTTTTAGCAGGGAAAGTGCCCTAAAGCTGATGAACTCTGCCATGGTCATATCGGCGGGCGAGGAGTCGTATTCCACGGTTGATTTCGCCACAATAGACATGTATACAGGTGAGCTTGAGCTGACCAAAACAGGTGCCGCACCGTCATTTATCAAATCAGGGAAAGGGGTAAGTGTTATAGAAAATGAATCCCTACCGGCGGGAGTCGATGCCGCGCAGGAGAGCGTACATTCAAAAAATACGCTTCAAAGTGGCGATTTTCTTGTCATGGTGACTGATGGTGTGCTAGAATATCTGCATGTGAAGGACAGGCAGGGAAAGCTTATGGATATCATCGCAGGCGTCAAAAGTGACAATGCCGGCGTGCTGGCGCAGGAAATTCTGGACAGGGTGCTGCTTGACACAGGCGGGTACGCAATGGATGATATGACGGTTGTTGCAATAGGAATCTGGGAAAAATAATGATTAGACGGATAAAAGAATATATTCTGGAAAACAAAATGATAAAAAATCACAGCACAGTGCTTGTTGCGCTGTCGGGCGGTGCGGATTCAGTCTGCCTGCTGCTGTTGTTAAATGAGATAAAAAGACAGTGCGCAAATGAGCTGGATTTTGCGCTGGAGGCGGTGCATGTGGAGCACGGCATCAGAGGCGCAGAGAGCAGGGCGGATGCCGGGTTTGCGTCAGACCTTTGCAAGAGGCTTCACATACCGTGCCATGTGCATTCTGTGGATGTGCCGCAATATGCAAAAAGCCATGGACTTGGGCTGGAGGAGGCCGCCAGGATATTGCGCTACGAGGCATTTGAAAATGAAGCGGCCAGGATATTGCGCTATGAGACATTTGAAGAGGAAGCTGGCAGATATCCTTGCGAACCGGGCTGTGCATCAGACAAAAATCAGGATAACAGCAGACAGGCAGTCGTCGCAGTTGCGCACCATATGGAGGACAACGCGGAGACAGTTCTTTTTCAGATGCTTCGCGGAAGCGGAGCGAAGGGACTCGCCGGCATGCATCCGGTTTCAGTGAAGAATGGTGTCACCTATATCAGGCCGCTTTTATCAGCAACACGCGCACAGATAGAGGAATATCTGAAGGAAAACGGACAGGCTTTTGTCACCGATGCCACAAACACTGACACAGCCTACTCCAGAAACAAGCTGCGCCATGATGTGTTTCCGCTGCTTTTGCAGATTAATGACAGGGCGATAGAACATATCAATGAAAGTGCAGGACAGCTTGCGGTGATGAATGATTTTTACGAGGAGCAGCTAAAAGAGGCGTGCGACAGCATGGTTTCTAAAAAAGAAGGCAGGGTGATACTTGAAATCAGCCGCTTTGAGAGACTGCATCCGGCATTAAAAAGCGGAGTAGCGCGCGAGTGTATACATTTAGCGTCAGGGCGGCTAAAGGACATCACGAGCACGCATATCGGTGCGCTTGTGAAGCTTGCAGGGCAGCAGTCGGGCAGAAAAATCAATCTGCCGTATGGAATCCTTGCGGAAAAATCATTTGGCGAGGTGATACTGTATGCCGGAGCGGGTGAGGTTCAAAAAGAAGAAATTTACGTTACAGCAAAGGAGCTTGAGGCACTAAGTACCACAGGAGAGCAAAAAACCATCAGGCTTTCGGCAGACGGCTCATATATCACACTTTGTATACAGGATTTTAATGGTAAAATGGACGAAATTCCCAAAAAACCATATACGAAATGGTTTGATTATGATAAGATGAAGGAAGGCTTTGAAATCAGAACGAGAAAAGCCGGTGACTATATAATTGTGGATGACGAGGGCCATCACAAGAAGCTGAAGCAGGTATTTACAGGTGATAAAATCCCTGCACAGCAGAGAGCAGGACTGTGGCTTATAGCCCATGGATCACTGGTGCATGCCATTATCGGATACAGATCCGGCTGCAGCGCACTTGTCACACCACAGACAGGAAAAGTACTTAAGATCACATTTTACGGAGGAAAACAAAATGGATTTTTCAAAGAAATATGATATTTCGGTTTACCTGACAGAGGAGCAGCTCAATAAGCGAATCGCAGAGATTGGAGCGCAAATCACAGAAAAATACAAGGGACAGTCAGTATATCTCATTTGTATACTCAAGGGCTCAATATTCTTTACCACAGAGCTTGCAAAGAGAATTGACCTGCCTATGACTATGGATTTCATGTCGGTATCCAGCTATGGCTCAGGCACAGAGTCATCAGGCGATGTCAAGATCAAAAAGGACCTTGAGCATTCTATCGAGGGCGAGAATGTCATCATCATAGAGGATATCATTGATTCGGGAAATACTCTTAGCAGGCTTTCAAAGCTCCTTGCCAAAAGAAACCCGAAGAGCCTCACAATCTGCACACTTTTGGACAAGCCTGAGCGCCGTGTGGTTGATGATGTAAATGTAGACTACGTGGGCTTTGTGATTCCTGACAAGTTTGTGGTAGGCTATGGTCTTGACTATGACCAGAGGTTCAGAAATCTGCCTTACATCGGCTTTGTCGAGGGCGAAATAAAATAAAAAGGAGAAGTAAATTGAATAAACAAAAAAGCGGTATGCGCGGAATAGGCGTGTACATTATCATTGTATTTGCAGTAATCTGCATCTGGTACTGGCTGAGCGCCGGAGCCACATCAAACTCTTACACACAGAGTCAGTTCGAGAAGGATCTTGACAAGAATCAGGTGAAGAGCGTAAAGGTAGTGCAAAACAGGGAGATACCGACAGGAAGCCTGGAGGTGAAGTTCAAGGATGGCACATCAAAGGTGCTTTATGTATCAAATGTAAACAGCATCGAAAAGACCATGACAAAGGCAGGCTACACCGATTATACAGTTGCAGATGTGCCGGCTGAGAGCTGGATTATGACACTGCTTCCGTATCTTTTGGTATTTGGAGCCATGTTCATACTCTTTGCAGTGATGAACAACAACGCGGCAGCACAGGGCGGCGGTGGCAAGATGATGAACTTCGGCAAAAACCGTGCGAAGCTCACCACACAGGAGGAGAACCATATCAAGTTTTCCGATGTAGCAGGCCTTAAGGAGGAAAAGGAGGAGATTGCAGAGATAGTTGATTTCCTTCGTGATCCGGGAAAGTACACAAGGCTTGGCGCAAGAATCCCAAAGGGTGTCCTTCTCGTAGGACCTCCGGGAACAGGTAAGACACTTCTTGCCAAGGCAGTAGCCGGAGAGGCAGGAGTACCGTTTTTCACTATTTCAGGATCGGATTTCGTGGAGATGTTCGTCGGAGTCGGAGCCTCACGAGTGAGAGATTTGTTTGAGGATGCCAAGAAAAATGCGCCTTGTATCGTATTTATCGATGAGATTGATGCAGTAGCCAGACGCCGTGGCACAGGAATGGGCGGCGGACACGACGAGCGTGAGCAGACATTGAACCAGATGCTTGTCGAGATGGATGGCTTTGGTGTCAATGAGGGCATTATCGTCATGGCAGCCACAAACCGTGTGGATATACTTGACCCGGCAATCATGCGTCCGGGACGTTTCGACAGAAAGGTTGTAGTAGGCAGACCGGATGTGGGCGGCAGAGAAGAAATTTTAGGTGTCCATGCCAAGAAAAAACCTCTTGCAGAGGATGTTGATTTAAAACAGATTGCACAGACCACAGCAGGCTTCACAGGTGCAGACCTTGAGAATCTGATGAATGAGGCGGCAATCCGTGCAGCAGGCGAAAACAGAGAATATATCACACAGGATGATATCAGAAAATCCTTCGTCAAGGTTGGTATCGGAGCTGAGAAGAAGAGCCGTATCATCTCTGATAAGGAGAAGCGCATCACAGCCTACCATGAGGCAGGACACGCAATTCTTTTCCATCTGCTTCCGGACGTAGGACCTGTATACACAGTTTCAATCATCCCTACAGGAGCAGGCGCAGCAGGCTACACCATGCCGCTGCCTGAGAAGGATGAGATGTTCAACACCAAGGGCCGTATGCTTCAGGAAATCGTAGTAGATTTAGGCGGCCGTGTCGCAGAGGAGCTTGTATTTGATGATATCACCACAGGTGCATCACAGGATATCAAGCAGGCTACAAAGCTTGCTCGTGAGATGGTTACCAAATACGGTATGTCAGACAATATCGGCCTTATCTGCTATGCTGATGATGAGGAGGAGGTCTTCATCGGACGTGACCTCGCACATGCAAAGAACTACAGCGAGGGCATAGCATCGGCAATCGATGTTGAGGTAAAGCGTATCATTGACGAGTCATACGACAAGGCAAAGAGCATGATAGCAGAGTACCGAGGTGTGCTTGACAGATGTGCAGCACTTCTTCTTGAGAAGGAGAAAATCACAAGAGATGAGTTTGAAGCATTGTTTGATGAGGATAGCAAAACAGAAGTTGGACATAATATTTAAAAAATAGTCATGCTTTTGTGCATAATGACCATATGAAAAATATCAAACAAGACTAAAGTACTATACAAATTGCATAAAAACAAACCTTGATTTTTATGCAATTTGTGAACACTTATCGTCGCAATCATGATACTATAATAACCGTAAAAACCCCCCAATACATTATATAGTTTTTGCTATACCCCATAGTAAAAATACCTTCTCCTAAAAGGCAGCCGAACGTAGGCTGTCTTTTTTAATTTCTATATTATAGCTATAAAGTAAGGGGATTGTGTGCCTGGGATGGTGCTCCGGCGGGGGATTGATGCCATCGCTGAAGCGCATAGCGAAGTTGCTTAGAGTCTGTCAGAATTATGCTTAGAGGAGCCGAAATGCCCGGCCATGGACGGCTGGGCAAGGCTTTTATGCGCCATGGACGGCGCATAAAAGCCGGTTTCGTCAGTCATAGAAAGATTAAAAGCATAATTCCTACAGACTCTTAGCAACGTAGCGTAGCGAAAGCGAGGGCGTAAATCCCCCGCCGGAGCACCATCCCAGGCACACAATCCCCGTATTAAAGAAAATAATTTGGTTACGATAAAATATGCTTGCATAATCACATTTGTTGTGATAAACTATGCAAGTATCGTAATTGAATACATGGGCAGATTCCCGAGTGGCCAAAGGGGACAGACTGTAAATCTGCTGCAACTTGCTTCGATGGTTCGAATCCATCTCTGCCCATTAAAAAACCTCAAGTCGTATGACTTGAGGTTTTTTCGTGTTGTCAGGTTTTTGCCACCCTACCGTTTAATCGACCTGGGCATTCGGTGCCGTAAGTACAGTCTCCCACGCCATCGTATCAGGCCAGCCCTTTGTGTTAAAGCCATCGCGGATACATCTGCTGTAGTAGTCGAGCTTGTTTCGTATCGGTGAATCATCTGTGAATCTTGCATCGTCATAAATACCGTTAATATAATCATCTACTGCGGTTCCGAATATTTCAGAGCGGTCCTCTGTCGCAAAGGTCATGCCGTAGGAATCGATGAAATACCCTGATATGTGGTTCGATGAATCATCCGGATCATAGTTTGCGTAGCTGTCATCATAGGAGAAGCTGTCGGGATTAAAGCTGTTCCATTTCTCTTCGGAAAACTCACTCTTGTCATTATAGGTGTGTATGAATGTAAGCCTCTGGTCAATCAGATGGGAAATCTCATGGCCTACGGTGTAGCTGAAATCCCAGCTATAGTTGCAGTTTAAAACCATCACATTGTAGTTGTTGATTATATTTACAAAGCCGCTTGGGTCATTAATCATGTCAGAATTTTCGGCAGTAATATTTCCTGAAAGATAGATTCTCAGCCCTTTAGTGTCACCATAATCAAGCTGCTTGAAAAAATCATCAGGAAAGCATGCCAGAACCTGCTCCAGAGCATTAAGAGCATCTGAAAGAGTTTTGACCTTGAGAGTCTGCTTTATCTTATAATAATCAATTTTCTTTGGAACCTCCGGACCCAGATAAATTGATATGCCATATTTCTGCTCGAGTCTTGTGGCATGAGCATTGATTTCTGATAAATCACCCCAGTCATAAGCTGATACATTAGGTATCAGGGTTATTTCATCACCATATCTGACTGAGTCGGAATCTATCCCGGCTTCTTTCAGCGCTTCCTCGTTTTCATCTGTGCCTTCATCAATGTTTGCGGTGTCATAAGGTGAGACATATGTACCGGCATCGCGTAAAGCCTGAAACAGGGAATCACTGTCACTGTATGACGTGATTGAAGTCTGGGTGTCATTATGGCCTTTATCAAGAGACCATACAAGGATTTCAGAATTGCACTGCGCTGTGTACAAAAGTATCATCATACAACCGGCATCGGCAAGATACACAGAGTTTGCAGAGTAGTAGGTCTGTGTGTCTGCATCAGACGGACTGTCGGTGCTCTGGGCATCTGCATATCGTGCCTTGGGATTGAATGAAAATGATGAGGCGACACCGGTGCCCGGTGAATATTTATAGCAGCTTATGGTATCACTGCCTGCTGCCTCACCGTCAGTGTCATTGGTGTCATTGCAGGAGGAAAGTTTCTGACAGCGTATCAGCATGTCACCGTCCTTTGCAAGGCTTATATCAACCACATCGGGCAAGGCAAAAAAGGTATCCTCTCCATCTGATGAATGATAGCTCCAGACATTGTTAGAGGCATCTGTCTCAACCACAAAGCCATGCGAATCAACACGCGAGAGGGAATAGCTCTGTCCTTCGAAGGTTGAAACCACTGAGTTATCCTTCAGCTTCACATTGGAGACCACATATTTGTACGTGTCTGGAGTGACACCGGATACAAGAGCATATTTTCCGTCATCGGAGGTAGCAATCTGCATGGCATCATAGTAATTGCCGGGATTAGGCACATTGTCGTCATCAGAATTGCCATTGCCCTCATGGTCCTCAGGATTATATTTACAGGTTTTGATTTCCTTCAAATCTTTATCGTAGATGGTTGCTCTTTTGGCGGATGAATTGATGAGCCACAATTTATCACCCTTAATCAGATAATCATCGCAGTCAGTTTTGTCATGTGCAAGGCTTGCGGTAATTTTGTTTGACCACGGATTGTATACATCAAAAGAGTATTCTACGGATTGTCCCTCGGCCTCAATAATGGAGTTGTTGTAGCTGCCCTGTCCGACCATCAGAATGTTGTCGCCAAACTGCCTTATGTCATTGTAAGGGTGACCCTCAAACGCTACATTGTGCAGAATCGACAGATTGCTGCTGCCCTCCACTTTAGCTGTGTCATCCCAGAAAGCCGGCGATTTGTGCAGGATAGCCTGCTTTTCCGCAGGACTTTTGAAAAAATAAGAAATATCCCGGGGAGAGCAGGCTGTCAGGGAAAGCGCACTGCAAAGCACCAGCGAATATGTAATTAATATAGTTGCAGGCTTACGTTTAAACATTTAGTCTCCTTTGACAGCGGTAACACTATTTTTGGGTCTGGTGTGCAGTTGATACACGGGCGGTTGACTCGCGCTCGATAAGCTTAGGACGAAGCTGGGTGCGGCTGATAGGAATGTGGTGCACGAGCGAGTTCAGTATAATATATGCACAGCGGCCGAGATCGTTACTCTCCTGTCTGATAGTCGTGAGAGGAGGAGTGAGAGCGGCAGCCATCTTTACATCATCGAAGCCTACCACACTGATGTCATTTGGCACATTAAAGCCGTGCAGAGTACACTCGCTGATAACACCCTTTGCGATTGCATCACTTCCGCATACAATGGCTGTTGCGCCGGCAGCAATGAAATTGGAAACATAGTACTGGGCTGTCTCAGGAATGTAGTAGCCGTGTCCCATGAGCTCCGGATAAACCTCAAGACCCGAATCATGCATTGAGTTCTCAAATGCCTCCTGACGCTGGTCGGAAACCAGTGAGAAAAGAGAACCGTTGATAAATGCGATCTTTTTGTGACCGAGGTTGTGCAGATGCTTAATTGCCAGGTCGATACCTTCATAGCTGTCAGTGCCGACATATGCCACATTAGGGTTGTGCTCTATGTAGTTGTCAAATAAAACAGTAGGCATTGTAGTTGTCTTAAGCTGGTTCATCCACTCATCATGCAGAGCAAAGCCCATGAGAAAAGCGCCACAGTAACCATTCTTTAAAATAAAAGTGTCATACTTTTCATCTGCCTGAAGCTGTGGTGTGACAGGAATGACATCTACGTCCCATTTGTGCTTGAAAGCATTCTGCTTGAAGCCGAGCACGATATCGTATCCGAATTCATCTATTGATTCGTAGTTCATATTTTCTATCAGAAGGCAGAGCTTTCTGTTTTCAATCTTTCTCGAGCGCTTTGTGCTGTAGCCCATCTCGACAGCGGTATCCAAAACAGTCTGCCGCAGCTCCTCACTGATATCACTGGCACCGTTTAGTCCCTTTGAAACTGTACTTATTGAAACACCCAGTCTGGCGGCTATATCTTTTATTGTTGCCATAATAATATTCCTTTCTATATATGAAAAAATAATGTGTGAAAATGGTTGTAATCAGTATATATGGATTATACATTCAGATAAAGAAATAGGCAATATTTTCGAAAGTATTTTTTTCGAAAAATAACCATGAAATCGTAGGCAATTCTACCAAAAATTAATAGTGTTTTACGTGAAAAGTGGCAAAAATATATTTCGAAGCATGAAAACAATTGACAAATCGTGTGTTAGAACATAAAATTAACTCAGATACGAAAAAAACAGAAAATTTTAGAAGAGAATAGGAGAAGAAATTTGGAAGCCAGAGAGATTCTCAGAGGCTCCGGAATACTTCTTTCGATTTCAAGTCTGCCGTCGCCGTATGGCATAGGCACTTTGGGAAAAGAGGCATATAGCTTTGTTGACCTTCTCAGTGATCTGAAGCAGAAATACTGGCAGGTTCTTCCGGTTGGTCCCACCATATTTGGTGACAGCCCATATCAGCCGCTATCCGGCTTCGCGGGCAACATCTATTTCATTGATTTAGATAAGTTGGCAGATGAGGGACTTTTAAAGAAGGAAGAGATCCTGGGGTACAACTGGGGTGCGGATGAATCGGAAATTGATTACGCAGCATTACATCAGAGCAGATACAAGATTTTACAAAAAGCGTTTGAGAGATTTGACACAAATGCACAAGAGTTTCAGGATTTTGTGAAAAAACATTCGGGGTGGCTTGAGCAATATGCACTGTTTATGACACTGAAAACCGACAATTTAGACAAAAACTGGAGCGAATGGTCGAATGAGTATAGAGATTTGCAAACGGTTGCGCTTGAAAATTACCAAAAAAAGAATTATAATAAAATTACTTTTTGGGAGTTCTGCCAGTATAAATTCTTTGAGCAGTGGAATGATTTAAAAGATTATGCCAATTCAAAAGGAATCTACATAATAGGTGATATCTCATTTTATGTAGGATATGACAGCGTAGATGTGTGGGCAGACAGACAACTCTTTATGATGAGCGCAAACGATACACCGGAGTATGTTGCGGCTGCCGGTCCTGATAAATATTCAGAGAGCGGTCAGGTGTGGGGCAACCCGATGTATGACTGGGATGCGATGAAGGATGATGATTTTTCATGGTGGAGAAGAAGAATGCGTGTCAGCAGAGAGCTGTTTGACATAGTAAGGATTGATCATTTCGCAGGAATTGTAAAAGCATATGCGGTACCGTATGGACAGGATAAGAGCCTGTCAGGCAAATGGTTCAAGGGACCGGGGCGCAGGCTTGTCAATGCAATCAACGAAGAGCTGGATGGAGTGAATGTCATAGCTGATGACTATACATCGGCCAGTCTTTTACCGGGAGTGAAAAAGCTTCTTGCCAAGTCCGGATGGATGGGAACTAAGGTCATGATGTTCGCCTTTGATGGTGATCCGACCAACGAATATCTGCCACATAATTACACAGATTCGCATGTGGTAGCTTACATTGGCACACATGACAATGAGACAATAGTTGGTTCTTTCAGTGACAAGACGGATTATGAGCTTGCTTATCTGTATGAGTATCTGAATATTGAAAATAAATCACAGGTTCCAAACGCTCTTATCAGAGAGCTGTACCACAGCACTGCGGAGCTGGCGATAGTCCAGATGCAGGATATTTTAGAGCTTGGAAATGAGGCGAGGATGAATTATCCTTCGACAGTCGGACACAACTGGAGATGGCGCATGACAAGCAAGCCACACAGACTGGACGATGAAAAGAGAGCCTGGTTCAGAAACATTGCGGTGGTTTACCGCAGATAATTAATTTGATATAAGTTGCACGGCAATTTATATATATACTTTTTTACATTTTATATTCAAAAAGGAGAGGAAGATATGAAGAAGAAAGTATTAGCATCTTTACTTTGCGCTTCTATGGTAGCAACAATGTTTGCAGGATGTGGAAGCAGCGACGCAAAAGGAACAGAGAAGGCCGACAGCAAGGACGGCAAGTTAACACTCACAGTAATGGGTCCTTCAGAGGATTTAGATGATGCAAAGGGCGCTTGGCTCAAGACAGAGTGCGAGGCATTTGCTAAAGCAAATCCTGATTTTAACTTAACATTCAAGTATGTTACAACATCTGAGGGAGATGCCAAGGACGTTGTTACAAAGGATCCTAAGGCAGCAGCTGATGTTTACTTATTTGCAAATGACCAGATTGAGTCATTAGTAAAGGCAAACGCTATCTCTAAGTTAGGTGGAGAGACAGCAGAGTACGTTAAGAGCTCTAACTCAGAGGCTATGGCAGCAACAGTTACATATGATGGAGACATCTATGCTGTTCCTTATACATCAAACACATGGTTCATGTACTATGACAAGAGAGTATTCTCTGAGGATGATGTAAAGAGCCTTGATACAATGCTTACAAAGGGTAAGGTTTCATTCCCATTTGATAACGGCTGGTATCTCAATGCATTCTATGCAGCAAACGGATGTACAATCTTCGGAGACGGAACAGACAAGGCTGCCGGATATGATTTCGGTGGTGATAAGGCAACAGCAGTTACAAATTACATCGTAGATTTATTTGCTAATCCAAACTTCGTAATGGATAGTAATGACGGATCTATGGGTCTTGCAGGACTTGGAGATGGTTCAATAAACGCTTACTTCAATGGTAACTGGAACTATGACGCAGTTAAAGAGAAACTTGGTGAGGAGAACGTTGGTGTTGCAGCTCTTCCTACAATCAATATTGGTGGAAAAGACTGCCAGTTAAAGGCATTCTTAGGATCTAAGGCTATCGGTGTTAACCCTAACTGCAAGAACCAGGAAGCAGCAGTTAAGCTTGCAGCATTCCTTGGAGGCGAGGATTCACAGCTTGCTCACTTCAAGTTAAGAGGACAGGCTCCTGTAAACACAAACCTTGTATCAAACGAGGAAATCGCAGCAGATCCTGTAGCATCAGCTATGGCTAAGGTTTCATCTGATTGTTCAGTAGCACAGCCTATCATTGATATGCAGGGTTACTGGGATGCAGCTACACCATTCGGTGATGCTTTCCAGAACGGTGCAGAAGGCCAGATTACAAAGGACAATGCAGCTCAGAAGACAGAGGACTTCAATACACAGCTTAATGATTCTCTTAAATAATTAAGTAGATCAGATTATGATTCCAAGGTTCCGGGCAACCGGAATCTTGGAATAAATTAGGTTAAAGGATTGGCATATATAAAGCATGCCAGGAGGAAAAGTATGATAGGAGCAAACAAAAAGAGAAAAGTTTCGGACTTTGCTACTCCGTATACTGTCGGTAATGCCCTCACAAAAGGCGGAGCTACAGTCAAGTTATCGGTACTTATAATGGGTCTTGCGAATATGGCTCATAAGCAGATTATAAAAGGTCTGATTTTTCTTGCTATAGAGATTGCATATATAGCATATATGGTTACCAACGGTGCTTATTTCATTTCCATGCTGCCTTCACTCGGCTGGAGAAAGCAGGAAGAGGTATTTAATGAGCAGAAGCAGATTTATGAATATGTTGAGGGCGACCAGTCAGTATTATTACTGTTATATGGCGTCATAACAATTGCCATCACAGTATTATTTATTTACATGTGGTGCGAGAATTTAAAGAGCGGATATAAGGCAGAATGCCTTGCAAAAGCTGGAAAAGAAATCAATTCTTTTGGCAAAGATGTCAAGGATTTATTTGATAAAAACCTACATAAGACACTTATGTTTCTCCCACTTACGGGAATATTTATTTTCACTGTTTTACCATTGCTGTTCATGATTCCAATGGCCTTTACAAACTATTCTGTAAAGGGTGACCATCTGGTATTGTTCGATTGGACAGGCTTTGCCGCATTCGGACAGGTGCTTGGACTTGGCGGTAAGCTTGGTAAGATATTCTGGAGAGTACTTGGATGGACATTGTGCTGGGCTGTATTTGCAACCTTCCTGTGCAACTTCCTTGGACTTATCCTTGCTATTGTTATCAATCGTAAAGAGACACATTGTAAGGCCTTCTGGCGTACATGCTTTGTTGTTTCAATAGCTGTACCACAGTTCGTATCACTCCTTGTAATGAGACAGATGTTCCAGCCACAGGGTGCTGTTAATAATCTGCTTATGGAGTGGGGCTGGATAGATACCCCGCTTCCATTCTGGACCAACACTATGTGGGCGAGAGTATCTGTTATTCTCATCAACTGCTGGGTAGGTATTCCATATACCATGCTTCAGGTTACAGGTGTATTACAGAATGTGCCTGCAGAGCTTTATGAGGCTGCAAAGATTGATGGTGCAAATGCAGCACAGATCTTCTATAAGATCACACTCCCATATATCATGTTTATCATGGGACCATACATCATCACACAGTTTACAGGAAATATCAACAACTTCAACGTTATCTACCTGTTATCAGCAGGAAAGCCTACACCTGTCGGAGACAGTGCAGGAAAGACGGACCTTCTGGTTACATGGCTGTACAAGCTGACTATTGATAATCAGGAGTACAATATCGGTGCCGTTATCGGTATCCTCACATTCGTTGTACTTTCTATCGTAGCACTTGTTACATATAGAAATACAAAATCATACAAGGATGAGGAGGGATTCATGTAATGAGTAGTGTAGCAAAAGCAAAAAGACCTATGTCTGCCGGACGTGCTAAGAAAATAGCAAAGAATTCCCTTGTTCATATCATTCTTGGAATACTTGCTGTAGTATGGCTGTTCCCGATTTTCTGGATCATTATGACCAGTTTTAGAGCTGAGAATGGTGCTTACACAAAGTACTTCTTCCCGAAGAGCCTTACTTTTAGCAACTATACGAGACTGTTCACAGAGACTACTCTGTTGAACTTCCCGAGAGCATTTTTAAATACACTGTTTATTGCAGTGTTCTCATGCATTATTTCAACAATATTTGTACTTTCTGTTGCGTATTGTATGTCACGACTGAGATTTAAGATGCGTAAGCCTTTCATGAATCTGGCTATGATTCTTGGATTGTTCCCTGCTTTCATGTCAATGGTTGCCGTATACTTTATCTTAAAGGCTATCGGACTTACAGAGGGCGGTATGCTTCGTCTTTCACTGATTCTGATTTACTCAGCAGGATCAGGAACAGGCTTCTATATCGCAAAGGGATTCTTTGATACTGTGCCTAAGTCTCTTACAGAGGCTGCTATCCTTGACGGATGTACACAGTTTCAGGTATTCTACAAGATTATCCTGCCACTCAGTAAGCCAATCGTAGTATATACAGTACTTACAGCATTCCTTGCTCCATGGCTCGATTTCGTATTTGTAAAGGTTATCGTTGGTCCAAACGACAAGTATTGGACAGTATCGCTTCTCCTTTACAACATGCTTGAGAAAGAGTTTGTAAACGGATGGTTTACAAGATGGGCTGCTGCTGCAGTTATTGTATCAATACCTATCTCAATACTTTTTGTATTTATGCAGAAATTCTACGTGGATGGACTTACAGGAGCTGTCAAAGGCTAATTTGGTTTTATTTGGGCCGCTGCACTTTTGTGCGGCGGCTTTTGATTTATATTGGGTTGTGGCAAACTTAGCACTTTCAGGTTGTGGGGTGCCGGCTGGGCACACAGTATATTCCTCAGGAAAATATGAAGTCAGCCACGGGCTTTCTTCGCTGCTTGTATTTGGAGGGATGAGGTGTGTGGCTTGTTTGTGGGGGCATGGTACCCCGTGGCAGTTCATATTTTTCTTCGGAACACACTGTGTACCCTCCGGCCGGAGGGTACTGTGTGCTAAGTTTGTTGCGACCTTGTGAAAGATGTGAGAATTGAGTTAACTACATACTTATGAGTAATGCTGGCTGCGTTGCAGCGTCGCAAAATATCCGGTGGACGATTGTTCAGCGCGTATTGAAATGGAGTGTGGACAAAGCACGAGAATCGTATGTTTTAGCGAATATGTGTAGTGATTTTTGTAGATACAAGTTTGCTCAGAATTTAGTTAAGAAAATAAGAATGGAGTGCGTATGATTAATAATAAAATAGGCGGCCGCAATATGGTTGGCAGGGCTATGAATAGATTGGCTGGCAGGCTGACTGCGGTGGCGTTGACGGCAGCTATGGCGGTGTCGATGCTTGCGGGATGCGCTGCGGGTGGAAAGAATACCGAGACGGCCGCAAAGAAGGAGTACAAGCCTTCTGCGATGGAGCAGATGAATGCGAAAAATGATCCTAATGTGATTCAGGACAATTACAGAACCTGCTATGAGGTGTTTGTATACAGTTTTTTTGACAGTGACGGTGACGGCATTGGAGATTTGAGGGGGCTTACAGAGAAGCTTGACTATATAGAGGGGCTGGGCTGCAATGAAATCTGGATGATGCCTATTATGCCTTCTCCTTCATACCACAAGTATGATATTACGGATTATATGAATATTGACAAGCAGTATGGTACTTTGGATGATTTTGATGCGCTCATTACGGAGTGTCACAAGCGAAACATCAATGTGATTATTGACTTTGTGGTAAATCACACATCTAACGAGCATCCGTGGTTTAAGGCGGCAGCTGACTATATCAAGTCGCTTCCTGATGGGGCAGAGCCTAATTCTTCGGAATGTCCTTATGTGGATTACTATAATTTTAGCAAAACCAATGCCGGAGGCTACAACCAGTTGCCGGGCACGAATTGGTATTACGAGTCACAGTTTGTAGACAGCATGCCTGACCTTAATCTGCAGAGCGAAGCTGTAAGAGGCGAGATTGACAAGGTTACATCCTTCTGGCTTGACCGCGGCGTGGATGGCTTCAGACTGGATGCTGTGGTTTATTACAATAATAATAACCAGACTGAGACTATAGATGACCTCACATGGCTTGTAAACAATGTGAAGAGCAAAAAGGCTGATGCTTATATGGTTGGTGAGGGCTGGACTACATATAGAGAGTATGCGAAGTACTATAAGAGTGGAATTGACAGTATGTTCAACTTTGATTTTTCACAGCAGGATGGATATATTGGAAAGGTGTTAAACGGTACAGCAAATCATGGTGCCAGCACATACGGCAATGCTCTGGTTGATGTGGAAAATGAGATAAAGAAGTATACAGACTCATACATTGATGCACCGTTCTATACAAATCATGATATGGGACGAAGCGCAGGATACTACAACGGAGATAATGCCGAGGAGAAAACCAAGATGGCGCAGGCCATGAATCTTCTTATGCCGGGAAATGATTTTCTGTATTATGGAGAGGAAATCGGTATGAGAGGCACAGCCAATGATGAGACGAAGCGTCTTGCCATGAGATGGAGCGGGGATTCAAAAGCTAAGGGAATGTGTGTGGGACCTCAGAATGCAGAAGAAACCGAGCAGACATATGATACCCTTGATAAGCAGATGGAGGATCCATACTCTATTTACAACTTTGTGAAACAGACAATATCAATAAGAAATGCTTTCCCGGAGATAGCACGAGGTACAAATACCTTTGAAAAGGATCTGTCAAATGATAATGTGTGTATATTCACAAGAGAGTACAATGGTGAGAAAGCAGTGCTTATATTTAATCCATCAAAGGATGAAGCAAGTGTGGATGTGTCATCGCTTGGAGTAAATGATGCTGTTGCAATGCTTCAGACTACAAAGAAAGCACCGTCATATAAGGATGGAACGGCAAAGCTGCCGGCGTATTCGGTGCTTGTTTTGAAGTAAATATATTTGATGAGAATAAAATTTAATAGTTTAAATGGATTTGAAGAAGAAATGTGAAAAACCGCCCGGATGGGCGGTTTTTTCAGCTATACCATTTCATGAAGCATATCCACAATCACTTCTCTGCAATGAGCTCCGAGATGCTTTTGTTCCTCTTTGCTGAGTGTTGCCGGATCAATAGGAGTGCCGTATCGGATAACCACATGACTCTTTTTGACCCATGGAAGATGATTCTCGAATATTTCATTTGTTCCCATGATCGCCATTGGCACTATCTTGCATTTGCTCTTTGTGGCAATCTTGAAAGTACCTTCCTTGAAAGGCTGTACCTCTGTCAGGTCATCTTTGTTTTTGCAGCGTGTGCCCTCAGGAAATACACATATGCTGATGCCGGATTTGACCTGATCTATGGCTGTAAGTACGACCTTTAATCCCTGCTTGATGTCATCGCGATCCAAAAACAGGCAGTGCAGGCGCTTCATCCAGAGACCGAGCACCGGTATTTTTGTGATGCTCTGCTTTGAGATGTAGCCGGTCAGGCGTGGACATCTGGAGTAGGTGATTATGATGTCAAAGAAACTACGATGATTTCCTATATATAGTACAGCCTCGTCCTTTGGCACATTTTCCTCCCCTATAAATTCAATGTCTGCTCCGCTTAGGAATATGATGACACGGAAAGCCCACTGTACCAGGCGAAGCTGTGCCATATCGGCCCATGCCGGGGCAAATTTGTGTATTATCCACATGGCTCCGAGCACCGGAAGACCGAGCAGCAGATAGAAAAATACGAATATTACGATTAAAACTGAACGCATATTTGACCTCTCTTTTTCATAATATTAATTGTAATGTAACTATTTTAAAGGTGGCTTTGAATAGTTATTGATATTATATCATATCATAAACGATATGATAAGAAAGAGAGGAAAAAATGTCAGGAAAATTGAGAAAACTTCTGGTGATGGCTGCAGGTGTGCTTGTGATATCGGCAGCGACAGTGATTTCGGGCTGTCACGCAAATATTTCAGGCACAGAGAGTGACAGGATGGTTGAGTACACGGTGATCTGCGGGGATGAAATCCCGGAGGAGTTTAAAAAGCAGATAAATGAAAACAAGGCAAAGGCGATGAAGCTGACGTACAAGGATGATGAATATTTATACATAGCAGAAGGCTTTGGCACAAAGGAGACAGGTGGCTACAGTATTACGGTTAACCAGTTTTATGTGAAGGATAAGGCAATGTATTTTGATACAAAGCTTCTGGCGCCAAAGGAGGGAGAGAAGGTCAGCAGCCAGCCGAGCTATCCTTATATTGTCATAAAGACCGAATTAAGTGAATTACCGGTGGTATTTGAGTAAAAAATGAGCAAATTGTAGATAAATTCGCAAAAAATCAGATAATTGGTACTTATCCCCTATTGCTATCACTGTAATACTTTGCTATACTAAAGCCACTAGATATTGTGGTGATATATTAATAGATTCAAATATATTGATTTGTGAAATGGTCATTTTTAAATATTTTTGACTTATATTTATACAATGTTAACTGTTGAAGGCAGATTGGTTTCTATTTCAATATCGGTATAGCAATACTGGTCGAGGACCCCGTAGTTATGTTTAGGCTGTTAATCGTGCAAAGCTGTGTGTAGTGACATGTTTTGTGCGGTTATGCCATATATAGAGGAGGCTTTAAATGGAACAGACAGAGATCAGAAAGGTCAGAGCATCGATTCACCAGCAGTGTGGCAACAGGGTAAAGATCCAGCAGGATCTCGGCCGCAACAAGGTTGACATCCAGGAGGGCGTTATTCAGCAGGCTTACCCAAGTGTGTTTACGGTTCTGATAGATGATGAGTTTGAGCAGAATCCGCCACAGCTCTTATCATTTACCTACACTGATGTTATTACAAAGGATATAAGGATGCAGCTTTGCTAGCATCATGAAGTAAAGAGATTGCAGTTTCATCATTTTATCATGAATTAAAATGGCTGCATCTGCATAAAGTTACTCCATCTTGAATATGTATTTTATATACATATTTGAAGTGGGGTATTTTTTATGGAATTAATTACACAAAAAATCAGGCAATGCATAGAAAAGGTAAATGATATGTCGCAGGTTGGCTTCGACAGGGACTATGTCATAAAGGACAACAAGCCCGATGTTTCAAAGGTGGTATGTCAGAACGGACAGGTAAAGGTTGACGAGATAAAAGCGTCCGGCGAGAATATCTGGCTCAGTGGAAGCATTGAGTTTGAAGTGCTGTATACGAGAGAGGAGAACTTTGAAGGTGATGCCCTTGAGGGCGGTATCGCCGGAAATCGGGTGGAGTATATAAAGGATGCAATACCGTTTCAGGAGAAGCTCGTGCTTCAGGGAGTCTGCGAGAAGGATACAGTTCGTGTGTATACCGGGCTTGATGAGCTTACGGTGGGAGTTATCAATTCGCGAAAGCTCTCGGTCAGAGGCAGTATAAGCGTGGAGCTTTATGGAGAGAGGGAGGAAAATCTTGAGATTGCACAAAGAATTGATGACAAGGATGTGGAGCAGCTTATGGGGCAGATGAAGGTGCTTAAGCTTGACAGTGCTGTCAGGGATATTGTCAGAATCAAAAATGTCGTCACCCTGCCAAAGACCAAGCCGAATATATGTAAGCTCATATCGAGTCTTGTTGATATGAGAAATCTGGAGTATACATACGAGCGTGACCACATCACACTGACGGGCGAGTGTCATGCGTGCATAGTGTATCTGAGTGAAGAGCAGGAAATATGCTGCTTTGAGGTGCAGGAGGGCTTTTCAAATGAAATACGCTGCGAGGGTGACAATGCAGGAAATATCGCCTGGCTTCGCACACAGCCAGCCATGCAGCAGGTTGAGGCGGAAAATGATTATGACGGAGAGCTCAGGCAGCTTTCGATTGAGGCAGCGCTTGCGGTAGACGGAAAGGTCTGGAGTGAGGAAACTGTGGAGGTGCTCAATGATATGTACAGCGTTTCCTGCCCGGTCAGACCCGCCTTTGAAAATGTGAAGGTATGCCGTCTTCTTATGAAAAATGATACAAAATGCCGCATTTTGGAGCAGCGATACAGAGAGAACGGCAAAAAAAGGATTTTAAGAATCTGCGGTACAAAGACGCAGGCTGCTATTGCACAGATAAAAAATGCAGACGCAGGCATTATTGTGTCAGGTGTATTGCAGGTGAATTGTGTGAATATTGTGGAGGATGATGGCTGTCCGATAGAGATGCATACAGATGCTGTGCCGTTTGAACAGTTTGTTGAGATACCGGGCATGGATGCCCATACCTGCTGCGAGGTAAATGTGCAGGTGGACCAGGTGCAGGTCAATCTACTCGACAACAGCGAATATGAAATCAAGGGTGTTGTCAGCATAAACGCCATTGCCCTGCAGCAGGATGAATTGTCAGTCATAACATCGGTAGAGCAGGAAAAGAATGCGCCTGATACTGATGCGGAAGTCGGACTGGTTGGCTATATAGTGCAAAAGGATGATAAAATGTGGGACATTGCAAAGAAATATCGGACCACTGTTGAAAACATAATGGAAATAAATGCTCTGACCTCCGACAGCATCAAACCAAATGACCGCCTTATAATAGCGCGGATGTGAACCATATATTAGAAAAAAATGTGGAAAATTCTGTAAATTTACAAAAAGGTGTGGAAAAAAGGTTCATTTTGTGCGATAATATATCCGAATGTTTAGTAAAAGTAAATTGTGGGAGGCATAAAATGAATCAAAAATGGACGCGCGTTATATGTACAGTATTGACATCAGCACTTGTTTTTACAGGACCGGCAATAGACGGTACCGCATTTAGTGGATACATACACAGTGGACTTGAGAAGGTATATGCCAAGTCCCAGAAGCAGAAGGATGCCGAAGAGAAAATGAAAAAAGCTAAAGAGGACCTTAGCAATACAAACGGTCAGATCGATAGCTTAAAGGATAAGCAGACAGTTACTGCAAATGATATTCAGGCCAATTCAAACAAGCTTGACGAGGTACTTGCAGCTCAGAAAGAGCTTCAGACAGATATCACAAATAAGCAGGGTGAGATAGAGCAGAACCAGAAGGATCTTGCAGCAGCCCAGCAGAAGCAGCAGGAACAGTATGACGCGATGAAGAAGCGTATACAGTTCATGTATGAAAACAGTACAGAGGATAATGTCTGGACAGCTATCATTGAGGCTGACGGAATTTCAGATATGCTCAACCGTATTGAGTATGTGTCTGACGTTTATGATTCGGACAGAGCGCTGATGGATTCTTATCAGGCAGCGGTACAGCAGGTAAAGACCATTGGCGAGCAGCTCAATAAAGATATGGATGATCTGACTGCCATGCAGGACAGCTATGAGAAGCAGCAGTCAGAGATAGAGGCAGCAATACTTGCCCTCGAAAATCAGAAGGAGCAGTATGCAGCCCAGATTAGTGAGGCTCAGCAGCAGGTATCAAATTACCAGAATATAATCAGTGCACAGGGCAAGATAATTCAGGAGGAGGAAGCTGCTGCAGCCGCTGCCGCACTTGCAGCACAGCAGAGAGCAGCGCAGCGGGCAGCCGCATCATCCGGAGGTTCAGGTTCATCATCCGGAAGCTCATCAGGCTCCAGCTATGATGGTGGTGGAGCCGGCAAGGGCGGAAGCATTGCCGGTGACTATGCAGCAGGCGGTGGAAAGAACCCGAGTGGTTCAACAGGAGTTTCAGGAAGCTCTGTAGTATCATACGCTATGCAGTTTAAGGGCAATCCATACGTATGGGGTGGAAACAGTCTTACAAACGGTGTAGACTGCTCAGGCTTTGTACATGAGGTATATGCACATTTTGGTATCAGCACACCGAGATATTCACAGGCATTTAAGTCTGTGGGACAGGCTGTATCCTTCGATAATATACAGCCGGGTGACGTAGTGGTATATCCGGGACATGTAGCTATATATGCAGGTGGTGGTGTGATAGTGGAGGCACAGTCCACAAAGGCAGGAATCACAGCAAACAGAAGCGTGCAGTGTCATACAATACTTGCTATACGACGTCTTGTATAGGATGGTTAGGAGCCGATAAGTATATTTATTATACTTACCGGCTCTTTTTTATTTTTATCACAAAGAGCTGAATGTTTACCAATAAAGTAAGGGGCGTAAGACGCGCACATGCCACCAGTCGCAAGGGACTCTCAATGCGCTAACGCTATGCTGTCAAGAGGCTGTACGAATTATGCCTGTATGGTTTTCTATGCTCGACGAAACCGGCTTTTATGCGCTGTCCATGGCGCATAACACCTTGCCCTGCCGTCCATGGCAGGACATTTCTGGGTTCCATGTGCATAATTCTACAGACTCTAAACAGCTCCGCTAGTCGCTTATTGAAAGCCCCTTGCGACTGGTGGCATGTGCGTGTCTTACACCCCAATGTTAGTAACCGGCAACAAACTCATTGTAATAAATAATAGCAATTTCCATCCATAAGGTGTATTATAGAGATAGACGGCACCAATTCGCACAAAACGAACTAGCAAGCCTGTAAATAAAGAAAAGCAGGAGGAACAAACCATGCAGATGGAACAATTACAAAAAGACATGATTGCAGCAATGAAAGCAAGAGACAAGGTAAGAAAGGATGCTATATCCTCACTTGTATCAGCAGCCAAAAAGGCGGCAATAGATGAGGGCTGCAGAGACAATATACCGGAGGAGCTTGTCAACAAGGTCATCCTGAAGGAAATGAAATCAGTGAAAGAGCAGATTGACACATGTCCTGCCACAAGAACAGATCTGCTTGATGAGTACAATACCAGATATGCAATCTTTGAGGAGTACGCTCCTGCAATGATGTCGGCAGAAGAGGTAGAAAAGGAGCTCACAGAGCAGTTCTCAGATGTAATCGCAACAGGAAACAAAGGACAGATAATGAAGGCAGTCATGCCGCATTTCAAAGGCAAGGCTGACGGAAAGGTCATAAATCAGGTGGTTGCAAAGCTTTGCGCAAAATAAGAAAACACATCACAACAATTATACTTGCAGTGCTGGCTGTCATAGCCGGCGTGTATGCATATAATTATCATGATATGAAGCAGAATATTGTATACAATGAGCATCTGGATGACGTGGCTGTCACCGTGAATGGGAAAGAGCTGACATTGCGCGATATGGCATTTTATGTGGCCTATGAGGAGATGAATGTCGAGAAGCAGGCCCTTGTGTATGATTCCGATAATCCAAAAAAGTATTGGAATATCCACACAAACGGTGAGTTTGTCCGTGTTACAGCGCGTAAAGCAGCTATGTCCATGGCCATTCATGATGAGATATTTTATGAGATGGCAAAAAAAGAGAGCATTACACTTACTGATGACGAGAAAGAAGCTTTGAAAAATTCCGAGAAGGACTTCTGGTATGATTTGTCTGATATAGATGGAGCAAAGCAGCTTGGAGTCGAAAAAAAGGATATTTATTCGTCCATGGAAAAGTCTGCGATAGCCCGGAAATATCAGGAAATATATGCAGGGCTTGACAATGCCGAGATAACGGATTATGATTTCTCGGGAGGCAGATATAAGAAGCTGCTGGAGAAAAATAACTATAAAATAAAAGAAAAAGTGTGGAAAAGAGTCGATATGGGAAACGTTACTCTTGATCACTAGAAAGAAGATTTTATGTCAACAAAAATTGGAAGAAATGATCCTTGCTGGTGTGGCAGCGGAAAGAAATATAAGACCTGTCATGCAGCATTTGATATGAAGCTTGAAAAGCTTGCAGAGGCACATCATAAGATACCGAGCCATTCAATCATCAAGACACCTGACCAGATAGCTGGAATCAAGGAGAGCGCCAAGATAAATGTCGCAGTGCTCGACTACATAGGAGAGCATATCCACGAAGGTATGAACACCGCAGAGATTGATAAAATAGTCTATGATATGACCACTAGCATGGGAGGCATCCCTGCACCGCTCAACTATGAGGGTTATCCTTACAGCGTATGTACATCGGTAAATGAGCAGGTTTGTCACGGATTTCCTTCAAAGGACGTCATCTTAAAGGATGGTGACATCATAAATGTAGACTGTTCTACAATTTTAAACGGATATTTTTCAGATTCATCAAGAATGTACTGCATCGGAAATGTAAGCCCGGAGAAGAAAAAGCTCGTTGAAGTCACAAAGGAGTGCGTGGAGCTTGGACTCAAAGAGGTAAAGCCGTGGGGTTTCCTCGGAGATATGGGACAGGCGGTACACGACCATGCATTTGCAAACGGTTACACAGTAGTGCGTGAAATCGGTGGACACGGAGTGGGACTTGAATTTCACGAGGATCCGTGGGTAGGCTACAACACAAAGCGCGGTACCGATATGGTCATGGCACCCGGCATGATATTTACCATCGAGCCAATGGTCAACATGGGCAAAGCCGATATCTACGTAGATGACAAGAACAATTGGGAAGTATACACCGACGACGGACTACCATCAGCCCAGTGGGAAATCATGGTACTCGTCACAGAGGATGGTCATGAGGTGCTGAGCTGGTAAACCGGTAAGTATTATCAGAGTGCTTTTATTAGCAGTCAGAGTGCCTTTATGAGCAGACACTATTTCATAGGTGATAACATTATAAAAGGCGTGTGAAAAACGAAGTTTTTTCACACGCCTTTTTATATAATAAGATAAGCTACTTGATGATTAAGCCCTGTCCGGACGCAGAAAAGCCCTCTCGGAAGCGTTAGCTTCGGGAGAGCATTTCTGCATCCACGGACATGGATTATAAACTCATCATTAATTGCTTCGCATAAATAACCTTAACTTTCCGGAGAGTATGCAGTGTGTTCCGAAGAAAAATATAAACTGCCACGGCGTTCCATAAAATGTGGATATGATAATTCATAGCAAACTATCAATAAACTATCCGCAAATGATGCCGTGGCTGATTTTATATTTTTCTGAGGAATATACTGCATGCTATGCCGGTCCTCACAGCCTGAATATGCGAAGCCCCATAAAGAGAAGTTTCATAAGTGAAGCACTCCTATGATGCGCCCCCTACAGATTTGTATTCACCCCATTTATGGTCGCATTCTCATTCTCCCGCATAGGAATGACGAGACACTTCTCCCCGTTTATGACCTGCGCATGAATCTGTGAAGCCTTCTCCGGCTTTACATGAAGCACCACATCATAGGTCTTAATTTGAGAAGTGTAATTATCAATCTCTTCCTGCTTTTCAAGAAGCTGTGAGGTGCGTTCCTCAATCTGATTATTTTTCTCCTGTATAACAGAATCCTTCTCCTCAAGCTGCGCATTTTTCTCATTGAGCTCGAGAGTTAAATCACCGACCTGGCTCTCAAGAGCAAGCTTTTCCACACGGATTTCATTAGCGGCAAGAGCCTTTGAATCAATGACATTAGCTGCGATAGGCGGCTTGTCACCGAAGGCCTCATTGACGGATTTTTCGATGCGTGAAATCTTTTCCTCAGAGACATGGCAGTCACTGAGCACCTTGTTCATAGCCTCGCTGTCGAGAATGAACGGATCATCGTCATCATCGTGAGTCTCAGCGTAGTCATCAGCCATCTCGGACAGATTCTGCTGGATATCAAGCAGCTTGTCATCCGTGCTCTCGTCCTCGGCACCGAGCACATTTCTGACGATTGAATGGAAAGCCATCTTCTGCTCAGTAGCTGTGCGCTCCACACCGCAGCCGAGACCGTTTGTCATAAACTCAGAGTGAGGCTCCTTGGTATTTTTCGTATAGAAAAGAGTGGAGTGTATGTCAGTGCTCCTATCATTGAAGGCAGGGAATAAAAAGCCTGTCTCAGGTGCGCCGACCACCCAGTCCCTTATTCGGGCTCCGATACGCTGCTCCTTTTCCAGATAGCCAAGGCCCGGCTTTGAAAGTGTGACAGGGCAGATGGCGCAGAGCATGTATTTGTACACCTCCTCGGACTCATCCACGTTGATGTTGTCCTTTGTGCGTGTCATGACATCGTAGCTGTCGAGATACAAAAGGATCAGATAGTTTCCGGCCTCGTCGTAGGTGTCGATGACCAGGTCATAGTATGTATCGAGCAGAGTCTCATCATTAAGCTCGCTGTCGCGAAGCGCCATGAGAATCTGCTGGCGGCCTCCGACCTCTTCCTCCTCAAGCGGAAACTGCAGATTGAGCAGGTTGTTTCCGAGAGTGCCGGAAAGCACCTTGTTTGAAATCTCCAGATATTTGTAGTATTCATCCTCCTCCAGAGTGAGAAATTTGCCACCGAATTTGCAGACCTTTTCATGGTTGCAGTCCACGTAGCAGCCGACCAGACGGGTGAAGGTTGCCTGGTCTTTTTTTAATCTTCGTTTTAGTTCCAATACTTCTTTTTTGTTCATATTATCCTCGCATTATTTTCATACCATTCAAAAATTTCCGTAATCACATTATATGTATGGAATAAATATTTGTCAATTAAGCGGCGCTATTTGTTACTGTCCGGACGCAAGCTTGACATCACACTGTCAATCAAGAAAAAAGATGACAGACCAACCACAAAATGCTATAATTTAGGAAATCGACGGATTATGATATAAAGGCTGACACAGAGACATCCACAGGTGTCTCTGTTCTTGGATTGAGGCATAAATGGAGCAGAACATGACAAACAATCATATTACAATCGGCATTCTCGCACATGTAGATGCGGGAAAGACAACCCTGTCTGAGGCCATGCTTTACAGCACCGGGCAGATTCGCTCACTCGGGCGCGTGGACCATCAGGACGCATATTTGGACAACGATGCGCAGGAGCGTGAGCGTGGAATAACCATTTTTTCAAAGCAGGCAAGACTTGATATTTTGCGCGGCACAGATACGGTAGATACAGCAGGTACAACAGATACAGCACGTACAACAGATGTAGCACGCACAGCAGATTCAGCTCATACATGGCATGTAGTAATGCTTGATACACCGGGGCATGTGGATTTTTCGGCAGAGATGGAGCGTACACTTCAGGTGCTCGACTATGCGGTACTTGTAATTAGCGCAACTGATGGAGTGCAGGGGCACACGCGCACACTGTGGAGGCTTTTAAAGCACTATAACGTGCCGACATTTATTTTTGTAAACAAGATGGATATGCAGGGCACGGATGCGGAGAAAGTGCAGGCAGAGCTAAAGAGTGAGTTGAGCGATGGCTGCGTGGACTTTTCTTCGCAGGATTTATTTGATGAGCTTGCTATGTGCAGTGAGCCTCTTTTAGATGAGTTTATGGAATCGGGAGAGCTTGCGGATGCGCATATTGCGCAGGCAGTAGCGCAAAGGGAGGTATTCCCATGCTTTTACGGCTCGGCACTTAAGCTTGACAGAGTGGATACGTTGCTTCAGGGGCTTTCGCGGTTTATGTGTGAAAGAAATTACCCTGACGAATTTTCTGCCCGTGTATACAAGATAGGCAGGGACGACAGAGGCAGCAGGCTGACATTTTTAAAGGTTACCGGAGGCTGTCTTAAGGTCAGGGACAAGATAGAGTACAAAGCGCATGGCGGTGACGAGGCAAAAGGCCTTCTGGTTGAGAAAATAGATCAGATAAGAAAGTATTCCGGCGAAAAATATGAGATAGCTGATGTGGCAGAGGCCGGTGAGATAGTTGCGGTCACAGGTCTTAGCTCGACATTTCCGGGGCAGGGGCTGGGGGTTGAGCTGCAGTCCAATATGCCGATACTTGAGCCGGTACTAAACTATAGGATGATTCTGCCTGATGATGTAAATCCGGCGGCATTTATGGAAAAGCTAAAGCAGCTTGAGGAGGAAGACCCGCAGCTTTACATAGTGTGGGTGGAGGAGTTTAAGGAAATTCATGTGCAGCTCATGGGACAGGTGCAGATGGAGGTGCTTGTGCGCCTCATAAAGGACAGGTTTGGTGTTGTTGTCACGTTCGGACCGGGCAGCATTGTATATAAGGAAACGATAGCAAGGGCTGTCGAGGGAGTAGGACATTTCGAGCCGTTGCGCCACTATGCAGAGGTGCATCTGCTTTTGTCACCTGCGGAGCGTGGCAGCGGAATCACAGTTACATCCACCTGCAGTGAGGATGTGCTCGACAAAAACTGGCAGCGCCTCATAGCCACACACGTTGAGGAAAAGGAGCACAGGGGTGTGCTCACAGGCTCGGTACTTACCGATGTGAAGGTCACGATTCTTACAGGAAGAGCACATGTAAAGCACACGGAGGGAGGAGATTTCCGTCAGGCTACATACAGAGCAATCCGACAGGGGCTTAAATCCACAGAAAGCGTGCTGCTTGAGCCTTACTACAGCTTTATCCTACAGGTGCCGATGGAGTATGTCGGCCGCGCAATGACAGATTTAGAGCAGAGATTTGCAAGGGCAGAGAGCCCGCAGTTTGCCACAACCGCTGCGAGGGAGATGGCAACAATTACCGGAAAGGCACCGGTTGCGACAATGCAGGATTATGTGAGCCTTGTGCATGCGTATACAAAGGGGCTCGGGCACCTGACACTGGAGCTGTGGGGCTATGATGAGTGTCACAATCCTGCGGAGGTGATTGCGCAGATGCACTATGACAGCGAGGAGGATTTCCGCAATCCGACAGGCTCGGTATTTTGTGCGCACGGCTCAGGCTATGTGGTGCCGTGGGATGAGGTCCCTGAGCATATGCACCTGCCGTATGTATATCACGGAGATGAGTCTGAGGAGGCACTTGCAGCGAGTGCTCGCACGCAGAATGCATTTTCAGCTGAGGATGCGCAGGCGCTTGCAGGAAACTGCCGAAGGACGAGCTTTGAGAAGGCTGTTTCAGGTATGTCATCAGTGGAGCTTGATGCGCAGCTTGCAGATGTTTATGCCAGGGAGTTTGGCATGGGCAAAAACGATATCGCAGAGGATCAGAGGCGCAAATGGTCAGGCAAAAAGAAAAATGAGTATGAAGGTCTAAGTGGCAAACCGCGCACCGTAAAGCATGATAAGCATGGCAATCCGATTTATCCGAAGAAATCCCCGGGTGAAGAGTACCTGATAGTTGACGGATATAATATAATATTTGCATGGGAGGATTTAAAAGAGCTCTCACGCATAAACATTGATTCGGCGAGAGATGCGCTGAAGGATGTTTTATCGGATTACCAGGGCTATAAGGGCTGTCATCTGCTGCTGGTATTTGATGCGTACAAGGTGAAGGGCAATGCCGGAAAGCGCGAGACCTTCCACAACATAGAGGTCGTGTATACAAAGCAGGACGAGACAGCCGATGCATTTATCGAAAAGACTGTGTTTGGCATACGGGACAGGTACAAGGTAACAGTGGCAACCTCGGACGGACTGGAGCAGCAGACGGTCATGAGCCTGGGGGCACTGCGAATGTCAGCACGCGAGCTTAAGGAGCATATTGAGATGACGAAGCGTGCCGGGATGGAGGCATTCATATCAGGATAAGCTGGTATGAATGGTTACATTATGCGTATAAAAGTATGTGTATAAAGGTATGTGTATAAAGACATTTGTATGTCATAAGCATAGATATTATAATAGTAAACATGCAAGAACATCAGAGACAAGGAAATAAGGAGACAAGGAAATGGTAGTAAACGAAAGCATGTACCAGCTCGGAAGCGTGCGCTCAGCAATCAGAGAGCTTTTCGAGTATGGTAAAAAAAGAGCAGCAATTGTAGGCAGGGAAAATGTATATGATTTTTCAATAGGAAACCCGAGCATACCGGCTCCGCAGATAGTAAACGACACAATAAAGGAGCTTGTGACAGATTATGATTCTGTTGCGCTGCACGGCTACACCTCAGCACAGGGAGACGTGGAAACGAGAGCGGCAATAGCTGAATTTTTGAACAACACACACGGCACACATTTTAATGCAGACAACCTTTACATGACAATGGGAGCAGCGGCATCGCTGTCAATCTGCTTTCGTGCATTGACAAGTGACGTATATGATGAGTTTATTACCATAGCGCCATATTTCCCTGAGTACAAGGTATTTGTGAATGCAGCAGGAGCAAGGCTTGTAGAGGTGCCAGCAGACACAGAGCATTTTCAGATAGATTTCGACGCGCTTGAGGAGAGAATCAATGAGCACACCAGAGGTGTCATAATCAATTCACCAAACAACCCATCCGGCACAGTCTATTCTGAGGAGACCATCAAAAAGCTCTCAGACCTCCTTGAGAAAAAGTCTAAGGAGATAGGAAGACCGATATTCATCATCGCAGATGAGCCGTACAGGGAGATAGTCTACGACGGAATCAAGGTACCGTTTGTGACCAAATATTACGACAACACACTGGTATGCTACTCATACAGCAAGTCACTTTCGCTTCCGGGCGAGAGAATAGGATACGTCCTCGTGCCTGATGAGGTGTACGACAAGGCAGAGCTGTATGCAGCAGTCTGTGGTGCGGGAAGAGCACTTGGTTACGTGTGCGCACCAAGCCTGTTCCAGAAGATGATAGTAAAATGTCAGGGGGCAACCGGTGATATCAATGCCTACAAAGAAAACAGAGACCTTCTGTACGATGGACTCACAAGGATAGGCTATCACTGCTTCAAGCCGGACGGAGCCTTTTATATGTTTGTAAAGGCACTTGAGGATGACAGCAATGCATTCTGCGAGAAGGCAAAGGAGGAGGATGTGCTCATAGTAGCAGCAGACGGCTTCGGCTGTCCGGGCTGGGTGAGAATATCATACTGTGTGGACAGGGAAATGATAAAGCGCTCCATGCCTGCGTTTGAAAAGATATACAAGAAATATAATAAATAATAGGTAGTTTTTACAAAGAATAACCCAAAAAGCGCCGAAAATTGTCTAAAAAATATGCAATTTTCGGCGCTTTCAATATGCAGTTTTCACAAAGTTGTGTCCGTGTGACCGTTGTGTGACCATTGTTTTGTATAATGCCATCAAGAGGTTAAGTATGAATAATTAGAATATGGGAAAGGAGTGGAAATTAACTTTAGTAAGATGGAATAGCATAATAAAGTTTAATAGCTATGGAACGGAAATTGTATTTGCTATAAATTTTAAAAATAATGAGAATGAATTAATAAACAAAGGACATTAAAGGGATGATGTTCAAGGTTGAGAGAACGGAAAATAAAATGAAAAGGAGAAATTATGAATTCAGAGAATGAAGATTATGGTCAGGAGTTCGAAAGGCAGCAGCAACAAGGGAATGAATTTCAAGGCACACCATTGCAAAAATCACCACAGCAGCCATATGATCAGCACCAGCAGAACAAATCAACTCTGGGGCTTGTAGGATTAATTTTATCTATAGTATCGGTATTTGGCTGTGGCGCGCTGCTTGCTATTCCGGGAGTGATTTGTTGTATTGTTTGTTTGGTAAAAAATAAAAAAGACGTAAAGTCTATTGTAGGAATTGTAATTGGTGCAGTGTCTATGATAGTATGGCTGGTAATTTGGGGGATGGTTTTTAATATGGTAGTTAAAGATCATGTCTTAGAGGACAGTCGGACATACTATGAAAATCAAATAGATAAGAAAGAAACTAAAAAAAATATAGAGAAAAATAATGATAAAGATACAGAAGCTTTTTCAAAGAAAGAGGAGAGTAAAAACGAAAATACTGAAAAGTCGGATGAACAGGCCTCTAATATAAAAGAAGGAACTGACGTAGCAGGTGATTTTGATCCTACAAATGTTGTTTATAACGGAAATGCATTACAGATTGATGTGCTTACAGCTACAGATGTTCAGAATTTACTTGGTGTACAGTTTGAAAGTAAGAAAATGGATCTGGTAATCAACCCACAGTATTATGATTGGATTACATATCATCCAGATGATAATATCAATCACGTTGTATATTTTTATTTTTACAATAATGGGCAAGAGGCAATAAAGCTGAGTGATTGTAAACTATATAGAGTAGGTTTTGAGTCGGAGGATTATCCGAAAGGTGGAAAACTCAGTGATTGGTTGAATGCTGATTTTGGCTCGGGACTTAACCAACTTTCTACAATGGAACAGGTTAAGGCAGTGTTGGGTGAGCCTGATTATACACATGATAGTGATGATGGCAGCGTACATAAGATTGAGTATTACAAAAAATGGGATTTCCAATATAGAGCTAGTTTTCAATTTAATGGAGACGGTAGTCTTTCAGAGGTTTATTTTGGAATATATTAAATAAAAAATTTTTTTAAAAAAATTTAAAAAAGTACTTGCATTATTCGTTTGACCATGATATTATAATACACGGTTCGTTGGTCAAGCGGTTAAGACGCCGCCCTCTCACGGCGGAAACACGGGTTCGATTCCCGTACGGACTGCTAAGTATTTAAAGTCGGTACATTCATGGAAGCATGATGTACCGGCTTTTTCGTTGTATATATTCACATGAGGCAGAGCTATTTATGAGCAGCTGCAGCTACTGTATGTTTTTTGAAGCCGTCAGGCGATTTTGTGATGCGAAGGGCAACGACAATTATTGCGGTGGCAAACAGCAGCTGTATTCCCATGCACATGAAAATAAAGTTAAGCTCTTTGACCGGATGAAAGTCAATATTCTTTACAGCCTGGTTGTACCAGTAGGCAGGCAAAAAGTGGGCGGCCTTTATGATGCCATCACTTAGAAACTCCTCCGGCACAAATATACCGCACAGGAATGCCATACCGAGTGACACGGTGTTAGCAAACATGTTCAGTATCTCACTGTTTGAGGTGATTTTACTGATGAAAAAGGCAAATGCCAGTGAAACAAGCATGTAGCAGAGCATGTTGAGTGTGAACAGGAAGCCTGAAAACGAAAATGTGCTGCCCTTAAACATGATTGTAGCTGAGACAAAAATTACAGCACATACCACAAGTCCGGTTAAAATCACACCCAAAAGCAGCTCGCGGTTGTAGTTTGCAAATTTATAGGATGAGCAGGATATTCTCTCCTTGATTTCCTTTTTGGAGAAAACCTGAAGGACAGGAGCTATACCTGCAATCATCATGACAAGGAGCACCCATCCCAGATAACTGAAGCAGTAGTATATCCCAGAGTGCGAGGTGACGTTTTTGCCGTTTAGCAGTGAGACAGAAGCCTTTTGGCTTAGCGAGGTGTTTACTGCGGCTAGAGCATCAGCTTTAGAGTAGCCGGAAGCGATGTAGGCATTGTATGTTTTTGTAAAGCTGTTTATGGCAGACTCAAAGGTGGTCGCTGCCTGCGTGCCGGGTATTGTTACAACATCAAGACTAAAGCCTTCTTTTATGATGAGAATACAGTTTACATTTCTGGCAAAAAGCTCATCCTGCATAGTTTCCTTTTTGTCATTTTTAATATTTTTTTTGATGCATGTCTTTTTAAGATACTCTGTCAGGGCTTTGCTTTCTGAGGATTTGTCGTAGTCAAATACCGCAAATTTGGGCTTGGTAGCCTCATAATCACCTTCAGCTTTGTTTGTGCGTGTCGCAGTGAGAACGACCATGATACTTATGAATATGGACAGGTACATAATCATCTGGCCCATATGTCTGTTGAGTATTTTGAAATATGATTTAAATACTTGCATATTTTTCCCTCCGAAGCAGTACAAAGGCAATGATTAAAAGAATCACTGATTCTACTGCCATTATTGATATATTTCTGAAAAATCTGTCGTAGCTGTCATATACGTTGAGCGAGTAAAAGCAGTCGGATATGAGACAGGCTGGGTTGAGGCGGTTAGCAATTGGAAGCTTGTGCTCGACCATATCCTTTATACCGTTGGCGCATAAATCCGCAAGCACGGAAAGCACCATGCCGATTCCGACAGAGATACCGATTTTGCTGCCCTCTGTAAGCTTAGGAATGGCACCGATTATCACTCCGATTGAAAGTCCGATCATGCAGCCGAAAAACAGCGTCAGGATGATTGCCGGATATTTGTTTCCGAAATCCACACCGAGTAGTGTCATGTAGACTAATGCAATCAGCTCGACAGCAAAATGGATGATTAAGAGTGAGATATACTCTGAAAAAATCAGTATGTTTTTGCTTAGAGCTGCAAGGCTTTTTCGCATGCCGAGAGGACTTGTGTTTGCAAGCAGACGGTTTGTGGCTGTCACAGCTGAAAATGAGGCGAACAGGCAGCTCATCGCAAATACAGCGTAAAAGTAATTGGTGTATTCATCCTGATTTCCAGATGAAAGTGAAATCTCTTTATACTCTGATGCGGTGTCAGAAAGCCCGGCAATTGCAGTCTCAAGCGCAGCCGGATTAGTCTTTGCTATGTTTGTAAATACGTCCTTTTGCTGTTTGTACTGTGTCAGGATGGATTCAAGTATTGTGGCATTGTATGAGTTTTCATCCACTACCAGAGAAGCATCCTCTGTGTAAATAATGCCTGTCACTTTTTTGTCATTTAGAGCTTTTTTTGCTGCTGAGCTATCCATTAGCTTCATGTTTATGAGGTCTGAAAATGAATTTGAGCTATCGTCATTTTTGTCGGATTTACTGACGGAATCAGTATGGTTTACATCGAGAGATTCAAGCACGCTCATCAGAGTGTCATCATTTTCAGATTCAACCACTGCCACATTTATTGTCTTGAACATTTCATCCTTTTCAAACAGATTTCCGAATGCCATATACATAAAGGTGGCGAGCACCAGTGGAAATGCAAGTGTCCAGAACAGCGTGACTTTCAGGCGGAACATGCTCAGCATGGTGTATTTTGCGTTGTGAAAAAATAATTTTAGTCCATTCATCAATCCCTAAGCTCCTTTCCGGTAATCTCTAAGAATACGTCGTTAAGCGTCGGAAGCTGCGTGTACACCTGACCGAAGGACAGATTGTTCTGCTCTAGATAATCAAGCACATGGATTATATTGTGGCGTCCGCCACTGAAATAAATCCGAAGCTGTCCGTTTTCAAAGCTGACCTGATATGCATTGTGCAGCTGCTTTAATGAGTCAAGCTGTGCTTCTGACAGGTCTGCGATTTCTACGTTTATGGTCTCTGTATTTTTGATCATGCGCTTTAGCTCGTCCTTTGTGCCGAGCGCGAGAGCCTTGCCCTTGTCCATGATGAGTATGCGGTCGCAGAGCTGCTCAACTTCCTCCATGTAGTGTGAGGTGTAGATGATTGTCGCACCATCGTGGTTTAGTTTTTTGATGCCCTCCAGAATTTTGTTTCTGCTTTGAGGGTCGACAGCCACGGTCGGTTCATCGAAGAAGATGAGCTTTGGTTTGTGTGCTATGCCACACGCGATGTTGAGACGTCTCAAAAGTCCGCCTGAGAGCTTCTTTGGCAGAAATTTGCTGTAATCCGCTATGTCTACGAAATCCATTGCTTCCTTTACATATTTTTCCCGGAGCTTTTTGTCACTCACGTAAAGACCGCAGAAATAGTCGATATTTTCATATACAGTCAGCTCGTCGTACACGGCCACATTCTGCATGACCACGCCGATTTCGCGTTTGATGTCGTAGCTGTTTGAGTGCATTTTTTGCCCGAATACCTTTATTTCGCCCTTGTCGTATGTGAGCAGGGAGAGTATGCAGTTTATAGTGGTGGTTTTTCCGGAACCGTTTGGACCGAGCAGTCCAAAGATTTCGCCGCTTTTTACAGTCAGGCTGAAATGGTCGAGTGCCACAAGCTCCTTGTAGCGTTTTACAAGGTTGGTTACTTCTATCGCATTTTTGGTTGTATCCATTGAATTGCCTCCATAATGTTGTATTTTTCGGTTGCAAGCCTGATATTTGGCTCAATTACAGATTACTATATGGCGTGCCGGAAAGTAAGTGTCAAATGTCACATTTGTATTTATGTTTGGATGAGGCATTGCTGTGTAAAAAATGACATTTGTCATAGTGACGTTTGATGGAATTTGTTGTAAGCTTATTTTATGGAAATGGAGGCCTTTGATGTATAAGATATGTAGTCAGTTTTTAATAGTTCTATCATGCGTGATGCTTATGGTGGCATCCCTTCAGGTCGATTACGTCATGATAGCGTGTATACTTACAGGAATAATCGTGTGCACATTTATAGACATGCAGGATGTGCCGCCGATGTATCCGGCTAACGGGAGCGAAACGGCAGACCGGGCTTTGGATTTGATTCTTGCGGTTTATATTCTGTCCGGATTATTTTTTGCACCATCATTTTTTATGCTGCCGTATGCAGCGATGGTATTCAGAAAAGAAAAATACACAGTGTCGAGGATAGCTGCAGCCGTGGTGGGGATAGCTGTTTTTGTGGACTGTATTTTAAGGATAAAACATATAGCACTCGGTTTTGGCCGCTATTTATGGCTTACAAAGCTGCAGGATACAATTTTGAATGATATCTTAGAGGTTGTACTTCTCATGGCTTTTGCGATAATGCTTTCGTATTTCACAGAGCTGCTTTTGGGGTATCAGATGAAGCTGCACAGCATGAGAGATGCGTCCATGGAGCACGATATGCTTATGGAGCAGATGAATCACCAGCTTATCGAGAAGCAGAATGCGCAGATATACAATGCCACGCTAAAGGAGAGAAACCGTATCGCAAGGGAGATACACGACAACGTGGGGCACATGATTACGCGCTCTATTTTGCAGGTGGGAGCAATCGGTGTGATAAATACCGATGAAAAGCTTAAAGCGCCTATCTCAGACCTGAAGAGTACACTCGATACGGCAATGGACAGCATGAGAAAAAGCGTTCATGATTTGTACGATGAATCGGTCGATTTGCGTCAGGCGCTTGCGAAGCTTAAGCCTACAGACAGTGCATTTGCATTTTCACTCGAATACGACTGTGAGGATGATGTGTCCAGAGATGTCAAGTATGCTTTTATTGCAATTGCAAAGGAAGCGGTAAACAACGCAGTTAAGCACAGTAACGGCGATGAAATCAGGATAATAGTCAGAGAGCATCCCGCCTTTTACCAGCTTGAGATAATGGACAACGGCACATCGGTTGACGAAAGAAGCCTTTCGGGAGAAACAGGAGATGGAATAGGCATAAAAAATATAAAGGAGCGTGTTGCAGCGATAGGAGGAACCATGCGTATAAAGGCAGACGATGGTTTCAGGATATTTGTGACGCTCATGAAGAAGTGAGGATATAAAAAAATGATATGAGGGTCAAAAGGTATTTTGCCCCTCATTTATGATTAATCAGATTACTACATGCTACGCATTCCCGTAATCTGACTCCACCTCGAAATCCGCTAATTTCCTGCGTTTCCGCAGCAAATTGCTACTTTCTCGGTGTAGTGCGGGTCACTAAGGTATACATCGAATTGCATGCAAGCATGCATCGATGATACCTTTTGCCCCTTTAATCATAAAAATCAAGGCATGAAAAAGAAAGGAACAGGACATGAAGATAGTAATAATAGATGATGATAATCTCGTATCACTTTCGCTGAATACAATACTGAGCGCACAGGATGACATAGAGGTGTCTGCGGTTGGAGACAGCGGGCAGCAGGCGGTAAAGCTGTACGAGGAGCATATGCCCGATGTGATGCTCATGGATATAAGGATGCAGGGCATGACAGGTCTTGAAGCAGCAGAAAAAATACTCGGAAAATATCCGGATGCCAAAATACTTCTTCTGACCACATTTTCGGATGATGAATACATAGTAAAAGCAATCTCGCTGGGGGCGAAGGGCTATATACTAAAACAGGCATTTGAGAGTATTGCCCCGGCACTTAGAGCTGTAAACAACGGACAGACAGTGTTTGGAACACAGATAATGGACAGGATACCACACCTGTTCGGAGCTAACTGTAAAGCTTCATCAGACACCGGTCAGGCCCGGTTCATTGACGAAATGAAGAGCTATGATATAAGCGGAAAAGAGCTTTCAATCATAGAGCTGGTTGCAGAAGGACTAAACAACAAGGAAATAGCGGATGAGCTGTATCTGAGTGAGGGAACCGTACGAAACTATATCAGTGTCATACTTGAAAAGCTGCAGCTTAGGGACAGGACACAGCTTGCATGCTTTTATTATAAAAGTATGGTATAATATGAAACTTTTTCTATGGTTGGGGACACATATATAGTGAAGGGAGGGATGCAGATTGATTAATCAGGCACAGGATGACTTTTTTAATGAGCTATATGTCTCAACCAATCAGAAGGTTTTAGCGTACATTATTGTAAAATGTGGAAAAACTGAAGATGTGGCAGATATATTTCAGGAGACCTATACAGAGGTTGTTAAAATAATACAAAAACATGGAATATCATATTTTAAGCAGCCTGATGCACTTGTAATGCAAATAGCAAAGAGAAAAATTTTTCGTCATTATAAATTAAAAGAAAAGCTTCGTGGCATTGAGGAAATGAACGATTATAATATTTTGTCGGCAGATGAAAATGATATAGCTGTACAACAGACTTCGTTTGACGATATAGCAATATCAAAAGAAACAGTACAAAGTGTGTTTACATATCTTTCTGCGAAGGATGAACTTACTAAAAAAATATTTTATCTATATTACTATATGGATAAAAATATTTCAGAAATAGCACTCCTTTTTTCTGTAAAGGAATCAACCATAAAAAACAGATTATATCGAACCTTAAGGGAACTTAGGAAAAATCTGGATAAGGAGGATTGATGCAGAATGAAGAAAAATGATATTTTAAGACAGGCTGCGCAACATAAAATGCCTGATATTGAGCAGGTAAGAAAAGAATGTATCGAGGAATTACATACCACTCACAGCTCAAAACGATATCCTGCATATTTTGCTGCGATAGCAGTTGTGACTGTAGTTGTCTTGTGTATGTGTATCACGCCGGTGAGATCATTTGCAGCCGATATGATTGAACATATTCAGGCATTAATTGATGTTAATAATGGTTCGGCATGTGATCTAGTGTATAGAAAATATAGCGGTCCGACTGTTTATTTGGAAAAAGATGAAACGGTAAGCATATACTCATATACCGAGTATGAGGAGGTATATATTTTGCCGGCGGGGGCAAAAGAAGCTGAAAAACTGGGAGCTATAAGCAGAGACGTTAAGGTGAGCTACAAAGTGCCGTATAGTGGGGAGTATTATATTCTTGATGGAGAAAGTAAGGAGAATATTACAGACCAGGTTATTGTAGAGCATGAGGGAGGCGCAGAAGATAATTTGAAAATTGAAAATTGAATTTTAAAGCAGTGACTTGTTTATGAAGTTACTGCTTTATTTAGTGGCGTAGTGAAGCGAACGGAGTAGTGCATGTGTGACCTGTGCGCCTTATGGACGTGTGATTAACGTTCTGCCATACTGTTGAAAATTTCTCAATAAGGAAATCTGCCCTTGCAATATACCCTACCGGGGTATATAATGCACTTGAAGACAGATACCCATAAGGGGTATGGTTAGATATATGCAACAATCGCAACTGTGAAGGTACTGAACAGTTACGAACGAAGAAAGAAGGGAGGCACCCATGGCAGAAAACGAAACCAAATGCTGTTGCTGCAACCGTAAAAAAGAGCGCTCAGAGAAGGAATATAAGGATCTCATCAACAGGCTTAGCCGTATAGAGGGGCAGATCCGTGGAATCAAGCGTATGCTGGATGAGGATTGCTACTGCCCTGACATCATCACACAGGTGGCGGCCGCAAATGCTGCACTCAACAGCTTTAATAAAGTCCTTTTGGCCAATCATATAAAGACGTGTGTGGCAGATGACATAAGAGCAGGCAAGGATGAGACAATAGATGAGCTTTTGAACACACTGCAGAAGCTCATGAAGTAGCATAATAAGAAGGCAGGTATAAAAATGAGTACAATAATCACAATATTGATAATAGCAATAATTGCCGCACTGGTAATTGTGGGATTAAAGGAGACAATCAAGCATTCAAAGGGCGAGGGCGCTTGCTGTGGCGGTGGAGCCATGAAGGAGGACGAGGAAGTCACAGTGCAGCTTGATGGCGAAATAGTTACGAGAGCAGATGTGCACATAGACGGAATGCACTGCATGAACTGCAAGAACTCAGTCACACGCTCACTGCAGAAGATGAGCGGAGTATCTGCAGATGTGGATTTAAAGCATGGAGTGGCACATGTTGAGGCAACCAGAGAGTTAAGCGATGAGGAAATCACATTTGCCATCGAAAGACTGGATTTCAAGGTGACGGGAATTGAGAGACTTTAGAAAAATGGTTCTCAATAGTTAGATTCGAATAGTAGAAAGAAGGAAATACAGACAGTATGAAGCAATATACAGTTACAGGAATGAGCTGTGCGGCATGCTCTGCCAGAGTGGAAAAGGCTGTCTCTAAGGTTGATGGTGTGACGAGCTGCTCTGTCAGCCTTTTGACCAACTCGATGGGAGTCGAGGGAAGTGCGACAGATGCGCAGATTGTGGAGGCAGTAGAGCAGGCGGGCTATGGAGCAAGCCCCAAAGGCACAGCAACAGAAACAGCAAATGGCAGAGTAAATAACAGAGTAAATAACAGCTTAGAGCAGCTAAAAGCAGCGCAGGATGCGCTTGTGGACAGGGAGACACCGAAGCTACGCAACAGGCTTATAGCATCGCTCATATTCTTAGTTGTTCTCATGTATTTTTCAATGGGACATATGATGTGGGGCTGGCCGTTGCCTGAGTTTTTTGGTGGAAACCATGTGGCTATGGGGCTTTTGCAGCTTCTGCTTACAGTGGCGGTAATGGTCATAAACCAGAAGTTTTTTATCAGTGGTTTTAAGGGCTTAATCCACGGCGCTCCAAATATGGATACGCTTGTTGCGCTTGGCTCTGCGGCATCGTTTGGATACAGCGTGTATGCACTTTTTGCCATGACAGCTGCGCAGGTGAAGGGCGATATGGATGCGGTCATGTCATATATGCATGAATTTTATTTTGAGTCGGCTGCCATGATTTTGGCACTGATTACTGTAGGAAAAATGCTTGAGGCGCACTCAAAGGGCAAAACAACAGACGCCTTAAAGAGCCTGATGCAGCTTGCCCCAAAGACAGCAACAGTGGTCAAGGATGGCGTGGAGCAGGAAATCTCGGTGGATGCTGTGCGAAAGGATGACATATTTGTGGTCAGACCGGGGGAAAACATTCCGGTGGACGGTGAAATAATAGATGGAACAACCGCGGTCAACGAATCGGCACTCACAGGAGAGAGCATCCCTGTGGATAAACAGAAGGGCGATGCAGTAAGCGCTGCCACAGTGAACCAGTCAGGCTTTATAAAATGCCGCGCAACGAGAGTAGGCGAGGACACCACGCTCTCACAGATTATCCAGATGGTGTCTGATGCCGCAGCGACAAAGGCACCTATTGCAAAAATCGCAGACAGGGTATCGGGAGTGTTTGTGCCGGCGGTTATCACAATTGCAATCATTACAATAATAGCATGGCTTATAGCCGGTGAGACCGTGGGCTTTGCGCTTGCCAGAGGCATTTCGGTGCTCGTGATAAGCTGTCCGTGTGCACTAGGACTTGCAACTCCTGTTGCAATAATGGTAGGAAACGGCAAGGGAGCAAAGAGCGGTATACTCTTCAAGACAGCGGCAAGCCTTGAGGCAACGGGGCGCACACAGATTGTGGCGCTTGATAAGACAGGCACCATCACAAGCGGTGAGCCGAAGGTGACGGATATCGTGCCGGATGAGACATTTTTGGGGGAAAACGGCAATAATGCCGGAAAGCTTCTTGCAATAGCTGCATCAGTCGAGGCAAAGAGTGAGCATCCGCTTGCAAAAGCCATCATGGAGCGCGCAAAAACGGACGAAATCGTTATCGCAGAGGTGACAGATTTTAGCGCTGTTGTGGGAAATGGTCTGACTGCAACACTTGCAGGCAAAATGATAAAAGCAGGAAATCTTGCTTTTGTCAGCAAATTTGTAAAAGTGTCAGATGATATGCGTGCGAAAGCTGTCGAATTTTCAAAGGAAGGAAAAACTCCTCTGTTCTTTGCAGCAGACGACAGGCTTTGTGGTATCATAGCCGTTGCGGATACTATAAAGGAGGACAGTCCGGAAGCTGTCAGACAGCTTAAAAATATGGGAATCAGAGTTGTTATGCTCACCGGTGACAATGAGCAGACTGCCAATGCCATCGGAAAGCAGGCGGGAGTGGACGAAGTCATCGCAGGTGTGCTTCCGGATGGCAAGGAGGCTGTCATAAGAAAGCTTAAAAAGCAGGGCAGGGTAGCCATGGTTGGTGACGGAATCAATGATGCACCTGCGCTCACACGTGCAGATATGGGAATTGCAATCGGCGCGGGAAGCGATGTGGCAATAGATGCCGCGGATGTTGTCCTGATGAAAAGCCGTCTGATAGATGTACCGGCAGCAGTGCGCTTAAGCCGTGCTACATTGACAAATATACACGAAAATCTGTTCTGGGCATTTTTCTATAATGTAATAGGTATTCCACTTGCGGCCGGTTTGTGGTATCCTTTATTAGGATGGAAGCTCAATCCGATGTTTGGAGCGGCGGCGATGAGCCTGTCGAGCTTCTGCGTTGTTACCAATGCCCTGCGGCTGAATCTGTGCAGGGTGTATGATCCTAAGCATGACAGAAAAGCAAAACCAGATAGAAAAGACAAAACAGATAAACCAAATGAAAGTGAGGAAAAATCAATGACAAAGACAATGAATATCGAAGGAATGATGTGCTGCCACTGTGAGGCAAGAGTAAAGAAGGCACTCGAGGCGCTTGATGCAGTAAGTGAGGCAGCAGTAAGCCATGAGAGCGGAACTGCAGTAGTGACATTAAGCTCTGACATCTCAGATGAGAAATTAAAGGAGACTGTAGAGGCTGAGGACTACAAGGTTACATCAATTCAGTAATCAGTCATACAGTATAGCAATATGAAGAAATATATAGCATTGGTATTGGCTGCAGTGCTGGTGCTTGGGATTTTTACAGGATGCGGTAACAAGGGCAACAAAGAGACAGAATCACAGACCGGTGATAAGGCCACTGAGTCGGTGAACTCTACAGAAAATAATACAGAGGACAGCACGCAAAGCAGTACAGAAAACAGTACGGAAAATCAGAATGTGGCTGACACAGAGCAGCTCACCACAGAAAACGGACAGGAGAGCTCAGTTCTTGCCTGTCCGTCAGTAAACGGTAAGCTGCATGTGGAGGGCAGCAAGCTCGTTGATCAAAATAACAACGAGGTGCAGCTTCGCGGAGTCAGTACACACGGTCTTGCGTGGTATCCGCAGTATGTGACCAATGATTGCTTTGCCACGCTGAAAAGCTGGGGAGCAAATGTGGTGAGGCTTGCCATGTACACCTACGAAAGCGGCGGCTATTGCACAGACGGAGACAGGCAGCAGCTTGAGACACTTGTGCAAAACGGAGTGCAGTACGCACTCAACAATGACATGTATGTCATCATCGACTGGCATGTGCTAAACGATGGCAATCCAAACCGCTACAGCGATGTGGCAAAGACATTTTTTACCAAAATGGCACAGCAGTATGCTGCTTACAACAACGTGATTTACGAGATTTGTAATGAGCCGTGCAACGGTGCGACCTGGGGAGATGTGAAGTTTTACGCCAGCGAGGTCATTCCGTCAATCAGAAGCTACGACAAGGATGCAGTCATACTGATAGGCACACCTAACTGGAGCCAGGATGTGGATGAGGCAGTCAAGGATCCTGTCACAGGCTATGACAATATCATGTACACACTGCATTTTTATGCCGCAACCCACAAGGAGGACCTGCAGAACAAGCTAAAATCGGCGGCAGACTCCGGACTTCCGATATTTGTATCGGAGTTTGGCATCTGCAGCGCCGACGGAAACGGTCAGGTGGACATAGATTCCGCAAACAACTGGATCAGCCTGCTTGACAGCTACGGCATCAGCTATGTGTGCTGGAATCTGTCCAATAAGGACGAAAAATCAGCGCTTCTAACCCCTGCCTGTGATAAGACAAGCGGCTTCGCCTATGAGGATCTAAGTGATGAGGGCAAGTGGCTGTACGGCGTGCTCACGAGTCATATGACACCGGAATCATCCGGAACATGAAAATATCCGGAGGTAATCGGCTGTACAGCGTGTTCACGAGTTATGTGACACAGGCCTTGAATTAACGAAAAGCCTCAGATGTACGGAAAGCAGCGCACCTGCTAATGCCGGGATAGAAACCTTCATGCGCTCAGCCGGCATGCACATGAGGCAGATGCAGATACTTCTCCCTGGTGGCAAGTCCGCCGCGGATATGGCGCTCGGACTTGTTGATATCGAGAATGTGACGCGCTTTTGCGGCAAGCTCCGGGTCTATGCGAAGCAGCCTGTCAGCATCCGTGATATCCTTGTGCACAGTGGATTTGCTGATGCCAAACTGCTTTGCGGCCTGGCGCACAGTGGCGTTGTTTTCAACTATGTAGTTGGCGATTTCCACCGCCCTTGTCTCAATATATGATTTCAAAAAATACTCCTGCATATTCTGTTGTTACAGTTTATGCAGGAGTATTTTTAATATTACACACAGGTTGTAAATCTATTTTAGTTTTTCGTTAAATAAGAAAACGGTTTCTTAACCGCAAATATGACACATCAACTTTCTTTATTTTAATGGGCAATAGTTACGCTGCCGGATATTATTAAGCTTATTAAATATATTAAGTTTATCAAATATATCAAATATCTTAAGTGTTTTAAGTATTTTAAGTATATTAAGCGTATGCAGATGCGATGAGCTCGATGCATTTGTCGTATCCAAGCACAGAGCTGTTTAGCACCAGGTCATAATTTTTTCTGCTGCCCCACTCCTTGTCGGTGAAGTAGCGGTAATTTACTGAGCGCTTCTTATCGACATCCTTAAGCAGCTTTTTGACCTCGTCATCGCTCTTATGGTAGAGCTTTTTTATTCTTGCAGCCTTCTCAGGCTTATTTCCCTCTATAAAAACATTCAGCACATCATCCCTGTCAGAAAGAATGTAGTCTGCACAACGTCCCACAATAACGCATGGCTCTTTTTGCGCAATATCCTTGATGAGCTTCTGCTGGATATTGAAAATCTGGTCGGAAAGAGAAACTCCTGTGATGTCGCGCCCCACAAATGCATATGAAAAAATACTTCCGGCAGGTGCATATTCGCCCTGGTTTGCGACAATCTGCTCAGAGATACCGAGCTCCTTTGCCACATGCTCAATTATTTTTTTATCGTAAAACTCAATGCCACATTTTTGAGCAATCTGCTCGCCGATAAAGCGACCGCCACTTCCAAACTCGCGGCTTATAGTGATTATTTTAAAACTCATGATGAAACCTCCCAGCCTATAAAAGTGTTTATAATTCATTATAACGTAATTGCACACAAAATCAAAACAAAAATTTAACAAAATCGCTTGCAGATAAGCACTCCGTAATCTATAATGACATAAGAATACATGTTGCTTTTACGTAATCAATGAGATGGCAGCAGAAAACATATGTTATTGTTTTGTTATTGTTTACACCACAGTGTGGCAAACAGCAGTTACGTGACATTTCAAAGATTGTAAAACAGCAGCATAGCGAATAAACAATTAGGAGGAAAACATGGATCAGGAAAAGGTCATAGTCATAGACTTTGGTGGTCAGTACAATCAGCTTGTTGCGCGACGTGTCCGCGAGTGCAACGTGTACTGTGAGATTTACTCATACAGGATAGACATTGAGAAAATCAAAGAAATGAATCCAAAGGGCATCATCCTTACAGGAGGCCCAAACAGCTGTTATGAAGAGGATTCACCATCATACCAGAAAGAGCTGTTTGAGCTTGGAATACCGGTGCTTGGTATCTGCTACGGGGCACAGCTTATGATGCATAAATTAGGCGGAAAGGTAATCACACCGGAGGTTGGAGAGTATGGAAAGACAGAAATCACATATTCTGCAAACGGCGTGATGTTCAAGGATCTGCCATCAGAATCAGTATGCTGGATGAGTCATTTCGACAGAATTGCAGAGGCAGCACCGGGCTTTGAGGTAGTTGCGCACACTGCAGACTGTCCAATAGCCGCAACACAGAATGTCGAGAAGAAATTATATGCAGTACAGTTCCATCCGGAGGTACTCCACACCAAGAACGGAACACAGATGATTTACAATTTCGTCCGTGGCGTATGTGGATGTGCAGGCACATGGAAGATGGATTCATTCGTCAAAAATACAATCGAGGAAATCAGAGAGCAGGTCGGTGACGGCAAAGTACTCCTTGCACTTTCAGGCGGAGTAGACTCATCAGTGCTCGCAGCACTCCTTGCCAAGGCAATCGGCAAGCAGCTCACCTGCGTATTCGTAGACCACGGACTTCTCCGCAAGAACGAGGGAGATGAGGTAGAGGGTGTATTCGGCAAAGGCGGTTCGTTCGACATCAACTTTGTCCGCGTCAACGCACAGGAGCGCTACTACAGCAAGCTTGCAGGCGTCACAGAGCCAGAGCGCAAGCGTAAGATCATCGGTGAGGAATTCATCCGTGTATTCGAGGAAGAAGCCAAGAAAATCGGAAAGGTTGATTTCCTTGCACAGGGAACCATCTATCCGGACGTAGTGGAGAGTGGACTCGGCGGAGAATCCGCAGTCATCAAATCACACCACAACGTAGGAGGACTCCCGGAGCATGTCGATTTCAAGGACATCGTGGAGCCACTCAGAAACCTCTTCAAGGACGAGGTCCGCAAGGTCGGACTGGAGCTTGGATTACCTGACTATCTCGTATTCCGTCAGCCATTCCCAGGTCCAGGTCTTGGAATCCGTATCATCGGCGAAGTCACAGCCGAAAAGGTACGCATCGTCCAGGATGCAGACTGGATTTACAGAAGTGAAGTGGAAAAGGCAGCAAAAGAGTACAAAGAAGCCCACGGCGAGGAACCATCATGGATGCCAAACCAGTACTTTGCAGCCCTCACCAACATGCGGTCAGTAGGTGTCATGGGTGATGAGAGAACATATGATTATGCCGTTGCAGTCCGTGCAGTCCGCACCGTGGACTTCATGACAGCCGAAGCAGCCGAGATACCGTTTGAGGTGCTTCAGACAGTGATGAGCAGAATTATAAATGAGGTAAAGGGAGTCAATAGAGTATTCTATGATTTGACCAGTAAGCCACCGGGAACTATTGAGTTTGAATAATTTTCAAAAGCTCGCAAAGCCTAGTAAAATGGGCATTTGCGAGCTTGTTTTTTGCCTTGTGGTACTAAAATGGTACTAAAGTGAGCTGTGCAGGAATAGTTTAATTTACGCCTGAGGCCTTGTTATTTTCCACTCAAAATATTCATTTGGAGAAATCAAGCCAATTACAAATAAATATTGTGATGAGCTTGGACTTTCCGTAATCCCGGCAGAGTACAGCAGGAATTCGAAAAATATCAGTAGGGATAAGTGGGAAAAGGAGATATCCATGAAAGAGATAATTCTCAGGGATGCAAAAATGTGTGCATATGCAGCCGGGAATGTGGAGCATTTTAAATATCTGATGAAAATACTTGGATATGTATTCAAGAAAGACACATGGATGGAAGTACAGGCACAGGGATTCCTCTGCATATCCCCGATTCACTTTACACAGCCGAATTATATATTGAAAACTAGGAAACAATCGCAAGATATTGCGATTGTTGTTGATGATGTAGTGATTCTGTGATATCATATAAAAAAATGGTACATGAAAGCGGAGGTCAAAATGAAAGTATTGGTAATGGATTGATATGTATAATATGGAGAATGATTATGATATATGAATTAGCAACAATAGAAGAATTGCAGGCTGTGTACGATTTGGTGCAGCATACGATAAAAAAAGTATATCCGAAATATTATCCAGCAGAAGTGGTGGGATTTTTCTGTGAGCTTCACAGCAAGGAAGCGATAAAAATGGATATGTAAGCGTCCTCAAAATAGACGGAAATATGATTGGCACAGGCTGTTTTGAAGATAATCATATTACAAGAGTTTATGTTTTGCCGGAACACCAGAAAATGGGCTATGGAACATTTATAATAAAGAATATGGAAGCTCAGATTATGGAAAAATATGATAAGGCATATCTGGATGCTTCATTGCCTGCAGCAGCACTTTATGAAAAACTGGGATTTTCTACAATAAAGCATGAGCGCGTTATCTGGTAGAAAATGGAGTGATACTTGCCTATGAGGTTATGGAAAAAGAACTTAATAAGGCGTCTACAGACATTTGTTATGGTGGAAGAAGGTTCATTCCCAAAATGAATTCCGAGAATGGCGAGGTTAGTGAACAGACTACCTTTACATATCATCAGAATGGAAAATTGTTATGGGCAGACTACAGTGGTGGCGATATATTGAGGGGTTCTTTGATAGGTACAGTATCAATTAACGGAGAACTTGATTTTGTATATTATCATATGAATCAGGATATGCAGGTAAAAACCGGAAAGTGTCATAGTGTACCAACTGTATTAGAGAATGGGAAAATGGAACTTTCGGAACAATGGGAATGGACAAGCGGAGAATGTTCTAAGGGAGAGTCTTTGCTGATGGAGGGGTAGAATGAAAGAAAACTATGAATATAAAAAAGCAACTATAGCAGACATTGATGAACTTGTAAGAACTAGAATTATTGTTCTTCGTGCAGCAAACAAACTATCGAATGATGTGGATATGTTATTGGTGGAAAAAGAATCCTATGAGTATTATAAGAGTGCATTAGAAACTGGTGAACATATTGCATATCTGGGGTATGATAACGAAACCTTTATTGGCGCTGGTGGTGTCAGCTTTTATAATGTTATGCCTACCTACCATAATCCGACAGGTAAAAAGGCATATATTATGAATATGTATACGGCACCGGCATATCGGAGACAGGGGATTGCATTTCATACATTAGATTTGCTGGTAAAGGGTGTAAGGAAACAGGGCATATCACAGATTACTTTAGAGGCGACAGAGATGGGACGACCGCTATATGAAAAGTATGGATTTGTAAAAATGGAAGATGAAATGGAGCTGATCAAATGACAAGAGTTTATTTCGTGCGTCACGCACAGCCAGAACACGATTGGGAAGAAGACAGGACAAGACCTTTGACGGAAGAGGGTAAGAAAGATTCTGCAATTGTGCTGGAATTTTTGAAGGATAAGAAAATAGATGCGTTTTATTGTAGTCCGTATAAACGTAGCATGGATACAATTGTAGAGGCAGCAAATTTTTTTACAAAAGAGATTATAACAGATGAGAGATTGAGGGAGCGTGAAAAGGGACTTGATGGAAACAACCACGGAATGTTCCGAAAACGATGGGCTGACCATAACTATCATGAAGAGGGTGGAGAGTCCATTGCTATGGTGCAAAATCGTAACATAGAGGCGCTGAACGAGATTTTATCAGATAATACGGATAACGAGATTGTTGTAGGAACTCATGGTACTGCCCTTAGTACAATATTGAATTTTTATGATAATAGTTTTGGATGTGAAGATTTTCTAAGAATAATCGACTGGATGCCATATATTATCGAACTGGACTTTGAAGGCGATAAAATGGTTGGCAAACAGGAACATTGCAATGTGGAGAAGGAATTTAAGGGAAAACAGCGTGCAGATAAGAAGTAGAGAGGTATAGATGAATACAAGATATTATATGGTCATTATTAAAGGTGAAATAAAGACATCCGAAATAATGTCATGTGTGTACAATAGAAATACCCAAAAATGGGATGTAAAATTCAATACTGGAAAAACATACTCTTATGCATATTTGAATGTGGAAAAATTGACTGAACCAGATGTTTTAAATCCTAATATGTATCGTATTAGCAGAGATGGACGGGAGTTCTTTGATATTAAAGCAATATATGTATTTAGAAGTACATACGAGTCCTATTGGCATATTTGTTTTGGCGATGGTGGTGAAAGAGATTATCGTCGGAGCGATTTGCATATTATAGAGTCCTGTCTTAATCAAAGTCAGTCATCAAATGTATTTGAATATATAAAGCAAATTGCAGGTTTGAGTAATATTAGGAATGAAGAGACTGGTGAAAAACTATTGTCTAAGAGGTTTGATAAAATTTCTTTTGTGGGTAGTGATGTGGCTTTAGCAAAGTATTTGAATCCATCATCATTGCAAGAAAAGAGAACAGCACGCGGATATATTCCTATTTTTCCATTCGGATGCAATAATAGTCAGTATAAGGCTGTGAAAAACGCCATGGAGAATCAGATAAGTGTTATACAGGGACCTCCTGGAACAGGAAAGACACAGACGATATTAAATATTATTGCCAATATATTGCTACAGGGAAAAACAGTACAGATAGTATCCAACAATAATGCAGCAACGGAAAATGTATATGAAAAATTATCATCGCCAAAGTATAATTTGGGTTTTATAGTTGCACCATTAGGAAGTTCTAAGAACAAGAAAATATTTGTTGAGAATCAGGATGCAAATTATCCGGATTTTTCGCTTTGGAAAACAAATGAAAATTCAGATGATTTGCAGAAGAGAATAGCAGAACAATCCATTCAGTTAAAGGCGTTTTTTGATAAGCAAGAGAAACTGGCATGTTTAAGGCAAGAGCTTTCACAACTGGTTACAGAACAGGAATATTTTAATCAATATGTCGAAGAATCAAATGTTAATACGGAAAGCATAAAATTAAAGAAAAACTTATCCTCAAAGGATTGGATGGCATTGTGGCAGGAGTGTCAGTTGATTTCGGAAGAGAAGAAGGCAATAGGATTCTGGTTTAAGATAAAAGCCTTGTTAAAATATGGAGTAACAGATTGGAATTTCTATAGGCAGGATATTTCAAAGATAATTACAACATTTCAAGCTATGTATTATGGTGCAAAGCGGTCGGAGCTATCTGCGGAGATTGCAGATATTGAGAAGTATTTAAACAGTGTTAATAAGGATTTGCTTGATGATTTATGCAATCAGTCAATGATTGTGTTAAAAGACAAGCTGGCAAGAAAATATGAAAGTAACAACAATAGAAAGATATTTAGCGAAGATAATTTGTGGAAGGAATCGTATGATGTTCTGGCGGAGTATCCGGTTATATTAAGTACAACATTTTCATCAAGGAATAGCCTGAATTCAGATGTGGTGTATGATTATCTTATTATGGATGAGGCATCACAGGTAGATATTGCAACTGGGGCATTGGCACTTTCCTGCGCAAGGAATGTTGTTATTGTAGGAGATACGAAGCAGCTTCCTAATGTTGTTACAGAAGATATAAAAGCCAAAGCAACGGCTATATTTGACACTTTTAATGTGAATGAAGGATATCAGTATACAAAGAGCTTTTTGCAATCCATTTTGGATGTTATGCCAAATGTGACACAAATATTGTTAAGTGAACATTATAGGTGCCACCCTAAAATAATTAATTTCTGTAACCAGAAATTTTATCGTGGTGAATTGGTTATAATGACAAAGGATAATGGGGAAGATGATGTCTTATCGGTGGTAAAAACGGTTCCAGGAAATCATGAACGTAACCACTATAGTCAGCGTCAGATAGATGTTATTAAAAATGAAATTATACCTAAATATGTTTCAAATCCAGAAGAAACTGGTATTATTGCACCATATAAAAATCAGGTGGAAGCGTTGAACAGAGAGATAACGGATGTTGATGCTGCTACAGTACATAAGTTCCAGGGCAAGGAGAAAGACAATATTATTATATCTACTGTAGATGATGAGATATCCGATTTCGCAGATGATCCGTATTTAATCAATGTTGCTGTTTCAAGAGCAAAGAAGAAATTGATGCTGGTTGTAACTGGAAATGAGCAATCAAAAGAGCGCAATATAACAGATTTGATAGATTACATTCAATACAACAATTTTGAGGTAGCAGAGAGTAAAATATATTCTATTTTTGATTATCTTTACAAGCAGTACACCGAGGAAAGAATAGCATATTTGAAGAAACATAAAAAGATATCAGAATATGATTCGGAGAATTTGATGTATTCTTTGATCGAGGAAATAATCGCCGATAACAAATATTCAAGCTTGGATGTTGTTTGTCATTTTCCGTTGAATATGTTGATTAAAAATCCAGAATTATTAAACGAACCGGAATGCCAGTATGCAATGAATACGGCAACACATTTGGATTTTCTGATTTATAACAGAATTGGTAAAAAGCCTGTGCTGGCGATTGAAGTTGACGGATATGAATACCATAAAGAAAATACTGTACAGGCTTCAAGAGATTTCTTGAAAAATCATATATTAGAGCTGTATGAAATTCCATTGCTGAGATTTAAAACAAATGGCAGCGGTGAAAGAGAAAAGATTATAGAGATGTTGGACAAGTTGGTAGGATAACGAAAGGAAAGGTGCATATGGAGATTATAAGAAGGGACGAGTTACAGGAACTTTTAGAGGTTGTTAGGATGAATCCATATGGCAAATTCTTGATAACAGGTGTTTCAGGAAGCGGCAAGACTTTTTTGTTAAACATAATTGGAAAGATATTAGAAGAACAAGGCAAAGAAATTTGTTATGAAATTCTGTCGTTTTCACAGATAGGAAATAAAATATGGAAACACCCATCAGAGTATGAAGATATTGTTTGCTTAGTGGATGGTTTGGATGAAATATATAGGTATAAACAAATTACTGAACATATTAAAAATAGTAGAGGATGCTATATATGTACTGCTAAGGAAAATAAATTTGATATCAAGTTTGATTATGAAATAAAGTTAAAGCCGTTAACAGATAACCAGATATTATTGTTTGTTAGTGATTATCTTGGTACTCGCATTTCGAGTGAGAATATTGTAGAGGATGTTATTAAAGGGCTCGATAAGCAAAATTTAATGCCAAGAATGATAGCTGAAAAGCTTCATACAAAATTAAAGGGTGAGGAGCTTAATGAATATTTTCTCGATTTTGAAAAAGATATATATCAATTATATACATATAAAGGTGGTGTATCTCTACAACATCCAGAGATAGTTGTTCCGGAACGGAAAATTATTAGAGTACCAGATGAATTGAAAAATGATATCAAGGTAGTAACTCATTCACTTGTGGATAAAGTTGCATTAAGACCAGAAATACTTCAAGAAATAACACCTAGACAGTTTGAAGAATTAGTTTGTGAATTGTTTGAAAGAAAGGGATATAATGTGCAACTTACGAAACAAACAAGAGATGGTGGCAAGGATTTGATTGTTCTTAATAATTCAATGTTAGGTGATTTGGTGATTTATGCTGAGTGTAAAAAGAAAGCACCTAAGCATCCTGTGAATGTTGGACTTGTTAGACAACTATATGGAACTGTTGAAGCAGATAGAGTTACGGCAGGAATAATGATTACTAACTCGTATTTCTCAGAAGATGCTCGTAGATTTCAACAGACAATAAAAAGTAGAATGAATTTAATTGATTATTCAGAATTAATGAAGCAGATAATGGATTGTAGGTAAGAAACTGATATTTATCAAAGGTGAACGGAGACATTGTTATGGCAGTATCATATAAACGATTATGGAAATTATTAGTGGATAAAAAAATGAGCAAATCTGATTTGCGTAAAAAGGCAGAAATTGCTCCTAACACGATGACAAAATTACGTCGTGATGAAGAAGTAAGTCTTACAATCTTAAGTAAGATATGTAAGACTTTAAATGCAGATTTTGGCGATATTGTGGAGTATGTACCGGATGCAGAAATTTGGGACTTGTACGATGAAAATAGGAAACTTCTTGGGAAGGACCATGTCAGAGGTGAGCAGTTACCGATAGACGGATATCATCTAGTGGTACATGTATGGATTCGTAATTCTAAAGGGGAGTATTTGATATCACAGCGCTCTGCAAACAGACCAACATTTCACTTGGTGTGGGAATGTGTGGATGGTTCAGTGATAAAAGGGGAAGATAGTTTGCAGGGGGCAGTCAGGGAGGCAAAAGAAGAAGTTGGTGTTGACTTAAATCCTGAAAGTGGACAAGTTCTTTTTACAAAGACACGAAAAATCATAGAGGGTAAAATCTTTAATGATATTTTAGATGTGTGGTTGTTTGAGTATGATGGAGAGGTTAATTTGAGTAATGCCACAACGGATGAAGTGGCGCAAGTTGCGTGGATGGGCAGAAGTCAGATAAAAGAATTATTTGATGCAAATATGTTTGGGGATACATTGGAGTATTTTTTTACGGAAGTGGATAAATAATAAGTTGTGACAACTTTAATGTTAGTAAGAAATGCCTTTTGATATAGAATAATAGAAAAGTAGTAAATTTGTGAAAGGAGTTTGTTGAATATGAAAGATAATTCAAATTATGAAATTATTGAAAATGATGCTGAACTTAAAAAATTATGTACTGATTCAGTAGAATTAATAAATTACGCAAGAAATATTGTAGTAAAACATGTAAATATTGTATAGATAATGACTTACTATTCATTAGGTAGATGGATTGTGGAAACGCAACAAATGGGAGAAAAGCGAGCAAAGTATGGAAGTAAGGTTATAAAAACATTATCAGAAAATCTTCAGAAAGAGTTTGGTAAAGGATTTTCAGAAGATACATAAAAAAATGCCAGAAAATTTTATTTGACTTATAAAGAGCGAATAAGCGAAACAGTGTTTAGCTTTTTTGAAAAAGAGCCATCATTTATTGTTTCGTGGTCGCATTATTTGCAGTTAATGCGTATAGAAAATGAAGCTGAACGTAGCTTTTATGAAATTGAAACGGCAAAAACAGGATGGGGAGTTCGTACTCTACAGAGGCAATATAATTCCAGTTTATATGAACGTTTAGCATTGAGTAGAGATAAAGAAGGTGTTTTGCGTCTTGCATCAGAGGGGAATATTATTACAAAACCTGAAGATATTATAAAGCAACCCACGGTTCTGGAATTTTTGGGTATGGAAGAACAAGCAAAATATTCTGAAACAGCCTTAATCAATAAATTACAAAAATTTTTGTTTGAATTAGGAAAGGGGAATCTTTTCGAGGCAAGACAGAAACGATTTACATATGATGAAGATAATTTTTATGTGGATTTAGTTTTCTATAATCGATTGTTGCGTTGTTATGTATTGATAGACTTGAAAGTGGACAAACTGACACATCAGGATATTGGTGAGATGCAGATAAGCTTGTTGGGATACCTGATGTGTGATACCTATATGATACCTAAATTTTTGAAAATATAAAATAATTGTGATAAAGGGTGAAATAATCGCCATTAAAAGCTCTAGAAATCAAGCTTTCACAGGGAGAATAAGTTTCTCTGCGGGGAGTTAGAATAATTAAAATACCCCATATAGAAGTTGTTGCATTTCTACATCATTCTTAAAGATAGATAACGGAACTCATTTTAACCTATGGAGAAATAGGAACGATTATTATTGTGAATATAGACATATAATGATATAATATGTCTATATTAAAAACGGAGGTGATAATCATGTTTGCACAGCAGGAAGTAATTAGACCATCTGCAGATTTACGAAATCATTATAACGAAATATCCAGACAATGCCGTGAAGACAATGAGGCTGTTATCATTACGGTAAATGGTAGAGGAGACACAGTTTCCATTTCCTATGAGGAGTATAAGAGGATGAAAGCGAGAATTGAGCTTTTGGAAATTCTTGCAGAAGCTGATGAGGATGTTAAGTACGGAAGAGTTGCACCTATGAAGAACACATTTGATGACTTAAGAAGTCTTCTTAAGGAGGGGAAAGCTTGAAGTACGAAGTTATACGAACTGATACGGCTGATTCCTTAATCCGAAAGATCATCCTCCATGTTGCAGAAAACTTTGGGGACGATGTGGCATTGAAAAAGTTGGATTATCTTGAAGAAGCCATTATGAATCTGGGTGATAATCCGTATATTGGTGTAAAGCCGAAATACAATGTTTTAAAAAGACAGGGGTATCTGGTTCTTATTTTGGAAAAGGATATTGTATTTTATAAGGTAGATGATAATAAGAAGCAGGTTATTGTCTATGCTGTAGTAGATCAGAGGCAAGATTATTTAAGTATTATCAGAGGATTGTAGATTATCTTAATCCTAAACAAATTTGAATTTCTATCCTGATATGGCAAATTCAGATGCCTATCTTATTGGAAAAGCGAAATATAAGGATCATGACGAAAAGAAATCAGAACAATATGAAAGGCATAAACCTAATATGAAAAAACACACAAACATAATAATCACAGCTGCGGCATCGCTGCTTATCGTCACACTTGCGGGCAGAGAATTTATTAAAAATCATAAGAAAGAGTCTAATGATAAATCGTCTACGAATGTATCAGAAAATACATGTGAAGATATACTTGACACAAGTATACCTGACACAAGTATATCTGACACAAGTATATCTGACACAAGTATATCTGATACGTGTGTAGCTGATACGAATACACCTGACACGAGTACATCTGAAGCAGATATTCTGTATCCGACCTATGAGAATAATAAAGAGCAATTTTATATATCCGAAATCCCGGATGACATTTTTGAAAAAATGCAGGGCAAATCCTACAGGGCAGATTGTACACTCCCCAGAGAAAATCTGCGATATATACATGTACTACACGTAGGCTTTGACAATCAGGTACATGAAGGTGAGCTGGTTGTAAATAAAGATATCGCAGATGATGTACTTGAAATATTCAAGGAGCTCTATGAGTCCGGATATCAAATAGAAAAAGTCAGACTTGTTGATGAATACGATGCAGATGATGAGGCATCTATGAGAGACAATAATTCATCGGCCTTCAATTTCAGATTTATTTCTCACACCACGAAGATATCTAAGCATGGAATGGGAATGGCGGTGGATATCAACACTCTATACAATCCTTATGTCAAAACAGTCGATGGTGAGCTTTCGATTGAGCCTGCAAATGCCACAGATTATGTTGACCGGAGCAAGGATTTTTCGCACAAGATTGACCATGATGATTTATGCTATAAGCTGTTTACGGAGCATGGTTTTGAGTGGGGAGGCGATTGGAAGCATTCCAAGGATTATCAGCACTTTGAAAAATAGTGCTGATAATTTCTACGGAAGCAGGTGACCTGCAGCCAGGTACAGCTCATACCATTCCTCGCGAGTCAGAGTAATATCGCATGCCGCGATAATTTCCTTCAGGCGGCTTTCACTTGAAGTTCCGGTAACAATCTGCATATTTGCCGGATGGCGTAAAATCCATGCGGCCGCAATAGTAGTATCGCTGACATTGTATTTTTCGGCTATCACATGAAGTTTTTTATTCAGTTCCGGGTATTCGTCGCTTCCGAGAAAACAGCCTTTCCATGCCGGCATCTGAAACGGAGACCATGCCTGAAGAGTAATGTTGTGGAGGCGGCAGTAGTCGAGCAGACTTCCGTCGTGATCAATTGAACCGGGTGTTTCCATATTGACTTCCATACCATTTGCAACGAGATTGGAAACAGGAATGCTGAACTGAACCTGATTGACAACGAGTGGTTGGCGGACATATTTCTGTAGCAGTTCAATCTGCATCGGCTTATGGTTTGAAACACCAAAATGGCGAACCTTTCCGCTTTCAAAAAGAACATCAAATGCAGCGGCAACCTCTTCCGGTTCTACGAGTGCATCCGGACGATGAAGCAGCAGAAGATCAAGATAATCTGTATGAAGCCTTTTTAAAATACCATCGACAGATTTCAGAATATGCTCCTTTGAGAGATCATAGAAGCCTTGGCGGATGCCACATTTTGACTGCAGGTAAATATCTTCACGCTTTAGGGATGGATCGTCTGCAAACGCTTCGCCGAATACGCTCTCGCTCATACCGCCACCGTAGATATCCGCGTGATCAAAGAAATATGCGCCCTGTTCCAGAGCTGCATGAATAAAATGATTCATCTCATCCTTTGATTTTTCAGAAAGGCGCATGCATCCAACTGCAACTGAAGGAACCTTTCGTATGTTATTGCCTAAAATTGTTTCTCTCATAGTAAAAATCTCCTTTGTAATTATTTTCTAATTCCCATAATGAGTGCGGCGTAGCCCCAATCCCATATGAGCTTTGCAAAGCTGTTTTCCAGATATTCGCGTATGTCATCATCATCATATCCTGTCATGCGTGAGATGATGACAATATGCTCTCTGATGGTTTCATATGTCAACGGACTATTGGCATTGTGACTGTACCACAAGAAAAGACTTTGACGTATAGCAGTGTATTCAATCATAATCCACTGCATTTTGATAATCATGTGTTCAATAATCTTTTTAGTGGATGCTGCTTCAGGCGATATCAGGTCGGAAAACAGCTCGTTTGCCAGATAATTGCGAAAAACAATGTCATAATCTGTCAGCATTGAGCAAAATTGTTTCTGCGATGTTTGCAAGGTGCGGCTTATGGAATTATCGTCTGACTGTGAATAAATATTGGAGTATCTACAAGCCTCGGTCAGTACAGGCTGAAGAAAGGCTGTGTATAAACCCTCTTTACGATAATTTACTGATAAATCCTGAAGCAGCTCATTGCATTCGATAAATGTATCTTCGTCCGGGATATGGATATCTTCCATGGCGGTATTCAGTTCATTAAGCGTATGTCCGGAAAAATATTCCTGTATATGTGCATTGGTGATTGGCTGGTTTTTATGTAATTCCAATAAAATGTAAAGCCCATCAAGCAAAGCCTGCTCCACTGAAAGCCCCTGGTCAGATATCAGTTTAATCAGATTATCACGGATTAAAAATGCTGGAGATAAATTATTCCGGGTCTCGGATATTACAGGAAATGTGACAGGTTTTTCGCACCACAGGTCGATAACTGCCGGACAGCACGGCATGAGTGTTCGTTCCTCATGTCTTGAAAACCGGTGGATTTCTCTGGGAAACAGTGCACATGTCTCTGAAAGCACTTCATCTGAGTATGTCATTACAAGATGACATAGCTTATCCTTTGAAAGAAACGGACACCGATGTTTTTCGTCCAGTTTAATAACCAGACTGCCATCCTTATGGCATGTGTATGAGCTTAGATTGTCACTTTTTCCAGACACTTTATCAGCAGAAAGCTTCTTCCATTTGCGGTTTGTAGCGTCATCTACTGCAATTTTCCACTCCTGACAGCATGTGATACTGCATTTGTCAGCAATACATTTGAAATTGTTGTAATAGTCCGGTTGATAGTTCTTCATGTTTTTCCTTTACTTATATTATACAGATTTGTGAATAGAGCATAGTATAGCTTGTTATTATCAATCAATCACATGATGATTCAGCCATTTCCTTGAGTGGAATCTGGCAGTAAATATAATAGAACGAAGCAGCCAGTCACAAGCCATGCCAATCCACACGGCAATCGGACCAAAGCCCCATACACGACAGAGGTATATGCACAGGCTTACACGGCAAAGCCACATCGTGCAGCAGGATACAATCATGGAGAATTTCACATCGCCTGCGGCACGCAGTCCATATGGCGGTATGAAGGATGGTACCCAGCAGATTGGCTTGGTAATTGTGATAAAGGTAACCATCTCAAAGCAGAGCCTTGCACTGGCAGGCTCCATTCCTGCAAGCATCGTGATAGGCTTTGTGAGTATGAAAATAATCAGACAGCTGGCAATGATTACGACCTCAGATACCAGTGAAAGTTTTTTGATATAGTAGACAGCTTCATCTTTTCTGCCGGCACCCAGACACTGTCCTACAACAGTCATAAGACCTATTCCTATTCCGATAGCGGCAATACCATTTAAGTTTTCGAGGATATTGGTCATGGCCTGGGCGGCGATGGCCACGGTTCCAAGAGTGGATACAGTAGACTGGATAGCCAGCTTTCCAAACTGGAACATGCTGTTTTCGATTCCTGATGGGATACCGATGAGCAGTATTTTTTTAATCAGGCCCCATTCAGGGCGTATAGACATATAGTTCTTGATGAAAATTGGTTCATTTTCCTTTCGAAGCTGTATGATAACGACAATCGCGCAAAATATCCTTGATACGAGAGTGGAAATAGCAGCTCCCTCAACACCCATGCCGAAGCCGAAAATCAGGATAGCGTTGCCACCGATATTCATAAAGTTCGAAATAACAGATATGACCATAGGATTGCGGCTGTTATTCTGTGCGCGCATAATGGATGCGCCGGCATCATAGAGTCCTATAAAAGGAAATGACAGCAATGTAAAAAAGAAATAAACCTGTGAGTTTCTCATTACATCAGCTTCAACAGCACCAAATATGGCACGAAGCAGCGGCTTTCTTGTTATCAGACAAAAAGCAGATAGAATAACAGACAGAAATGCCATGACAAAAAATACCTGCTTTGCAGCATGGCGGGCGCCTTTTGTGTTGTGGCTTCCCAGATACTGTGAACAGAGAATTGCACCACCGGCGGCAAGCGCTGAAAGTGCCTGTATGACAAGAATATTGATTGAATCTACAAGCGAGACTGCCGAGATAGCGGCAGAACCTACATTGCTGACCATCATTGTATCCACAGTTCCCATAAGAGAAGCCAATAGCTGCTCTATTATAATCGGAACCAGAAGCTTTCGAAGCTTGGTATTTGTATAAATATGATTGGTCGCAGTATGTGTGGAGACCGTATTTATTTTATCTGAGTGTAAATTTGTCATATCTGATTACCTTTATTGAAATAAATTCTACGCGTTTAGGTTAATACGATAAATTCGTAATGTCAATAAGAAATATTTAAAGCGTTAGTAACATAAATTAATTAAAATGTCAGCAACATATATCTTTTTAATAATGGTTTTTGAACAATAGTTGAACAATATTGCACAATCCCCTTTTATTTTAAACCGAAAAGTTGTACAATAGTACCATAGTAAAAGGCATCAAAACTAATTCCAAAATTAAACCACGAGAGGTATCAACATGAAAAAAGCAAAGAAACCACCTCTGTACAAAAGCTTCGGCTATGCCTTCGAGGGCATATTTACATGCATCAGAAATGAACGCAATATCAAGATACACTGCACTGTCGCTATACTTGTAGTGATAGCAGGGGCTATACTTGGGATAACACCGACCGAGTGGTGCATCTGCCTGACGCTGTTTGGACTGGTGATAGCGCTGGAGCTGGTAAATACCGCGGTTGAGTCTGTTGTTGATTTGGTAACGACAGAGCGAAAGCCACTTGCCAAGGTGGCAAAGGACACGGCAGCAGGGGCGGTGCTTGTGGCAGCTATAATGGCTGCGATAGTTGGACTTATCATTTTTGTGCCGAGGATTGCTTCTCTATTTTGTTGAGTCAGATTACGGGAATGCGTAGCATGTAGTAATCTGATTAATCATGAACGAGCAGCGAATATTTTTTGATACTCTTTATGAGGAGCTTATTCAGAGCAATCAATTATAAATAACTAGGAAACGGAGGATTTTACCATGGAAAGACTTACAGACGGATTAAAGAAGATTTTACTTGCAGGAATAGGAACAGTGGCAGTGACCGCTGAGAAATCAAAGGAAGTGCTCGATGAGATGGTTAAGCGAGGTGAGCTGACTGTTGAGCAGGGCAAGGTGCTTAATCAGGAGCTTAAGCACAATATCAAGGATACAGTAAAGAAAAATGTAAATGTATCTGTTAAGCCACAGTCACCGGAGGAGCTCGAGGAGCTTTTAGACAAGATGACACCTGAGCAGATACAGGCTTTAAAGAGCAAGCTTGCACAGATGGATGAGGCTGACGTGGATGAAGAAGCCGATGAAAGTGTATTTGAGGATGAGGACATTGTAGCAGATTCTACAGACGATGAGAAAAGTACTTCCGGTGAAGAATCACAGACAGTGGAGATAAAAATAGAAGCTGAGGACGATAAAGAGGAAAGCGTGAACTAGTATGGACAGCCGCCTGAAGGAGATGACAGCGGTACTGAAGAAGTACAAGCTCACGCATGGACTTACACCCGAAAAATTCAGACTTATATTGCAGGAGCTGGGACCTACCTATATTAAGCTGGGACAGATAATGTCGCTTCACTCGGATATTCTGCCAAAGGAATATTGCGAGGAGCTTATGAAGCTCTGCTCAGATGTGGAGCCAATGCCGTTTGAGCAGGTGGAGGCTGTCATAGATGCTTCATTTGGCTATTCCTGGAAGGATGTTTTTGCTTCGATAGATAAAAAGCCTCTTGGGGCAGCTTCTATAGCGCAGGTGCATAGGGCAGTGCTTAAGAGTGGTGAGCAGGTGGTTGTGAAGGTGCAAAGAAAGGGCATTCACGAGGTGATGTCAAAGGACATGGCACTGCTTCACAAGGCAGTTAAGCTCGTGCCGCCAATCTCCATAAAGGGCATTGTGGATTTTGACATGGTGCTTGATGAGATGTGGGCAGTGGCACAGGAGGAGATGAATTTCCTGCTTGAGGCATCCAATATTGAGGAGTTTGCCCGCAATAACAGGGATGTTGCGTTTGTCGCCACACCAAAGCTTTACAGAAAGTATACCACATCACATGTGCTTGTCATGGAGTATATAAAAGGCTTTAATATCGATGATAAGGATGGCCTTTTAAAGGATGGCTATGACCTTGAGGAGATAGGCAGCAAGCTGATTGACAACTATATCAGGCAGGTAATAGAGGATGGCTTCTTCCATGCTGACCCGCATCCGGGCAATGTCAGAATAAGGGATGGCAAAATCGTCTGGATTGATATGGGCATGATGGGAAGGCTCACAGAGCATGACAAAAAGGAGCTTAGCAATGCCGTTTACGGCATCGCCATGAACGATATCGGAATGATAGAGGATGCGGTGCTTGCAATTGGTGACTTTAAGGGTGAGCCTGACAGGGCAAAGCTGTACAAGGATATCAAGATAATCATAAATAAATACGGCAGTCTGGATATGGGGCAGGTCGATGTTGCCGAGTTTATCCAGGAGCTTTTAGAGGTAATGAAGAACAACCGTATTGTTATGCCACACGGTCTTACAATGCTTGCGAGGGGCATCACTCAGATAGAGGGAGTACTCGCGGATATTGCACCCGGCATCAACATGGTTGGGATTGCTTCTGCGAGGATAAAGCAGGAGATGTTTAAGAATTTTGATTTCCGGGGAGAGCTTAAAAAAGCCGGGAAGACAGCCTACAAATCAGCTCACCGCATGTTGGGGCTGCCGGAGAGACTGGCGCAGATACTCGAGGAATATCAAAGAGGGCAGACACGCATAAATCTTGACATGCATGCTTCTGATGAGCTTGCGAGGCTTTTGCACAGGCTGGTGAGAAATATCGTCATGGGTCTTTGGGTTATGGCACTTCTAATCAGCTCAAGTATTGTGTGTACCACAGATATGTCGCCAAAGATACTTGGCATACCGGCGATTGGCGTGATGGGATATGTGTTTGCGTGCATCATAGTGCTTTATACGATTGTGAAGCATTTCATATCCAGACGATGAAAAAAGCAGGATTCTGAAATTAATCAGAAATCCTGCTTTTTGATTGCATTATATTATTTAGATGATTTTTTACTCTTTGCTTTTTTAGAATCCTCATCAAGATGATATTTGTCCTGATACATGGTGAACTGACCCACAAATGCAGGCTCCTGTCCTGCCTTAAGCTCATTGAGATAATCATGTGTCTCGAAGGATGAGTTGTGTGTCTGGATCAGGCATACAGCAATGTTTGAGCAGTGGTCTGAGGCTCTCTCGCAGTTTGTGATGTAATCTGTGAGGAATACGCCGAGTCTGCTGTCGCATTTGCCCTTCTGAAGACGCTCGATATGGTGATTTCTGATCTCCTTGGTGAGATCGTCAATAACCTGCTCAAGAGGCTCTACCTTGACTGCCTCTGTCAAATCGTTTTTGCCAAATGCCTCTACAGTGAGAGTGAGAATCTCACGAAGTGCATTGTTGAGCACCGTGAGCTCTTTTCTTGCATTCTTTGAAAACTCAAGCTTGTTGTCATCAATCTGCTTGGCAAGCTTTGCCATATTTATCGCATGATCTCCGATTCTCTCGAAATCGTTGATTGCATGAAGCATCTTTGAAATCTCGTTGTTGCCGTCCTCAGAAACATCCTTTCCGGATAAATGAATGAGGAAGGTATCAAGCTGATCCTCTAAGTAATCAAGCCTTTCCTCCATGACTTCAATATCATCGAACTTTGAATCTGAGTAATTGTCAAAGAGGTCTAAAGCATTCTTGAAGCTGTCTCTTGCAAGCTCAGCCATCTCGTTTGTCTTCTCAAGACATTCCTTGACAGCAAGTCCAGGTGAGAGTAAAAGTCTCTCGTCGAGTACGACCTGTCCGTCTGCGTTGTCAGTTGTGACAAGCTTCTTAGCAATCTTTACAAGAGTATTGCTAAATGGCAGAAGGATAATAGTGGTAGCGATATTGAAGATTGAGTGGAATACCGCAATCATTACAGGCGTGATGCTGTCATTAAATAACGCCAGATCAACAGCATAACGTGCGATACAGTATACCGCGAGTCCTATCGCTGTACCGAACAGATTGAAGCTGATGTGGATGATGGATACTCTCTTGGCGTTTTTGTTTACGCCGATTGACGAAAGCAGTGCAGTCACGCATGTACCGATGTTCTGACCCATGATGATAGGAATAGCCATGCTATATGAGATAGCGCCTGTCATAGCCAAAGCCTGCAGCACACCAACTGATGCGGCAGATGACTGGATGACTCCGGTAAATACAGCACCTACAAGCACTCCGAGGAATGGATTGTTAAAGGTGGTGAGCAGTCCGGTGAATTCAGGCATATCTGCGAGTGGCGATACAGCGCCGCTCATGAGCTGCATACCATACATGAGTACGGCAAAGCCTGCCATGATGATTCCGACGTCCTTGTGCTTCTCCTTCTTGCTTCCCATAATCATAATCACACCGATAAGCGCGATGACAGGGGAGAAGTTCTCAGGCTTTAGCATCGAGATGAACAGATTGTCACTTTCGATACCTGAAAGACTAAGAATCCATGCGGTGAGAGTGGTTCCGATGTTGGAACCCATGATGACACCAACAGTCTGGGCAAGCTCCATGATGCCGGAGTTTACGAGTCCGACAAGCATAACAGTAAGTGCGGATGATGATTGGATAGCAATAGTGACTACTGCTCCAAAAAATAAGCTCTTGACAGGGTTTGAGGTTACCTCCTTAAGTATCTTTTGGAGATTGCCTCCTGCGAGCTTCTCAAGACTGCCTGACATAACGTGCATTCCAAAAAGGAAAAAGGCAAGTCCGCCGCATAACTGCAATATAGAGTAAATGTTCATGTTTACCTCCGTTTGTAAAAATAATTTGTTTTACTATTTGCTCCAGTTATACATATTTAGTTTACACAAAACACATATAACATAACATAATTTTTACATTCTATCAATATAATCTGAAATTTTAATAAAAAAAGTGATATTCGCTTATGAACGCTTTTGAAAACGTTTTAAAATTTATGTATATTTATGTTTTCTTTTGTTTACTTTTGAAGAAAAACGTTGTACAATTACAGTATAATAATTTCAGGTAATTATTCAGAAATTTACATTACAAGGTGGAGGTATATTATGTCAGACGTAAAAAGTGTTATTGAAAGCGGCAGAGCTGTGCTCGGAATCGAGTTCGGTTCTACAAGAATAAAGGCGGTGCTTATCGGGGAGGATCATGCTCCGATAGCCACAGGTGCCCATGACTGGGAGAACATGCTTGTGGACGGCATCTGGACTTACAGCCTGGATATGATTTGGGAGGGCATTTCAGACTGCTACAGCAAAATGGCGCAGGATGCAAAGGAAAAGTATGGAGTTACCATCAAAAAGCTTGCAGCAATCGGTATTTCCGGCATGATGCACGGATATCTTCCTTTTGACAGTGAGGATAATCTGCTTGTGCCATTTCGGACATGGAGAAATACAATCACAGGCGAGGCCGCAGCAGAGCTTACCGAGGTGCTTGGCTTTAACATTCCACAGAGGTGGAGCATAGCGCATCTGTATCAGGCTATATTAAATAAAGAAGAGCATGTATCAAGGATATCATATTTCACAACATTAGCAGGCTATATTCACTGGCAGCTCACAGGGGAAAAGGTCATTGGTGTCGGCGAGGCATCAGGCATGTTTCCTATTGATTCGTGTACAAGAGATTATGATGCGGCAATGCTTGATAAATTTGCAGCATTAGATAAGGTAAAAGAATATCCGTGGAACATAAGAGATATCCTGCCAAAGGTGCTTACGGCAGGAGAAAAGGCGGGTACGCTGACAGAGGAAGGAGCTAAAAGGCTTGATGTAAGCGGCAATCTGGAGAGCGGTATATTGCTTGCACCGCCGGAGGGAGATGCGGGCACGGGAATGGTCGCAACCAATTCTGTTGCCGTGCGCACCGGAAATGTATCAGCGGGCACATCTGTATTTGCCATGGTGGTACTTGAAAAGGCACTTAAGGCGGTTCATGAGGAGCTTGATATGGTCACCACACCATCGGGAGATGCGGTAGCCATGGTGCACTGCAACAACTGTACCTCAGACTTAAATGCATGGGTGGGATTATTCAAGGAATTTTCGCAGCTGTTTGGCATGGATATAGATATGAATGACATATATGGAAAGCTCTACAACAATGCACTTACAGCCGATAAGGACTGTGGAGGCCTCGTAGCCTTTAACCTTTTCTCAGGAGAGCCTGTCATCGGACTCAACGAGGGCAGACCTATGTTTGCCAGAAAGCCGGATGCCAGGATGAACCTCGCAAACTTTATGCGCACACATCTCTATGCCAGTCTTGCAACACTAAAAATCGGCTGTGATATTCTCTTTAAAGAGGAAAAGGTAAAGGTAGACACACTTTACGGTCACGGCGGTCTGTTCAAGACAAAGGGTGTAGGCCAGAGCATACTTGCAGCAGCCATGGATGCGCCGGTTGCGGTCATGGAGACAGCCGGAGAGGGCGGTCCGTGGGGCATGGCAGTGCTCGCAGCCTATATGGTGAATAAAGCAGAGGGCGAGCCTTTGGAAAAATACCTTTCAGACAGGGTGTTTAATGGCGAAAAGGGTATAGTAATGCAGCCTGATCCTGACGACGTAAAGGGCTTTGATGAGTACATAAATACATATAATGCAGCAATTGAGGCTGAGAGTGCCATGGTAAGGGCGCTTCCTCTGTAATCGTCGATATATAATATTGAATAGTTCTTGAATAGTAACAAATATAATGTGAAAATAAGAGAGGAACAAAAAATGCTTGAAGAATTAAAGAAACAGGTTTACGAAGCAAACATGGAGCTCCCAAGAAGAGGGCTCATCACATATACATGGGGCAATGTCAGTGGAATTGACAGGGAAACAGGCTATTTTGTCATAAAGCCAAGTGGAGTGGACTATGATGTGCTCACCCCTGATGATATGGTAGTCATGGATCTTGAAGGAAATAAGATAGAGGGCAAATATAAGCCTTCGTCAGACACAGCAACACACTTAGAGCTCTACAAAAAGTACCCGGATATCGGAGGAATTGTACATACGCACTCACCTGAGGCAGTTGCATGGGCACAGGCCGGCAGGGATATTCCGCTCTACGGCACAACTCACGCAGACTATTTCCTAGGCTCAATTCCATGTGCGAGAAATCTCACCACAGAGGAAATCAACGAAGCCTATGAGAAAAACACAGGCCTTGTCATCATAGAGACCTTTGAGAACAGAAAAATCAACCCTGTATACACACCGGCTGTGCTCTGCCAGAATCACGGACCGTTTGCATGGGGAAAGGATGCGGCTGAGGCTGTGCACAATGCCGTTGTACTTGAGGAAGTGGCAAAGATGGCCAGACTCACAGAGTCGGTAAATCCTGATGTGAAGCCTGCCCCTGACAACATCAAGGAGAAGCATTTCTACCGTAAGCATGGGGCAAACGCATACTATGGTCAGAACTGATTTGTAGTTGTTATACGTGGCCTAAGTGCCGGTTTCCGTGGCGCACATGCTCTCGTGTTCGCTACGCTGCATCACTAAGATACTGTACGAATTATGCTTTTTAAGTTTTCTATGCTTGACAAAACCGGCTTTTATGCGCCGTCCGTGGCGCATAACGCCTTGCCCCGCCGTCCATGGCGGGGCATTTTGGCGTGTGAAGGGAAAGTATATAAATCCACAACCTAAGGGTCGTAAGCCCCGCAAAGCGGTGGCGCACACGGACTCCCGTGAGAGCGCATAGCGGAGCTGTTTAGTGGCTGTAGAATTATGCATGGAAACACAGAAATGCCCTGCCATGGAGGGCAGGGCAAGGAGAAATCGAGCCATGGAGGGCGAGTTTCGACGGTTTCGTCGAGCATAGAAAACGTAAAAAGCATAATTCGTACAGCCACTTGACAGCAAAGCATAGCTCGAAGGGGAGTCCGTGTGCGCCACCGCTTTGTGGGGCTTACGATCCGTATTATTAGCCATATTTTTTAAGGTATTTTGTGTTTACATAGCACAAAAAATGTGCTAAATTTTTGTTATGTAAAGTGCAGCCTCAAACAGACTGCAAATAAGACATAAGGTGGTTGATAAAATGATACTGGCAGTTGAGATAATAGTCTGCTGCTTAATATTTGGCATATACAGAGTGATACGGATAAAGCGGGATCCGGCATATAAGATAAGCAATATGCCAGAGAAGCTACAGAAAAAGGTCATGCATATGCGTGGCTACAGGAATCGGAATATACGTATCATGACAGACTGGGAGAAGTTTGTGAAGAAGCTGCCGACACTTATATTCTGGACGATAGCACTTGTCGTACTGACATCAATAGCCGGTGCGACAAGCTTTTCGACGGGCTTTGTGTTTGCTCTTTTGATATGGATGGCAGTGCTTTTGTTTCTAGAGCTGGTAGTATACTGTGGCTGGTATGCACATACGCCGAAGGTGTGGATAAAGGGCACCGAGGATATGGCAAAAAAGACATATACCAATTATGCACATTATATCGGACTGATACCACAGAGAGCTCTGATGGGAATAGTGGTTGCTATTATAGTGGGTCTTGTGATAGATATGATACCAAGGCTTGACAACAACAATTATTCGCCGAAATATACAGAGATAGAGGATACCCTAAAGGCAGCCTGTGACGATTACAGGATTCCGGGCATGGCTGTTGAGGTGGTAGATGCAGAGGGCGTGCTTTTCTCCGGTACCTATGGGGATTGTGAGAGCCTTGATACACCGTTTATTACCGGTTCACTCAGCAAGTCGTTTACTGCGGCATGCATCATGAAGCTGTATGAGGGAGGGCATCTGAATATTGACAGCCCGGTAAATCCTTATCTGGATGCAGCAGAGGTATTCAAGAATCCAAAGGATGCGACGAGGATTACAATCAGACAGCTGCTCAATCACACAAGCGGACTGGGCGTATATCAGCATGTGGGAAATGCAAGGATTGTTGGCAAAAATGGAGAATATACCTATGCGAATGTCAATTATGACATACTTGGTCTTATAGTGGAAAAAGTATCAGGTGTTAGCTACAGCGATTATCTGACAGCGACATTTTTTACACCGCTTGGTATGACACACAGCAGCGCAACCTATGCAAAGGCTAAAGAGGATGGACTGATTACAGGCCACAACAATTATTTCGGTTTCTCAGTGGAAAGTGATGTGAAGTATCCGCTCAGCGATTCGTGGTCCACTGTACCGGCGGGCTATATTGCGTCCAGCGCAAATGATATGGGAAAATATCTGCAGATGTATCTGCGTGGCGGCTATGGAATACTTTCTGACAAGAGCCTTGGCACAATGTTTAGGACAACAGTGCCTATGGATGAGTCCGGTGAGACCGGCTACGGCATGGGCTGGGTACGTTCGGATAAATATGTCGAGACAGTGTACAATCACACAGGTCTCACGGAGAATTATATCGCAGACATGTATCTGCTTCCAGAGAGCGGGGTGGGTGTTGTATTCCTTGCAAATACCAATGACTATATGGTCACAAACAATCTGATGAATAAGGTAACCTCAAAGGTTGTGATGACGCTTATGGGATACGCAACAGACGAGCTTGATTCAAAGGATTATGTCGATTCGCACTTGTTCTATGACCTTGTCTTTGTGGCATTTATATCGGTTGCGCTGATGGAGATTATCAAGTCGCGCAAATGGAGAACAGACAATAGCGGAAACCTGATAGCGAATATTTTCCTGCATCTGTTTTTGCCTGTGGGCATAGTCATTGCGCCTATTGTCGGAGGCATACCATACTGGGTAATAAAGGATTATGTTCCTGATTTGTTTATTGTGGCATGCCTGAGTGTAGTGCTTCTTGCAATAGGTGGAGTACTGAAGCTCAAAAACAGGAGAAATTCATAAGATAATAGAAATGCGGCTACTGTAATAGGTAGCCGCATAATTTTTTGACCATAGCATCGTGTGAGGTGCCACTGCACACTCCGACAGTGCATGAATTGTATAAGCCTAAGTCTTTGACAAATTTGTTGTCATCTGCAGAAAGTCTGATACCGCAAGGATATTCCTTGCCATCTATTGTCACATATGTAAGACAGTCCTTATATTTTTCAAGGACGGTTTTATCCAAATATTTGCTTATATCTTCAAAACAGACATTTTTTGCGTAATAATCAAAGGTTTTATCATCCATAAAGCATATATCATATTCGTTAGAAGCGAAATATGCTGTGAGGACTGACATGTTCTGATAGTCTAAGCCGTTTTTGTCTACATCGACACAGATATTTTTGTTTAGGGCAATTTCATCCTTTGACAAATCATAGCCGTTATCTGTGAGAAAGTCATTGAAAATATCAGCTTCGTTGTCTTCTGTGGTGTTGCCTTCGGTATTTACGCATAATACGCTCAAAACAGTATTTTTCTGTGCAAGCCGGCCGCGAATGAAGGCTGTGACTGCTATGATTCCGATAATGACGAGAAATATCGGTATTTTGTAATAGTCCCATATATATTGTATTTTCCGACTGAATGTCAGCTCCTTAAAGGGTGTCTTTTGTTCCATGATTTTATCTCCCTCTGATATGATGTGTTGAAATTTAAGAATATTATAAGGTAATTTATAGAAATTTACCAATAAACATTCTATTAACTGCCTTTTTCTTTTTAGATTATTATGCTATAATGAGCCGTAAACACAGATAATACAAAAGGAGAATAATATGAAAGCAAGCCACAGAAAAGATGTTATAATTGCCAGACTGATTTTTGCAGCAATGTGCCTTTTTCTCATTGCCATAATTGCTGTCATAGTAATCAATGTTACGTCCAAAAACGGCAAAAAGAGTGAGCAGGGCAATGCAAAGCAGAATGCAGTTAGTGAAAGTGTAAAAGAAAGTGAAAATGACACGGAGCTTGAGTCGGCATATCTGCCACAGCAGACAACAGAAAATACCGAAAAGAACTATGTCACCACCACAAGCAGCATAAATATGAGAGAGCAGGCGGACAAAAATGCCAAAATCATAACTGTCATCGGTCCGGATGTAAAGCTTGAATTTGTGTCAGAGGATAATGGATGGACACAGGTTGTGTTCCAGGGACAGACAGGCTATGTATGCTCAGACTACGTCAAGTCAGATATAACTGACGCTGCAGCAGACACAAACACAACAGACGCAAACACAACAGATGGTGGAGCGGCTGACCAGGGCGCAGCAGACGGCGCAGCACAGCAGTAGAGATATTATGAGGTAATACATATATGACAGGAATTATATGGGCATGCGTTGCAACACTTCTTGCAGCGTGTGCGCCTATTTTGGCAAAAGCGGGGACCAAAAAGACAGACCCGGTATTGTCGGGAAGTATAGCCGGAATTGTGCTCTGTGTGGTGATATTTTTTTATGCAAAACCACAGATACTTGCAGAAAGCTCAGGTTTACTGGGGCAGAAAGGCATAATATTTGTGCTTTTGGCTGGACTTGCAACAGGACTTTTTGGAATATGCTTTTTTAAAGCCTTACATGAAGGCGTTACATCAGGCGTTGTGACGATAGTCAGGTGCAGCTATGTGATAACACTTGCAGCAGGAGTGCTCATTTTTCATAACAGCATGTCTGTAAAGGATTATATAGTTATTGCGCTTATGATAGCCGGCGCGGTTGTGCTGAATCTGGATGAAAGAAAAGCAGCATTTTCACTTCTTGCATCAGTATGCGCGGCAGGTGCGGTAATACTTATAAAGTATAGCGGTGCGCAGACAGACCGAAGTGTAATAGCTTTCTGGTGTGTGTTCATAGGAGAAGTTGTGCTGGTGATTTACACAATTGCACAGGGAGGCACCAAAAAAATCAAATCGATGTCATTTGTCGATGGAATTTGTCTCATTCTGGCAGGAATAGCGTTTCCGGTGTCACATGATTTTTATAACAGGGCATTGGGCATGGCAGGAGGTATTGCCACATATATTTTTAATATGGTGCTTCTTGTGATGATGATTTGCTCGGCGGTGATTCTGAAAGAAAAGATATCCGGAAAGAAGCTTATCGGAGCTGCTCTTTTCATTTTGGCGCTGTTTGTTATGCAACAAACCACGTTCTTTGGCATATAATAATCAAAAATGAGGTTTTTATGGTGCCGTTTTATAAGACATTACCGTTTCTTGATTATTATAAAAATGAAGATGAAAATGCAAAAGACCTTGCGATGACGAAGGAAATGTATCCGGCAGATACATTGCAGTACCAGTCGGCTGTGGAAAACAGACTGGATGAGCTTGAGTATGAGGGAAGCTGGATATATGATGAGTATCCCGACAGACAAAGGCTAAAAGCTGAGGCTGATGCGATTGCAGGACATTTTATGAGTGAGCAGAGTGGCGGCTGCTTCATAAAAGCTGTGGTGGGAATGATTTTTAACTGTGAGCTATGCAGGCGCAGATGCAGATACAGAAGGTACCGAAGATTCTGGTAAAAGGACATAATTATATGAGTAAAAAAGTGATAAAACCGATAGTGCTTGTAGTAGTATTTATCGCTGCGTTATTTATTTTTTGTATAACAACAAACAAGGGAAATAAGGACATGACAACAAAGCTGCAAGATGCTACGCTGCCTGTCATGTGGTTTAACAACGGCGAAAACAAGATAAATGAGCTGCATGGCTATACAAAGGAGATGAATCCGGCACAGATGAGGGATTCCATTGTGCCGGTAGATGACGGCAGAAAGCTGTCCCTGTCAGTATCAACCTATGGTATGGCAGTTGACGGAATATCTTATAAAATCAGAAGTATAGATGGAAAAAGGCTTGTGGCAGATGACGAGGTGTCGAAGTTTTCAAACAAAAATAACACCATACAGGCAAACGTGACAATTCCCAATGTGCTTAGCGAGAATGAAGAGTATCTTATAGTATTTACCATTACAAGCGGCAAGGAAAACATATACTATTACAGCAGAATCATGCAGACTGACGGAGCACAGATTACAAAAATGCTTGAGTTTGTCAGAAAGTTCCATGATGAAACCTTTTTGAAGGATGATAAATCATATTTTTCGACTTACATGGAGACCACAACAGGTGACAGAAATATCCTGAATTATGTGGACCTGACATCAACGGTCAGTCAGATTACATGGGGAAATCTCAATGCAACACAGTATTCGGAGCCGGAGATAGCGTTCGAAGAGATAAATGATTATTATGATGTTGTAACCATAGATTATGTGATGAGTAATGTGGACGAGGAAGGTCAGACGGAATACTATAATGTGAGAGAGTATTTCAGGCTGCGCTCTACGGAGAGCCGTATGTATGTGCTCAATTATGAGAGAACGGCAAATCAGATTTTTAACAGCGAGAACAGCTTTCTGTCAGACAAGGGCAATATAATGCTTGGTATCGGCAATAAAAATCTTGAGTACAAGACAAACGAGGCCGGCAATGTCGTCTGCTTTGTCCAGGAGGGCGACTTGTATTCATATGATACCGCCAACGAAGAGATTATAAAGGTGTTCAGCTTCAGAGATGCTGAGGGTGTCGATGCGCGTGAAAACTGGAATCATCATGATATAAAGATTATCAGGGTTGACGAGGCAGGCAGCATTGATTTTGTAATTTATGGTTATATGAACAGGGGTGACCATGAGGGCGAGGTGGGAACCGCGGTATATCATTATGACGGACTTGCCCATACGGTTGAGGAGGAGGCGTTTATCCCATCAACATCTTCATATGAGGTGCTCAAGGCAGAGATGGGAAAAATGCTTTATCTGAACGAAAACAGTGAGCTTTATCTCATGATGAATGACAGTCTTTATAAGGTTGATCTGGGAAATATGTCTATCAAAAAGATAGTTGAAAATCTGGCAACCGGATGCTATGCGGCATCTGACAGCAATCAGTATTTTGCATGGGTTGAGGAAAAAAATCAGTATGCGAGCAGCGCGATAAAGCTTATGGATTTAAAGAGTGGCAAGACCTATGAAGTGAAAAAGGATGGTGACTGCTATCTGCGTCCGCTTGGCTTTATAGGCGAGGACTTCATATACGGCACGGCAAATGCGGCTGATGTCATAGCAGATGCAGCAGGCAATACGACTTTTCCGATGAACAGCGTGACAATCATGAGCTCGTCAGACCGGTCTGAATTAAAGACATATACACCGTCAAACGGATATGTTGAGAAAATATCGGTTGATGGTTACACAATAACAATTGATCTGATTGCACCGAATAACGGCGTATATTCAGAGGCTGGCCAGGATACAATTATGAACAGGGAGGCTGATTCAAAACAGAAGGTATCTTTAGAGCAAAGCCAGTCTGATACAAAGCTTACAACACGCGTAATCGCACTGACTGATGCACAAAAGCCGGAAAAGATAAAGCAATTGACGGCGCAGCCGACCATAAGCTCAAAGGATACAACCGTGACGCTTGAGCAGGATGAAAATGTAGAGCGTTTCTATGTGTATGCAAAGGGTGAGGTGACGGCAGCAACTGATAATATATCCGATGCGATAAAGCAGGCTAACGACAATATGGGAGTTGTTGTTGATAATAACCAGCAGTATGTATGGATGAGAGCCAGAAAGAATGCGGTAAATGCCTTTGCAAATATTTCAGCCAATGAAACAGACAGGGATGCCGGTTCAGTGGTCAAGGCGGTCAGCGCGATGCTGGGATATAATGATGTTACAGTGAGTGTGTCAGAGCTTATAAACTCAGGAAACGGCGTGGTTGATGTGCTCAAAAATAATCTGTCAGACAAGGAAATCCTGGATTTACAGGGAGTGACCTCAGAGGATATTCTGTTTTATGTCAGCCGGGGCAATCCGGTATTTGCGATGACAGGAAATTCATCTGCCGTGCTTGTGACAGGATACTCATCTACAGGTACACTGTATTATTATAATCCGGATAACGGAGCTACAGAGGCGAAGAGCTTTGAGGATGCAGATAAGATGTTTTATAACGGAGGACTGCATTTTATAACATACATGGCCAAATAAACCGAAAAACTATTGTAAAAATGCCCATTTTATTGTATTAAAAGTAATACACTTAGGTAATGTTTAACAGAAATCTGGTAAAGCATTGAAAAGCTGATACAATTGGGCTATATTAAATAGGTATGAAACTAGTTTAAACGAGAGTTTTAAGGAGAACGTATGAGTAAGAAAAGTATTGTCGTAACAAAAGTATCTGAAGGTCATGACAATCCAATCGCAGAGCTTGTTCAGGTGGCGTGCAAGTTTGACAGCGAGATTACATTGGAAAGCGAGAACCGCAAGATTAATGCCAAGAGCATTATGGGAATTATGGCATTTAATCCTTCAGATGGAATGAATGTTGATATCGTTACAAAGGGTGACGATGAGCAGGAAGCATTAGTAGCAATTGAAAACTTTTTAGTATGTGAATAAGTGCGCGTGAGGAGGAAAATAGTATGCGTAAAAAGAATAATTCAAAGACAACAAAGCAGGCAGTAGCACCGGTTGAGGCAAAAAAAGAAGAAGTAAAGGCACCTGTAGTGTCAGAGCCAAAGACTGATGTAAAGAATGAAGTAGAAAAAGCCGTAGAGAAGACAACTGAGAAGGTTGAGAAGGCTGTAGAGAAGACAACAGAGAAGGTTGCTGAGAAAGCAGCTGAGGTTAAGGCAGATGTCAAGGAAACTGTTAAGAAGACAACAGCAAAAGCTACAAAGGCTGCAAAGGCTGCAAAGAAAGAGCCTGTAAAGCCTGAAATTATCGTTCAGTACCAGAACAGCGAGATTGACACAGCATCTGTTGAAGAGCGTGTTAAGGCTCAGTTTGTTGCAGAGGGACATAAGGCAGGTTTCATCAGAAAGCTTAACATCTACATCAAGCCTGAGGAGTATTCTGCATACTATGTTATCAATGATAAGTTTTCTGGTCGTGTAGATTTATTCTAATCAGATATAGTCAATAATCAGAAATACATATTATCAAGCGTAAATAAAAGCCGATGCATTCGTTTAAATACGATGCATCGGCTTTTTTATTTGTTTGGCGGCATATGTAAAAAATACTGTCAGAGATTTCGTCTGAACAGTACGTAAAAAAGGGCAGCAAAAAAGCGGGTGATGGGAATCGAACCCACGTATCCAGCTTGGAAGGCTGGTGTTCTACCATTGAACTACACCCGCATAGGAATATTTAATTTGTTGTATAATGCCCAGTTCCGGAATCGAACCAGAGACACACGGATTTTCAGTCCGTTGCTCTACCAACTGAGCTAACTGGGCTTGCCTCACAACAAAAAATATTTTACACGATTTGTACGTGGATGTCAATATAAAATTTCGAGAAATCACGAGTATTTTAAATGGGCTGTAATTGTTGCCGGTCACACTGTTAGGTGTGAACAGTAACCGGGTTAGCGAATGTGCGTGGGATGGTTCTGAATAGTTACAATAAACAAGAAACATAGTATTAAAAACCATATAAAATAGAAAATAATATAATTTTACCTTGACATGAATACCGCAAAGGATTATCATGTGTATATGTTTGATTATCAAATAATTTGAATATCAAATATAAAACAAAAATGTATATGTATAAGCGCTTTAGTGTTTCCACAGCATCAGATGCAAAAAGGCATGTGGAGCAGAAATATAGAATGTATGAGTTTATACAGGAATTCGGAGGTACATATTATGTTGAAAGAACTGAGAATCGGAGATATGGTTGCAAAGCTTCCCATTATACAGGGTGGTATGGGAGTTGGAGTGAGTCTTAGCAGGCTGGCAGGAGCTGTTGCCAAGGAGGGTGGAGTAGGTGTGATTTCCACCGCGCAGATTGGTTTTGAGGAGCCGGAGTTTGAAAAGGACCAGGCGAAGGCTAATCTGATTGCTATCAAGAAGCATATTAAGAGGGCGAAGGAGCTTGCCTGTGGACATGGAATGGTCGGTGTCAATATCATGGTGGCTTTAAAGCATTACAAGGAGCATGTTCGGGCTGCGGTTGAAGCAGGAGCTGATGTTATTATAAGCGGTGCAGGACTTCCGATGGAGCTGCCTGAGCTTGTTGATGAAAAGTCACATACGAGGATTGCTCCGATTGTCTCTTCAAAGAGAGCTGCGAATCTGATACTTAAAATGTGGGCACACAGATACAACCGCACAGCAGACTTTATTGTTATCGAGGGACCAAAGGCCGGCGGACATCTGGGCTTTTCCAATGAGCAGCTTGCAGATATCAAGCATATGGATTATGACAGCGAGATTAAGGAGATTATCAGCTGTACAAAGACATATGAGGAGAAGTTTAAAAAGCACATTCCGGTGATTGTGGCGGGAGGAGTGTTTACACACGAGGATGTCATGCACTGCATGGAGCTTGGAGCCGACGGAGTGCAGGTTGCGAGCCGTTTTGTGGCAACAAAGGAGTGTGACGCATCGGATGCCTACAAGCAGGCGTATCTGGATGCGAAAGAGTCTGATGTGCAGATTATAAAAAGCCCGGTCGGAATGCCGGGGCGAGCTGTCAGAAATGAGTTTATCAGGGGATTGGAAAATGAAAAGCAGCCTATCACAAGGTGCTATAATTGTCTTGAGAAATGTAACCCTGCAGCAGTGCCTTACTGTATTACAAAGGCACTGATTGCAGCGGTTAAAGGAGATATGCACAATGGTCTGGTGTTCTGCGGAGCCAATGTGGGTCACATAAACCAAATGACCACGGTTCATGAGCTTATGAGCGAGCTTGTGGGAGCATAGGCAGTACATCCTCGCAGTAGCAGCGAAGCACTTCACCTACGCTCCATGCCTGCGCATAGCAGCCACGGCCGTTGTGCGGGGCATCGCCGTCAAATATCTCGCATATTGAGCCGATACAGTTGTTGAGCAGATGTTCCCTTACAGGGTCAAGCAGCTTGTCAGCGCATAAAGCGGTCGCCTTCGTGCGGCCGTTTACCTTTACATAGGCACTGATAAAAGCGCCGAGCAGAAAGCCCCAGGCTGTTCCCTGATGGTAGGCGTGGTCACGCTTTGATAGAGAGCCAATGTAAATCGGATGGTAATCCTTATGGTCAGGATCAAGTGAACGCAGTCCGCAGCCCACGTACAGCTTATCCATTACCGTATCCACAATGGCTTTTTCACGCTCCTTGTCAAGTATGGTAAATGGCAGGCTTACGGCATAAATCTGGTTTGGACGGATAGTATCGTCATCCTCGTCAACCACATCATACAGGCAGCCTGTGTTTTCATTCCAGAAGCGCTTGTTGAATGAATCCTTTACGAGTGAAGCAAGCTGTCTGTAGCTGTCATCATTATCGCCAAACTTAGCCTGCAGCATATCCATGGTGCAAAGTGCGTTGTACCAAAGTGCATTTATCTCGACAGGCTTGCCGTGACGAGGTGTAGCAACCCAGTCGCCCACACGCACATCCATCCATGTGACCTGGTCGAGTCCGCTTCCGGCGTGAATGAGCCCGTCCGTGTCCATATATATGGAAAAATCAGTTCCTTTTTTGTAGGTGGAGATGATGTCCTTTAAGCAAGGATAAATATCCTTCTTTATAAATTCATAGGCATCCGGGGTGTCCACATATTCCAGATATTTGTAGACAGCATAAAAATACCACAGTGATGCATCTACAGTATTGTAGAGAGGCTTAAGTCCGCTGTCCGGGAACATATTTGGGATGAGTCCGTCCTTACAGTATTTGGCAAAGGTCAGGAGTATATCATGAGCCTTTTCAAAGCGTCTGGTGCAGAGTGTGAGACCGGTGTATGAAATCATAGTGTCACGGCCCCAGTCAGTGAACCAAGGAAGCCCGGCGAGCACAGTGTCATAGCCTGTTGACTGTCTGTATGCGATGAATTGGTTGGCAGCCACAGCGAGCTTTATGGCAAAGTCATCAGTGAAGCCGCTTCTTTTAATCAGCTCATCGGTGTAATCAAGCTGTGCACGCACAACTTCGAAAGCACTTTCGCTGTCACAAACAAGGTCCTTGGCGCAATCTGAGCCTGCGTTGTCATTATTAGCTTCAAGCGGTACGATATCACACAATACAGAAAAATGCATTGAAGCAGAGGCAGGGATATCCACGCTCACATCATATGGGCAAAATGCACAGTCAAGACCGGGCACTTCATTGTCCACCTCGGTCTGAGCCTCAAGGTCGCAGATATATTTGTCGTCTCTTTCCATAAGCTCTCCGCCTGAAAAAGCAATGCGGATACAGTGGTCATCCTGTGCTTTTGGGATGAGACTAAAGCCGTGCTCCTGCTTTTGAACCTCGAATTTTAATGAATCGACGGTGGAACTTTCAGAGTGTTCACGGAAGTTCATAAGAGGCGTGATCAAAAGTTTAGAGGCCTCTCCCCTGTTGCAAATATCGTATGCCACGGCAGCAAGGTTTCTTCCCTGTGCCAGTGCGATGTGTTTTTTAATGGTAATGTCACCGGCTTCGTATGTAAAGCATATGGTTCCGTCATATGTGAAATTGCTTATATATTGGATACCGTCTGTGTGGCATCCACCCTTGAACTGGTCACTTGAGAGGTCGAAGGTATGATTTCCTGTGATTATTTTTTCGTTTGTCTTTGAGAAGCAGACATATCTTTGCACAGGAGAGCGAAGACTTGCGATCAGATAGCCCTGGTGCGTGCGGTTTATTGCACCTGTGATTGAGCCGCCGGCGTATCCGCCAAGGCCGTTGGTCAAAGCCCACTCCCTTCTTATATTGTTTTTGAAATCATTTTGCAGTTTTATGTTAAATTGCATCTTAACCCTCCGAAATTTCACTAAATTTTTATAATATTTTAACCTATAACCATGAAAAAATCTATACGAAACGGCAAAAATCTGTTATCATTATAAAGATATATATTTTCAATATGCAAAGGAGAATTATAATGGAAGTATTTACATTGATTGCGCGTAAAAAAAATGTGGCGCTGGTATTTGTTTCGTACCTGCTTGTAGCTCTTGCGGCGATAAGTCTTCTGACTATCTGCATCGGATTTGCACCGGGTATTTTATTTGCCGTAGTATTTGGACTTGCAGCATATCTTATGATTATGGCACAGAATACTGAGTTTGAGTATTCATATTTTGACGGAGAGCTGCGTTTTGCCAAGATTAAAAACAAGAGCCGCAGAAAGCGTCTTGGAATATACAGCATGGAGTCTGTAGCCGCAATCGCACCGGCAGGAGATAGAAGCGTATACAATTACGAGAATGGAAATGAGCTCAAGAAAATAGACTATACCTCAGGACAGAAAGATGTACCTTATTACGATATCATCATCAAATCGCCTGATGAGAATGTACTTATAAAAGCAGAGCTTGATGATAAGTTCTTAACAGAGGTGGAGAAAAAATACAGAACAAAGGTTAAAAGAAGAGAGGAGTAATTACTCCTCTCCTTCTAAATGGTACATTTTTGAATTTTGTTTACCGGCTTCAACACCCTTGGCATAGCCTTTGCTGCCGTTTAACAGGCGAAGGCACTTTGGACAAAGGGTACCAAAGCTGACAGGAGCACCGCAGCGCTGACAGTGAAGACCTTCGATGGTGGAACGGGTTTCTGTGGTTTTATACTCGATACGCCCTTCTTTTATCCAGTTTTTTACCTGCCGAAGAGGAATATTAAAATGCTGTGCCACGTCATATTCATTGACATCATGGGTGCGGATATATTCCTTTACCTCGCGGAAGAGCATCATATCAAGACAGCGCGGACAAAGAGCTTCTGTATAGTTATAAGGCAGTGGTCTCTTGCAGTTCTCACATACCTTTACGTTGTCAAAAAGACTTTGAGAATGTTCCATAAATATTACCTCCCAAAAATATAATAACAGTATAACATATTTACTATTAGAAAGGAAGTGTGGGCTAATGCCAATCGCAGTTTTTGATTCAGGAGTCGGAGGAATCAGTGTCCTGAAAAACCTGGTGGAAGTAATGCCACATGAAGATTTTATATATTATGGAGATTCGGCCAATGCGCCATATGGCACGAAAACCTTAGAACAGGTTCGTGCACTGACACTTGAGCATGCAAGGCAGCTGCTTGAGGAGCAGCACGCAAAGGGACTTGTGGTGGCCTGCAATACAGCAACCAGTGCGTCTGTCCGTATACTCAGAGAAAAATATCCAGATATTCCGATTGTGGGAATAGAGCCGGCGGTCAAGCCTGCTATGCTTTTTATGAAAAATCCGACAGTGCTTGTGATGGCGACACCTATGACTATCCGGGAGGAAAAGCTCAAAAAGCTCATGGACAGATACAAAAGCTTAGGTGAGATTATTCCGTTGCCGTGTCCGGGGCTTATGAATTTCGTTGAGAGAGGTGACTTGTACGGCGATGATGTGAGACAGTATCTCGAGGAGCTCTTGTATTCATATTCGCATGATGAGATAGATGCAGTTGTGCTGGGCTGTACACATTATCCGTTTGTCCGAAAAATGATACAGGATGTGCTGGGAGATAAGGTGCGCGTGTTTGATGGTGGAAATGGCACAGCACGTGAAATGAAGCGCCGTCTGATAGAGAAAAACTTATTGACTGAAAATGTAGGGGCTGGAACTGTAGAATTTCAGAATAGTCTGACAGGCGAACAGCATGAAGCTAAAATTCAGTTATGTAAACAGCTTTTTAACAAGGAAATTTAGATATTGTGTCATGAATGTTACAATTCTAAAAAAAGTATAAAATAATATTTTTAGAATTTATAAAATGTTTTTAAAACGTACATTCTTAGGACATAATTACCACATATACTTGTTCTTGTAAGAGGAACAAAACCTTTTACATTATTCCCTTTTTATTAATAAACATTTTCATAACTAAACTCCTCGAGAAAGGATCGCGTTGTTACCGCGTGTAACATCGCGGTCCTTTCTCACGTTTTGCAGTAAGGCCGCAAGTCGCAGCCTTACTGTTTCAAATATGCACGGTGCTTCCACATATATCGTTCAGCACACACATGTCACAGTGCGGTGTGGTTCTGGCAGTACATACGGCGCGTCCATGGTCCACAAGTCTGTGGCAGAAGTCGTTGCTCTCCTCGGGAGGGATAATTTTCCAAAGCTCCATCTCTACCTTTTTCGGATCCTTTATTCCATCTACAAGTCCTATACGGTTACAAAGGCGTATGCAGTGTGTGTCGGTGACGATGGCAGGCTTGCCGTACACATCACCCATTATCAGGTTGGCGCTCTTTCTGCCGACTCCCGGAAGCTTCAGCAGATCAGTCATATTGTCAGGTACAAGACCGCCAAAATCGTCGCGAAGCATCCTCATGCAGGCGCTTATATCACGGGCCTTACTCTTTCCGAGACCACATGGGCGCACAATTTCCTCTATGTCTGAAACCTCTGCATCGGCGAGAGCCTCGATGGAAGGATATTTCTTGAACAAATCCACCACGACCACATTAACGCGGGCATCAGTGCACTGGGCGGCAAGCCTTACTGATACGAGCAGCTTCCAGGCCTCATCGTACTCAAGAGTGCAGTCGGTGCGAGGATATGCGGTCTTTAGTCTTTTTATTACTTCAAGGGCTAATTTTTCTTTTGTCATATGAGCCTCCTTATATTCGAGCCACCTTGATAACAAGAAAATCTGCTGCTTACATGCAAGCATGACGCATCAGCTTTTCTTGTTCTCAGTGGTTCTGAATAGTAACTTTATTTTATAGTATACAAAATTGCGCGGAGATTGTAAAATGGATTTACGTGGAGCAGATTACGTGAGAGGAACGGTGTGAAACTGGAAAATATGAATAACGCATATGCAAATAAAAGATATACAAATATCATATATATAAATAACAGATATACAATAGAAGTAACTAGGAAAAGAATAAAAAATATGTATCTTCGTGTGAAAGACACGGATGGCACGCTCTCAGTGAGTGCACCCTATGGTATGAGTGATGCAGAAATAAGGAAATTTGTGGAGAGCAAATCAGACTGGATTGAGCAGACCACACAGGAAATTCTTATTGCAAGACAGCGCAAGGAACAGGAGCCGGTTTTAGCACCCTTCATGGAGAGGGAGCTGCGCAGGGAACTTAAAATGCAGCTGCAGAGACTTATTGACAAATGGGAGCCGGTTATGGGAGTAAAGTCAGCTGGCTTTACAATAAAGAAGATGAAGACAAGGTGGGGCTCATGCAATGTGAAGTCGCATCATCTGAATTTTAACCTCCTGCTGGCTAAGGTGCCACCGGAGTGTGCAGAGTATGTGGTGGTTCACGAGCTTACGCATCTGCTCGAGCCAAGCCACAATACCAGGTTCTGGTCTCTGATGGAATATTATCTGCCGAAAAGCAAAGAACTGCGTAAACAACTTGCTGGCTTTTCTGCGAAGGATATGATATGATACTAAAAAGACTCACTTAGAGAAAGGAAGCTTCAAATGGAATTTTGGGATATATACGATAAGGATAAAAAGCCGACAGGACGTACCATGAAAAAAAACGACTGGATACTAAAGGATGGAGAGTATCATCTTTCAGTGCTTGGCGTGATTCACAGACCTGATGGCAGGTTTCTTATCACACAGCGTGTCATGACAAAGGCATGGGCACCGGGCTGGTGGGAGGTTTCAGGAGGAGCCGCACAGGCAGGTGAGAGCTCATTTACCGCAGTCTGCAGAGAGGTAAAGGAGGAGGTAGGACTTGACGTATCACAGTGTCCAGGAGGTCTTGCTTACACCTATCATAGGGAGAATCCGGGCGAGGGTGACAACTATTTTGTGGATGTTTACCGCTTTGAGCTTGATTTCAAGGAGTCTGACGTACAGATTCAGACAGAGGAGGCGCTCGGCTTTAAGATCGCCACACTCGATGAAATAAAAGAGCTTGCTGCGCAGGGCGTATTCCTGCACTATGACAGCATAAAGCAGGTATTTGAAAATTAATTGCTATGATATGATAATGAGCTAACATAGAGATAATAAGATAGCATAGAATTATAAGGAGCAGATTATGGCATTACCAAAGGATCCGGTTATGCTGCTTAGCTTTGTCAACACACAGCTTCGGGACAATTATTCAGCCCTAAAAGAGCTTGCGGCAGCATATGATATTGATGAGAAAGAGCTTTGCGACAAGCTTGCGCAGATTGATTACAAATATGATGAGACTGTCAATCAGTTTAAGTAGATTTCAGCATACATATTAAAAGCGATGGAAGGATAAGATAATGGAGACATGCTGCGATTTTTGTGCATACAATGAATATGACGAGGATGATGAGGAGTATTATTGCTCGGTAAATATGGATGAGGATGATATGGCGAGATTTGTCCAAAGCAGCTATAAGCGCTGCCCGTTTTACCGCTCGGGCGATGAATACAAGGTTGTCCGTCACCAGATGTAAACTATTACAACAAAATATAATAAATATAATTAAAAAATAAATTGCATTAATCAATTTAAGGCTGTATAATAAGTTGGTTATTTTAAAAATTAAGAATTTACAAATATACAAAGCATATTGATAAGGAGGAAAATTATGCCTGTAAAATACGTGTTCGTCACCGGTGGAGTTGTTTCCGGTCTTGGAAAAGGAATTACCGCAGCGTCTCTTGGACGTCTTTTAAAAGCTCGTGGATACAAGGTGACAATGCAGAAGTTCGATCCATACATTAATATTGATCCGGGTACCATGAACCCTATCCAGCACGGAGAGGTGTTTGTAACAGACGATGGAGCTGAGACAGATCTTGACCTAGGACATTATGAGCGTTTTATTGACGAGAGCCTGACAAAGAACTCAAACGTCACCACAGGAAAGGTATACTGGTCAGTATTACAGAAGGAGCGTCGTGGTGATTACGGCGGAGGAACAGTACAGGTTATCCCTCATATCACAAATGAGATAAAGAGCAGATTCTACAGAGATTTCACATCTGAGGATACTACAATCGCAATCATCGAGGTGGGCGGTACGGTCGGAGATATCGAGAGCCAGCCGTTCCTCGAGGCAATCAGACAGTTCCAGCATGAAGTGGGACACGACAATGCCATCCTGTGTCACGTGACACTGATTCCATATATCAAGGCATCCGGAGAGCTCAAGACAAAGCCTACACAGGCCAGCGTAAAGGAGCTTCAGGGCATGGGAATCCAGCCGGATATCATCGTATGCCGTTCAGAGCATGAGCTTGACCAGAAGCTTAAGGACAAGATTGCACTGTTTTGTAATGTGCCAAATTCACACGTATTACAGAACCTTGATGTGGAGTATCTCTATGAGGCACCACTTGCCATGGAGCAGGAGAATCTTGCAAAGGTTGCATGCGAGTGCTTGAATCTCGACTGTCCTGAGCCGGATCTTGCAGACTGGAAGCAGATGGTTGAGGATCTCCGTCATCCTGATAAAGAGGTCAAGATTGCACTTGTTGGAAAATATACAGCACTTCATGATGCATACATTTCAGTTGTTGAGGCATTGAAGCATGGTGGTATCCCTGAGCATACCACAGTCGATATAAAGTGGGTTGACTCAGAGGAGCTTAATGATGACAATGCAGCAGAGGTATTCAAGGGTATTCAGGGAATTATCGTTCCGGGAGGCTTTGGAGACCGTGGTGTTGAGGGCATGATTGCAGCAGCTAAGTATGCCAGGGAAAACAATATTCCATATCTGGGACTCTGCCTTGGAATGCAGGTGGCAATCATCGAGTATGCGCGCCACGTATGTAAGTTCCATGATGCACACAGTATAGAGCTTGATCCGAACACTACTCATCCGGTTATCGCACTTATGCCTGACCAGAACGGAATAGAGGATATCGGTGGTACACTGAGACTTGGCTCTTATCCATGTGTACTTGACAAGACATCAAAGGCATATCAGGTATATGGCACAGAGAATATAAGTGAGCGTCATCGTCATCGTTATGAGGTCAACAATGACTACAGAACAGCTCTCACAGAGCATGGCATGAAGCTTTGCGGTACATCACCTGATGGCAGAATCGTGGAGATGATTGAGATTCCGGAGCATCCGTGGTTTATCGCCACACAGGCACATCCGGAGCTTAAGTCTCGTCCGAACCGTCCACATCCGCTTTTCCATGGCTTCATAGAGGCGGCAAACAAGGTGAGTAGATAACTTATGTTACTGTTTAAACGCAAGCTTGACACCGTGCTGTCAAGCTATGCGCCATAGAGTTAGTTGTTGAGTGATTACAGCCCCTGCCTCGTAGAGGCATTTTAAATGGGCTGTAATCGTTGCTGGTCACACTGTTAGGTGTGACCAGTAACAATTTTAGTTATATTTAATACAATATTTAGAAAGTGCGGTTGATTTTGACCGCACTTTTTTTTATAATAAAGTGAAGCTTCACACTTTATATATGGTGAGGAGCCGGTTTTATATACAATATATTCCTCGGAAAAATAAGAAGTCTGTAACGATATTTTTCGGGGATGGGGTTTCATAGGAATGACTATAAAAATTTTAGGTCAAATTTGCCTTGAAGCTTGTAATAAATAAGAAAAGAACGGAGAAAATATGGATAATCAGGGACCTAATAACTATAACTACAACAATGGCCCGGGCAATAATGGGTCCGGTGGAAACGGAAATAACGGTGGCAACAGACCGGGAGGAAACGGAAACGGCGGCAGGAACAACCGTGGCGGACAGGGCATCATGGCATTTATCCTGCTGACACTCGTGGCACTGTTTGTGTATGCACTTATCTCAAACAGCATATCGCATGCCAGCACACAGGAAAAGTCATACAGTGATTTCATAAAGCAGCTCGACAAGGGTAATGTCAAGAGCGTGGAGTTTGATTCCTACGAGATAGACTACAAGCTTGTGGATGATGGACACAAGGATTATGACATCACATATTACACAGGACGTGTGGCTGATGATGAGCTCGTGCCGACACTCAAAAAGGCAAAGACCTCAGAGGGCAAGTCTATTGAGATAAAGGCAGCAATACCTGATAATACTTCTACATGGATTTTTAATATATTAAGCTTTATAGTTCCGCTTATTTTACTGTGGGTGCTTTTAGCATTTGTTTCAAAGAAGATGGGCGGCAGCATGGGAATGGGAGTCGGCAAATCGACTGCCAAGGTATATGTGGAGAAGTCCACAGGTGTCACCTTCAAGGATGTTGCGGGACAGGATGAAGCCAAGGAATCCCTCCAGGAGGTTGTTGATTTCCTTCACAATCCTAAGAGATATACAGATATCGGAGCCAAGCTTCCTAAGGGCGCGCTTCTCGTGGGACCTCCGGGAACAGGTAAGACACTTCTTGCCAAGGCAGTAGCAGGAGAGGCAGGAGTACCGTTCTTCTCACTTGCAGGTTCAGACTTTGTGGAGATGTTTGTCGGAGTCGGAGCTTCGAGAGTGCGTGATTTGTTCAAGGAAGCCCAGAAGATGGCACCATGTATCATCTTTATCGATGAGATAGATGCAATAGGAAAGAGCCGTGACAGCAGATACGGCGGTGGCAATGACGAGCGTGAGCAGACCTTAAACCAGCTCCTTGCAGAGATGGATGGCTTTGATACATCAAAGGGATTACTTATATTAGCAGCAACTAACCGCCCTGAGGTGCTCGATAAGGCGCTTCTTCGTCCGGGACGTTTTGACAGAAGAATCATAGTTGACAAGCCTGACTTAAAGGGACGTCTGGAGACCTTAAAGGTACACTCAAAGGATGTCAAGATGGATGAGTCGGTAGACCTTGATGCACTTGCATTGGCAACAGCTGGACTTGTGGGCTCAGACCTTGCAAATATGATTAATGAGGCTGCCATCAACGCAGTCAAAAACGGCAGACAGCTTGTAAACCAGGCAGACCTCTTTGAGGCCTTCGAGCTTGTTGCAGTCGGCGGCAAGGAAAAGAAGGATCGTGTCATGAGCGATAAAGAGAGAAAAATCGTCTCATATCATGAGGTAGGACACGCACTTGTATCAGCCCTGCAGAAAAACACAGAGCCTGTACAGAAAATCACAATCGTACCACGTACCATGGGAGCACTCGGATATACCCTCCAGACACCTGAGGAGGAGAAATACCTTGAGACAAAGGATGAGCTTCTCGCCAAAATCACAACATATATGGCAGGACGTGCCGCAGAGGTGCTGGTATTTAACTCAGTCACAAGCGGAGCCGCAAATGATATAGAAAATGCCACAAAGATAGCCCGTGCGATGGTAACAATGTACGGAATGTCAGATAAATTCGGCATGATGTGCCTTGCAACAGTACAAAACCAGTACTTAGAGGGCGGAGCAGGATTAATCTGCGGAGAAAATACAGCATCACAGATAGATGATGAGGTGCTCTCAATCATCAACAGCAGCTACGCAGAGGCCATGAAGCTCCTCGATGAAAATAGAGAAATCCTTGACCGTATATCAGATTACCTCTACGAGAAGGAAACAATCACAGGCAAGGAATTCATGAAGATGTTCCGCGATATGAAGGGACTCCCAGATCCTGACGAGGAGAAGAATGACGAAGAGAACAAAGAGCAGGAGGCCGCACAGAATGATGATGCACAGAAAGAAGTGACATCGGCAGCAGATCCACTCCTCCGTAACGCCATAGACCATATAAATGCAGATACGGATACATTTAATAATGTATATTCAACCACAGACCAGCCTGCAGATACAAATGAATCTTCCGAATATACAGCGCTGGATGATAATGCATCGAATAACTAATACATCATTATGCGTTGAGGATTCAATCTTTAACGTTGTACCAGCAACCAAGCAATTTTCGCGCAGCGAAAGAGCGAAAAAAAGAATTTCGCACAAAAAAAGCGCAGTAGAAAAGAGTTTCGCACACATAAACTGAAAAAGCCGGAGGGTACATAGTGTGTTCAGAAGGAAAATATGAACTGCCGCGGGCTTCCGGACAAGAGAAGGGACGAAAGAGCCTTGCAAACAAAGAAAACCAAACGGAGAGAAAACCCGCGGCTGACTTCATATTTTCCTGAGGAATACACTGTGTGCCAGGCCGGCAACCACACAACCTAAAAGTGCGAAACTCCACACCACAACCTAAAAGAGCGAATATGGAAAAAACATTTGATATCAAAGAAGAATTAAAAAAACTCCCGGATGCCCCGGGAGTTTATATTATGCATGACAAGGATGATGTAATCATATATATCGGCAAAGCCAAAAGCCTGACGAAGCGAGTGCATCAGTACTTTCAGGCGAGCCACAATGAGGGCATCAAGAAAAAACAGATGGTAGAGCATATAGATCATTTTGAGTATATAGTCACCGACTCTGAGCTTGAGGCCCTTGTTTTGGAGTGCAACCTGATAAAGGAGCACACACCAAAGTACAACACCATGCTTCGCGATGACAAGACATATCCGTACATCAAGGTGACGCTGGGTGAGGACTATCCGAGAGTGCTTTTTTCGCGTCAGATGAAAAAGGACAAATCACGTTATTTTGGCCCGTATACGAGTGCCTCAGCGGTGAAAAGCTCGATAGATCTGATAAACAAAATCTATAAGCTTCGCACCTGCAACCGCAGGCTGCCGCGTGATATAGGCGCAGATCGGCCGTGCCTCAACTATCATATACACCAGTGCAGTGCGCCGTGTCAGGGCTATGTGACGAAGGAAGAGTATGCAGTGGCGGTAAAGGGCGCGATAGATTTCCTAAACGGTGACTATGAGCAGACTATAAAGGCTCTTAGCGATAAAATGCTAAAGGCCTCAGAGAGTATGGAGTTTGAGAAGGCGGCAGAATACAGGGATTTGATAAACAGTGTGAAGCAGGTGGCGCAGAAGCAGAAGATAACAAATGCCGATGGCGAGGATAAGGATATCATTGCGCTTGCAAATGACGATACGGATGCAGTGGTTCAGGTATTTTTCATAAGAAACGGAAAGCTGATAGGCAGAGACCATTTCCATGTGAGGGTCGGAAGCGAGGAGGCGGCAGATGATGTGCTGAACAACTTTGTGAAGCAGTTTTATTCCGGAACACCGTTTATACCGCGAGAGGTCATGCTGCAGAGCGAGATAGAGGATATGGACGTTTTGGAGCAGTGGCTTAGTGAAAAGCGAGGCAGGCGTGTGAATATAAAGGTGCCGCAGAAGGGAATGAAGGAAAAGCTCGTCGAGCTTGCCTACAAGAACGCACTCTTAGTGCTCAGCCAGGATAAGGAGCGCATAAAGAGAGAAGAGGGGCGCACAATAGGAGCTGTAAAGGAAATCGAGGGACTTTTGGGCTTACACGGCTTAAACCGTATGGAGGCCTATGATATTTCCAATATCAACGGCTTTGAGACAGTCGGCTCCATGATAGTGTATGAGAAGGGCAAGCCTAAAAAGAGCGATTACAGAAAGTTTAAGCTTCGCACGGTTACGGGCCCTGATGATTATGCGTCAATGCACGAGGTGCTCACACGCCGCTTTACACATGGCATGGAAGAGCAGAGACAGCTTGAAAAAGACGGCTCGCCACAGGAAATCGGCAGCTTCAACCGTTTTCCGGATATCATAATGATGGATGGTGGAAGAGGTCAGGTGAATATATGTATTCAGGTGCTTTCTGAGCTGGGGCTTCACATACCTGTGTGCGGTATGGTAAAGGATGATTTTCACCGCACAAGAGGTCTTTACTACAACAATGTGGAGATACCTATCGACCGCCACGGTGAGGGCTTCAAGCTCATCACGAGAATACAGGATGAGGCACACCGCTTTGCAATAGAATTTCACAGGTCGCTACGCTCAAAGAGCCAGGTACATTCGGTGCTCGATGATATTGAAGGCATAGGACCGGCGCGCAGAAAGGCGCTCATGCGCCGCTACCAGTCGTTAGAAAAGATAAAGGAAGCAGATGTCGAAGACCTTATGCAGACAGAGACCATGAACGAAAAAGCAGCACAGGCGGTGTATGCATTTTTCCACTCTGCCACGTAGATTTTGAAGCTAATCTGTGGTATACTAAAAAACAAATATACATCAAGGGGGACCGCGAATGGATGCATTACACTCAGTATCAGTTGCAAAGGTAGCAGAATTGCTCGATCTCAACAATCTCACAAAAGAGATGAATCTAAAGGAGAGGGCGATAGAGTGCTCGGACGTCAACAGACCGGCGCTTCAGCTCTCAGGATATTTTGATCATTTTGAGGAGAGACGAATACAGATTATCGGAAATGTAGAGTATACTTATATAGAGAAGATGAGCGACAGCGAGAAAAGGGAGCGCTACAGCCGCTTTATGGAGTTTGATATACCATGTATCATCTTCTGCAGGGATTTACAGCCGGATGAGATATTTATGGAAGAGGCCAGGGAGCACAGCATTCCGGTGCTGTCAACAGGCCGTTCCACATCAAGCTTCATGGCAGAGCTCATCTATTGTCTTGGTGAGCAGCTCGCACCATGCATCACAGTACACGGCGTGCTGGTAGATGTTTACGGCGAGGGAGTAATGATCACAGGAGAGAGCGGTATCGGAAAGAGTGAGGCCGCACTCGAGCTTATCAGACGAGGCCATCGTCTCGTGACGGATGATGTGGTAGAAATCAGAAAGATCAACGAGCATACGCTCATGGGCACATCACCTGAGATAACTAGACACTTTATAGAGCTTCGAGGCATCGGAATCATCGATGTCAAGACACTTTACGGAGTAGAGTGTGTAAAGGAAAAACAGCAGATAGACCTCGTAATCAAGCTCGAGGACTGGAAAAAGGAGGCAGAGTACGACAGGCTCGGCCTCGAGGAAGAATATGCCGAGTATCTCGGCAACAAGGTAGTGTGTCATTCACTGCCAATCAGACCGGGACGTAATCTGGCGGTCATCGTAGAGACTGCAGCAGTCAATCACAGACAGAAGAAGATGGGCTACAATGCAGCTCAGGAGCTGTATCGCCGCGTTCAGGCAAATCTTACAAAAAATTCGGAGGCATAATAAATCATGGCAACAGAAAAGAAAAACGCCTGGGAGAAATATCCACAGGGACCTGAAAGAGAAAAATTATTTGCATTTGCAGAGGATTACAGAAGATTTATATCCGGCAGCAAGACAGAGCGTGAGTGTACGTCAGCAGTTTATGCTGATGCCACAGGACACGGCTTTGTGGACCTTGATGAGCTCATCGAGACAGGAAAGAGCGTAAAGGCAGGAGATAAAATCATAGCAAACAATATGGGAAAGGGACTGGCACTGTTTATCGTGGGCAGCAAGCCTCTTGAGAAGGGTATGAATATCCTAGGAGCTCATATTGATTCACCTAGAATGGACTTAAAGCAGGTGCCTTTATACGAGGACACAGATATGGCACTTTTCGATACACATTACTATGGCGGCATCAAGAAATATCAGTGGGTTACACTGCCGCTTGCACTTCACGGAGTCATCTGCAAAAAGGATGGCAGCACAGTGACAGTCAATATCGGAGACAAGCCAAATGATCCGGTAGTGGGCGTGAGTGATCTGCTTATTCACCTGTCAGGCGAGCAGATGGGCAAGAAGGCCTCAGAGGTAATAAAGGGCGAGAGCCTTGATGTGCTGATCGGAAGCATACCGGGACCTGCAAAGGACGAGGACGACAAGGATATCAAGGAGAGAGTAAAGGCCAATATCCTCACAATACTTTCACAGGAGTATGGTGTGGATGAGGATGATTTCCTCTCAGCAGAGATAGAGGTGGTACCTGCCGGAGAGGCAAGAGACTACGGACTTGACAGAAGCATGATTATGGGCTACGGCCATGACGACAGAGTGTGCGCATATCCTTCATACAGAGCTATGCTTGAGATAGAGGGTGCACCGGAATATACAAGTGTATGCCTGCTCGTGGACAAAGAGGAAATCGGCTCAGTGGGAGCCAGCGGCATGCAGTCACGCTTTTTCGAAAACTGTGTGGCAGAGGTGATGAACCTGGCAGGAGACTACAGTGAGCTTGCAGTCAGACGTGCGCTGAAAAACTCAAAGGTACTCTCATCAGATGTATCAGCAGCCTTTGACCCGAACTATCCATCGGTTATGGAAAAGAAGAACTCAGCATACTTTGGAAAGGGCCTTGTATTCAACAAATATACAGGAGCCAGAGGCAAATCAGGCTCAAACGACGCCAACGCAGAGTATGTTGCAAGGCTTAGAAATATCATGGACACAGCAGATGTTTCCTTCCAGACAGCAGAGCTTGGAAAGGTAGACGAGGGAGGCGGCGGAACAATCGCATATATCCTCGCAAACTATGACATGAATGTTATCGACAGCGGTGTGCCGGTACTCAACATGCATGCGCCATGGGAAATTATCAGCAAGGTCGATTTATATGAGGCATTCAGAGGCTACATTGCATTTTTGAAGGAAGCATAGGCTAAAGGAATATAAGATGAATCAGACATTTGTAAAAAGTGTAACAGAACAATTGCCACAGCTTAGCCTCATGCAGGATGAGCCGATGAAAAAGCACACGACCTTCCGCATAGGAGGCCCGGCAGATTACTATGCAGAGCCTGATATGAGTCAGATTTCAAAGCTTATAGAGATAGCAAAGGCATGCGATATGCCGGTTGCAGTGATAGGAAACGGAAGCAATCTACTGGTAGGAGATAAGGGCATCAGAGGCCTTGTAATAGGTATCGGAAAAGGACTGTCTGCAATCGAGGTGACAGAAGCAGTGGCGCAGCAAAGCACAGCGCAGGACCTCACAGCACAAGGCAACGGTCATGTTATCACAGCCGGTGCCGGTGCTATACTTGCAGCAGTGGCTGCAAAGGCAGCGGAGGCATCCCTTTCAGGGCTTGAGTTTGCATCGGGCATACCAGGAAGCGTTGGCGGTGCGGTAGTCATGAACGCAGGAGCCTACGGCGGAGAGATAAAGGATGTCTTAATCGATGCCACAGTGCTCACGGCAGAGGACGAGCTAAAGACTGTCACAAGGGATGAGCTTGACTTATCCTACAGGCACAGCATAGTTCCGGAAAAGGACTATATAGTGCTGTCAGCCAGATTCATGCTCACACCAAAGTCACAGGATGAGATAAAGGCATATATGGCAGAGCTTCGAGCAAAGAGAGTGGAGAAGCAGCCGCTTGAGTATCCAAGTGCAGGCAGTACCTTTAAGAGACCTGAGGGGTATTTTGCAGGGAAGCTTATCATGGATGCAGGTCTTCGAGGCTACAGTGTGGGAGATGCACAGGTGTCGGGGAAGCACTGCGGCTTTGTGGTAAATAAGGGCGAAGCCACCGCAGCAGATGTCCTGACACTCATAAAAGATGTGCAGGAAACAGTTTTAAAGCAGTTTGGAGTAAAACTCGAACCGGAAGTTAAGATGATTGGAGAATTCTAGTGAAATTTGTAATAGTGACGGGCATGTCAGGTGCCGGAAAAAGCACAGCAATGAAAATGATGGAGGATATGGGATATTTCTGTATAGACAATCTGCCTATACAGCTCTTAGATAAGCTCATAGACTTTTCAAACACCTTCCACAGTGATGTGTCCAAGGTGGCAGTCGGCATAGATGTGCGAAACGGCGCAGGAATTGATGAGATTCCGCAGACACTCGAGCAGCTAAGACAGAAAAATTTTCCGTATGAGATACTTTTCCTCGATGCTGAGGATGAGGTGCTTGTAAAGCGATACAAGGAGACGAGGCGTAACCACCCACTCGCAGGCAGTGAGCGCATCAATAAGGGCATCGTGCTTGAGAGAGAAAAGCTGCAGTATTTAAAGGACAATGCTGACTATATCATAGACACAAGCCAGCTTCTCACAAGGGAGCTTAAAATAGAGCTGGAAAAGATATTTGTTCAGAATGAGGATTACAAAAATCTCTTTATCACGATACTGTCCTTCGGCTTCAAGTATGGCATACCGTCAGACTCGGATATAGTCATGGATGTGAGGTTTCTGCCAAATCCCTACTATGTGGACGGACTGCGCGCGAAAACCGGCAATGATAAGGAGATACAGGACTATGTCATGCAGTTTCCGGAGGCGAATGAGTTTATCGACAAGCTTGATGATATGATAAAGTTTCTCATTCCCAACTATATCTCTGAGGGCAAGAACCAGCTTGTCATATCCATAGGCTGCACCGGAGGCAAGCACCGCTCGGTAACGCTTGCAAACGAGCTGTACAAGAGGCTTAGCGGCTGCAATGATTATGGACTTAAGATAGAGCATCGCGACATAGGAAAGGATGCATTGAGAGGTAAATAATATGTCATTTTCCAGTGATGTAAAGGAAGAGCTGGCAAAGCAGATATCAAAAAGCAGGCACTGTCAGCTAGCTGAGCTTGCAGGCATCATAGAGCTTTCGGGTCGTGTTGATGAAAAAACAAACGGCCTTGAGCTAGACACTGAAAACCTGCTGCTTTTAAATAAATATGCCACACTTATGAAGCGTGCCTTTGGCACAGATACCACAAAGGCGCTGGATGAGCAGGAAACAAGTAAGATACTTGCAGCGCTTAAAATCACGGCACAGCCTGTCAACAGACAGACCACAGACGGCCTTCTTCTGATGCAGACCTGCTGTAAGAGAGCCTTTATCAGGGGAGCTTTCATGGCAGCAGGCTCGATAAGCGACCCCAACAAAGCATACCATTTTGAGATAGTGTGTCACACAAAGGAGCAGGCAAAGCAGCTTCAGGAGCTCTTGTGCGGCTTCGATACTGATGCCAAGATAGTGGAGCGCAAGGGGCACTATGTAGTGTACATAAAGGAGGGCGCCCACATCGTGGACAGTCTCAACATCATGGAGGCGTATGTGTCACTCATGAAGCTGGAAAATGTGCGCATATTAAAGGAAATGCGAAACAGTGTAAACCGTAAAGTAAACTGCGAGACCGCAAACATCAGCAAGACTGTGAATGCGGCAGTAAAGCAGATAGAGGATATCAGACTGATACAGAAAATGAGAGGGCTCGATGATTTGCCGGTGCAGCTTCGTGAGATGGCGCTGCTTAGGCTCGAATATCCGGATGCACCGCTAAAGGAGCTTGGAGGATATCTGGACCCGCCAATGGGCAAATCGGGAGTCAACCACAGGCTTAGAAAATTATCGGCGATTGCGGAGGAACTGAGATAGATGAAGAAAAAGCTTTTATTTGTATTTAATCCCAAATCAGGCAAGGGGCTCATAAAGGAGCACCTGGTAAATATCGTGGACATCATGACAAAGGCCGGATACAAAATCACCATTTATCCTACACAGTGTCAGGGAGATGCCATAAAAAAGGTCAGGAAAAAGGCTAAAAAGTATGACCTTGTAGTGTGCAGCGGTGGAGACGGCACCCTCGATGAGGTAGTGACCGGCATGGAGCAAAGCGATGTAAATGTACCGATAGGATACATCCCAGCGGGCAGCACCAATGACTTTGCAAACTCCCTCGGCATACCCAAAAATATGGAGGAGGCCGCAAGAGTTGCCGTAAACGGCACACCATTCCCGTGTGATGTGGGAGGCTTCAACGGAGATACCTTCGTATATGTCGCAGCCTTTGGCCTTTTTACAGAGGTATCCTACCAGACCTCACAGCAGATGAAGAATATACTGGGACACGCCGCATATATTTTGGAGGGTGCAAAGCATCTGATGGATATCACCTCGTACAGGATGAAGGTGAGCCATGACGGTGAGACAATAGAGGATGAGTTTATATTTGGAATGGTGACCAACTCCCTTTCCGTAGGAGGCTTTAAGGGCATATCCGGTCCGGACGTGCTGCTTGACGACGGCCTTTTCGAGGTGACACTCATCAAGAATCCAAAGAACCCGATAGAGCTCAACAAGATACTTGCGGGGCTTACAAACCGTGAAAATGACAATGAGCTCATCTACTCCTTCAAGACCAGTGAGATGCATGTGGAGAGCGATGAGGAGGTACCGTGGACTCTCGACGGAGAATATGGCGGCAGCCACACGGATCTGACCATCACAAATCTGAACAAACAGATTACCATTATGTGCTGACAAACACAAAATCGGACACAAAATAGTAATAGTACACAATTTTTTGTCTGATTGTGTTAAAAATTTAACTTTATTTTTATAAGGTTATGTAATATAATAACATTAGCTTTTAATTAACAGGAGGAAAAAATATGTTAGTATCTGCAACAGAAATGCTTAAGAAAGCAAAAGAAGGACATTACGCAGTAGGTCAGTTCAACATCAACAACCTTGAGTGGACAAAATCAGTACTTTTAACAGCAGAGGAGCTTAAGAGCCCTGTAATCCTTGGTGTATCTGAGGGTGCCGGAAAGTACATGACAGGCTTCGGTACAGTAGCAGCAATGGTTAAGGCTATGCATGACGAGCTCGGTATCACAGTACCTGTAGCACTTCACCTTGATCACGGCACATACGAAGGATGCTACAAGTGCATCAAGGCCGGCTTCACATCAATCATGTTCGACGGATCTCATTATCCAATCGATGAGAACGTTGCAAAGACAAAAGAGTTAGTAGCAGTTGCTCATGCAATGGGCATGTCTATCGAGGCAGAAGTTGGTTCAATCGGTGGCGAGGAAGACGGAGTTGTTGGAATGGGCGAGTGCGCAGATCCAGACGAGTGCAAGAGAGTTGCTGATCTTGGTGTAGATATGCTTGCAGCAGGAATCGGAAACATCCACGGAAAATATCCTGCAAACTGGCAGGGACTCAGCTTTGAGACTCTTGACGCTATCCAGCAGAAGACAGGTGTTATGCCATTAGTACTTCACGGTGGTACAGGAATCCCGGCTGATATGATCAAGAAAGCAATCGACCTTGGAGTATCTAAGATCAACGTTAACACAGAGTGCCAGCTTTCATTCGCAGATGCAACACGTAAATACATCGAGGCCGGAAAGGATCTTGAGGGCAAGGGATTTGACCCTCGTAAGCTTCTTGCTCCAGGTGCTGAGGCTATCAAGGCAACAGTTAAGGAGAAGATGGAGCTTTTCGGATCAGTTGGAAAGGCTGAATAATATTATTGCAATTTAGTATTTTTGCACATACTACTTTACAAAATATTTATATCTTGTAGTAAAATTTTATAAAACTTAACTTTTTTAACATAAACACTTGATTTTTGATACTCAAAGGAGTATCTTAATTTCAGAAATAATGTTAAGCGAAATGAACGAGGGCGTTCCACCATAGATGGAGTGCCCTCTTTTTTAATGAACTAAGAAGTCCGGCATAAAACAAGAACATTCGAGTTTATATGTTGTGCAGCAGTTTAAACATTATTTGAAAATAACAATTCACTCAAGGGGATTGATGAACAGAAAGGATGTAAGATATGAGCGAACAGGAATATTTCAACGTAGCAGACATCTTCGGAGAGAACGTATTCAACGATGCAGTTATGCAGGAGCGTCTTCCAAAGAAGGTTTACAAGAAGCTCCATGAGGTTATGGACGAAGGAAAGGAGCTTGATCTCGAGACTGCTGATGTTATCGCACACGAGATGAAGGAATGGGCCATTGAGAAGGGTGCAACACACTATACACATTGGTTCCAGCCACTTACAGGCGTTACTGCTGAGAAGCATGATTCATTTATCACTTCTCCAATGCCAAACGGAAAAGTACTTATGAGCTTTTCAGGAAAAGAGTTAATAAAGGGTGAGCCGGATGCTTCATCTTTCCCATCAGGTGGTCTTCGTGCTACATTTGAGGCGAGAGGATATACAGCCTGGGATTGTACATCACCTGCATTTGTAAGACAGGATGCAGCAGGCGCAACACTTTGCATTCCAACAGCCTTCTGTTCATACACAGGCGAGGCTCTTGATCAGAAGACACCTCTTCTTAGATCAATGGAAGCAATCAACGATCAGGCACTGAGACTTCTTAGATTATTTGGAAATACAACATCAAAGAAGGTTACTCCTTCAGTCGGACCTGAGCAGGAGTACTTCATTGTAGACCGTGAGAAGTATTTACAGAGAAAGGATCTCATCTTCACAGGACGTACTCTTTTCGGAGCTATGCCTCCAAAGGGACAGGAGATGGATGATCATTATTTTGGAGCTATCCGTGAGAGAATCGCAGCTTACATGAGAGATGTAAACAAGGAGCTCTGGAAGCTTGGTGTTTCAGCTAAGACACAGCACAACGAGGTAGCACCTGCACAGCACGAGCTTGCACCTATCTATGCTGAGTGCAACGTAGCTGTTGACCACAACCAGCTCATCATGGAGACACTCAAGAAGGTGGCAGGCCGTCACGGACTCCAGTGTTTACTTCATGAGAAGCCATTCGCAGGAGTTAACGGTTCAGGAAAGCATGACAACTGGTCAATCACAACAGATGACGGTATCAACTTACTTGAGCCTGGCAAGACACCACATGACAATGTACAGTTCTTACTTGTACTCACATGTATGTTAAAGGCAATCGACGAGCATGCAGCACTTCTTCGTGCGGCAGCAGCAGACGTAGGAAACGATCACAGACTTGGAGCCAACGAGGCACCACCTGCAATCCTTTCAATCTACCTTGGAGATCAGCTCGGAGACGTATTAAATCAGCTTATCTCAACAGGTACAGCTACACACAGCTTAAAGGGTGAGAAGCTTGAGACAGGTGTTAAGACAATTCCTGATTTCATGAAGGATGCTACAGACCGTAACCGTACATCACCATTCGCATTCACAGGAAACAAGTTCGAGTTCCGTATGGTTGGTTCACAGGATTCTGTTGCACAGGCCAACATCGTGCTCAACACAATCGTTGCTGAGGCATTCTCAGACGCCTGTGATATACTTGAGAAGGCAGACAACTTCGACCTCGCTGTACATGATCTCATCAAGGATTACGCAGTAGAGCACCAGAGAATCGTATTCAATGGAAACGGATACTCAGATGAGTGGGTAGCTGAGGCAGAGAGACGTGGACTTCCAAACATCAAGTCTATGGTAGATGCAATTCCTGCATATGTTGCTCCTGAATCAGTTGCAGCATTCGAGAAGTTCGGTGTATTTACAAAGACAGAGCTTGAGAGCCGTGCCGAGATCGAGTATGAGACATATGCAAAGACTATTAATATAGAAGCAAAGGCTATGATTGATATTGCCGGAAAGCAGATTATTCCTGCAGTTATCAAGTATGTTACATCACTTGCACAGTCAGTTAACTCAGTTAAGAGTGCAGTTGCTGATGCAGATGTATCTGTTCAGTCAGAGCTTCTTACAGAGAGCTCAGCTCTTCTCTCAGATGCACAGGTTGCACTTGCAAAGCTTAAGGATGAGACAGCAAAGGCCGGTGCTATGGAAGAGGGCAGAGAGCAGGCTGTTTACTATAGAGATGCCGTAAAGGCTGCTATGGATGCTCTTCGTGCTCCGGTTGATGAGCTTGAGATGATTGTCGACAAAGAGATGTGGCCAATGCCATCATACGGCGATTTAATCTTCGAGGTTTAACCCTTGAATTTAACATAATAATAAAATGGAGACATTTTGCTGAACCACGAAGCTGTGGAAATTGGTGAAGTGTCTCTATTTTTTTATAAATTTTACTTTCGATAAAATGAAAAAATGAAAGAAAAAACAGGAAAGAGAGGACAAAACTATGACAGAAGAGATTAGTGGAGTAATTTTCGGAGTCTGGTTCCTTATTGGAGCAGCATTAGTATTCTGGATGCAGGCAGGTTTTGCTATGGTAGAAGCAGGTTTTACCAGAGCAAAGAATACCGGAAACATCCTTATGAAGAACCTGATGGATTTCTGTATTGGTACAGTTGTATTCATCCTTATTGGTTTTTCACTTTTATTAGGAGAAGATGTACTTGGTTTTATTGGAAAGCCGGGATTTGACATCTTTACATCTTACAAGGATTTTGACTGGTCAAACTTTGTATTCAACCTGGTTTTCTGTGCGACAACAGCAACTATCGTATCAGGAGCTATGGCTGAGAGAACAAAATTTATTTCATACTGTGTTTATTCAGGAGTTATTTCAGCAGTTATTTACCCGATCGAGGCTCACTGGATCTGGGGCGGTGGCTGGCTTTCACAGATTGGCTTCCATGATTTCGCAGGTTCATGTGCCATCCACATGGTTGGTGGTATCAGTGCTCTTGTAGGAGCTGCAATCCTTGGACCTCGTATCGGAAAGTTTACAAAGGATAAAGACGGAAAGATCACAAAGGTAAACGCTATTCCGGGACATAACATCACAATCGGTGCACTCGGTGTATTCATTCTCTGGCTTGGCTGGTATGGATTCAACGGTGCAGCAGCAAAATCAGTAGAGCAGCTTGGTTCTATTTTCGTAACAACAACAATCGCACCTGCACTTGCAACAGTAGTTTGTATGATTTTCACATGGCTCAAATATGGCAAGCCTGATGTGTCAATGTGTCTGAATGCTTCACTTGCAGGACTTGTAGCTATCACAGCAGGCTGTGATGTAACAGATGCACTCGGTGCTATCATTATCGGTTCAGTGGCAGGACTTCTTGTATGCTTCGGTGTATGGTTCCTTGACTATGTACTTCGTGTGGATGACCCTGTAGGTGCTGTCGCAGTACATATGATGAATGGTATCTGGGGAACAATCGCTGTTGGTCTTTTTGCCACAAACAGTGCTCCGGGATATTCAATCGCTGATTCAAAGGGTAACGAGCTCGTAGGACTTTTCTACGGCGGTGGATTTAATCTTTTAGGACTCCAGCTCACAGGCTTTGTTTCTGTTGCAGCATGGACAGTAGTAACTATTACAATCGTATTCCTTGTTATCAAGGCTACACTGGGACTTAGAGTTTCAGAGGAAGAGGAAATCATCGGACTTGACCCAACAGAGCATGGTCTTCCATCAGCATACGCAGGATTTGCTATCATGGATGTATCAGGTGATGTCATGGATGTCAATGAAAATACAGACCTTGGTTCTTCAGAGTATGCAACAGCTTCTCAGGCTAAGAAGGATGCAGCAGTGCCTGTTGTAAATGCAACAACACCGGCTTCAGCAAGCGGTATCCACAAGGTTGTTATTATTTCAAAGCTTACAAAGTACGACAAGCTTCGTAAGGCTATGAATGACTTAGGTGTAACAGGAATGACAGTGACACAGGTTATGGGCTGTGGTATCCAGAAGGGTGCCGGCGAGAAGTACCGTGGAGCTGAGCTTGATGCGACATTACTTCCAAAGGTTAAGGTTGAGGTAATCGTTGGCAAGATTCCGGTAGAGAAGGTTATTGAGACTGCTAAGAAGACTCTTTACACCGGACATATCGGAGATGGCAAGATCTTCGTTTACGACGTGGCACAGGTTGTCAAGGTTCGTACAGGCGAGGAAGGAATTGAGGCATTACAGGATGTAGAGTAATGCAAATTATTATCTAATCCCCTTAGCATATATACATCAACAAAAACCCCCGAGGATATAATCCTTGGGGGTTTTGCTTGTGTGAAGTTATATATTATATTAGTGAGTAGCACCTGAACCTGAACCGGCAGCACCAGAACCGGAGCTGCCAGTACCAGAACTACCGGAACCGGAGCCACCGGAACCGGAGCCACCAGTACCGGAGCCACCAGTACCGGAACCACCGGAACCGGAGTTGCCAGTACCGGAACTACCGGAACCGGAACCACCGGCACCAGAACCGCCAGCACTAGCCCCACCGGCACCAGAACCGCCAGTACCGGTTCCACCGGACCCATTAGCACCGGCTCCACCGGTCTGCGCTCCTGCCGCAGTACCGTCAGCACTGCCAGGTGTCGCACCGGAATTGGTAGGATCCGTGGTGGTTGGTGAGCTGTTGATCAATGATGTTGCATCATGTAATGTACATACAGTATTCATGAAAGTTTCATCTGCCATGAATGCGTACTCTGGGCTGCCTGATACAGCGCCTGTTATAAATACCCTTGATACTTTATTAGGACAATATGGACCGGCAATGGCTCCCGAATCTGCACAAATTTCAAGTGCAACATGATGGTTACAGTTGTCTGTAGGTACAGTGTCCTTATCAAAATATTCTGTTGTCAGCATTGATCCTCGTGGATCATTGTCACATATTCCACCTAAAGGCAGAAGTCCTGATTTGCTGCATACCGTGGCATTTGTTATGCCATCCGGCTGTACAAAGTCTTTGGCTTCCAGTCCGTCATGGATTCTGCTCATGGCATTCTTCCATATATTCTTAGGATAAGATGTGAGCTTGCCGGACTGTTTCGAGTTGTCATCATATCCGCCCCATACGACACATGTGTAGTATGGCGTGTAGCCTGCCCACAGGCAGTCGCGGTTGCTTGTTGTGGTACCGGATTTACCCGCCTGGGCTATCTGGCTGTCAAAGCGTGCCAGCTTTCCGGTTCCCTGTGTCAGAACATCCTTCATGGCATCCGTCAGAAGCCATGCCGTGGTATCTTTGATTACGGTACGTGTGTCCTGCATATCAGCTTTGTCAAGTAATACATTGCCATCGTGGTCAAGAACCTGAGTGTAGAACTTTGGTTCTAAGTATACTCCACCATTGGCTATTGTAGCATATGCACCTGTGAGCTCAAAGTTTGTGACACCCTTTGTCAGTCCACCGAGCGCAAGTGACAGGTTTTTGTCGGAATCGGTGAGAGTTGAAATACCGAAATCCTCTGCATATTTGTAACCGAGCTCAACCCCGATATCCTGTAAGGTTTTGACGGTTACGATATTGATGGACTTTGTTATTGCCCATCGGATGGAGGTAAATCCTCCGAAAGATTTGTCATAGTTGTTGAAGGTTTTTGAACCTACTGTAAACGGTGCATCATCCTGCACGGATGCAAGAGTTTTGCCACCTGCATCAAGAGCTGCAGCATAGCAGCCGATTATCTTGAAAGTAGAGCCGGGCTGTCTGCATGTATCTGTAGCTCTGTTCCATGTCCTGTTGCCGGATTTGTCGCCTCGTCCGCCGACCAGTGCCTTTACCTCACCGGTGCTCTGATCGATGACTGTCATGGCAACCTGTGGCTCCAGAGTGATATTGACAGCTTCAGAGCCCTCCACAATGGAATCGCCCGCCTCAAGTACATCCTGCTCGTACTGCGCAATAGCCGCATTACATTCATCAGGGCTTGAGTAGTTGATGCTGAAATCGTCATTGTTGGTTTTCTTCTTATAAAAAGAGAGCATGGTCTGGTTCGTGTAGGTCTTGAATGAACCATCTGCCTTTTTGACCTCGAAGGAAAGCTGGAACGAATACTTTGCATCGGATGGATAGTTGGACGGATTATTCGCCTCCTCATCGCATATGGTCTGCATAGTAAGATCCTGTGTCGATTTGATGGTCAGTCCACCCTGATAAATCAGCTTGTAGGCTTCTGTATCGGTGTAGCCGGCCTCCTTAAGGTCATCATGCACGTTTTCGATGAGAGCATCAATAAAGTAAGAGTTGACCGAACCGGAGCTGTTTGTGTTGTACTCTGCAATCCTTGTATAGACATCATCTGCCATAGCCTCATCATACTCGGCTTTAGAGATATATCCCTGGTCCTTCATGTTATTCAGCACCTTTTCTCGCCTTTTGGCATTTTTGTCAGGGTGCGTAATAGGATTGTAGCCGGAAGGATTCTGTGTGATTCCGGCGATTACAGCTGATTCGGACAATGTGAGCTCAGAAACATCCTTATTAAAGTATTTCTTGGATGCGGCCTCGACACCGAGAGTGTTAGCTCCCAGATTAACCGAATTCATGTAGTTCTCAAGAATCCAGTCCTTGTCATTGACCTTCTTCTCAAGCTCAAGCGCGAGATACTGTTCCTGAATCTTACGCTGTAGCTTTTCGACAAAAGATGTCTCGCTTGTCCAGCTTGTCAGCACGTTGTTTTTGATGAGCTGCTGGGTTATGGTACTTGCGCCCTCATTGAAGCTGCCCTTGGACAATCCTGAAAGAAATGCCCTTCCGATACCATGCAGGTCGATGCCATTATGCTTGTAGAAGCGTTCGTCCTCGATTGCGACAAATGCATGCTGCAGATCCAATGGAATCTCATCAATGGTAACATACTGTCTGTTTGCCCCCTGACCTACAAGAGTGGCGGTTTCTTCCCCATTTGCTGCCAAAACGGTGGTAGAGTAGCCGGTGGGAGTGACGTCAATCTTTGAAATATCAGGCGCGGAGCTGATGATTCCGTTCATGATGCCGATACCCGAGCTTATGCCGGCTGCGCCTGCGACAATGACAACAACCAGAAATACCTTGAGGACAATAATTTTGATTTTATTGAATATCTTTGTCCTTTTTGAGTCGTATTTCCGGAGGCGGAGCATTGTAGCATTTTTGCCGTAATTCATATATAGGCCTCCTTATCATTATAAAGATTTGAAATCTTATTTGTTGAAGTGTATAAAAACACACTTTAAGCAATTATACCAAACTTATATGCCAAATGCAATTTACATATTTACTTTGGTGGTTTATAATAAAATTCGTTCCAACAAACAGATTACACAGTATCAGGATACAGTAGGGATTGCATATGTCTAAGAACAGTGATGGCCGCCTTTATGTATACAAGGGAGGCCAAGGTGAAATAATAGAGAAAAAATCAAGATTTATTGCAACGGTAAAGCCGGTTAAGTCTGAGGAAGAGGCCGTAAGCTTTATCAATGAAACAAAAAAGAAATACTGGGATGCCAGACACAACTGCAGCGCATTTGTGATAGGCAAGAGACAGGAGCTGACACGCTGCTCGGATGACGGTGAGCCGGCGGGTACAGCAGGCCGTCCTATGCTTGATGTTCTTCTTAAGGAAGATATCCACGATGCAGCAGTTGTTGTGACCCGGTATTTTGGTGGAGTGCTGCTTGGCACAGGCGGACTGGTGCGTGCGTACCAGCAGGCCACTAAAGAGGGGCTTTTAGCCAGCGATATAATAGAAAAACAGGACGGCAGCATTCTGCTTATCAGGACAGACTATACCGGAATAGGGAAGCTTCAGTATCTGTTTGCTCGGGAAAAAATCACGGTGATAGATACAGATTATGCGGCAGATGTGCTAGTAAAGGCCGTTATCCCGGAGGCAGACAGGGAGCGTATCGAAAAAACAATAACAGAGCAGACCAATGGCACAGCAAAGCAGGAGTGGGGAGATGAGGTGACGTTTGCTGAACATGACGGTGAGGTATTGTTGTTTGAAGAATAGACAGGTTCTGAATAGGTGTTAAAATAATTTAAAAAATGCTTGACACCATGTGGTCATATGTGTATAATATCATTTGTTGAGACAACATATTGGCCCATCGCCAAATGGTAAGGCAACGGACTCTGACTCCGTCATTTCAAGGTTCGAATCCTTGTGGGCCAGCTAGATTAAAGAGAACTTCATGTGAAGTTCTCTTTTTCTGTTATAAAAATATAACTGTTTTAGCCATATTGAAAATAAGAAAAACTGTTACATAAAAAATAAAATATAAGTTGTGAAATAATGAGATTTGATATAAAATAAAAACGTATATGGTCTATACAGGTATAGAAAGGATGGTGTGACATGAACAAGAATTTTATAAGAATACTCAATTTGATAGAAGAGCTTGGCTCTAATAAAAAGACACCAATTACTATACAGGAATATCAGGATATCATAAACAAAAGCTCAAATCTTTGGATGTCCAATGGAGTAGATGAGGCATTTAGATACATCAGAAGCTATTTTAATTTTATTGACTAGAGGAATATGTTATGGCTTATTCATTTGACAGCAGAATACGTTACAGCGAGGTGGATGCAGCGTGCAGGCTGAGTCTTACCGGACTTACAAACTATTTTCAGGACTGCAGTGTGTTTCATTCGCAGTCTCATGATGTGGGAATCAGGTTTTTGGCAGACAATCATATAGCGTGGGTGCTTTCATCATGGCAGATATGCATAAACAAGCTGCCTTTACTCAATGAGCAGGTTAAGATATCCACATGGGCATACGGCATGAAGGCTTTTTATGGATATAGGAATTTTAAAATGGAGGATGCAGACGGCAATTTACTTGCTTACGCTAACTCCGTGTGGGTGCTTGTCAATACGCAGACCGGCAGACCTGTAAAGGTGCCACAGGAGTTTGCGGATACATATGGACTTGAGCCACAGCTTGAGATGGATTGCGCTAAGCGTAAGATTCAAATTCCTGATGATATGAAGCAAAATGGTGAGATAGTAGTTCCTCAGTTTTTTATAGACAGCAATCAGCATATGAATAATGAAAAATATATCATGCTGGCACAGCAGCAGTTACCTGCCGGCTTTGAAATATCAGAGCTTCGTGTGGAGTACAGGAAAGAGGCGAAGCTTGGAGATACTATCATATCGTTTGTCAAAGCTGCCGATGAGCAGGTGACGGTGGTACTGGCGGATGAGGATAAAAGACCATATGCGGTGGTTGAGTTTTTGAGAAAGCCGGTGTAGGATAAAAAGTAATAATTTCGTTATATTTAGTGATATCTAGAGCGATAAAATCAATACAGAAAGGACGGAAAAACATGAAATTAGGAGAATATCAGGAGCTTATATATGCAAAAAAGGTGGATTTTGGTATATATTTATCACCATCCATGAGTTCAGAGGAGAGAGTGCTGCTCCCGGCAAAACAAATCCCGGAGGGCGCAAAGCCGGGGGATGAGCTTAGAGTTTTTGTGTACAAGGATTCGAAGGACAGGCTTATCGCTACGACGAATGAGCCGAAGCTGACAATCGGAGGGCTTGCGGTGCTTACTGTCAAGGAAGTGACCAAAATCGGAGCTTTCCTTGACTGGGGACTCGAAAAGGATTTATTCCTTCCATATAAGGAGATGGTCAGAAAGGTGAGCGCCGGCGATGAGATACTTGTCACATTATATATAGACAAAAGCCAGAGACTTTGTGCTACCACAAAGGGCATTTACCATATGCTGAGCACCGATTCACCATACAAAAAGGATGATATGGTTTCGGGCCGTGTGTATGATTTCAGCGACAATTTCGGTACATTTATCGCTGTTGATGACAAATATTCAGCCAAGATACCGGTCTTTGAGAATGCAGCTTATCTGAAGCTTGGAGATGTGATAGAGGCAAAGGTCACCGACGTCAAGGCGGACGGCAAGCTGGATTTGACAATGAGGGAAAAGGCATATATCCAGATGGATTCAGACTCTGAAAAGATTCTTGAGCTGCTTGATTCATATGCAGGTGTGCTTCCTTTTTCGGAGAAGGCCAGCCCGGAGGTAATTAAGAGAGAAACAGGACTCAGCAAAAACGCATTTAAGCGTGCCGTCGGACATTTATATAAAGAAAGAAAGATTGATCTTACAGACGGTAAAATCCGACTGAAGAAATAGTCTTTTAATAATTTATTAACAGGAAAGAAGGAAAATGACATGAAAAACGTTATCAGTACAGACAAGGCACCGGCAGCAATCGGACCATACTCACAGGCTATCGAGGTAAACGGTATGGTATATACCTCAGGAGTGATTCCGGTAGTGCCGGAGACAGGTGAAATTCCTGAGGGCTCACAGGCGCAGGCAAAGCAGGCATTTACTAACCTGTCACATCTGCTTGAAGCAGCCGGAACCAGCATGGATAATGTGGTAAAGACTACAGTTTTTATCAAGGAAATGAATGATTTTGGTGCAATCAATGAGGTATATGCCACATTTTTTAACGGAGCATATCCTGCAAGAAGCTGTGTTGAGGTTGCAAGACTTCCAAAGGATGTAATGCTTGAGGTTGAGGCTATTGCCACAAAATAATAGTTACGTTATTTACATATAAATAAAGCAGGAGCCGTCATGAAATGTTTCATGACGGCTCCTGCTTTCGTGAACCACACAACAATAATAGCAGCAGTTACATGTATGTGCTGTGATGACGTACTGTGATGATGGGCTGCATTGATGGGGTATATTGATATACTATACTGATACGTCGATATTGCCACCGAGATAAGGTGTAACAGAATTTTCCATCATCTTTATAGTGCCCTGTGCCATTGTGTTGTTTAGGTCGATTGCATTGTCGAGCATCTTGATGCTGACATCCTGCACGTAAGTGCCGGGAACAGCTCCGGAGACTGCTGATAATGCAGAGTTTACTGCGCCTGTCTGCATAGTAATCCCTCCTGTGAAAATGTTACATAAGTATTTCATGGAACTAATGTCCTATGTAATATAATGATATCACGATTTTCTTAAGAAAACAATAAGAAAATGTTGACATATATATGTTGCTTTGTTATAATGACAAAGTAATATTTGTAACAAATTCGTAATAATTGTTACAGATTCACACAACGGAGGGTAAAATGAAAGTAAATTATGTGAAACTCACAGCCGGAGTAGTTACAGGCTTTATGGCTCTCTCGTCAGTGCCATACGCAGTGTATGCGGCTGGACCTACTGCAGGAGTAGCTAGTTATACATCAGATATCGTTGGTTCATCCAACACTCTTACAGCCGGTGTTACATCAATGTTAACAGACATCATGTTAAAAGGAGATCAGACATCAGAGACTGCAACAGATGTTGCGGCAACAGAGGCTGAGCCTGTTAAGTCAGCATATGCTGATACAGCAGTTGCACAGGTTAATGACAGTGTCAATATCCGTGCAAACGCAGATGAGAACAGTGATGTACTTGGAAAGCTCTATAACAATGGAGTTGGTACAGTCCTTGAGACAACAGACAATGGCTGGTACAAGATTCAGTCAGGATCTGTTACAGGATATGTGAAAAGTGAATATGTGGTTGTCGGTGATGATGCACTTGTTCAGAGCGCAGGACGTCGCGTGGCAAAGGTTAATACAGAGACATTAAAGGTTAGAACTTCAACCTCAACAGATTCAGAGGTTCTTGGACTTGTTTCAGGAGAGGATGACCTTACAGTTGTAGATGAGGCTACAGAAGGATGGGTAGGAGTATCTACCGCAGATGGTACAGGCTATGTATCATCAGATTATGTGACACTCAACACTGAGTTCACATATGCAGAGTCAAAGGAAGAGGAAGCAGCAAGACTTGCCAAGGAAGAGGCTGAGCGCCAGGCAGCAGCAGAGGCAGCAAAGAAGGCAGAAGAGGCTAAAAAGGCTGAGGAAGCCAAGGCCGCAGCTAAGGCAGCAAAGAAAGCCGCTAAGTCTTCAGAGAACTCATCAAGCAGTTCATCAAGCAAGAGCTCATCTGAGAAGAGCTACAGTGCACCAAGCGGTTCAAACGGACAGGCTGTTGTAAATTATGCATCACAGTTCGTTGGCAATCCTTATGTTTATGGTGGATCAAGTCTTACAAACGGAACAGATTGTTCAGGTTTTGTAATGTCAGTATATGCACAGTTTGGAATAAGTCTTCCACACAGCTCATCAGCTATGAGAAGCGTAGGTTATGGCGTAAGCACAAGCGATATGCAGCCTGGTGATATCATTTGCTATAGTGGACATGTTGCTATTTACTGTGGTGGAAACACTATTGTACATGCAAGTAATCCATCAGATGGTATCAAATATACATCACCGGCTAACTACAAGTCTATTATTGCAGTAAGAAGAATTTTCTAGTCGGAAGAATTAAATATGGTCAATTACAGCTCCCATCTCACAGAGATGGGAGTTTTTTCATGAATGAATTTTTGATGATTTGGCAACATGCACAAAAATATGGTGCCTGTTAGCCGTCTCAAACCTGAATTGGGGATAAATGTTGATAACTATCCACATTGACAGGTTTTAAAGTGCCTTAAAAATGAGTTATGCACGGACTTATAAACATTATCCACATTTTTAAACATTATTTAATGTGAAAAAAAGAACAACTGTTTTGTAAAGTTGTGATAAAGTTACACAAAAACAGAAAAATATTATAAAAAATATTGACATTTTAATTGTGAAAAACAAATGCAAATATGTGTGGAATTGTCGGATAACTTTTAAAGGTGTTGATTAAACGAAGTGTCTTTGTTATACTTTGGATATGATTAAGAAAATAGATATAGCAGGAATACAACTTGATAATTATACAACTCGTGAAATGCTCATACGGATAGACAGATGCATTGCGGAGAAGAGATTTACTACTATTGAGGAAGTGAATATGAAGACGCTTGAGCTGGTTGCATCTGACGAGGAAGTGAAGCAGGCTTTGGAGCTGTTTGATTATACGGTGATTTCCGATGAGGGAATCCTTAAGGCAGCTTCGGCGGATACTCTTCAGCGAAGGCATGAGATAGAGGAGCATGATTTTTTCTATGAGCTTTTCAAGAGGCTTGATAGAAATCACAAAACAGTTTTTGTACTTGGGGATTCTCAGGCTGCTGTTGACGAGGCAGAAGAATTTCTTAAGGAGCTGTTTGACCGGCTTGAGATTGTTGGAAAGGGTGTTTTTGACGAGACCAATGGAACTGACGAGGGTGTTGTCAACGAGATAAATATTGCAACTCCTGAGGTTGTGCTTTCTTTTTTACCGTCACCGGTACAGGAAAAGTTTTTTCTACAGAATAAAGATAAGATATCCACCATTCTATGGTATGGAATTGGAAGCGGCAAGTTTTTGGTAAAAAGGACAGGAATTATTGGAAAAATAAGAAAAATGCTTGATGTGAAACGGCTGACACGCATTATTGACAACTATGAAAAACGTGATGTATAGTTAATTCGTATAACATTGAAAGAAAAAATAAGAGAAAATGTGTAAAAATTGTACATTTCCTCTTTATTTTTTTGTGCGAATGTATTAAAATAATAGAAAGTATTTATGCAATTAGTAAAAAGTAGCTGTGAGGGTAATGCACAGTTACCAAAAAGGGGAGAAGGAGAACGACTATGATTTCCAATCAGATACTTCAGAATACAATTGATGGCCTTAAAGGAATTACCAGAACGGATCTTTGCGTTATAGATGTTGAAGGTAAGATTCTTGCCGCGACTTTTCCTAATGCGGAGGCATTTATAGAGCCGGCACAGGCGTTTGTTACTTCACCGGCAGACAGTCAGGTTATAAACGGATGTCAGTTTTTTAAGGTTTTTGATGATCACCAGTTGGAATATGTTTTATTGGCATATGGTGACAGCGAAGATGTATATATGATAGGAAAGATTGCAAGCTTCCAGATTCAGAATCTTCTGGTGGCATACAAGGAAAGATTTGATAAGGACAACTTTATCAAAAATCTTTTGCTTGATAATCTTCTTTTGGTTGATATATATAACCGCGCAAAGAAGCTTCACATTGATATTGAAGTGAGACGTGTGGTGTTTATTGTTGAGACAAACAGAGAGAAGGACGGCAATGAGCTTGAAAAGATCAGAAGTCTTTTTGGCGGCAAATCAAAGGATTTTGTCACAGCCGTTGATGAAAAGAATATAATTGTAGTGAAGGAACTGGCAGAAAATGAGACTTATGATGATCTCAGAAAGACAGCCGAGGTGATATTAAATCTGTTCAGGTCTGAAGCAGACGGGGTTCATATTGCATATGGTACTGTTATTAATGAATTAAAAGAGGTATCGCGATCATACAAAGAGGCCAGAATGGCTCTCGATGTTGGCAAAATCTTCTTTGAGGAGAGGAATATCATTGCATATTCACAGCTTGGAATAGGACGACTGATATATCAGCTTCCGATTCCTCTTTGCAAGATGTTTATCAAAGAGATTTTTGATGGCAAATCACCGGATGACTTTGATGAAGAGATTTTATCCACTATAAATAAATTCTTTGAGAACAGCCTTAATGTGTCTGAGACTTCAAGACAGCTATACATACACAGAAACACACTTGTATATAGATTGGACAAGCTTCAGAAAAGCACAGGGCTTGACCTTAGAGTGTTCGAGGATGCCATCACATTTAAGATTGCCCTTATGGTAGTCAAATACATGAAGTATATGGAATCAATGGACTATTAAGGAGAAAGTAATGATTAAACTTGAACATGTCAGCAAGGCATATTCTGCAGGTATACCTGCTCTCAACGATGTCAATCTGGCGATTGATGACGGAGAGTTCGTTTTCGTATGCGGAGACAGTGGATCTGGTAAATCCACTCTTATTAAGCTGCTTTTAAAGGAGCTTGAACCCACAGACGGAACAATTACTGTTGACGGAAGGAATCTGGCACATATAAGGCGCAGACAGATTCCTAAATACAGAAGAAATATCGGAGTTGTATTTCAGGACTTTAGATTATTAAAGGATAGAAATGTTTATGAGAATGTGGCTTTTGCGCTTAAGGTTATAGGCGCTTCGACAGCCACCATTAAGAAAAAGGTCCCTAAAATGCTTTCTATGGTTGGGCTTGCTGCAAAGTATAAGTCAAAACCGAAGGAGCTTTCGGGAGGAGAGCAGCAGAGGGTTGCGATTGCAAGGGCTTTGGTAAATGAGCCGAATTTTCTTCTTGCAGATGAGCCTACAGGTAATCTTGACAACAACAATGCGTGGGAGATTATGAAGCTGCTTGAGGAAATCAATGAGAAAGGCACAACTGTTATCGTTGTAACACATAATCTTGAGATTGTTAAGGTTATGAAAAAGCGTGTCATCACTATAAAGAAGGGACTTGTTGTGGCAGACAGCAAGGATGGTGATAGTGATGAGGATTAATACATTAGCTTATTCAATTAAGCAGGGCTTTAAAAATATTTTCAGAAATAAAATGTTCTCGCTGGCATCTATAGCTACTATGGCAGCATGTATTTTTATGTTTGGACTATTTTATATTGTTGTGACTAACTTTTCAAGCATGGTTAAAACAGCAGAAAAGGGAGTTGCTGTAACTGTATTCTTTAATGAAGGCACCACTGAGGATGTAATCAATGCAGACAAGGCTCAGATTGAGAAGAGAGCTGAGGTCGGCAAGGTGGATTATCAGTCGGCGGCAGATGCCTGGAGTGATTATCAGAAGGAATACTTCGAGGGTTATGATGATGCAGCAGCTTCATTTGGCGATGACAACCCCCTCAGCAATTCTGCGAATCTGCAGGTTTATTTGAGTGATGTCTCTATGCAGCAGACTCTTGTCAACTACATCAAGGGACTTGAGGGAGTCAGAAAGGTAAACCAGTCGCAGGATGTGGCCAATACACTGACCGATTTAAATAAGCTTATCAGCTATGTATCAGGAGGTATCATTCTGATTCTTCTGTGTGTTGCGGTTTTCCTTATAAGCAATACAGTTACTACAGGTATTGCGGTCAGACGAGAGGAGATAGCTATCATGAAGCTTATCGGAGCGACAGATTTTCTTGTCAGGTCTCCGTTTGTGGTAGAGGGTATTCTTATCGGACTGATTGGTTCGGCTATTCCGCTTGGACTGCTTAATGTCATGTATGGAAAGATTTGTGCATATATTGCTAATAAGTTCAGTTTTATAGGAAATATGATGACATTTATCCCGACAAAGGAGATTTTCTCTACACTCGTACCGGTAGCACTTATACTGGGCGTTGGAATTGGCTTCCTGGGAAGTCGATTCACAATTCGGAAACATTTAAGAGTATAATAATAATTATGACGGCCTGGCTCCGATCGGAGACAGGCTGTTTTAAGTTCAAATATAGTATAGAGAGGACAGGACTGAAATGGACAATTCAAACAATAGGGATGTCAATCCTTATGTGCAGAGAGTAGATGCGCCTGATGGCGGAGCTGATGCTTTAAGAGAAAATTACACACAAAATTATGCAGGCGGTGGAAGTAACGGCCTGGGGTGTGATAATAATCCGGATATGAGTGATAAAACGCCTCATAGAATGGGATTAAAAAAAGGCTTCTGTGCGGGAATTGCAACCGGTATCGCAGCAACTCTTGTGCTTGGGGGTATAGTGCTCTTTGCATACACAATGATTACAGGCAGGAGTGTGCATACCGTTGCAAAAAGTGCAGATGTGCTCGACGACAAGACAGTGCAGAAAATCGATGAGCTCGCGAACTACATAGACGAGTACTACTATGAGGATTACGACAAGGATGATTTGGAAAACGGTCTGCTGCATGGTGTGATGGAGGGACTAAATGATCCGTATTCGGTTTATTATACCGCGGATGAGTATAAGGAGCTGCAAATCAGCACAACAGGCACATATTATGGCATCGGAGCTGCGTTAAAGCAGGATCCTGACACAAAGCAGGTGACAGTTTCAAAGGTATACAGCGGAACTCCTTCGGAGGAAGCAGGTCTTAAAAAGGATGATGAGATAGTATCGGTTGATGGTGTCGAGGCAACATCTGAGGATCTCACAAAGCTTGTTGCCAAAATCAGAGGCGAGGAGGGCACAAAGGTTACGCTTGAAATCAGGCGAGGAGAGAATACAGATCCATTCACTGTTGAGGTGGAGCGCAAAAATGTAGAGCTGCCATCGGTGGACAGCAAGTTGCTTGACAACGGAGTGGGATATATTCAGGTCAGCGAGTTTCAGACAAACACCGCTAGTCAGTTTGAGGATGCACTTGACGGACTTACAAATCAGGGCATGAAGGGGCTTATAGTGGATTTGCGTGCTAATCCGGGAGGTCTCCTTACCGCAGTGACAGAAATGGTTGACAGACTGCTTCCGGCAGAAACAGTTGGAAAGCTCCCTGCAGGAACTGTCGTGTATACAAAGGATAAAAACGGAAATGTTCAGACCTTTGGTGATGACGATGGCAAGCAGATTGACTGTCCTATCGTAGTGCTTGTCGATGAAAACAGCGCAAGTGCGTCTGAAATTTTTGCAGGAGCCATGAAGGATTATAATGAGGACGGCTATATTGATGCCACGCTTGTAGGCAAAAAGACTTTTGGAAAGGGAATTGTACAGACTATCTACAATCTTTCCGATGGTGATGCTGTAAAGATTACCACATCGAAGTACTACACACCAAACGGCCACAATATTCACAAAAAGGGTATCGAGCCTGACGTAGAGGTGGACTACGAATACACAGGAGACACAAATGCAGACTATGACATGCAGTATGATGTGCAGCTTCAGAAAGCGATTGAGGTGATGAATGAAAAGCTTAAATAAGATTGCATGCGTTCTAATGCTGTGCTGGATGGCTGTCATATTCATGTTTTCGGCGGAGCCTGACACTGAGTCCTCTGAGCTCAGTGGCAGCGTCAGCTATCGTATAGTTTCTGTGGTCAATACCATTACTGCAAGCCACTGGGATGAGAGCGAGATGCTCGATAAGGCAGAGCTTATAGACTATCCGGTGAGAAAGTGCGCCCATATGAGCGAGTATGCTATTCTCACATTGCTTGGATTTGTGACATTTTCGTTTTTGCATGGCAAAAGGAGATTTTTAATTCCGATAGGCGTGACCTTCCTATATGCCAGCACAGATGAAATTCACCAGATGTTCGTGCCCGGCCGGGCCGGCAGATTCACGGACGTACTGATTGATACCACAGGTGGTATCATTATGCTGCTTCTTATTGCACTTGTTACCCATGTGGCGCATGCGAAGCACACAGCAGGCACAGCAAAGCCGAGAACATGAAGACAAGAAGATATGAAGACACGAAGAGAAGTGGGCTGTAATAGTTGTCGGTCACACTGTTAGGTGTGAACAGTAACAATCATGATAACAAGCGTGATGATAAGCATGATGATAAGCGTGATTATAAGTGCCAAATTTAGTTGCAGTTTCTTAGTTTAATCTGTATAATAAAAATAATGACGCTGGTTAGAGGATACATGGCAGACTTAATATATATATTTAATTCCTGTCACAACCAGCTTCCCGCCCCGTAAACCCAGGTTTACGGCCGGCACACAGCATGTTCCGAAGAAAAATATGAACTGCCACGGGGTTCCATTAAAAATATGAATGAAACAAAGTGAAGATAAAAAAACACTATCCGAAAAAATCCCGTGGCTGACTTCATATTTTTCAAAGGAATATACTGTGTGCCGGCCGCACCCCACAACCTGAATGCGGGAAGCGTCATCCAAAAACTAAAAGCGGCCAACAAAAAAATGCAAAGAAAGAGGTGATTCTGTGGTAGAGTTGGATAATTTCAAGTCCACGCTCCAAGGCTACAAAGCCCCACTACAGGAAGTGAGGGATTCACTTTGACCTGGCTAATAAAGAAGAAAAAATCCAGGAATTAGAGAGAGAGATGGAAGCTCCTGACTTCTGGGATGACCCGGAGAAGTCACAGAGCAAGATGAAAGAGCTTAAGAGTATGAAGGATGATGTCGCTACATACGCAAAGCTCAAGGAACAGTATGAAGATATAGAGACGATGATTGAGATGGGCTATGAGGAGAACGATGAGTCACTCATACCTGAGATACAGCAGATGCTTGATGATTTTGAGAGCACATATGACGGTATCAGAATGAAGACTCTTTTGTCGGGAGAATATGATAAGTGCAACGCTATTTTGAGACTCAACGCAGGCGCCGGTGGAACGGAGTCATGCGACTGGGCGGCAATGCTGTTTCGTATGTATTCGAAGTGGGCAGATAAAAAGGGCTTTACCCTTGAGGTGCTCGATTCGCTTGACGGCGATGAAGCAGGTATCAAGTCCATTACCTTCCAGGTAAACGGAGAGAATGCATATGGATATCTGAAGTCGGAAAAGGGCGTGCACAGGCTTGTACGAATTTCGCCGTTTAACGCGGCGGGAAAAAGGCAGACTTCATTCGTATCCTGTGATGTCATGCCGGATATCGAGGAGGATCTTGATATCGAGGTAAAGGATGAGGATATCAGAATTGATACCTACCGCTCAAGTGGAGCAGGTGGACAGCATATCAACAAGACCTCATCAGCTATCCGTATCACACATTTCCCATCAGGAATTGTGGTACAGTGTCAGAATGAGCGTTCACAGCATATGAACAAGGATAAAGCCATGCAGATGTTAAAGGCAAAGCTGTATCTTTTGAAGCAGGAAGAGAATGCTGCAAAGGAGGCGGGCATCAGAGGCGAGGTCAAGGAAATTGGCTGGGGAAGCCAGATCCGCTCATATGTGCTTCAGCCGTACACTATGGTCAAGGATCATAGGACAGGGGTGGAGACAGGTAATGCGGATGCAGTGCTTGACGGCAGCATAGACATATTCATCAACGGCTATCTTAAATGGATGGCTACAGGGGCAGACTAAGTCTTTTAATGAACATCAACTAATAGGTTGCAATACTACGATCTTTGTGTTAAAATCTTTGAGTCAAGGACAAATGTCGGTGTGTGACAAACACACCGGCCATTTTGGAGGTAACTAAATGGCGGAGAAATCAAACTACTTCGTTTTACGGGCAAAGGCTGTACCGGAGGTGCTGCTTAAAGTAGTTGAGGCAAAGAGACTGTTAGATTCGGGCAAGCTTGAATCTGTGCAGGAGGCAACAGATGCTGTTGGCATAAGCAGAAGCTCCTTTTACAAATATAAGGATGATATTTTTCCTTTTTATGAGGGGCGCAAAGGAAAGACTGTGAACCTTGTCATTCAGATGGATGACGAGCAGGGCATACTTTCCGTTGTGCTTAAGTCGGTAGCCGATGCGAAAGCAAATATTCTTACCATACACCAAAGTGTACCGGTAAATGGCATTGCGTCACTCACGTTATCTGTGGATGTATTTCCGGAGTCGGATGATGTGGATGATATGGCAAAGCAGATTGAGTCCTTAAAGGGCATACATTACGTAAAAATTTTAGCCAGGGAGTAACAAAAAGATGAAGATTGCAGTTATGGGTTACGGCACAATTGGATCAGGTGTCGTAGAAGTATTAGAAATCAACAAGGAAAAAATCGCAAAGAGAGCAGGAGAGCCAATTGAGGTCAAGTATGTGCTTGATTTAAGAGAGTTCCCGGGTACACCAATCGAGGACAAGATAGTACATGATTATAAGGTTATCGCAGAGGACCCTGAGGTCGGTATCGTTGTAGAGACAATGGGAGGCGTTGAGCCTGCATTTACATTCGTAAAGGCAATGCTTGAGGCAGGAAAACAGGTAGCAACATCAAACAAGAACCTCGTTGCTGCAAAGGGCGCTGAGCTCATTAAAGTGGCAAGGGATCATGGAGTGAACTTCCAGTTTGAGGCCAGTGTCGGTGGCGGAATCCCTATTATCAGACCACTCAACAAGTGTCTCACAGCAGATGAGATTGAGGAAATCACAGGAATCTTAAACGGAACAACCAACTACATGCTTACAAAGATGACAGAGGAAGGAGCAGACTTTGATGAGGTATTAAAGGATGCTCAGGATAAGGGCTATGCAGAGAAGGATCCTACAGCCGACATAGAGGGATATGATCCATGCAGAAAGATAGCCATTCTCACATCACTTGTTGCAGGACAGCAGGTGGATTTCGAGGATATCCACTGTGAGGGTATCACAAAGATCACACCTGAGGATATCAGGTACGCAAAGGCAATGCACCGTGCAATCAAGCTTCTTGCTTCAAGCCGCAAGGTGGGTGACAGCTATACCTGTCTCGTTGCACCATATATGATAGATGACACACATCCACTCTCAGGAGTAAATGGAGTGTTCAACGGCGTATTTTTACGCGGAAATGTGCTAGGAGATGCTATGTTCTACGGCAGCGGAGCAGGAAAGCTTCCTACCGCAAGTGCTGTAGTGGCAGATGTTGTAGATATGACAAAGCATCAGAACACAAATATTTATATCGACTGGAAGCCTGAGAAGCTCACACTCGTAAGCTATGATGACAGTGTAAACAGCTTCTTTGTGAGAACTGACTCACCAAAGAGCGAGGTTGAGGCTGTATTCGGACATGTAGACTACATTGAGGATGTGGTTGATGGCGAGTATGCATTCACAACAGGCGATATGACAGAGAAGGATTTTGCCGACAAGGCATCAAAGATAAACGTTATCAACAGAATCAGACTGTAAAGGACAAAAATATGGTAAAAGGCTTATACACCGCTCACACCGGTATGGTTAATGAGATGAAGCGCATGGATGTTCTTGCGAACAACCTGGCTAATTCTGATACCTATGGATTTAAAAAAGAGGGAACCACCTCGCATTCATTTAAAAATGAGCTTGCTATAAAGATAAAGGATACGTCAAACTACGGACTGCACAAAAATCTGGGCAGCATGACATACGGCGTGCATCTCGGTGAGACATATACCGATTGGGATGAGGGCAGCTTTAAGGTGACTGATAACCCTACAGATTTAGCTATCGGTGGAAAAGGCTTTTTTGCCGTTGCATTTACTGACAAATCAGGTCAGACAAGTGTGAAATATACCAGAGACGGTGCTTTCAAGGTCAATGCTGACGGTTATCTGGTCACAGCAGACGGAGACCATGTGCTCAATGCGACTGGTGCATTAAGCGGAGACGGCGGAGAAGCGAATTGGGTGAGGGTAGACCCAAATGAGAAGTTTTCAGTAAATTCACTCGGATATATCACTCAGAACAATCAGTTAGTTGGCACTATCGGTGTTGTCGATGTGGATAACTATGACTATATTGAAAAATATGGTGAAAATCTCTACAATCTGACTGCAGGGGGTAATATTATCGCCTCAGATGCCGAAATAGAACAGGGAGCCTTAGAAACCTCAAATGTAAATGTGGTAAATGAGATGGTCAATATGATTACGATACAGCGTGCATATGAAGCCGGACAGAAGGTTATCACATCTATTGATGAGACATTAGACAAGGCTGTCAACAATGTAGGAAGAGTATAATTATATTCTGACGCAGGCATGACAGGATGATTGGCGTCAGACACTGACAGGAGATATGCCATATGATGAGGGCACTTTATACAGCCGCAACAGGTATGCGTGCTGAGCAGACAAATGTAGATACAATTGCAAACAACCTTTCCAATGTCAATACAACAGGCTTCAAGGGTGAGAGAACAGAGTTTAAATCACTTTTATATCAGACAATACAGACCCGTTCTACATCCGGAAATGGGGCAGCAAAACCGGTGGGAGCCCAGGTGGGGCTTGGTACCCGTGTGGCTGCAACTACATCCACATATACTCAGGGCTCTTTAACAGAGACTGACAGACCTACGGATTTTGCGATTGAAGGAGATGGATTTTTTGCGGTAAGAGGTACTGATGGTCAGACCTATTATACCAGAAACGGTGCATTTGAATGGAGCCAGTATGGCAACGGACAGACGATTCTGGCAGATGCACAGGGAAATCCGGTCATGGATACAGCAGGCAATATTATTGCTATACCGCAGGGCGTTTCATCAGAGAATATGACCTTTAACGAATATGGCGAGATTGGATATATGACGGTAGGTGGAGAGTATGTTCCGATGAACCAGCGTATGGCAGTTTATCAGTTTAACAATCCATCAGGATTGGAAAAGCTTTCGGGCAGTCTTTTGGGCGCAACAGCCAATTCAGGTAATCCGATGCTTGAGGCCACAAATGCCAACCTGACAAAGAGCAAGGTTGCGCACAAGTTCTTAGAGGGCTCAAATGTACAGGTAGCTGACGAGATGGTTAACCTCATTGTGGCACAGCGTGCCTACGAGCTCAATTCAAAGGCCATCACAACAGCGGATTCGATGCTTGAGACAGCAAATAATCTGAGGAGATAGTAGCGTATGGATATAAGTGCAGTATCAACACTTGCGAACTCAAATAATACATCTGCAGTGGCAGACAAGCTTAAGAATAATGTGAAAAATCTGTCATCAGACTCTACAGAGGACGAGCTCAAGAGCACACTCAAGGATTTTGAGTCTTATTTTGTGGAGCAGGTCATAAAGGAAATGAAGGATTCCATGACACTAAAGAGTGATGATGAGGATTCCTCTATGTCGCAGTACAAGGATATGTTCATGGACACTGTTATAGAGCAGATGAGTGATACGATAGTGGAGAAGTCCGGTGAGAATATCACACAGCAGCTTTATGAGCAGATGAAGCGCAACTACAATATATCATAATAACGAATTAAAGCCGGCCCGCATGCTTGCATGTGGTTACCGGCTTTTTTTGTGCCAACTTAGTAATTGCAGTCATGCCGGCTCTGGGGTATAATATTAAAAAAATAAAACTATTCAGAATAAAACACACATATACGGAGAAATTCAATTGGAAACCGAAACAGTCACAGGATACGTTGATCATATAATATACAGAAATGCAGAAAATGGATATACGGTACTTGTTCTTGTAGTGGACGAGGAGGAGCTCACATGTGTGGGCACTTTTTCGGATATCGCTGAGGGCGAAAATATAGAGGCGCACGGCGAGTATACAGAACATGCGACCTATGGCAGACAGTTTAAAGTGGCAAGCTTTGAGGAGAAGGAGCCTGAGGATGAGATGGCCATTGAGAGGTATCTGGGCTCAGGAGCCATACACGGTATAGGTCTTGCACTTGCGGCACGTATTGTCAGGCGCTTCAAGAAGGATACCTTCCGCATCATAGAGGAGGAGCCGGAGCGGCTTGCTGAGGTAAAGGGCATCAGCCAGAGAAAGGCTATGGAGATTGCGGATCAGGTCAATGCCAAAAGAGACTTAAGGGAAGCCATGATTTTTTTGCAGCAGTACGGCATCAATATGAATCTGGCTGTGAAGATTTACAATAAGTATGGCGGAGAGATATACAGCGTGCTCAAGGAAAACCCATACCGCATGGCAGATGATATCGACGGAGTGGGCTTTAAAACCGCGGATGAGATAGCGGCGAGGGTTGGTATAAAGACTGACTCTGATTTCAGAATAAAAAGCGGTATACAGTATGTTTTGCAGCAGGCAGCCATGGACGGACATACATATCTGCCGATGGAGGAGCTTACGAGGCGTGCCGTGTATCTGCTTGGAGTGGAAAGCACGCAGGTTGAGGAACACTACATGAATCTGGCAATGGACAGGAAGATTGTCATGCAGCTAAAGGATGACATAACCCAGATTTATGCAAACAGCTTTTATTATATGGAGGCAAACACGGCAACCATGCTAAAGCAGCTTGATGTGACTTATGATGTGCCGGATATCGAGATAGAGGCTGCAATCAGAAATATAGAGAAAAAGACCAAGATGGAGCTGGATGAGCATCAGGCCGAGGCAGTGAAGGAAGCTGTCAGAAATGGCCTTTTAGTAATTACCGGAGGACCGGGAACAGGAAAAACCACCACCATCAATACTATTATCAAGTATTTTGAGCTGGAGGGCATGGACATTTTTCTGGCGGCTCCGACAGGCCGTGCGGCAAAGAGAATGAGTGAGACGACAGGCTATGAGGCGCGCACAATCCACCGCATGCTTGAGCTAAACGGTGGCATGGACACAGGAAGCGCAGCGGGTTTTGAGAGAAATGAAAGGAATCCTCTTGAGACTGATGTAATAATAATAGATGAGATGTCGATGGTTGATATATCACTCATGTACTCGCTGCTAAAGGCGGTTGTGGCTGGCACGAGACTCATACTCGTAGGAGATGTGAACCAGCTTCCAAGCGTGGGAGCTGGCAGCGTGCTAAAGGATATTATTGATTCGGGTGCTTTCCACACGGTAAAGCTCACAAAGATTTTCCGTCAGGCGAGCACGAGCGATATTATAGTAAACGCCCATAAGATAAATAACGGAGAGACGGTATCGCTTGATAATAAGAGCATGGATTTCTTTTTCTTAAAGAGATATGATGCTGACAAGATAATAAATGTTACATTGCAGCTCATAAAGCAGAAGCTTCCAAAATTTGTGAATGCCACAGAGTATGATATACAGGTGCTTACGCCAATGAGAAAGGGGCTTCTTGGAGTGGAGCGCCTAAACGGCATATTGCAGGCGTACATGAATCCGGCTGACAAGAGCAAGCGCGAAAAAGAATACAGAGGTACGATTTTCCGCGAGGGCGACAAGGTGATGCAGATAAAGAACAATTATCAGATAGAGTGGGAAATCAGGACAAAATTCGGACTCTGTGTGGATAAGGGCATGGGAATCTTCAATGGAGATACCGGTATCATTGAGGAAATCAACGATTTTGCCGAGACCATGACCATATCCTTTGACGAGGGCAGAAAGGTGGAATATCCGTTTAAGCTTTTGGAGGAGCTTGAGCTTGCATACGCGGTCACTATACACAAGTCGCAGGGAAGCGAGTACCCGGCGGTCGTTATACCGCTTTTGAGCGGCCCGAGAATGCTTATGAACAGGAATTTACTTTATACGGCGGTTACAAGAGCGAAGAAATGTGTTACCATAGTAGGTGACGATCAGACATTTTACGAGATGATACAAAACAACTCACAGCAGAGACGCTACAGTGGGCTTAAGGACAGAATAGTAGAGGAGACTATCTGATGAAAATAAGAAAACTTACAAATGAGGAGATAAAAGGGGCCTGTGCCTTTGCGGTAAGTATCTACAATATCGCAATCAGAGGCTGCGTCCGGACACCGGACTGTCATCGATATTTTGATGAATATATGGATGCAGACAGGCTGACAGAGGAGGAAAGGAACGGCGCACTCGTAGTATTTGGTGCGTTTGATAGCAATGTGCTGTGCGGAGTGTGTGGCATGACAAACGAGGGTCATATCACCATGCTGTACGTGCATCCGCAGTGCCTAAGGCGTGGAATTGGCAAAAAGCTTCTGGAGAGAGCAAGAATATATGCGCGCATGCAGCTTAGTCTCATGCAGGTGTCGGTAAATGCAATGCCTGCATACACGGCAGACTACTTCAGTCGTGTCGGCTTTAAGAGCACAGGTCAGGGAGGTTTTTGCGATGGACAAAGCGATATGTATATTCCTATGACAGCAAAAAGCATATATCAGGTTGAGTATACACCGCGCCGTATATCTGACAGGACTTTTATTGCAATTTCCGTTGGTTTCACATGCCTTGTATTTTTCTCAGGCGTGATATATGCGGTATGCGCGGGGCTTACTCCGTAAATACGTTAAGGAGCCTTGAAGGCACTGTAATCGTTGCCGGTCACACACCGGTGTGAACAGTAACTAATTTTGTATAAATATTTATGCACATTTATGTAATAAAAAACAGTTGAAAAATCGGCTGTATTATGATACACTTTTTACAATTTAAGCAGATATACTATGCAATTACACTTTATAAGAAAAAAGAGACGCCCTCTTTTTTTTTGCGCAGACGTAAGGTTAGTTGCAGCTAAGAAGCTTATGGTTACAAAGTATAACACGAAAGGGCAGGGTAAAGATGAAAGCATTTTTAATTCTTGAAGATGGTAATGTATTTACCGGAACCAGCATTGGTTCAACAAGGGAAGTCATTAGTGAGATAGTATTTAACACATCAATGACAGGATATCTGGAGGTACTTACAGATCCTTCCTATGCAGGACAGGCTGTTGTAATGACTTATCCACTTATCGGAAATTATGGAATCACACCGGATATGGAATCACAAAGACCATGGCCGGACGGATATATAGTAAGAGAACTGTCGCGTATGCCAAGCAATTTCCGCTGCGAGGGTACCATACAGGATTTCCTCGAGAAAAACGATATTCCGGGAGTGGCAGGTATTGATACACGTGCGCTCACCAAGATTCTCAGGGAAAAGGGTACTATGAACGGAATGATTACCACAAATGAGAATTACAATCTCGATGAGATTATTCCAAAGCTCAAGGCTTACACTACAGGCAATGTGGTTGACAAGGTCACATGCACTGAGAAAAAGGTATTAAAGGGCTCTGGAAAGAGGGTTGCCCTCATGGATTTCGGTGCCAAGAACAACATCGCCAAATCACTCAATGAAAGAGGCTGTGAAGTTACAATTTACCCTGCACACACAACCGCTGAAGAGATACTTGGTGACAATCCTGACGGAATCATGCTCTCAAACGGACCTGGAGATCCAAAGGAGTGTGTAGAGATTATAAAGGAAATAAAGAAGCTTTATGACAGCAATGTGCCGATTTTTGCAATCTGCCTCGGACATCAGCTCATGGCACTTGCAACAGGTGCAGATACCCACAAGATGAAGTACGGACACAGAGGTGGAAACCATCCTGTTAAGGACCTTGCAACAGGCCGTGTTTATATTTCTTCCCAGAACCATGGATATGTGGTTGACACAGATAAGCTTGATCCGAAGGTGGCTGAGCCTGCATTTGTAAATGTAAACGACGGCACAAATGAGGGACTTAAGTATGTGAACAAGAATATCTTCACAGTTCAGTTCCATCCGGAGGCATGCCCTGGACCACAGGATTCAGCATATCTTTTTGACCGCTTTATTAACATGATGGGAGGTAACCAGTAATGCCAAGAAATAATGATATCAAAAAAGTATTAGTTATCGGTTCCGGTCCAATCGTAATCGGACAGGCCGCAGAGTTTGACTACGCAGGAACACAGGCCTGCCGTTCCTTAAAAGAGGAGGGCGTTGAGGTATGTCTGGTAAACTCAAACCCTGCAACTATCATGACTGATAAGCAGATTGCGGATCAGGTATATATCGAGCCACTTACACTTGAGTCATTAAAAGAGATTATCATAAAAGAAAAGCCGGACAGCATCCTTCCTACACTCGGTGGACAGGCAGGACTCAACCTCGGCATGGAGCTCGCTGAGTGCGGCTTCCTTGACGAGCAGGGAGTAAAGCTTATCGGAACAACAGCAGAGACAATCTTCAAGGCTGAGGACCGTCAGGCCTTCAAGGATACCATGGAGAAAATCGGTGAGCCAATCGCAGCATCACAGGTTGTAAAGAATATCGAGGACGGTATCGCATTTACCAACAAGATTGGTTATCCGGTAGTTCTTCGTCCTGCATTCACACTCGGCGGCTCCGGCGGTGGAATCGCTCACGATGAGCAGGAGCTTATCGACATACTTTCAAACGGACTTCGTCTGTCACGTGTCGGAGAGGTTCTCGTGGAGAGATGTATCGCAGGCTGGAAGGAAATCGAGTACGAGGTAATGCGTGATGCCAACGGCAACTGCATCACCGTATGTAATATGGAAAATATCGACCCTGTCGGTGTGCATACAGGAGATTCAATCGTAGTTGCACCTTCACAGACACTCGGAGATAAAGAGTACCAGATGCTTCGTACATCAGCGCTCAATATCATCAATGAGCTTCAGATTACAGGAGGCTGTAACGTACAGTACGCTCTCAATCCTGACTCATTCGAGTACTGTGTTATCGAGGTAAACCCACGAGTTTCACGTTCGTCAGCACTTGCATCAAAGGCCACAGGATATCCTATCGCCAAGGTTACAGCCAAGATTGCACTCGGCTATCACCTTGATGAGATTAAGAATGCTATTACACAGAAGACCTACGCAAGCTTTGAGCCAATGCTTGATTACTGTGTAGTCAAGATTCCAAGACTTCCGTTTGACAAGTTCCTCACAGCAAAGCGTACACTCACCACTCAGATGAAGGCTACAGGAGAGGTAATGAGTATCTGCAACAACTTCGAGGGTGCCCTTATGAAGGCTATCAGATCTCTCGAGCAGCATGTTGACTCACTTATGTCATATGACTTTACAGGTCTTACAGATGATGAGCTTGAGAAACAGCTTGCAGTTGTTGACGACAGACGTATCTGGGTTATCGCAGAGGCACTCCGCCGTGGAGTTAAATATGAGCATATCCACGAGATCACAAAGATAGATCTCTGGTTTATCGATAAAATCGCAATCCTTGTTGAGATGGAGAACCGTTTAAAGACAGAGGAGCTTACAGTTGAACTGTTAAAAGAGGCAAAGCGTATCGAGTTCCCTGACAATGTTATCTCACAGCTTACAGATATCGATGAGGCTGATATCAAGAAGATGCGTTACGACAACGGCATCGTGGCAGCCTACAAGATGGTTGATACCTGTGCGGCAGAGTTTGCGGCAGAGACACCTTACTACTACTCAGTATTCGGCAGCGAGAATGAGGCGACAGAGACACATCCACAGAAAAAGGTGCTTGTACTTGGTTCAGGTCCTATCCGTATCGGACAGGGTGTCGAGTTCGATTACTGCTCAGTTCACTGTACATGGGCATTTGCTAAGGAAGGCTGGGAGACAATCATCGTAAACAACAACCCTGAGACAGTTTCAACTGACTTTGATATTGCTGATAAGCTCTATTTTGAGCCACTCACAGCAGAGGATGTTGAGAGCATTGTAAATATTGAAAAGCCTGACGGAGCTGTAGTACAGTTCGGTGGACAGACAGCCATCAAGCTCACAGAGGCACTTATGAAGATGGGTGTCAAGATACTTGGAACAAAGGCAGAGGATGTAGACGCAGCTGAGGATAGAGAGCTCTTCGACGAGATCCTTCAGAAGACAGGTATCCCGAGAGCAGCAGGCGGTACAGTATTTACAGCCGAGGAGGCAAAGAAGGTAGCAAACGAGATTGGCTACCCTGTACTTGTCCGTCCTTCATATGTACTTGGTGGACAGGGTATGAAGATTGCATGGAATGATGATGAAATCGAAGAGTTTATCGGCATCATCAACACGATCACACAGGATCATCCAATCCTTGTAGATAAGTACCTTATGGGCAAGGAAATAGAGGTCGATGCAATCTGTGACGGAACAGACATCCTGATTCCTGGTATCATGGAGCACATCGAGCGTACAGGAGTACACTCAGGAGACTCTATCTCAGTTTACCCTGCACATACCATCTCAGAGAAAGCAAAAGAGACTCTGGTTGAGTATACAAAGAGACTTGCACAGGCACTCCATGTTGTTGGTATGATTAATATCCAGTTTATCGATATGGACGACAACATCTATGTTATCGAGGTAAACCCACGTTCTTCAAGAACAGTACCATACATCAGCAAGGTTACAGGTATTCCGATCGTAGACCTCGCAGCAAGAATCATCATGGGCGAGACTATAAAGGGCATGGGCTACACACCTGGACTTGCTCCGACAGCCGATTACATTGCAATTAAGATGCCGGTATTCTCATTCGAGAAGCTGCGTGGCGCTGAGATTTCACTCGGACCTGAGATGAAATCAACAGGAGAGTGTCTTGGAATCGACAAGACGTTCAATGGTGCACTTTACAAGGCATTTGAGGGTGCGGGAGTTGAGCTTCCTAAGTACAAGCAGATGATTATGACTGTAAAGGATGCCGATAAGCCTGAGGCAGTAGGTGTTGCAAAGCGTTTTGAGAAGCTTGGCTACAAGATTTACGCTACAAGAAGTACTGCAAAGTACTTACAGGAGCACGGAGTAAATGCTCTTCGTGTAAACAAGATATCACAGGAGTCTCCAAACGTCATGGATCTTATCCTCGGACACAAGATAGACCTTGTAATCGATACACCTACACAGGGTAACGGAGACAAGACAAGAGACGGCTTCCTTATCAGAAGAAATGCAATCGAGACAGGTGTTTACTGTATCACAGCGATGGATACAGCCAATGCACTTGCACATGCATTAGAGACAGCTTCTGACAAGAAGACACCGGTTGACATTGCAACAGTTAAGAATCTTTAAAAGTATATAGATATAGAATATATATTTTATTCCCCGGACAGCATATCGGATGTGCTGCCCGGGGATTTTTTATAGAAATTGCAGATATGAAAAAATATTGATGAAAAGATTAGGTTTCGTGCGGCATGTGAGCAATAAGTTATAATAGTATTGTCTTTTGTTAATCTGACGGAATAGTATAAGTAATGGACGCAAAAAATATGCAAATTTTAATAGAATTTTGACAAATTATTAACAAAACCAATTGATTTTTACATGAATTTGTAGTATAATGACTTTGTTAAAAAATTAACAGCACGGATGTGCAATACAATTTAAAGGAGATAATATAATGGCAAAGAAAGTTGTAATCGCAAGTGCTTGCCGTACAGCAATCGGCAAAATGGGCGGAGCATTAAGCAATACTCCAGCCGCAGATTTAGGTGCAATCGTAATTAAGGAGGCTTTAAACCGTGCAGGTGTTGCTCCTGAGATGGTTGACGAGGTTAAGATGGGTTGTGTTATCCAGGCAGCTCAGGGACAGAACGTAGCTCGTCAGGCTTCTATCAAGGCAGGACTTCCAATCGAGGTTCCGGCTATCACAATCAACGTTGTTTGTGGATCAGGTCTTAAGTGTGTAAACGACGCTGCTACAATGATCAAGGCCGGTGAGGCTGATATCGTTGTTGCCGGTGGTATGGAGAACATGTCAATGGCTCCTTACGCTATGACAAAGGCACGTTTCGGATACAGAATGAACAATGCAACAATCATCGATACAATGGTTAATGATGCTCTTACAGATGCATTCAACCACTATCATATGATGATCACAGCTGAGAATGTATGTGATAAATACGGCATCACTCGTGAAGAGCTTGATGAGTTCTCAGCAAACTCACAGCAGAAGTGTGAGGCAGCTATCGCAGCAGGCAAGTTCGATGATGAGATCGTTCCTGTACCTGTTAAGATTAAGAAAGAAATCGTTGAGTTCACAAAGGACGAGGGACCTCGTGCCGGAACAACAGCAGAGTCTCTTTCTAAGCTTCGTTGCTGCTCTGGTAAAGAGGGTGGACTTGTTACAGCAGGTAACGCATCAGGAATCAATGATGGTGCTGCAGCAGTAGTTGTAATGAGCGAAGAGAAGGCTAAGGAGCTCGGCGTTAAGCCATTAGCTACATGGGTAGCAGGAGCACTTGGCGGAGTTGAGCCTGAGATCATGGGTGTTGGACCTGTAGCTTCTACAAAGAAGGTTCTTGCAAAGACTGGTCTTACAATTGATGATTTCGATCTTATCGAGGCAAACGAGGCATTCGCTGCACAGTCAATCGCTGTAGCAAGAGACCTCAAGTTCGATATGAGTAAGGTAAATGTTAACGGTGGTGCTATCGCACTCGGACATCCTGTTGGAGCTTCAGGCTGCCGTATCCTTGTTACATTATTACATGAGATGCAGAAGAGAGGATCTAACAGAGGTCTTGCAACACTTTGTATCGGTGGTGGAATGGGATGTTCTACTATCGTTGAGAAGTACTAATTTTCTTTGCCAATAGATATATGAGGGGATGCAGGCGCATCCCCTTGTAGTGTGAATTAGTTTATTCACATCAGTTTATATATATGATTAAGTTATGCTACAGAGGTTTAGCACTTAAAGCCTTTGTGCCATAATATATTTTTAGGAGGAATTAAAATGAAGGTTGGAGTTATCGGTGCTGGTACAATGGGCCAGGGAATCGCAAAAGCATTCGCACAGGTAGACGGATATGAGGTAGCACTCTGCGATATCAAGCAGGAGTGGGCTGAAGGCGGAAAAGACAAGATTGCAAAAGGATATGCAAGACTTGTAGCAAAAGAGAAAATGACACAGGAGAAGGTTGACAGCATTCTTGCAAGCATCACTCCTGGTTTAAAAGAAGACCTCTGCAAGGATTGTGACCTCATCGTTGAGGCTGCTTTCGAGGATATGCAGGTTAAGAAAACTACATTCGCTGAGTTAGACAAGATTGCTAAGCCAGAGTGTATTTTCGCTTCAAATACATCATCACTTTCAATCACAGAGATTGGAAACGGACTTACACGTCCATTAATCGGTATGCATTTCTTTAACCCTGCTGACCGTATGAAGTTAGTAGAGGTTATCGCAGGCGTAAACACACCTGTTGAGACAGTTGATGCTATCAAGAAGATTTCAGTGGAGATCGGAAAGACACCTGTACAGGTTAACGAGGCTGCTGGTTTCGTAGTAAACCGTATCCTTATCCCAATGATCAACGAGGCTGCTTTCATCAAGATGGAGGGCGTTTCAGATATCGCCGGAATCGATGCAGCTATGAAGCTTGGTGCTAACCATCCAATGGGACCATTAGAGCTTGGAGATTTCATCGGACTTGATATCTGCCTTGCAATCATGGACGTTCTTTACAATGAGACAGGCGACAGCAAGTATCGTGCATGCCCACTCCTTCGCAAGATGGTAAGAGGCGGAAACCTTGGATGCAAGAGCGGCAAGGGATTCTACGTTTACAATGCAGACCGCACAAAGACACCTGTAGACGCACAGTAGTAGCGTATAAAACCAGTCTCAGAGAAAATACATATGGGAAGCTTGCTTACCAATATGTGTTTTCTTTTGAGACGTTAACGGAACTGAGCAAGTAGCCATGCTTGGCGGATTGCGAGGTTACGTAGGATTGCGGAGCAATCCGTGGTTTTATAATAAATGAGATTGAAAACAAAATATAAAATTCAAGGAGAATAAATCATGGATTTCACTTTAGATCAGAAACATGAGATGGCTCGCGACCTTTTCAAACAGTTCGCAGAGACAGAAGTTAAGCCTCTTGCACAGGAGACTGACGAGACAGAGGTATTCCCAGCAGAGACAGTTGAAAAGATGGGAAAATATGGATTCATGGGCATTCCTGTACCAAAGGAGTACGGCGGACAGGGCTGTGATCCACTTACATATGTTATGTGTGTAGAAGAATTATCAAAGGTTTGTGGTACAACAGGCGTTATCGTATCTGCTCATACATCACTTTGTATCGATCCAATCATGACATTCGGTACAGAGGAGCAGAAGAAAAAATATGTTCCTGACCTTGCTTCAGGCAAGAAAATCGGTGCTTTCGGTCTTACTGAGCCGGGCGCAGGTACAGATGCACAGGGATGTCAGACAAAGGCCGTTTTAGACGGAGACGAGTGGGTTCTTAACGGATCTAAGTGCTTCATCACAAACGGTAAGGTTGCTGATGTTTACATCATCATCGCTATCACAAGCATCACAGAGGACAAGCGTGGACGCAAGAAGAAGAACTTCTCTGCATTCATCGTAGACAAGGGAACACCTGGATTCTCATTCGGAACAAAAGAGAAGAAGATGGGTATCCGTGGATCATCTACATATGAGCTTATCTTCGAGGATGCACGTATTCCAAAGGATGCATTACTTGGCAAAGAGGGAAGAGGTTTCCCAATCGCTATGCACACACTTGATGGTGGACGTATCGGAATCGCTGCTCAGGCACTTGGTATTGCAGAGGGCGCATTAGAGAGAACTATCGAGTACACAAAGGAAAGAAAGCAGTTCGGCCGTTCAATCGCACAGCAGCAGAATACACAGTTCAAGCTTGCTGATATGGCTACACGTATCGATGCAGCTAAGTATCTTGTATACGCAGCAGCTATGAAGAAGGCAGAGTTTGCTAAGAATCCTAAGGTTTCTTACTCAGTAGATGCAGCAAAGGCTAAATTATTCGCAGCAGAGACAGCTATGGCTGTTACAACAGAGTGCGTTCAGTTATTCGGTGGATACGGATATATCCGTGAGTACGATGTAGAGCGTATGATGCGTGATGCTAAGATTACAGAGATCTACGAGGGAACTTCAGAGGTTCAGCGTATGGTTATTTCAGGCTCATTACTCAGATAGTTAAGAGAGCTATCATAACTGTAGAGCTACTTAGAATAAATAAAGGAGAACAAATACATGAATATCGTAGTATGTATTAAACAGGTTCCTGATACAAAGGGTGGAGTAAAATTCAATCCTGACGGAACACTTGATAGAGCTTCAATGCTTGCAATCATGAATCCAGATGACAAGGCTGGTCTTGAGGCAGCACTTAGAATCAAAGACGAGACAGGCGCAAAGGTTACAGTTCTTACAATGGGACTTCCAAAGGCTGATGCAATCCTTCGTGAGGCAATGGCTATGGGCGCTGATGATGCAGTTTTAGTAACAGACAGAGTACTTGGTGGAGCTGATACATGGGCTACATCTACTACAATTGCAGGTGCATTAAGAAATCTCGATTATGATTTGATCATCACAGGTCGTCAGGCTATCGATGGAGATACAGCACAGGTTGGACCACAGATCGCAGTTCATCTTGGACTTCCTGTAATCTCATACGCAGAGGATATCAAGGTTGAGGGAGATTCTGTAGTCGTTAAGCGTCAGTACGAGGACAGATATCACGTAGTTAAGGCTAAGATGCCTTGTCTTATCACAGCTCTTTCAGAGTTAAACGAGCCTAGATATATGACACCGGGCGGAATCTTCGATGCATTTGACAAAGAAGTAACTGTTTGGGGCAGAGCTGACCTTAAGGATGTTGACGATTCAGATCTTGGACTTAAGGGATCACCTACAAAGATTGCTAAGGCATCTGACAAGGTACCTAAGGGAGCTGGAGAAAAGGTTAACCTTGATCCAACAGAGTCAGTAAACTATCTCATGGAGAAATTCAAAGAGAAACATATCATCTAGTATGGAGGAACCAAAAATGGGTTTAGAAGAATATAAGGGCGTATATATCTACGCACAGCAGGTAGACAATAAGCTTAGCGACATCGCCTTTGAGTTAGTCGGTAAAGCTAAAGAGTTAGCAGCAGATTTAAATACAGAGGTTACTGCAGTACTTCTTGGATCTAACGTAAAGGCTCTTGCAACAGAGCTCGGTGAGTACGGCGCAGACAAGGTAATCGTTGTAGACAATCCTGCACTTGAGACATACAGAACAGAGCCATACGCACAGGCTCTTGTATCAGTAATCAACGAGTACAAGCCGGAGATCATGTTAGTTGGTGCAACAGCTATCGGACGTGACCTCGGACCAACAGTTTCAGCAAGAGTTAAGACAGGTCTTACAGCTGACTGTACAAAGCTTGAGATTGGTGATTTCCCAATCAACGCTATGCCTGGACAGGAGCAGAAGCACAACCAGCTTCTCATGACACGTCCTGCATTCGGTGGAAACACAATCGCAACAATCGCTTGTCCTGACAACCGTCCACAGATGGCAACAGTTCGTCCTGGTGTTATGCAGAAGCTTCCTAAAGAGGCTGGCAGAGCAGCAGAGGTTATCGAGTTCAATCCTGCACTCGAGGAGAACAACCGTTATGTTGAGATCATGGATATCGTTAAGGCAGTTGGCAACGTAGAGAACATCATGGACGCTAAGGTACTTGTATCAGGCGGACGTGGAGTTGGAAGCGCTGAGAACTTCGAGATGCTTCGTGACCTTGCTTCATGCTTCAAGGGTGGTATGGTATCATGCTCTCGTGCAGCAGTAGAGAACGGCTGGTTAGCACAGGATTATCAGGTAGGACAGACAGGAAAGACTGTACGTCCACAGATTTACTTCGCAATCGGTATCTCAGGAGCCATCCAGCACGTAGCTGGTATGGAGGAGTCTGATCTCATCATCGCCATCAACAAGGACGAGGATGCTCCAATCTTCGATGTAGCTGATTACGGCTTAGTAGGAGATTTAAAGAAGATCGTTCCTCAGCTTACAGCAGCTCTTAAAGAGGCAAATGCTGACGCATAATCGCATAATAATGCATTAAAATTACATTACTAATACATTTAAACACAGTACTGTTTATCGCAGTGCTGTGTTTTTTTGACCATAAATATAGCGTAATCTTATTAATATAAAGAGTTTTTTGGGAAAATAAGTAATTTTCTTAATAAAAAAACATCCGTGTGTAAATCGCAAAGGATTTGACTCGGATGTTTTATTTGGAAATTTGTTTGATATTAGAAAGACCCAATATATAGTCAGCGGACACATTATAGTATTTACATAAAGCTAGCAGATGGTGAATCGGTAGTTCATTTGCTCCGCGCTCATATCTGGCGTACATGGTCTGGGATGTACCCAGATAATCGGCTATTTGCTGTTGGGTTTTATCGCTATCTTCCCGTAGATTGCGCATTCGTTGAATGTAATCCATATTCCCCCTCCGTACGTGTACATATAACTTAACATAATAAAGATGTTTACTATTGAATTTAGTAAATATCTGTACTATAATTTATGTAGGAAAGATGTCACAGGATGATAAAGAAAGGAAGGTATTAACATGGCTTTAATAAGATGTCCAGAATGTGGAAAAGAAATAAGTGATTCGGCACAAGTGTGTCCAAATTGTGGCTGTAAGACTGAGTTGGGAAATCAAAATGATATTATGAAAACTTCTTTACTTGCTGATATAGGTTTTACAGTTTTAGGAATAATATGCGCTATATTTGCATTTGTGGCTTACTATAATGTAAGTACGGATGCATTTGTGGTGTTGATTATTTTGGCAGCTGTTTTATTTATTATTGGCTCAGTCTATGGAAGATTAATAAGAAAAAATAATAAGAAATAATATCTTTGAGAGGGGTAAGATGAATAAGAAGATAATAACTATAATTTTAACTCTAAGTACTATGTTTTTTACAGTCGGATGTTCGTTTACAAATAATGAATCAAATGGGAGTGATAAGACTTATACATATAATGATTTAGATGAGAATCAAAAAGAAATTATAGATAATGTGTATTCTGAATTAGGTGATTGGGGATATACGTATGAGCCAAGTGCTATTCCGGCGAGCAAGATAAAGTTTTTTATGAGGATTCGAAATTGATATTTGCGGCCTTTCATGATTATGGCGGTGGAAATGGTGGAGGCTCTTATTCAGTATATGAGATCGATGAGAATTCTGGAACAGTAAGTGGACATTCATATGATACGCTAAATGAAAATGATGTACTAAATAAGCGAGTTTTAGCTGTGGAACTTTTATCGGGAGAAAGTTTTGATGTTGAAGCTTCCGAAGATCCGCAAAAAGATATTTTGGCAAATTCATATTGTAAGGCTGTAAATGAGTAATAATATGACTATAACAGAATTGGAGAAAATTAAAAATGGGCTATTGCGGTAATTGTGGTGAAAAAATAGAAAAAGGAGCTAATTTTTGTGGTAAATGTGGTGCGGTTGTTGAGAAAGAACAATCAGAACATGTTTATGATGTTATAGCGCCAAAGAACAATAACGCTAGAGTATGGAAAATTATAATCCCTAGTCTTATTGTTGGAGTAATTGTAATATGGGGATTTATGCAATTGATGTCTGTATCTGATAAACCGTGTGACTGGTGTGGACATAGTCCGACTGTGGCATATAAAGAAAGTGATGGTTCTTACTCTTATGTTTGCAAGGATTGTAGAAAAAAATGTGCATGGTGTGGTAAAAAAGCCACACGACATTATGAGAATATGATGCATAAGGAAGTTTTCGTATGTGAAGAAACTTACAAGAAAATGCATGATGATTAACAAATATGATTTGTGTATCAGGAGGAAAATCTATGTTTTGCAAATATTGTGGAAATGAAGTTGCAGAGAATACAAAGTTTTGTACGAAATGTGGAAAGCCGATAGTTAATGAAGCAGTACAAAATAAAGTTCATACACTTGAAACAAATGAAATAATTCGGCCTAGAAATAAAAAATCTAAAAAAACATATGTAGTTATTGGTGCATTAGTTATTATTGTTTGTCTACTTGTGGGAGGGGTATTTGGCTATTCAAAAATATCGTCTCAAGATGTTGACAGAGGATATACACGAGAATCAACAGTATCTGATGTTAAAAGAGCAGAGATGTTAAAATTGGATAGTTCTTTCAAACCAAAGGTAAATTATATGAATGCTCAAACGGAAGTATTCAACGAAGATAAGCAGATATATGAGTATAGATCAACTGGAGAAAAGACAGATAAAGTTTATTCCTTATATTATAAAAATGCCAAGATAAAGGACGTTAAAGCTTCAAAAGGAATGATGATTAAATTTGATTTAGAAACAGGATGTGCTAGTTCAATTCATTATGGTTTGACGGATAAGGAATTTGAGAAGTTTCTATCGAAAATGGGAGAACCTGATTATAACGATAGTGATGGAATAAGTTGGAAAATCTCAAAATATAGGTCGATAGGTGCAAGGTATTGTGATGATTTTTCAGAAGAAGATTTTCATGGTTCTGGATATGAAATAAGTTATTATTATTAAGATGACGCTAGTGATTAACAAAGGGGTTAATAGTGCATTAGCTAAAAGAAACAGAGATTTATTAGAACTGTTTATAATAAAAATATTCTAGATAAAAATACTGGAATCATAAAGGAGCAGCAACATGAAAAAATGCAAATTTATAAAATCAGGAATAGCAATTGTGATTCTAGGATGTTCAATCATTTTTACAGCCTGTGACGTTTGGGTATATTTTATAGATTTGACATCTAAATTTTACCACATTTGGAGGCTCTTTTTTAATTCACTTGCCAGATGAAATACAATATTCAATTAAAATATAGGATTATGGTGGTTTTAGCCACTTTCACGACAAAGTCGTGATTAATCTAGGATAAAGATGCTTACTATTCAATTTAGTAAATATCTGAACTATAATTATTTCATAATTAATAGAAAATATGTATCAGATACACTAGAACATAGCAAAGCTTTATGAAAGGATAATGATTATGAAGAAGGAAATAGTAAAAATACTTATGTGTACAGTGTTGGTATCAACATTACTAGGAGCATGCTCTACAAATAGAAGCACACAGAATGAGCAGAAAACATTAAATACGGAAATATCTAAAATTGTAAAAAATTATTCAGAGAGTACATATAAAGAAAACACAAAGGAAAATACCGAGAAAGCAGTAGAGAAAAATACCGAAGACAATTTATATCTTACAACTGATTATAAAGTTGAAGATTATTGTAATGGATATTTTATTGTATCTAAAATGGATGGAAGATTGTTTGGTGTAATAAATTCTAAAGGTAAGGAAGTTATTCCATTAAAATATGATGAGGTGAGTTTTTATAATAGACAAGAGGTTGAGCAACAGGGAGCAGATACTTTATTGTTTCAAGTAAGCTATCAGGATGAGGAATATTTATTAGACACAAATGGGAAAGAAGATAATACTGTTATCGAAATAAAACCTTTATTAGGAGATGCGGATGATAATATTAAATATTATTCTAGACCATTAGATACATCTTATGTTGATAAAGAATATAATAATGGAGATATTGAGTATGCAATGGGAAATGGAAAAATCATTTTTTATGACAAGGAAAAAAATGAAGTTGGATCCTTTTCAGCAGGAGAAGAAGAAATAATAAAGTTTTATTATCAATTGACAAAGGATTACTATTTAATTTATACCGATGATAGTCATATATATATAAATAATAAAGACAATTCGACGATTTGGGATTGTTTTGGATCTCATTTGAAAGTAGGAGAAATAAATAATCAAATTTTAATAAGTTATGGTACTAGAAATTGGGAAACAACGTATATTTTCGATACGGATGGTACAATGACAGAAACAAATGGATTCTATACAGATTGGACTGGAATACATAAAGGAAATGGAGATGGATATAGTTATACACTTGGAAAAAAAGATAATATTATATTAAGACGATATGATGATACATGGTTATTGGAAGGGGATAACGAAAAATTGTGTAATGATAGATACTTTGAAATGTATTCGATAGAAGCTCCATATAATTTAAATTATGAATGTGGATATTTCTTTTTATTGAACAGTAATTCTGAAGTTATCTTGATAGACAAAGATGCTAATATTATAGATACTAATGATTTATTTACTTATAATGTTGGGGATTACCCATGTCTTAAAGGGAAAAGTATATTTGATGATACTGTTATAGCTGGATCTGATGCATTATATATAGCTAGACAAAACGGTGATAAATATGAAGTTTATAGATTTGCAGCAGAAAAATAATCAGATATATGATATAGATAAATAGTAAAAAAGTGATTCATGATAAGTGTAATATTCCGTGAATCACTTTTTTATTAAATAAAGTGGTAGAAAAAATAGATTCTTTTATGGATGACTATACAGCAGATGAATATATGAGGATGAGAAATTTTCTATAGAATATGACATAAGAGAATTTATAAATGCACTAACATGAAATATGATTACAGCGTATCAGAAACTGATTTTGGATATACAATATGAGATAAGTGAGGAGATATCAATAATGAAGAGAGTGATTAGTTTTTTTCTTTGCGCAATTATGCTAATGTCATCTACATATACGGCATTAGCTACAGAAACAACTGATATATCTTATAATACGCTTTCTGTTGAGTTCTCAGATAATCTTGGGATGACAGAAGAACTTAATGTAATGATGACAGATGATCATCTTTATGTAGATGCAGAACAGTTAGGAGATAGACTTGGTTATCAGGCTGAAGTTGGAAATGAATACGTAGCAATTTACAATAAAAATTTTAGTAATACAGTTCCTTATGGTCTTACTACCTTTTACTATGATAGTACAAAAGTAAGACATATGTTATTTAATAAAATGGTTGATTATGAAGCTCCATTTAAGATTGTTAAAAATTCGGATGGGGTGTGGATTCCATTTGAATTTAGTCTTTTATTATTAAATAGTTCTGATATTGTGCTTGATAATCAGGTGCACATTGAAATGCCACAAAAAAATATCGTAGATATTTATATGGATATATTAAAAAATAATGATAGATATTTATTTGATTGGAAAAGCGATGCCGGTGCTTCAGAAGGTTCAATATTTGCCATGGGGACAGGAGCATATTTTGTTCAGGTATTTAGTGGTATTTTGGATAAAGATGGAGCGTCGTGGTCTCAATTAATAGATAGTTTTTACCTGAAAATGGATAGCTATGATCGAAAATATGCAGAGAGCTTTGCCAGAATGTTTTGTACATACTCAGATGAAGAATTAACTCTTAATGCAAAAGCAATGCAAGAGAAAATGAAACCTTTTAATGGGGATAATTGGGTTGCAAAATCAATAAAAAAAGTTGACGATATTATAGATGATAATATTGGAGATTTATCTGAAAAAACAGCTGATTTAAAGAAAAAAATTGATGTAGAAAATGGCACATCTGTAGCGAAGTTTAACAAATCATATCAAGAACTTGATAAAATGTGTAATACAGCAGATTATTTTTCAGATATGACAGATCCATTTTTAACCGCTTCAAAAGAATTTAAGAATGTTACCAGCTTTTTGGATGTATTTTATAAGATGTCGGAAGTTATTGGTTATGCCAGCGAGTTTAAAAATCAGGACGAATTTGCAGTAAAATCATTAGATACATTAATAAAAAAATCTGATTCGAGCTGTGTAATGTCTAAGGCTATGAAAGATAGCATGGGGGATTACAAAAAGACACTGGAAACCGATATTGTAGCATATTCTGCATATAATTATCTGATGAATAATATGACAGATTTATTTACAGATACTATAGATATATCAACTACAATACTGGATATGGATTCTAAGCTATACTTGTTAGCGTGGGATATTGCTAAAGGGGCGATTCCGCTTGTCAAAAATAGTCTAAGCAATACTGAATGTTTTTTACAGAGTATGTATGCCGGAATTATACAGTCTGACACCTTTAGCACATATATAAACAAACGAAATGTTGTGTTTGGAGATGCTAAGAATATAACACCGGAAAATCTGTATGAACTTTCCCAGTATTGTTATGCATATCTTAAAAGCTGTTATATAACGAGAGATGCAGCAGTAGGTTCATTAACTGAAAAAACAAAGAAAAATAATCCTACATATGAAAGCACACAGAAGATGGTAAATCAGGAAATTGCGGAATATTTGATTAAGCTAAAAAATGCTGATAAAACAAATAAGTATGGGTGTTATGGACTCTTGCCAGAAAACAATGAACAGTATTTGGGTGAGTATGATGATAGTTCAATTATAGATGCTGTGCAAAATAAAAGTGATTTGAAAGATTTTGTGGGAATATGGGTATTGGATAGTGTTGCAACAAATAAGAATAATGATCGTTCTCTTAGTTTTATGTATGGAAGTGGATTAACACAGTATGGTGCTGATTTAGAAATTGATGAAAACGGCGATTTTTCGTTCTATATTGGAATAGGACTTGGTGGAAAGGGGGTATGTAGCATTGAAAATGATCATTTAAACTATAATATTAATATGTATGAAGAAAATCAGAATGTTCAAGATACAATGCTTATTGGAAAAGATAAAAAATATTTGGTAATGAAAGATATAAATGATAATTCATATAATCTTTATTGGATAAGAAAAGGAGCTCAAAGTGTTTATAATGAGGTTGAAGAAGAAAATGTTGGAAAAGATGAAATAGAACTTTCCGGATATATTGGAGAGAACATATCTCAAATAGATCAAAACATAAAATTCACAATTGAAAATGAAGTAGATGCAGGAAAATTTAAACAAAATGATAATGTTTGTTTTGCTTGTCATAAGGATGATAGCATTAGAGAGATTGATATAACTGGCGATGGCGGTTATATGTTATGTGGGGTTAAATATAATATGGATGTGGATAGCGTAAGAACTATATTGAGTAAAAGCGATATCTGGACAATACAAAAAGATCAAACAGATACTATATTTTGTAAAGATAAATCAAATACTTACTTTTTTGACATTTATCTGGAAAATGGAAGTGTAAAATCATTATCTTTACATTCTGCGGATAGTTATTGTGGATACAATCATGCAGAATAAACTAATGCGAATAATCTTATTAAATGCATTGTATCCATGCAAGTTTTGTTTATTAAAATATATAGTAAATCATTTCTATTAGGAAGGAGCAGCAACATGAAAAAATGCAAATTTATAAAATCAGGAATAGCAATCGCGATTCTAGGATGTTCAATCATTTTTACAGCCTGTGACGTTAATACTGACAAGAAAGTAGAAAAGCAGGCAAACAAGGTGGTTGACGCAGTAGAATCAAAAGATATAACAAAACTAGATGCTATCATTAACGGAACCGATGAAATAAAAGCAGATGAGGAATTAAAAGATTTCTTCGAGACAGACACCGAAACAAATCAGAAAAATGGATTGATGTCTAAAATTATAAAGCATGACACAATCAAGGTGAAAAAGGTGGGAAAAGATACAGTTACATATAAAATAACAGCACCTGATTTTTCCAAGTATTTTACCGAGATGAAAAGGAGTGAAGTGACAGAGGAAAATATAGAATCATTTACAGATGATTATATTTCAAATGCCGAAAAAGTTACTAATGAAGTGGAAATTCCATATACATATAAGGATGGAATATATTCAGCAGAATACGATACTGAGGAATTTGTCAATGCATTGACCGGCAATTTGGTTACTGCTTATCAGGAGCTGATGCAGGATGTGCAAAAGGAACTTAGTGAGGAGAATGGTGATGAAAAAAATAATTAGTATTTTGTTAAGCGCAATAATATTATTGACAACCGGCACAGCGTATGCGACAGAAACAAAGAGTGCTGATATTTCGTACAATACACTTCCGGTTGAGTTCTCCGATAATTTAGGAACAACAGAAAATCTGGATGCGATGGTAGATGACGGACATTTGTATGTAAATGCAAAACAGCTTGGAGAAAGGCTTGGGTATCAGGTTAAAGCAGGCGATGAGTATGTGGCTGTTTTCAACAAAGAATTTAGCAACACTGTACCGTATGGTATTACAACATTTTACTATGACAGTACAAAGGTTGGACATATGTTATTTAACAAGATGGTAGATTATGAGGCTCCATTTGAGACAGTAAAGAATGCGGATGGAGAGTGGATTCCTTTTGAATTCAGCCTGTTATTGTTGAATAGTTCAGATGTTGTACTGGATAAAAAGATTCATGTTGATATGCCGGAGAAGAATATAGTTGATATCTACATGGATGTGTTGAAAAATAATGAACGTTATTTGTTTGATTGGGAAGCTGATGCAGGAGCGACACCTGGTTCAATGTTTGCAATGGGTACTGCAGCCAATATGGTTCAGATATTTAATGGTGTGCTTGACTGGGATGGAGCATCATGGTGCCAGTTGATTAATTCATTTAGCATGGATTCGTCAAGCTATGATGCAAAGTATTCGGAATCATTTGCAAAGATGTTCTGTACTTATTCAGATGAAGAATTGAGTCAGGATGTAGATGCAATGAAGGAAAAACTGAAGCCATTTAATGGAGATAATTGGGTTGTAAAATCCATGAAACAGATAGATGATGCGTATGATTATAAGATAGAAAATCTTTCTAAGAAGACAGCTGATTTGAAGAAAAAAATGGTTGTTGAAAATAAAGCATCTGTGGATGCTTACAATAAATCGTATCAGGAATTAGATAAATTGTGTTCAAGAGCTGATTTCTTTTCTGAGACAACAGATCCTTTTGTACAGGTATCAAAGAGTTTTAAAGAGGCAACAGGTTTTATGGAGGCATTCTATTCAGTAATGGAAATTACAGGATATGCAAGTGAGTTTCAGAATCAGGACAAGTTTGCAGTGAAATCGTTGGATACATTTATTAAGAATTCAAATTACGGCTGTGTTATGTCTAAGGCTATGAAAGATGGTTTGAGAGATTATAAAAATACGTTGGAAACAGATATAGTCTCATATTCGGCATATAATTATCTGATGAATAATATGGGGGATTTACTTAAAGAAGGGCTGGATGTTTCTACAACATTACTTGATACAGAATCAAAGATATATTTGTTAATATGGGACATTTCTAAGGAAACGGTTCCTTGGGTGAAAAATGGATTAAGCAATACGGACTGTTTTTTGCAGAGTATGTATGCCGGAATTGTACAGTCTGATACTTTCAAGTCTTATATTGATAAAAGGGATGCTGTGTTCAAGGATGCAAATAATATAACATCGAAGAATCTGTACGAGGTGACACAGTATTGCTATGCCTATTTAAAGAGCTGTTATATCACAAGAGATGCAGCAGTTGGAGCGTTAACTGAAAAGACAAAAGAAGATAATCCGACTTATGAGAGCACACAAAAAATGGTCAATCAGGAAATTGCAAAGTGTCTTGTTAAGCTAAAGGATGCGGATAAGACTAATAAGTATGGTTGTTATGGTTTTTTACCGGAAAATAATAATCAGTATCTTAGTGAATATGATGATGGCGAGTTGTTAAAGTGTGTGGTTTCTTCTGTGGATGGAGAAGAATTATATAAAGATGTTCTTGACATGTATTATTACAAAATAAAGAATCAGAATTGGACGGATAATGATGATGTCAGTATAGCATATTTGTATAATGAAAATTATAAAGAGTTAGGTAATACAGGATATGCATTTATTGACATAGATGGAAATGGTGTTCCAGAGTTGTTGATAGGCGACAAAGATTCGGAAAATAATGGATGGATTCTTGATTTGTATACATGTATTGATAATCAAATAGTTCATCTCGGTACAACATGGGAAAGATTTGGAATCAGCCTTTCAAAAAATGGAAGAATATATCAATATGGATCAGGGGGCGCAAGACTTACATCACAAGAGGAATGTGTAATTGATGTGAAAAATAAAGCACTTTCGGTAGTTGATGCTGTAATATATGATGAAGATGATGCTCAAAGCACGCCTTGGTTTCATGCGACTGAAGAATATGGTACGGATTCAGGATTTGATTTAAGTAAGATGAAAAACATATCCGAAGAAGAGGGAATGAAAAAATGGGAGGAGTACAATAATAATATTATAGGATATTCAATTACCCCATTTTCAGAATATACCCCAAAGGAAGATAGTAATATTAAATCAAGAGCATATTATGAATTTTTAAAGAATAGAGAATATAAAACTTATATTGGTGCAGAATGGAACAACACAACACCGGCATATTATGCCATTTTTGATATAGATGGAAATGGAGTCGATGAATTACTTTTATATGGCACTGATAATAGTTGGAGTAGTATGACCATTTTTACCCTAGACGTTAATACACAAAAGATAACAATTATTCCAGGAATGGAGTATGACACGGATTCGCCATATAAAATAGATGTGTTGTCTACTTCTGGCGAGTTTTACTATTCACAAAAATATCATGCTATAGCATATAATGAATATCGAAGTTTGGGTTATTCATATGAGATGTCATATTATACGATACAAAATAATGTACTGGATTATAGTTTTGATATGTGGTCGGAAGAAAATGCCGATACAGGAGAGTTGAATTATTATATTGCAGGTATTGATTTTGACAAGAAAGAACTTACAAAAGAAGAAGCTGATGAATATAGAACAGAATATACAACAATATTTTGGAAACCAATACCATAGAGCTGAAAATTTCTCATATAAAAAGTAGATTAGTCGGCTAGTAAACAGTTGTTCTGAGGAATATACTGTATACTAGCCGGCTTTTAAATAATTTGATATGTGAAGTTTGGGCATATTATAATATTCTAGTCGCATATTATAGATTTACCCCCACATTTATGAAAAATTCAGCTAATTTTACAATTGAGTCATTTATCCCAATGTGGTAGAATAACAAAGTCCAAGAAAAAGGAGCAATTGGATTTCGAAAAGTTAAAAACTTTAGCGCCATGCACCGGCAGGTACGGAAAAATGATGCCGGTTAACGAGGTTTCAGGTTATCGAAAATTCGGCGGATGCCTGGACGCATATATGGATGCGCATCTCAAGCCAAATATGATGGAGACATCAAAACAAAGCGAGAGAACCATATAAATCAAGTAGCTATTCAGAACAGTTACAATTTGTACATTTAAAATTATATATCGAAAAGGAGATCTAACATTATGTGTGGAATTATAGGATTTACAGGCCGTTTAGAGGCACAGAAGATTTTGACGGAAGGACTCGCAGCGTTAGAGTATCGTGGATACGACAGTGCAGGTATCGCTTATTTCAAGGATACAGGCAAGATTTCTATCCGCAAAACCGTCGGAAAGGTTAAGGATCTTCTCGCTATCTGCGATGATGAGAACAATTCAACCTGCGGAATCGGACATACAAGATGGGCAACACACGGCGGAGTTACCAATGCCAATGCTCATCCTCACAAGGTTGGAAATGTCGCTCTCATCCACAATGGTATCATTGAGAACTATCACGAGATCGTAAACAAGTTTGATCTTGCAGAGTCTCTCATATCTGAGACAGATACAGAGGTAGCAGCAGCTCTTATCAACAAGCTCTATGACGGAGATCCAAAGGCTACTATTAATAAGGCAGTAGCAGAGCTTCAGGGTTCATTTGCGTTCTGTATCATGTTCAAGGATCAGCCGGGAAAGATTTTTGCTGTCAGAAATGTAAGCCCGATGGTTGCAACATATTGCGATGACGGAGCATTTATTGCATCAGATCTTACAGCGTTTATCAAATATTCAAAGCGCTATTTTATACTTCCGGAGTACACTATCATGACAATGACTGCTGATGGAATCGAAATGGAGGATTTAGAGGGTAAGAAAGTTGAGCCTGATTATCTTGAGGTAAACTGGGATGTGACGGCAGCTCAGAAGGATGGATATCCGCATTTCATGATCAAGGAAATTCATGAGCAGCCAACAGCTATCACAAGGACTATCACTCCAAGAATAAAGGATTCACTTCCTTGTTTTGAGGATGATAATATCCCGGATTCGTTCTTCGAGGATATAAGCGACATAACAGTTGTAGCCTGTGGTACAGCCATGTATGCAGGAATGGTCGGAAAAGCTCTTTTAAAGAACAAGTTTGGTATTCCAGTTTCTGTTGAGATTGCATCAGAGTTCAGATATGAGCAGCCTGTTCTCACAGACAGGTCAATGGTTATTTTTGTGTCACAGTCAGGTGAGACAATCGATACCTTAGAGGCACTTCGTCTGGCTAATAAATATACTAAAAAGACGCTTTCTATCGTAAATGTAAAGGGTTCAACAATAGCCCGTGAGAGCAACTATGTACTTTATACACACGCAGGTCCTGAGATTGCCGTGGCAAGTACCAAGGCATACACAGTTCAGGTGGCAAGCTTTTACCTGATTGGATGCAAGATTGGTCTTGTATCCGGCCGTATGACAAAGGAAGAGGCAAAGACATTTATTGAGAATCTGCAGGAGGTTCCAAATCTCATTGAGTCAGTTATCACACAGGCACCTGAGATTGAACAGCTTACAAAGAGAATGACAAATGCTGCAAATGCGTTTTACATAGGCCGAGGACTTGATTATGCATTAAGCATGGAGGGCGCACTTAAGCTCAAAGAGATATCATATATTCATGCTGAGGCTTATGCAGCAGGCGAGTTAAAGCACGGTACAATCGCGCTCATCAGCGAGGGTGTTCCTGTTATTGCGGTTGCTACACAGAGTCATGTATACAGCAAGGTCATCTCAAATATCCGCGAGGTAAAGGCAAGAGGCGCATACGTTATCCTTCTTAGCAAGGATAAGGATATTACAGATAAGTCAATCTGTGATGTGCATATCTCACTCCCACAGGCACCGGATGAGTTTGCGATTTTCGAGTCAGTTATAATCTGTCAGCTTATCGCTTACTACACATCAACAGGAAAGGGCTTAAACCCTGACCAGCCACGTAACCTTGCAAAATCAGTTACAGTAGAATAAATAATTTCCCCGGACATTTATATGATGTCTGGGGATTTTTAATTTCAGGCTTGTGCGATACAATGTAGCATATGTAAGACATCGATGTATAGGTCAGTGATTTGCACCACATTACCACATTTTGTTAAAAATATAACAAATTTGTATTTACACACCACGCATCCGGTGGTATGATACATAAATGCGGGTTACTCATACGAGAATCCAGCAGCCATACAATTTTCATATGCGCTCTTATGCCGTGTGACAGAAGCACAGCATAACAGAATCAGGATGAGACCCATACGGGCTTTTACCAAAAGGAGGAAAAGCAATGCGCAATTCAAAAACAAACGAACTTGTACTGACAGGTTTATTCACAGCCATTATCATCATCATGGCATTCACACCACTCGGATATATTCCACTCGTAGTTATCAATGCTACGATTATTCACATTCCGGTAATCCTCGGTTCACTTTTTTGCGGACCTAAAAAGGGAGCATTCCTTGGATTTGTATTCGGATTTACCAGTTGTTTAAAGGCAACAATAGTTGGAGGAACTCTTTCATCCTTTGTATTTTCGCCGGTGCTCGCAGCATCCCTGGTCGGAACCTCAGGTATATTTAAGAGCTTATTCATAGCATTTGTTCCAAGAATTTTAGTAGGTGTTATACCTTATTTTGTATACATAGGCATCAAAAAGGTGCTTGCATCAGAGAAGAAAAATCTCTGGGGCACAGTTTTAAATGTGCTCATGTCAGCATTCCTTGCATTTGGAGTATATGCATTCCTCGGCAAGATGGCTGAGTCACTTTCACAGGCAGCCACTTTAGGCATTGGCATTGCAGTCGGAGTTGTAGTATTTGCCGTAGTTGAGGCTGTATTTATCAGAAAGAGCACACAGGTTATTCCGTTTGTATATGCAGGCGTAGCAGGTGCCATGACCAACACACTGCTTGTAATGGGCTCAATCTTTGTGCTTTACAAGGATGCTTATGCAGAGGCAATCGGTGTGGCTGGCAATGCAGTGCTTGGTGTTATCACCGGCGTCATCAGCTTTAACGGAGTCATTGAGGCAATTGTTGCCGCAATCATCGTATACCTTGTTGGATTGGTTTTGAACACAATCAAACCAATCGCAGCGAAATAATTTTAGACAGATTAAAAATAATTGTGAAATTGTATGTACGGCGGACTGTTAAGGTCCGCCTGTTTTATAGGAAGCTGAACCGGGAACGGTAAAATAATATATGAATTAAAAGAAAGGCTTGATACAAGGTGAAAAATATGCATGAAATAGACATTATGGATATCGATGGCTTCAAAATAGGCCATGCCGAGGACACGAAGGGCTTAACAGGCTGTACGGTATTCCTTTTTGATAAACAGTCACCGGCGGGAGTTGACATAAGGGGTGGCGGACCGGCCTCGCGTGAGACACCACTTTTAAATCCTGTGGCAGACGCAAAGGGCATCCATGCTCTTGTACTGTCAGGAGGCTCTGCCTTTGGGCTGGATGCCGCGGGAGGCGTGATGAAGTATCTCGAGGAGCGCGATATAGGCTTTGATGTGGGAGTCACAAAGGTACCTCTTGTGGTGCAGTCGTGTATTTTTGACCTGGTAATAGGTGATAAAAATGCAAGGCCTGATGGCGAAATGGCATACAAAGCCTGTGAGAACGCTTCTTATGAGACATTTTTACAGGGCAATTACGGCGCAGGAATGGGCGCCACAGTTGGCAAATATATGGGGCGCGAGCGCAGCATGAAGAGCGGTATAGGAGCCTATGCGGTCCAACTTGGAGAGCTTAAGGTAGGAGCAGTGGTAACACTGAACGCACTCGGTGACATCTATGATATAGATACAGATAAGAAAATTGCCGGAGCACTGGATGAGAATGGGCAGCTTTTTGATGACGAGACAGCGTATTTTGAGGCAGCGGCGAAAATCCAGAATATGTTTACAGGAAACACCACAATTGGTACAATAATAACAAATGCAAAGCTTGACAAGACCGCACTCAACAAGGTGGCATCCATGGCTCACAATGGATATGGCAGAGCAATCAGACCCGTGCACACGATGGCAGACGGAGATTCAATCTATGCTGTATCAGTGGGCAGTGTGCCTGCCGATATCAATCTGGTAGGACCGATGAGTGCCTATGTCATGGCAAAGGCCATTGCCAATGCAGCAAGAAATGCTAAGACTGTGGATGGCTACAAAGCAGCTTGTGATATATAAAATAGTTACCAAAATAGTTATAGTACAGAGGTGAAAATCATGTTAAAAGGAAAAACAGTAGTTTTGGGAGTGACAGGAAGCATCGCGGCATACAAGATAGCAAACCTTGCGAGTATGCTTGTAAAGCAGCACGCCGATGTCAACGTCATAATGACACACAATGCAACCAATTTTATAAATCCAATCACATTTGAGACGCTCACAGGCAACAAATGCCTCGTGGACACATTTGACAGAAACTTTGAATTTAACGTAGAGCATGTGGCGCTCGCAAAGAGAGCAGACATCTTCATGGTGGCACCCGCATCAGCCAATGTGATAGGCAAGATGGCAAACGGCATCGCAGACGATATGCTCACCACCACAATACTTGCAGCCAAATGTCCTAAGCTCGTTTCTCCGGCCATGAACACCAATATGTACGAGAATAGGATTGTGCAGGACAACATCAAAAAGCTAGAACACTACGGCTTTGAGATGATAAAGCCGGCTGAAGGATATCTTGCATGTGGAGACACCGGTGCGGGAAAAATGCCGGAGCCACAGACGCTTTTCAATTACATAATGAGGACAATCGCCTGTGAAAAGGACCTCGCGGGCAAAAATGTACTCATCACAGCCGGAGCCACACAGGAAAAGATAGACCCGGTACGTTTTATCACCAATCACTCAACAGGCAAGATGGGACGCGCTATTGCGGAAAACTGTATGCTCCGCGGCGCGCATGTTACACTGGTCAATGCCTCAGTATCGGTTGAGCCGCCTATGTTTGTAGATGTGGTAAATGTGACATCGGCCGCAGACATGGCAGAAGTGGTGAAATCAAAGGCACCTGAACAGGACATTATCATCATGACCGCTGCAGTAGCGGATTTCCGCCCGTCACATCCGGCAGATGAGAAAATAAAGAAAAAGGACAGCTCATATGAGTCGGTAATTGAGCTTGAGCGCACAGAGGATATTCTATCATACCTCGGAGCACACAAGGCAAAGGGACAGCTCATATGCGGTTTTTCTATGGAAACCCAGAATATGCTTGAAAACTCGAAAGCAAAGCTTGCAAAGAAAAATGCAGATATGATAGTGGCAAACAACCTAAAGGTAGCAGGCGCAGGCTTTGGAACAGATACCAATGTGGTCACACTCATTACGGCTGATGACTGCACAGAGCTTGAAATCATGGACAAGAGCTGCGTTGCGGCAAGGATTATGGACCGGCTGCTGCAGATGTAGAGCTTTGATTTTAGGTTAAGAGTGGTGCGTGTAGCGGGTGGTGTACAGATTATATGTCACCTGTATATTTGAAATTTTCGATAAAAGCTAAGTAAGTGCATGGAGCAGTAAGATAAATAGAAATAGTATATTAGTGCATGGAACGCCCGGCGTACAGATTGTATGTCGCTACGTTCGATTTACGACGTGTCGTGTGGGAGTTATATGCCGTCATCAGCAAAAGCGGCGCGGAAAATACTCGTTCAAGCAGCATAGCCTGAATTTAGATATTGAGGTAAAATGCGCGTTTGATTTTCCGCGCCTGATAAGCTCTGCGGATGACGGCATTTACTCCCACTAGACTAAGGAGTTATGAGAGCGGAGTGATATATAATCTGTACGCTGGGCGCTTCATGCACTCACAAAAACTGAATTCGAAGCACTCCATGCACAAGTGATTATATAAGCGATTGCATAAGCCGTTACACCCTGCAGTCCACGGCCGGCAGTTCCCCGGTCACATCGAGGAATAGATTTGCAAAGGTCTGCTCGTAGTAAGGCTCCACCCAGAGCAGGCCGATGCCGAGCGACAGCACGCAAAGCACAAGCATACCGATGAAGCTTAAGTTAATGTAGATGACTCTGAGTATGTTGCCGCGAATCAGCTTTAAGGCATGAGTCAGGCATGCAAACACGGATAAATCATCGCGCGAGAGCACCAGATACAGGTAAAACGGAAACAGAATCAGTACGATAAAGCTAAGCACAGCGCTGACAGCATATAAAGCGATAGCAATTCCCATGGTGTCACCGCTTAGCTTGAAAAAGTTTTTAGCTACAAGGAAAGGAGCCTTTGCGACCATAGAGATGGCATAATATATGATGTATGCTCCGAAATATCTGTTGGAGTGGTTCATAAAACAGTAGAACACATCGCTTATACGGCATTCTTTCTTTCTGGCCATATTGAGGTGGAAGCGTATGAGTCCCATCTGCAGCACACCTATTACGATAGATAAAAGCACCTCGGCAATGTAGTATATGACGGTCTGAACCTTTGTGGCATATACGTTTCCGAGCAGGTAGGTAAACGGCAGGTCACTGAACAGATTTATGAGTGTGACAGTGAGGAAAACGCTCATGCAGAGTCTGTATCTTCCGTTTAGGTTTTCTCTTGATATTCTTTTTAATTCTTTGGATTTCTTTTTTGGGTTCATTATATTTCTCCTGAAATAATAGTTTTGGATTAATGTTTGAATTAATGCTTAAGTTAATGCTAAATTAAAGCTTTGACAATTGGCAGATATATAACATATACTTATATTCATATGGTTACACAAAATCACAGAAAGGACCACTCATCATGCAGACAGATGAAACAATCGACAGATATTTCTATATAACAGGCTGGATATGCATAGCTATATTTGCGGCTCTTGCAGCAGTGATTGGAGTATGTGGTACGCAGATACTCACAAAGGTGCCTCCATGCCCGCTGCACGCATATACAGGCTATTATTGTCCGGGCTGCGGTGGCACGAGAGCCACATTTGCGCTGCTGCACGGACATCTGATAAGGTCGTTTGTACTCCATCCGTTTGTGCCGTATACAGCCGTTTTGGGCGGCTGGTTTATGCTGTCACAGACACTGCAGCGGATAAGCCGCGGCAGGCTGCATATCGGAATGCACTTCAGGGTAGTATATATGTGGCTTGCACTTGCCATTATTGTGGTAAACTGTATTGTCAAAAATATGCTTATACTATTTTGCGGTATTCATCTGCTGAAGTAGCTCATTGTAGTCAATACCGGTCAGATTCTGGTATTCCTTTAAAATACCCTCTATGCTTCCGTATTCGTGAAGCATGGCGGCAAACGAACCGATATATATAATGAGAGTGATAACAACAGCAGCAAACGCAATCCAGAATGAGGTCATAGCCATGCTGCTCATTGAGGTGGCGCCACCCTTTGACAGCAACGCAAAAATCATGGCAAGTGAGCCGCATATGATAGATACATAAATGCAGCTGCATGCCGCGATGGCAATTATTGAAAGCACAAGTGCTGCAACCTCCATATTGCGTGAGCGTTTATTGTAGAAATTGTTGTTGCCGAAATTATAGTTATAATCCTGATTATAATCAAATTTTTGTGGATCCATGATAAAATTCCTTTCTATAAAGTTGATTTTATTGTATCACTTCATTTATAATACGAAAAGAATAAGTTTTTTAAAGAGGTAAAAAAATGGATATTATTGCTGCAATTGCAGAAGAACTGCAGATTAAAAAAGGACAGGCTGAGGCCGCTGTCAAGCTGATAGATGAGGGAAACACCATTCCTTTTATCGCCAGATACCGAAAGGAGGCCACCGGCTCATTAAATGATGAGGTGCTCAGAAATCTCTTCGACAGACTGACATATTTACGCAATCTTGAGGACAAGAAGCAGACAGTGCTTGCAAGCATTGAGGAGCAGGGCAAGCTTACGGATGAGCTTAAGAAGGCAATCCTTGAGGCGCAGACACAGGTGGCGGTTGACGATTTGTACAGACCTTACCGTCCGAAGAGAAGAACTCGTGCCACAATTGCAAAGGAAAAGGGCTTAGAGCCACTGGCACAGACCATTTTAGCGCAGGAAGCGTCTGTTGATATCATGGCAGAAGCCGCTAAATACGTGGATGCAGAAAAAGACGTGGCAGATGAAGCAGCTGCGCTTGCAGGAGCAAAGGACATCATTGCAGAGAGCGTATCCGACAATGCCGGCTACAGAACAAAAATCAGAGAGCTTACCATGCAAAAGGGCCGTCTCATATCGACAGCCAAGGACCCGGAGGCAGAGTCTGTCTATGAGATGTACTATGAATTTGATGAAGCTCTTTCCAAGGTGGCAGGTCACAGAACACTTGCAATCAACCGTGGTGAAAAGGAAAAAATCCTCACAGTAAAGATAGAAGCACCGACAGAGGATATCATCAAATATCTTAAAAAGCAGGTTATCACAAATGATGGAGCTCCTACGGCAGCCGTACTCACAGAGGTAGTGGAGGATGCATACGACAGGCTTATAGCCCCTGCCATAGAGCGTGAAATCAGAAACAATCTGACAGAGGAAGCAGAGGACGGAGCCATAAAGGTTTTCGGAAAGAACTTGGAGCAGCTTCTCATGCAGCCTCCAATTGCAGGACAGGTTGTGCTTGGATGGGATCCGGCATTCCGTACAGGCTGCAAGATTTCGGTCGTAGACCCTACAGGAAAGGTTCTCGATACCACAGTAATCTACCCGACAGCGCCACAGAACAAGGTCGAGGAGGCAAAGGCTGTAATCAAAAAGCTCATAGACAAACATCATGTCACACTTATCTCACTCGGAAACGGAACAGCATCGCGTGAGTCTGAGCAGGTGATTGTCGAGCTGTTAAAGGAAATTCCTGTGAAGGTGCAGTACATCATAGTAAATGAAGCAGGTGCGTCAGTATATTCAGCCAGCAAGCTTGCCACAGAGGAGTTCCCGAATTTTGATGTGGGACAAAGAAGTGCAACTTCGATGGCTCGTAGACTGCAGGATCCGCTCGCGGAGCTTGTAAAGATTGATCCAAAGTCAATCGGAGTCGGACAGTACCAGCATGATATGAACCAGAAAAAGCTCTCAGAGGCACTCGGAGGAGTTGTAGAGGACTGTGTAAATAAGGTTGGTGTAGACTTAAATACAGCATCGGTTTCACTGCTTGAGTACATATCAGGTATCTCAAAGACCATTGCCAAAAATATCGTGGACTACAGAGAGGAAAACGGTAAATTCACATCCCGCTCACAGCTTCTTAAGGTAGCAAAGCTTGGACCTAAGGCATTTGAGCAGTGTGCAGGCTTCATGCGTATCACAGACGGAAAGAATCCGCTTGATGCCACAGGCGTGCATCCGGAGTCATACGATGCCACAAAGACAGTGCTTGAAAAGCTCGGCTACACAATGGAGGACGTGAAGAACAGAAATGTAGTTGGAATCTCAAAGAAGGTGTCTGATTACAAGGCACTCGCAGACGAGGCGGGAGTCGGTGAAATCACATTGCGTGATATCGTAAAGGAGCTTGAAAAGCCGGCAAGAGACCCGCGTGAGGATATGCCAAAGCCAATCCTAAGAAGCGATGTCCTTGAGATGAAGGACCTCACACCCGGTATGGTATTAAAGGGCACAGTCAGAAATGTAATAGATTTCGGATGCTTTGTGGATATAGGAGTACATCAGGACGGACTTGTACATATCTCAGAGATATGTGACCGCTATATCAAGCACCCGCTTGAGGCTGTCAGTGTAGGAGATATAGTAGATGTGCAGGTTATGAGCGTTGACCTCAAAAAGCAGCGTATCCAGCTTACCATGAAAATCGGACAGGGTACCGGCAAAAAAGATGGCAGTGATAAAAACAGTGTTGACAACAAGGCTGACAGAAGTAATAGAAATAACGGCGGCAAGAATAGCAGAAACGATAGAAATAGTACAGGTAACAAGAATAATAACAACAGAAACAAAAAGCCACATTACATAAAGGGCAAGAAAAATAATTTCTTTGACAATATTATTCTTGATAAGTAACTATTCAGAACCACTGAGAACAAGAAGAGCTGATGCGTCATGCTTACATGTAAGCAGCAGTTTTTCTTGTTCTTAAGGGGGCTCGAATAGTTACCTTGATAATTAAAAATACCTTGACAAAACGCTGCAAAGTGCATATTATGTGTTTGTAAAATAAATAGGAATTCTTCAGGGAGGGGTGCGATTCCCTACCGGTGGTACAGCCCACGAGCCGCAAGGCATGATTCGGTGTGATTCCGAAGCCGACAGTATAGTCTGGATGAGAGAAGATTATTAGGTGTCATTACACTGTGATATTAAGTCCCGGAAGATATTTTCTTCCGGGATTTTTTAAAGCGGCTATTCAAAGGCTGGATAGCGGCACTCACAATATCCTCAGGATTCCTTAAGCATCAAAGGAGTGTAAAAATGGACGTAACAACAAACAACACAAAATCAAAAGTAAACATCAGACTTTTAGTCGGCACAGGAATGTTAAGCGGACTTGCATTTGTACTTCAGTACCTCGAGTTCCCAATCCCGATCATGCCGGGCTTTATCAAGTTTGATTTCTCAGATCTGCCTGCACTTATCGGCGCATTTGCATATGGACCGTTAGCAGGTGTGATTGTAGAGTTTATCAAGAACCTGCTTCACTGTACAGTAACACAAAGCTTTACAGTAGGAGAGCTTTCAAACTTTATTCTTGGAGCGGTATTTACAGCAACAGCAGGACTTATCTACAAGAAGAATAAGTCAAAAAAGGGTGCAATAATCGGCGCTTTAGTCGGTTCGGTGGTAATGGGAATCATCAGCTTCCCGTCAAACCTGTTTATTGTGTATCCGGCATACACAAAGTTCATGCCAATGGAAGCAATCATTGGTGCATACAGTGAGCTTCTCCCATCAGTAGGCAAGCTGTGGCAGGCACTTCTGATATTCAATGTTCCGTTTACCATCGTAAAGGGACTTATATCAACACTTATCACAGTGCTTGTATACAAGAGACTGTCACCTGTTTTAAAGGGCAGAGGATAGAGAAAATACCTGACACAAGATATATAGTCACAAACAAAAAGGGCGCAGTCAATTGCGCTCTTTTCTTTTTTTAAAAGGAATGTTATAATAAACCCGAATATTTAGTTGGGAGCAGGACATGAAGCTTGAATTTGATGTAAAAGTAACAGAAAAGGATTTATATTCATTTAATATAGAGCAGGCGTACAAGGGCAGTCAGGGAGTCATATCGCTGCTGTTTGCTGTGCTCTTGGCTGCGGCAGCAGTATTAAGCGCACAAAAGGGCAACACAGGGTATGTTGTGCTTTATATTATAGTTGGCATTCTGGTGCTGTTATATGTGCCGTTTTCGCTCAAGAGCAGGGTAAGGATGATTATGAAGACAAATGAAGTTTTCTCAAAGCCACTGCATTTTGAGATAGATGAAAAGAACATAAATGTAAGCCAGGGCGAGGAGATGGCGCAGCTTCCATGGGAGCAGGTGTATAGATTCGTGGCCAATGATAAGAGGATACTTATATTCAGCAACAGGAAGAATGCCTATATTCTCTCAAAGGAGCAGCTTGGCGACAGCTATGAGCCATTAAAGGAGCTGGCAGGCAGCACGCTGGAGAAATACAGACTGAAAATCAAATAAATTTAAATATTAAATACATAAAATATAATAAAAATAAATAGATAAAGGTATAAGCTGGTAATATGAGTAGTGAAGGAAATATAACAGTAATAGAGAGCTTTTCGGCAGACGATACGCATGCACTTGGGGTTTCGCTTGGAAAGCAGGCAAAGCCGGGTGATGTGTGCACACTTGTGGGTGACTTAGGAGTGGGCAAAACAGTGCTCACGCAGGGCATAGCAGAGGGGCTTGGCATCACTGAGCCGATAAACAGCCCTACATTTACCATAGTGCAGGTGTACGAGGATGGCAGGATGCCGTTTTATCATTTCGATGTATACAGGATTGGTGACATCGAGGAGATGGATGAAATCGGCTATGAGGACTATTTCTACGGAGATGGGCTTACAATGATAGAGTGGGCAAATCTCATCGAGGAGATACTCCCGAAGAAGAGAAAAGAGATTACGATTGAAAAAGACCTTGAAAAAGGCTTTGACTATAGAAAAATAACAATAAAAGAGGTTTTATAATGAAGATACTTGCGCTTGACAGCTCAGGGCTTGTAGCCAGTGTGGCTGTCGTATCGGACGATAATCTGATAGGAGAATACACGATAAATTATAAAAAGACACATTCGCAGACACTTCTTCCGATGCTTGACGAGGTGGCTAAGATGACAGAGCTTGACCTTAAGACTATAGATTTTATTGCAGTCTCAGCGGGACCGGGATCGTTTACAGGGCTTCGTATAGGCTCAGCGACGGCGAAGGGGCTTGCACTTGCACTGGATAAGCAGATAGTTTCTGTACCTACAGTAGATGCGCTTGCATACAATCTGTGGGGCAGTGCGGATGTTATCTGTCCCCTGATGGATGCAAGAAGACAGCAGACCTATACAGGACTGTATGATTTTACCGATGGCAGGATGAACACCATTTTGCCGCAGTGTGTAGTGATGATAGAAGAGATAGTTGACAAAATCAATGAGCTCGGCCGCAAGGTGATTTTCCTTGGAGACGGAGTGGATGTGTTCAGGGATTATATCAATGAGCACGTAAAGGTGGACTATGATTTTGCACCTGCCATGTGCAATAAGCAAAGAGCATCGGCTGTAGCATGTCTTGGACAGGTGCTCTATGAGCAGGGCAGGGCAGAAAATGCAGCAGACCATAAGCCTGAGTATCTCAGATTATCACAGGCGGAGCGAGAGAGACAGGAAAAGGAGAGAGATTTTAGAATATGATAATAAGACCCATGGAGCCGGAGGATGCAGACTCGGTGGCGCAGATAGAAAAAGACAGCTTTACACAGCCCTGGAGCAGACAGGGATTTTTGGATGCCATGAGGCTTCCGGAGAATATCATGCTTGTGGCACAGGAGGATGGCGAGATACTGGGGTATCAGTGCACCTACGTGTCATTTGATGAGGGAGAGCTGACCAATATAGCAGTCAAAAAATCAGCACGAGGAAAAGGTGTGGGTGCACATCTTATCAGAAGCCTGCAGGAAAAGGCAAAGGAGTCAGGGGTTGAGCGCATTGTGCTTGAAGCCAGAGTGACTAATGAGGCTGCGATATCACTGTATCAGAAGATGGGGTTTGTGAACCTTGGAATCAGGAAAAATCTATATGAGCATCCGGTAGAGGACGGAGTCATTATGTCCTATACTGCGGAGGAAAATTTATGTTAGACGTGTGTTTACTTGGAACAGCAGGCATGATGCCTTTGCCAAACAGATGGCTTACGGCACTTTCACTAAAATATAACGGCAGCAATATACTTATTGACTGTGGTGAGGGAACGCAGATTGCTATGAAGGAGGCTGGAATCAATTTCAAGCCGATAGATATTCTCTGCATCACCCATTTTCATGCGGATCATATCAGCGGATTGCCGGGGCTCCTTCTTACAATGGGAAATGCGGAGCGCACCGAGCCACTTACCATTATTGGACCTAAAGGGCTTACAAGGGTTGTCAATGCACTTCGGACGATTGCGCCGGAGCTGCCTTTTGAGATAAAATGCATAGAGCTCAATGAGCAGGATGAGTATTTTGACATGAACGGATATCATATCCATGCATTCCGAGTAAAGCATGCGGTGCTATGCTATGGCTATTCGGTTGAGATAAAGCGTGGGGGCAGATTTTCCGTGGAAAGAGCAAAGGAAAAAGAAATCCCTATGCGCCTGTGGAATCCGCTTCAGAAAGGCAATACCGTTGAATTTGAGGGCAGAGTGTATACTCCGGATATGGTGCTTGGACCGGCAAGAAAGGGCATAAAGGTCACATATTGTACGGACACAAGGCCACTTGAGCATATAGTGGAGGCGGCAGAAGGGTCTGACCTGTTTATCTGCGAGGGCATGTATGCTGAAAAGGAAAAGATAGTAAAAGCAAAGCAATATAAGCATATGACATTTTACGAGGCAGCAGACATGGCAAAGAGAGCCGGTGTAAAGGAGCTTTGGCTCACACATTTTTCACCGTCACTTGTCCGGGCAGATGACTATATACCACAGGTGAGGGATATTTTTGAAAACGCATATCTTGGAAAAGACGGAAAGAGCGTGGAGCTCATGTTTGACGAGGACTAAGGAGGCATGTGATGAAAAAGATAGGTATTGTTATAATTGCAATTGTATTGATTGCAGGAATCAGCGGCACATTTTACATGGTAAACAGCAATTCCCAAAAGAAGGTCCAAAAGGAAAAGACTCTCACGGAGATACAAAAGATTACATCGAAGGATCTGGATAAGAATTATCCACAGACACCGCGTGAGGTAGTTAAGCTGTATAACAAGATACTGAGCTGCTATTATAAGGAAAATTATACTGATAAGGAGCTTGATGGACTTGTTGATCAGGCACTTAAGCTCTTTGATGATGAGCTTGCGGCAAATAATCCGAAGGATACTTACAAACAGTCAGTGAAGGACGATGCAAAAAACTACAGTGATCAGGGGATTACTATGGCACAGACAGATGTGTGTGACAGCAATGATGTAAAATATATCACGGATAATGGGAAAAAGATTGCGTACGTCAGAGCCTCTTATTTCATGAAAGAGGGAAACTCGTATTCTAAAACTTATCAGGATTATGTATTAAGACAGGACGAAAAAGGATGCTGGAAGATACTTACATTCTACAAGGTTGAAGCAGGCGCGGATACTGAAGCAGAGTAAAGTAGTATTCTTGAAGCCTGACGCATTTATTCTAATGATATGATGAATCAGAGACAGTATAATAACAAAGATAGGCAGCAATTGTCTGAGTTTACAGTTGCGATTGGTGTAATAAAATGACAGAAAATACAGAAACAAAAAAAGAAATTAAAATACTTGCAATCGAAAGCTCATGCGACGAGACAGCGGCAGCAGTCGTAGTAAATGGACGGGATCTGCGAAGTAATGTGATTTCATCGCAGATAGCTCTTCATACTTTATATGGAGGGGTTGTACCGGAGATTGCTTCCAGAAAGCATATTGAGAAAATTAATCAGGTTATAGAGCAGGCACTTTCAGATGCACAGATGACACTCGATGATATAGACGCAATAGGAGTTACATATGGTCCGGGGCTGGTAGGAGCACTGCTTGTAGGCGTGGCAGAAGCCAAGGCTATAGCATATGCCAGAAACCTTCCACTTGTCGGAGTGCACCATATAGAGGGGCATATCAGCGCCAATTATATAGAAAATAAAGACCTAGAGCCACCATTTCTGGCACTCGTCGTATCAGGAGGACATACGCATCTGGTGAGAGTGGTAGATTATGGCAAATACGAGATTCTCGGACGCACGAGGGATGATGCGGCAGGAGAGGCCTTTGACAAGGTTGCGAGAGCAATCGGACTTGGATATCCGGGCGGTCCTAAGATAGAAAAGGTTTCACATGAGGGAGATCCGCACAGTATAGAGTTTCCGAGAGCAAAGATTGTGGGCGGAGTCTACGATTTCAGCTTCAGCGGACTTAAATCAGCAGTACTCAATTATTTAAACGGCTGCAGAATGAAGGGGCTGGAAATAAACCAGGCAGACGTGGCAGCATCGTTCCAGCAAGCGGTTACAGATGTGCTTGTCGGACACGCTGAGAATGCCATAGATGAGTTTAAAATGGACAAATTTGCCATTGCGGGAGGCGTTGCTTCTAATGGTGTTATTCGTCATGCTATGGAGGAAATGTGCGCGCGCAAGGGTGTTAAATTCTATCGTCCGTCACCGATACTGTGTACAGATAATGCAGCAATGATAGGTGCGGCGGCATACTATGATTTTATAGCAGGCAAGAGGTCAGGACTTGATCTGAATGCTGTTCCGAATCTAAAGCTTGGTGAATGATTCTGTAATTATTTCCGGTTACACCGGTGAGTAAGCATAATATGCAGATTTATCATGGATAGGAAAAGGAATGAATATGGACAAGAAAAAGTTCACGGCAATCATACTCTCAGCCGGTACAGGAAGCCGGATGAGAAGCAATATGCCAAAGCAGTATATGGAGCTTTTAGGGCAGCCTGTGATTTATTATAGTATAAAAGCATTTGAGGATAGCCCTGTTGATAAAATAGTCATAGTCTGCAGCGCCGATTATATTGAGTATTTCAGACATTCGATAATCGAAAAATATGGCTTTAAAAAGGTGAAAGCAATAGTACAGGGCGGCAAAGAACGCTACAACTCTGTATACGAGGGGCTCAAAGCAGCAAAGGGCGCAGACTATGTGCTGATCCATGACGGCGCACGCCCCCTGGTAGATAATGAAATAATAGTCCGTTCTATGCATACGGTTGAAAAAGAGAAAGCTTGCGTGGCTGGAATGCCTGTAAAGGATACAATAAAGGTGTCGGATGAATCCGGATATTCAGCAAACACTCCGGATAGGAAAAGCCTGTGGCAGATTCAGACACCACAATGCTTTGAGTATGATCTGCTGGCCCGGTCCTATGATAAGCTGTTTAGTGATATGTCATACGGTAAAAGTGTGCCGGTAATTACAGATGATGCAATGATAGTAGAGTATGGGAGTGACACAAAAGTAAAGCTCATAGAGGGCTCATATGAAAATATAAAGGTCACAACTCCTGAAGATATGGGGATTGCAGAGCTTTTTTTGAAGAAAAGAGAAAAAATGTAAAAAAAATTAGAAATTAGTGTTGACATATCGTAATATTGATGATAATATAAATCCTGCGCTGAACAAGTGCAGACAACTAAACAATTACGTGTTAATTGTGACACGCAGGGGTATCGAAGTGGTCATAACGAGGCGGTCTTGAAAACCGTTTGTCCGCAAGGGCGCGTGGGTTCGAATCCCACCCCCTGCGCTTTCTTTTGCCTTAAAACAGAGGTACAAAAGAAAACGAAAAAAGTTCTTGACAAATGAAAAACATTTTGATAGAATAATCAAGCTGTCGCAAGACAGAGAACTTAAAAACAGAGTTCAAAAAAATAAAAAAAGTGCTTGACAAACGAACAGTGATTTGATAAAATAATCAAGCTGTCGCAAGAAAGCGAAACAAAGAACATTGATAACTGAACAGTGAGAAACCTTGAAAGATTTTGAGAATCAAT